>NZ_JAMLDX010000015.1 GCF_024211275.1 Sphingomonas tagetis
ACGTACGGCCTTGTGAGACCCGATACAGCACCACCGACCCTCAGGCCGGCGAGTGCGGACAGATCCTTGAGACCCTCAAGGGACAACCGCCAAGCGGATGCAAATTACAGATCCTGACCCTAGCGATGGGTCGTCTCGGAGTCGAAGACAGGCTGCCGCTTTTCGACAAAGGCCGCCACGCCCTCCTGACCATGGGCCGACATGATGTTGTTCGCGATCCGTCGCGCCTCGTGCTCCAGATGGACTTCCACACTCTCGCCATAGCTGCCCAGCAGAAGGTCGCGGGTAGCGGCAAAGGCGCCGGTCGGACCATGCGCCAGGCGCGTCGCCCCGTCCAAGGCCACTTGCATGAGCGATGCATCATCGACGACCTGCGTCACGAGGCCGATTTCGACTGCCTCGCGCGCCGAGACCTTCTGGTTTTCGAAAATCAATGCCTGCGCGCGCCTTAGACCGACCAGACGCGGCAACAGCCAGCTCGCGCCCCCGTCGGGGCTCAGTCCGATCCGCGTATATGCCATCGTGAAGTTAGCTGCCTGTCCGGCGATCACGATGTCACCCATCATTGCCAGGCTCATGCCCGCACCGGCAGCGGGGGCATGCACCGCAACCACGAGCGGCTTGTCCATCCGCAGCAGACGGGACACCGCCGCGTGAAGGAAAGCGATCTCTTCGAGAATAAGCGTCCCCACTGAATCGCCTGCATTGGCGAAGGCCATGACATCACCCCCGACGCAGAACATCGGCCCGTCCGCTCGAAGCAGCACGGCCCCGATCGCCTGATCCTGATCGCATGCGATCGCCGCCAGCAGCAGGTCGCGGGCCATCGCCAGATTGATGGCATTGCCGACGTCCGGGCGGTTTAAAGACAGGACGGCGACGGCACCCTCGCGTTCCAGCCGCAATGTGTCAAACTTCGGAAAGCTCATCGTACGGTGCCTCACTGTTTTTTGGTCCTGATTGCGTGCCGACGGATCGATCCGAATGCGCTGCCCGCCGCGCAGCCACCGGCTCCCGTCGAACGCGGCATGGGAAGCTGTGACGCTGCGAACGTCACCGCCCTTTCCAGTTGGGCGCGCGCTTTTCGATGAAGGCTCGTGGACCCTCCGCAAAATCCTCGGTTTGCAGGATGCGGTCCTGCGCCTTGAGCCCGAGCATGAACAATGCCTCGTCGGCCATGCCGAAGGCGCGTCGCGCGACGCCAAGGCTCTCGCGCACTGCGATTGGTGCTTTCCCCGCGATCTTCACCGCCAACTCGATCGCTCCTTCGACAGCTTTGCCCGACCGCGTCACGCCGTTGACCATGTTCCGCCGCGCGCTGCGCGCTCAGCCGGTCTCCGGTCGCCAGTAATTCCATCGCGATCGCGCGCGGCATGGCCGGGACAAGACGGTACACTCCGCCGGCAGCGGCGATCAGGCCACGCATCACTTCGGGCAGCGCGAAGACCGAATTTTCCCACGCGACAATCATGTCACAGCTCAGCGCGATTTCGCAGCCGCCGGCCATCGCGTAACAATCCACCGCCGCGATCCATACTTTGCGCCGGTGATGCTGTACGGAGCCTGCGAACTGGCCGTCGCGGGTGAACAGATCCTGCATGCGACCAGCCGCAACTTCCTTAAGGTCGGCCCCGGCGCAAAAGGCGACGCCCCCTCGCCGGCCAACACGGCACTCCAGATATGCGGGTCGAGTTCGATCTGCTTGACCGCGGCATCCAACGCGCGGGCGACAGCCCCATCAACCGCGTTACACGCCGCTGGGCGGCGGATGGTGATCAGCGCTACATGCGGCGCGGCAATTTCGACGGTGACGACGTTCATGGGTTGTACCCTTTGCTCAGAAAATTTCGGATGCGCTCGCGATGCCCAAGGCCACGCGCGTGGCGCGCTCGACGGCATGGCCGGCACGGATCGCGGGTTGTGCGTTGCGGCCCGGCCCGGTTCGAGCATCACGGAATGGCGTTACCATCGGCGGCAACGAAGATGTCGATCTCGAGATCGGAAAGCGGATCGTAGCGATAGCTGCCGAAGTCGGTGACGCCCTCCTCGCGCAGCACGTCGTCATCCAGCACGAAGTTGCCGGTATAGGCCTTGGCATCGCGCAGGAAAATCGCGTGGGCAGCGTCAGCCATGACCTCCGGCCGGCGCGATCGCCGCATCAGCGCTTCACCACCGAGGGCGAACTCGACTGCGGCGGTCGCCACCGTCGTACGCGGCCACAGCGCGTTGAACGCGATCCCGGCGTCGCGAAATTCCTCGGCCATACCGTACATCACCATCGACATGCCGTATTTGCTGAGCGTGTAGGGCAGATGCTGCGCGAACCAGTCGGCGCGCATCGTCAGCGGAGGCGACAGCGACAGGACATGCGGGTTGGCGGCCCGGCGAAGATGCGGCACGCATGTCCGCGATACCAGAAACGTCCCGCGCATGTTGATCTGCTGGATCAGGTCGAAGCGCTTGACCTCGATATCTTCGGTCGTCGCCAAGTTGATTGCCGAGGCATTGTTCACACAGATATCGATTCCGCCGAAATGCTGCGCCGCCTGTGCCACCGCGGCCTCGATCGCGTCGATGTCGCGCACATTCAACAGCAGCGGGAGCGCCTTGCCGCCCGCTGCCTCGATCGTTTCGGCGGCAGTGTAGATCGTACCTGGGAGTTTGGGATGCGGATCTGCGGTCTTCGCCGCGATCACGACGTTCGCGCCATCGCGTGCCACGCGTTCAGCGATGGCAAGTCCGATGCCGCGACTGCCGCCGGTGATGAAAACCGTCTTACCCGTGAGCATCATCGCTCCCTCCCCATCGTTAGAATTCGTCGCTCGGTGCCTCGAGCACCAGCGTCGAGCCGGTCAGCACCGCCCCCAGCCACACCGCCACCTGCGGCAGCTCCACCTCCGCGAAATAGCGACAGGCGCCAATGCGGCCATCAAGGAACGATCGCTCGAAAAGCGCATCGCCAGCAGCGGCGAGCGCCTCGGCCGCCAACGCCTGATCAAGCCAGAGCCACCTGACGACAAGATGCCCAAATGCCGTCAGCACCGTGGTGCCATGCGCCTGCGCCTTGCGTTCGTCAGCTTCGGCAAGCAGCATCGCGACGGCCCGCTCGAACAGATGCAACTGCCGCTGAACCCCGTCCGCGACCTGCCCAAGCTGCGATCGAGAATTCGTCCGACCAATGGTCTCGCGGATGTCCGAGGCGAGACGCGCAAAGGCAGCCCCTCGGTCGCTCCGCAATTTGCGGCTGACCAGATCGATACCCTGGATGCCGGTCGTACCTTCATAGATCGGGTTCAGGCGATTGTCCCGATAGAGCTGCTCAATCTCGAAATCGCGTGTGTATCCAGCGCCGCCATGGATCTGCAGCGCCAGATGGAGCGAATGCTGCGCCCATTCCCATGGCCAGGTCTTGGTCGCCGGGGTCAGCAGCGCGAGCAGAGCGGAGGCCGCCTCACGCGCCTCGGCCGTTTCCGCCGTATTCTCGTCGTCAAGCAACCGCGCCGAGAACATTACCAGCCCCAGCGCACCTTGCGCGATCGCCTTCTGGGCGATCAGCATCCGGCGCACATCGGCATGCTCGATGATCGGCCGCTGCCCACCACCCGTCACGCCCGCCGGTCGCCCTTGCGTACGTTCGAGCGCATAATCGCGCGACATGATATAGCCTCGGTTGGCCAGCATCGCGGCGGCCAGACCAACCGAAATCCGCACTTCGTTCATCATCTGGAACATCTGCGGCAGTCCCTGCACTGCCGCGCCAGGTCGGAGGCGCTAAGATGGGTCGCGAACTCGGCTTTGCCGATCTGCGCCGTCAGCTCGACGACCACGTCGACCACCTGCCGGTCACGCTGGGGAAATTGCGGCCGTGAAAGCAATCCGTCGAGATCGAGCCAATCAAACAGGATATTGATGTCGCGCTTGTCGATAACCATCCTGAGATCCGTCATTATCGTCATACGTTTTTGCACGACGATCCGTCAGGGTCAAGCGTCTCGGGTACGCGCAGCGCCCTTCGCTGGATCGTGCGGTCACGGTCTTGGGAGGTCGGACAAGATCTCGACCTGTCGCGGCACCTTGTATCCGGCCAGCTCGCCCCGGCAGTGCTCGATCAGAGGGCGCGGTTCGAGCGTCGCGCCGGGCTTCAGCGAGACGAAAGTCTTGGCCGACTCTCCTCGATACGCGTCGGCAACCCCACGACAGCCGCTTCGCGGATCGCAGGATGCCGATAGATGGCGTCCTCTACCGACAAGGTAGAATCAGCCATTCTCGTCTTGGAAGGCGACGTCGCCGCTGTGCATCCAGCCGTCGCGGAGCGTAGCGGCCGTCTCCTCCGGCTTGCGCCAATAGCCGACGCAGATCTGAGGGCGGCGCATCACCAGTTCGCCCGTCTCGCGGTGCGGCAGCTCTTCCCCGTCGTCGCCGACGACCTTGGCCTCGGTATTGCGCATGACGATACCGATCGACAATGCGCCCGATTTCGGATCGATCGGGCTGTCGTGTTGACACAGCAAAGCGGAGGGCTCATAATCCCCGAAAACGCGCGCGAGTTCGCCCCGCCGACACATGGGATTGCCGGGCAGCGGAATGACACCAACCTTCTAGGTCGCAACCATCCTCATCACGAACTGCGGCACGTTCTGGAGCACCAGGCCGACGCGGTCTCCGCGTCCCACCCCGCGCGCCGCGAGCTAGACCGCTAATGCATCGCTGGCTCGATCCAGCTCGTCATAGGTCACCGCGCCATCGAAATAGAGCAACGCCGGATGCGGGCCACGCGCATGCGCCGCAGCGCGGAACGTGCTCAGCACGTCGGTGATTCCTGTTGCGGCGCGGACGTGGTGGCCACGCCTGCCTTCACGATGCGGGTCGTCGAGTTCATGCCCGTCCGTTCTCCCGGTCTTGTCTAACGGCCAGTTGCGACTCGGATGGCGGATCGCCCTGGGCGATGCGCCATCCGATCTCGGCCAGAGGGTGCGACTTGGCCCCGACGACGCCGGCATCCACCGCACTCGCCTGCCCGTCCTGTGCCCGTTTCCACACGCCCTGCAGGATCGCGCCCACGCGGAACAGGCTGAAGGCGAGGTAGAAGTTCCAGTGGTCGATGCGGTCGAGACCCGTCCGCTCGCAATAGCGGCCGACATACTCGTCCTCCTGAGGAATACCGAGCGCCGGCCGATCAAGATCGTCGAAACCGCGAAAGAGGTCCGCCCCAACCCGCCACGCCATCGCATGATACGCAAAATCGGCCAGCGGATCGCCGATCGTCGATAGTTCCCAATCAAGCAGCGCGATGACGCGCGGCTCGGTCGGATGAAAGATCATGTTGTCCAGCCGCAGATCGCCGTGAAAGATGCGCGGCAGTTGATCCGACGGCAGATGTTGCGGCAGCCATTCGATCAGCCGTTCCATCGCCTCGCACCGCTCGCCCTCGCTGGCACGATATTGGCGCGTCCACAGCTGGACCTGTCGCTCCAAGAAGCGCTCCGGACGACCATAGTCGGACAGGCCGATCTGTGTCGGGTCCGCACTGTGCAGACTCGCGACGGCGGCGTTCATCGCGTCGAAGATCGCGGCGCGCTCGCCGGCGTCCAGTCCGGGCAGCCGCTGGTCGTAGAAGATTCGCCCTTCGACAAAATCCATCACATAGAAGGCGGCACCCAGCAGCGTGACGTTTTCGCACAGGCAATGGACGCGCGGCACGGGCACGCCGCTGTCGCGCAGTGCGTCGAGCACGCGGAACTCGCGTTCGATCGCATGTGCCTTGGGCAACAACGGCCCGAACGGCTTGCGGCGAAGCACATAGTCGCCCGATGCCGCCCGCAGGCGGTAGGTCGGATTGGACTGCCCGAAGCCGAATTTGTGGAGCGTGCCGGGGCCTTCATAGCCAGCAACATGGGTCGCCAACCATTGCTCGACCGCTGCCGGCAGCGCTTCGCCATGCTCAACGTCGTCGCTTTTGGCCTTGATCGCCACTCGCCTCTCCATCCGCTGACCGGCAACGGCCGTCACGCCTTCCCCTTTTAGCTTGTTTCTTTCGTACGATATAGTAGGACGATCTTCAAGAAGATTTGGGAGCGGATGGGTGATCGAACCAAGCGCGCGGAGCAGTGAACTGGCCGAACGCCTGAAGGCGTTCATGTCCGAACACATCTATCCGAATGAACGCCGCTATTATCTTGAGGCCGAGCGTCTGGGCCCATGGGTGGTATATCCGATCGTCGAGGAGCTGAAGCCGAAGGCGCGCGCCTCCGGACTGTGGAACCTGTTCATGCCTATCCATGAGGATCCGGCCGGCCTGTCCAATGTCGATTACGCGCCGCTGTGCGAGATCATGGGCCGCAGTCTCTTCGCGCCGGAAGTGTTCAATTGCTCCGCCCCGGACACCGGTAATATGGAAACGATCCTGCGCTACGGCACGACCGAACAGCGGGCGGCATGGCTGAAGCCATTGCTGGACGGCGAAATCCGGTCCGCCTTCGCGATGACCGAACCGGAAGCCGCATCGTCCGACGCGACCAATATCGGCAGCTCGATCGTCCGTGACGGCGACGAATATGTGATCAACGGCCGCAAATGGTACACCACCAACGCGACCAGCCCGGCGTGCAAGGTCATCATCTTCATGGGCAAGAACCAGCCCGAAGGTGACGATCCCTATCGCCGCCAGTCGATGATCCTGGTCCCGCGTGAAACCCCCGGCGTGCGCGTGATCCGCTCGCTTCCGGTCATGGGATTCTATGGCGTCCCCGATCGCGCGGCAGAGGTGGCGTTCGACAATGTCCGCATTCCGGCGACCAACATGCTGCTGGGCGAGGGTCGCGGGTTCGAGATCGCGCAGGGCCGCCTCGGGCCGGGCCGCATCCATCACTGCATGCGGCTGATCGGCCTGTGCGAGCGCATCTTGGAACGGATGTGCCGCCGCGCCGATCTGCGCACACCGTTCGGCAGGACGCTGGCCGATCAGACCATCACGCTGGAGCGTATCGCAGAGGCGCGCATCCTGATCGACCAGGCCCGCCTGCTGACGATGAAAGCAGCGTGGATGATGGACACCGTCGGCAACAAGGAAGCGCGCCGCGAGATCGCGATGGTCAAGGTCGCCGCGCCGTTGATGGCACAACAGGTGATCGACTGGGCGATCCAGATGTTCGGCGGCGGCGGCACCTGCAACGACCATCTGCTCACCGCCGCCTTCGCCACCGCACGTCTGTTGCGGCTCGCCGACGGACCCGACGAGGTGCATCGCAACCAGATCGGCCGGCTCGAGATCAAGCGCTATCGCGGCGTCGATCCCGACCTGACCGGCGGCCATGCCGATGTGCTGGCGCTTGACGAGGCGGACCGAATGGCGCGCGAAGGGCTGTGGCCGTGCCCCGAGGGCTTCAACGCGTGAGCGGACGGCTGGCCGGCAAGAAAGCGATCGTCACGGGTGCAGCGCAAGGCCTTGGGGCCGCGACGGCACATGCCCTGGCGCGCGAAGGCGCGCGCGTGCTGCTCACCGACCTGAACGAGGATGGCGCGATCGCAACGGCTGCGGCAATCGATGCCGAACTTGGAGGCGGCACGGCCTATGCGGCCCGACATGACGTCGCGAGCGAGGCGGATTGGCAAGGCATGATCGCACTGGCCGGCGAGAAGCTGGGCGGCCTCTCCGTGCTGGTCAACAATGCCGGGATCGTGCTGACCGGCTCGATCGAGGATTTCACGCTCGAACAATGGCGGCACGGCGGCGCGGTCAATGTCGATAGCGTCTTTCTGGGGACGAAGGCGGCGCTGCCGTTGATGCGCGAGCACCAGCCGGGATCGATCGTCAACCTTTCGTCGATTGCGGGTCTGATCGCCTCCCACAACTTCGCCAACTACAATGCGACCAAGGCGGCGGTCTGGCTGCTCAGCAAGTCGATCGCCCTGCATTGCGCGCGCGGCGGATGGGACATCCGCTGCAACTCAGTCCACCCGACCTTCATTAAGACGCCGATCCTCAACGATCTGGTCGGCGACCGCGACGAGGCGACGGTGATAGCCAAGCTTGCCAAGCAAGTGCCGCTCGGTCGCCTGGGTGAAGCGGACGAGGTCGCGCATGCGGTCGTCTATCTGGCATCCGACGAAAGTCGCTTCATGACCGGTGCCGAGCTCAAGCTCGACGGCGGCATTTCAGCAATGTGAGGCAGCACCTATGACGATTCCAATGTTCGATATTTCCGGTCGAGGCGCCATCGTGACCGGCTCTTCGCGCGGCATCGGCAAAGCGATCGCCGAAGCGCTGGCGGCACATGGGGCCAACGTCATCATCTCCTCCCGCAAGCAACCCGCTTGTGACCAAGTGGCCGCCGCGATCGACGCACGCGGCGCGGGCCGGGCTACGCCGATCGCCGCCAATGTCGGGACGAAAAGCGATCTGGAACGGTTGGTCGATCGCGCGCGGTCGGTGCTCGGCAGCATCGACATTCTGGTCTGCAACGCGGCTTCCAATCCGTATTATGGTCCGATGGCCGGGATCACCGACGAGCAGTTTGAAAAGATCCTGCGCAACAACCTGCTGTCGAGTCATTGGCTGACGACGTTGGTCGCACCCGAAATGATCGACCGTGGCAGCGGCTCCATTATCCTTGTTTCTTCGATGGGTGGGATGCGAGGCTCGCCAACGATCGGCGCCTACAACATCTCGAAAGCTGCCGACTTCCAGCTCGCCCGCAATCTGGCGGTGGAATATGGGGCTAGCGGAGTGCGCGTGAACTGCATTGCGCCCGGCCTGATCAAGACCGACTTCGCCCGCGCACTTTGGGAGGATCCGGCCAATCTCGCTCGGGCGCTCAGCGGTACGCCGTTGGCCCGGATCGGCGAACCCGACGAGATCGCCGGGGCTGCCATGTTCCTAGCGTCCGACGCCTCCCGCTACGTCACCGGCCAGACGATCATCGTCGATGGCGGCGCGACGGTGACCGTCGGCGGTGTGTGATTCTGATCGGACCGGAGACATGAATTGAAAAATAAAATCGGTCTCGTCGGCGCGGGATTGATGGGTGCCGAGATCGCGCTCGTCTTTGCGTTCGCCGGTCACGACGTCCTGCTGAACGATCGCGACCAGGCCAGCCTCGACCGCGCGCTGACCCGCCTGCGCACCTTGATGGAAAAGGGCGTGGGGCGCGGCTTCTATACCGCCGAGGGGGTCGATCCGACGCTGGCCCGCATCCGCACGACCATCGACCTCACGGCCTTCGCCGACCGCGACATCGTGACCGAAGCGGTGTTCGAGACGATCGAGGTGAAATCAGCGGTGCTCAAGGCGCTCGACGGCATCTGGGGGGCCGATTGCCTGATCGCATCGAATACCTCGACCATCCCCATCTCGACGCTGGCTGCGGAACTGTGGGTCGAGCGGCGTCCGCGCTTCATCAGCACGCATTATTTCTCGCCGGTTTCCCGCATGAAGCTGGTCGAGGTCATTCCCGGCTTCGACGACCGATGCGACCACCGACGCGGCGATGGCAGTGATGACCGCGATCGGCAAGACGCCGATCCGCGTCAAGGATATCGCCGGTTTCGCCGTCAATCGCATGCTGCACATGTTCATCATCGAAGCGCTCAAACTGGTCGAGGAAGGCGTCGCCACGCCCGAGCATCTCGACACCGCCTGTCGCCTTGGCCTGGGTCATCCGATCGGCCCGTTCGCACTGATGGACGCGGTGACGTCGAACCTGTGCGTGCAGGCGCAGGAGATCATGCAGGAATCCTATAGCGAACGCTTCCGCCCGCCCCCGCTGCTCAAGCAGCGTGTGCGCGCCGGCTATGGCGGCGGCAAGGGCAAGCCGACACGCCCTGCCCCTGTCGGCATACCCTCCCGCATACGCGACACCGCCCGTAGGCGGCGATCTGCCGCGCATGCCTCAACGACATTGTCAGCGACGATCGCAGACGTTTAGAAGTTGGATCCGTGACCCAGGTCAGCCCCATGAGTGAGCATCTTGTTTTGAACGCGCGAATAACTGTTGGCCGCGATGAAGCGGATGCCGGGATGACGCCGTTCGAGGGTGTGTACCGAAGTATCTTGCGCGCGCTTTACGAGGGACGCTACGTCCCTGGGCAGCGGTTGGCGGCACCGGATTTGATGCGCGAGTTTGACGTTGGACGCGGCACGATCCGCGAGGTGCTTCAGCGTCTGGCATCGACGGGTGCCGTGACGATCCAGCCCCACAAGGGCGCGCAGGTCCGCAGGCTGTCCCGCACCGAAGTCACCGGCGTGCTTGAGGTCGTTGAGGTGCTGCTCGGCCTGGCGGCGCGGGGCGCCGCGACTGCCGTCGCGTCCACGGCGATCCGCGACGGCCTCGGTGCACGCTACGCCGAGATGTGTCGGATCGCGGCGGAGGTCGATTTCAATCGCTTCCTGGCGGCCAGGGAAAGCTACTACCGCTTTCTGGTCGCCGCATCCGACAATCACGAATTGCGCCGGGTATTCCCGGACATTCAGGTACAAATCATGCGGGTCCAGCTGCGATCATTTGACAGGGCCGCGGATTCAACGGTGATGGGCGATTACACTGAATTGCACGCCGCAGTTCTGTCGGGTGAGCCGACGCTGGCCGAGCAGGCTGGTCGTACTCATGTCCGAAAGACGATGGACCGGGTTTACGCGCTGCCCGATCGCGCGTTCGAACCCGATCCCGCCCCCTTGCCGAGCGGCGACGCCTACCTCTGATCCGTGATGCTTCGCCGCCTGCCTGCCGACTGACCTCAAGGCAATCGTCGACGGGTATAGATATGGACCATATGATAATTCAGCGAGCTGCCCTTATCCGCAAAGGTCTGATGCCAAGTTGAGGGCGGTACGAGAATGATATCACCGGCTTTGACAGGGCGGCTTGTCCCGCCCTTCAGCGGCCCGGCATCGGAGAACCGGTGCCCATCGCCTCCATCGCGCCAGACGTCCGGCGTACCGCCAAGAACCGCGGTTCCACTGCCGGCCAGAATGAAATAGATCTGGGTATGATCCTGATGGAATTCCGCACCGACCTTGCCCGCGTCGAGATAAGGCCGCTGAACCAGCATCAATCGATATTCAGTGCTCGCGGCATAGATGCCGCCACGCAGGACATCGACGTTGCCGCCGAAAGCCTGTTGCAGTTTTTCGCCGGACCAGATCATGCCTGTTCCATCCTTGGCTAACGGTGCCTCAGGCGGCGGCGGTTTGGCCCCCTCGGGATATTCGATGATCTTGGGCAATGGGGCATCGATCGGATTCGCCCCCGATTGCGCGATCGCGGGTGTCGACCCAGCTCCAGATACGATCGCGGCAAGGGGTAATGCTGCCGATATCCAGATTTTCATCGTCACTTCACTCCTTTTATGCGGCTCGACGGTCATGTTCGCGGACGCCCGCGGCGCGCGCCAGTGCATTGAACGAATCGCGATTGGCGGATCTAGTCACGTCAGCCTCGCCGATCAGGTGAAAACCGTGCGGCGCGCCTGCATAGACATGCAGTTCAGTGGGCACGCCGGCACAGATCAGCTTCCGCGCGTATGCAACATTCTCGACGATGAAGAGATCAATGGCACCACAGGCGATGAAAGCCGGCGGCAGGCCTGAAACGTCGGTTGCCCGTGCAGGCGCGGCGTAGGGCGATGGCGACATCGACGCGGGGTCGTCGCCCAGCAACGATTGCCACGCGAACACGTTAGCCTCCGGTGTCCACACATATTCCCCGGTACACGCCGGCGCGACACCCGGCATGCCGCTGCGGTCGTCCAGCATCGGATAGATCAGATGCTGAAAGTGGATCTGAAACTCGCCTCGATCCCTGGCGAGCAGCGCCAGCCCGGCAGCCAGTCCGCCGCCCGCGCTCGCACCGCTGACCATGACGCGGGACAAATCCGCATCCCAAGCGCCACCCTGACAATAGACCCAGCGCAGCGCCGCATAGCAATCCTCCAGTGCGCCGGGAAAGCGAGTCATCGGTGATAGCCGATAGTCGATCGAGATCACGAGCGCATCTAGCTCCCGTGCAAGGTGGAGATGCGACGCCTCGCCCATCTCTGCCGATCCCTGCAGGTAACCACCGCCATGCATGTACAGGATGACCGGGTTCAACCCGGTGCGGGCCTTGCGCCGATAGATCAGGCATCGCACCTGACGGTCCGGCTGGCTGGCGTCGATGAACACTTCGTGCTTCTCGACATCCTCAGCCGCTGGCACCGGCTTCGCCATGAGCGCTTCGATCATCGCCGACGGGGCCGTCGCGAGCGCCGTCGAACGCGGTCTAAATTCTGCGAGTGCCGCAAGCTGCGGGTCGAGCAAATGGCCCCATCGCGACGCCTGCGCGGCAGCCGCGGTCACTCAGCCGCCCCTTCCCCGCGCTGCTGCACGGCCGAATCCGCCATCGCCGCATACGCTTCGCGAGTCGAACGCTCGTCGACGCGTGAGCCGTCGGATCCACGCGCCGCCTGACCGAGCGCAAGCTGATGCTCCGCCGTGTAGAGATAGTCGGTTCGGATGGGTGCAAAGAACTCCATCAAACGGACTTTCTGGCCACCGGATGGTCGACCGCCGTGCGACACGTTAGCGGGAATATAAATGAAATGATCGCGATCGAGGTGATGCCATTTGCCATCGACCAGAAAGTCCACCGCGCCGTCGATCACGTACAGAAACATGTCGAATGGGTGCGAATGACACAGCGGATTGCCGTCCCCATCGAGCGCGTCGCCGAATGCATCCGGCTCCAGCCACAGGAAACTCATATTGGCCGAATCCATCACCAACCCGGTGCGGTGGTACCGGTTGCCGAACCGCGTTTCGCGAGGAAGGTCCGAAATAGATCCGCTATAAACCTGACTTGGCATCCATCGCTCTCCACATGTAACGACCCGCCCGTATCGCCTCGGGCAAACCCGCCGCAGATGCTGCGCAGCTATCTTCCGAGCTGCATCCTGCACTGCGGTCTCAAACGCTCAATAGACAGGATTGACAGCGATTGAAAGACGTATGTAGATATACGTTTATCAGTTATCGGCGACGCAGTCCGAACCGATGCTGAACGGTCGAGATGCATTCAGGAACCGACCTGCGGTCCGACCAACCATGAAAGATGGGGCACATGCTCCACGTCATTTCGGAGGAGGGGATATGTTGCACGATAGTTCGAGCCGCCGCACGTGGCGCGTCGTTTGGATGGTGCGCACGGGGGCCTTGGCGTGCGCCATGGCATGCCATGCGCAAGCATTTGCGCAAACGGCGGCCGATGAAAAGCCGGTTGCACAGGACGATGCCGATCGCCTCAACGATATCGTCGTGACTGCCAATCGGCGTGAGGAAAACCTGCAGAAAGTCCCGATCACAGTCACCGCCTTGCCCGCTGAAGATCTCCAGAATGCGGTGATCACCTCGGCGATCGATCTGCAGCAGTTGGTGCCTGGCCTCACGATGGACCAGAAGCTCGTGAACCCCGCCCCGTTCATCCGCGGCCTCGGAACCGCCACCGCGCAGATCGGACTTGAATCGGAAGTGGCGACCTATATCGACGATGTATATCAACCCACGCCGGTCGGGAGCAGCTTCCTGCTGAACAGCATCAGTCGGATCGAAGTGCTGAAGGGGCCACAAGGTACACTGTTCGGTCGCAATTCCAGTGGTGGCGTCATCGCCGTTCACACGCGCGATCCCAGGTTCACCGGCCCCGCGGTCGACGCCGACTTCGGTATCGGCAGCTATGAAACCGGGACGACCCATGGCTATATCAACCTGCCGTTTTCCGATTCCGTGGCGCTGAACGTCGCCGGATATTACAGCATCCAGAACGATGGCTGGGGCCGTAACCTTTTCGACGGCTCCGAATTCCGCAAGGGGTGGGAAAGCAGCCTGCGCGCGAAATTGCGCTTTCAACCGACCGAGGACCTCGAGATAATCTTTGCTGGCTGGTACAGCAGCTTCTTCCGGACGAATGCAGCGACGACCATGGTGCCGGGCGCCGTCGTCCGCATTCCGGGCGTGACCCCGTCAACCTATGTGTGCACGAATTGCGGCACCTACGATATCAACACCAATGATCCCTATGGAACGCGGGGCCGCGCGACTGGCGGCTCGGCGAAACTGACCTATCAATTGCCATGGGCAACGCTCATCAACATCGCGTCGTATCAGACATCGCGAACCAACTATTTCCAGGACATCGATATGACGCCGGTCAACCGGCAATTTTTCGATTCGATGCAACCCGATCGCACCTTTACGAACGAAATCCGCCTGGCGTCGCCGAGCGGGTCGGCGATTGCGTGGCAGTTGGGCCTCTATTATCTGGATGAGCGCAGCCAGTTTCGTCAGACGCAAACCGGGCCGGCCGTGCCCGCGGGATCCGTCATCAGCAGCCGCATCAAGACGCGATCGATCGCGCCCTTTGCGCAGGTCACCATCCCGCTCGGCGAGAAGACGCGTGTGACCGGGGGCCTGCGCTACACTGCGGACCGACGCGAGATCGAAGGCTTTACAGGTCCGCTGAACGGCGCGCCGACGACCGTCGTGAACCCGAAACGCGCCAGCTATGGCGAGATCACCTACAAAGCTTCGATCGATCATGACTTCGCGCCGGATGTGCTCGGATTCCTGTCCTATTCGCGGGGGTTCAAGTCCGGCGTGTTCAGCGTAGCAGCGCCCGCGGCATCAGCGCTGACCCCCGAGAATGTCGACTCATACGAGGCCGGCCTCAAGACGCGCTTCTTCGATCGCCGTGTTCAGCTCAATGCCTCGCTTTTTTATTACAACGTCACGGACCTTCAGCTTCGCGCATTCCTGCCAAATTCCGTTATCACGACCTTCACCAATGCAGGCGATGCCCGGGGCTGGGGCATTGATGTCGATATGCAGGTGGCGATCGGCGGAGGCTTCAAGATCAGCGGCGGCGCAGAATATCTCGATGCGAAGTTCACACGCAATCCGCTCTGTCCGACGGTGACCGTAAACCCGCCCAGCGTAGGCGGCACGACAAGCGCGGTGCGCAATTGCGCTGGCAATCGTCTGCCGATGTCATCCGCCTTCACGCCCAATGCAACCTTGGCGTATAATGGTGACTTGAAGGACGGCAGCAGCGTCGATGCTTCGGTCAGCTTGTCATACAAGTCTAAATTCTTTTTCGAACAGGACAACTTTTTTTCGCAACCGGGCTATGCGCTGGCGAACGCGCAGATCGTATGGAATGCACCTGAGGATCGCTGGTCGCTCGCCTTCTGGGCAAAGAACCTTTTCGACAAGCGCTATCTGGTCGAAGCGCTGGCAATTCCCGCGACACCCATCCAGACGCCTGGCGCGCCGCGTACCTTCGGGGTTCGGCTCGGGTTCAAGTTCGGGGCGAACTGATGGCTGATCGGGCCGATCCTGCAAATGGCGGCGACCATGGATCAGGCTATGTCATCGTCGTCATCGCCATCCTGGCGATGGCGACGGTGCTCAATTATTATGATCGCAATCTGATCGGCATCCTTGTTCAGGGCATCAAGCTGGAACTGGGGCTGAGCGATGGCCAGATCGGGCTGCTGAGCGGTCTGGCCTTTGCGCTTGTGTACAGTGTGGTGGGCATTCCGATCGCCTTCTACGCCGACCGATCCCGCCGCGTTAGCGTGCTCGGAGTCAGTCTCCTTTTCTGGTCGATCGCGACGGCGCTTTGCGGCGCAGCAACCAGCTTCGCGACGCTATATGCGGCACGGCTCGCCGTGGGCGTGGGCGAAGCGGGAGGGTCGCCAACGATCCATGCTTTGACTTCGGCATATGCCAAGCCCCAGTGGCGCGCCCGCGCCATGGCGGCGATCGCGGTCGCAAGCGGCCTGGGCATTTCGCTCGCCGCCGCTGTGGGCGGCTATGTCGCGGAGCATTGCGGGTGGCGCGCCGCCTTCGTCGTTGCGGCGATCCCGGGCATTGGAGTCGGCGCGCTGGTGCTGCTCGTCATACGCGAACCGGTCGTTCCCGGGCTATCGGCAACGTCCGACATGGCTTCGATGCGACACGACCTTGCGGCGTTATGGCGCGTGCCGGCCTTTCGCCTGTTGTGCATCGGGTATGCGACGGTATCTGTTGCGGTCTATGCGACCCTCGCCTGGACGCCCGCATTTCTGATGCGGGCATTCGCGCTCTCACCCGGCCAAGTCGGTGCCGCCTATGGCACGATCAGCGCGCTTGGCTATGTCGCAGGTGGGCTGGGCGGCGGCGTGCTTTCCGATCTATTGGCCCGCAGGGATGCGCGTTGGCCGCTCTGGCTGTTGACGGCGACTTTCGTCGCCGCAATTCCATCATCCTTTCTGCTGTATGGCGCGCGCGATCTCACCATGGCGCTGATGATGCTGGCGTTGCATATGGTTCTGTCGCTGCTGTGGGCAGCCCCGATGCATAGCATGGTGCAGAACCTCGCAGGCGACCGATTGCGCGCGCTTGCCGCATCGCTGGCTGGCGCGCTCAGCGTGTTGGTCGGCTTTGGATTGGGGCCGTATCTTGCGGGCTTGCTGAGTGACCATCTGACGCCGGCTCACGGCGCGCGCGCACTCGGCCTTGCAATGATTGCCATGTCCGTTTTCTATGCGGCGGGCGCGGCCTTCATCTTCCGGGCCGCACATCACCTGGAGGCGAAGCCGAAATCGACCGACCGCTGATCGGCATTTAATCGTCATGTGGCATGTCGAAGCGGAACACGAACGAATCACCGTGAAAATACAGATTGAATGCGCCGATCGCACGGCCATGCGCATCATAGGTCACGGAATTTAGCGAGAGCACCGATGCAAGCGGATCGATGCCCAGATGCTGCGCACAATCCGATGAAGCACCCGTGGCCATCACGTCGAAATGGGACCGCGTGCTGCGAAGTCCGCACTGCTCATCGAGGATCCGGTAAAGCGGGAAGCGACGCAGAAGCGGCGTCGTTACCGCGGCCGCATACTCCTTATCGAAATAGAGCGTACCGTATACCCATGGGCGGCCGTCCTGGAAGGCCAGTCGCTTTACGAAAGCGAGCTCGACCTGATTGCTGAAAACCGTCTGTAGCGACGGTGGCGTGGACACGATGCCGCGCTCCAATACTTGCGCCCGCTTTTCGAACTCCGCGGTAAACAATTGCTGGATTGGCGTGACGACCTGCTGACGACCGCGTGCAGCTTCGCTCACGAACGTACCGCGACCGCGTTGCCGGACGATCAACTCTTCTTCCTCCAGCACGCGCAACGCCTGCCGGACCGGAATGACGCTCACGCCGAATTGCCTTGCCAGCTCGAGTTCCGGCTGAACCGAATCGCCTGGGCCGCGCCCGCCGCTCAGGATTTCCGACCGCAGCAGCGCGGCAATCTGATGCCAAAGCGGGAGTCTCTTGGAAAATCGTTGCATTATGCACCCCTTGCCGACCCATGTGCCACATCATCGGCCATCGCCAAAGTGCGACGCACACTAAACCCGGTTCCCGGCGCGAGGAGAAGGATCGGTCACGGTGCAGTCGAGACAGCCAGCAACCAATGACGCCGCAGTTTGACCCAAGCCATCACGGCGCGCACAGTCCGCGCGATCATGCACAAAACCACGGCCTGCCCGACCCGATGACCCGATTTTCCGGAAATCTGCCGATCTGGTATCAGCTGGCACAGGCGTTGCGAGCGGACATCACGAGCTCACGTCTGCGTCCAGGCCAACGTATCATGCCGGAATTGGCGCTCGCCGAGCAGCATGGCATCAGCGTGATGCCGGTTCGACAGGCATTGCGCGCGTTGGAAGCAGAGGGTCTGATCGTCCGCCGACGGGGAAGCGGCACCTATGTCAGCGAAACATTACCGTTGAGCGTCGCGGGCGCAACGTCGCTCGAGGCGCTTTACTCGCGCGAATTCGCCACGCCCGCATCCATCCTCGAACGCGGCAATACGGCTGTGCCGCCGATGCTCGCCAAGCATTTTCCGGGCATGGAAACGCTGTCATTCATACGCAGGCTCGCCTTTCGCGGCGAGACGCCCTGGTCCTATGGGACACTGTACGTCCCGGCGCGGTTTGCTGCCCAGCTGACGACCGATCTTTTGACCCGGTATCCGATCTATCGCTTGCTGGCCGAGCGATGCGGCGCCGAAATTGCGCGGTCGCATTTCGAGGTCAAGGCGGCACCCGCCGGAAGCGAGGTCGCGCATTATTTGGCGATCGAGCCGGTTTCACCCGCACTGGCGCTGATGTGCGTGACATTCGACAAGCAAGGCAAAGCGGTCGGTGCGTTCGATATGCATTTCCCCGCCGATCCCTTTTTCTTCAGCTTTGAGACCCCGCACTGACCGAACGCGCTGGCATGACAGGGACCGGCGGCGCATCGACATAGTCGGCGATCGCCGTGACGATCGCAGCTTCATATGTGGCGATCGCCGCCTCCTTGACATGACCGTAACCGCGAATCTCCTCGGCCATGGCAGCGATCCGAACGGCAGTCCCGATGGTGGCCGGCCCAAGCCCCGCGAGCAGGGTATCGACCAGCCGTTCATAATCGACGATCAGGCTCCGCTCCTTGCGGCGCTCAGCCGAGTAGCCGAACGGATCGAAGGGCGATCCGCGCAACCGCCGTCCCCGGGCAAGCACGGGCAATACCCTAGCAAGCCAGCCGCCGAATGCTCGTTTGCGAAGGTGTCCGCTGACTTCGTCGCGACGCGCGAAAGCGGGCGGCGCGAGGTGGAAGGTCAAGCTGAAGTCGCCCTCGAAATTATCCTTCAGCGCCGCAGCAAATGAGCCATCGGTATAAAGTCGCGCAACCTCATATTCGTCCTTGTAGGCCATCAGCCGAAACAGGCTCCGGCTTACCGCGCGTGTCAGTTCGCCGCCGGTGCCGATCGCCGCTTCCGCATCGGCAACGCGATCGACCGTGGCCAGATAACGGGCGGCATAGGCCTGGTTTTGATAGTTGGTGAGGAACGCGGCGCGTCGAGCGATCGGATCCTCATTGGTAGGCAACGCGTCCAAGTCGGCCGCGCGGAGTACCTGGTCGGGCGCTTCGGCAAGCTGTCGACCGATCGCGAGCGCCGCGCGATTGCTCTCGACCGCCGTTCCGTTGAGTACAATCGCGCCATCGATCGCGGCAAGATCGACGCCAAGCCAACCCTTCTGAGCGGCGAAGCCCACCATCATGAGGTTGGAACCTATCGCATCGCCGAGCAAACGGTCCGCGAGCTGCGTGAAGGGATAGGCCGCTAGGCGGCCCTCCCCCACTCGGTCGCGCAGCCGGCGGGTCAGAAACGACGTGTCAGGCCGCGCATCGCGATCGCGCACGAAATCGCCGGTGATCGAAACGTCGGTATTGACCAGCACATGCGTAGCATCGCGTCTGACGGCCGCCATCACATCGCGGCTGTTGCCGACGATCTCGTCGCATATCAAGATCAGGCCAGCCCCCTCCGGTTCGATCCGCAAAGCGGCGATCTGCGAATCCGCTACGCGCACATGGCTCACCACGGCACCGCCCTTCTGCGCCATGCCGACTTGGTCCAGCATCCCGACCTGCTTGCCGAGCAGATGTCCTGACATGCCCAGCAGGGCACTGATCGTCACCACGCCGGTGCCACCTACGCCCGCGACCATTATGCGTTCATCTGCAATTGCGGCCTGTCGAGGTCGAGGGAGCTTCCCGTCAAACTCGAATGCGGCCGGAGCGGGAGGCTTTAACCGGCCACCCTTCACCGTCACGAAGCTGGGGCAAAAGCCGGTGACGCAGCTCTGATCCTTGTTGCAACTGGACTGGTTGATCTTCCGTTTGACGCCGAACTCGGTTTCGACAGGTTCGACCGACAGGCAGTTGGACTTGACGGAACAGTCGCCGCATCCCTCGCAAACCAGTTCGTTGATGAACACGCGCGGCGCCGTGTCCGCCATCCGTCCGCGCTTGCGCAAGCGGCGCTTTTCCGTCGCGCACATCTGCTCGTAGATGATGACGCTCACGCCCGGCAGGTCGCGCATTTCGAGTTGCAGCGCCTCGAAATCGTCACGGTGCACAAGCTTCGCGACCTTGCGCGCGTCGACTGCGTCGCGTCGGCGATCAGAGTCGTCGGACGCGATCGCGATGGTGCCGACGCCTTCCGCTGCAAGCTGATCGATCAATCGATCGACCGACAGATCGCCATCGACCGACTGCCCGCCCGTCATCGCGACGGCATCATTGTACAACAATTTAAAGGTGATGTTCAGCCGCGCCGCAACCGCCTGACGAACCGCCAGCAGGCCGGAATGGAAGTAGGTCCCATCGCCCATATTGGCGAAGATGTGCTGCTCGCTCGTAAACGGTGAAAGGCCCATCCAGTGGACGCCCTCCCCGCCCATCTGCGCGAAACTCCCTGTGAAGGGCCGGTTATAAGCGGCCAGACCGTGGCATCCGATACCGGCCGTTGCCCGACTGCCAACGGGCAGCGCGGTAGACCGGTTATGCGGACAACCCGAACAGAAAAACGGTTTACGGATCGCAGGCGGGTTCGTGAAGCGCGCCTGCGCCTCAAGCAACCGCTGCGTGTCAGCGGCCGCGGCGCGTAACGCGACATCGCCGGTCAGCGCCGCCACCAGCGTGCCGACAGCATGAGCAATATCCTCCGGCGTGAGATCTCCGGTCGCGGATAGCCACGTGCGCCCGTCTGGACCTTGCTTGCCATAGATCGCCGGTCCGTTGGATCGATTGTACAGGATCTGCTTCGCCTGCCCCTCGACGAACCCATCCTTCTCCTCAACGACCAGCAGCGTTCCGAGGCCATCTGCAAACTCGGCCAGCCCCTCTGCCTCCAGCGGCCAGATCAGCGCTGGCTTGTAGAGCGCGATGCCCAATGCGGTCAGGCGGGCGTCGGTCAGACCGAGCAACTCCAACGCTGAACGCAGATCGTGCCAACTCTTGCCGCTTGCGATCAGGCCGATCCGCGCATTCGGCGGCTTCGAAATGATCCGGTCCAGTCGATTCGCCCTCACATAAGCGGCAACGGCCGGCAGTCTCAACCGAACCTGTCGCTCCTCCTGTTCGAGCGGCGTCTCTGGCCAGCGATTGTGGTAGCCCAGGGGATGATCGTCCCGCTCCGGCAAGATCGGGTCGATGGCCACCGTCGCTGCATCGATCGCACGTGTGGAATCGGCGACTTCGGTGATGATCTTGAGCGCCGCGTAACTTCCCGAATATCGTGACATCGCAAATGCGTGCAGACCCAGCTCGATGATCTCTGCAGGGTCTGCCGGATAGAAAAGCGGAATTGCCAGCGCGGCGGCGATCTCGTCCGATCGGCAGATGATCGAGGATGATTTTGCGACATGATCGTCGCCGATGGCCAACACCACGCCGCCGTGTTCGGACGTGCCCTGATAATTGCCATGCCGCAAAGCATCCGATGCGCGATCGAAGCCTGGCCCTTTGCCATACCAGAGCGAAAATACGCCCTGCACTTGCGCGCCTGAGGTCTGCGCGATCTGCTGCGAGCCGGCAACGGCAGTCGCGGCAAGTTCCTCGTTCACCGCCGGCTGCACGATGATGCCCCGCGATGCGGCCTGGGTCGCTGCCGATGCGAAGGCCGTATCGAGCGTACCGAGCGGCGATCCGCGATAGCCGGATACATAGCCGCCGGTCTCGACGCCTTGGGCCTGATCGCGCTCCGCCTGCAGCAGCATCAACCGGACCAGCGCCTGCACGCCGCTGATGAGAATTCGGCCGTCGCGCTTATCGTAACGGTCCATCAACGATATCGACACAGCGCTCACTCCGACTGCCGTTCACTCCGAACATTACGTGTAATATTATACGTAATGTTCGGAGGTGCAAGCTGTAGCCTGCCATGTCGGCGCGGCGGTATCGTTGCGCGCCGACGCTCACCCGAGACCGCGCACATCGTGTCGGAATTTGGCGAGCCCGGTGCGCACCTAGATGTGAGCTTTCAGGAGGTTGTTCATCCGGTGTGACCGGGCAAGACTGATGTTGCGACCCGTCAGCTTGCGAGGAACGACCGGATGAACATCCACAAGAATGCCCGAACCACGCCCTACAGTCGAGCCGAGATCGTCCGGCGGGTGGTCCTGCTTGGCGAGACACCGAGTGCGGTCGCGACCGCACTCGGTGTCTCGTGCCGAACCGTGGCCAAGTGGCTGGCGCGCTACCGACGCGAAGGCGCAACCGGGCTTGCCGAGCGCAGCTCACGGCCACGCCGGATGCCTTATGCCACACCTGCCGATATCGTCGAGCAGGTCATCGCGCTGCGTCGTCAACGCCTCGTCGGCAAGCAGATCGCGGCGGCGCTGACGCTCTCGTCGGCAACCGTCAGCCGCATCCTGCGCAAGGCGCACCTCAGCCGGGCGCGCGACCTCGATCCGCCCGAACCGGTGCGCCGCTACGAACGCAATCACCCCGGCGAGCTCATCCACATCGACATCAAGAAGCTCGGCCGCTTCGAACGTGTCGGCCACCCGCTTCACTCGGGAGCGCACCAGGCAGGCGAACCACCGCGGCTACGGGGATGGCCAACGCTATGGCGTCGGCTGGGAGTATGTCCATGTCTGCATCGACGACGCCTAGCGCATCGCCTTAAGCCAGGTGCTCGCCGACGAGAAGGCAGCCAGCGCTGTTCCGTTCCTTCACGCCGCCGTCGCCTATTATGCCAGCCTTGGCATCACCGTCACACGCGTCATGACCGATAACGGATCATGCTACAAAAGCTTCGCCGTCCGCGACGCCTGCAAGGCGCTCGGCCTCAAGCATATCCGCACCAGACCCTACACTCCCAAGACCAACGGCAAGGCCGGACGCTTCATCCAGACCTCCCTGCGCGAATGGGCATACGCTCAAGCCTATCCCACCTCAGAACACCGCAAGGCCGCCCTCCAACCTTGGGCTCCACAACTATAACTGGCATCGACCACACGGCAGCCTACAATCCATGACACCCATCAGCCGACTCCCTCAGCCGATGAACAACCTGTTGAGGCTCCACACCTAGAGCGCGAATATCTTCCCGGGGTTGAGGATGGTATGGGGATCGAGTGCATGTTTCACGCGGCGCATCACTTCGATGGCCGGCTCGCCGAGTTCCTGCTTCAGCCACTCCTGCTTGCCCAGGCCGACGCCATGCTCGCCCGTACAAGTGCCGTCCATGCTGAGCGCGCGGGCGACCAGACGCGCGTTGATCGCTTCCACTTCCTCCATCTCCTTCGGATTGGTGGGATCGATCGAAAAGATCACATGGAAATTGCCGTCGCCGACATGGCCCAGGATCGTCGCGGGGACGCTGGCCGTCGCCAGATCCGCCTTCGTTTCGGTGATGCAGGCCGGCAATGCACTGATCGGCACACATACGTCGGTCGCCCAGCCAATCGCGCCGTGCCGCAGGTTGACTGCGGCATAATAGGCCTCGTGGCGCGCCTTCCACAGCCGAGAGCGCTCTTCCGCCGTGGTCGCCCATTCGAAATTGCCGCCGCCATTTTCGCGCGCAACCCCGCTCACCATCTCGGCCTGGTCCGCAACGGATGCGGTCGACCCGTGAAATTCGAAGAAAAGCGTCGTCACTTCGGGAAGTTCGAGCTTCGACCAGCGATTGACTGCCCGGATCTGCATGTCATCCAGGATTTCCACGCGCGCCATCGGGATGCCAAGCTGGATCGACTGCACGACGGTGTCCACAGCCCCCTGCAACGTCGCGAAACCGCAAACCGCCGCCGAGATTGCTTCGGGGATCGGATGAAGGCGCAGCGTCACTTCGGTGATGATGCCAAGTGTTCCTTCGGACCCGACATACAAGCGGCTGAGGTCATAGCCTGCGGCCGATTTGCGCGCGCGCCGGGCAGTGCGGATCACCTCGCCCTGCGCAGTGACGACGGTCAGCGCCAGCACGGCGTCACGCATGGTGCCATAACGGACCGCGTTCGTGCCGCTCGCCCGCGTCGACGCCATGCCACCGATCGTGGCGTTCGCGCCGGGATCGATCGGGAAGAACAGGCCGGTATCGCGCAGGAACTGATTAAGCTCCTCACGGCACACCCCCGCCTCCACGGTGCAATCGAAATCCTCGGCATTCACAGCCAAGATTGCGTTCATACGCGAGAGGTCGAGACTGACGCCGCCGCAAACCGGCAGCGCATTGCCTTCCATCGAAGTTCCAGCGCCAAACGGGACGACCGGAACCTCGTTGGCGGCACACAGAATGACCAGATCCACGACATCCTGTGTCGATGTGGCGAACACCACGGCATCCGGGAGCGCAGGCGCGAAATGCGATTCACTGCTGCCATGTAGACGACACACGGCTTCGCCAGTCTGCGCACGATCCCCGAACCGTTGCCGCAAAGCTTCCAGGAACTGCGGCTCAACGGCAGCGCGGCGGAACTCGACTGGACTGTTCATGTATGGACCCAAATAGCAGAGCAATCGCCGACATGCGCACTTGCGCTGCTGCAGCCGACGCAAACCTGCTACAGAGCGTGCCAATCGATGTCCACGAAATCTTCCGCGAAAGATTTCAATTACCCGCACGGGTCTTGGAGCCAGCGACAGCAACGGCCTGCAAGTCGTTCAACGGCTCGAGCTCTTTGAGCATCGCATAGACGAACTGGGTCCCCGCCGCCCGCTCCTCGGCGGACATTTCGCCCATTGCGGGCGCCAAGCGGGATTCGGTCGCTAAGGCCTCTGTCGCGCTGTTCGCGACGCGGAGCCCCTTGCGGGTCAGCCGGACCATCGTCCGTCCGCTTCCGGCCAATCCCCAACGTTCGACCAACCCCTTTTCCTCAAGGCGATCGACCTGTTTGGTGATCGCGCCGGAAGTGACCAGCAACGCCTTGAACAAGTCGGTCGGCCGCAGCGCATATGGCTTGCCAGATCGTCGCAACGCGAACAGCACGCGCATGTCCGATCCAGACACGCCGAAGCGCTCGGTACACAAGCGCTCATGAAAATCTTCCAGAATACGGCCGATGCGCATCACGACAATGGACAGCAAAAATGCGTCGAGATCGAGATCCGGCCGCTGCTCCAGCCAGGAGTCGATCAGATTCTTCATTTGCGGCTGAAACTGTGGTTTGGAACGTGCCGCCATCGATTACCGCTCTCGGGACCGACCCCAACGCCGGAGCCTAGCCAAAGCTAGTAGCAATCATCGACGAAGGAAAGCGTATGACGCGTACTGCCCCGGCGATGCCCATCGAGCACCGATGAATGCGAGCGAGCCGAGCCCTATTCGCCCCGCGACGCTGCGCCGAAAGAGAGCGGCGGCAACGCGGACTTCACGACCATGCCGCCATCCGCCGGAAGGATCACGCCGGTAACATGCGAAGCAAGGCCTGAGGACAGGAACAATAATGCCGACGCGATCTCCGATGGATCGGCACTGCGGCCACTCGGACTGGCGCCGTCAAGGGCCTGCCACCCCCCGTCGCCGAGCAGATCCAGCATGCGAGGTGTGCGGATGAAGCCGGGCGCGACAGCGTTGATGCGAATCCCGCGTGCGCCGAGCTCTGCCGCTGCACCTCGTACCAGCTGGTTCAGCGCGGCCTTTGCCGAACCGTACAGCACCTGATTCTCGACATAGCGCTCCCCCGCCAGTGAACTCACGAACGCCATCGTTCCGCCGTCGACCATCGCCTTTGCACCCGCGGCGATCGCGTACAGCGCGTGGCGATAGACGATGTCGAGCTGCCACGAAATATCCTGCGGCGACATGTCGACGATGGGTTTGATCCGCGCCATGCCGATCACATCGACCAGCCCATCAACCCCGCCTAACCTGCGTGCGGCCTCGGTAAAGGCGGCCTCGACCTGAACCGGATCGGTCACGTCCGCGACAAAGGCAGTGCCTCCGATTTCCTCGGCGATGCGCTTCGCACGATCGCCGTCGATATCAACGCACAACAGCCGTGCCCCGCACTGCGCGAGCGCGTGTGACACCTGAATCCCGATGCCCTCGCCGGCGCCCAGCACCACGAACCTGCGTCCGTGCAGGTCCAGCATCGATCGAAAGTCGGGAATGTGCATTTTTGCCGTCATCGTACGTGCCTTCAGCATCAGTCCACAGAAGCCGCGTTCGCAACCTCACCTTGCTGTCGTGCCGTCGCACCAAACGGGATCAGCGAACGCCAATCGACGCCGGGCGCGACGAGGGTATCGAACGCCGCAAGATCAGTACAGTCGGCATAGTTTGCGCCCCGCGCGTCGTGGCCCGCCGCAACGTCGTCCGCCGCGCCGAGCAACAGCTTTCGAACGCGCGCGACCGAAACGTCGGCCGCAACCAGATGCTCGCGGGTGCGGTCGGCGATGCTGCCGGCAGCAACGCCCATAACCGCGTCTTCGAAAGCGACGCCGGGAAGGCCGGTCCAATGCACCTTCATCTTGTCTCGATCCTGGCCCATGCCGTTCGACCAATTGGCCCGGAACTCGTTATCCTCGTCCGACCAGTAGCGCGGATCATTCAATCCCAGCAGGCGCTTCAGATGTCCACGATCGACCGGCTGCTCTCCGTGAATAACGAAGAACGTCGCCGTCGTCGTATCATCCATGGGCACTTCAAACACGGTGAACAACACCTTTGGCGCGGGAATGAAGCGAATGGTCGGCATCAGAAACGGATAGACCCGCGCATGCCGTTCGCGCGTCTCGTCAAACTTCCCGTCCACGCGGTCGGACTGGCGGAAAGCGACATATTGGAAGCCGTACTCGGTGTCCTCCAGCTCCATCGCCGGAGCATTGTCCTCGACCGCGAATGCCGCCGGGTTCATGGTGTCGGCACTGGGCGTAAACGTCTTCTCCAGCCAGCCCGGGCGCGCATTGTCGCTGTGCAGGATGCCGACATGCGAACTGTCGGACCCCTGCTCGACCAACTGCAGGTAATTGCAGCGCTGAACGACTCGAAAGATCGTACGATGCGAATCCGGCACGTCTATGAATGCGAAATGCCGGAATGGCGGCACCCGGTCCTGCGGCCCCAGATAAGCCCACAGCATCCCGCCCGCTTCATGAGTCTTGTACGCCGGCGCTTTCATGCGCGCTTTGAACCGCGCGTCGCAATGGTTCGGCGTCTCCTGGATGGTACCGTCCGCGCCGAACTTCCACCCATGATACAGACACCGGATACCGTTATCCTCGACCCGTCCTAGTGCAAGCGACACGCCCCGATGCATGCACATCTCTTCGAGCAGACCAACCTGGCCGTCGCTGTTTCGGAACGCCACCAGGTTTTCGCCGAACAAACGGATGCGAATCGGCCGACAATCGGGCTCGGGCAAGTCGGACGACAGCGCGAACGGCATCCAATAGCGGCGCATGACGGCACCCATCGGCGTCCCCGAACCGACCTCACACAGTTTCTTGTTCTCGGCAGCAGTGACCATCATCGTTCCTCTAATTCTTCCATGGAAGATACTGGTACGAGGTCCGGTGTGTCAAGCGCCAGCGTTCCGACATCCGCTTTCGCTCGACTGGCGCCCTACTGCGCCACCCAGCTTGACGCGCCGACGATGGCGTCGAAAAAGGACCGCACGATCTTCCCCGGACGATCATCGCCCAGACCGATGCCCAGCACCGGCGAGACGTGATTGTGCCCTTCGAGCCATGCCAGCTGCGGCGGCCGCCCATCGACCGCGTTCAATTCCATCGCGAGGCGCAACGTCTGATGCGCAACCTCGGCCGGATCGAGTTCCGCCAGCGTCAGGAGCAGTTCGACATGGCCGGGCGCAATGTGGTTCAAGGGCGAGCGATCGGTCCAAACGCCAGGGTCTTCACCGAAATAGGCGGCAGGCGTTCCAACGACGTCCGCCGTCATCTCGTAAAAGCCACTGAGCAACGCTGCCGCGCGTAGTCCGGCAGGCGCCCCGAAGCGCTGATCGAAGATCGCGCCGGCCGCATGCGCAGCACCGGCCGACTGGGCCAGCAGCACGATGCGCTGGGGGTCGCCGCCATACTCGCTGCCATGCGTCGCAAGCCAGGCCAGCGCAGTAGCCACGTCCTCGCTCCCGCTCGGCCATGGCGCCTCTGGCGCCAGCCGATAGTTCATGCAGACGGCAGCATAGCCGTGATGCGCGAAATATCGGCCGACATTGCCATAAAAGACGCCGTCGCCGTCCTTGTCGCCCGCTACGAAGCCGCCGCCGTGCACGAACAGCAGCAGCGGCGCGTCTGCTCGCGACGTTCGAAAGAAATCCAGCACATGACGTGCCGCTGGACCGTACCGCAGGTCGCGAATGGGCTGAATCCCTGCCCAAGGCGCTTGCTTGGCGCCAATCGCGAAGAGTTCGCGCGTCTGGGCCAGGACGGCCGGGTCGAAACGGGCGCCCATCGCCCGCAGACGCTCCGAAAACAGATTGGCTTGCGTCACGTCAATCCTCGCGCGTTATTGACCTTCGCCCGCAGCGTGCCCATGCATGCGCCGATCATGCCGAGAGAACGGCGATCCGCACGTCCATCGCCCGATCACGCAGGGTGCGCAGCGGGCGATAGGTTTCGCTGTCCTGCCATTCGCGAAACGCGGCGCGCGATGGCCATCGTTGCACGACTAAGGTCGCAAAGGACGGATCGCCGAACACCGTCTCGGCATCGCGACCGATCACCTCGCCGCCGAACTGCGACATATGCTTGCGCACCCCAAGCTGGTACGCGCGCATCGCTTCGGCGTCGTGGATTTCCCGAATCTCGACCACCACGATCGCCGGCCTCGCGGATACGTCATCGTCAGCCACATCGCCTCCTGCTCAATTATTTCTTCCACGGAAGGAAATGGGCGACTATGCTTCGTTAGTCAATCAATTTGGAGGGATGCCTTGTGACGGTTCTGGTGATCGGCGGCACCGGTAAGGTGGGCACGCTTTTGGTAACGACGCTTGCCGCAAACGGCGCGAAGGTGCGCGTCCTGGTCCGCAGTGAAGACCGCGTGGCACTGCTACCGACAGGCGTCGATCCAGCCGTCGTTTCCATCGTCGACGATCCGGACGGCGCGCAGGCCGCCTTCGACGGGATCGACCAGGTCTTCATGTTGAACCGCCCCGTCGCGACGGAGGTCGTCGAAGGTGTGCTGGCGGTATTGCTGGCGCGGCGTGCCGGGGTGCGTCGGTTCGTATATCAATCGGTCTTCCACGCCGAAGCGCATGCGCATCTGCCGCATGTCGCCTCCAAGGTCGCGATCGGAACCGCCGTGCGAAATTCCGGCATGGCCTGGACGCTGTTGTCGCCGAATCACTTCTTCCAGAACGATTGGATGACCCGCGAGGCGCTCTCGGACGGTCGCTACGTGGTCCCGATCGGGGGCGTCGGTTGTTCCGGAATCGACGCGCAGGACATCGCCGCGGCAGCCGCCCGAGTCCTTTCCAGCGACGGCCATGACGGCATGGATTATCCGATCGTCGGCCGGCAGGTATTGAACGGTGCCGCATGCGCAGCCGCTTGGAGCGAGGTACTTCGGCGACCGGTCACCTACGATACCGATCCGGCGCGCTGGCGAGCGAGCTCGCCCATGCCGGCCTGGCTGGGGCTGGACCTGATGACGATGTACGAGACGTTCGGGCGCGACGGATACATCGCTTCGGAACGTGAGATGGACAGCACGGTCCGACTGCTGGGCCGTCAACCCGTCGATTATGCCGACTATGTGACACGCACCGCCGCACAATGGGGTCTGAGCTGAACGCAAAGCGCGTCGGAGCGGCCGGACCGCCCGACGCGCCCGACCGATAATGGCAACTGACTACTCCGCAGCCTGCTGAACGGCGGGAGCCTGACCGAAATCGGGAAGCAGTTGTCGCCAGTCCTCGCCGGCGTCCAGGTCCACTTCGGTGACGAAGATCGCGGCCGATCCGCCAGGAACGGAACCGTCAAGCCCGACGGGCGGCTTGCCTTCGGCGACTCGTGTCGCACAGTCGCGAAGTACCTTGCGCATCCCGGCGATTCCGATGTCGGCCGACACAAGATGTTCTTTGGTACGGTCGCAGATCGGGGTCATTGACGTGGTGATCGCGATATCCTCGGGCAGGAACAGCGGCAGCCCAGTCCAGCTTTCGCCCGATTCCATCTTGTCGCGATCCTGGTGGAAGTGATTTTCCAGTCGCGCGCGGTCTGACCGATGTTGCGTTTCGCGGGTGCAGCTTATGCGTTCCAGCGTTTTCCGGATCGACCCCCTGAAAGGACCGGATCGCGGCCCTCTTCGGCTCGAGGCCGATATCTTCCTCAAGATTCCAGTTACCAAGAAAGAATAATGTCTTGTGATCGTCGATCGGCAGGACCTGTGCCCACGAATCGCGTGACGGAGCACCACCGGTCACTGCGACGGTCGAAGGCGCCATATAGGCTGGCACCCGCCAGCGGTTGCGGCCCGGCTTCAGCTCTCGCGACGCGGCCGCGAACAGGCCGAACCATGACGGCTCGACATAGATTTCGGGCGCGAGCATGCTGATGACGTTGTCGAGGTCCTGACTGCCGAAATCAGTCGTGTCGCGATGGAAGGCCGACGCATGCAGAATACCAAGGTGCGAGCTATCGCCCCCCCCTTCTGTCGCCTGAAGATAATTGCAGTGGACGATGAAAGGCGTGACAACGCGATGCCGCTCCGGTGCGGTCAGCTACATGAAGTCGGCTCGGGCGGCATGTGTGCAGGATCGCCGAAAAAGCCCCACACGACGCCACCGACCTCGCGCACCGGAAGGACGGCTGGCGGTAATTGGCCATGATCTTTTCGGCCGACCGGATGTTCGGCATGTCGACCAACGTACCGTCCGTGTCGAACTTCCAGCCATGATACAGGAAGCGGACTCCGTCGCCTTCCAAACGACCGAGGCAGAGCGACGCGCCACGACGACAACATTGTTCATCCAGCAACCCCAACTTGCCGGCCGAGTCGCGAAATAGACATAGTTTTCGCCGAGTGCGCGAACGCGCAACGGCGTCCGACCCACCGAGGCGATCTCCTCGCACGATGCAATCGGTTGCCAATAACGCCGAAAGACTTCGCCCATCGGCGTACCTTTCCCGACACGGCAGAGGAACTCGTTTTCCTCTTTTTTCATCATCTCACTCCACCTGACGCATCTCGAGCGTCCGTCAGGATGCGCTCGCCAGCGCGGGTTCCGAACCCATCAATTTCTTGAGGTTGCTCGGATCAATATTGGGCAGCGCGCTGCTTTCGCCGAGCATGCCGGGCAGGTCTTGCCACCGCATGTCGGGACCGATCACGCCCTGCGCCTGGCCCAGCACCATTTCTGGCCCAAGCCCCCGTGCAGGCTGGCCGGCCATCACGCCTTCGCAGTTGGCGATCATCGCGCGTCGCATGCGCACGATCCCGATGTCAGAGGGCACCAGCGATTCATATTCCCGGGCATCCAGCCGCAACATCGACGCGGTAACGGCGGCATCCTCGCCGATCACCGGGTACAGCCCGCTGAACGTCTCGCGCCGGCGCATTGCCTCACGGTCCTGCAGGAAGTTGTTCTCACGCATTGCCGTCCCCGGCTTGCCATGATGTTCCCGCCCGAGGCCGAACGTCTTCGCGCCATATTCGTCCAGACCGAAAAAGGCATCGCGCTGCGCCTTGTCGACCGGAGCCTCCATGCTCCAGAAAATGTGATAGAAGATCGTCCGGCTATTATCGATCGGCACCGCATAAAGTAGACCACCTCCGCCCGGAACCGCGCACACTGACGGGAACTGGAAGTTGGTAACACGCGCGACCTCGTGCATCTTGCCGTCCGCGCCACGGACGTCGCGGATCGCCGCATAGCGGCAGCCATATTCGGTTTCCTCGGCCTCGAACCGCGGCGCAAGATCCCGGCCGACTGCGGCGCTGCCGAATGCCTGATGAAGGATGGCGAGGTGCGAAGAGTCGAGTCCGCTTTCGATCACCTGGATGAAATTGGCCTCGAACATCGGCGCGCCGATATACACATGGCTTTCGGGCACGTCGAAGAACGACCAGTGAAGGAATGGCGGCTCATGTTCGGCCGGGCCGAGATAGACCCAAATCATGCCGCCCGCTTCGCGAACGGGGAAGGCCGGCTGGCGATATTTGTCGGTGAACCGTTCGGGATTGCGGCAGTTCAACATCTCAAGCACCGTGCCGTCCGGCGCAAATTTCCAGCCATGATAAATGCAGCGGATGCCGCCGTCTTCGACACGACCTAACAGGAGCGAGGCACCGCGATGGCAGCATTGCTCGCGCATGACCGCAACTTGCCCCACGGTATTGCGGAACATGACATAGTCCTGGCCAAGCAAGGTGATCGGCTTGGGATCGGAATCGGGTTCGGGAAGGTCCGAGCTCAGGCCACAAGGCAGCCAATAGCGCTTGACCGTGTCGTGCATCGGTGCGCCCGGCTCGATATCGCACAACAGCTTCGCTTTATCAATCATCTCAGACCCTCACTCTATTGCCTCGGGCGCAAACGACGCGACGCAAGGTTGGCGCAGCCGCCCATCGTCGGCGATCATAACATGTTTATCTTCCTAGGAAGATATCCGGATTTGGCCGGCGATGTCAACGTCGCTGCTGACATCGCCAGCTTCTCCGTTCAGAAGCGGTAGGCGGCGCGCAGACCAAAGACGCGCGGCGTACCGGGATAGTCAATCACGGTCGGGCCGGCAGCCAGGATCGTACGGCGATAATAGGTCTTCGTGGCGTTGTTGACATAGGCAGTGACGGTAAACCGGTCGATTTCCAGCGACGCGCGAAGGTCCAGCAGGCCATAGCCGGGCTCGCGCGAAAGGACGGCGGCACCGCCGAACTCCTGGCGCCCCTCGCCCGGTTCATGATACAGGGTGCTCAGCAACGCGTAATTGCCGCCGAGCGAGAACCACCGCCGATCGCCGATCGGCACACGCCACTCGCCATTCACGTTGATCGAATGTTCGGGACTACGCACCATCCGCGTGCCTGAGAAGTTGGTCGCCGCATCGAAAATATAATCGTCGTACCTAGCATCCAGATAGCCATAGGTGAAATTGAAGGTCAACGTATCAGTGGGCTTCAGGCCAAGTTCGAAGTCGACCCCCTTGACCGTGCTGGATGCTGCGTTCGAGATAATATTGATAATAGGCACACCCGGACGCGAAATGAATCTCGATACCTGAAGATCCTGATAGTCATATTGGAAGGCCGAGATATTCAACTTCAAACGACGGCCCAGCCATTCACTGCGAAACCCGACTTCATACGCAGTAATCTTTTCCGGATTGAATAGCTGGTTGGCCTGCGCGGCGGAAATCGCCGCGTTCTGGAAACCACCGCTCTTGAAGCCGCGACTGAAGCTCGCATAGACTGAAACATCGCGCGAAATTTTGTAGTCGAGCACGAAGCGAGGGTCGAACGAGGAATAGTCGGCTGCATTGGTCACGTCGAACGGCGCGGGAATGAGCGGCACACCTGGCGAGGTGGTTTCGCCCCGCTGGCGCGCGCTCTTCTTGTCGTGAGTGTAGCGTGCACCGACGGTGAAATCCAAGGCGTCGGTGATGTGCCAGGTGAACTGGCCAAACGCCGCATAGCTCTTGACCTTGTAGTTGCCGAAAATGCCCTGAACCTGCGTCGCGCCAGTAAGCGCGAAAGCAGTGCTTCCCACGCCTACGTTGTAGAGGTCGGAGCGCGCGCTGTCGTCGTGATAATAGAAGCCCCCGATGATCCAATCGAGCGCGCCCTCAAACGACGCAGGGCCGGTCGGGTTCGACGTGATGCGGAATTCTTGCGTAAACTGCTGCGTCTGTTCCCCGGTCATATGATAGAGCGCATCGACCGACGTACCGTCCAGATCGCGGGCTTCGGCCAGCTTCTGGTCGCGATACGCGGAAATGGAAGTCAGCGTCGCGAAACCCGCATCATACTCAATCCGGCCGATATAGGTCTGAACGTCACGATCGGATGACGGGTCGTGCGTCATATAGCCTTCGTACCGCCCGCCGGGATACGCGATCGGCACCTGCCCTGGCCGACCAAAGAATACCAGGGAGGGATTGGCCGGCGTTGTCGCTGTGGGGCCGCTGCCACGACCGAATCCGGCAAACGCGGCTTCATTACCGTCCTTGCCATACTCTGCGGTCAGGTCGATCTTGAATTCGGGTGTCGCTTCCCAGGTAAGGCGTAATCGCCCGCCCCAATTGTCCACGCCTTGGAAGGTCGTGCCCGTCGTCAGGTTGGTCAGATAGCCATCACGATAGCTTCGCCACCCCGCCGCCCGAAACTTCAGCGACCCGTCGCCCGTCAAGGGCCCGCCGACCGCCGCCACGCCCTCATAACCACCATAGTTGGAAACACCCACTTCGAAGTCGCCGGTGAAATCCGACGTCGGCGCCTTCGAAATCACGTTTACAGCGCCGCCGATCGTGTTCCGGCCATACAGGGTTCCCTGCGGACCGCGCAGAACCTCGATACGTTCGATATCACGCAAGGCATTGAACGAGCCAGCGGCACGGCCGAGATACACGTCATCGACAAACACGCCGATCGAGCTTTCCGAGCCGGGATCGAACGAGCGCGTTCCTATGCCGCGGATATACATCTGCGGGCGCGATGCGCCGGCACTGCCGAAGTAGAAACTTGGAACCTGGGGCGCGACGCTATCCAGGCTGACAATGCCGGCGCGCTCCAGCGACTCGGAGCCTAGCGCTGAAATTGCTGCCGGAATATCCTGAATACGTTCCGCCCGCCGTTGCGCGGTGACCAGGATCTCGCCCTCCGCTATAACAGGCGATGCCGACGCCGGCTCGCTTGTCGCCTGCTGAGCATTCGCGCCAACGGGGCTGATCGCCACCATCAGCGCCATCGAAACGCCCGAACAGTACAGTCCACGGCTTACACGCATATGCTCCCCTCCGATCTTATTATCTTCCATGGAAGTTATTATGACGTGGAAGATTTCATGTCAATGCGCGTCGCGGCATGGTATGGATTACCTCGCATGGTGCAAGGCGGGGCTAGGCATGCCGGTCGATCAGACGCCCCGCAATAGCCAAGCAAGGGCTTTCGCATTGGATCAACCATCAGAGATTGACCACGAAGACACTGCCGACCTTCCGAGGAAGACTCGGCGCATATGAAGGAGAGTTAACATGTCACATTCAATGCCCCGCTTGGTTCGTCGCGGCGCAGCGGCCTCCACTCCTTCCGAGATGAGTCGGGATGAATGGCAGGCGCGGGTCGATCTGGCTGCCTGTTACCGGCTGATCGCGCATTTCGGGCTTAACGAACTGACGTACAATCACATCTCACTTCGCATCCCTGGCGACCGCGAGGAAATTTTGATCAATTCCTTCGGCCTGATGTTCGAAGAAGTTTGCGCATCGAACCTGGTAAAGATTGACCTGTATGGCCGCATACTGAACGATCCCGTCGGCAATGGTATCAACGAAGCAGGCTATGTGATCCATGGCGCGATCCACGAGGCCCGCCCCGACATAGCCTGCGTGATTCACAATCATACGCCAGCTGGCATGGCCGTATCCGCGCAACGTCATGGCCTTTTGCCGCTCAGCCAGACCGCCATGCTGTTTCACGGACAAATCGGCTATCATGACTATGAAGGCATAGCGATCAGCATGGACGAGCGCGCTCGACTGGTCGAAAATCTGGGCAACGGCGTTGCGATGATCCTGCGCAACCACGGTCTGCTTTCGACCGGACGTTCGGTGGCGGAAGCGTTCAACGCCATGGTTTATCTCGAGCGGGCGTGCGAAGCGCAGGTCAAGGCGCTCGCGGCAGGGTGGGACAATCTTTGCTTTCCAGCGACCGAGGCGATCGAGATGACGGCTCAGGTCTACCGCGAGAACAGCTATGCTGCGGCCGAGCGCGATTGGCCGACACTGCGCCGGATGGTCGATCGATTGGACGAAAGCTACAAGAACTAGGCCTCACGGTAAGTGGGCCGCCGATGTCCGAGCGCCGGCGAACCGCCGGTCTCTCGGACATTGGCGACCGCTCAAACAATCCGGTTAGATGGTGCCAACCCGTCGAAGAACCGGTCCAGATTGTCACGCATAACGGCAGTCATACCGACCGCGTTACCCTTGGTCGCCCCAGCGATATGCGGGGTCGCTAGCAGATTAGGTATGCCTGCCCAGCGATCCGCCGGGGTCGGCTCTACTTCGAACACGTCAAGTGCGGCTGCACCCAGGCGCCCTTCACACAGGGCGTTGCGCAATGCATCCTCATCGACCAGTTGACCGCGCGCGACATTGACCAGCAGTCCGGTCGGCCCCAGCGCATCCAAGGCGGCACGCGACACCATATGACGATTGGTTTCGTCGGATCGCGCGCACAGCGCCAGCACATCGCATTGCGCTGCAAGCTCCAGCAACGTCGCCATCCGGGGCGTCGAGATTTCCGGCTTGGCCCTGGGGCCCCACCAGTGCACGGACATGCCCAACACGTCCGCCTTCGCCGCCAGAGCTCGCCCAATGGCACCCATGCCCACGATGCCCAGCTTCAGTTCGGGCAAGCCACGGCCCAGTCGAATCGGCCCATCGCCCCAATGACCGGCATGCACCAGGGCATTGCCCCACGCCACGTTCCTTGTGGACGCCAGGATCAGCGCCAGAGCAAACTCAGCGACGGGTTCAGCGGCGGCCTCTCCGGCATTGCACACGACGATGTTGCGTTCGCGCAACGCCGCCAGATCGATCGCGTCATAGCCCGCGGTAAAGCATGCCACCATCGCCAGATCGGTTAGGCGATCAAGCATATGCAGTGGGTGATGTCCCATGCAGACCAGCGCCTTCACGCGCTGCAGCAGCTCGTTTGGCGGCGCTTCCCACCAGCGCACGACATCGTATCGCTCCAACAGCGCTGGTGCGGCGAAATCAAGTTGCGGTGTCGTCAAGAGAACGAGCGGTCGGGACATCGGCATCTCCTGGTCGTCATCGCACCCGCGCGCACGGCCAAAGCTTCTTAAAGGTCGATAACGAGTTCGTCGGATAGCGCGCCCGAACAGCAGATCAGCATCGTCTCATTCGACGCCCGCTCGGCATCAGACAGGATCATGTCGCGATGGTCCGGCACCCCCGACAAAACCTTGACCTCGCATGCGCCGCAAATGCCCTGCTGACAGGAATAGGGCACCGTCACGCCCGCCGCACCGAGCGCTTCGAGAATGGTGTTGCCGGGCGGAATGTTGATCCGCCGTCCGCTCTTGGCCAGCACCACATCGAAACCACCTTCGCTCGCCAGGCCCGCATCGGAAGCGAAATATTCGAAATGGACTCGATCGGGCGGCAGGTTGGCGCATATGTCGCGATACGCCGCCAGCATTCCCGAAGGACCGCAGCAATACAGATGGTCGTCCGGCCCGACGGCACCGACAATCCCGCGAATGTCCAACAGCCGCCCGTCCGCCTCGTCGTCAAAATGAAATTCGACACGCCCGCCGCCATCGACCGCCAGCCGCTGGAGGGTGTCCATGAAAGCCGCGCGGCTCCGATTGCGGCAACTATAGTACAGCGTCCAAGCATGACCTCGCGCGTTCAACGCGGCCGCCATCGCGATGAAAGGCGTCACGCCGATACCGCCTGCAAAGAACACGCTATGTTCACCACCCTCATGCAGGGCGAAATTGTTGCGTGGGGGATCGATACGCAGCAACTGACCGACCCGCAAGTGATCATGGATATATTTGCTGCCGCCTTCGCTGCCCGGGTCACGGAATACGCCGATTCTGTAGCTGTCTCGCTCCTGTGGGCTATTCATCAGCGAGTAACTGCGAACCAGTCCATTTCCGAGATGCAGGTCGATATGCGATCCCGGTGAGATTTCAGGCAGCGTGCCGGCGCAAGGCGTGAGCTCGATCGACAGGACTTCCTCAGCTTCCCGTCGCATGCCGCGGACCTGGAATTCGCGAGGTATGGAATCGGACACGAGCACTCCAATCAACAATAAATCTTCCATGGAAGATTATGTGTCGCGCGCTGATTGTCAACCCGTGCCGGCTGTGGCGCATCGCGGAAGCGCACCCGAATTCGTGCGCAGCGCGTGTTCGAGCGCAGCGATCGATTCGATATGGTCGCGCCGCACCGCCAGCGCGTGTTCGACATGTGCGAAGGTGCCGTCCAGAACACGCAGGTCGCTGCCCGACGCGACCTTGTGCAGCGCAGCCGTCAATCCAACGGCTACATCGATCTCGCCGCGCAAGAGGGCTTCAAGCGTCTCCCCGGCGGATCCGAATTCGACAAATGCGGCATGCCGAAGCGACTGGCGTACCGATGTGAGATACGCGCCTTTCGCGCAGCCTATTCGCATCCCGGGACGATCGACCTGGTCGATACGATCCAACTGCGATTGGCTGCGCGCAAGCCCGCCGACCGCGAGCGTGAGATAAGGCTGCGTAAAAGCGACCGTTTCGCGTCGAGCGGGATCGATCGCAAGAAAGGCGACATCCCATGTCCCTTCACCGGCGTTCAGGATATCCGCGGCGGTCGCAAATGGCAGTAGTATGGCACGCTTGCCGATCGCGCTGGCGACGCGGTCTGCAACCTCGGGCGCCATTCCAGTCATACGCCCATGATCGTCCATCGCAACCAGCGCAGCGTTGCTCAGGTTCACGGCAAAGCGGCAGTTCACGTCCGTCGTTTTCACAAAGGTTCGCGTCCGAACCGCCTTGCAAGAGCGTCCGCCCCGCGCGCAAGAATACCCGCGTCGATCCCGACGGCAACAAATGTGGCACCCAGCGCCAAACAACGGTCGGCAAAGGCCGGGTCGCCAGTGAGAATACCGGCTGGTTTTCCGATCTCGACGATCCGTTCAATCGCGGATTCGACCGCATGCATGACATCCGGGTGATTGAGCTTTCCGATATGCCCCAGGCTTGCGGCCAGGTCCCCCGGCCCGATGAAGACGCCGTCGACGCCCTCGACCGATGCGATCTCCTCTATGGCGTCCAGAGCGGGCCTGCTTTCGATCTGCACAAGCAGGCACAGCTCCCGCTCGACATGATCAGGATAATCGGTGACTCGACCGAACGCAGTTGCGCGGGTCAGCGCAGACACGCCCCGAATGCCTGCAGGCGGATAGCGGGTTGCGGCAACCGCGGCCTGCGCCTGTTCCGCGGTCTCGACATAGGGGATCAGCAGGCTTTGGACGCCGATATCCAAATATCGCTTGATCAGCACCGGATCATTGACCGCCGGCCGGACAACGGGCGACGAGCCGTGGCCGCCCAGCGCCTGCAGTTGCCCAAGCACGGTCAGTACGTCGCCCGGTGAGTGTTCCGTATCCAGCAACAGCCAGTCGAAACCAGCGTCCGCGACTACCTCTGCTGTGAACGCGCTCGACAGCGTGCACCACAGGCCAATCTGGGCGACACCGTCAATCAAGGCATGGCGAAAGGCGTTATGCGGAATCTTCATGCGACGATCTCGAGCGAAAGGCTGCCCAATGGACCATAGTCGGCATGAACCACGTCACCCGCCGCAACATCGATCGGTCGCGTGAATGACCCGCCAAGGACGATTTCGCCCTTTCTCAAGCAATCGCCCACCTCGTGGAGCTTGTTCACCAGCCAGGCGACACCAGCCGCCGGATGCCCCATGATCGCGGCCGAGACCCCGGATTCCTCAATGACGCCGTTCTTTGACAAGGTTGCGCCGACCCATCGCACATCGATATCGTAGGGTCGCACCGGTCGACCGCCGACCACGATCGCGCCGAATGCCGCATTGTCGGCGATCGTGTCGACGATCGAGCGGGGTACCTCGGTACGATAGTCGATAATCTCGAGCGCGGGCACGACCACCTCGGTCGCTCGCATCACATCATAGATGCGCTTGCCCGGTCCGCCCAGGTCTTCAGCCAGGACAAAGGCCAGTTCGACCTCCAGTCGCGGCTTCAGAAAGCGAGCCGCGCTGACCTTCGCGCCGTCATTATAAAGAGCGTCGTCCAGGATCCGGCCATAGTCTGGCTCGGTCATCTTGGAAGCAATCTGCATGGCGCGGCTGGTCAGCCCGATCTTGTGACCGACCACCGTGGCACCCGCAGCGATGCGCGCATCGGCCCACAGGTCTTGGACTCGATAAGCATCGGCAAGCGTCATGTCGGGGAACATCTTGCTGATCTGCGGCGTCGCAATTCGCGTTCGTTCAGCCGCCAGGATCGCCTCGGCTGCCTGCCGATGCTGTTCGTCCGTCGCCATGTTTCAGCCCCTGCGCTTGCCGTTGGATCAGTCGATTGGCGCCCGGGGCAGTACGGCATCCCCGGGTTCCATCGTCAGCGTGAAATCGAGCGAGTGCCAAGGACCGTCGATGCCGTCGCGCGGTTCCTCGTGCCGGACATATTCGGCAGTCAGCGCGCTGGTGACGGCGAACTGCACGTCACTGTCGATGTTCGGATCGGCCGGGTCATAGATCTGGCTGATCAGAACCTTGAACCCCTGCTTGACGACCAATGCGTGAAGATGAGCCGGGCGGAACGGGTGCCGTTTCTGGGCGCCCAGCAATTCACCCACGACGCCACCGGTCGGAATGGGATAGCCGACCGTACGCACGGTCCAGAAATCGACGATCCCCGTCGCATCGGTCGTCAGCTTGCCGCGTAGATTGTGATCGGCCTGTGCATCATCCTGATTTTCATAAAGACCTGTCGGGGCCGCCTGCCACACATCGACCTCTGCGCCAGCGACCGGCCGCCCTTCGGGGTCCACCACCCGCAATCGGACGTAGACGGGATCACCGGGTGTTTCGCTGCGGACGATGCTGCCACCGTTAGGAGTCACCGGCGAATGCATCCGCCAGAACGGACCCAGCAGCGATTGCGACGTCTCGGTCTGGCCGGCATTCCCGTTGTTGAGAAGGCAGACCAGCGCGGACACTCCCAGCGACCCGGCCATCAGCACCGCTTCGTTATGCCGTGCATTGGAAAGCTGGCCGATTCGGTTGATCAATGCCGTCGCCGTTCGGAATTCCGCTTCGGTGAGGCCCACCTCTCGCACGAACCCGTGAAGATGCTTGATCAGCGCAACCATCAATTCCCGCAGGCGAGGGTCCGGCGTCGCCTGCATCACGCGCAGCACATTTCCGGTGATGTCGTCGGGACCCTTGACTGGCTGTAGCTTGATCATACTGCTCCATTTATCTTCTGTGGAAGATAAATCAACCCGCTGCCTGCGTGTGTTGATCCCGGCACGCTACCTATGCGGCGAACAGCAATGCCGGGGTCTCCAGCAGCTTCTTCACCGCCTGGACATAGCTTGCCGCGTCCCAGCCATCGACCACGCGATGGTCGCAACTGATCGACAGGTTCATCAGCTTCGCGCGGACGATGTCCTCACCCAGGAACACGGGACGCTCGACGATCTTGTTCGGCCCGATGATCGCGACTTCCGGCTTGTTGATCACTGGCGTCGTCGCGATGCCGCCCAGCGGCCCGAGCGAGGTGACGGTGATGGTCGAACCCGACAGCTGCTCGCTCTTCGCCTTGCCGGTCCGCGCGGCGTCGGCAAGGCGCGTGATCTCGCTCGCCAGCTGCCACACATTCTTGTCCTGCGCGTCGCGCAGCACCGGCACCATCAGCCCGGCATCGGTCTGTGTCGCCATGCCCATATGCACACGCCCGTGCCGCGTCACCACGCCGGCCTCGTCGTCATAGTGCGCGTTGAGCAAAGGGAAATCGGGCAGCGTGCGGCAGATCGCGACGATCAGGAACGGCAGCATGGTGAGCTTGGGCCGAGCGCCGCGATTGGCGTTGAGGTCCGCGCGCATCGCCTCCAATGCCGTGACGTCGATCTCGTCGACATAGGTGAAGTGCGGGATCGCGCGCTTTGACGCCGCCATATTCTCGGCGATGCGGCGGCGCATGCCAATCACCTTAACCGGCACGTCCTCGCGCGCGCGGCTGGCATGCGGTGCGTGATAGCCTTGGCCCGAGCCATAGCGCAGGAACGCGTCGAGGTCGGCGTGCCGCACGCGGTCGCCATCCGCCTTGACCTGCGCCAGGTCGACGCCGAGGTCCTTCGCGCGCTGCCGCACCGCGGGTGAGGCAAGGACGGCGCGATCCGTTTCCCCCATTGTCGCCGGTGCGTCGCTCGGCTGTTCTGCAACGGGCGCGGAATGAACGGCAGGCGAAGGCGCGACCACTTCCTCGACGCCGGGATTTTCAGCCTCGATCTGTTCCTCGACCGCCTCGCTCACCGGCACCGGCTCAACCGCCATCCCGGCGGCATCGACCGTCGCTTCGGGCTCGGGCTCCACAGCCACCTCGCCGTCGGTTTCCACCACCATCAGCGCCGAGCCGATCGGCACCAGATCGCCGACCTCGCCCGCCAGCTCGACCACCGTGCCGGACACCGGCGACTCCATTTCGACCGTCGCCTTGTCGGTCATCATGTCGGCGACCTGCTGGTCTTCCTCGACTCGATCGCCGACCTTGACGTGCCAGGCGACGACCTCGGCCTCGGCGATGCCTTCGCCGATGTCGGGCAGACGAAAGGTGAAACGTGGCATCCTAAACCTCGATAATCTGTCGGATGGCGCGAGCGACGCGCGCCGGACCAGGGAAATACTCCCACTCGAACGCGTGCGGGTACGGCGTGTCCCATCCCGTGACTCGCATGACTGGCGCCTCCAGCGCATAGAAGCAATGTTCCTGCACCAGCGCCGCCAGTTCTGCGCCAAAGCCACAGGTGCGCGTCGCTTCATGGACGACGATACACCGCCCCGTCTTTTCAACCGATGTCGTGATCGTTTGCAGGTCGAGCGGGATGAGCGTGCGCAGGTCGATCACCTCGACGTCCACGCCGGCTTCCTGTGCCGCTGCCAGCGCGACATGCACCATCGTGCCATAAGCGAGCATCGTGAGCGCCTCGCCGGGACGAGCTATTTTCGCTTTCCCAAGCTCGATGCGATAATGTTCAGCGGGAACAGCACTGGCCGGATGGCCCGCCCATGACTGTACCGGTCGGTCGTGATGACCGTCGAACGGACCGTTATACAGCCGCTTGGGTTCAAAAAAGAGAACCGGGTCATCGTCCTCGATCGCCGCGATCAGCAACCCCTTCGCGTCATGCGGATTCGAAGGGATGACTGTCTTCAACCCGGCGACATGTGTGAAAATGCCTTCGGGCGACTGACTGTGCGTTTGCCCACCGTAAATTCCGCCGCCATAGGGCGAGCGCACGGTGATCGGAGACCACCACTCGCCCCCCGTGCGATAGCGCATCCGTGCAGCTTCCGAGATCAGCTGATCGGTGGCGGGATAGATATAGTCGGCGAACTGAATCTCGACGACCGGCCGCTTGCCATATGCGCCCATGCCCACGGCCGCCGCGACGATGCCGGCTTCGGTTATCGGTGCGTCGAACACCCGATCCCGGCCATGCTTGCGCTGCAAGCCATCGGTCGCCCTGAACACGCCGCCGAAATAGCCCACGTCCTGGCCGAAGATGAGGACGTTCCTATCGCTTGCCAGCACGCAGTCGAGTGCGGAATTGATCGCTTCGATCATGTTCATCTGCGGCATGGGGTCACCTCAGCATCTCGTCGCGCTGAGCGCGCAAATGCGGCGGCATGTTCTTGAACACATCCTCGAACATGCTGCTTACTTCCGGTCGTGCGCCACTTCTCAGCGTGCCGAGCCGTTCGGATTGCTTTCCGACGTCGCGCACGTGGGCCTCGGCTTCGGCCAGCATCTCGGCGTGGCGTGTGTCGTCCCAATCGCCCCGGCGTATCAGATGCGCCTTGAGCCGCTCGATCGGATCGCCCAGCGGCCAAGCCGCCGCTTCGGAGCCCGGACGATACTTGCCCGGATCGTCGGACGTCGAATGGCCTTCGGCGCGGTAGGTGAACAGCTCGATCAGCGCCGGGCCATGGCCGGCGCGAGCACGCTTCGCCGCCCAGTCCGTGGCGGCATAGACGGCCAGGAAATCGTTGCCGTCGACCCTCAGGGACGGGAGCCCGAACCCGACGCCGCGCGCCGCGAACGTCGTGCGCTCGCCACCGGCGATGCCGGAAAAGCTCGAAATAGCCCATTGGTTGTTTACGATGTTCAGAATTACCGGTGCCTGATAGACACTCGCGAAGGTCAGTGCGTGATGGAAGTCACCCTCCGCCGTCGCACCCTCGCCGATCCAAGCCGCTGCAATTCGGGGATCGCGATCGAGCGCGGCTGCCATCGCCCAGCCGACCGCCTGGCTATACTGCGTGCCCAGGTTGCCGGAGATGGAAAAAAAGCCCGCTTCGCGGCTCGAATAGAAGACGGGCATCTGCCGCCCCTTCAGCCGGTCCTGACTGTTGGAGAAGACTTGATTCATCATATCTAGCAAGGGCCAATCACGGGCGACCAGCAGCCCTTGCTGGCGATAGGTCGGGAAACACATGTCGGCACGATCGAGCGCCATTGCAGCAGCGACGGCGACCGCCTCTTCGCCCGTCGATTTCATGTAGAAGCTGGTCTTCCCCTGCCGCTGAGCACGGACCATGCGATTGTCATAGACCCGGGTCAGCACCATTGCCCGAAGACCACGCTTCAAGACATCGGCAGTGAGACAAGGATCCCAGTCGCCGGTGGCATTACCTTGTTCATCGATCACTCTTACGAGCGAATAGGCAAGTTCGCGAATGGCGAAGGGTTCGACTTCGATCGGCGGTCGCGCGACGCTACCCGCCGCGGGTATGTCGAATGCATCGAAGTTTGCCTTCGAGCCAGGCCGACACCACGGCTCGGGCACATGGAGGGAAAGACCGTTGTGGAGTGCGCGCATCATGCCACAAGTCTCCGATTGCAAACCGCTGCTTCCGCCATCTGATCCGCCACCCGATGCGGTGGTTCCCCGCTGCGGTCGGCGGCCGCGAGCACCTGTAACAAGCGAGCCGGAATCTGTTCGATGCGATCCTGCAGCTGCCGACAAGTCTCACCGAGATGTGACGCGGCCGCACCAAGGATGCCGCCGATGTTCACGAGATAGTCGGGCGCAACGACGATCCCGCGCCGAAACAGTGCCAGTCCGTCCTCATCGCTGGCCGGCTGGTTTTCCGCTGCTCCGCAGACGAGATGAGCTTGCAGGAGTGAAATATTTGGCGCGTTCAAGATGCCGCCTCCGCAGGGTGCAAAGATGTCCAGCTGCGCACCAACGAGCCCCTCTGGTGAGAATATCGTCGCGTTCGTTCCCTCGGCAAGTCTCCTGACGTGCACGGAGTTCTGATCGGCGATCGCCAGGCGCACACCGGCATGATGGGGCAGGCGGCAGAGTTCCGCGCCGACCCCGCTGACGCTCAGAACGCCGACTCGCAGCGCCGAAAGCGACGCATTCAGCGCTTGCTTCGCTGCGGCTTCCATCGACCGAAACACACCGAGCGCCGTCCAGCGAGATGCGTCGTCCCCACTCCTTTGAAGCGTGAAGCGGTTGTCGGCGATATAGCTTGTCCGCCGTCGCAAAGCGGCTATGTCAACAATGTCGTCGCCAAAATGCGGCGTGATGATGTATCCGCCTTTCAAATTGGCCAGGGCATCGGCCAGCACGCGCAAGGCTGGGGTGCGGTCAAACGCGCGGTCTGGTACCCGAAGCACCGCCTGCCCTCCTCCAAAGGGGAGATTTGGAAGCGCGTGCTTGTAGGTCACCCCGCGCGCCGATCTGACCGCGGCCTGTACTGCGGCTGCCTCGCTTTCGTACGGGAGAAGGCGGAAGCCGCCAGCCGCAGGACCGCGAACGGTCGAATCTACGACAATGACGCCGAACATGCCACTTGCCTGATCGTCGATGACATGCAGCCGTTCGGGGACGGCGGCTCCGGCGGTGCGAAGGTGAACCATTGCATCTCTCCTACGCCGGATATCTAGCAATAATCTTCCTTGGAAACTTTTCCTTTTTGGGTCAGTCGTACAGCGCAATGGAAAGGATCTTTCGGTGAGGCAGCCACAACGGCATAAATCTAGCGCCACGCTTGACCGCTTCGAGCACAAACTGCTCGGGCTGCTTCAGCAAGATTCGACACGTTCGAACGCCGAATTGGCGGAGCTTGTCGGATTGTCCGAGGCACCATGCTGGCGGCGCGTCCAACGCCTGAAGCGAGACGGCTATATTAGGGAGCAAGTCAGCTTGCTGGACCGGCGAAAGCTCGGCCTGAACACACAGGTGTTCGCACAGATCAAATTGACAGCGGTTGGTCGGTCGAACCTGAACGAGTTCGCCGATGCCATCAAGGCATTCCCCGAGGTGCTGGATTGCTATGTACTGATGGGATCAGCTGATTTCATGCTGCGGATCGTGACGCAGGATATCGAGGCTTACGAACGTTTTTTCTTCGAAAAGCTGTCAAAGGTTGCAGGGATCCAAGACGTCAACTCGATGGTTGCGCTTTCGGAGATAAAATCGACGACCGCCTTGCCGCTTGCGAACCTTGCCGACGATTGAAATGTGCCGCTTCAACGGGCTGGAGGTTGCGGCGCTGATCGACCAAAGCGCGGCTCGCCCAGTGTGGCAATCGCGATACCCGTCGCGGCAGAAATGGCCATCGTAACGATCAGGAATAGCGCATAGCTGCCGAACTGGTCGTAAAACGCACCGGCAATCAGTGGCCCCAGCGCAGCCCCCAGCGATAGCGCGCCGACCATCGCGCCGAATAAAACGCCGAAACTTTTGAGCCCCATATATCTGGCGCAAAGGAAGGCGATGACATCGACTTCGGCGCCTACCGTCAAACCGAGAAATATGGCGGCGACAACGTTATTGACCGTTCCCCCTGCCCCCCCGGAGAGCAGCAGCAGGCTGGCGATGATCGGCATCGTGAAGATGCAGGAACCGACGACGCGCCCCGGAAAGCGATCGAGTAGCAGGCCGGTCGCAAGACGGCCCACGATCGAAAAAATACCGACAAGCGATGCGGTCGAGGCTGCGCTCATCCGGTCGACACCTCGCTCCGACAAGATCGGCACGAAATGGACCATCAGCCCCATCAGTCCGAACATGAACAAGCCGCTTGCCCCGACCAGCTTGTAGAAAGACAAGGAACGCAGTCCCTCCGCTACGCTAAATCCCTCGACAACCATGAGGCTGTCCGTTGCTTCTTCGCTGCGGGCATGCGGCGCAGAGCGAAACCACGGCAGGACGACCGCCAGCACGATTGCCACCCAAATCGCAGCGAGGCCCCAGAATGCAGTTCGCCACCCATATGATTCGATCAACCAGCTCCCCAGCAATGGATAAACCGTCGCCCCAACCGATGTACCGGATAGCGTCACCGCCAGGGCAAGCCCGCGCGATCGCTCGAACCGTGATGCAACAGCCTTGGTCCAGACTGTCGGCTGGCTCAGCAACGCCGCGAGGGCAATGACGGACCATAGCAACAGCCAGTTCGTCATCGTCCCGCTCGCGGTACTCAACAGTCCAAAAGCCAGGGGGGACAAGACCACGCCCGCCAGCCCGACCTTACGAACACCGACGCGATCGACCAGCATGCCGACCGGAACGCTCATCGCCGCCCCGACAAGACCGGACAGTGCCGCTCCCGTCGTGATCTCTGTGCGGGACCAGCCGAACTCCTGTTGCAACGGCTCGATGAACGGACCCATTGCGTACATTTGCAGCACTGAGATTGAACAGCCAAAGGCGGCCGCGAAGGGCAGCGTACCATGATGACGCCATTCCGAGGCAGGATTTGAGTCGGGCGATGGCGTCGGGCCGCTAATGGTGTTCATTTTCACTCTCTATGCACGAACGATCATGTTCTGGACGGCAAGTGGCGCTCGATCTAGGTGCCAACCGGGGACAGTCACATTTCAACCACAGGTGCACTCGTTCGCAAAACGAAATCTTCCTCGGAAGCAAATTGAGCAGCGGCGGCAGGTGCGCGGCGATCTTTTTTGACATGTCTCGACGGCGCGCGATGTCTTAGCACCGACACCTCCCGTAGGGGTCACCACCGGGTGACTTTCAAGAGCACATCTGGCATGGTCGCCAATAGATCATGAGAAGGCGCCTCTCTACGATAACGCGCACGGTGCTTGAGGACGCCGGCCTGACGGCCGGCGAGCTCGACGCTGAACTCGACGCGCGAGTTCCATCACGTGCGGGTCTCATGCTGCGTAAACACCACCCAATGCTTACTCGGATAAGTAACGCCTCAGGGGTGAATGTCGCCCAGGTATGCCGAAAGCCGCGCTATCTGCCGCTCCAGATCGAAGCCATGAAAGAGAATCGAGCACATTGGCTGTATCGCTAGTTGGCCCCACGTAAGTGCGTTTTTTCGTGCCGTAGCGGCTTGAGTGACACATTGAAGCTAGCGCTTGAGGGTAGGTTGCTTGCGGGCTTTATAATGGTGGGCGTGGCAGGGATTGAACTTGCGAACCCTGCGATGTCAACACAGCGTCCGCAAGACACCGTCAGCAGGTCTCGGTGATTTCTACTCAGCGAAGGTGTATCATCGCCTGTTCCGCTCCACCAATCGTTGCAGACTTTCCACAGTAATGAGCGTCGCCGTACCGATCTTCGCCATATCTATCTCGCCTCGCGCGATCAGCTGGTAGAGCTTGGATCGCCCTATCCCGGTCATCCGGATCGCGGCCGGGATGCGCACGGTGATGGGCAAGATCACCTCATCTTGCGCGGCTTTCGACCTTTGCTCGTCGAGCCGCATCTGCCGGCTCAGTGCCTTCCGGTCCATGGGCTTCTTCCTTTCGCTTGGGGTGATGTCAGGCAGGGTTGGCAGGTTGCCACAGCTCGTTTGGACGGCTCTGCCGTTGAACGGTTTTCCGCTCCTGGCTCCGCGGACTGACGAAAGCCGAGTCCGGCTGGGGCGCGTCGTGGTTATCGGGGCTCTGACCTGCCTCGTCGCGCGCTTCGGGCGCGCGATCGTTCTGAGGCTCCGGCAACGGCAACACGGACTGTGGAACTTCAACCAGGTCGGCGGTTGCCACCGGTTTTTCGGTTTTCGGTTCATCCTGAATTCGCTTCGGCAGCGTTGTCCGCTTGATGAACGCAGGCTCCCGAACGGGCGCGTTGCGATACTTGCAGCGGAACCGGATCACCGGCAGATCGCGCCCGAACCGCAGGTAGCCGGTGAGGTTGGGCAGGTTGACGATCTCGGTCGGCATGACCAGCGGCCGGGTGACCTGCTGGCGCGAGAGGTTGACCCCATCACGCATGTCGCTAACCCCATATGACATGCCTTCATTGGCCTCCACCTGCTCGACCTGCCCCAGGTTCTCGGAGACGTGGCGCGCAGTCGGCGTGTCGTTGGCGCGCAGCGCCACCCAGGTCGAACAATAGCCGGTGATCGCGGCGGCTTCCTGGACACCGTAGGTTGCCTCAAGCTGCGGATAGGACTGGAACCCGAGGATGCCGCACCCGCCATATTTGCGGGCACGCGCGAGGAAGTCGCCGAGTGAGGGGAGCCGCTGGAGCGAGGGGAGTTCGTCGATCACGCAGTAGAGCCGGCGACACTGGTGAGGCGCCATGCTCATGATCGCGCTGATCGCGATATCGAGCCACATGGTGATCAGCGGGCGGAGCGTCGGCAGCTGGTCGGCCTTGACCGTGATGAACAGCCAGCTGTCGTCATCTTCGTTGGTGACCCAGTCGCGGATCGACAGGCCGCGATCGCTGTCGTCGAGATAGCGGAACCCGCGCAGGACTGAGGCGAGCTCGGCCTGGATGCCCGCCGAGGTACGCTCGCCCTCCTGCGAGATGAACGCCGCGCCCTCGGTGTTCTGCACGAACGCCGACAGCCCCTTGAGCCCCGAGCGGGTGAGGATGTCCATCAGCACCGACACCCGCATGCGGTCCTTATGGACCAGCGTGCGCATTACCGCGACCAGCGTGCCGCGCGCCGCCTTGGCCCAGAACGGGTCCTTGCCGGTATCCGGCACGACCGACTCCGCGATCTGATCGTAGTGATATTCTTCGGGGACATCGGCCCACGGCGTCCAGAGCGCCGAACGCTCGTCGAGCGGGTTGAGCAGCACGTCCCGGCCGGGGCGATAGAACCGCTCCACGAATGAGCCGGCGGTGTCATAGACGATCGCCCGCCTGCCCTGTTGGCGGATACCGTCGAGCATGATGTTGATGAGGTTGGTCTTGCCGGTGCCGGGCGCGCCGCTGACGAGGATATGCTCGGGCTCGAACGCCGCCGGCATCGGCACGCCGCCAATCCTGAAGCTGCCGCGTTTCTTCCATCGAAGCTGCCAGCGCAGCCCGCGCGCGGTGCCGAACCTCGCCCCGCGCAGATACTGGTTGGAGCCGAGCCCCTTGCCGGTGCGGGTGAAGTAGAACCACGCGCCCACCATCACGAGGAACGCGAACAGCCCCGACAGGATCGCCCCGCGCACGAGATGCTGCTCGGCCGCCTTGAGCGCATTTTCCGCGACACCCGAGCCCAGCATCGCCTTTGCGCTGGTCCAGTACTTCATGCCCCAGGGCGTCTCGAACAGGAGCGGCGCACTCGTGCCCGGCACCCCCGATTTAAGGTAGGCTTCGGCGACCTTGGCCAGCACGTAGCGCTGGTATTCGCTAAGCTGCTCATAGGCGTACCACAGGGTGCAGCCGGCCCAGATCACCCCGCTGGCCAGCAGGGTCTGGAAGAACACCTGCGTGGTCATGCGGATGTTGTGGACGATCGCCTGACCGCCCCGCGTCCAGGAGCCGACCGTGTTGTTGCGGAAGATGCTCATCGGGCCGGCTCCTCGAGCAGGCCGCGCTCGGCGAGGAGCTTGCGCGCTTCCTCGAGACCCTTGCCGCAGATGTCCGGCGACTGTTCACGCGCCAGTGTGGAGAGCAGCGCGAAGGTATGGATCTGGATGCCCAGCAGCTCGTCCATGACGGTGATGGTCGCCTTGCCATCGGGCGACACGGCGCGCTCGATCGCGGGCCGCAGAAATTTTGAGAAGCTCAGATCAGCGCTGTAGGCGCATAGCTTGAGCTGGCGGTAAAGCGCTTCGTCCATGCGGACCGAGACCGTGGGCATGACAAGACTCCTGTTCCTGTCCGCCCGCCAAGGCGCGAACCGCTGTAACCGCTGAGTGTGGGCTGCGCATGGGTCGGGGCATTGAGATGCCGGAGCGACCGGGATTGCGCCTACGGCTTGCGGATCGAGCCCGCCCGGGACGAACGGCAAAATGTCTGTCACAGCCGCCTGATGACGCCCGATGACGCAAGCGGTGACGCCGTCATCGCCGGAAATATTCAGCAATATCAGTGATATACCATTGGCCATTACCCTGCCGCGGTGACACCGTCATCGAAATTCACGGCGCGTTCGATGACGCCGTCATCGCGTATAACCCGTTGAACTGAATGCGGATTTTATCCGCAGCACGCGTGCGTACGGTGCATTACAAACGCCCCTGCGGCGTGCGTCCTGCCTTCGCAGCGCTCTCGCGCGCTGCGCCGCCTCGACCTGGCAAGGGCGGGGCGCCCCCGCAGGGGGCATCTTCTTCTGATGCCGGCGCCAGCCGGCCTCCGCTTCATCGACATTGCGGCAACTCCGAAGCCATGCAAAATTCGCGCTAGCGGGCAGACGGCACCGCCTCGATCGCCGCGCTCAAGGTCCTGTCCGCAGCCCCCGTTTAACATCGAACTCGCCCCGAAGGGGCGGCCCTGCGACGAGCACGGCGGAGCCGCGCGCAGGAGGCCTGCATCCCTCTGACGGGGGATGCAGCATCGCCCCGCGACGGACCCCGCAGGGGTTCCTGAGCGGGGCGACCTCCACCCCCAAAAAAAGGGGACCGGCCCGGACAATCCGGACCGGTTCCCATATCCTCACGCCACCGCGCGCCGCTGGCCACCGAGCGTGAAGAAGTGCGCCGGTACCCCTTCCGCCCGCACCAGCCGCGCGAGATGCGATTGCAGTCCCGACCCTTCGCAGACCACCGCCTCGACCGGCCGCAGCGCGAGAAGCTGCTCGTTGCGGGCAAACCCGGCGCGCTGTCCGAGCTTGTGATTGAGCGTGAACGCAATGAGCGGCGTGCCTGTCCGCGCTGCCCATGAGGCTGCAATGGCATCGCACCCCTTGGACTGTGCGGTGGTTGCCAGCACCATCGTCGGAACACGCTGGCGGATCGCGTCGAGCGCGTCGGTCAGCTGGCGATGATCCTCCCAGGCTTGCCCGCCCGAGAAGATCACGACCGGCCCTTGCGGCGCATGCGCGTCGATCCGCCGCTGGCGGCGCGCGGCCAGAAAATCCGACGCCGCGACCACCGAGGCGGTGCGCTTGCTCGACACCAGCGACCCCCGTGGCGCGGACCAGGGCCGTCCGGTCTCGCTATGGTAAGTCGCGGCGGCATGATCGCGGATGCAAGCCGCTGCCTCATGCGCCTCGTCGAGCGACTGACAGGCGAGCTGCGCCTCCTCCAGTTCGGCGGTCATCACCTCGCTGCCATCGGCATCGCGGATCAGGTCCTTGACCCGAAGCGCCGCCCGATCGGCCTCGGTCTCGAGCTGCCCCGCGACCCGATGGAACCCCTGCACGATGCCCCAGGCGAACCGGTCGGAGAGGGTCTCGAGCCGCGTGTCGCGCAACACGTCGAACAGCGTTCGTACCACCATCTCGGTGGCGAGCTGCACCTCCAGTGGGTCCGGCATCGCAGCATCGGTTACGTCCGCCCCGGCATCGATTCGGAACCCGTCAATGGTCTCGGTGAACGCCCCGGCAAAAGCATCGTTCGGGCTCGCCGTCTCCTCGGCGATGAGTCCGGCGATCTCGCTGAAGCTGCGGATGGAACGAGTGATGTTGGTCATTGGAACCTCCTTTTTCTGAAGAGGTCCCTTCCCCGGCACGGGCTCCGAGCGGCGGGGTCAAGGATCGCGGACCGCAGGGCCGCGACCGCGCAGCGGCGGTGGGGGTCACGATTTTCTCTGGCGGCCACCACGCCCGCGAGGATCCCCACCGTCCGCTCCGCCAGGGAAAATGGTGGGGCCCCGCCGTCCTTGAGGCCGCCGCGCCCCCGTGCCACCCTAAGACGACTTGAGAGAAGAAGACTGGCTGGCCTGGCGGGGGCTCGATGCCCCCGCCAGCCATTTCCGCCACGCCCTCGAGCGTCCCCTTCCCCACCCATGAAAACAGGCCTCTCGCTCGCGCGAGAGACCCGTTGCGACGAACCGCGCAGGAATCGATTGTCGCGGCCCCCGCATCTTCCAAAAAGCATTCGGGGTCGGGGGTAGACGGCCCTGAAGACAGGGGTGTCTTTGCGTGACCATCGAACTGGCCGAGGCGCGGGTGCATAGCGCCTCGCGCGTCATTCTTGCCTCGCCGCGGACCCTGTTCCGGGCGTTCGTCGATCCCGAGATGATGGTCTCGTGGCGCGCGCCCGACGGCATGTCCGCGCGAATGCAGGCGTTCGATCCGCGAGTCGGCGGCGGCTATCGCATGACCCTGACCTATGCCGACGCCACGGATCAGCCCGGCAAGACGACCGCCAACAGCGATACTGTCGAGGTCAGCTTCGCCGAGCTCGCCGCCGAGGAGCGCGTGGTCGAGCTGGTACGGTTCGAGAGCGACGATCCCGCCTTTGCCGGGGAGATGCGCCTCACCACCAGCTTCGCGCCGGTGGCCGATGGCTCCCGAGTCACGATGACCGCCGAGCAGGTCCCGTCCGGCATCGGCAAGGACGAACACGAGTCCGGCATCGCCGCCTCGTTGCGCAAGCTCGCGCTCCTCACCGAATAATCACCCCGGCGGCGGTGCCGGCGCTTCGAGCCGCGACCCGCCGGGCGGCACATAGGCCTCATAGGGGTTGCCGTCATGGAGATGACCGAACGGGGTCATCACATAGTCGTTACCCTGCAACGACACCGCGCACAGCACATAGCGCGGCTCGCCAGTGACCGTGTCGGCGCACTCCATCAGCGCCAGCGCACCCGCCTCGGCGGCGCGCATCATCGTGCGGAAGTTCGCGATATAGGCTTCGGGGATCGCCATCTCGCCCTCCCCCGCTCAGGCCGCGACGCGGGCACGCGCCCGCGGCAGCGCCGGTGCCGACTCGGCCTGGTCCGCCTTCTTGAAGGCGTGGATCGGCACCCCGGCATCGCGCAGCAGCTGGTAGAGATTGGCCTGCAACCCCGACCCCTCGCACAACACCGCCTCGACCGGCTTGAGCTCGACCAGCTTGCGGTTGCGCGTGAACGCCACCTTCCGGCCCGAGCCATAAAGCCCATAGGCGACCACCGGCACGTTGACGCCCGGCCGCGCCGCCCAGGCGGCGGCAATCGCATCGGCGCCCTTGCGCTGCCCGGTGGTGACCAGGGTCATGTGCGGCACCCGCGCCATGATCTGGTCGAGCCGCGCCCAGAGCGCTTCCCAGTCGTGCCATTGCGCAGGACCGGAGAACACCACGATCGGCCCCTGCGGGAGATGCCGGTCGCGCTGCTCGAGCGCCCGCGCGCGCAGAAAATCCTGCGCCGCGATCTGGCTCGCCGACGAGGCGGTCGATGCCCGCGTGCCGCGCGCCGGGGACCAGGGCCAGCCCGAACAGGCACGGTACATTTCGGCGGCATAATCGCGCATGCACTCGATCGCCTCGCGCTGCTCGGCGAGCGACTGGCAGAGCAGCTGCTTCTCCTCGAGCTCGACCGTATAGATCTCGCTCAGATCCGGCGCGCGCGCCATCCCGCCAAGCTCCTGCGCGATGCCGTCCTCGCGTCGCTCGAGCTTCCCCGCCACGAAGTGAAAGGAGTTCACGAACCCCCAGGCGATTTCGGCCGCCAGCGGCTCGAGCCGTGTGCCGCTGAACAGGTCGAAGATGGTGGCGACGATGCCCGCGCAATCCGCCTGCACGGCGAGGGGCTCGGGCATCTCATGCTCGGCGGGCGCCTCGCCCGGTTCGACGATCGAGAGCGGCAGCGGGTCTCCAAAGGCGGCCCGGAATTCGGGGGTCGCGGTGGCTTCGGCGTAAAGCTGCTTGAGGTCGGCGAAGCCGCCGACACTTGAAGGACGGGACATGACGATGCTCCTCGGAAAGGGACAAAAAAATGGCCGGGAGCGCGAAGCGCCCCCGGCCCAAAGCGTGCCTCAGTAGGGCACGACGTCATCGAGATCCGAGCCGGCACCCGCACCGGCGAACGAGCCGTCCAACCCGGCCGTGCTCTCGCCGAACCCGCCCTGACCGGACGGTGCATCATCGCCTCGGCCAGTCCGCACCGACGTGCCGAAGTCATCGCGACGCTGCGGACGGCGCCAGGCGACGCGATAGCCCTCCTCGTTGTTGCCGAACAACGCGACCGGCAGCGGCTCGGCCAGGCTCGGATCGTCGATCGTGCCCTGGTAGAAGACCTCGCCGGTGGTATGCTTGGCGACGGCCTCCCACAGCGCGCCGACCTGCACCCAGCGATTGCCGACATTGAGCGCGACGATCTCGAAGACCGGCGCGCGGTCGTTGCTGCTCTCGACCGGACGCAGCCCCAGCCGCGGCAGATCGATCGTGCGGGTGGCGATCGAACCCATCAGACGGCCATTGCTCTGCTTGAACTCACCGATATTCATGACATTTTCCTTCGACTTGTCGCCGCCTCAGCCAATCCGAAGCGACACAAGCAAAGATCCCTCTCTCCTCTGCTGCGCCGTCCGCGCCGCACCTCTGCCGACCGCTGGGACGCGCGCCATCAACCACACAAATCAGGGTGTCGCCGGGCGGAAGCCGGGGCGGCCGCGCGGCACGCGCGGCGGCGGATGGTGGGACCGGCGCTCCTTCCCGTTCGCGCCCATCCTGCTGCAGCTTTTCACCAGATCCGGCAGCGCCGCGTCCGATTTAAGGGCGTGGCGCCAAACCGGCGACATCCCAGCCCCACCCCCTCTCCTCCGGCCTGACTCAACGTACGGCGCAAGACCGCTCGCTCCGGCGGGGGTCAATGGCGTATAAAGCCGGGATGGACGCGCCAACGGTTCAAGCCGGGGCCGAGCTGGTCCGCAGACGCGCGGCGCGTAACGGCGCCGACCACGGCGACGGCATGGCGCGCCTCGGCGCCGAGCGGGCGCTGACCCAGCTGGCGATCGATCTCGAGATCAGCGCGGCCGAGTTCGAGCGGAGACCGGCCCGCCAACGCCGTCCCAGCTGAGCGCGACCGCCCGCCCAATCCCGCCCGCGCACTTCCCCTGCCGGAAGGTGGGCGTTACCCGCAGGGCCGAGATCCGGCGCAGCCGGAGCTCGGTCGGAGCGAAGCGGAGATAGCACGCCGGTGCCCGCCGCAGGCGGGCATCCGCCAAATCCAGCTCGGCCCGTGGCTCAATCGCAACCGCCAACCCACCCACCAACCCCAGCCCGCCACCCCAACCTGCAACCCCCGTCAAGCTCGCCCGGCAGCCCCGGGACTTGCCGGTACCATCGTCACCGACACGCCGGTCTCGCCGCCAAGGCTGTCGAGAAGTCGACCACAAGCGACGGAAAGCGCCTCGACCGTTTCAAAGGCTTCGCTGGTATAAGCACCGCGGGCAAACATGGCGGGATCGGAAGCCAGCCCGGTATAGGTCTCGGGCCAATGGCACAGCAGAAGATACGGCCAACCCGACTCCGGCGGCGAATAGCTGGCGAAGGTGATGTTGCGCGCACGAAGTGCGCTCGGGCGCCGATCGAACAGGTCGGGGCGGACGGGCGCATCGCGCGGGGCGGCAAGATATGCCTCGAGTTCGGTGCGCTCGGCCCCGGTCTCGACAAGGATCGGATCATAGCGGCCCAGCAAAAGGCTCGGATGCGCGAACCGCGCCGGCACATCGATCAGCAGCACGTCGGGCAAGGTCAACTGTGGACGCGCGTACAGAGCCGCCGCCGCGCGAGGTCGTCGATCAGGGCGTACATATCGGCACGGATCGCAGGCCTATGCGCGGCCGGTCAATCCGGGCGGCACAACAATGCCTCTCACCTGTGATTGAGCATCGTCATTCAGGCGGTAAATTCGAGGCCACACACTGCCAGCTCCGGCTCAATCTAGGCGGCCTCGTCCCGCACGCCGGCGTTGAAGCGCACCAACCAGTCGTGCATCGAAGGCCGCGCTGCCAGCTCCACCCGCGCCGCCGCCGCCTGAAAACGCAGCAGTTCGGTCGGCGCGGTCGCCACGATCCGGTCGACTTGCCGTGGCGACAGCAGCCCTTCGTCGCGGATGAATCGAGTCATCGACCCGGGCCGGGGCTGTGCGCCGCCCCGTCCCTTCACGCTCGATCGCCACAATCCCTCGACCGTTCGAAGCCGGGGTGCGGCGCGGGCCTCGATCAGCACGATCAACCGGAGATAAGCGGGCGGGAGGGAGCGCAGCTCGTCCGGCTTCATCGCCACGCAGAAGAAGCAGGACGACTTCACGGGCACCGGCAACCCCGCCTCGCGTATCCGTCGCGCGCAGTCGAGCCGGGTCCAACCCCATTCGCGCAGCGGGTAACGAAACACATATCGCGGATCGTCAAACCCCTCGCGCTCGGCATAGCGCCGGTTATCGGCGGGCGAGCAATCATAGCCGATGAGTTTCACCACCTTTTCGCCGCGCCGCCAGGCATCGATCGCGGGCGGCCAGGCTTCGGTCCAGCGGTCCTGTGGCGCGATCTTCCATTTCTGCGAGCAGCTGTGCCGCCCGAAGCTGATCGAAGGCAACGTGCCATTGGTCAGCAAATTCTCGAGCAGGCTGGCATAGGGCGGCCAATGCTTGAACCGGCGCGGCACATAGCGGACGACATGGTTCTCGACACCATGATCATCGAGCCAGTTGCGGAACAATGGGACAAACGCGTCGGTCTCAGGCCGCTCGCTCCCGGTGTCCGCCATCAGCACGACATCGGGCGGCTCGCCACGTGCGACCAGCTCGACGATCATCGCCGTTGAATCGACTCCGGCGCCCCAGGCGGCCACGACCGGCGCGGCAAAAGACCGTGGCGCCGTCACAGGACCAGCGCCAGCAACAGGCCGGCGTCCGCATCCAGGTCCGAAGTCACCCGCACCGGCTGAAGCGGGTCGCCGGTGCGGATGACGAACTGATCCCGGCCCGTCGCGCCCCGCAATCGCGTCGCCACGGCATAGGCATGTTCGAAGGAAGCGAGCCGCGCCCGCTTGGGTGAAAGCTGTGACATGACGGAAAGCCCCGTGAAGAGGTGAAGGCGCGCCTCAGCGCGGCGCGTCCAGGGCATCGGAAATCGCGACCAGCGCCAAAGCGAGGAGATGCTCGACCTCGGCGCTCGGCAGTCCCAGCGCCTCGGCGATAACATCGAGCGGCTGGCCCGCCACCCGATGACGTTGGAACACCTCACGCTGCCGCTCGGGAAGCTGCCCGACCGCGGACCGGTAGCGCCGCTTCAGGTCCGCTGTGTCGCCGGCCCGCGCTACCACGGGAACACCGCAAGTTCGGCGACTTTATCCCCGTCGCAGTCGAGCAGGACATAATCGCAGTCATGGGTCCCGCCAAATGCGAGGATCGCACGTAGTTCGGCAGGTAAAGCGGCAGATTCCGCACCCGTCCGCGTCGCGACGAACCAGCCGTAGGGCGTCAGTGACACAGCTGCTGGCTGCAGATCAGGCGCCAACGCAGCCCATCGGGTCAATTCTTCGGCCGTCGAACAGCGAATATGCGCTGTGCTGAGCACGACATATCGTCCGAACTCCATGACGGCCTCCTCAGGCGGCAAGTTTGAGCAGCGGCAGCGCGGTGACATCGTAGCAACGTCGCGCGCGGTCGAGCACAGGACAGGCGCGCATCGTCTGCTGCGAAGAATGAGGCATCGCATTGCTCCTGAAACTGGAATGGAACGGCACCGGGCGCGGCCGCCCGGCGCCGAACAGGGTCAGTTGAGCTTCTGGAACAGACGCTTTGCCTTGCTCTCGAGCTCCAGGCGGGCATCCTGATTGGTCTTGGCGCGGGCCACGGCGGTGATGCCCTGCACGAAGTCGAACACCGATTCCGGCGGGCGGCCTTCCTCGGCCAGCACCGTGGCGATGATCTTGCCGGTATCCGCCTTGGAGAAACCCTGCGCGCGCAGGAATGTCTCGCGGTCCTCGTCCTTGCGGGCGATAATCCGCTCACGCGCGGCCTCGATCCCGCGGACGAAATCCTTCGGCGAGGAGTCGGCAAAATGGGTCAACGCCGGCGCGGCCTGCTGGGCGAAGCGGTTGGCGGCGAACTTCGAGTGGCGGATGCTGATCTCCTCGAAATTCTCGACGCCCCACAGATTGCGGTTCATGCACACCGCGCGGAGATAGAAGGTCGCGATGCCGAGCGTGGTCTTGCCGACCTCGCTGTTCCAGCAATAGAAGCCGCGAAAATAGAGGTCGGGATCGCCGTTCGGCAGCCGCCCGGCTTCGATCGGATGGGTGTCGTCGACCAGGAACAGGAAGACATCGCGATCGGACGCGTAGAGGGTCGTGGTCTCGGTGCTCACATCGACATAGGGATTGTAGACCATCGACCCCCAGTCGAGCACGCCGGGTACCTTCCAGCGTGTATCGCCGGTGCCATTGCCGGCAAAGCGCATCACGGCCTCGACCAGCTCATGATCCCAGATGCGGCCATAATCGGGACCGGTGACGGCGCGAAGCTCGGTGCGGCCATCACTGGTTTCGAGCAGTTTCACATGCTCCCCGCGATGCGCGATCAGGCCGTGTTGCATGTTGATGCCGGCAAGCGCCGCAGGCAGCTCGCGGAGATAGCCCGCCGGCGCGCCGACCAGACTGGCAAGTTGTCCGAACGACCAGTGCGTGGGTACGACCGGTTCGTCGGAATCGGGAACGAGCAGTTGCAGCCGCTCGGCATTGTCGCTGCTGGCCTGAACGCGGATCGCGCGGCTCTCGACGATTCGGGTGGTGGCACCCTCGGCGCGGGCGCGGACGTGCGCGTAGAGCGCATCGAGCGAAAGGAAGCGTTCGTCATCCGGACGGCTGAACCATTCGGACGAGACGCGGCTGATATTGCGGCCGCGGCTGATATCGACCTTGAAGCCGGCCGGCACGGGCCGGTCGACGGTAGCGAGCATGTTCATGGAGGGTCTCCTGGACGCTGCAAGATCCGCTCATCGGACCTCGCCCTCCCTCGCTCCCTCCTCTCCACTCAGCTGGGACGGCCAAGCCGCCCGGGCACGAAAACACCGCATACCCGGATCGGCGCTCAATCGTCGCGGTCGACCGGTCGCCCGACGCCGACGGCCAGGATGGCTTTTCGCACGCGCTCGAACAGCCCGGCGGGCAAGAAGCCATAGCTCACGCCCGGCGCGCCCTTGCGCACCGGCCGGATATCGTAGCCGGGCCAGGTGAATCGGTTCCACTCCGATACAACGATCCACGAGCGCTCGGCCTTGAGCCGCAGCTGCGCGCGGACCGCGGGCGGCACCTCGATCGCCGTCTGATCCCGGGAAGGCGGACTGGTCGTGAACGGCACGACGAACAGCTGGTCGAACCCGTCGGCGGACCTGGTGACGATCACCACCGCGACAGGGCGATCCTTCACGCCTTCATCGCGGCCGCCACGATACTCATATTCCCAAAGATAGCTGTAGTTGATGACCTCGCCAGGCTTAGGAAGCGCCGAGCTTGGCTTCAACGTCGAAGCACTCGGGGGCGGGCTCGACGGCGCGGATGGCTTCGAGGGTTTCGTCATCCAGATCCTCCGTGCGTCCTGCGACTCGCTCACGGCGGCGCAAGCGCTCATATTCTTCGACAGGGACCATGACGAAGCGCACGCGGCCGTTCCTGCTAACGCCAACCGGGCGAATCATCGCCTCGTCGGAATAGCGACCGAACTGCTTCTGCAGTTCGCCGGAGGCTACGATTTCCATGCTTTTTGCCATGAGCGGGTGCTCCAGTTCTCGGTTTTCGCAGGTTCTCGAATTCGGATTCGCTGGTTTCTGGATCGGAGGTCTGGTTTCGGAGTTTCGGTCTGTCGGGTTTCGCGGTTTTGGTGGGTTTTGGAGCTTCAACGGTCCAGTTCAGGCGCCACGGCTTCCTGAAAGAACCAGATAATCCAGTAAATAGGGATTTTCCGGAAATTCCGCAAGTCTTCCGCCAAGGCGGAATCCTTGGGACGACGGTGAACAGACAGACACGCAATCGGCGCTTATGCGGAACGTCTCCGGCAAAGCGCGGCGCTCCAATCAACCAGGTTCGCCCCGCGCCGCGCCGGAGAGCGGGCGACCGTTGCCGTCATAGCTCGTAGGATCGGCACCCGGTACATCCCAGCCAAAGACCGACCCGATCTCCATTGCGGCCACCTGAGCAGCCGTCGCGGCAAGGGCGGCATTGAACTGCTCGACGGTCGTCCCTTCGGGCACCGGCCAGTAACCGGATTCGCCGCGTTTGAGCACGATCGCCTGGCCTGTTTCAACATTGATGGTCGCACACATTACCGGAAGACGATCGAGCAGCGCGATGCGCTTCGCCTGCACGTCGAGCGTCGCCGGGCGTAGCTTGTAGAGCCAGGTCGGACCCAGGTGATTGCGCACGGCGCGCAGTGAAGCCGAGAAATGCTCGTGTTCGTCGGAGCCCTCCATCCACTTCAAGCTAAGCGCCTGCTTCCAATAACGTCCATGACGGGCACGGAAGTCGATCAACGCGCGCCACATATCGAGCGTGGGCTCGTCCACGATTTGTCCTTCACTCAGACAGACAGGGGCAGGCTTTGGCGACGGGCTTCGGCCCTGATGATCTGCGCCATTTCGGTGCCTCAAGACGACGCTTCGGCCATCGCCGATCGCAGCTGGTCGCGAGTCCAACGCAGCACGATGCGATCGGCGAACACCGCGCACCATCCACCGCCGAACTCGTCGATGCGCTGCCGGGAACACGAAACGCTCCACTCGAAGCCGATCGGCCCCTGCGCAAGCGTTTCGTTACAACAGCGCTGAATGAGTTGCGCAACCGCATCGGGCTCAAAGCTCGTTTCCGCCGAGATGATCGCCTGCCACCGAGTGCCTTCCATTTCGGCGCCTCCGGCAAGGTCGCACCCAAAGTCGGGAAGACTTGAACCCCCGAATAGCGCGCTGAACCCGGCCCACGGATCGCTGCCGCTCGCCGGAAATAGCGCCATGAACGCCGCGCTGCGTGGCTCGGGCGTGAGTTCAGCGCAGAGATCCAAGCTGAGCGTGAACGCTTCCTGAAGCAGCGACCATTCGGCGGCAGTACAAGAGAAGACGAAACACGCCTGGATGTAAGTGTCAGCCATGATCGGCCTCCCCGCCCACGAAGCTGAGCGGAGGGATGACGATCTCGGCCGCAGCGAAATGAGATGCGATCGCCTCCATCGTCCCCAGGTCGCACAGCTCAGCGAAAGTCATCACCACATTGTCGTTCGACGTGATGCGGTAGGACCGGGGATCGCCCACGCCGTCGAACACCAGCCGTTCGCCGTCCCAGCCGCCGACATAGGGATCGCAACTGCGCGAGAACGGAAGACCATTTTCGACGCAAAACGCCTCGAGCTCCTCGAACGTGCCGCCGCGCACCTGATCCGCCATCAATTCGAGCGGACGATCTGCCGGGATCTCGTCGATCTCGAACGGTGCCCCGTCCCATTCAGTCGAGAGGCCTTCCGCTGTGATGATCCGGCACAGTTCGGGGGTGCGACTATGCCGCAGAGCGCCCCCCAAGCGAATCGATGCAGAAGCGCGGTCAGCCATCATGGCCTCCTGTGTTGAGTGAATTGGGAAAATGGAGTGGTCGGTTGCGGTCAGGCGACAGCAGGGCCGATCGGGCGCCGGATCGGGCATAAGGGCTTTCATCAACACCGAACCGCCAAGCCCAGTCACTCACCCCGCCCCCTCCCCCCTCAGCCTTGAGCCCGGGAAGGACCCCCGCCACTCCGTCAGGCCGAGCCCAACGGCGCACCAGCGCTTTGGCCAATCGCAGCGACGATCCCCTCGGCTCTGCTGACCGGCACGAACACGCGGGTCTTGTAGGCAATGATCTCCGTGAAGCAGCCGAGCGACTTCAGCCATTCGAGTCGGGTCGGCGGAAAATCCCGAATCTCGAACCGGACATCGTCATTGACACGAGCGCGGGCCAGGCGAGCAGGTTCAAGCCCTGGAAGCGGCACTCCCTGCCGTGATCGCGCTGCTTCGACAACCTCGCCAGGCGAGAGCGCGATCGCCACCGACACGCCAAACGCCGAGGCAAGCTTCTCGAACCCGGCGGGCGACACGATCCGCCCGAGGATGGCGGTGCCGCTCTGATCCGCGATCCGCCAGACGCGCATGTCATCATCGGGCAGCCGGTTCCAAACCGGCAGGAGCAGCCCAGTCGCCAAGTTGATGGTCTCGATGTCGAGTCGACCTACGATTTCGTCACATTCCGCCTGCCAGAGCCGCCGGAAGACCGCCTCATCGACCGGGTGCCAAAGGCTTTCGGCGAGGCGTCCCTCGCGAATACGGTCGCTCGCCGCCGGACGCACGAGCTGCCAGACCGGGATCGATCGCCCTTCATCGTCCAGGATCGGCCATGATGGCACCTTGAGCGCGACGCGGCCCGAGCGGCTGTTGCGCAGGAACGCCGTCAATGAACTGCGTGCCCAATCCGCGAGCAGCCTCGCCAGGGGCAGCGCTCGACGGCGATGATGAAGCTCCAGGCGGCACAGCTTCGTCTCAGCCCCGGTCACCGGATCGCGCCGCAGCACCTGCTCTTCGAGCAGTTCAACCCGCTCGGCGCTGATCGTCTCGACGCCGACATCGAGCGTGCCGGCCTCGCGCGCCTCGTCGATCCGCGCCTCGATCAGCGCTAGATATTCCTCGAAAATCGCATTCTGTGTCGCGATCCGCAACGCGAGCAGCCGATTGAGCCAGCGCTGGATCGGCGGCAGCGATTCGAGCAAGCCGCCATCCTCGGCGGTCAGTCTGAGACCGGTCATGCGCGTGAACGCGTCGAGCGACGTGCTCTTGAGCTTTCCGCGGTAGAGCAGATGGTACCATTGAGCGAGCGCGTCACGGGCATAGTCGCTTTCGAGATTATCGGCCGGATCAAACAGATTCTGCCCACCGGTCTGGCGCTGTCCCCGGGTGAGCGCGCCGAGACTGTCGAGACGGCGCGCAATCGTGCTGATGAAGCGCCGCTCGCCCCGGCAATCGGTCGTCACCGGGCGGAAGATCGGGGCGCTGGTCTGATTCGTGCGATTGGAGCGGCCTAATCCTTGGATCGCGCTCGACGCGCGCCAGCCCGGTTCGAGCAGGAAATGCACGCGCCGGCGGTCCGCCGACCCGCAATTGCGGTCGGCATGATAGCTGCGCCCGGTGCCGCCTGCGTCCGAGAACAGCAGGATCTGCTTGCGGCCGGCCATGAAGGCATCTGCCTCGACGAGGTTCGATCGGACGCTGCGCCGTTCGATGCGCTGGCGGCTTTCCGTGTCGGTCAACAGCCGCCGCGTCCGCCCCGTCACCTCGGCGACCTCTTCCACCCCGAAATGCCGGATGATCTCATCGAGCGCGCACGGGATCGCAGGCATGGCGCAGAGCCGTTCGACCAGCTCGTCCCGCGCGCGCAGTGCCTCATTCGAGTGAACCGGATGTCCGGAATCGTCGACCATCAGCTCCGAGCGCGGCTCGCCATCGGTGCCGATGAAGACCTGCAGCATCCGTGTCGGGAAGGCGGTCATCAGATAGTCGATCATATATTCGCGGGGTGAAAGCTCGATATCCAACCGCGCGCGCTCGTCGGCGTCGAGGCTGGCAAGCCTGCGGTCGAGCATCGCTTCCGCCGTGGTGACCAGCTGGACGATGGCATGCTGTCCGTCCGCGCGGTGCGCCTCGATCGCCTCGATCAGCGTCGGCAGCTTCATCGCGATCAGCACCTGACCGAAGAAGCGTTGCTTCGCGCTCTCGAACCGCGACAGCGCCGCACCCTTGGCCTGGGCATTGAGCGATCTGCCGGTCATGCGGTCGACGATGTTGGTCGCTTCCAGCACTGCGTCGAGATTCTGGTGGATGATACTCCACGCGTCGGCATAGGCGTCATAGACCGCAATCTGGTCCTCGGTCAGCCGATGCTCGAGCGGGGCATATTCGACGCCGCGAAAGGTCAGCGCCCGCGAGGTGTAGAGACCGAGCGCCTTGAGGTCTCGGGCGACGATCTCCATCGCCGCGATGCCGCCGCTGGCGATCGCGGCCATGAAGGCGTCGCGGCTCTCGAACGCACTGCCCGGCCCCCAGAGGCCGAGCCGCGTGGCATAGCAGAGATTGGCGGGATCGGTCGCGCCCGTCGCGGAGATGTACAGCACGCAGGCGCGCGGCAGTAGATTCTGCAGCCGGACGCCGGCAAGCCCCTGTTCAGAGCCCCGCTGAGTCCCGTGACGAGTCTGGGTGCCCGCCGCATTGGCAAGTTCATGCGCCTCGTCGAACGCGATCACGCCTTCGAACTCGGCACCGAGCCAGTCGATCACCTGCTGCAGGCGCGATTGCGCATCGTCGCGCTGCGAACGAAGCGTCGCATAGGTCGTGAAGAGGATACCACCTGCCATCGTTATCGGCGATCCGAAGGGAAATGCGTCGAGCGGCTGAATGTCGATCGCGAGACCGCCGAGCGCAGCCCAGTCGCGCCGGGCATCCTCGATCAGCGCGCTGCTCTTGGAGATCCAGACCGCCCGGCGATGCCCCTGACACCAGCGGTCGAGGATGCAGGCCGCCACTTGCTGGCCCTTGCCCACGCCGGTGCCGTCGCCGAGCATGAACCCCATGCGATAGGCATGACCAGCTTCGCTCTGTTCGAGCAGCGTGCCGGCATTGTTGGGAAGGTGCCGTCCCGGCAGGTCGCGTCCGAATGCCTGCCCCGCATAGATCACCGTCTCGAGCTGGGCGTCCGAGAGTGCGGCGACCGCCGCCCGCGGTAACAACGGCCGGTAGTGGGGCGCCGGCGGTGCGATCGATGACATCGCGACGGATTCGACGAGCTGATCAGGATGCGGCGAAGCGCCCGGGATCGCCATGCGCGTGAGCCGCCACGGCACATAGATGCCGATCTGCTCGCCCGCGGCGGGCGGCGCTTCGAAAATCTCATAGTCGAGCAACCGGGGCGTGCCGTCGACCAGCGCTTCGATCGCCGGCGCCGAGAGCCGGCCGCGGCTCACCGATCCGAACAGCCTCTTCGTCCGGCGCGGCGGAGCGGTAGGCGATAGCGCCACTGCGGTACCGGGCGGCGTCGGTTCATCCAGCCGGGGCGGCAGCGCCAGCACCAGATCGAGCGCCTTGTCGAGGCTGGTGACCGTCGCGCGGTCCGTCGCGCCGAACCAACCCTTGTCGAACACACACAGCCGCACCGAGATCGACGTGCCATGTTTGGCGTAAGGCTGACCGGTGATCGTGATTTCGGCTCGCGGCTGAACCACCTTCGCCACGGCCTCATAGCCGGACGCGCCGGCCGCATCGGGCGCAAAGGCAGGCGACATGATCGCCACGCAACGCCCACCCAGCGCCAGACGCTGCAGCGCCGAGCGCAAATGCCGCGCGCCGGCATGGCGATCACGGCCGCGCTGTTCGCTGCGGGAGAATGGCGGATTGATCAGCACCACCGTCGGCGCGGCATCCGCCGGCAAGGCATCGTCGATGAACTCGGCGTCATGGCGCGACACCGGACGCCCGATCGCGGCCTCCAGTAACGCGGCACGCTGCGGGTCGCGCTCGTTCAGCGCCATCGCGCATCCTCGCCGGTGCCCATGGGCCGCGAGCATGCCGGTTCCCGCCGACGGCTCGAGCACGACGTCGCCGGCGCGCAGCGCAGCGGCGCGTGCGGCGAGCCATGCAAGCGGCAACGGCGTCGAGAATTGCTGCAGCTCGACCTGCTGCTCGCTGCGATAGCTCTGGGTCGGAAGCGATCCTGCGATGCGCTCCAGCAGCTCCAGTGTTCGATAGGGATCGTTGTCGAGCTCGAGCTGGCCGGAGTCGGCGACCATCATAACCTGCGCGAGCTCGAGCGCGTCATAGGCATCGCGCATCGACCATCTGCCGGTGGCGTCGGTGCCGCCGAACTGGTCGATCATCAGCGAGGTCAGCGAACGCCGCGAAACCCCGCCAAGGCGGACGATCCGCGGCACCAGGCCGGATGCGATCGCTGTCAGCGATGCGATCTTGCCAGGATCAATCGAAGTGGTGCCGGCGCCCGGCGCGGGCGCGGCAAGAATGGTCTGGAGCATGAAGGAACCTCCAATGGCTTGATCGAGAGCGATTGCCCTCGCGCCTCGCTTCCCCCTCCCTCCTGCCCCCAAATGGGTCCGAGCCGCCCGGACGGGTGACGCAGGCTCGGAGGAAGCTGCCGCGTCTCACCGGCGCTGTTGGAGGCATGAGGGTGGGCTAGTAACGGGGCCATGCCGAAGCACGGCCCCGTTCCGATCAGGCTCAGGCGGCTTCGGACAGGCTCAGCTCGACCCGATCACCCTCACCCGTCGCGCCGGATTCGGCATCGGCGCCGACATCGTCGGACCGTTCTCCGATCGAGCCGCCGCCGTGACCACCCTGGTCATCCGCGATCGGATCGCCGATCTGCGTCTCCGGCGCGAACCGCATCGCATCGGGCAGCCAGACGAGCGCCCGCTCCTTGACCTCATTCTCGACGATGACCTGACCGCTGAAGAGCTTCTCCGCCGCCGCGGCGAGGTCGAACTTGCGCGAGGCTGCATAGCGGCTCTTGAGTTCCAGCCCGCCGATCGCCTCGAACAGCTTGAGGATGCCCGGCTTGGTGATGCGGTCGAAGAAGTTCCTCGCGGTCGGCCGCCACCAGGCCGCAACCTCGATGCCGAGCTTGGTCCCGAGATGGCTGAGGAACGAGCTTCCGGAGCAGCCATCGGGCACCGCCTCGAGCGTGCGCGCCACCGCCCAGCCGAGCCACGCGGCGCGGACCTCGTCGCCGAGCGCACAAAACGCGTCATATCGCGCCTCGAGCGTCTTGTGCTCGCTCCAGCTGCGGTCGAGCGCCTGTTCAAGTTTCGCCCAGGCTTCGGCCGCAGGTGCGCCGCTCTCGAAGCCATGCACGCGCGGGCTCGGCGCGGAGGCGCGCAATTCGCTTGGCGGACGGTCATACCCTGCGGTCGGGATCGCCCGATCGACCATGATGAAGGTTGCGAGATCCAGCGCAAAATGCGGGTCACTCGCGACGTGCACCGCGAGCAGCTCGGTCTTCATCATCGCCAGCTCGTCGAGTAGTTTGTGGCTGTACTTCGGTCCGGCGTTGTCGTCCGGCTCCGCGTCCCGCTCGCCGTCCACGTCATCGGAGTCCCCGTCGTCGACCTCATGCTCGGGTTCGGCCGGCTCGCGATAGAGCTGCTCGTGAACGTGCGGCTGACCATCGCTGCCGATCACGACGAACGCGATCGCGGCTGCCCGATCGGCCTCACTGACTAGTTCGCCGGTATCGAGCAGCGACTCGAGTTCGTCCTCCAGCGCCTCGATTCGGCTGGACTGCTCCTCGCTATAGTCGCCGGCCTCCTCGGCGACGCGTTCGATCTCCTCGAGTTCAGCGTTGATCGCCGTCTTGCGGCCCTCGGCCTCGACCGTGAGCGGGATGGGCTCACCGACCACACGGTTGAGATTGCACGTTTCCATATAGGGGACATGTCCCGCGGATATGACCCGAACCTCGGCATAGCCCTCGCGCTCGCGCAGCTGCGCCGCGGCGGCTGCCAGCGCGGCTTCGGCCAGCTGGTCGACGATATCGCCGTCAAGCCACATTTCGCTCGAAGCGTCGGTGAACAGGTCGCCATCGATCCGCCCGCCGGCCGCTTCATAGGCCTCCCGGCCCACCAGCACCGCCTTGGGATCGCTGCCCTTATAGCCGCCGACGGCGAGCTGGCGGCGGATCTCGTTGAGGTTACCGGCGGAATAGCTGCCGGCAAGCTGCTCGAACACGCTCGCCTGGCGCGACGTGTCCGACGTGCTGGCATAGGCGATCGCGACATCGAGCGTGATCGCGTTCTCCCGCAGCGCTTCGAACACCGGCTCGGCGAGATTGGCGAGCCGCAGGCGGCCGCGCACGAACCGCTCGGTCAGCCCGAAGCGCTTGGCGATGTCGGCGGGGGTCTTTTTCTCGATCTCGATGATGTCCTGGAAGGCCCGGCAGGCATCGGCCGGGTTCATCTCGAGGTTGAAGAAATTCTCCGAGAGGCTGATCTCCAGCACGTCGCTCGCGTCGGTCAGGACCTTGACCGGGATTTCATAGTCCGCGGGAAAGACGCCCGCCGCCATGTTGGCGTGGACGCCATCCAGTCGGCGGCCGCCGGCACATATCCGGTAGTGGCCTTTCTTGCGGGCGACGGGCAGCGCCACGAGATTCTGAATGATCCCTCGTGCCGCGATGTTGGCGGCGAGTTGCGCGTCCGCCTCGGGATCGGAGGATTTGCGGACGTTGGACGGCGACTTCGTGCAATTTGCCGCCTTGACGAAAATGATATCGGACATGGGTCTGATCTCCAGCGCGGACGGCCTGACCGTCAGGCCGCATGCCGCACCCCGCCGCTCCCCCTCCCTCCTGCCCGCTTGATCACGATGTTCCAGTCCTTGGCACCGGCCCAGGGCCATTGCGTCTCGAGTTCCAGATCGCGCCCTCCATAGACCGCGCGCGCCTTCTCCTCGGCCAGCCGCCCGCTGCGGTCGGCGTCCGGCAACAGCACCAGACGACGGACGCCATTGGGAATGTCGATATGCGTAAGCCGCTCGGCCCCGAGCGTTGCCCAGACGGGAATGCCGAGCAGGTCCGCCGCCGAAAGTGCGGACTCGACGCCCTCCGCGAGTCCAAGCGTTGCGCCGGCATCGAACAGCTGAACCGCGCCGCGCAACGGACGTCCGAGCGTCAGCTTGGCCTTGACCAGATCGGGCGCAAGCGCGGCACCGGCGCAATCCAGGAATAGGCGCTGGATCGAAACGATCTCATGGCCCTGGCGAACTGCTGCGATCAGCGCCGGTCGGAAACGCACCGCCCTGCCTCGACCGAGCGGTGTCGCGGGATGATAGCGGAGCGCGGAAGAAAAGGTGACGATGCCACGGCTGACGAGATAGCGTTCGGCACGGGTATGCGCGATCGGTCGGGCATTCTCCCAGATTTCGCGAGCAGGCGCCGCAAAGCCGCTTGAAGCGCGCGATGCGGAACAGACGGCGTTCCCAGGTTGATCGACCGGTACTGAAAGCCGCAACAGCCTCAGGCTTCGCAGGACATCGATCGTGTCGCAGCCGGCGAAGCATTTGAACAATAGGCTGGTGCGGCCAAGCCGCACCGAGAGGCTCGGCTTGCGGTCGTCGTGCGCAGGGCAGTGACACATGGCGCCGTGACGGCGCCATTGACCACCAAGCTGCTGCACGATCCGTTCCGCTGCGGCCTCGAGACTGGTTTTGATAGCGTTCGTGGGCATGGATGGCTCCTCGCCATCACTCCCCCCCTCCCCGTTTACCGGTTCGATACTACCCAAAATGGAAGGATATCGTGTCTCAATAGTTTGCAGGACGTGCTAGTGTAAACGGACTGGGCTGGAGAGGAGGTAGTTTGCCGCCTGAGGCACGAGGCCATCCGATGCACAGTAACCTTCACGAAGAAATCAACCGCTTCCTCTCCGCTCACGACAGTGACCAGCTCCAGGAACGGCTCGAGGCAGCCACGCACGACCTCGGGTTCAAATGGTATGCGATGGGCCACCATGTCGATCTGCGCGGCTCGCCCGAGGACGCGCTCCGGCTCTCCAACTACCCGACGGAGTGGATCGAGCGCTCGCTATCCGAGCGCTATTATGCCAACGACCCGATCCATCGCGCCAGCACAAGGACAGCGACCGGCTTTCTCTGGTCGGAGGTCAGCTCGCTCATTCGCCTGACCAGGCGCGATCGCGACATTTTGAAAGCAGCCAGCAGTCATGGCCTTGGCGACGGGTTCACCGTGCCGGTCCATGTCCCGGGCGAATATCGGGGCACCTGCTCGTTCGGCACGACCTCGCTCGACCATCTGGCGCGCGGCGCGCTGCCTGTCGCGAGCATGATCAGCAGCTATGCGTTCGAAGCCGGGCGGCGGATCCTGCGCGTGCAACGGCGCACGGCTGAGCCAAGCGCTGACGTTCCCATGCTCACGGATCGTCAGCGTGACACGCTGGTTCTGGTGGCACGCGGCAAGGCCGACCCCGAGATTGCGACATTGCTCGGCATTTCGCCCGCGACCGCCCACGAGCATGTCGAGAATGTCCGCCGCCTCTACGGCAACGCGCAGCGGCCCTTCCTCGTCGTCCGCGCCCTGTTCGACGGGCAAATCTCGTTCAGCGAGGTGCTTCGACGCTGATCAACCCTCTGATCAGAGGGTGTCGCGACATCGCGATCTGCTGGAACTGAGCTGCCGCCACATGGCGGGAGCAAGAGATGATCCAGATTATTCAGGGGAGCCGCGAACCCGGCACCTCGCCGATCCTCGACAATATGCACCGGGCACGCAAACGTGTGTTCGTCGATCTGCTCGAATGGGACGTTCCGGTGATCGACGGGAAGTTCGAGCGTGACCAGTTCGACACGGATGGCGCGATCTATCTTGTCGAAACCAGGAAGGATGCAACGCATCTCGGCTCTTTCCGGCTGCTCCCGACCGATCGCCCGCATCTGCTCGGCGATCTCTTCGCAGAACTTTGCGACGGCCCCGTTCCCACCGGCCCCGATATTCTCGAGATCACCCGTGGCTGCCTTTCGCCCCAGTTGCGAGCAGCCGAACGGCTGAAATTACGCAACCGGCTGATCAGCGCCGCAGTCGATTATGCACTGGGCAATGGCATCTCCGCCTTCACCTGTGTCGCCGACTCCGGCTGGCTAACGCAAATCCTCTCGATGGGCTGGGACTGTCAGCTGCTCGGCATGCCACGATCAATCGCGGGCGTGGCGACCGGCGCACTGCGGATCGATATCGAACCGCGGACCGTCGACATCCTGCGGCAGGCAGGGACCTATGTCCCGGGCGAGCTGGTCGACGCGGCCGCCGCGCCGCTCGCGGCTTGAGGCGCGGCACCATGACCCTCCAGCAGCAGCGCTTCTCGCCCGAAGCCGTCATGCACTGGTCGCAGACGCTACGGCGCGATGGCTATTGCATCATTCCCGACGCCATCGACGTTGCGGCGGTCGAGACGATATCGTCCGATTTCGCCGGCGCGTTCGAGAACACGCCGATGGCCATCGGCCCCTTCTACGGCTCCTGGACCAAGCGGTTCCACGGCTTGCTGGGACGGTCGGCAGAGATGGACCATTTTGTGCGCGACCCGCTTATCCTGTCGATCGCCGAAGAGATCTTGCTGCCGGGCTGCGAGATGATCCAGCTCAACCTGACCCAGGCGATCGAGATCCTGCCGGGCGGACGCGAGCAGCCGCCGCACCGGGACCAGGATATGTGGCCCGTCCGCCAGCCGGGGCTTGAGTATCTGGTCAATGTGATGTGGCCATTCACGCGCTACACCGCGGAAAATGGGGCGACGATTGTCTGGCCCGGCAGCCATTTGCGGCAGGAAGAGATCGTGCTCGACCCCGCTGACGCGATTATCGCGGAGATGCCGCCCGGATCAGCCCTGCTGTTTCTCGGCTCGACGCTTCATGCCGGCGGCGCGAACCGCACATGCCAGTCGCGGCGCGGAATGATCGTCAGCTACAGCCTGGGATGGCTCAAGCCCTATGAACTGCCCTGGCTCGCCTATCCACCCGAGATCGCCCGGACCTTCCCGCGCGAGCTCGCCAAGCTGGCCGGCTACCGATCGCATCGCCCCAATCTCGGCACGTTCGAGGGACGCTGCGCGTCCGACCTGCTTGAGTGCGACGAAACGCCGAAGGGCGCTGTCGACGCCTTACGCCCGGAGCATGAGGCGCTGATCGAGCAATATTATGCGGGCATGTTCGATGGAGGGCGCAATGGGCCTCCCAAATCCGGCCGCGAATGACGGGCCGGCAACCGCGCAAATGGATGCGCTTCGCACGATCGCCCGTCTGACGCTGCGCATGCACGCGGCGATCGGCGGGCAGCTCGGCCGCGAGCTATTCTCCGCGCCCGCGCTCGACATGCTGCTCGACCTCTATGTGCAGGAAGACCGGCAACCGATCTCGCTGACGAGCCTGTGCGGCGCCGCCTCGGTCCCGCCGCGCACCGCGCTCAACACCATCAACCGGATGGTCGAGCGCGGCTTGCTCGATCGTTCGCCCGACCCCGATGACGGGCGCCGCGTTCATATCCGCCTGTCGACGGCGGGGATCGAACTGCTCGACGCCTGCTGCGCCGATCTGCGGGCGATCCTATGGCAGGACCGGTGGCGGTGACGCCGCCGGGCTTGCCTCTTTCAAATCTCTGAGGCAGATTTGTTACACGAAGCGGGTTCTGCCGGCGGCCGCTTCCCGGATATTTTCCGCCAGGCATCACGAGCGCTGAACCGCGAAGGTTCGCCGCAAGCATCGGCTTCTATGTCGGCATCCCGAGGATGCTGGGCTCGTGTTTCTTTCGTCGTTCGACGTCGCGCAAATCGACGTCCTTATCCGCCGTGGCGGCGCGTGACGCCATGCTCGATCCATTCGGGCCGGCATGCGGCGTCACGCAGGATGAAGACAGTCACCGGCGCCTCGCCGCCATCTATCGCGAACGGGCGCCGCAGCTCACCCGCTATCTGCGGTCCCGGCTTCGCGGATCCGATGGCGAAGACCTCGTGCATGACGCGTTCGCACGGCTGGCGCGGCGTGGCTCGCTCGCGACACTGCAAAATCCCGAAGCCTATCTCAAGCGGATCATCCGCAATCTCCTCATCGACCGGAAGCGCCGCGCCGCGGTCAGGCCGCAGCTTGTCGATCTGGAGGATCATGAGCCGCAGATCCGGGCCGACCAGACCGATGGCATCGAGTTAGCGCAGTTGCAGACGCGGTATCGGACCGTCGTGGACGCATTGCCGCCCCGCACGCGGCAGGTGTTCCTGCTCCATCGCGTGGAGGGCCAAAGCATGAAGGACATTGCAGCCGATCTGGACATCAGCACGCGGACCGTCGAATGGCATGTCGCCCAGGCGATCCTCAAGATTGGCGAGGCGCTCGACCGACCATGACCGACTCATCCCAACCTCACGACCGGCCCGCCGGACAGCTGACCGAGGAAGCTGCAATGTGGTTCGCGCGGATGCGCGGGCCCGAGGCCGAAGCACACCGACCCGAATTCGACTCATGGCTCGCCCGCGGCGCGCTTCACAGACGCGCCTACAACCGCGCCGCAGAAATCTTCAGCATGGGCAAGTTTCTCGAAGCGGAACCCGGGGCAGAGTCCGCGCACGACGAGCGCGGTAGCCCATCGACGGCGCGCAAAGGCGCGCTCGCCGGCCTCGCCGCCATCGCGATTGCTACGGCCGGAGCAATTGCCTGGCAGACAGGCTTGCTTACCGCACCGACATCGCGATCTGACATTGCCGGACGCGCGGGTGATCAGGCCGCACCGCTACCACTGGCGGTGCTCGAACTCGCCGCCGAAACATCCCCCGAGGTCGAGACGCTCGTCGATGGCTCGAAACTCACGCTGAGTCCGAACACCCGGTTGAACGTCCGGCTCGAAGCGGCCCGGCGTACGCTTTGGCTTATCAAGGGCCGCGCCCGCTTCGAGGTGGCGCATGAGGCGCGGCCCTTCACCGTGATCGCCAATGGTACGCAGGTCGTCGCGCGGGGAACGGTGTTCGACGTCGAGATTACGCCGGAGGACCGCGTAGCGGTGAACTTGCTGCGCGGCGCGGTCGATGTGACGACACCCGCCCGCGGTTCGGCCAAGGCTACGACGATGCGGCTCCGGCCCGGCCAGTCGATCATGGTCGCGCAGCTCGCGCCGGGCGCCGCCACCATCGCGGACGCGCCATCGGTCTCTGCCACAACTGCTATCGAACCCACGTCCGCGCTGCGCGACTTCACCGGCGTTCGGCTCGCCGATCTTGCGGCCGAAGCCAACCGCTATGGCCCGGTGCCGATCCGTCTCGCCGAGCCACGTCTCGGCAATATGCGCGTGTCGGGCAGCTTCCGAATCGACGACACGGAAAAGCTCGCAGGGCGGCTTGCCCAGGTGCTCGATCTGCGCGCCGACCGCAGCGATCCCAAGCAGATCACGCTGTCGGCCCGCTGAATAAATTTTCAGGGCCCACCCCGTAGTCGAGGAAATTTCGCGTCCTGTCCTCTGAAGCGAGCCGCCGTGGCTCGCGAATGAGGGGGCTGGAATGGCAAATCACTCGATGCGGCGTCGTCTGCTGACTGGCGCGGCCTATGCGCTGATTCTGACGGGCACGGCTGCGGCGGCACAAAGCGGCCAACGCCAGACCTACGGCATCGCCGCGCAGGATCTGGGTGTCGCGCTCAAGGAACTCGCGCGTCAGTCGGGCAAGGAGGTGGTGTTCGCGGCGGCCGCGGTCGAAGGCAAGCGTACCGCGCCGCTGCGCGGCAGCTTCACCCTCGAGCAAGCGGTGGACCGCATGCTGCGCGGCACGGGTCTCGTCGCCCGCTATGACAATGGCGGGATCCTGATCGAGGGGCGAGCGCAGGCGTCGGGCGAAGTAGACGACCGCCCGACGGAGAATGACGGCATCGTCGTGACCGGCTCTCGCATCGCGGGACCGACGCCCATTTCGCCGACGATCGTGCTGAAGCAGCGCGAGATCGCCGATGCGGGCTTCTCGAACCTGGGTGATCTGATCCGCTCGATCCCGCAGAATTATTCGGGCGGGCAGAACCCGACCGTCGCCGGCGGCGGCAATCAGGGCGGGACCAACCAGAACACGACATCGTCTTCAACGCTCAATCTGCGCGGCCTCGGTCCCGATGCGACCCTGACGCTCCTGAACGGTCACCGGCTGCCCTATGACGCCGTCGCCCAGGGCGTCGACATCTCGGCCATCCCGCTGGCCGCGATCGACCGGATCGAGATCGTCACCGACGGCGCGTCGGCCATCTACGGTTCGGACGCGGTCGCCGGTGTCGCGAACATCATTCTCAAGCGAAGCTTCGAGGGCGTCCAGACGTCCGCCCGGTTCGGCCTGTCCACCGATGGCGGCAATGAACAGCAGCAATATTCGCTGGCAGCGGGCACCGACTGGCAGTCGGGCGGATTCCTCGTGACCGGGGATTTCAGCCGCTCGACCGCGATTCTGGCCGGCGACCGAAAGGTCACGCGGACCCTTCACCCGACGGCGACGCTCGTTCCAAAGCTCAAGCAATATACCACGATCCTGAGCGGCTATCAGGAACTCGGAAGTGCCGCGCGTCTCGAAATCGACGCGACATATATGCGCCGTGAGTCACGCCTCCAATTGGCCTCGTCGACCACGGCAAGCTATCTAACCAATGGCGCGACAGCCGAGCCCAAAATCAGTAGCTTTTCGGTGTCGCCGTCACTGGCGATCGACGTTGCGCCGGGCTGGGAAGCCTATCTCGAAGGCACCTATGGCGAGAGCCGCACCGGCGTGCAGACCCGGCTCTATTCGGCAGGCGCCTTGGCGCTGACGGCGCTCGTCGATTACAACAACATCCTCAAGACCGGCGAGGCGGGCATCACAGGCTCGCTGGCATCGCTGCCCGGCGGCACGCTGAGGGTCGCGTTGGGCGGGGGCTATCGATCGAACACGCTCGACTTATTCACCCGCTCGATCACGGGCGGGACACTGCGCGTGTCGGGCGATTTCGCTCGGGCGCGGGATAGCCGCTACGGGTTCGCCGAAGTCCGCGCACCGCTTATCGAGCCCGAAAATTCGACGCCGCTGATCCATCGGCTGACGCTCAGCGGTGCGGTTCGATACGAGCATTATGACGTGCTCGGCGGGGTCGCGACGCCCAAATTCGGCATCCTCTATTCGCCGGTGCGCGATCTCGACCTGAAAGCCAGCTGGGGGCGATCGTTCAAGTCGCCGACGCTGTATCAGGAGTTCCAGTACAAGTCCGTCGCGCTGCGCCTGGCGACAGCATACGGCACGTCCACCTTCCCGGCCGGATCGACCGTGCTGCACCTGTCAGGCGGCAACCCTGACGGCCTCCAGCCCGAGCGTGCCGAAAACCTCACACTCGCGTTGGCCTGGCGGCCAGGCTTCCTGCCCGGAGCGATCATCGATGCCAGCTATTTCGATGTCGCTTACAAGGACCGGATCGTCGCGCCGATCAGCTCCACGCTCGGCCTTTTCGCCGATCCGGTCTATGCGCATTTGATCACGCGCACCCCGACCCCAGAGCAGATCGCCGCGGCATTGGCGAATGCGCCGACGGGCCTGTCGAACCAGGCCGGCGTTCCGTTCGACGCGTCCCGCGTGGTGGCCATCGTCGACAACCGGCAGCGCAATTCGTCGCGCCAGGCAATCAAGGGTATCGATCTCAGCCTGCGCTATGCGTTCGGCGTCGGGGCTACGGGCACGCTGACCCTGCTCGGTAGCGGCAGCTATATCGAGAGCGAGCAGGTGCTGGTGGCAGGCCAGCCCACGGTCCAGCTGGCAGGTACGATCTTCCGGGCGCCGCACTGGCGCGCGCGCGGCGGCGTGAGCTGGCAAGAAGGCGGACTGACCGTCACCTCGTACCTCAACTATGTCGGCGGCACCGAAGACCGGCGCGTCTCGCCATTTGTCGATGTGGGATCGTTCACCACGCTCGACGCGGCGATCACCTACCGGGTCGAGGCGCAAGGCTCGCCCTTCCATCGGCTCGAGCTGTCGCTGGCAGCGTCGAACCTGCTCAATGCGCCGCCCGATACGATCCGCAACTCGCTCGCCACCGATCCGACCTATGACTCGACCAACTATTCGCCGGTCGGCCGATTCTTCAGCTTCACGATCCGCAAGCAATGGTGAGCAGATGCCCGCGCCGGATTGCCAAGGGCGGCATGATTTCGCTCGCCGCGATCGTGCTGGCCACGACCTCGGCGCGGGCATCCTGCGAGGACGTGGTGCCCGCCGATCCGGCCGGCGCGCGCGACTCGCGGGACATCGAGCCTATCGATCTCGCGCGCCTTCGCGATATCGGGCCCGGCGCGGTCACGTTCCTGAACCGGAGCCCAATCGGGGTATCTCCCGACGGCAAGCAGATCGCGTTTCAGGCACGGCGTGCGGATCCTGGCACGAACAGCCATTGTCACGCCGTGCTGGTCATCGAGCCGGATGCACCAGCGAAGCAGATTGTGGTCGATCGCGGGGGCGAGTTGATCCGCGTGCATTTCCAGCGCGGCCCGCTGTCCAACTATCCGAGCGGAGAACCACAGCTCATTACGCCAATCTGGTCGCCGGACGGCCGCCATATCGGGTTTCTCAAGCGCATCGCCGGCCGAACTCAGGTCTGGGTCGCGGCGGCGGATGGCTCGGGCAGCCGACAATTGACCCACGCCGATGCCGATGTGGAGGCGTTCGACTGGACGAGCGACGGCGCGATCCTGTTTCGCACCCGGCCGCAGCGGCGTGAGGCGCTGCAGGCGATCGACGACGAGGGCGGATCCGGTCTCGTCTTCGACGAGCGTTGGTCACCGCTCGCTCGAAATCGGCCCTCACATCGAGAGCCGACCGCAACGCTGGTCGAGCGAATCGACCTCATCGGACAGGTGCGGCCCGCCGACGGGGACGAGCGCGAGGCGCTCGGTCGGCATGAAGCCGTGCCTGAGGGCGCGATCTGGACGGCGGCATCCCCTATTGCCGTTGCCTGGATCGCGCCCGATGACCCGAGCAGCCCCTGGAACGATGGCCGGTTGCGGGTTCGTCGCACCGGCCGGCAGCAAATTACCTGCACCGCAGCGGCCTGTGCGGGGCAGTTCACGGCCCTCTGGTGGAGCCGTGACGAAAGGGAAGTCTGGTTTCTGCGCCGTACCGGCTGGGGCAATAGCCAGATCTCGCTCTACAGCTGGCAACCCGGCCACAGCTCGCCGCGTCATCTCCTGACCACGCGCGACGAATTGCTGGGCTGCCGCCCTGCCCGGACGCGACTCGTCTGCGCGCTCGAGCAGTCCGCGCGGCCCCGCCGAATCGTGAGCGTCGACACGAAAACAGGCGAGATCAGCGAGATTTTCGACCCCAATCCCGAATTCGCAGGCTTCCGGCTCGGCCCCGTCGAGCGGCTCCAGTGGACGAATGATCGAGGCATCGAGATCTATGGCGATCTGGTCCTACCACCGACGCGCAAGCCTGGCGAACGGGTGCCGCTCATCATCGTACAGTACCGCACACGTGGCTTCCTTCGCGGCGGCACGGGCGACGAATATCCAATCTTCGCGCTTGCCGCCCAAGGGTTCGCCGTGCTCAGCCTCGAACGGCCGGACTATGTATCGAGCCTAACCCCGGGCACGAATTTCGCGGAACGAGCCAAGCTTAATTATGGCGGCTGGGCTGACCGCAGGAGCGTGCTGTCGGCTTATGCGACCGGAGTCGCGCTGCTCGACCGGCGTGGCCTCATCGATCCGGCGCGGGTTGGCATCACGGGCCTCAGCGATGGCAGTGTCTCGGCGCAGTTCGCGTTGGTGAACAGCTCGCTGTTCGCCGCCGCAGCCCTGAGCGGCTGCTGCGAGGAACCCAAGACGCTTGCGCCCCTGCTGGGACTGACCGGGTCAGCCCGGCTTCGCACCTATCTTTACCCAGCCTACACCGAAGACAAACCGGAATTCTGGGAACCCTATTCGATCGCTACCAACGCCAAGCGGTTCCGCACGCCCTTACTTGTGCAGTCATCGGACGATGAATATCTCGCCAGCCTGGAAACCTTCACCTCACTTCGCGAAGCCGGGGCGCCGATCGACCTGATCGTCTTTCCGGACGAGCATCATACGAAATGGCAACCTGCTCACCGGCTTGCCGTCTATCGCCGCAACATCGCCTGGTTCAGCTTCTGGCTCAAGGGTAGCTCATCACCGGACGCGATGCCCTCGGACCTCGGGCGATGGGCTACGCTGCGATCCGCATCTCGTCGCCAACCTGCGCCATAGCGGCGGGAGCATTCGTGCGGGCAATTGATACATAACACCTTGTGTGATATCTCCAGACCAAGGAGACCGGGCCGTTGCGAATTTTCAAGAACGGCTGGTTCGAGCGCTTTGCGCGAAAGGAGCGATTGAACAACGAGGTGTTGATCACTGCTGTCAAACAGGCGGACGCGGGCCTGATCGACGCCGATCTGGGCGGCGGCCTTATCAAACAGCGCATCGCCCGGCCGGGTGGCGGCAAATCGGGCGGATATCGCTCGATCATCGTTTTCCGCAGTGGCGACCGGGCTGTTTTCCTGTTCGGGTTCGCAAAGTCGGCCCGGGACAATATTTCCAAGGCCGACCTTGCACTGCTGAAGCAGACCGCGAGCGAGGTGTTGGGATGGCAGCAAGAAGATCTAGACGCGTTGGTGCGCTCTGGCGCACTGGTGGAGATGGACGATGACGAAGAAAGCTGAGGCCAAGACCTATCGCAGCGAGATTGCCGGCGCTGTGCATGAGATGATCAGCGGCGCCCATGAGGCGGGCGTTGTTTCGCTCGAGACTTTGCGCAGTTTCGACAAGGCATGCCTTGCGCCCATTCCCGTCATTGAAGGCGCGGAAATCCGCGCTTTGCGCGAACGCGAGCGCGTTTCACAACCCGTATTTGCGGCCTACTTCAATGTGTCGCGCAACCTGGTCTCGGACTGGGAGCGCAATGTGAAGCGGCCGGGCGGTCCCGCGCTTCGACTGCTTTCGATCGTTCAGCGCAAGGGGCTGCAGGCCATCGCCTGATTTAGGTCTCACGCTGAGGGCGTCAGTAGCCTGTTCCTCGTGCGTGCGCCCAGGCTTCGGCATCGCTCAGCGTAAGGATCCGCACGTAGGCGTCGCCTTGTGCATCCACCGGGCGCTGAAAAAACGCCTCGACCGCTGTGCGATCGATAAGCTTCCGCGCGCTCAGCTCCCCTTCGAGCAGATTCTGCATGATCGCCGCCCGATTGTGCTCGACGATCTGGCGATAGAACGCCCCTGGTCCGCCTTTCGTCCGACGCCTTGCGATCGCGTGCGGGAGTTGCCCGGCAAAGGCATTTCGGGCGACCGCACGATCGCGGCCACCCTCGATCCACTGCCAAGTCTGGATCGACAAGCAGAGCTCGACAATCGGCTGCGCCAGCAGCGGCGTGATCAACTCGAGCGGCTCGTCGCGCGCAAAGCCCTCGCTGAAATTCTGCGGCCGAAGCAGTGCCGCGATATGCGCCGCCCGTCCAGGCAAGCCATGGTCGGGGACCTCCAACCAGCTATGTTCTGCCTCGGCCGATCCTATCGCCTCCGTCAGGTCGGGATGAATAAAGCGCAGGTCGCTCGGCCAGCGATGGCGAGCAGCACCCCTCGGCAATTTGCGGATCGCTCGCGACAAAGCCTCCCAGGCACTGCACCCGGTCAGCTCGCAGACGTCAGCGACCGTGCGCCAAGCCGAGATCCGCTGGCGTCTCGACTTGATGCGGTCGGCGATTGGTGCGGCCGATTGCGTGAAACAGAACACATTGTCCCCGCCATTGCCGGAAAACATCGCCTCGGCCGAAATCTCGCTCGCGACGCGGCGGTTGGCCTGGTCGAGCGCCTGCCGTCCCGGCGCCCCTACCGGCCGCGGCAGGTGCAGCGCGCTAGAGGTGCCGATCACGATATCGTCCAGCCGGTAATCTCGATCGACCAGCTCCAGCCCGACATGATCGGCGACGAGCCTCGCAAACCCGCGCTCGTCGCCTTCGGGTCCCGGCGAGACCAGATTGAGACAGGTCGTGCTCGTGTCAGCAAGCGCCGCCGCGACGATGGAGGAATCAAGGCCGCCCGACAGACAGAGTTGAACGCGCCCGAAATCGCTGGCGAGCGCGCGGACCGTGCTCACCACCGTTGCCCGCAGCGCCTCACGCAATTCCGCGGGAGCAAGGCGGCTCGGCCGCACATAGTCCCAGGGTGACCAATGCTGCGTCAATCCGGTGTAGCGCGCGCCGCTGATGCCGAGGATCCAGCCCTGCGGAACCTCATAGACATCCCGCAGCACCGTCTCGGTGCGCCGAAGCGCGGGTCGCAATAGCGCGGCGGCCATCGCATCCCAGTCAATTTCCGGATCAATCAGGCCCGCCGCAATACCGAGATCGAGATCCGAAAGGAGAAAGATCGCATCGGCGGTTTCGCGCACATAACAGGGGAGCGCGCCACTTGGGTCGCGATAGACCTGCACCGAGCCGAGCGGGCATTGCGAAATGGCGACATACTGGCCCCAGAAGCGGTTCGTCAGGATCGCCGGCACCTCGCTGTGCCGATCGAACTGCGGTTCCAGCGCCGTCACCCGGACAGGCCGGTCCGAGCGCGTGAACAATCGGCCAAGCAGATGCGCCCGGCCCGAAGGAGCGGTCATCACCCGCGCCGGCTCATTCGCCCAGATGGCCAACTGCCCAATGGTCGGGACGGCCGCCAGGCCCAGCCCTGCCAGACGCCGCGTCTCGATCCCTGCGCCAGTGCCCTTGCGGCGCTCGATGACGGCGAGAAAGCGAAAGGCCATCAGACCGCCAGGATCGGTCGGTAGCGCGTGACATGCTCCTGCTCGTCGCCGATCACCAGGGCGTCGAGCTGGACCCAGGCATGCGCCGTGAACGGGCAATCCCGGACTCCCAATATCAGCGTCGGCCGATGTCCACTTGCGACCATGAGATCGAACAGGCCGATCGATTTCATGAGGCAACGTTCGTGCGCGGGAATAATGAGATTCGAGAAACGCATCGCCGCGGCAATCGCTTCGATCTCGCGATGGCGGTGGCGCGGCTTCGCCTGGGCGCGCCTGGCGATCACGGCCGCCAAACCGGAGCGGCGAAGTTCGCGTCGCGCGCGAACTTGCAGCAGGACCGCGAGCATGGCGAGCCCGGCGCGGGCCGTGCCTTGCGCCCTCAGGTCGCGCATTGCCGGAGTTACGACGATCTCGCCGAGCGGCCGCGAGATATCGCGGCTTACCGACAGCAGGCCTTCGTTGAGCAGCGGCTGAAGCTTGGCTTCGTCGGAGCCCAAGACGGAGGTTCCCTCTATCGCGCGTATCAGCGCCTGCGTCGTCTCAGGCGAAGCCGCGAAATAGCGATCGCGCTCGACGTCGAGGAAAATGGAGCGCTCGCCAAGCAGGCAGAAATAAACACCATCTGGACTGGTGAGATGCATAAGCGGGCGCTCCGGAAAGAGGGCGCACGGCAGATGCCGTGCGCCCGCTCGATCAGTCGGCGGACAGGCCGGAGACGAGCTTCTGCAGCTCGAACGTGTCCGGCTCGCCGATGACCGGATCGCCCTTGGTTTCCTGGCTGGCGATGCCCAGCTCGAGCACTTCCTTCTGCATGGTACTTCTCCTTGCATGGCACGACGGAATGTCGGCACCGCAAGTATAAGTCGGCAGGAAGTCACCCGCCGTGGGATATTCTGCGCAAGATTTGCCGAATATATCGATCGCTACCAAGTAAACCCTCGATCGGATGCTCTCTAGCCCGGCTCATCGCTGCCAAAGCGCGTCGGAAATGGAGCCGACATGATCAATTCGACGGCGGTGATAGGCGATGATGCGCCTGCGCAGGTTCGTCCGCACGTCGATATTTCCGTTGCGGAGGAATGTCCGGAGCTCACGATCGGGGTCGTCGAACAGCCGTGCTTCGGCGAGTCGCGTATAGTGAAGCCGCTCGCTCATGCGCTGGATCTGATCGGAAAACTCGGCATTTCCCGTGGCTTCGCCGATCGCGCGGAACAGGATCGCAGTGAATGCCGCGTGATCGCCGGGGGCGGTGCCAGGCATTCGTTCCCTAAATAATCGTAGCGAGCCGCGCAGCAGGGCCGCGTCCGCGAGGCGCAATGTTCCCAGGAGGTGCTGCGCGTTCCAGACATACAGGCCGGCCAGCGCGTCGATATCGGGGCGCACGACCCGGATTCCACCATCCGGATGCGCCTCGAACAGCTGCTCACCGACCATGCGCTGTATCGCCTCGCGCACCGGCGTGGTGCTCGCGCGATGCCGATCGGCGACAGCATGGAGGTCGAGGCGCATCCCAGCGTGAAACACGCCATCGAGATACTCTTCCTTGAGCGCTCGATAGACCCGTTCCTGCGTGCTTGTCTCAACCGACATGGTCAGCCTGAAGCGGCGAAGGGCGTGCGCCACTTCGGTGTCAGGGCCGCAGTCAGTTGCTCCAGCTGATGCTTCGCGATGATCTCGACGCACAGGCGCTCGAATTCGCGCAGGTCGCCAGCCAGCTGGCGTGGGAACGCCATCTTCTGGCTGGCGAACATCAGTGGGATCAGGATGTGTCCGGTCGACATGCCGAGCTGGTAGGCGCAGCGCAGGTGATCATCGAGCCGGACCTTGGGATTGCCGGATTCGATCTCGCGTAGCCAGCGCACGCCGATGCCGAGCGACTTCGCCAGTTCGCGCTGGGTAATCCCTTCGCGCTTGCGCGTTTGCTCGATCCGCCGGCCGGACCGTTCCTTCACGAAACAAAGCGGACCATCCGCGTCGGGCTCTTCGCAGTCGAGCGACATGCACGCGTCTCCATCCTGGAGCGTCCGCCCGCCAAGGGCTGATGCGACGCGTGGTAGGGTGTGCAACACACCTCGGTCAAACTGAACTGCGGCAAGTATTTCCAGAATTCACAACGTGTTCGCCTAAGCGACTACATCCGTTTCGGACCGAGTCTGGCCGGTGTCGTTCGACGGGCTCGCTCCAGCGCCGCCAACAATTCGGGCGGATCCGCATCGAGCGAGATCTGCAGCGCGACCAGATAGATGCTGACGATCGTGGGCGGATCGCCATCGATGCTGATCTGCGCGGCGATACCAGCCGCGCACTCACCCAGGCCCTTGGGCGCGCCCAGGAAGAACTTTTCGCTGCCGTTCAGTCCAGCCGACGGGAGCCGACGGAGCTTCGCGGCAATCGTGGCCGTCGGGATCGTCTCAAGATGCAGCACGGCCAGTTGTAGCGTCGTGCCCCAAGCCAGCATCTGCCGCGTCGAGCGGATCAAATGGCAGTGCGCCTCGATCAGGAGGTCCATCCCGGCGGGCGAGAGCTGCAGCTTGAAGGTTCGTGATTGGCGAGTCACCGGCCCCTCCCCCCAAGTGCCAACACAGCCGCGCTGCTCGCGGCGGAATGAGCCAGCGCGACAAGGATCGAAGGCACTTCACTGCCCCCCGCAACCTGACGCGGACCCGAGATGAACAATTGAGCGCTTCTGCGGCGCCGCAAGGACTTGAGATGCATTGCCTGCCGCTCCGGTTGTTCAGTGCCCTGACGATTGTCGAACGCCGCCACCTTCCGCATTCCCCCTCCTGTCTCCGGCGGCCCGAACGAACGGTTTGCTTGCCGGATGGTCCAATCGAACCGCGCGCAGTGCCCTGCGCGAGCAGGAGAACAACGTCATGCCGATGCGGTCATGGTGCATAGCTGCCCTTGCCCTTTTCCCAACTGTGCCATGCCTGACGCCTTGGGCGCAGGCACAGAGCTATCGCCCCGACGCCGAAGGCTATCCGTGCAGCAAGCGCGTACCTCTCGATGTCGCCGCCACCGAGCAGGGCTTCGTGATCGAACCGCGCCGCGAACCGGTCCCGGCAATCAGCGCGGCGCGGCCCGCCAGCGTGGCGATCGGCGCGACGCTGAAGGTCGACCGCGCCCTGCTCGACGGCACGCTCAGCGCCACGGAGGTGACCGATGCGGCGCCTCGCTGAACTGGCGCTCGGCGCGGCGCTCAGCGCATCGCTGCTCGCCGCGCCTGCCCTCGCGCAGGACGCTTCGCCGAGTTCCGAGGAACCGCTCGCCGCAGCCGCACGGGACGCGCAACAAGCTCTACGCCAGACCTTCACGAACCTGCAGTTCGAGGACTTCGGACCGGCGCCTGTGAAGGGTCCGCTATATCAAGCCAATGCCGGCGGGAGAATGATCTATTTCGCGCCGGAGAGCGGCCACCTGCTGTTCGCCGCGGTGTATGACCGCAACGGCGTCAACGTCACGGCGCTGGCGCAGGACGCCAGCGCGCGCAAACGGCTCGGCGCGATCGACACCAGCAAGGCGCTGGCGATCGGCCCTCAATCCGCGCCGGTGGTGATCGAATTCACCGACCCCGATTGCCCCTATTGCCAGGCGCTCGACCGCTTCTGGTCGTCGAAAGCGGCCGAGGGCAAACAGGTGCGGCGGCTCGTCTTTTTCGTGAGCGGCATCCATCCCCAGGCAGCGGCCAAGGCCGAGCATATCCTGTGCGCCGCCGATCCCGAGGCTGCATTCCGAGCGGTCTATTCGGGTTCGGTCCCGAAGACGCTCGGCAAATGCGCAGAGGGCGCGACGAAGGTCGCGGCGCATGCCGAGATGGTGCGCAAGCTTGGCGTGTCCGGCACGCCCACGCTGTTCGCCGACGGCAAGCTGATCTCCGGTTTCCAGCAGGCCGAGATCGAGGCCTTTCTCGACGCAAAGCAGCAGGCCGGCAATGCGCGGCCGTAAGGGTTCGGCGCCTCAGGGCCGATCCCACTTCTCCACCCATCTGGCGGGTCTCGCGCCCTGCCCGGCCATGGCGCGCCACGCGTCCGTCCGGCGACACGAGCACCGGGATGCCGGCGGCGACGCCCCCCGCGGGAGCCGTCCAGTGCCGCCGCCGGCCGGAAACGATCCTCATCGTGCCGGCAGGCATAGCTTCGGACAGCTCCCATCTTCGTGGAGACCATCGATGTTCAAACTGACTTTTGCGCGCGGCCTCAAGACGGCGGACGCCGCCTTGCTGCTGGTCCTGGCGCTTGTTGCCGGAGCCGGCGCGGCCCATGCCTTCGCCCAGCCCAAGGTCGGCGACCTGGGTTACGACATCTACAACATCGTCGTGAACCAGGGCGTCAAGGGTCCGCTCGGCTTTGTCGGCGGCGTGGCGGCCTTCCTGTTCGGCGTTTCGCGCCTGTTCTCGAACATCATGATCGGCATTCCGACGATCGTGGCGGCGGTCTGCCTGATCAAGGCCGACTCGATCCTGCAGACCTTCGGGATGGTGATCTGAAGGCGCGCGCCGCCGCGCCTCAAGCGGCGGCCGCGAAGCGCCGGGGGGCGAAGGGTCGCCTCCCGGAAATCCACCAAGCGCATCAACAAGCAAGGGAGAAGGGCATGGACGAGCGTCTTCCACAGTTCCTGCACCGGCCGGTCCAGATCCTCTGGTTCGACAGCCAGGAGTTCATCGTCGTGATGTCGACCATCTTTGTCGCCGTGATCGTCGGCGGGCTGGTCGGGTGGGCGCTGATCGGCGCGCTTCTCCTCTTCATCCCGTGGAAGCGCACCAAACCGCGCGGGTTCATCCCGCATGCCGCCTGGCGCTGGGGCCTGCTGCGCTTCCGTCACTATCCGGGTCCGACCCAGACCCGCTTCTACGAGTAGCGGCGCATGTCACATCCATTCCGGCGCAGGGCGCCCCCCGACATAATCGGCGACACGAGGCCGAGTTGGCACCTCCACCGCTATCTGCTGGGGTCGGCCAATCTGTTCGACGAGAACCGGCTGCTCAAATTCGCGATCGCCGGCCTGTTCGGCATCACCGCGGTGCTGGGCACCTTGCTCTACACCTCGAACCTCAACCAGCGCACGGTGATTGTGCCATTCGGCGCGCGCGGCGACCTCTATGTCACCGGCAACAAGCCGTCCGACGCATATCTGCGCACGATCACGCGCAACATCGTCAGCCTGTCAGGGACCTATTCGGCCTATTCCGCCGACCAGCAGTTCCAGGAGCTGCTGAGCCTCGTCCACCCCTCGGCCTATAACGGCCTGCGCGACAGTTTGAGCGAGTTGCTGGACGAGCTCTCGCGCAACCCGACGCTGTCGATCGCCAGCTATGTGCGCAACGACAAACCGGTGACGTTCACCACCACGGAAATCGTGGTGCCAGTCGAGAAGGTCCGCGTGATCGGCGGCGTGATCCGCAAGTTCCAGGGCACGCTGCGCATCAAATATTTCATCGACAATGGCCGCTTCTGGCTGACCGCCCTCCAGGAGGAAGATTTCAATGCCGATCCCCGGTAAGCGCTCGAGGCTTGCCTCGGGCCTGGCGGCGCTGTGCGCCGCACTCCCCGCTCCTGTCCTTGCCCAGTCGATCGCGGCGCTACCCGACCAGACGAGCCGGCTTCGGCTCTCGAACCGCGACGTCAATCACCTCGTGTGCGTCGGCGGCGAGATCGAGGACGTCAAATTCTCGGCCGAGAAAGGCATTGCGGTCGAACGCGGCGGGTCGGACGCCTGGATCAAGTTCCTTGTCAGGGAAGTCGACGAAGCCGGCATGAAGACGCGCAGCTTCGTAACGCAGCCCGCCGAATTCTATGTGTCGTGCAACGGGGCGATCTACCCACTCTATGCCGAGCCCGCCGACATTCCGGCGCAGACGGTGACGCTCGTGCCGGGCACTGCCCAGCGCGCGCGCAGCAACGAGGCGCTGCTCGGCCCGCTGGTCGAGGAAGAGCGCGCCGTGTCGATCGCGCTCGCGCTGCTGCAGGACCGCGTGCCCGGCAGCTTCACCGAGATCGCGCCGGGCCGCGCCCGGCTCGCCATCGCCGACCTGCCCGGCATCGTCGTCGAGGAGCGCCGCCGCCTCGCCATCGAGGGCGCGGGCCTCACCGCCAGCGAATATCTGGTGACCTCGCCGGCAGCGGTGACGCTCGACGAACGCGCCTTTCTCGACACCACGCTTGGCGCGGACATCTTCGCGGTCACGCTCGACCGCCTGACCCTCGCCGCGGGCGATGCTGCCCGGCTCGTCGTGATCCGCCGGAGTGCCGGGCTGTGACCGCCGGCGAGGATCCCAAGCCCAAGCCCGCCTATGACCGCAGCCGTCCCCACCGCGGCGAATATGCAGGTGAGCCTGTGACAAGCGAGCGCCCCGCGCTGCTCGACTTCCGCAAGCAGTGGCAGCGGCTGACCTCCGACCAGAAGCTGCGCGCCAAGCAGGTCGGGATCGCGGGCATGATCGGCGTCGCCGGCTTCGCGCTCTACACCGCGAGCTCAGGCTCGTCCGAGCCAGTGGAGACCGCGGCCAAGGCGACCAAGCTCGACATGGGCGCAGGGCTGCGCGGCGACAGCCTCGAGGTCAAGCTGCGCGGCGACCTCAAGAAGATCCTCGAGGGACAGGGCCTGCTCGGCGACCGCGTGACCGCGATCGAGGAAGGCAAGGTGAGCCCAACGACAGCTGGCGGAACGAAGGCCGGCGAGCCCGGTCCTCTCCCGTCAGCATTCCCCGGCGACATTCCGGCTTTTCCGCCGCAGCCGCCCGACGCCCCGGCGGGCGACAATGCGCCGCCGATCCCGCCCATGCCATCGGCCCCCGAAGCGCCGCCCGCCCCGCCGGTCGAGCGTCAGGTCGGCGCGATCGGCGCGGCCACCACCGCAGTGGTGGCGCCGCAGAACGGCGGGGGCGCCGAAGGCTCAAAAAAAAAGCTGCGCACGATCTATTTGCCACCTGGTTTCATGAAAGCCCGGCTGCTCACCGGGATCGACGCGCTGGCGAGCAAGGATGCGACCAGCAATCCCGAGCCGATCATCGCGCGTGTGCAGGCCCCCGCCGTGCTCCCCAATGAGGTCAAGGCCAACCTTGCCGGCTGCTTCGTCGTCGGCAACGCCACCGGCAGCCTCGCCAAGGAGCGTGTCGAGGTCCAACTCGTGTCGATCTCGTGCATCGATTTCGAGGAGCGCGCGGTCGTCGATCAGCCGATCAAGGGCTTCTTCGTCGATGCCGACGGCAAGAAAGGCCTATCCGGCAAGGTCGTCACCCGCGCCGGCGCCACGCTCGCGCGTACCTTCATCGCCGGCACGATCGCCGGCATCGCGCAGACCGTCGAGAGCAGCGTCGGCGATGTCTCGACCTCGGCGCTGGGCTCGGTGCGTTCGCTCGATCCGGCGGACGCCGCCAAGGCCGGGATCGCGGGCGGCTTCGCCCGCTCCTCCGACAAGCTGACCGAATTCTATCTCGACCTCGCCCGTCAGGCTGGCCCCGTCGTCGAGGTCGGCGCCGCCAAGGATGTCGTCGTGGTGATCCAGGAAGGCCTCGCGCTCGAGATCAAGCCGACCGTCGGAAGCAAATTCTGATGCCCGCCCATCTTCCCATTGGAACCTGTATCATGCGCCCCAAGCTCGCCGCCCGAACCCGCTGCATGACCGCACTGGCAGCGGCGCTGCTCACCCCGGCCTGCGCCACGCTCGGCTCAGTAATGTCGCCCTATTCTGAAAAGTTCAGCTGCAAGAATGACGATCACGGCCAGTGCATCCATCCCGAACGGGCGCACGACGATGCCGTTGCCGGGATCGCGTCGAAGTCAGACCCGGCTGTGACCAACGACCCGGCAATACTCAGAAAGCAGGGTTCGCCCACCCTACCCGGCGAGCGCCGCAAGGCCGCCCCGACCGCGTTCGGCAGCTATCGCGACAGCGTCTATCGCGAACTGAAGGGCCTGCTCGAAGCGCCGGTCACGCCGATGCTCAAGCCCGCGCGCACGGTGCGGACCCTGGTCCTTCCCTATGCCGACCGCCAGCGGCCCGACCGGCTCTATATGCCGCGTTACATCTATTCGATCCTCGACAGGCCCGCCTGGGTGGTCGGCGGCACGCTCATCTCCTCGCCCTCGCGCGCCGCGCAGGCGCCGATCCTCGGTCAGGTGCGCGAGCAGGGTGACGACGCGCCCGACGTGGCCAACCCCGCCAGCCCCGCCATTCAGGGTCTGGAGCCGCAACGATGAGCGCCCGCGCCTCGAGCCTCAGCTATGCCCGGCTGCGCAACAGCGTGCGGCGCGACAGCTTCTCGGACTTCCTGCCGCTGATCGCCTGGGACGAAGCGAGCGAGGCGTTTCTGTGCGTCGACGATTGCTGGGGACATGGCTGGGAGATCATCCCCAGCGCCTACATGTTCGCGCATGTGCAGGGCGCGCTGCAGGGCCTGCTCAACGTGCATTTCCCCGACGGGACGGTGCTGCAGCTGCACACTTTTCGCCGACCCGCTGATCGACGATACGCTCGACGCGTTCCTTGATCTCAAGACCCGCGACGATCCGCTGATCCAGGCTTCGGCGCGGCAGACGCGCGCCTATTTGAGCGCGGGCCGCGACGGGCTCAAGGCGCTTCACGACATCCCGGTGCGCAACTTCCGCACCTTCCTCTCGATCAAGACGCGCCGCCCGCTCGACGAGGATCTGCGGCGCCAGGTCGAGGAGCAGCTCGCCAAGCTCGGCATCCGCCGGCTCGCGCCCGAGGAGATGATCGCCTTCTATCGGCGCGTGTTCAACGGGGTCAGCGAGGCCGCGCCCGGCGTGTTCGCCGATGGCGCCACGCTCGACGCGCCGCCGATCTCCAAGCAGATCATCGATGCCGGACCCGATCTCGCGTTCGAGGGCCCGGAGGTCTTTCTCGGCAACCAGGTCGCGCGCTGCCTGACGCCCAAGGCGCCAGCGCGCCGGATCACGGCGGAGCGCGCCAACCGGCTGCTCGGCGGGATGCGCGGCAGCGCCGAGGACAGCGACCAGATCGGCGGCCCGTTCCTCTACACGCTCAACATCCTGTTCGATCACTCGCAGTTCGAGATCCACAAGCGCGCGCAAATCCTCTCGGCGCAAAAGGCGGCGGGCTCGTTCGCGGTCGAGGTCGGCAAGCAGATCGAAGAGATCGGCTGGATTCTGGATGAGGCCGGCAACTCCAAGTTCGTGCGAGTCATCCCGTGCCTCTGGGTGTTCGGTCGCGACCGCCATCATGCGCGCGAACTCGCCGCGCGCGCCAAGCGGCTCTGGGAAAGCGAGCCGCTGCCCTTCTCGATGCAGGAGGAGAGCTATCTCAACCCGACGCTGCTGGTGATGAGCCTGCCGTTCGGCCTCTATGCCGACCGCACCACGCTGCGCATGCTCGAGCGCGATTTCCGCATGCCGGTCAAGGCAGCGGTGCTGATGGCGCCGATCCAGACCGATTTTCGCGGCGGCGGCCGGCCGGCGCTGCTCTACACCGGCCGCAAGGGCCAGCTCGTCACGCTCGACCTGTTCGACCCGCGCATCAACAATTACAACTTCATCGTCTCGGCCGAGAGCGGCGCAGGCAAGAGCTTCCTGCTCAACAATCTCTGCCAGCAATATTATGCCTGCTCGGCGCTGATCCGGATCATCGATATCGGCGGCAGCTACCGTAAGCTCTGCACGCTCTGCTCGGGCCGCTATATCGATATCGGCGAGGAGCGGATGGTGCTGAACCCGTTCGACATGGGGCTCGCGCTCGATGGCGACGACAAGCAGTCCGCCATCACTATGGCCGTGGCGATCGTCGCCGAGATGGCCAACGCCTCGACGCGCAAGGGCGTGACCACCTCCGAGTGGAACCTGCTCAAATCCGCGGTGCAATGGACGATCTATACCGGCCGCGCCGATTATGGCGTCGATGCGGTGCGTCAATGGCTCGGCACCTATCCGGCCAACACCAGCAGCGAGCTCGACCGTGTCGACCATCTCGTCCCGCTGGCGCGCGAGCTTGCCTTCAACCTGCGCGATTTCGGGTCGGACGGCGCCTATGGCCATTTCTTCAACGGCGCCTCGACCTTCGACATCCGCAACGACGAGTTCGTCGTGCTCGAACTCGAGCGCCTGAAATCGATGCCGGACCTATTCAACGTCATCGTGATGGTGGTGGTAAACGCGGTCACCCAGGAACTTTATCTTTCCGGACGCGACCGCCCGCGCTTCGTGCTGTGCGACGAGGCAGCGCAGTTCATGACCCGCACCGATGGCCAGGACCTCTCGAGGCTCGCCGAGGCGTTCGGCCAAGGCTATCGCCGCGCCCGTAAATATCGCGGCTCGTTCGGCATCGTGCTGCAGTCGATGAACGACCTCCAGCTGTTCGGCGGCACGGGTCAGGTCATCCTCGAAAATGCCGCGACCCGGTTTCTGCTGCAGGGCTCGACCTATGACAAGGCGGTCGAGAACAAGATCCTCGACTATTCGGGCTTCGTCCTCGAACTCCTGAAATCGGTCCGCAATTCCAAGCCCAATTACAGCGAGGTGTTCATCGACTCCCCGCTGGGCCTCGGCATCGCGCGGCTCGTGGTCGATCCCTTCTCCTACTGGATCAACACCTCGGCGCCCGAGGAAGTCGCCGCGTTCGACGCGCTGATCCGGCAGGGGCTCTCCCCGCTCGAATCGGTCTGCGCGCTGGCCGGGGTCGATCCCGCCACGATCCTCGGCACCAGCCATCAGCTCAACATCGGGAGGGCATGACCATGCGCCAGAAATCCCATGTCCATCCCGGCCAGCTGCCGCTGCAATTCGACAGCCAGGCCGAGCTCGAGCGGCTGATTGAACGCCGCGTCGCGCAGCGGTTCGAGGCCGAGGCGTTTCGCTGGCGGTTGCGTATTGTGATGATCGAGACGCTGCTGCTCGCCAGCCTCGTGCTCATGGCTGGTCTCGCGCTGGGCCAGCCTATCCACACTGTAGTGCGGGCCGCAGTCCTGGTCGGCGCCTCCTGCTTCGCAGCGGGCATGCTCCTGCTTGGCCTGTCCTTCTCCGGCACGCGCCTGTTCGCGCGGCTGCGCCGCGGGAGGCCGCAATGAACGGTCTCGTCTCGCCCGAGCCCTCGCCCGCCGCGCTGCGGCTCGCGGTCGGCAGCTATGTGCTGCTGTTCGTCGAGCTCTATCTCGCCATGCTGCGGCCGGACCTCGCGCTCGACCTGCGCTGGATCGTCTGGCTGGTCACCTTCGTCTCGGGCGCCTCGTTCATGATCGCGCTGTGCGGCCTGCCCCGTCCGGAAGATTTCGGAGGCGGCGATGAACGCTGACGCCGCACCGCGCTGGATCGTCATAGCGCAAGGCTGCACCATCGCCGCGCTGCTCGCCGGCGCCATGCTGATCGGCGTGGCCGGTGCTGCCGCCGCCCCGGCGCAGCATCAACCCGCATCAACTTCGACCATCGGCCGCACCTGGCCGATCGCCGAACCCGACGCGATGGCCGAGATCGCCGCCAGGGTCGCGAAGCAACCCAGGGATATGCGCGCGCAGTTCGGGCCGCGCAACAACTGGTCGGCACTTCGCGCCGCCGCGCTCGATCCCGCGCCTGCCGACCGGGTCCGCACCGTGGTGCCCTTCTACACGCTCGACTTCGACGTGAAGCTGCCCGACGGGCGCATGCTCTATCCCAAGGGCTACAGCTTCAATCCGCTGACCTATGTCAAGCTGCCGCAGCGGCTGGTGATCGCGCATCCACGCGATCTCGCCTGGGCGCTCGAGGCCGCACGGCCATCGGACTTCGTAATCGTCACCGCCGGCGATGCGATCGAGCTTGGCGAACGTACCGGCCGCGCGATCTACCTGCTCGAAGAGCGGATGAAGGACCGGCTCGGGCTCACGGTCGCTCCGGTGATCGTCGCCCAGTCGGGCCACAAGCTCGTCCTGACCGAGTTCGGCCCGCGCAGCCGTGCCGCCACCCTCAAGGCAGGCACCGTCAAATGATCCGCCGCGCCCGCCTCCTGCTCTCGGCACTGACACTCGGCGTCGCCGCGCCGCTCTTCGTTGCGCAGCCTGCACAGGCCTCGAAATGCCCGACCAGCACGATGTTCAACCCGATCACCAAGGTACGCTGGAACTGCATCTTCCCGATCACCATCGGCGGGGTGCGCATCGGCAGCCATGACAAGCTCGACAAGGCGCTCGACGCGCAATCGGCTTCGGCACCGCTCTGCGCCTGCCGCAAGGGCGCGCAATTCTGGTTCGGCGTCAAAGTCTCCTTCTGGTCGCCCAACCGGATGGTCGATGTCGTGACCGAGCCCGGCTGCATGATGGCGCTTGGCGCCGACATCATGGCGACTGACGGCAAGCTGCAGGGCAGCCAGAGTTCGATTTCCGATGGAACAAACACGCGCAAGATGTTCGCTCAAATGCATTATTACATCTCGCCGGTCTGGAAGATGCTCGACATGTTCACCGACCTGCCGTGCATCGAGGATGACGGCTTCGACGTCGCCCTGATCACCGAAGTGCTGCCGACCTGGCAGTCGGGTACCTTGGGCGCGATCATCCAGCCCGAGGCGATCCTGTTCGGCAATCCCGCCGCCGGGCTCGCCTGCATGGCCGACAGCGCGGCGGCGGCCGCCGGCAAGGTCATCGATCCGCTCTTCTGGTGCATGGGGAGCTGGGGATCGACCTATCCGATCGCGGGCGACATCCATTTCGGCGACAGCGTCGAGGCGTGGGCGGGGCTGGCGGCGCGCGGCACCTTCATGATGGGGCGCTTGGGCGCGCTCACGATCAGCTCGAGCGATGGCTGCTCGTTCCGTCCAAGCCCGATCTGGACCAAGTCGCGCTACAAGCTCCAGCTGATGGAGCCGGTCAAGGGCGGCAAGTGCGTCAATATCGGCCGGCCCGGCGCGCTCTGGACGAGCGGCAAGCACGCCCCGGGCCAGGACAACGCCCAATTCATGCTCTTCGAAAAGGTGATCTGCTGCGCCGGAATCCCGGTGCCATGAGCCGATCGCTTCCCCCATGTCGCGCGCATCCGGCCGGTGTTGTTCGGTCTGCCCGCCAAGGCCTGGATGGCCGCTGGCTGGTGCGCGAGACAGGAGCGGCGCCGCATCGCCCCCGCGGCGCCGCTCCACCCCTGGCCAGCGCGGCCGCGCCCCTCCGACGGAGCGCGTTCCTCTCCCAGGCCCGCCCCGTTGCGGCCGCGCTGGTCTTTATTGTGCTTCACGCACAAGCTCAGGCGCAGCAACAACCCGAGACGCAGAGCGTTGAGGATCGCGCGCAGGCAGCCGCCGCGGCGTCGCGCGCCCGGTCAAGCGACAGCGAGGCGATCCAGCGCAACTATGTGACGCCGGGTCTCGCCGGACAGCCGATCGCGACGATCGATGGCAAGCGCAACTTCAACTCCAGCCTCGCCTGTCAGAAGACCGCGACCTTGCTCGAGATCATCGCGCAGCCTGGCGCGACCGGCGATTTGATGCACGTCCAGATCGCGCGCGACACCGATCTCGACGGCGCGGTCGACAGCCGCTCGACGCTGCCGGTTCCCGTGTCGGGCCTGTGCGCCAATGGCGTGATCGCTTGCGATCCCGGCACCTGGACGCAATGCAAGCCGTTCCGCTGGGACGTAGATGCGGACCGCAACCTCAAGCTCAGCGCGGCGCCGCTGACCGAGCTTGCCGGCTGCTATTGCATCAACAACAGCTGCGGAACGAACCTCGCCTGGGGCAACCTCGCTGGCGTGCTGCGCGATCTTGGCGGCGGGATGATCGGTGCGCTCACCACAGCCGATCCCCGGCTCGGCGTGGCGCAGGCGGTCATCGAGGGGCCGGTCATCCGCTATACCGGCGCGCAGACCACCGCCTGCACCGCCAGCCCCGCGCTGCCGCAAAGCAGCTATCGCGCGAACCCCCAAATCATCGCGGCAGACGCCGCGGCTGCGGCCGCCAACAGCGGCCTGTTCCAGACCCTTTCAGGCTCACCCGCTGGACTCGGCAAGGCGCAGCAGGTGCGCCATTGCACGATCGAGCGCCAGGTCACGGTCGAAGGCGCTGACCTCGACGCCATCGTGCAGCGCGTGTTGGGCGGCTACGCGACCACGCGCACCGGCAACACCATCGAATATCTGATGGGCTCGCCCGGGGACAATTCGCTGCGTGGTGGCAATTGCAGCCTGATCGACTTCCGCATGACGCTCCGGGTCGAGGACCCCGATCGCATCACTGGCGCGCGCCTACTCGACTATTATGCCGATGACTGGGCGCAGATCCGTGTCGATGGCACGCTGGTCGCCTCCGGCCCGGCGCCATGGAGTTCGCAAGGCCTGCCGCCCGGCAAGTGCGAGCGCTCTGGCGCGTTTCATGCCAGCCCCAATCTCGACCTCAAGCCCTGGCTGACCAAAGGCGATCATGAAATCTGGCTGCGCGTCGCGGTCGCCGATGGCGGTGAGGCGCGCGCCCGGGTCGGAATCGAGATCGATGACAGCTGCCGCACGCGCGAGCAGATCGTCGACCAGTGCGGCATCCTCGACCGCGACACCAAGTGCCGCATCTCGGACGAGTTCGTCGATGGCGTCCAGACCTTCCGCAACGGCATCAACACGGGCCTGCGCCCGCTGCCACAAGTCCGTCAGTTCGGCGCCTCGGCCTGCGCGGTGACACTGCAACGGGACTTCTTCCAGCGCGACCGCATTTATCGCTGCGAGATCGACAGCAGCGCGGTTCCCGCACACCGGACTTGAGCCGCGGGGCTTATATCCTCGGCCGCTCGACCGAGACGCTGCTCGCGGACCGCACGCGCACCGCCGCCGGCGGCACGGCCGAAACCACCAGACCCTTCTCGCTGCCCGACCGCGGCTCGGTGCCGGCGTGCGAGCCGATCTGCAAGACGCGCGCGCCCAAGATCAACACCCAAACCGCCCTGCAGGGCGTGATCGGAACCCAGCAAAATGATCCAGCCTCGTTCGACACCTTCTACCATAGCTGCGGCACCGCCAATGTCTGTCCGCTCGGCCCCGGCGAGGAGCTGGTCTCGGCGTGCGGCTGCCTCGACGATTTCCCGGAGGCGGTCGTGATGATGCAGACCGTCCGCCTTGCCGGCGCCGACCTCACCTGCACGGCGGCACCGCAATGAGCGAGCGCAGCTGGTTCCCGCCGTCAAAGGTGGCGCTGCTGCTGGCCGCCTTGCTGACCTTCCTGATCGTCACGCAGACGGCGTCGGCCCGAGCCTTTGGTGAACTAGTGTCGTCCGCGCCCGGGACCGCGCAAGTCCTCCCGCAGCTGCCAGACGAAACTGGGCCGACCGAGCCGGTGCCGCTACCCGGCCAGGTCGAACCGCCGATGCAGCCGCCCGATCCGGGTTTGCCACCGGCACCCCCGCTCCCCGAAGAACCGGTGCCGCCGCCCAGCGAGCCGCCACCGCCGCCGCCCGCCGGCACGCCGTTCGATCCGGCCCCGGCGCAGCTGTGCGCCGCCGATCTCAACGGCAATGGCGATGCCGCCGACAGCGGCGAGGTCGCGGCCTGTATGCCGACCGCCAGCGCGCCTGGCTGGCTCTGTCCGTTGCAGCAAATGGCCTGCGAGGCTCAACCGGACGGGCAGTTTAGCTGCCCGCTAGGCGACCAGCATGGTTGCGCGGTCCCGCTCGGCGGCGGCGCGCCGAGCTGCTCGCCCAATCTCTGCGCCGATCCCGCGGCCAATCCGGTCGAGCAAGTGCCACCGATCGACGATGCCGGCACCCCGGCCGATGGCGGTGTCGATGCCGAGGGCAATTGCCTTGGCCGGATCGAGATCTTCAGCGGCCGCGGCATGCGCTGCCGGCCGCCGGGGCTCGGCGTGACCTTCAAGAATTGCTGCAAGGACAAGGGCAGGATCATCAAGGATGGGATGGGTTCATCGATTACGTCGATCGGCACCAAGATCGCGGTGGTGAAGGGCGTGTTCAACGGCATGAGCGCGGCATTTGCCGCGTTCAAGGCAGGCGCCACGGCGAACCAGGCGGCGAGCGCGGGCGCCAATGCGCTGATCCTCGGTTTCGATCCCACCTCGATCGCGATCAGCCTCGCCATCAACTTCATGGTCGAGCTGCTGTTCTCGGGCTGCGACCAGCAGGATATGGAAACCGCGATGCTGCGCGGGTCGGGCATGTGCCACGAGGTCGGCAGCTACTGCACGGCGAGTTTCCTCGGGATCTGCCTGCAAAAGGCCAAGGGCCATTGCTGCTTCAACACCAAGCTCGGCCGCATCATCCAGGAACAGGGTCGCCCGCAGCTCAAATCGTTCAACGGCGTCGGCTGGGGCACGCCACGCAAGCCGAGGTGCCGCGGCTTCACGCCCGAGGAGTTTCAGGCGCTCGATTTCGCAAAGATGGATCTGAGCGAATATTATGCGGACATCGAAAGCCGCGCGGCGTCGCAAATCCAGATCGATATGAAGGACAAGATCGATGCGTATCTCAACGCGGTCGGCGAATAGTCTCGCCGCGGCGCTCGCGATTCTCGCCACTTCGGCGCTGGCTCAGGACAGCGCCAAGGAGGGGATTGAGCGCCAAGGCGAGCCTGCCATGAAGCGGCTGAAGGACGCAATGGCGCGGGCCAAGCCAGCCGAGCGTGATGCAGCCATCCCGCGTCTGCCCGGCGAGCCAGCCCCGCAACTTCGCCGGCGCGCGTTTGAAGCGCTGCGCAAGCAGCACAGTTCGCCGGAGCTTGATCGACGCGCCCGAGCCGCTGCCGCCGCCGGCGAAGCGCAGCTCGCGGCCCGGCGCGAGGCGATGGCGAAGCGCCTTCGGCAATCGCTCGGGCTCGAGCCCGGCGAGGTCACGGACATCGCCAAAAACGTAGCCCCGACCCCAACGGGCTGGGTGCCAGTGCTGTTCATATCCTCCTCGATGCCGGTGCCGGTGCTGCGCACCTATGCCGAGCAACTCGCGCGGGTTCGTGGCGTGATGGCGTTTCGCGGTGTGCCTGGTGGGCTCACCCGGATCGGCCCGATGGCCGAACTCACCGCACAGATCCTGCGGCTCGATCCGGGTTGCGAGGGTCCGTCGTGCGTCATGCGTGACGTCCAGATCATCGTCGATCCGCTCGTGTTCCGGCAGCATGGTGTCGCGCGCGTGCCCGCGCTGGCGATGATCCCCGGCGATCCCACCCAGCCCTATTGCGAACGCGAGGATGAGAGTCCGCGCGCCAGCCACCTGGTCTATGGCGACGCCGCGCTGTCCGGTCTCATTGACGAATATCGGCGCCTCGGAGGCGCCATGGAGGTCAAGGATGTTCAGGCTCGTCTGTCTGCTCCTTGAGCTGGCTACCCGGCTGCTGCGCGAGCTTGGCCGCCTCCCGCGCCGGGCCGCACAGGCGCTCAATCCCGGAAACGACGCCAGTTCCAGACGGCTGCTCTGGGCTATCGCGCTCGCCTCCTCGGCCGGGCTTGCCGCTTCTTGGGCGATGCCGCGGGTCACGCTCGTGATGAGCCCGTCGATCGAAGCCTGGGCGGTTCGGTCGGCGCCCGGACCGATCCGCAAGGGCGATCTGGTTCAGTTCACCCTCTCCCATCCGGTCGCCGGACCCAAGCCAGTGAGCGTGACCAAATATGCGCTGTGCATGCCCGGCGAGCAGGTCCGGGTCGCCCTGCGCCCACCCGATCAAGCGAAGCACGTTACCGCCGCATTCTTCTGCAGCGACGCTTCGCTGGGCACGAGCCTCGCCATGGGCCGCGGCGGCATGAAGCTGAGCCCGGCCAACATCGGCGGCGTCATCCCTCCCGACTTTGTCTATGTCGGCTCGCACCATCCACATGGGTTCGACAGCCGCTATTTCGGGCTGGTGCGAATCGAGCGGCTCCGGCGGATGGAGCGGCTGTTCTGACACGGCCTCAAGGATCTATCCCACATTTTTGTGATATTACATTCTGTGGGATAATTGATTTTTCTAGGCCGAGCTAGGCGCAAATATGTTGCAATCTTGAGGTTATCCCACATATAATAAAACATAGAGATTGTGGGATAATAAATGGCGAGCGTGGTCAAGCCCTTCTCCGAAGAACAGGCTCGCGCACTGGTGAATCTACGCCAGCGCTACGAGGTCTGGATGGAGGCAGAGCGCACCTTGGCCGGTCTGCCCTATGACCTGCGTCGCAAGGAAGTTGGCGGCCGCTCGTATCTCTATGAAATCAAGGATCGCAGCGGGAACGGCAAGAGCCTGGGCGCGTGGTCCGACGAGCATGCGGTGCGACTCGAAGCTTATCGCGCGCAAAAAAGCGATGCCAAGACCCGCAGGGATGGCAGCCGAACGCCCCTCGAAGAAACAGGACGCCTCGGCCGAGCATTGCAGTTGCCAATGGTCGCGAACGAGGCAGGTCCGATCCTGCGCGAGGCCGACCGCCGCGGTCTTCTCGATGGCGCGTTGCTTGTGGTCGGAACGAACGCGGTTCCCGCCTATTCGATCGAGGCTGGCGGCCTGATCCGGGAGCTTCCAGACGAGACCGCCGATTTCGATCTCGCCTGGGCCGAAACGGAAGCCAGCGATGGCGAGCAAGTCCTGTGGCAAATGCTCAAGGCAGTCGACCGGACATTTACCGTCAACACCGAGCGCACCTTCCAGGCGCGCAACGCCAAAGCCTATGAAGTCGAGATCCTCGTCGCGCCCTCGCGAGTCGCGACGATGTCCCGCACCGACCGGCCCAAACCGGTCCCGCTGCCAGAGCAGGAATGGCTGCTCGAGGGGTGCCCGGTCGATCATGTCGTCATCTGCCGCGACGGAAGTCCGGCCCGGATCGTCGCGCCAGATCCGCGGTGGTTTGCGCTCCAGAAGCTCTGGATGGCCGATCAGCCCAAGCGCAACGCCCTGAAGCGGGGCAAGGATGCCAAGCAGGGGATGCTGCTGCTCAATGCGGTGGCCGAGGCGATGCCACTCTATCCGTTGAACGACGATTTCGAGCGGTCGCTTCCCGGCGAGCTGGCGCCCTACTTCGTTCGCTGGGCAGAACAGCGGCAGTCGCGCACGCCCTCGGCCTGGTGATTGCCGGCATATCGCACGAAATCCGTCATCGATCGGCGTCTACTCATAGGAAACACATTTCGGCATCGAGATAGCGTCGCACGCGCATGATGCCGGTGAGTTCTCCGCCCAGCATGACCTCCAGTGCGCTCGCGCCGCCAAAGACTTCATTCGCGGCCCTGATCCAATGATATCTGCATCGCGACTCGGGAAAGATCACCCGAAGCGCCCGATGGATACTTATCAAGTTGGACAGCCGCGCGCATCCGTCGCTGGAGTGGCGCCCGCCACCTTGGGCCCTCCATCGGCGATACCGGTTTACCGGCATGCCCAACAAGGCGGCCGCCTGGGGATCGGTTAGATCCCACTTCTCGAACAGATTGAGCACAGCACGGAACATGGCAGCGGCCTCGTCGGGTGTGACGAGATCGGCGTCAGACGCTGGCGGCACCGCTTCAATTTGACGTGCTTCGGGGAAGACCGTTCTCCAGCTCTCACGGTGGAGCATGAGTACAAGAATCGGGCGCGATCGGACAGACGCCACCTGACTTCAAACGGTACGTCATGCCCCCTTGCGGCACGTTAATGCCCTCAGCATTGCCCGAGCACGTGATCGGCCGGACAGTTGGCTCGTGTCCGTCTTCCATCTCCTCGCCGCTCGACGCAGAAAGCAGGCAGGCCTGCGGAGACGTCTGGACAATCGAACGGTCAGGCGTCTGCTCGCTGGAGTCGCCGCATTCGCGTGGATGTTCTCATCCAACCTCGCATTGGCGCAAACGCCAGAAGGCTCAGGCAGTGCGAAGCCCAAGCAAGGCTATTGGTGGTACGAGGCGCCTCCCCCGCCCCAGCCGGCCGAAGCGGCGGACGAACTCGTCAAGCCAGCGATCCCGCCGATGGCCCAGCTCGCGACCTGGACGCCGCCGCGCATCCGCAAGCTGATCGAGCAGCAGCGCGATTACGCCGCGACCGTGCTGACGGTCGAAGCGGTCGCGGATTTCTGGCGCCTGCAGGACTTCGCCCGGCGAAAGGCGCGGGCATTCGCCGGCGTGACGCAGCTCGCCATGCTGCAGCATCCCGAGCTCAATTCGAAGTCGGCCAATCCAATGGTCGGCCACGCCCGCGCCGATCTCACCGCGCAGAAGGACGCGATCCGCCGCGGCTATCTGCGCGCCAAGGCAAACGAGTTCGCGCTGGTCATGTTCTCGCGCTCGACCTGCGGCTATTGCCGGGTGCAGTGGCCGATCGTACAGCGTTTCCAAGAGGAGATGAGCTGGCAGGTCACTCTGATGGACCTGGATCGCCGCCCGGATCTCGCCGCGCGCTATGGCGTCGAGATCACGCCGACCACGATGCTGATCCGCCGCGGTAGCGCGCAACGGATGGTGGTCGCGAGCGGCGTCGAAACCTACCCCAATCTCGCGCAGATGGCGTATCAGGCCACCAGACTGCTCAGCGGCGACATTCGACCCGAACAGTTCATGACTGGGCCAGGCGAGGAAGACGGCTTTTTCGATGCGCTCGCAAATGGCCCGGTTTCGGCGACGGATCCGCGCGCGCTCGGCGGCGACCTGGTTCCGCCTGCCCCAGAGCCTGAGCGATGACAGGCCGCGGGCAATTCGGCCGCAGACCCCGGTCTGCGCCGTTCAAATCACGCCAATATGCGCGCCTGCTCGCCGCGCTCGGTGAGAAGCCGCACGGCCTTTTTGTCGAAACTGACGAAGGTCTCGCCACCGAGCCAACGACCATCATGTGCGATCACGCCGTCAGCGAAATCGCCACCCGCTTCGAAGACGGCGAGGCCAGCTTCGACCGCGTTTCGATCCATCTCAACATTGGCAGCATCGAGCAAAAATCGAAGCGAAGCAGCGATCTGCTGTGGCTCGTATCGATAAAGACGGCCAAGCACCCAGCAGAATTCGCACAGCGCTGGCAAGGTGACGGCGACCAGTTCCGCGCCGGACATGAGCTTTCGAGCCAACGGACCTTGGACGGGGTCATCCTGCGTCGCGGCCCGAACCAGCACATTGGTATCGGCGACGATTTTCACAGTTCGCCGGCCCAACCCTTGGCGATCACTTCGTTCATCTCTTCGATCGAGATCGAGCGCTGGCCTTCCCGCTTCAGAGACCCGAAAAAGCCATCAATCTTTCCCAATGGCCGCACGGCCCGAACTCGCAGTTCGCCATTCGGAAGGCGGTCCAGGCTGATCTTATCACCCGGCCTGACGCCCAGATGCTGGAGAAGCTCCTTCCTGAGCGTCACCTGGCCTTTGGCACTGATGGTAATCGCGTTCATCGCCGCACCTCACTTTACCGCAAAAGTAAGAGAATTTTTCCTTACTTTCAAGCAGTCGATTCGCCAGAGGATCGTTCAGGGTTCGCTGCTCGGTTTGTTCGCAGCAAACCTCATCCCGGCGTCTGCAGCAGCGCAAAGAGTGACTCGCGAGCGAGCTCAGGCCGCCGCCATTCATCCGGTGACAGATGTGGGTTCAATGCGTCGCTGGCTCGCCCGAGTTCCCGTGACCCGCGAATTTCCGCCCGACCTACCGACGACCCTGCGCGCTCAATCCTCGCTCTATGTGATCGAGATGACGACCGCGCCTGGCTGCCTGCCCTGCGCCGACCTCTGGACACGGCTCAATGAGCTGCGGGCGCGCTATGGCTGGCAGGTTCGTACGCTCTCCGGACAGGAAGCATTGCTGCGCTCGGGTCGGCTCGGTCTGCCATGGGTGGGCCATCCGGTCGCGTGGGTGCGGCCGCACAGCGATCCGGCACGAATGATCCCCATCGCGATCGGCACCGATCACGCGCCGAATCTCGTGCGCAACCTCTATCTGTCGGCGAAGATGCTGACCGGCGTGCGTCCGGCGGTCGCGGTCCGCGCCATGTCGAAGTTCACGGGCATCGTCAGATCGCCGGCGCCTGCTGCCAAGAAGCGCTGAGCATGGCGGGCTCAGCCTCCCCTCCCCTCGATCAGGAAAGTCTGCCGCCATGCGCCGTCTTGCTCGCCTTCGCCTGTCGCTCGCATTGGGCATTGCCGCAACGACGCTGCTGACGGCTTCGCCCGCAAGCGCGCAGAGCTGGGCCGAGAGCTGGTTCGACAATGTCACCTATTCGAGCGCCGGCAGCTTCGAGGACCAGACGCGCGGCTATGTGACCGCGGGCGGCATCTCGGGCCGGGTCGATGTCCATAACGACTATCTCATGTCCGTGACCCTGCCAAAGGTGCGCGCGGGCTGCGGCGGCATCGACATGTTTCTGGGCGGCATGTCGTTCCTCGACCCCGACTATCTCGTGCAGAAGCTCGAGAGCATCCTCCAGGCTGCCCCCGCGGTCGCGTTCCAGTATCTGCTCGAGACGCTCGACGAGAAGATGGGCAACATCATCTCGAAGATGGAAGCGGCGACCAACTTCCTCAATTCGATCCAAGTCAATGACTGCCGCCGCGCCAACCGCATGGTTCAGATCGCCAAGGGCGACGACAATATGTCGGGCATCATCGAGGAGATGACCGGTTATCGCTCGGTCAAGCAGGGGTTTGCCAAGAGCTACCAGCAGTCGCGCGAGAGGATCGAGGCGAACAACAACAATCCGACCGAGGATCTGAAGGAAGCACTCGAGAACTGTCCGCCCGAGGTCACCGAGATCTTCCGCACCGGCTCCCTGCTCGCCAATGCCGCCGCGCGCGTCGGCGCGAGCAACTGGGCCTCGGTGATGCGCGCCCGCGTCGGCGACGTATACATGCGCTGGAACGCCACCGACAAGGTCCCGCTCTTCTCGGCGATCCCCACCTGCGCCGCGCAGGACACCGAGAGTCCCCAGGACTTCCTGACCGGTCGCGTCCAGCGCCGCGGCCTCAGCCTGCCGCCGACCGGGGCCGATTGCGCGCAGGATGGCGGCGGGCGCGGCGCGTTGGTGCTGGCGCGCGAAAGGATGCAGACGATTGCGACCAAAATCCGCACCCGTGCCGCGCTCAGCGCCGAGGAACGCCAGTTCGTCGCCAATGTCCGCACCCTGCCCGTTTATCGCCTTCTGGAATGGGGCGTGCGGCAAGGCGTCGTAGACTCGGTCATCGGCGATACCGACGAACTGGTGGCGTTGAGCCTCGCCTATCAGATGCTCAACGACCTTACCCGCACCATCGACTTTGCGGTCGGAAATGCCGAACGCGGCGTGAGCGCGGCCGGGGTGACCGATGGAGCCAGCAAGAATGTCTGCCAGACCCGCATCCTCGCCAAGGGGATCGAGCAGCTGCGCGACCTGCGCGATGAAGTGCAGCGCCAGCGCGCGCAGATGCGCCAGTCCTATATGGCGGCGCTCGGCACCGCTAACCTCTCGACCAGCTATGCCGGGCTGCTGCGCGAGCGCGACCGCGATGCACGCGATGCCGCCGGCACCGCCGCCGCGCGCAACCAGTGAGCGGCGCCTGTCCGATGCGCCACTACCGCAGCCTGCTCGCCGCCGCGCCCACCGTGCTGATCGCAACGCCGGCGGCGGCGTTCGACACGAGCTTCCACACCTATAACGGGTTCCAGGAGACGGTGGACGCGTTCCGCACCGTCTCGCTGATCTTCGCCGATCCTCGCTACGAGACGCTGGTGCTGATCATGGCAACGGTCGGCATCGCGCTGGGCGCGCTGCTCGCCAGCGCGCGCGGGTCCGGCATCGGCCTCATCGCGTTCGGCTTCCAGATCCTGGTCGGGGTCGGGCTGTTCGTCGGCCTCGTCGCCAACACCGGCACGGTGCATGTCTACGACCGGGTAAAGAACGCCCATCAGGCGGTCGGCGGCGTGCCCGTGCTGCTCGTCGTGATCGCGGGAACGACGAACATGATCGAGCGCGCGATGGTCGAGACGATCGACGACAACACACCCGATCCCACCACCAAATACAGCTTCGGCGGTGGCGGCCAGGCGTTCGACCTGTTTCTCAACGCGACCAGCCCGCGCGGCCCAATGACCGACACGTTCCTCGACGCGACGATCAAGGACTATGTCCGGCAATGCTATCCGGTCGCGCGCGTCTCGGCCGCCTACGGCGTCGATGACGACAAGCTGTTCCGAACCGCAACCGACCTGCCCGCGGCCTTCGCCGCCATGGCCGGCCCCGCGACCTTCTCGACCGTCTACACCGCCACCGACAAAGGCGGCACCACAGTCAGTTGCGAGGAGGCCTGGACCCATATCGCGGCGCGTCTCAACGATCCGAACCTGTTCGAGGATTACACCCGTCAGGTCTGCCGACGCAGCGGCTACCGCATCGATGACGCCGCACAACTCGCGCGCTGCCGCGAGCAGCTGGGCGCACTCGGCACGACGATGCTCAGCCGCCCGCTCACCCAGCAAAGCCTGATGACCCATGTCATGCTCGGCCAAACGGTGGGCGACGTATTGTTCGAAGACAGCCCAGCCAGTGCCGCCCGGGTCATGGCCAACCGCGCGGTGGTGACCAGTGGGCTCACCACCATGTCGGTCGCCAATGAATGGATGCCGACCATCCGCGCGACGGTGTTCGGCATCATGCTGTTCATGGTACCCGTCGCGCTCCTGTTCATCCTGACCCCAATCAACCTGCGGGTGGCAAGCTTCGCGCTCGGGCTGTTCGTGTTCGTCGCGCTCTGGGGGGTCATTGATGCCGGCATCTATCAACTCACCCTGGGGCGCGCGTCGGCGGTGATGGCCGAGCTGCAGGCGAGCGCGCTCGGTGCTAACAGCTGGCTGCTCGCGCCTTCCGCGGCGACCAAGGCGCTCGCCGTGTTCGGCAGTTTCCGTACGGCGGCGGCCGGCATCGCCGGCGCGTTCGTATTCACCGTCTTCCGGTTCAGCGGCAATGTGTTCAGCTCGTTCACCGGCAGCGCGCTCGGCGTCACCAGCCAGGCCAGCGCCGCCGCCGCGCCGGTCACCACCAGCGAGGGCTATGCCTCGGCGCTGGAGGCGCAGGCGTCCGCGCTCGGCACGCGCAGCCGCGCAAGCGCCGCATCGAGCTTCGGCGATTTCGGCGAACGCAGCAGCTTCAACGCCAACCGCAGCTTCGGCGAGGCCGGTCATATTATCGGCGAGCGCCCAGGGACGGCGGGCGGCACCGCGTTCGCGCTCGGCGGGATCGAGGGTGCGCGCCAGATGGGCGCCCTCGCCCCCGCGCTCAAGGCCAAGGATCTCGCCGATCCGCAGGTCGCTCGCGACGTGCAGGCAAATGCCGCGACTACCGCGATCCATCAGTTCGCCGAAAAGGACGCGCTCCGCAAACTCGGCACGAGTTATTTCGGCGCAGGCCAGTCCGGTGAGCGCGCCTTCGCGGCATTCAGCCAGAACCTCGTTCAATGGCGCGCGTTCGGCGATCAGCGTGCCTATGACATGATGCTGCAAGGCGCGCAGCGGCATTTCGAGCGGCAGGGCTACAGCGCGAAGGACGCATCACTAAAGGCCAGCGGCGTGATCGGCGAAGCGCGGAGCGACCCGACCTTCGCCAAGCTCATCGCCAACAGCTATGACCAGGAGCAGATGCTGCGTAATGATCTGACCGGCGCGCAGGTCACCGCTGGCGCAATGCAGGGCCGCCGCGACTTCGCCGGCGACCAGGTCGCTCGGATCGAACGCAGCAATGTCGCGATCGAACAGGCGACCCGCACCGGAACCAACCAAGGCCAGCGCGACGCGGCGGCGATGCTCGGCATCGCGCCGCAGGAGATGTCGCGCCGCATCGGGTTCATCAACGCGCTCTCGGGGGAAGCCAGATCCTCGGCGATCTCGCAACTCAGCCACGCCACCGGGCGCAACGAGGCGCAGGTTCTCAAAGCGATCGAGACCTACAACGCTTCGACCAGCCTCGGAACCGCCGACGGCGCCACCGCCGAGGCGGCGCGCGAAGGCACCAGCGTTTACGCTCGCACTCGCGAGGCCGCCGGCTACGACTTCGCCGAACGCTCGGGCAAGCTCGACGCCCAGCGCGAGGTCGGCACGAGCGGCACCCGCGCAGCCGCCCGTATCGGCGAGCAGCGCCGCCAGGCCGACAATTTCGGGTTCGCGGAGGGCGCAGCGGCAGCGGGCGTCTCAACCCGCGAAGCCGCCCGGCTCGACAGCTTCATCAAGACGCTCAGCCAGACCGCCGGCAATCAGGTCGATATGGCAAGTGGCGGTGCCGCCGGCATCGCCGACCGTGCCCGCAACGAGCGCACGACCCGCATCGTCGAAAATGAACGCCTCAGCCGCATGCAGGGGCTGCTTCGCGCCAACGGCATCAGCATGTCGAAACGCGACCTCGCGCTCGCCCAGAATGGCGACCTCGCCCTCAACGTGTCGCCTCAGGTCGCGCAGCAACTTCACCAGGCCGGGCTCATCAACGACGCCCAGCTCGGCGCTATCGCCCAAGGCGGCCAGGCGCGTTTCAGCTTCGCCGCCAACGACATGCTTGTTTCCAGCAGCAGCGCGTTCCAGCAATCCGCGCGCAACGACACCAGCACCCGGTTCGAAGCCGGCAAGCAGGCCGGCCCGGACACGATCGAGCATTTCATGGGTGGTGGCGAAGCTGGCCAACAGGCCATGGCCAACTGGCTCAAGGGCGGGTTTGAGATGGACCGCAAGGGCGAATGGCGGCTTACCCCTCAGATCGCCGATACCCTGCAGCGCGACGTCAGCGCCATCATGGCCCAGACGGGCTGGCAACGGTCACTGAGCCGTAGCGCCGATAAACAGACAACCATGACAAGCAATTTCGGTCTCAACGTCGGTGCAAGTGCATCAGCAGGAGAAGACGACAATGATACGGGACGGGGCCGTGGCTCCGCTCCTCAGCAAAAGCGCGGTGCCCTCGGACGAGTGGGCGGCCAACTGGGGTTTGAGAGCCGCGACAGCGGGATTATCGGGTCGTCCGCGCGGTCCTCGCTCGACATTGCAAACTACGACGTGCGGAGCGCAATCGCATCGGCTGAGGCTGCTGCCGCAAAGTCGAATGACCCCGCGTCAACATTCTCGCGCGAGCTATCAAATCAAATCCTCGGGGGGGACGGGCTGCGCAATCGGTATCTCAAAGACGGCGCCTCCGCGCGCGGAACGTGGGACTTCTCATCGCCTGTTACTTCGGTGGAGCAATCCTCGGTACTGGGAAGTGGCCGCCACCTAACTGACTTAGACCGCAGCCGAGGCGACGGTGATCCAGAGTATCGCACGCGCAGGGATTAGCGCTGGTCCTCGTCCCGGAACGAGTAGCCGATCCACTGCGGACCAGATCGCGGATTTGTTTCATCCATGCCGGGATGGGACATGCCCGGTTGGCGGTATTCTCCGACATCGTGATCAAACCATGTGCTGACGGGTTTGCCTTCCTTAAGCAGCCGGCGAAGATAGCCAAAACCGAGTACCAAGCCCGCGGTGATCGGCATAAACAGGATATTGGTGATGACACCAAATCCGCTCATGTAGAATCTTTGCATGGTGAGGCCCCACTCCGTAACTGCCGGTAGCCAATACAGCAGGATCGCAGCCCACCAAGCTTTGGCGTACCATGGTCGCCAAAGGTAGTCGGCGATATGTAGTGGGGCTGCTGCGGGGTGAACGACTTCAGCTTTGACGACTGCGTCGGGGCTGTCGCTGGCTTTCATGCAACATCTCCACTCAAGAATGACGCGTGAGCGCGGTCTAAGCGGCTATTCCGCGACGTTGGCAGCCGTCTCAAGTTCGTTGATCCGCTCGCCGCAAATCGTATGAACGACGCGTCCTAAGGCCTCAATTTGGACGGTCAGCCATTCCAGTTCGTCCGAACTGATCCGATAATGCTTGGAATAGCGCGCTTTTACGTAAGCATCCTTGAGCTTCTCAAACGTCGCGCGCTCTCGACGAGTGCCTACGGGCCAAACTCCATACAATCGACGATCAAGACGCTCGGCTTGAGAACGTAAAAACGCGAGATTGTGCACATGGGGGGTTTATGCCGAGCGCCTGACTATGCCGAGCGGACGCAGGATCGCGCGGTTTTCCCAGGGTTTTGAGGTAGCCGGCTCGGCATAGTTTTACCGTCCTTCCAGGCACCCATCGCCGAAGGA
>NZ_JAMLDX010000016.1 GCF_024211275.1 Sphingomonas tagetis
AAGCCGCGCTTCACTTCACCAAGATCAGCGGAAAACCGAAATCCCCATAATGCACCGCGTGCGGCCCGCGGGTTCCTGCATTAGAGGCTTTCGTACGCCTTCGGCGCCCCGAAACCCTTCACAGTATCGGTCGTTCAGCTAATCTCAACCTGCTCCCAAAGCCGCCATTTGTAAATTTTCTGCATGGCGTAGAGCCCCAGGCTCGTCAGTCGAGGTCATCCGTTCGAATTGATGGCCACAACTATTGGCTAAGGTCGATGCAGAACGCCGCGGCATTTATCGGCCGGAAGCCGTCGCGGCGGCTCCAGGACATGTGGCCGCCGAGCCGCTCGACTAGGGCGCACGCATCGGTGCGGCCAAGGTTCACCGCCCTTAGCGCCTGCTCCGCAACCCTGACGTGGAGGACGGGCGATCCATCGATGTGGCCGGTGGCCGCGTCCAGAACGTCCGTCAGCATCAGCACCTCGATCTCGTCGAGCGGCAGCGTGGCCAGGAACTCGATCGCGACGCGGAGCGCGGCGGAGCAGATGGCGTCGCGGTGCATCTCGAGCCGCTTGCCCATCGCCAGCGTCTTGAACGACGCCTTGCCCGACTTCAGCAGCGTCACAGTCTCCTCGGGCATGTCCTCGAGGTCTAGCCCATCCACGATGGCGATGACCCGACCGTCGATGAACATTGTGTCGATGCCCTCGACCGAGAATGGCAGCCGGCCCAGCCCGCTATGCTCCTCGAGGGCGGCGACCAGGGCGTCGGGCTCGCGCGCCACGACGCGCCGCGCCGCGGCAGCCTTCGCAGTCCGGGCGGCGGCGGCCTCGACTGCCGCCGAATGATTGCCGTCGTCGCGCGCCCGCGCGGCGACGACACCATCGGCCAACCCGCCTCTTACCTTGTCCCCTCGCCTGAGCACCCTGTCCAGCCAGCCTGGCTCGTAGGCATCGAGCCGCGACCGCGCGGCGAGTTCCTCGTCGTCGCGACGCATGGGCGCCGCCTCGTCGGGTGCCGTCGCCGTGGTCAGCCAGTCACGCTTCGAGAATGAAACGCGATGGGCGCCAGTGAGCGCCTCGACGATCTCCTCGTATTCCGCGGCCGCCTGCGCGGACGCATCCAGCATCGCCTCGCGATGCAACGCGTTCTGGCGCGCCACCCGCTGCCGCTCAGCCTGCTTGGCTGCTCGATCCATCGCGCGCATCGTGCGCACCATCCCGCGCGTGAACTGACGCGACGTTACCATCATCACGCCTTGGACTTCCGTTCCCGTTCCGCCACTTATACGGCGTCGGCCCCTGGCGGCCAGAGGGGGGATCGCACTTGTCCTGGATCATCATCGCGCTAGCCGCGCAGGCGTCGTTCGCGGGGTCGGCGACCGTCGTCGACGGCGACACGCTGCATGTCGGGACCGAGCGCGTGCGGCTGTTCGGGATCGACGCCCCGGAGCTGTCCCAGAGTTGCGACGCCGGAACGTCGAAGACGGCCTGCGGCCAACTCGCGGCGCGGTGGCTGAGGGCTCGCGTTCAGGGGCGTACCGTGCAGTGCTCCGCCGTCGATACGGATCGATACGGACGGATCGTCGCACGCTGCAGTATCAACGGCGCCGACCTCGGGCAGATAATCGTCGATGCGGGGTGGGCCACCGCCTATCGGAAATACTCACTCCAATACGTCGATGCGGAGCAGCGCGCCCGAACGGCGAGGCGCGGCATCTGGGCGTTCGGCTTCGAGCGGCCGGAGGCATACCGGCGCGCGAAGAGCGCGAGCGTCGCTCCGCAGGTTCCTCCCGACCCGACCTGCCTGGTGAAGGGCAACGTGAGCTCCAAAGGCGCGCGCATCTACCACCTCCCGGGTTCACGGGACTATCCAGCGGTCCGGATCGACCCAAACAGAGGGGAGCGGTGGTTCTGCAGCGCTTCCGGGGCGACCGCCGCCGGCTGGCGCTCGGCGCGCTGACGGTCAGCGGAGCGTCCGCTCCCGCAGGGCCGGGGCGTCGGCGGCGGAAATCGCGCCCGCCTTCCGCTCGACGGCGATGCGCTTGAGCGGCGTCGCGCCGACAGGAAGCGACCGCTCGATCACGAGGCCGCCTCCCGCCGACGCAAGCGCGTCCTGAAGGGTCGAGACGTCGCCGCACCAGATCGTCTCCGCGTCCCTGTCCCGCCCGGGGTCGGGACCGACACCGCCCGCCTCGAACGCCACCGGACGCATCTGCATGCGCTCGGCACCCGCGACCGCGCTGACCTCGACGCCGTAGTCCGGCCGCGCGGCGCTCCGCAGCACCAGACGACCATCGTCAGCAAGCCCGGTCGACATCCCCTCGGTCACCTCGTAGCCAAGGCCGGCAAGGCCCTCGAGCACCGCCGCGCGACGCGCGGCTGCGGCACGCGAGGCACGTAGCGCATCGATGGCGGCACGGTCCGCGGCGATCGCCGTCTCCAGCGCCGCCACGTCGAATGCCACGATGTCGGCTTCCGGAACGGCTCCACCGACCGCCCTTAGTTCGGCGCGGACGAGCAGCAGGTCCGCACGGAGCGAAGCGCGCATGCGCGCCTCGGCGATGCTGCGACCGGTCTCCACCTCCAACCCGTCGACCAGAAGCCGCCGTCGGGCCGGAGCCGCCGAGGCGGCCTCCTCGAGCCGCGCTCGCGGCCCTGCCGTATCCGCTCCTCCGATCACGTCGAGCTCGTCCAACCGCGCGGCGATCCGCTCGACCGCCGGGTCCACGGGGGCGGCCGGCTGCGCGGCGAGGTAGTCTGCGAAGGTCGAGGCAGGCGAGCCGTCCCTGAGGGTCGCCGCAAGGTCTCGGGTAACGTCATTGCCCTTCTCCGCTACCGCGTCGGCGAGAAGCTCGAAGCCGGCGGCGAGCGCCTGGGCGTCGCCCCGCTCCAAGGCCGTGGCCACACCGGGATCAAGCGGAGCCTGAAGCTCCCGCAAACGGCGAAGCAGAGCTGCCGCGGCCTCGCGGCCGCGACGCTCCTTCGAGCGCGCGGCGGCCTGCTCGGCCGCGACCGCCGTCAGTCGTCGCTGCATGTCGGCGCGCAGGAAGTCCTCCTCGACAGGAGCCTGCTTCTGCAGGTCCATGAAGCGGTCCGCCGCGATAAGGGCGGCCAGCGCTTCGCGCCGCCTGTTCGCGGCCGCCAGCGCATCCTCGTCGATGCAGTCGTTCCGGCGCCCGATACGCGTCCACTCCGCCAACGCCGCGTCGACGCGGGCCAGTTGGCCCTGGCAGATCTCCAGGATCTCCTCGCGCGTCACGATGCGCACGACCTTCGGACCGCTCACGCCAACACCCCCATCGCCGATATGACCGCCCTGCGCAGCCGCTCGCGCTCCTGCTCCGGCTCGTGGAACCAGCGGTGCGAAGACACCCGGTGGATCGCCGGTATCGAGCGCCGGAGCACGTCGGGCCGCCACATCTCGCGCGCGCGCGCCCTCTCGAGCAGCGGATGCCTCGGCGCGTCGCACTCGATCCCGATTCCGTAGAGGCCCGTGCGCGGATCCTCGATCGCGAAGTCGAGACCGAACGCACCGTCGTCGCCGACCGACGCGGGCTCCCAGCCAAGCGAGCGAATCTCGTCGGCCACGGCCGCCTCGAGCCCGTCGCCGCTCCCTTCGTGATATCGCGGGCGACGCTGTTCCGGCGTGAGGCGGGAGAGCAGCGCCTCCGCGGCGTCCAGGTCGCCGTCGGACAGCGCGCGGGCATACTCGAAGTAGGCCTGGAGGAAGTCGCGCGGGCTGGCCGCCTGTCGGCGGGTCGAGAGCAGGTCCGAGATGAGCGGGATCGGCATCGAGGTGACCAGCACCACCTTCTGGCGGGCCCGTGTGACGGCGACGTTCAGGCGCCGCTCGCCGCCGGTCTGGCCCAGCACGCCGAACGAGCGGCGGAACGTCCCCTGCGCGTTGCGGCCGAACGTCGACGAGAAGATGATCACGTCGCGCTCGTCCCCCTGCACGTTCTCGACGTTCTTGACGAACAGGCCCATGTCCTCGCCACCCTCCACGCGCTCGCGTTCGCGGGTGAGCGCCGTGCGGAATGCGGAATCCCGCTCGGCGCGGTCCTCGAGCACCTCCTCGATCAGATCGGCCTGCTTGCGGTTGAAGGTCACCACGCCGACCGTGGGCGGGTTGCCGCCGCCCGCCGTCCAGATGTCGCGCAGCACGTCCGCCACGCGCTCCGCCTCCTCTGGGTTCGTCTGATCGACGTAGGTGCCGTCGACGCGGATCATCTCGACCGGCCGCTTGCGCCGGACCTCGTCGGCCGGATGCCGGGCAGGGACGCTCAGCCGGTTGACGTAGAACGAGGCGTTCGAGAACTGGATGAGCTCGCGATAGGCGGACCGGTAGTGGATCTGAAGGGTCGTCGAGGGCAGCACCGTCTTCGCCAGCTGGAGGAGGTCGGGGCAGTCCTTGATCTCGCGCCGGTTCCACGTCTCCTCGACCGCCTCCCGCTCCTCCTCCGGCACGTCCTCCTCGGCCGCCTGCCCCTCGAACACCTCCGCCTCGTCGCTCTCGACGCGGCTGGAAAAGAAGGCGGTCGGCGGCATCTGCTTCTCGTCGCCGCTCACTATCATCGCGCCGCTGCGGTAGAGCGTCGGAAGCGCATACTCGACCGGCATCTGCGAGGCCTCGTCGAAGATGACCGTATCGAAGAGCGCCTTGCGCAGCGGAAGCAGGCGGCTCGCGACATCGGGGTTGACGAGCCAGACCGGGCGGAGGCGCATCAGGCCGAGGTCTGCCCCGCGCTCGACGAACTCGCGCAGCCGGCGCGCGCGCACGCCGCGCAGCCTGGTGATGTCCTCCCATTCGCGGAACGGCCTCAGCCGACTGGCGTCCAGTCCATCGACGAGGAGCCGCCGGTTGAGGCCGCGCATCTCCCGCTCCGCCGACTTGAGCGAAGTTGCCTTCGCCTCGAGTTCGTCCGCCTCGAGCATCAGGGTGGGATCCGACGTCTCCATGCGCGACTTCCAGGCGAGCCGGGCCTCGACGCCCATGATGCGGCGAACCGTCGGCTCAAGCTCCGTCCGCGGCAGCTCCTCCAGCCGACCGCGTATCCTGGCGAGCTGGGCGAACACTTCCATCGCGTCCTCGCCGAGCTGCGGCACCCGCGCCCGGAAACGCTGATAGGCCGCGACGTGGGACAGCTCATCGACCAGCGGCGCGACGGCCGCGACGCCGGGCGCGTTCGCGGCGATGGCGGTCTCCCGCGCTTCCGACCAGGCATCCAGCATCCAGGGCTGCAAGCCGGCGAGCGCGGCACGCGAGGCCGTCCGTGCGGCGTGGCGCGCGAGACCCTGGTCGATGCCCTCCATCAGATCCTCGACCGCTCCGCGTGTGGCGGCGCGCGCCATCGCGACGGCGATGCGCGGCTCGGGATAGGATTCGTGCCGCGCCACGAGCGCCTCGGCGGCGGCCAACTCGGCCTGGACCGCCCGCGCATGCACGAGCAGTTCAGGAACCCTCACCGGAGGGAGGTGACCTGCCGGCTCCCCGACGTCCACGGTCACCGCGACCAGGCGCGAACGCAGTGGCCGCAACCCGGTCTCGCGGTGAAGCGCGGCACCGAACGCCGACCGGTCCGCGAGCCCCTCCCGCTTCATGAGGCCGCGACGCCGCCAGGCCGCCATCCAGCGCCCCGGCGACAGCCGCTGTAGCACTGTCGGGTGCCGGAGCAGTCGGTCCGAGATCGCGAGCCATTCCTCCAATTCCGCGTCGTCCATCGCCCGCGCGACCTCGACGGCATCTGTCGGAGCGTCGTCCGCAGGCAGGGCGAGCATCGCCCGCTCGAGGTCCGAGAGCTCCGCCTGCGCGGGCGTCGAGCCGGGTTGGCGATCCGCCGTGCCGGCGAACCGGTCGAGCCAGCGCGCGAGGCGCTCGCGCTGCGCCTCGTCGAGTTCCAGCAGGGTCCTGCCGTTCGCCGTCGACCAGGCGCGATAGGGTTCGGGATCCTCGATCGCCAGTGCGTCAGGCGTCCTTTCAAGGATCTCGCCCCGCGACGCCTCCGCGACGTGGAAGGCGCGTAGATCGTCGCCGAAGGTCTCCACGCTCCCGTCGTCGGTTCCGAACGCCCGTGTGTCGGACAGCGGGCTGCCCTCGTATCGGGCCGGGAGCCAGAGCCGCGCCGTCGGCGCGCAGACCTCCTGCAGCACGGCCAGCCTGCCGGGATCGAGCGCGGCCAGGGTGTGGCGCAAGGACGGGAGCGCCGGCGTTATCCCGTCGCGGGCGAGCCCGACGAGATCGCCGAGCACTAGACGGTAGGAGAGCCCCGTCTGTTCGTCCACCGCATGGAGCGCGCGGTGCTGGCCGTCGAGGTCGCGCTCCAGTGACTCGATGCGAGCCGCAGTCTGCTCGCGCTGCTGACGCCACCCCGATGCGCCCTGCGGGCGCTGGAACAGCTCTTCCAGCTGCTCGCGGACCGCGCGGATAACTGGTTCGCGATCCTTGTTGACGTCGTTCACCATCACGATGCGGTTGCCGAGGCCCGCGGCCTCGAGACGCTTGTGCACCACCTCCAGCGCCGCCTGTTTCTGGCAAACGACCAGCAGACTGCGGCCGGTCCCGATCGCGTCGGCGACCATGTTGACGATCGTCTGGCTCTTGCCCGTCCCCGGCGGCCCCTCGACGAGCAGACCCCGGCCGGACCTCGCCTCCAGCACGGCGGTTTCCTGAGAAGGATCGCTGTCCGCCGTGAAGTAGCGCTCTCGCTCGGGAACGTGTGGGACCTCCGCGCGGCGGATCTCCTCGCCCACCCTGAACGCGGTCTCCAGGCTGCTGCCGGCGGGCGGCATGGCCTTCAACTGGCGCAGGTCCTCCATGACGGCCTGACCCATGAAGCCGAGATGGAAGAGCGCGGCGGAGCAGAATATCCGGTCCTCGCCAGGCGCAACCCTCAGATCCTTCGAGGGGAGCGGCACAAGTGAGTGCCCCTGCGCATCGGCCAACTCGCCGAACGCCTCAACCACCTCGGCAGCGGTCGCCGAAGAGCGACCCAGCACCTCGTCCGCCACCTCGCGCCACCGTCGTGCCGCATCGATCCCGAGGAGCGTCTCGAACGCGGGATTGAGGCGGACCTCCTCGCGATCCCGGTCGAACGCGAGCGTCACCCGTCCGCGCGAGCCCGTCTCCGGATGGATCCTGATCGGCCACAGCAGCACCGGCGCGATCCGCGGGCGCGTCGACCGGTTCGCCTCCTGCATCACCAGGAACGGGAAGCCGAGGTAAAGCCCGTCGATACCGGTGTCGCGGCGGTAGAGCGTAGCGTGTCCGTGCAGGGTGCGGAGGCGTCGCTCTATGCGCGGGTCCTCGACGAAGGCATGCGGATCGACGTCGATGACCTGCTCGTTCCGCAGGAGCAGGTGATCGAGCAGCGAGGCGGCGGTCCGGCGTGGACTGTCGAGTTCGGCGAGGTCGACGCGCGCCGTCGTCTTCCCAACGATGAGCCTGGTCAGGGGGCCGCGCATGATGGCGCCGGTGATGCGCCGCGCGTAGAAGTCGAGCAGCGTGGCGACGTAGGCCTGACGCGGCGGCCGGCGCCACTCGTCCGTCGGCACCGCCAGCAGCGCCAACGCCCGCGCGAGCGGCAGCCGACGCTCGAGCCTGAACTGGTCGCCCCACTCGTCGATCCGGTCCCGGCCGCATCTGGCGAAGCCCTCGAGGCGCCTCTCGATCTCGGCGTGCAGTTCGCGACGGGACGTCGCGGTCCAAGCGAGGGCGGCATCCCGATCGAAGGCGTCGACCCCGGCGCGGCGCGCGGCCTCCGCCGCCTCCTCGACGATCGCATCGGCGGCGCGGAACTGCGTGGACGCAGCGCTCAGGAGGAGAATCAGGTCCTCCTCCTCGGTCACCCGCCGCTCGACGATGGCTAGGAGGCCGGGATGGTCCGTGTCGGGCAGGATCCGGCGGCGCTCGTCCCAGACGGCGGCCAGACGGCTCTTGGACGTCGAAAGTGCCGTCACACGCAGCTGCGCCTCGTCTAGCTCGACGTCGAGCTGACGCGCGCGCTCGCGCACCCGGGCCTCGCGGCGCTTGAGGCGCGCAAGCCAGACCTCGTCGTCCTCGCGCTCCAGCCGATCCGGCACGGGACCGGTGATCAGCGCGTGACCCTCCTCAGGATGGTCGAGGAGCCAGCCGGGGGTCACGATCTCGCCGCGCACGACGAGCGGCATGGACGGGTTGAGCGCCTTCAGCGCCAGCGCAAGTCGCATGTCCTCGGAGACGCCTTCGAGCGTCGCGATCGACCGTATCTCGGCTCGGAGGCCGGCATGCTGTCCAGCCTCCTCGAGCCAGGTGGCGACCTCACCACCGAGAAGCATCGAGCGCGCCTCGTCCCAGGCACCCGCCTCCGCGCCAGCCAGGGCGAAACGCTCTGGGCTGGCGTGGCGGGCGCCGGCAAGCCGGATCGACCTCCTTCCCTCGTGGTCCCCGGCCTGCCGGAGCGTCGGCGGCGCGTCCGGCATCTCGCCGACGAGCCAGCGTTGGACCTCGCCCCACTGCCAGCGTTCGTGGCGGTCGAGCGACAGCAGGCCCCGCAGGAGCGTGTCCACCGGTGGTGCGAGCCCGTCCGGTATCGGTGCACCGTTCGTGAGCACGGAGATGAGGAAGGTCTGGTCGTCCGCGCCGGCGAAACACTCGCCGCGCGTGACCTGCTCGAGGATGAGCATGCCCAGGCTCCACCAGTCGCTGGCGGCGGCGACGCCGCCGGCGACGGCTTCCGGAGCGGTGTAGCGCGTTATCTCGAGCGGCGAGACGACGTCGAGGTCGTATTCCGACAGGCGGGCCGAGCCGAACCCGCCGAGCACCAGATCTAGCGGCTCACGCCGACGGACCAGAATTGCCCCTGGCCGCAGGTCTCGGTGGCGCAGCCCGCATTCGCCCAAGGCGGCGAGCGCACCGCCCACCTCGCGCAGGATGCTCGACATCGTGGCGTGGTCGTCGGCGAGCAGTCCGAGGTCGGCGAACGTGCCGCCCCGCAAATCCTCGGAGACCTCGTAGGCCCGCTCCTCCCAGCGACCCGTCTCGAAGATCTCGGGCACGTGGTCACGGTCGAGCGCGCGAAGCGCGTCATACACCTCCGTGTCCGGCTCGCTTCCGTTCGCGTAGAGCGTGAGCACCGCTTCGCGCCCGTCCTCGCCATGCACGACCTCGTATCGTTCGCGCACCTGGCTCGTGGTCGGTAGGCGCCGGATCAGCCGCCAGCCCGCGACGACCGTCTCGGAAGCGGCGTCCGCAGCGCTATCCGCGTCGTCCACCGCTGCGCCCGAAGCGGGATCGGCCCGCGTCGTCGCTCCAGCCGGTGCGTCGGCCTCCGCGCCATCGGCGATGTCGCCACCGCACTCGGCGCACATTATGTCGCCGATTTCCACCGCATGACCGTTCACGCACAGCTGCGCCGTCGGCACGGCGGAAGTGGTCCGGGCCGCCTGCTCGGGCCGCCAGCCTTCGGGCCGAAGTGGCTGCGACGACAGTGGCCAGTCGCACGGGACCCCGTCGACCTCGCCCTCGCAGAATGTCTCGCTCGGCGCGCGTTCGGTCCGGCAGTTGGGGCAGAACCTGATCAAGAATGCGCTCCCACCATGTCCGAAGTGGCCGCCCGGTGCCCCGCCTTTGCGAGCGTTCGCCTCAGCCTGCCCATCTCGCCCCGCGCCGGGATGCCGGCCAGCCAGGCGTGGCCGAGCTCGTCGAAGGCTACGTCGAGCCGCCGGTCCGCGTCGGTGGCCGGTCTGTCGTAGGCCAGCATGCCCGCACCCGCGTCAGTCATCGCGTGGATCCGCTGGTTGTCGCTCCCGCGCATCGCGAGAGTCTGGGGGAGGTCGGAGCGGAACGGCCCCGTGATCAGCGCATCGATCAGGCCGGGGTGCCGAGCGGTCCAGCCGGCCACGTCCTCCAGCTCCCGTCCCGTGAACACCAGCGTCGATTTCGTCGAGAGCTCGCGCCAACGGGCAAGGACCGCGGCGAGCGCCTCGGGCTGGTCGAAGGGCTCGCCGCCCGACACCGTCAGGCCCTCCGCCCCGTCCGCCATCTCCGACATCCGATCCAGCAAGTGTTCGAGCGGCACCGCTCCCACCGCCGGCTCCCAAGTGTCCGCAGATATGCAGCCGGGGCACCGTATCGAGCACCCCTGCAGCCACAGCCCGACCCTCCGGCCGGGTCCGAGGGCGGTGACCGGAAAGTGAAGCCGGGAGACGAAGACGGTGGTCACGCTCATTCCAACACGAGCGTCGTTACCGCGCCCGTCTCGACGCTGCGGACAGTCGCGGGCGCGTCGGCCTCGCGGTCGAACAGGGCGCGGGCGAGCGGGTTGATCAGGTGCGCCTCGATCTGATTGCGTATGCCGCGACCGCCGTTCGACAGATCCGCGGTGCACAGGTGCCGGAGCGCGTCCCAGGCTTCCGCCGACAACGAAACGATGTGACCCGAAGCCTCGGCGTCGGCCAGAACCGAGCGGACCATCGACGCGAAGATCTCCTCTGCGACCGCCGGACGGATGAAGTCGAAGACGATGACGTTCTCGCCGAACCGGTTGAGAATCTCGGGACGGTTGAGGACCAGCTTGAAGTGGTTGCCGATCTCGGTGCGGACGCGTGACCGGACCTCCTCGAAGGGTTGGTCGGGCGTGACGTTCGCCTTCCGGCCTCCGTCCGGCGAGGTCGAGTAGATGCCGAGGTTGGACGTGAAGATGATCAGGGCCTCGGAGAAGTAGACCCTGTCGCCGCGACCGGACGTCAGCACGCCATCGTCGAGGATCTGCAGGAACTTGTCGAGGATGCGGGGATGCGCCTTCTCAATCTCGTCGAAGAGGACGACGGAGAACGGGCGCTCGCGCACCGCGTTCGTGAGTTCGCCGCCCGCGTCGTAGCCGACGTAGCCCGGCGGGGCGCCGATGAGCCGCTGATCCGCGTGCTCGGCGCTGAACTCCGACATGTCGAAGCGGATGTAGGCGCTCTCGTCGCCGAACAGCAGCTCGGTCACGGTCTTTGCGAGTTCGGTCTTGCCGACGCCGGTCGGCCCCGCGAGGAAAGCGATGCCGCGTGGGCGCCCTCCGCGGCGTCCGCCGCCGATCCCGGTGGCGGCGCGCTTCACGATGTCGAGCATGTGCACGACCGCGTGGTCCTGCCCGACGACGCGCCGCTTGATTATGTCCGCGCCGTCGCGGATCCTTCCGCGCTCGATCTTGCGCCAGGCGTCCTCCGTCACGCCGACCTTGTAGCGCCGGACCGCCTCGCCGACGTCCCGGACAGGCACGCCCTCGGTGCGCGCGAGCTGCGCGACCGCGCTCAGGTCGACCAGGAGCATGCCCTCGGTCGCGTCGACCAGGTCGGCCACAGCCGCGTCGACCACGTCCTGTCCGGCTTCCCGGGCTCCCGGGAAGCCGCGAACCAGCGAAGGCGCGACGGCGCCCCTGGCCGCACGATCGGGCGGGGCGACCGGGATGTGGCGGAGCCGCGGGTTGTCGATCGTCAGCCAGTCGGGGAGGTCGCCCTCGCGCTCCGCGATCCAGACCACGCAGTTGTAGCGGGGAGCGCGGCCGGGCCCGGTCGGTCGCGCCTCGGCGGACTGGCTGAGGACGAGCGCGCTTGTGAACAGCGCCTGCTCTTGCGGTGACAGCGCGTCGTTGCGGACAATCAGGCGCGAGGCGAAGTCGGCGACCAGCGCGATCGGCGGGCCGTCGAGCCCGACCAGCCACTCGAGCGTCTTGCCAAAGAGATCGGTGCCGGCTGGCGCCCGGCCGTTAGAAGGTGTGAGCCCAAGCCGCGTCAGGACCGCGTCAGCGTCGCCGGTAGACCCGTCGGGTCGCGGAAGGACGCTGAAGCCCGCCACTGGATCGTAGCGAGCGACGTCGGCGTAGCCGGCCTCGCAGAGCGTGGCTGCCAGGACGTCGGAGAGCGGGGCCGCAACCGCCGCCCCGCCGACGTCGCGGATCTGCAGGTCCCGGACGTTGCCGGTCAGCACGAACTGGCTCTTCAGTGGCAGGAAGCGGGTCAGGTCGCGGACCCAGCGCGGCCGCACGTCATCTTCCGTCAACTTCGCGATCCCCCCGCTGAGACGACTCCCTTCTTTCCAGGTGCGTCGCATCACAGACTATCGGTTCGGCCGCTTATTTCAATCCGCTCAGCGACTTGTTACCCTATCCGGGACACTTGGGCAGTCTGTGCTGAAAGGTCGGCGGGGAACAACGGCCTCGGGGGGAGGTATCGCATTGAGGAAGCCCGTCAGGATCGATCGGGGAACCGTTCGCCAGCCGACGTCAGCGCGGCCGGGCGCAGCACCGGCGGGAACCGCAAGGCCCGCGCAGCAGAACTCGGCGCTGGGACAGGGCTGCGGCGTGGTGCTCGCCATCCTCCTCGGCCTCTTCCTGATCGGGAAGTGCTCGTCGGACCGAACTGAGACTCCGGCCAATTCTACCGAGGCTGCGGTATCGTCGCCAGCCTATGTCGCCGCCCGCAGCCTGAACTGTCGTCGCGAACCGGACTCATCGTCGGCCGTATCCGAGGGACTGAGCCGCGACGAGCAGGTCACCGTCGCCGAGCGCCGGGGCGATTGGGCGCGGTTGAGCCGCGCCGGCGGCGACTGCTGGGTGTCCAGCTCGTTCCTGGTGGATGCGCCGGGCGGCGGGGCGGCGGTGGAGGCATCCACGCCGTCGGGCGCGCGCGGACTCATGTCGCAAGGCACCGCCTCGACGGCCGTGGCCGCCGGAGCGGGCTACGTGGCCGGGAAGGCGGTCAGGTCCAGCCGCAGCCACGCCGGGCCTAGGCGGCGAGGCGCGTCACGCGGGCGGCGTGGGTCTGGCGGGGGGTTCCAGGGATCAGGCTGCCCATGCTCGGGCTCGCAAGTCTGCATCGGACCGCGAGGTGGCCGCTACTGCATCACCAGCGGGGGGAATAAGCGGTATGGGGTGTAAAAGAAAACACTCCCGCCGGCTCCTCATCGGCAACCAGGCGGCCGTGTGAAGCTGACCACGGAGCAGCAGCGCGTGCTGGTATCGATCGTCGAAGGTGCTGGGACCACGCAGCGGTTCGGCCGCTGGGCACGCACGACCTACGACGCGCTCAAGCGTCGCGGCCTCATCACGACGACCAAGCTGGACGCGCCGGCCGACTGCTATGCGTTGTGGCGCGTCGACCTCACTCCCCGTGGCCGGACGGAGCGGGCGGCGCTGATCGGCACGGTCGAGCCGTTTCCATTCCCCAGCTACCCCCGGCGCTCGGCGGGGGACACATGCTGGCACGATCCGCGCTATCCCGTCGGCGAATGGCGATGTCCCCTGAAGAGGGGTCACGCGGATCTCCACCGCTACGTCCCGGTCGGCCTGATAGATCTAGAGCGCTCGGGCTGATGGCCGACCGGGGGAATGGCTCAGGCTCGGTCCCGGTCGACTATTATCCTATTCCGCTAAGCCGCCCAGCGCGGGTCAGAGCTCAGCGTAGGTCACTACGAACCGGGAGTCCCCGCGCCGGTATCCTGGCCGCGCATCGTGGAAGTTTTCGTCCATCAGATGGAGCATTTCGATCTCGTCACACCTGAAAAGCCGGAACTCCTGCCCGCTACCGCCGGAAAGCTGCCAGCCGCAGAGCGCGTCGGCGCCGTTCGCCTGCCGCCCATAGGTGTGGGGCTCGACGGTGCGAACCGCGCCCTTGTAGCCGAACCGGATCAACCTCCGTTCCGCAATTGCCTTGCTGATCAGCATGTTCATCATGCACGATCATAGGGGTCAGGGGGAATTTCCGATAGATGCAGCTGGTCCACGCCCGAATACGCAACTTCCGTTCCCTGCGCGACGTCTCCGTCGAGTTCGGTCCCCACACGGCGCTGATCGGCAGCAATGGCGCGGGCAAATCGAGCATCCTGAAGGCGGTCGAGCGGTTCTACTCCACCGCAAGGCATCTCGATGCCGACGACTTCTTCGGACGCGACCAGTCGCAGCCAGTTGAGATCGAACTCACGTTCGGCGATCTCAGCGCGCAGGAGTTGGAGACGTTCGAGAGCAGGGTGCGCGACGGAAGGCTCGTCGTCACTCGCGTTTTCGACGACACCGCGTCCAGCGGCCGCTACTACGGGTCGGTCCTCCAGAACGCCGACTTCGTTGAGATCCGCGCGCAGACCACGGCGACCGCCAAGCGAGCCGCCTACAGGTCGCTGAAGGAATCGAACGCCGCCTACGCCGATCTGCCGAACGCGACTAGCGCCCCGCAGGTCGACGAGCACCTGCTGGCCTGGGAGGCGCAGAACGGCGCGCAGCTCACGCTCCAGCGCGACGATGGTCAGTTCTTCGGCTTCCAGAACGCCAGCCGGGGCGCGTTGCAGCGTCACACCGCCTTCGTCTTCATCCCCGCAGTCCGCGAGGCCTCCGCCGACGCCGCAGACGGCAAGGGCAGCGCGATCGGTCGCCTGCTCGAATTGATCGTGCGGGGCGCGATCCTCCAGCGCGCGGACGTGCAGGCCTTCAGGGCGGAGATGTCGGAGCGGTATCAGGAACTGGTCGCGCCCGAGAACATGCCGGAGCTCGGCGTCCTCGCCGACCGGCTCACGGTCGACCTGAAAGGCCTCTACCGCGACGCCGCGGTCGGCCTCGCGTGGCGAGAGGTCGCCGAGTTCCCCGTCCCGCTGCCCGTCGCCGACGTCCTGCTCAGCGACGATGGCTTCGGTGGACCGGTGGACAGGCAGGGCCACGGCCTACAGCGCGCCTTCATCTTCACGCTGCTGCAATATCTCGCGAGGTCGTCAGGGGAGGTGACCGAGCAACCTGCCGAAGGGGACGGCGGGGCCGAACCCGCACCCGCGCCGGCGCCCAACCTGATCCTCGCGATCGAGGAGCCCGAACTCTACCAGCATCCGACCAAACAACGGCACTTCGCGGAGGTCCTCCGCAGCCTCAGCGGCGGTGCGCTCCCCGGCGTGGAAGGCGTGACGCAGGTCGCCTTCGCCTGCCACTCGCCGATGTTCGTGTCGCTGGGCCGGGCGGACGAGATCCGGCTGGTCCGCCGGACGGACTGCGAGGACACCGAGTTCAAGCAGTGCGAGCTCAGAGCGCTGAATCTCACGGAGGTGGCGCAGTCCCTTGAAAATGGCTGGGGCCATCCGGCGGGCACCTTCTCGGCCGCGACCCTGGTGCCGCGCCTCCACATCCTGGGCACCGAGCTGGCGGAGGGCTTCTTCGCCAACGGCGTGGTGCTGGTCGAGGGCCGCAGCGACAAGGCGGCCCTGTCTGCCGTCGCCCGGCTCATGGGCCGCAGCTTCGAAGCGGCCGGGATCGCGCTGCTGTCGGCGGAGGGCAAGGAGAACCTCGACCGGCCGCTCGTGATATTCCGTTCGCTTGGCATCCCCACCTATGTCGTGTGGGACTGCGACGCCGGGACGAACAACGCCAAGCCCCAGACCGACCTCGCGCTGGCCAGGCTGTGCCGACCAGGCGCGAATGGACTGGCGCAGCCGGCCGGCACCCGGATCGAGGACTGCTACGCCCACTTCGAGGTAAACCTCGAGCGCACCTTGAGGGACGAGGTCGGGAACGGGCGGCACGCGGCCTGCCTTGCCGCAGCGTGCGAGCCCTTCGGGATCACCCCGTCGAGGGACACGCAGAAAATTCCTGAGGTCGTCTACCGGATGATGGCGACCGCGCAGGCAGACGGGGCAGAGTTCCCGACGCTGAGCGCCATGGTGGACGCCATCTGGCTGCACATCCTGGGTGAAGGGCCTCAGGCGGCGGCGGCCGGAGTCGCCGGAGCGGCGCAGCCAGCATGAGCCGCCAACGTTCGATCAGGGTCGCGGAGGCAACGTGATCCAAACTAGGAGTCCGCAGTGGCGAAGATGAAGTTCATCCACTCTGCCGACTGGCAGCTCGGCAAGCCGTTCGGGCGGTTTCCGACGGAGGTCTCGGCCGCGCTTTCCGAGGCCCGGCTCGACGCGATCGACCGGCTCGCAGCCGTGGCGGCCGAGCGGGGTGCGTCGCACGTCGTCGTCGCGGGCGACGTGTTCGACAACGTCGATCCCGGCGACCGCGTCGTCCTTCAGGCGCTCTCTCGCATGGAGCGGGCGGACGCCACCTGGTGGCTTATGCCGGGCAACCACGACCATGCCCGGCCGGGAGGGCTCTGGAGCCGTGTGCGACGCCTCGCACCCGGCAAGATCCGCATCGTGGACACCCCGCAAGCCGTCGAGATGGAGGAGGGCGCTTGGCTTCTCCCGGCCCCCCTAGAACACCGCAAGACGGCCTCAGACCCCACTGCGTCGATGGTAGACATGGCGACGCCGCCGGGCGCGCTCCGCATCGGCCTCGCACATGGCTCCATCACCGAGTTCGGTTCCGTCGGCGAGAGCTCCAACCTGATCCCGCCGGACCGCGCGCGTTCGGCGGGGCTGGACTACCTGGCGCTGGGCGACTGGCACGGCCACCTGCCGGTCGGCGACCGCACGGCCTACAGCGGAACGCCGGAGGTTGACCGCTTCGGGCGCGACGAGCCTGGCGGATGCATCGCCGTCGAGGCGCGGCAGGGCGACATTCCCGCGATGGAACGAGTGCAGTCGGGCCGCTACCGCTGGCTCTCGCGCCGCTGGGAGGTCTCAGGACCCGGCGACCTGCAACGGGAGCTGGACGCACTGCGTGAGCAGGCGCGCCTCGCGGACGTTCTTCTGGACCTGAAGATCGCGGGCGTCGCGAGCCTGTCGGACCGGGTGGCGGTCGTATCCGAACTGGAAGACAGGGTCGCGCACGAGCTTCGCCACCTCGACATCGACTCCGGCGGACTGATCGCCCGACCGACCCCGGAGGACGTGGCCCGGATCGACGTGCAGGGCGCGCTCGCGGGCGCGGCCGCCACACTCCAGGCGAGCGCCGAAGGCGGCGGGTCCGAAGCACCGATGGCGGCGGCGGCGCTGGAGCGCCTCTATGTCGAGGTCATGCGCCACGGCGCGGAGGCAACTGCATGATCATCAGGTCCCTCGAGCTCGCGAACTTCCGCAAGTTCCGCGAGCCGCTGCGCATCGACGGGTTCACCGATGGGTTGAACGTCGTCGTCGAGCCAAACGAGACGGGCAAGTCAACGTTGCTGGAGGCACTACGCGCGGCCTTCTTCATCCGTCATTCCGCGAAGACCGAGCTCGTGCGCTCCTATGTTCCGATCGGTGACGACGTGGCGCCGCGCGTCGCCGTCGAGTTCACCCTGCGCGGGCAGCCGTGGTCCGTCGAGAAGCAGTTCATGAAGTCCACCTCCGTCCGCCTGACGGGCAACGGCAGCCGCAAGGAGAGCGACGCCGCCGAGGAGGCGCTGCAGGAGCTGCTGGGCTTCGAGCGGGGCAACAACCGAGGTAGCGACCCGGAGACGCGCGGTCCGCTCGGGATGCTCTGGGTGGAGCAGATGAGCGCACTCGCGGTGGAGAGCCCCAACCGCATCGTCCGCGACACCGTGCGGGGCGTGCTCGAGGCCGAGGTGGGGGCGGTGACCGGCGGACGACGCTTCGACGCGATCCGCAGCAACGTCGAAGCCGCCTACGGCGCCCTGCGCACTCCAGCGACCGGCAAGTCGCGTGGCGAGCTGGCCGCGGCCGAGGCCAGGCTCGCGTCGGCGACCGACGCCCGCCAGCGGGCCGAAGCGGTCTTCCGGGAATACGAGCAGGCGCTCGGCGACCTCGAGAACGCGAGGGCCAGACTTCGGATCGTCGAGCGCGACCTGGCCGACCCCGAGACGGTCGAGGAGCGACGCAGACTCGAAGCCGACCAGAAGCTCGCCGAGACGGCCTCCCTCCGCGTCGCGACCGCCGAGGCGCAGCACGGACGGGCGGAGGAACTCGCGAAGGCGGCCGCCTCAAGGCTCGAACGCCTCGACGTCGCGGAGACCCGCAAGGCGACGGCCGCCCAGACGGTAGAGACCGCCCGCGCCGCTAAGTCCGAGGCTCAGGTAGCCGTCGACGCGGCAGCCGCCGGGGAGGGGCTGCAGCGCTCGGCGCTCGATGTGGCTCGGACGGAGCTCCGGGCCAAAGAGAAGGCCCTCAGCGAGGCACGCGACCGCGCGCGCAGGTTCGCCGCGGCGGCCGGCGCGCGCCGCGCCATCGACGCCCGCCAGACGCTGAGCGAGCTCGAGGCTCGCGAACACCTGCTTAAAGACGAGTCCGCGCTGGCCCTGCCAGACGGCACGCTGGACGAACTCTTGCGCCTGGAGCGGAATGAGCTGGCCGCGCTCGCCAGATTCGAGGCAGGCAGCGTCAAGGTCGAGGTGGAGCTTGCGGGCGCGGCCGAGCTGCGCGTCGACGGCCAACCCAGCGACGCCACCAGCGTTGATGTCCTCACCGCCACCCGTTTCCAGATCGGGGACGCGGGCAGCGTCACCGTCCGGCCGCCGCAGGGATCCGGCCGCTCGATGGAGGCCGACCTCGCCGCCGCGCGGGAAGAGCTGAAGGGCAGGCTGGAGGCGCTGGGCGTCACGTCCCACGCCGCCGCAATCGCGCGCGACGAGCGCGCGTCTTCCGCCAAGCGTGAACTCGTCACGCTGCGAGCTCAGATCGCCGCCGCCTGTCCCGGCGACCCGACTATCGGGTTGGCGCCAGGAGCCGACGCACTGCGTGCGTTCGCCGCCGACGTAGGCGAGTCGGTCGACATCTCGGAGCCACCGGACGACGACCTCAATGCGAAGGAGGACGCAGTCACCAAGGCGAAGCTCGCGGAGGTCGCCGCATCGGCCACGCACGACGATGGTAGGACAGCGTTAGCGAAGGCGGAGAGCGTGCTCGCCGCGGCAACGGCCGACCTGAGCGCCGCGACGCGCGAGGACGAGGCGGCGAAGTCCAACCTGCTCACCGTGCTCGGCGACTCAGATCGGGCCGACCTCGAGTCGGCGGCTCTCGAACTCCAGCGAGACCGTGCGGCAAAGCTCGACCTGCGCGATCAGGCGCGCGAAGGAGCGAAGGCCTTCGACCTCGACGCCATCAAGCGCCGCCTCGACAATATGGACCGCGCCGCGACCAGAGCGGGGCAGGAGCGGCTCGACCTGACCGGACGCATCGCGTCACTCGAGGCGACGGTCCAGCGCGAAGGCAAGGCGGGTCCAGCAGGCCAGGTCGCCGAGGCGCGAGAGGAGGAGATCGCCGCGACCGCCGCCCGCGACCGGCTCCGCCAGGAGGCCGATACGCTCGAGCTGCTGCGCAGGACTCTCGGCGAAGCCGCCGACGGCGCCTCGCGGACGTTCCTTGCCCCAGTCACGCGCCGAGCGGCCCGCTACGTCGAGCGGCTCTTGCCCGGCTGCGGCCTGTCGTTTGACGAAGGCCTCGGGCTGACCGGCGTTACCCGCGCGGGCGTGGACGAATCCTGCGGAGACCTCAGCAGGGGAACGCAGGAGCAACTCGCCATTCTGACCCGCCTCGCCTTCGCGGATCTGCTGCTCGAGGACGGGGCGCCGATCTCGCTGATCCTCGACGATCCCCTGGTCTATTCGGACGACGCGCGGCTTGAGACGATGACCGAGATCCTACAGGAGGCGGCGCAGCGCATGCAGGTTATCCTGCTCACGTGCCGGACCAAGGCTTTCCGCCACGTCGACGGCAACCGGATAACGCTAGCGTGAACCCGTGACGATGGACGAGCGAGAAAAAGCAAATTGGCATCCGGTCGCATCGCTGAGGCGGGCGGCTTGAGCGCGGCCAGCACGCCCGACACGGTGCCGCGGTCGCTCACCCCGGCGCTGCTGGAATTCTGCGCGTCGATCTCGAGTTCCGACCCGGTCTTCGTCGCGTCGATCCCGCCCAAGCGCGCGCCGACGTCTTTCTGCTTTGAGAACGTCGCGCGGCGCGTCCGTGATAGGGGCGGCTCAATCGCCTATGGGTGGGCAATCTGGCACCTGCCAGGCCTCTACTTCGAGGCCGAGCACCATGCGGTGTGGCGCAACAAGCTCGGCAACCTGATTGACGTGAGCCCACAGATGGGCGGGCGGAGGCGGCTACTGTTCCTCCCCGACGACGGTGCCGTCTACGACCCGTTCGCGATCAGGCAAAACGTCACGGCGCCGGACGGCGGCTCGGAGCGGGCACTGAGAATGACGGAACTCGGGAACCGACGGCATGCACTGCTCATCCGATGCCGCATCCCGGGCACCGCGGAGATACGGCTCTACGAGCACGACCAGATGGAGTTGGCTGACATCGACCGGCAGATCCGTGAAACTATGACCGGTTAGGAGTTTGCTACTCCCCAGGTATCTTTTGGCTGCGGCACTTTCCAGCAGGCATAAGTGGGGCGCCGCGCCAAAAGAGCAGATGACTTTCGGCGACATCGGCTGCCCGATCCATAATTTAATCTTCGCGCTTCGGGGCTTCTGCTGAGCCAATGTCGACTTCTGCACCCTGCTCAACGCATAGCCGCCAGTCCGCTGTCGGCCCAAATCCAGCCGTAAATGGATTCTCGACAATGCTACGCGGATCGTATGTCGTACCACTGACCGAACGAGCGGATCAGTGCGAGGCCACCTACGCTTCATGCAAGGTAACGGGCACTATCTTCGGCGCACCACGTCTAATCCCCGAAGCCCAAAATTCCACCCATGGCGAGAGCATGGTTTGGTCAAGCAATGTCAGCCGGGCCGATCACCGTGGTGCCGGATGTACGCTGGGTGGGAATGATTGGCTTCAACTCCTTGTCCATCAGGAGAATGCCGATTTCCATCGCCGCAGCGCGCCCGTCGTATCCAGCTTTGTAGGCGGCATCGATGACCTCTTGCACCGTAAGCACGCCTGCCCTCGTCAGATCCCGCACAAGACGTTCCAGTTCGGGGTCGTGTTCGAACTTGAATGCTTTGACCTCGTAAACAATCGTCATGTCTGCTTCTCCTACTTTGAATGGGATGCGGCCGGCGCCGTTGGAAATGCCTGTCCGTCGTGCTTGCTCTCGGCCAGGGAGATGTAAGCTGACGGGCACAGATCGATTATGGCGTCGATGATGGCTGCGAGTGCTGCTGTGGCAGCGTACTGATATGCAGGATCGAACGCGGAGTAGAGGTCGGTTACGCTGTCGATGACGCGATGCCCGAGCTGAACCTCGATCTGCTCGGCTGGTACCTTTCGGGCAGGATCGCGCCATTCGGCGGACCACGCCCTAGGTGTCCCAGCGTCGCGCAGAAGCTGGGCCACCGAGCGACGTATGAGCTTCATGCCGCCCTCTCCATCCGTGGGCCAGCCGAGCTTGGCTACCATCGTCTCCCAAGCCGATTTGACCGAGACGAAGGGAATGAAGAACCCTTCGGTTTCGGATATCCGCTCGGCCAGCTGGGGCGGCGCGACTACGATCGCTCGTCGCTTGCGCGTCTGGCGCCGGCCGTACGGGTTCAGCGCGATCACGCTGCGCTCCTCGTGCCACTGACGCCGATCGGCTGCGGTAGAGAAGTCGTGAACCGCGTCGGGGCGGGCCGCTGTTCCAACCGAGAGCATGAGGAAGCGGTGGAGTCCCAACCGTTTGGTCGGGTAGCGGGGGTCGGTTGCGTAGCGGAATGCGGTGGCGAGCTCCGCCACCGAAAGCCGGCGTTGAGGAGTGCGGTTGAGTTCCTTGGTTGGTATCGGCTTGAAGCCGGGGGGCCGGGAGATGTCCCCGCGCTCTTTCGCCGCATTGATCGCGGCGGCAAGCTGGATGACGGAGTTCTCGATCGAGCTTTCACTTCTGGGGGCATCGCGGGTGTTGCCTGCGCTGCTGATCACGGGCTGCCTACGCATCCACGCGCGGAAACGCTCGATCCACGGCTCGTCGACCCGCGAACAACGTATATCCGGCGTTTCCAGTGTCGCGATATAGCGCACGACGTGATTGAGCCGGGGACGCACCGACTTTATCGACGGCAAATTCTCGTTCGAGACGAGGTAGTCCGTTATGGCTCGCAGTACGAGCATGTCGGTAGCGACATTGCGGCGCTGTCCGCAGGTCGGGCAGATTAGCTCGCCTTCAGAATTCGTCAGGTAGTGCCGGTCGAGCGTCGTGCGCGCGGCTGCGAGATCGTCTGTGCGTGTGCTAATAGAGCATGTGCGTCCTCGCTCTGCGTCGTACCAGAATATGGTGAGATAGGGGGATCGAAGACTACCGTCGGTCCGCCGGTCCCAGTCGAGCCAGTAGTCACCGCGTGCGTATAATCCCCGCGTCTTTGGCCGTCGCGGCATTTGGCCTTCTCCTTTAGAAACTCGGCCGCAGCCGCTTGGATGATGTCGTTGACGCCGATGGCGGCCAGCTGATCGAGGTCGGCTGCCTCCAGCCGGATCCCGCGGCCGCGGTGAAGCGCACGCGACCACCGCCGCGCGAGGTCGGCCAAGTCGTCAGCCATGGTGCTGTCTCCTTGGGTGAAGCTGCGGTTCGGGCGGAAGCCGAGCCGCGAGCCACTGTGGGTTCATTCTTGCATCAACTGGCATCTTCATGCCGGCCTTGTAGGATTTTGCGTTTTCCTCTATGCAACAACGTCACATTTGGGTGGAGTGCATGATGAGCCGGATGCGGCTGCCTGAAGGTTTTGTTCGGCTCCGGCACGATCTTGGCCGAGTTGTCCGTCGCCATCGTCGCGGCGAAGGCATGACGCAGATGGACTTGGCGATCGCCCTCGGTCTCACGCGAGAGAGCGTGTGCCGAATCGAGGGCGCTCGAGCTTTGCCAAGCGAGGCCTCGATCGAGGGACTAATGCGGTTGTTCGATCTCGACTGGCCCCAGTTAGCGATCGTCGGCAGATCCAAACGCAGGCCACGTGCCTTTCCGGACACATGGCGGGATGAGCTGCGAATTGCGCTTGGTTCGGCGCTCCGCGCAGGACGGCGCGCCGAGGGTCTTACCCTACGTGACCTCGCGACCTGCACAGGCGTGTCGTATTCGCAGCTGTCGAGACTGGAACGTGGGGAGTGTGATGTCAGCCGTGTACTCGCAGAACATCCCGCGGATCGCGACGTGCCCCGTCACATGCGGCGGCTGCAATTCACACATCCTGTGCTGAAGCGCGTTGCCGGGAAGGGTTGGACATTGATTTGAGCTATCGGCCACCCGCACGGTGGGGGCGCGATGACGGGTTTTTCGGGGCGGAAGTCTGCTCCTGCCACGCGATGGCCAGCTCCTCCAGCCTTGGGCCTAGATGGTAACCCCGCCGACCGGTGGTGGCGAGCAATCCGCGTTCCGAAAGAGCCGTGGCCAGCCGATAGCAGGTTGGTTTGCTGAGACCGACGCGATCGGCGAGTTCTGGCAGAAGCATCGGCCGTTCTGCGATCGCGTCCAGGATGTCGAGCGCGCGCGTGACCGATTGTGCGCCCGCTGGCGCTGCCCTCTGCTCCTCGGCGCGTGGCGCATCGTCCGAAATCGACCTCGTGTCCACCTTGCGCGATAGGTTGCAGAGGCGCGGCTCTGACAGCGGGACGGCCGAAACACTGGCGGATCGCCGTTCTGCAGTTCCGAACGGTTGGCGCAGCACTGTCGCCCGCCCGGCTGCCGACGGCAGTATGGAGGCGTGTCCAAACTGCAGCATAGGGCGCGAAGCGTCGCCGGCGATGAAGAAGTCGCTTGGCACGCTTCGATCCTGGCTTGGACCCGCGTGGCAGCAAACCGATGTTATCCCGTCAGGGCGATAGCCCCCATCGGTGACCCGGATCGGCTCGTCGGAGAGCAAGAGTATTGCAGCGACCATCGTTTTTCCCTTCCTACGATCGTACAGAAGCAGAATTGCAGGCATTCGCAGCCGTGGGCGCTGCACCACCGCCGTGCGAGCCAACGCCGGTGAGACTGCAGAGCAGCATTACCCGACCGTAACCCATTCCGATGCGCGACTGACCATCGTGCCGACGAGATCGGCCGTGCCTTGCTCCACCAATCACGTTTGCTGTCGCATTGCATCGTGGGCGTAAAATGCAGCGCGCCCATGCTTCTATGCATGTGTGGATAGCGCATGAAGCCTGTCGCTACGCTGGTCGGTAAACGATCGTACGGGCAGTTGCCCCGGTTCGGCGGGCGGCACGTTAGGGCGGCATTGCGGCTGCGCGTCGATCGCCCACTACGATGGTTCTATCCCGGTGTAACTTGACCAGCGGTCAATTTGCCGGAAGACCGGTTCCGCTACTTGGTCGCGCTCCGCTCCATGATTGCTGCCAACTCTCCGATGCGCGGACCGAGTGAATAGCCGCTACGTCCAGAGGTCGATAATAGACCGCGCTCGGTTAGTGCAGCGGCGAGACGGTAGCACTGAGGTCTGCTGATCCCTACGCGCGCCGCGAGTTCCGGCAACATCATGGGCCGATCGGCGATTGCATCGATGATGTCCAGCGCGCGCGTCACCGATTGCACGCTCGTCGCGCGCGCCTTGCGCGTCTCGGTCCCCTTGTGCTCGTCCATCCTGAAACGTGTATTCGCAATGAGGGGATGCGGACGCAAGGCCGCAGATGCTTGCGATAGGACGAGTGGGTAATTCGGGACGTGTAGAACCAATTGGCACTCTGCAGGGCGATCGACAGTCGCTTCGTCACGGCATCGACGAGCAGCCAGCCCATAACCATCAGTGGATCCTAGCGGTAAACTGCCGCGCGCGTGCTGATCGCCGCGAACGCGCTGCCATGTCGCATGAGCGTCGGTCGTTTGCCGTCGCCTCGTGTGACAACGCTCGTCGTTAACCATCAATCTCCTGCAACAACCATTTAAGTTTCGCATTACGCAACTTAAATGGTTGCTGTACGGATTGAAAGGGGATCGAGCTAGTCATGAAAGAGCGCGAAGAACTTGATGCTACAAGGCCCATCGCTGGCGAGGCGCCGCTGCTGTTGAGCGAGATGCACCATCGGGTGGCGAACGAGATCGCGAGTGCCATCGCCGCGATGCGCCTTGCGCAGGGCGCCGGTCTAACTGGTCCCCGTATCACCCTGTTCGACCGTGCGATCGAACGTCTGGAGGGGTTTGGTCAGGTGCACGAGGTCCTCGCCGCGCGATCGGCGCGGACCATCGACTTCGGCGCCGAGCTGCAGCGCCTGACGAGTGGGATCGTGAAGGGCCGGGATGGCCTGGATGGCGCGACCGTGCGGCTCACCGCACGTGGCGCCGTGCTGCCCGGTGGTCCTGCCCGGCGACTGCTGCTCGTCGCGGCCGAACTAATGTATAATGGCATACGGCACGCGCTTTCGGGCAGGCGTGGCAGCCTGTGGATCGACGTGGACCGGGACGAGGACTTCGTCACGCTCGTGGTAAGCGACGACGGACCCGGACTCGCTGGCCCCTCCTGCACGAGCGGGACCGGTCTCGGTTCCGGCATCGTCGCCGAGCTCGTCCGGAAGGGCGATGGCAGGATCGAATGCGACACGAGTCGGCACGGCACGACCTTCCGCGTCACGTTGCCGCTGGCCGGTCCTGCTACGATCGACTGGCTCCTGCCGGAGGCCGAGGCATGAACGGGAATCCGGACGAGGGTGCGCACGAACGCGCGCGAACTGATCTCGCCGTCCAGCTCGAAAGGTTCCCAGTGGCGGTGAACCTGCTGCGCCGGGCGCTGTTCCGGCAGCATCTCATGCTCAACGTATCCTACGCGACGCCGCTGCTGGGGATCGTTTCGCGCATGGAGGGCATCGACTTCGCCGAAGCTGCGTGGTTCATCGCACTTCCGCGCGGCTGGCCGGAGCGGCCACTCGCCACTGATGCCCGTATTACGTCTCACGGCATCGAGCGCGACTTCTCGTTCTCGCGGTCGCAGGTCTGGCGGCGTCACCGGCTCGCTGGAACCGTGGTTCGCACGACCCTGCGGTCCGATGACATGATTGGGATGCGCGTCCTGTCCGACGGCATGGAACTCACGGTCATCGACGGCGCGCTGAGGATCGAAACATATCACGGCCTGGGCCGCGTCTTGCTGGACCACGCCGTTCCGGCGACGATTGCGAACGCTGCAATCGGTCGTCCTATCGACTCGTTGATCGATCATCGCTGGCTCGCGCGAACCCGCTGGCCGGTGCTCCGCATCGACGAAGGCGAGAACCGTACGTCCATAATATTCGAGACCGGCCGGGACCCGTGGTCGATGCCGTGGTCGGTCTACGGCAACCTCGATATGGGGGGGCGAACGCGTGATTGATCAGTACCACCGCTCGGAGGTCATCTGCCTCGTCAACCGGCTCGCCGAACTGGCGGAACGCGTCGGGTTCAAGTCCTGGGAAGTCGAGACGTTGATCTCCGTGCGCCACGGGGTGTGGCCCCTCTCCGCGTCGCGCTGCGAGATGTGGTGGCCAACCGAGGTGCAGGCGCAGAGGATCCGCGCGCTGGTCGAGGTCTGCGCTGGAGCCGTCGCTATGATGGGGCATGACGCTGCCAAATGGCTTCGACGCCGCAACGTCGGGCTGGGACAGTCGCCCATCGGGTTCCTGCTCAGCCGCGCAAACGGATTGGCGGAGATGCATGACCTGCTGCTCCGAGAGGCCGGACAGTGCTGACGCGCCTCAACGATACGAAGCCGGTGCGCTGGGCCATTACCGGGTCAGGTCTTGCGAACCTAGTGACATGCGAGCGTCGATTCCAGAACGACCTGCTCGGTAATCCTGAAGCGCGCGACCCCGTGAATGGCTTCGTCGAGATGCTCTGGCGCGAGGGCAGCCGCCATGAGGACGAGGTCGTGGGCCGGATCGGCCATAGCTTGGTCGATTTGAGGGAGGTGCCGACGGAAGATCGCCCCGATGCCACCTTGGCCGCATTCGCGGCCTTGGCGCCTGTGATCATCGGGGGCCGCCTGGAGATCGGCGACCGAGTGGGAATGCCGGACGTGCTGATGCTCGTAGACGGCAAGTACCACGCCGGCGACATCAAATCGGGTTCTCCCTACGCCCCAAACGGCGTCGACCCCCGCCCGGCCTACGCTGCGCAGGTCGGGTTCTATGCCCGCATGCTTGAGGATGGTGGCTGGGGCAACGGTGAACGATGTTTCGTAATTGGAGGCAACGGTGCCACCGTCTGGTTCGAGACCCGCAAGCCCATGCGCGGGGGAAAGACTACGATCGCCGATGAGGTCGCACGGCTGACGGGGCTTGCTCGCGACATCCGGGAAGGACTTGTCCAGACCGTACCGGCGGCATGCGCGATGTGCGGGCTGTGCATATGGAATTCAGCTTGCAAGTCGGAGCTGGTCGAAACGGACGATGTGACCCTCGTCGCGGGCATAGGCCGATCGCTGCGCACGACCCTCGCGGGATCGGCGACGACCGTGGCCGAACTCGCCGCGCTTCCCATCGGCCCCGCCGCGCCGGCGATCGTCGGGATCGGAGAATCCCGTCTCGAGAAGTTCGTGGAGCGTGCGCGTGCGCTCGGGACGCCTGGCACCGAGGCCTACGCGGTGCGCGCCCTGAACATCGCGCCGCGCGCACGTGAACTTCACCTCGATCTGGAAACCGATCCGACCGACGGCAATTTGGTCTACCTTCACGGGGTATGCGAGCGTTTGCGACGAGGGACGGAAACCGAGGAACGGTATGTCCACTTTCTCGCCGTTGACAAGTCTCGGGAGCGTGCCGCGTTCGCGGACGCCATGGCATTCCTTTCAGCGGATCCTGATGCGCTGATCACCACCTACAGCGGCTTCGAGCGATCGACTTACCGCATGCTGCAGCGGCGCTACCCCGATGTTGCCACGGTTGAGGAGGTAGATGCGCTATTCACGCCGCCCCGGGGGCTCGACCTCTATTTCGGAGCGGTGCTGCCGTCGACCGTGTGGCCGCTCCATTCGCTCGGGCTCAAGCCGATCGCGCGGCACTTGGGATTTCAATGGCAGGACGACGATGCCAGCGGTGCCGCGAGCATCAGCTGGTTCGTGGAGTACGTGCGCTCGCGGGATCCGGCGATGCTAAAGCGCATCCTCGCGTACAACCGGGATGACTGCACTGCCTCGATGGTGGTCTTCGACGGGCTTCTCAAGCTGCCGGTGCGAGCACCGCTGCCCTGGCCACCATCGTCCTAGCCGCGCCGACCGAGGTGACGGGGTCGCAAAGCAACGCAGGGAACGGATGGAGTAAGAAATTATGATTGATGGAGGTGCGCTCGACGCTCGGTTGGTGATTGCCAAGTTGGAGACGGCGGCAGCCGATCTTGGTTTGGCGAACGCGGAGGTGGCCGCCATCCTCTTTGGACGGACCGACGCATGGCCGATGCCGTTAGTCGATCAGTGGGCGGTGATGGAGAAGGGTCAGGAAGGTAGGCTGCGCGATCTGCTGGAGATTTGCAGGATGCTGGCAGGGGTGTTCGGCGCCGAGGCCGTGCTGTGGCTCCGCCGACCGAGCGGTGGATCGGGCATCACGCCGCTGGGCTTTCTAAAGTCGGATCCCGGAGCGCTCCGTGCGCTGCGCGATGTCCTGCGTCTGGAGCAGGGCATCAAGCGATGACCGACGGATCGCCCAGGCATACGTACGTGACCGAACAGCAGGCCGTCATCCACGCGCTGTTTCGAAAGCATCGCTCGATGTCGATCGTCGCGCGGCAACTTGGTCTGTGTCAAATCAGGGTACGCGAGGCCCTGGTCCAGCATGAGCGAAACACCATGCGGGACGCCGGGATGCGTCCGCCCCCATTGAAGGAGATGCTGCGGGGCGATGTTGTCACCAGATTTGGTGTGCCTCGGAGTGAATCCGGCGGCAGGCCGGCGAAGCATGTTCAGCTCGAGAGTGTTTACGCATCGAAGGGCGGACGGATCGAGGGGCGCGCGATCCGCAGCACGCGGACCTACCCGGTTCCGGCTTCGGGGACGACGCGATTTATCATTACTGCCGTCGACGCGGATGCACCCGTTCATCAAGGATTCTGGACGAACCTTCGCGCGTATGCGTCGTCGATTAACGCGACTGTTGCAGTTGTCCGTACCGGCAGCGTCGCCACCAAGCACGATATGATGGCCGACTATCGCGACTTGGTCGTCAACGAAAGGATCACGATCGGTGAATGCCTAGACGTCGTCGTCGACGACATTCCGCCTCAGCGGCTCTCGCGCCCTCTGGAAGCGGCGCGACACAACAACAAGGCGAAATGGACCCTGGTGCCACACCGTGCGATCCAGCTCGAGACGCTGCCGAGGATCCGTGCCGATGGGCTCAAGGCGCAGTTGACAACCGGGGTGATGACGCTTCCCGTCGATGGCACGCGATCGCATCGGCGGGAGGTGGGGGCCGTGATCGCCGAAGTTTCGGCTTCGGGAGGGGTTTACTGCCGACACCTCCTCTCGGACCTCGACGGCGATGGTGCCTTTCATGACTTGCACGTGCGTATCGCAAACGGAGTGGTCAGGTCCGGGGGCCGGGTGGAGGCACTCACCTTTGGCGATGTCCACCACGCGCATCTCGATCCCCATGTTGCCGCGTCGACCTGGGGCATTGGAGCACGCACCGACGCGCCGAAGGCGCTCGTCGACATGCTGCGGCCACGCAATATGGTGTTCCATGATGTCTGCGACTTCGAGGCGCGGAGCGCGTATGATGCGCGCGACCATCACAAGCGCTTCGCGCAGATGATCGCGGGTGGTGGTGATGTCCGTGCCGAGCTGGCGGCCACTGCGGCGTTTCTCGCTGACACGCGACGTAGCTGGTCGCGGAGCGTGGTCGTCGGCAGTAATCACGATATGGCTCTGCTCCGGTGGCTCCGCGAGCAGGACTTCCGCGAGGATCACCGGAACGCGATCTTTTACCTCGAGACGTCGTTACGCCTGCACCGTTGGCTCGCAGAGGGTCGGCCGGCAGATGGGCTCTTCGAACATACGCTCCGCTCGCTTACCTGTGACGGCTTGCGCGGTGTGCGCTTCCTCCGCCCCAACGAAAGCCTCAAACTGGCCGGCGTCGAGGCCTCGATCCACGGTCATCTCGGAGCCGACGGACGTCCCGGCGATGTCCGGTTCTTCGAGCGGCTTGGGATCCGGGCTACGCTCGGCCACACGCACCGGCCGACCACCCGGGACGGCATATACTGTTCGGGCGTCTGCAACACCGAACTTGCTTACGCCCGTGGAACTATCACAGCCTGGGCCACTGGCCACGTGGTGACCTATCCCAGTGGCTCGCGGCAGCATCTAATCTTTGACGGTGGGCGGTTTCATGCCTGAGGTCGCTGCAGAATTTTCGCATTTTCACAGATACGCGCGCGCTTTTCTAAAAACATAAGATTCAACAGACACTTAATTGGACGTTGGCTAATGGCGACTGATGCGAAATCGGCTGCGAAAACGGGCAGCGTGTGGAAATCGGCTGCGTTCGACGCGGCCGGCCTAGACCTGGGGTTCAACGCGCGGCGGCTACGTGCGAACTTAGCGCGCAATGCTCCGGCGATGGCCGCGCTGAGCGCCCTGGGGCTCGACAAGGCTTTGGTCGAACAGGCAGGCCTCGGCGTGAAGGAGCCCTACGTCACCGCCGCAGGCATTGAGGTCAGTGGCGTGCTCACCTATCCGCTGGACTTTAGTGGTGGACGCTGTCGGTACGGCTATTTCGCCATCGACGACATCACGCAGAACCCCGATCATTCGGTTGCATGGAGTCCGGGCGAGGCCCGCACTATCGCCTTCGGCGACGGGTCCACCCTCGCCGTACTCGCCACCCCGGTGGCCTGCCTTCAAGCTCGTTCGGTTATCGAGGCCAAGCGGCTCGATATCGCTCTCCTTGGCTCGTCCCAGCCCGATAGCATTCCGCGTGAATGGATGCAGCCGGATCGCTGGGCTGGCTGGGACAGGATTGTGCTGGACGACGCGCTTCCAGCCACCATTCAGGCCGCAGTAGCCAAGGCGGCAATGCGGCCGGTCGAGGTGGCGAAGGGCGTTCGGATCGAAACGGACCCGTCGCGGCCGATCTCCGAGGTGCTGGAAGAATGGATTGGGCAGATGCTGAGCGAAGCCCGGCCTTTCCAATTGGCGTCTGCAACGGACTGCGATCTCTACGGCCGCGGCTCCGGAGACTATGCGGCGGCCCCAGTGTCGTTGCACGGCGGCGTTATTGATGGCCTCATGTACTATCCTTTCACGATCGAGCGGCGAAGGACGGCGAGCGGAGCAGGGACGCTCATGTGTAGCTATGAGACGCTGACTTTGCGTAGCGACGGGGCTGTGCTGGAGGCAAGGACGCTACCGGCCCCACCCGGGCGTGCTTTACACCAGCGTGTCCATTGCCTGGCGGATGGAACGCGCATCGCTTCGCCACCGCAGACCAGTGCCCACGCCACCTGGTCGTTCGACGGCATTCAGGCCTTCGTGGCTGACCGTGCCGCAGGTCGCGACCCGGTGGCGCGGCCCGTGCTCGACATTTTAATGGACGTTAAGGCCCTGTTTGAATCGCGGATCACGCTGCCGGAACCTTCTGACACGTGGGTGATTACCGCATTCGTGGTCATGACGCACATGTTCAGGGTGTTTCCGTCCATACCGCTTCTATTGGTTGAGGGTCCGCGTGGCAGCGGAAAGAGCGAGATCGCGTCAGCCATTGCCGCATTGAGTTTCAACGCGGTGACGATGGGGCAAGGGTCGGCTGCAGCTTTGGTGCGAATTGCGCAGGAGTGTGGCGGCTTGGTGGTGCTGGACGACGTCGAGGGACTTAGTTCTGGCGGTTCTGGATTTGGAGAGCTCTCTCAGTGCCTCAAGGTTGGCTACCGTTCGTCGACCGCACGAAAGCCGATCGCGCTGGGCTCAGGGCGGGTTGAGACATTCGATTTCTTCGGGCCGCGCGTACTGACGTGCACCCGGGGAGTTGAGCCCATTCTGCGATCTCGTTGCATCAGCATCTTGACCGCTCCTGCCGCCGTCCAGCGATGTGCATACGATCTGGACCTGGCATCGCTGCTGGGCGAGCTGCATGCGCTCGGAATGACGAGGGCGGCGTCTGTATCCGATCGCTACGAGGAGATCGCCTCGCGGGGCGAGGACCGAGCTGACGAGATTTGGGCTCCGTTGGTCGCAATCGCCGAAGTGCTTGGGTCGACGGAGTTCATCAACGCGATCGCCTCGGCACGTGCGCGTCACGTCAGTTAGGGTCAGGTTTCTCAATTAAAGATTGGTAGCAGACATGCCGCAGTCGTCGGGCCAGCTATCGGTTTTTGAATGCCGTGATCACTTGTCATACGCGTAAGGAACAAAACCTAGCGGGGCAGTGCGGATAGCTATTTAGCTAAACCATTGATAACCCATAACAAACTTCTCAACGTTAGTAAGATTAGACATTGGGTTCCAGGTGCGTAATCCCCATGGGCATCTCAGCGTGCTTGAGGACTTTATTGCCTGAAAACAGTGACTTAGATTTTCATCAGTCATACGGTCTGATGCTTAAATGCGCTAAACTTGCGCAAATTATCTTGCGGTTGCGGTTTCGCTGCAAATTGACGTATCGCAACGGGAATCGCTGGGTATCATCTCCCTCAATCGGCTAGCTTTTTCAGTCCCGCCATCCGTGCGCGCTTCATCACTGGGACTACATGCCGCAGCTTGTCCAATGGCCAGAACCGCGCATAATGCTTTTCAGCGGTCCGCGGCATGTCCTGAATGGCGTGCGCGGCCAGTCGCGGATCCCCCGTCACCTTCATGATATGGGTGGCGATCACATGCCGTACAGCGTGCATCCCGTGTGAAACAGCACCCTTGATGGCACCGGTTCCGGTCTGCTCGTTCTTGACGAAGTAGAGGCGAGTGATGGTGTGATAATCTTGACGCATGTTTTCTTCGTCCATGGGGTCACCGTACTGGGTGACGAACAAGGAATCCGACTTTTTTCCTTTCAGTAGGTAGGGGCGGGAGTAAGTGAGATACTCTCTTAGAAGATCGTACAGATCATCCTCGTCCTCTAAGGTGAATTGGTAAGGACGACCCTCCGCGAAGAAGGGGGAATCGAAGTTCTTGAAGCGCTCGGGTTTGATCAGGATCTCCCATGAGACATTGCCATCCTCGTCTTCGACTTCGCGCAATTCGGGATCTCGGCCCGACATGGTCAGCATCATCGTACCGGTCCTCAGTCCAGTCTGGACCAATATGAGCGTCATCAGCTTGCGCCTGTTATGCACGTGCCTTGAGACTGCGACGTGCGGCTTAGAATCGAGGAGGCAGCGCACGCCTTTCATGTAGTGCTCCAGCGGGCGCTTGTGCTGCACGAACTCATCGACCGTCATGAAGGGGTCGCGCGACTTCGGGAGCTTACCGTTGATCACGCGATAGAGGTCCTCTCGCAGCACTTTGTACGCAGCTTCTACGGCGACCTGCCAATTCTTCAGAAATGGCTCGATGTCCAAGACGACCGGGCCCTCCGGCGTGTCGTGGGGATTGGCGTCCCACCACTTCTTGAACTCTATGAGTTGTTCAGACATGTCCTCCTTCCAGATAGGACCCGTCTCCGGCCGCACGAATTCCGCCGCTAGCTGCAGAATGTTGACGAAGCCACGAGTTTCCATGCCTGATCTGCGCGCCCGCCAGTGGCAGAAAACGGATATGAGATCCGGAAAGACGAAAAGCACGGGATGCAGGCGGTCCATCTCGATACCAAGCCCCGCTTCAGGCGTGAAGTCGATCTTCCGGCTTTGAAATCCGGCCACGTAGTCCTCGGCGAGCTTGCGCTTGCGCGTCCAGTAACCAAACAATGAACTCAGCAGTTCCTCTCGGTGTTCGATAGTTTTCTTGCGCCACTTGTCCTTGCGCATCGTGTTGCGCTTCCCGTTCGCATCTACTACCGGCGGGGGGATTACCTCGCCGGGTCGCCGCAGGACCGATGTCCGCTGCTTCGGGATCATCCCCTCCCAAGTGGTCTTGATAACATCGGGCCATTGCTTCTTCTTGAGACGATAGCGATCGCGTGAGAGGACGGCTTGCCGCTTGGCGAAGTCGGTGTCCTGATTGACGATTGACCAGTGCTGGTCTTCCAGAATGGCCCTGCGCTCATCGTCGGACATTTGGCCGAAGGCGAGCGGCAGGTGGCGCGTGTGCCGACTCCGCCGCTTCCCGATTTTAATGGCATCGCCGCCATCCTCATCGAGTTCGAACAGGGAGGCATCGAACCGGCGCGTCCGCCATTCGTCGGAAAGCTCGCCGGCGAGCGTTCCCGGCGGGACTCCTAGGAACAGATCGATCTTTTCGAGCACTGGCCCCATCGGAAGCGATGGAGCCGTCTCGCCGGCCAGCCAATGACGCACCGCTCCAGTGACGCTGGTCGCCTTGATGAGATCCACAGCAGAAGCGCCCGCTTCCAAGCAGAGCACTCGCAGGGCGGTGGCGAACGGCTGTGGTAGCGGCTTGCTGGCGCGCACTTCCGCGTTCCACCCTATCCAACGCCGCATCTCCGCCATCCAGCCGGAACCCGCCCCCTCCGGTCGGTCTAGGATCGCACGCTGCACGCGCGCCTCGAGGTCGTGTGGAACTATGGACGAGAGGTCGCCACCGGCATGTCGTGTGGCCAGGAACAGCTTCAGCGCGCTGACGGAAGTGCGGCTCGCCTGGCCCGGGGAGGCGTTTTTTCCACAATCGGCACGGCGTTCCGCGCGGCCGTATCCCACCAATTCCCTATAGGTGTAACGGCGTTCTGCAATCGCTGGGTGCGGGATCAGCGGGCGGTCCCCGCGTGCAGCCTCCACCTGCGCCATGTGCTCGGAGAAGCGCGTAATGTCGGCCACGCTGACACGACAGTGGTACGCGACGGCCGCGATGTCGATCTTGGCTGGATCCAGTGGATCGGCCGGCAGACCGTCGACGTACTTTGAGAGTCCTAGCGCCAGCAGTTGGGGCACTGCGGGGTTGCGGTACTGGTTGACAGTAGGGAGCATGTCATCGGGCGTCGGATAATAGACGTCGCCCGGCGACTCCTCCTCGGCCATGATCATGCGGAGCCGCTTCATTGCGGTACCGTCTATGTCGATCGGGGCACAACCCAATTCGTGGGCACAACCGATGCGACAGGGGGCCTGGGTGTTTGCGGCAGACCGCGGGGGGCCCTTCCTGCGTGCGCTGATGACAGCGGCATATTGGTCAAGATCTCGGTCGATCTGGCATTCCGGATTGTGGCGGCCGTTGATCGCGCTGAAGCCGTGCTTTTGACCGAGGGCCACGATGGCAGATCTGACTTCAGGCGTCGGCTTGATCCCGGCATGTCCGATGCGGCCCATCACGGCATTGGTCGAGACCCAACGCCCGCCTCCGAGGGACGGTGGGTGGGCGTCATGGCGGCTCATCCAGTCGGAGTAGACCTCTACTTTGCGGAGCAGCAACGCCGGATCGACGCTTGGCCCGGCCAAGGTGCTATTGGCGAAATGCGGAAGCGTCTCGACGAGGCTGAGTTCGCGGATGAGCTCCGCGGTGGCGTGACGGGGGTAGCTTGGCCGCTTCGTCGACTTGGCGTCCCTAAGCTTTGCAGGCTCCGCGTTGCGGGACGGCGTGCCGGATCCACCCTCCGCGGGTCCCTGCATCGCGTGCGTGGCTGCACGGTGCGCGTCAATGTTTTCCATATACTTTTCCTTTCGGTATATCAGTTTCTCGGAATGCCGACGTGCTGAGCGTACTGTCAGTCCTCGACACGCTGCTGGCGGAGGCGCTTCTGTCTGGCGCTGATGGAGCGATCGACGCGCGACGCGGCGTACGCGTCCAGGTCGCAGGGTCTGTATCGGACAGCCGAGCAGCAAAGCGTCACGAAGGCAGGTCCGTCCTCGTCGTACAGACGCATTTTCTCGAGAGTCCCCGGCTTCAGGGACAGATAGATGGCTGCTTCCTTCGTGGTCAGCAGGGTGGGTTTTAGCGTTGCGCTACGTGGCATGAGATACTCCCTTGTTGTTGGGAGCGGTCTCGCCATGTCTTCTAATCGGCTAATAGTCGGCGCAATTAATTGTCTTCGTGCTCAGTCGCGCGGGAGAGGCGAGGTGATCGTGCCGTCTCTAATCGTCGAATCGAGCTGGGATTCGCAGAGGCGAATCTTCTAGGGCGCAGCTGGGTCTGATTCGGATCGGCTATGCCGGTGCCTTAGAAGCCCTTGGTATCCTACCTCCTTTACGGCGGCCCGGGGCCTGTCTGGTCGCGGCCTTCCAGACATCGTCGAACACGCCCCCGGCGACTGCTTCACCGAACTTCGCTACAGCTTTCTGCCTGTAGCTATTTTTCCCTTCGCGTTGTGTCTCCGTAGCGAAGATGCCGGCCAACCACGTTGCCGCCTGATCCACCACCGCATCCCGCTGCACAGGGGACATGCGTTCGGTCGCGAGCAGCGAGATCAAACTGTTCAGTTCGCTCGTCGCGAGCGTCTGGCTTGGGGGAATAACGGTCTCGACGCCGATGATCGCCCTGACGTTGCGCAGCAGGCCGTCGGCCATCTGTTCGATCCGCAGCGGCCACTGGTATTCGGCATTGATGAATGGGCTATTGGGCCTTGCCACGCTCTCGAGTGTAGATGCCACCAGCTCGACCTCGGCGGCCTCCACGAATACCCAGTGCGGGATCCAGCCACCTGGATTGACCTCGATATGGATCACTCCTGTGGCGACAACGTCGTGGTGACCGTCGCCATCCCAGTGCGTTCGCGTCAGGGTCATAGGCGATCCACCGCCAACCCGGCGGCCGGTCGACGACACGTGATGGTGGCGGAGCAGGTCTGCGAGATCCGACGCGATCTTGGTACGGTCCATGGCCCACGGGATGGCATCGGCAACTAGCCCATAGCTCTCCGGCGGACGCATTGACGGCGCCCTGGCAGCACGAACGCGGCGCACGATGTCCTCAACGGCGACGGTCAATAACACACGGCCCGGCGAGGTCGGCAGGCGGTCGGCCGCGACCGAATAGATGCTCCAGGGCTGGCCTGCGGCAAGATCGACTTCGCTTGGTATGCCCCGCTTCATTGCAGCCCTGCCTTAAAAGCGCTGAGCTATCCAAGTGCGCTTAAGATTCCGTCGATGCTTGGGAGGCATCCATCCTATGATCGTCACTCGTTCCAACAAGGGCCGGTAGTGCACAGGGTAGCGCACGGAGCGAACTGGGCAGGCTGCTCAAATGCGACTTGTAGGATTTCAGAACGCCGCGATCCCGGTAATCGCGCGGCCCAGGATCAAGCCATGGACGTCTTGCGTCCCCTCATAGGTATTGACCGTCTCGAGGTTGATCGCGTGGCGCATGACGTGAAATTCGGCTGAAATGCCGTTACCACCATGCATGTCGCGCGCGACGCGGGCAATATCCAGCGCCTTGCCGCAATTGTTGCGCTTGATGATGCTGATCGTCTCCGGCGCCAGGCTGCCCTCGTCGAACATGCGTCCCGCCCGCAACGCTGCCTGAAGGCCGAGCGCGATTTCGGTCTCCATGTTCGCCAATTTGAGCTGGACCAACTGCTTGGACGCCAGCGGCACACCGAACTGCTGCCGGTCGAGCGTATATTGGCGCGCCGCACTGAAACAGGCTTCGGCCGCGCCCATACTGCCCCAAGCGATGCCATAGCGCGCGCGGTTGAGGCAGCCGAATGGCCCTTTCAGGCCCTGTACCTCGGGAAGCAGCGCGTCTTCGCCGACTTCCACGCTATCCATCACGATCTCACCGGTGACCGACGCGCGCAGCGACAGCTTGCCCTCGATCTTGGGGGTCGACAGCCCCTTCATGCCGCGCTCGAGCACAAACCCCTTGATCCCGCCGCCATGCGCATCGCTCTTGGCCCAAACCACCATGACATCGGCGATGGGCGAGTTGGTAATCCACATCTTGCTGCCGGTCAGGCGATAGCCGCTATCGATCTTTTCGGCGCGCGTCCGCATGCCGCCGGGGTCACTGCCGGCATCAGGCTCCGTCAGGCCAAAACACCCGACCCATTCCCCGCTGGCAAGCTTTGGGAGATACTTTCGCTTCTGCTCCTCGGTGCCATAGGCATGGATCGGATACATCACCAGGCTCGACTGCACGCTCATTGCCGAGCGATAGCCCGAGTGGACTCGCTCGACCTCGCGCGCAACCAGGCCGTAAGCGACATAGCCGAGGCCAGCGCCGCCATATTCCTCGGGGACCGTCGCGCCGAGCAGGCCAAGCTGACCCATCTCCGACATGATTTCGCGGTCGAAATCCTCGTCGAGAAACGCACGGGTGACGCGCGGGATCAGGCGTTCCTGCGCATAGTCGCGCGCGGTGTCGCGCACCATTCGCTCCACATCAGTCAGCTGCGCATCGAGCGCGAACGGGTCCTGCCAGTCGAACACGGAAACTTATTTCCTCCCCTTCAGCTGCCGCGCTTCAGCGTTTCGCGCGCGATGATAAGCTGCTGAATTTGGCTGGTGCCCTCATAGATGCGGAAAAGGCGGACGTCGCGGTACAGCCGTTCGATGCCATAGTCCGCGATGTAGCCGGCGCCGCCGAAAATCTGCACCGCTCGGTCGGCGACACGGCCGACCATTTCAGTCGCGAACAGCTTGGCGGCGGCGGATTCGAGCACGACGTCCTTGCCGGCGTCCTTTGCCGCAGCGGTTTCGAGCACCAGCGCGCGCGCGGCGAGCGCCTCGGTCTTGCTGTCGGCAAGCATTGCCTGAATCAATTGATGCTCGGCGATGGCCTTCCCGAACTGCTTGCGTTCGTTGGCATAGGCGACGCAGTCGGCGATCAACCGTTCCGCCACACCCACGCTGACGGCGCCGATATGCAGCCGGCCGCGATCGAGCACGCGCATCGCGATTTTGAAGCCCTCACCTTCCGCGCCGAGCCGGTTGGCGGCGGGGACCGGAACATCGTCGAAGATCACGTCAGCGACCTTCGCGCCTCGCTGCCCCATCTTCTTCTCCGGCTCGCCGACCGATACGCCCGGCAGGTCGCGGGGGACGAGGAAGGCCGAGACCCCGCGCGCGCCGGGCTCGTCCGACGTCCTTGCCATCACAGTGAATAGCGACGCTTTGTCGGCGTTGGTGATATATCGCTTGGTGCCGGATAGGTGGTAGACGTCGCCGTTGCGAACGGCGCGCGCCTTCACCGCGCCGCTGTCGCTGCCGACGTCGGGCTCTGTGAGCGCGAAGCTGGTAATGACCTCTCCGCTGGCGATGCGAGGCAGCCACTGCGCCTTCTGCTCAGGGCTGCCTGCCATGACTAGGCCCTGGCTGCCGATGCCGACATTGGTGCCGAAGCTCGAGCGGAAGGCGGGGGTGGTGCGGCCCATCTCGATCGCGACCCTTGCCTCCTCCAGCATCGTCAGTCCCAGCCCACCGTATTCCTCGGCGATCGACAGGCCGAACAGGCCGAGAGCCTTCATCTCCTCGAGCAGGGCGTCGGGAATGGTGTCGGCTGCTTCGACGTCGGCCTCGAGCGGGCGGAGCCGGTCGCTGACGAAGCGCCGGATCGTCTCGATCAGGGCGGCGAAGGTCTCGGCGTCGATGCTCATTGGACTATTTCGAACAGTCCGGCCGCGCCCATGCCGCCCGCTGTACACATCGACACGACCGTGTAGCGCGCACCGCGTTTGCGGCCCTCGATCAGTGCGTGGCCGATCAGTCGCGCGCCGGTCATGCCGAAGGGGTGGCCTACCGCGATCGCGCCCCCATTAACGTTGTAGCGCTCCGGATCAATTCCCAGCTTGTCGCGGCAGTAGAGACACTGGCTCGCGAACGCCTCGTTAAGCTCCCACAGGCCGATGTCCTCGATTTTCAAGCCGGCCCGCTCGAGCAGCTTGGGAATGGCGAAGACAGGGCCGATCCCCATTTCCTCCGGCCCGCAACCCGCCGCCTGAAAGCCACGGTAGATGCCGAGGACGTCGCGGCCCTCTGATTCCGCGGTTGCCCGGTCCATCACGATCTGCGCGGCGGCGCCATCGGATAGCTGGCTGGCGTTGCCGGCCGTGATGAAACGTCCCGTTTCAACCACTTGCCCGCCCTTCCAGACCGTTTTCAGGCCGGAAAGCGCTTCTGTGGTGGTGCCGAGTCGGATGCCCTCGTCTTGCTTGACGACGACGGTTTCGCTGCCGGTGCGGTTTCCTTCCTTGTCGAAGATTGCCTTCTCGACGGTTATCGGCACGATCTCCTCGAAAAACGCACCGTTTGCCAAACCCGCCTCAGCGCGCTGCTGGCTTTGCGCAGCGTATTCGTCCTGCGCCTCGCGAGTGATTCCGTAACGCTCCGCTACAATCTCGGCGGTCTCGATCATCGCCATGTTGGCGTTGGGTTCATTGACCAACACCGACTCATTCCGGAAGCGTGGAGCATCCTTATTCACGGTCAGGCTGATCGACTCCATGCCTCCGGAGAGGGCCACGTCGATGTCGCCGGCCATGATCGACCGCGCCGCCAGGGCCATTGCCGTCAGACCCGAGCCGCACTTGCGGTCGAGCGTGAACGCTGGGACGGACTGGGGCAGTCCGGCCGCGAACACAGCCATGCGCCCGGCATTGCCGCCCTGCGTGCCCCACTGGTTGCCCACGCCCCAGAAGATGTCGTCGATCCGTGCTGGATCGATGCCCGCCCGTTCGACAGCGGCATTCATCGCATGTGCCGCGAGGACAGGCGCCTCGGTAACGTTGAAGGCACCGCGATAGGCCTTCCCGATGGCCGTTCGCGCAGTTGCGACGATCGCTGCCTCGCGCATTGATGCTCCAGTCGTGCTATGTATGTATGTGGAAGATGCTGGCGAGCCTGCTGCCTGCCGCCTACCGGCCGAGGCTAGACGATGCCCGCGCCAAGGCCGACCGACCGCCGCTCCTGCGCCTTGCGGAGGCGCCATTCCGATTGGCGGTAGGCGCCGATCGGATCATACGCGCCGCCGGCATTGACCCGGGCCATCGCGATGATTGGGCCCACGTCGACGCTATACGCCCGCCGCAGCACTTGGAACGCCATCATCGTGTCGTTTGTGCGCTGAGCCTCGTGGAGCGCTCCGCGATCGACGAGCAGCGCCTTCGTGTAGCATTGCGCGATCGCCTCGGCCGAGGAGAGGATGCTCTCGATGGGGTCTGTAACGTTGTGGGACTGGTCAATCATGTAGGCGGGGTCGAACCCGTTGCGAGGTTCAAGCTCCGCCTCGATCAGCTCGTTGAACACAAGGAACAACTGATGCGGGTTGATCGAACCGGAGTCGAGGTCGTCGTCACCGTACTTGCTGTCGTTGAAGTGGAAGCCGCCCAGCTTCCCGAAGCGGTGCAGGCGGGCAACGATCTGCTCGATGTTCACGTTAGGCGCATGATGGCCAAGATCGACTAAGCACTTGGCCTTCGGACCCAGCTCCTGCGCGGCAAGGATCGAGGAGCCCCAGTCGGAGATGACAGTCGAGTAGAAGGCTGGCTCGAACATTTTGTGCTCGAGCAGCATACGCCAGCCGTCGGGAAGCGCGGAGTAGATTTGGGCAGCGGAATCCAGATAGCGGTCGAGTTGCTTGCCGAGATCCTGCTGGCCGGGGAAGTTGGTGCCGTCGCCGACCCAGACAGTCAGATCCCGGCTGCCGATCTGCCGGCCAATCTCGATGCACTCGATGTTATGCTCGACTGCGAGCGCGCGGGCACCTGCGTCGGTGGAACTCAGCGACCCGTTGGCATAGGTGTGCGCCTGGCCTGGCTGATCCTGGAAGGTATTCGAATTCACCGCATCGAAGCCCAGTCCCAGGTCGTCCGCTTCCTCCCGCAGGGCCACGTAGTCGCTGACCTTATCCCATGGGAAGTGGGGGCTGACGCGGGGCGTGATGGCGCAAAGCTGCTGGATCACAGCGCAGTCTTGGAGCTTTTCGTGAATATTGGTCGGCTCGCCGGCAATCGGGAACTTGGCGAACCGCGTACCACCGCGTCCGGTGCCCCAGCTTGGAATGGCGACGGTGAAACCCGAGACCTTCTTAAGCACCGCGGCTGCATCGACGCCGCGGCGGTCGAGCTGTTCCGCTAGGTGGTCGTAATCGCTCTGAAGGTTCTTCAAGTGAGGGATGTTCCCCTCGCCGATTTGTTCTGCCGCGAGCGGCCGCTGACCCTTCATCTCCATCCCCTATGTTATTTGCTGGTTGACCGACCAAGTTTTTTTCAAGCACATTCCTCTCGCCTTGGCGAGAGGAACTGAAGCATGCCGTTTGCGCTAGCGGGTGAAGGCTTGCGCGTTTCCTGCATCGACGTTGATCATATTTCCAGTCGACTTGGCCGATGCGTCCGAGGCCAGGAAGTACACCGCCTCAGCTACGTCCTGCGGCAGAACGTCGCGCTTCAGCATGGAACGCAGGCGGTAGTGCTCCTCGAGCTCCGAACCCGCATCGATGCCGTGCGCGCCTGCGCGCTCCTGACGCCATTCGCCGTCCCAGATGCGCGACCCGCGGATTACCGCGTCAGGGTTCACGGTGTTGACGCGGATGCCGTCCGGCGCGCCTTCGAGCGCCAGACAGCGGGCGAGATGGAGCGAGGCTGCCTTGGCCGACGCGTAGGCCGACGCGTTGGTCGCGGCCGCAATGCCGTTCTTCGATCCAATGAATACGATCGAGCCGGCCTTCTGCTGCTTCATCAGCGGGAACGCCGCCTTGCTGGTGAGGAAGTATCCCTCGGCCAGCACGTCGTAGTTTTTGCGCCAAAGCTCGACCGTGGTCTCTTCCAGCGGAGCCGAGGAGGCGATGCCGGCGTTGGCGACCAGGATATCGAGACCGCCGAATTCCTTGGCGGCATAGGCGAAGGCCGCAGCGATTTGCGCCTCGTCCGTAACGTCGCACACGGCCGAGCGGACCACGTCCTTGCCGTAGCGCCGCACCAGTTCGCTGGTGCGCTGGTCGAGCACGTCCTGCGAGCGGTCGAGCAGCACGACGCATGCGCCGTCCGCCAGCATCCTCTCTGCCGTCGCCGCGCCGATGCCGCCGGCACCGCCCGTGACGATCGCGATCTTGCCGACCATCGGCTTGGGCTTGGGCATGCGCTGCAGCTTGGCCTCCTCAAGCGCCCAGTATTCGATGTCGAACGCCTCCTGCTCGGGCAGGCCGGCGTAGCCACCGATGACTTCGGCGCCACGCATCACGTTGATCGCGTTGCCGTAAAACTCGCCGGCGAGGCGCGCGGTGGTCTTGTCGGCGGCAAAGGTGATGCGACCGACGCCCGGCACAAGCACGACTACCGGATTTGCGTCGCGCATCTTGGGATCGCTCTCGCTGGCGCAACGGCCGTAATACGCGGCGTAGCCTTGGCGGTAGCTCTCCAACGCCTCGGCGAGATAGGCATCGTCCTGCAGCGTGGCGGGATCGAGCGTGAGCGGCGCGATCTTGGTGCGAAGGAAGTGGTCTGGGCAGGACGTGCCGATCGCGGCGAGGCGAGGAAAGTCATTACTGCCGACGAATTCCAGCGTCTCGGCGCTGTCGTCGAAGTGGCCGAGCTTGCCACGCTCGCCCTGCATAAGGCCGCGCAGGCGCGGCATCAGCCTAGCGGCGGCGGCGGCGCGCGCTTCCGCCTCGAGCGGCGCGACTTTCTGGCCGCCGAACGCCGGCTTGCCCGCCAGTTTGGCGTTCAGATAGCGCGCCGCGTCGGCGATCAGCTCCACTGTGTTCTCGTAGCACGCCTTGCTGTCCTCGGCCCAGCAAATGATGCCATGTCCCGCGAGCATCACGCCGCGCAGGCCGGGGTTTGCGGCAACGTAGTCGCGGATCCACACGCCGAGTTCGAAGCCCGGGCGCTTCCACGGCAGCCAGCCGACCTTGCCGCCCCAAATCTCGTTCGTCGCCTGTTCGCCACCGGCCGCTGCGGCCAGCGCGATCAGCGCGTCGGGATGGACGTGGTCGATATGCGCAAAGTGCAGCAGGCCATGCAGCGGCGTGTCGATCGACGCCGCGCGACTGTTGAGGTTGAAGGTGCAATGCGGAAGATAATTGACCATCTCGTCTTCGAACGCGATGCCGCGATAGAGCTTTTCGATCGCGAGGAACTTGTCGAGGTAGAGCGTGGCGAAGCCGTCGAGCTTCATCGAGCCGATATCACCGCCGGAGCCCTTCACCCACAGCACTTTAACGGTCTCGCCGGTCAGCGGGTCAACGCCGTCAATCTTGGCCGACGTGTTGCCGCCGCCGAAGTTAGTGACCGTCAGGTCCGAGCCGAGCAGGTTCGAACGATAGAGCAGCAGACTCTCAGGCGAAAGCCCTACCGTGGCGGCGTCGTCCCAGCGGCTGGTTGGGACGGCGAATTGCAGGGCGTCCGGGCCCGAGCGCGGCTTAGCGAGCAGATCTTCCATGGTATCCTATCCGACAAGATTTGCTCGATTCGTATCGAAAGTACTGGTAATAATCAATCAAATTCGATTATTAGCGATCAAAGCGGGGGGCGGTATGGCTGAAGCGTTGACGGTGGTCTTGGACGTCGGGAAGACGATGGCGAAGCTCACGCTTTGGTCGGCGTCCGGCGAACTGGTCGCTCGCGAGACGCGGCCCAACGAACGCGCCGAGGCGGCCGGACACGTCGCGCTCGACGCGGCGGGCGTCGAGGCGTGGATGGCGGACACTCTGCGTGGCTTTACCAAGCTCGGACCGATCAAGGCAATAATCCCGGTCGGTCATGGCGCCGCCGCCGCGATCGTGCGTGATGGAAAGCTGGCAGCCCCCCCTATCGACTACGAGGAGCCGATCGGCGACGCGGAACGCGCCACCTACGATGCGGAGCGCGATCCTTTCTCGGTCACAGGATCCCCCTCGCTTCCCGACGGGTTGAACCTCGGTGCACAGCTGCATGTGGCGAGCCTGCGGTTCCCGGACGTGCTCGCGCACGGCGCGCAGATCCTGCCCTGGCCGCAATACTGGGCTTGGCGCCTCAGCGGTGTGGCGGCATCCGAGGTCACCAGTCTGGGATGTCACACCGACCTGTGGAACCCGGTGAAGGCTGAGCCGTCGCGTCTGGCCAGCAAGCGCGGCTGGGCCGAGGCGCTCCCGCCCCTCATGCCCGCAGCTTCCGTCCTTGGTACCGTGACCCCAGAGTGGCAGGAGCGGTCGGGCCTTTCCGCGTCGACCCAGGTGCATTGCGGCCTGCACGATTCCAACGCGGCACTGCTGGCTGCGCGCGGCTTCGCCGAGATCGCTGACCGCGAATCTACGGTGCTGTCGACCGGCACCTGGTTCGTCGCGATGCGTACCCCCCAGAGCGGATCGATTGTGGATCCGGGGACGCTTTCCGAGGCGCGCGACTGCCTGGTCAACGTCGACGCCTACGGAAGGCCGGTGCCGTCGTCGCGGTTCATGGGCGGGCGGGAGATCGAACTCCTGACGGGGCTTGACACTCGCCGCATCGATATCAAGCCGGACCAGCCCGCTCTGATCGCGGGTGTCGCTGCGGTGCTGGCGAGCGGCGCGCGCGTCCTGCCGAGCTTCGCTCCGGGGTTTGGGCCGTTTCCCCAGCATCGCGGGCGCTGGATCGACATGCCTGTCGATGAGGCGGAACGGCGCGCGGCAGTCTCGATCTATGCCGCTCTCGTCGCAGATGTGTCGCTTGACCTGATCGGGGCGAAGAAGCGTATCCTGGTTGAAGGGCGCTTCGCCGAGGCCGAGGTCTTTATACGCTCGCTGGCGGCACTGCGCCCTGGTGACGTGATCTACCGCGCCAACGCGCATAACGATGTTTCCTTCGGCGCCCTGCGCCTGCTCGATCCCGACCTGAAGCCGGACGTTGCGTTGGAGCGGATCGAACCTCTGGAGGGCGACTTCGAGGCTTATCGGGCACAATGGCAGCGTGACGTCGCACGATTGGGACTCGCTGCGTGAAAGCCGCGTCCGTCCTAGACTATCGCTCGCTGGCCCGACGACGGCTGCCTAAGTTCCTGTTCGAATACATCGACGGCGGCAGCTACGCCGAGGTGACGTTGCGCCACAATGTGGCCGACCTCGAGCGCGTCGCTTTGCGTCAGCGGGTACTCAACGACGTGTCGCGGCTTGATCTGTCTATCGAGCTCTTCGGTCAAAAGCTGGCCATGCCGGTCATACTGGCGCCTATCGGTTTGGCGGGCATGAACGCCCGCCGAGGCGAGGTGCAGGCGGCGCGCGCTGCGCATTCGGCAGGCGTCCCGTTCTGCCTCTCCACCGTGTCCGCGTGCCCGCTCGACGAGGTGGCGGCGGCGGGAGTGGGGCCGTTCTGGTTTCAGCTCTACATGATCCGCGACCGCGGCTTTATGCGCGAACTGCTCGCCAAGGCTCGGGAAGTCGGCTGCTCAACGCTCGTGTTCACCGTGGACATGCCGGTGCCGGGATCGCGATACCGCGACTACCGGTCGGGGCTGGCTGGGGCATCGGGGGTGCGAGGTGCGATCCGCCGAGCGACTCAGGGTGTTCTCAGGCCGGGCTGGGCATGGGACGTAGGCATCCGCGGCCGTCCGCACCAGCTCGGCAACGTCGCCCCGGTTCTTGGAGATAACACAGGTCTCGAGGACTTCTTCGCCTGGATGCGCAACAACTTCGACCCCACCGTCGCGTGGCGGGATCTCGACTTCATCCGTGCGGAATGGAGCGGGCCGCTGATCATCAAGGGCATACTCGATGCGAAGGACGGACTTAAGGCGGCTGAGCTGGGCGCCGACGGGATTGTTGTGTCCAACCACGGCGGCCGTCAGCTCGATGGCGTGCCCTCGACCGCGCGTGCGCTGCCGCCGATTGCCGATGCGGTCGCCGGCCGGCTCACGATCCTCGCCGACGGCGGCGTTCGCTCCGGCCTGGACGTGGTGCGCATGCTTGCGCTCGGCGCACAGGGTGTCCTGCTTGGTCGCGCTTGGGCCTACGCCCTCGCAGGCGGAGGGCAGGCGGGCGTGAGCCACATGCTGCAGCTGATCGAGGCCGAAATGAAGGTGGCGATGGCGCTCACCGGCACGACCAGCATCGACAAGATCACATCGGACATCCTGTTCAGGGATGCCGAGCAGGAGAGCAGATAATGGGCAACCCGTTGTTGGGAGTGTTCTTCCACTGGCTTGGCGGGCTCGCGTCCGCGAGTTTCTACGTGCCCTACAAGCGGATCCGCGGCTGGTCCTGGGAGATCTTCTGGATCGTGGGGGGGGTATTCTCATGGGTCGTGGCACCATGGCTCTTCGCGTCCATTCAGACGAGCGATCTCGTCGGCGTTCTAGCGCGTACGCCGTCGGACACCCTGTTTTGGTGCTACTTCTGGGGCGCGATGTGGGGCTTGGGTGGACTCACCTTCGGGCTGACAATGCGCTATCTGGGTCTTTCCCTCGGAATGGCGATCGCGCTTGGTTTGACCACGGTCATCGGCACGCTCGGGCCGCCGATCTTCAATGGCACGCTCGCCGAACTCGCTCGGCAGACCAGCGGGCAGGTGACCTTGGCGGGTATCGCCATCACGCTCGTCGGGATAGTGCTGGTGGCGCTCGCCGGCCGCGCGAAGGAGCGCGAGGTTCTCGGGGGGGGCCGGGATGAGGCGGTGGCCGAGTTCGACCTGCGCAAGGGGGTAGTGATCGCCGTCTTCTCCGGTGTGATGTCAGGATGCTTCGCCTGGGGCCTGGCGGCGGGAGAGCCGATCCGTCAGCTGACACTGCAGGCTGGTACCAGTCCGCTCTGGCAGGGGCTGCCGGTACTTTGCGTCGTACTTGCAGGTGGTCTCACCACCAACCTGATCTGGTGCGGCTTTCTGATTCTAAGGAACCGCAGCGCGGGCGAACTGGTCGGGCGTCAGAGGCTGCACGCTGATGGCGCGTCACCAGCCGCGCCGGGTCGAACGCCGCTTGCGGTCAACTACGGGCTCGCGGCGCTGGGCGGCACGCTCTGGTACTTCCAGTTCTTCTTCTACACGATGGGCGAAAGCCAGATGGGTCGCTTCGGTTTTTCCAGTTGGACGCTTCACATGGCGTCGATCATCCTTTTCTCGACCCTGTGGGGGTTCGCGCTGAAGGAGTGGGCACCCGCATCGTCGCGCACACGCTCACAGGTGTGGACCGGCATCGCGGTGCTCGTCGGATCGACGGTAGTCATCGGTCTAGGCAACATGCTTGCAGGATGATTATCGCCGCGCAAGGGTTGATCGGCGCTCAATATCGATCAACAACGCGCCGCAAGGTGCAAGGATGAGCGCGACGAATATGCATGCGGAAGAACGAGAGCGTCTGATTTTGGGTGCCATGAGGGAGCGGGGCTTCGTCTCGTATCGGGCACTCGAATCCAGCATGTCCGCGTCCCCGGCCACCATCCGGCGCGACCTCGCCCGGCTTGAGGAAACGGGCCGCATCGAGCGCGTGCGCGGCGGTGCAAAGCTCATCGGGGAGGCGGAGGCTGCCGTCGCGGAGGCCCCCGGTCCATCGCTTGTCGGCACGCCGTTCGATGAGGCAATAGAACAGCGGCTGGGGCAGAAGGAAAAGATCGGCCGGGCGGCGGCGGCGCTTTGCCGTCCTGGGGAAGGCGTAATGATCGATGGCGGCACGACCACGCTTCAGATGTGCTCGCATCTCGACGGGCTTGGGCTGCAGGTTCTCACCAATTCGCTTCATATCGTGTCAGCGTTGCTGCCGCAGGCCACGACGCGGATCCTCGTTCCAGCTGGGTCGGTATTCCGCGAGCAGAACATTATTCTCGCACCTGCTGGAGAGGAGAGCATGCCGCGCTTCCATGCCCCAAAGCTCTTCATGGGCGCGGCGGCGATCGGATCCCAGGGTCTGATGCAGGCTGACGTCATCCTCGTTGCGGCCGAGCGCAGGCTCGTCGACCGTGCCGACGAGGTGATCATTCTCGTCGACAGCTCCAAGTTCGTAAGCTCATCGGGGAATGTCGTTTGCGAACTCGACGAAGTTGATGTGCTGATAACGGACGACGGCATCAGCGATCGGGATGCCAAGATGGTCGAAGGCGCCGGCATCCGGCTGATCGTTGCGCAATGAGCGGCGGGCCTAACCTCCGCTTATTCGGGCTCGCGGTGGCGGCATTGGCCATGCTGGGAAGTCCAGCGAATGACGGGCCGGCGAGGGCCTCGGGTCGGCCCGCCATGCCCGATCCAGAGATCGATACGTTCCGGCTCTGGCCTGGCCGCGCGCCGGGCGCGACCTCGGATGACGCCGACGAGACGCCGAAGATCACCGTCGTACATCCACCCTCGCGGTACAAGAACGGAGCGGCCGTGGTCATCGCCCCGGGCGGTGCCTACGTCGCGCTCGCACATTCTCTGGAGGGGACGGAGCCTGCGACATGGTTCGCCAGCCGCGGCGTCACGGCGTTCGTCCTGACGTACCGTGTGGGCGGCAGGGCTCGCTTGCCCCTGCCGCTGATCGACGGTGCTCGGGCGATGAGGTTGGTGCGCAGTCGCGCCGCCGAATTCGGTCTGGACGCCGACCGGATCGGCATGATGGGGTTCTCAGCCGGCGGGCACCTCGCGGCTACGATCGCGACGTCTGCGGAGGGCGGAAGGCCCGGGGCCACCGACCCGGTGGAGAGGGCGAGCAGCCGACCCGACTTCCTCATACTTGGCTATCCCTGGCTCGAAGGCATGCAGCTCAGTTCTGACGGCAACTCCCAGTATTGCGAGTTCGCCCGCCGCAAGGCCCCCGCAGCGTGCGATCCCCGACGCTACACACAATATCTCCCGACGCGTGATGTGAGCGCGAGGACGCCACCGGCGTTCCTCTACCATACCACGGCGGACCAGCTCGTACCGTCTGAGGGCAGCTTGCGCTTTTACCTTGCGCTCAAGCGGCAGGGCGTTCCCGCAGAGCTTCACCTCTTCGAGCGTGGCAGCCACGGGTCGGGGCTCGGCGGCGCCGACCCTGCGCTGTCGAAATGGCCCGAGCTGCTGCAGGAGTGGCTTAGGGGGCGCGGCCTGTTGGATCGCCAGTCCGCGCCCTGAACTCTTCCGGAGGCTACCTGGCCGGGGCGAGAACGGTTACCGGCCCCATCAGTCCCGATTCCCGCAACGGAGCGTCAGGACCGAACGTTGGCAGTGAAGTGAACCCGACCTTGTTGGCACCCGGTTGCGCGTCTCCGATCAGGCGGTTGAGCCAGAGGTTCGCCACATGGATCTCCACCTCGTTGCGGCCGGCGCGGACTGCGTCGCCGATTGCGAGGCGATAGGGAGCCTTCCACGCGATGCCCGCGGGCCGGCCGTTGATCCGGACCTCGGCCACCTCACCCACCTGGCCCATGTCCAGCCACAACGGGTCGCCGGCGCGATAGCTCGCCGGGAGGTCGAACGAGGAGGTGTAAGTCGCCACGCCGGAAAAGTAGCGGACGCCGGGATCCCGGCTCTGCGTGAGCGATGCCAGCCTGTGCATCCGCATGGAGGTAGGCGCGCCGCGGCCAGGCTCAAAATTCACTGTCCAAGGCGTCTGGAGCTGCCGCAGGACGCGCCCCGGAACCGCCGATTGCGAGCTTACCCTAGCCTGACCCTCGCCGCGGAACACCACGAAGAATGCGTCCTTCGGTGCCATATCGAGGTCCACGATGGTGGAATCGCCGTCGGAGCGATGCTTGAGTGGCTCGATCGCGCCGGTGTCCGCCCGCCAAAGCTCGGGCTGCTTGCCGGCGACGCGGAAGCGGGCCCTGCTGTTCAGGCGCGCGTCCTGGCGGTTGGTCAGGAAGTAGATCTCGGCGTCGTCGGTCCTGGACGTGCGGTGAAGGAACAGCACATTTGCCTGAGGGTTCAAGAACTCGACGTCCGGCCGCAGCCCGATCGCCTCGAGACCATTTTCGGCGTCGCTCGAGGCTATGACCCGGCCCCGATCGATGGTCCCAGCCCTTTCTCCCCAAAGTCGGTCGCGTGCCGATCGCCACGAGGAGGGATCGTCGGAAAGGCTTGGTGAAGAGACTGGCGGCATGCCGATCAGCGTCGCGCCTGCCGCGACCAATTCCTCAAGGCGAAGCAGGGTTGCCAATGTCAGCCGGTAGCTGGAGCCGCCAAGATAGATTGCGCGATACCGCGTTCCGCCCCTCGCGACCAGTTCTCCATCCTGGACATGCACCTGATCACGAAGCGCGGCGCCATTTATAAAGTCGTAAGGGTAGCGCTTTGGTGCGTCCTTTGGCTGCCGCTCCGCATACAAAGCGGTGAGCGGTGCCTCCTCGCCGAAGAAGTAGGCGAGATCGGCATGATACCTGCCGCGTTGAAGTAGAAAGCTCGACCGCGCCACATAGTCCATCCAGGGACGCGCCATCTCGGCCCATGTCTCGTGTCGATTGAAGAACTGGCCGAAGACGAGCAGCGACAGGCCGGGCTTGCGCTCAACAGGCTGATGCACCGACGTGTGGATGACCGGCCGGTTGACGCCATAGGCAAATTCCAGGTCGATCACTGGCTTAAGATCGCCCGGGGCGTGCGCCCAGTAGTTCATCCCCGAGGTCAGCGACTCCGCGCCGACCAGATTCTGGCCATAGATATGTGCAACCGATGCGGCACCCTTCATGTCGGCAAGGAACGTCGAGCGCGGGCCGCCGCCCTTGTATGTCCACATCGCTGCCATCGGCACGTCGGTATGGCTCCGCATCGCCATGTCGTCACCCAGCGACGGCCTCGCCACCTCGAGTGCCTCGCCATAGACGGTCAGGCCATTGCGGCGGGCGATCCGTGCGATCGTGCCATAATGCTGGCTCGTGAGCAGTTCGGCGATCGTCCGGCGATAGTCGTAGAGGAACAAGTCGGTTTCTGCTCTCGACCCGACGATCGTCCCGGTCAGTGCGGGAAGGAACGGGCCGAGGTCATATCCGCGCATCGCCTTGAACCTGGCCCGGAATTCCGGCGTCCAGTTGAATGCGCCCGCTTCTAGGCTGTCGGTAAGGATCGCGCGAAGGCCCTTGTCTCCGAATAAATCGGGACCGACGGTCTCCCGGAACATCGCCAGATAGGTGTCGAGATAGCGGGTGACCGCCGCGCCATCCAGCTTGTCTACCTCCAGACCCGTTGCCTCGGCGGTCGCAGGGTGGTTGAGCGTGCCGGTCAGCGACCATCCGAGCCGCGTGATGCGCCATCGGCCTGCCGGTGCCGTCCAGTCCAGCGAGCCGTCCGGCCTCATCCGATCGGTCAACTCGATAACGCGATCCCTAGGAACGCCAGGCTCTCTCCCCGGGGCTGCGCCTTCGAGTGCATAATAGTCCCGCGCCACTGAGAACCCGGCCTTCGCTTCGAAGCGGTCGACGCGCGGGGCGGTCGACAGGCTCGCTTCGGCGAGGTTGATGGTGCGGGACGGGGGGGCGGGCGGTCGATAAGTGGAGGTGATGGCACCGGGATAGGCGTTAAGACGCTCACTGGTCAGTTGCACCCTGACCGGCTGGAAGCGGATGCGGAACCGGCTGGCGGTCACCGGCGCGAAGCTGGCGGTGGTGGGTATGTCGGCCGTAAACGCCAGCTCGGCAACCTTCGTCCAGCTGCCTGCGGACGTCTGCGCCTCCAGCACGGGAAGCAGGTCGATCGGGGTGAACGCCGTCCGACCGGTGCCTTCGAGCGCTACGGTCGCGGAGCGGATGGTGGCCGGCGCGCCGTAGTCGAACTCGACCGTACCCTCGCCGCCAAGGCCGTCTCGCTGCACCGCTACCGAAGTGCCAAAGCGGCCATCGGACAGCGCTGCCGCGTCGAGCGGGCGGCCCAGGTTGCTTACCGTTGCGATCGCGCGAGCGGGATCGGGGGATAGCGGGTAGGCAAAGACCGCAACGTCGCGGTACAACTCGGGCCGTGGCGCATCGCCGCCGCTCGCCATCTTTGATGCCGCCCGAATATCCATGTAGGGACCGGTTGTGGTCGGCGGCGCTGGCAGCTTGACCCGGATCCGGCCGCCTTGGACGTCGGTTTGGCTCCAGACCAGCTTCTTGATGCCGTCTTCCGGGGGAACCCAGGGTCCCCCTGTCTCGCTCCAACCAGGAGAGGCGGCGATCGCCAGCTCGAGATCGAGCTTCTGTGCCAATTCCGCGGAATATTTGAACGCGGCCTTCCATTCCGGCGTCATGTAGCTGATCCGCTTGTCCACGACCTGCGGGGTGTTAAGCGCCGCGTCGAAGTTCTGCAGGCCGCCGATGCCGGCGCGCTTCATCCATTCGAGGTCCTTTCGGATACCCTCCTTGGTGATGTTGCCGTTCATCCAGTGCCACCATACCCGCGGTCGAGCAGCGTTGGGCGGGTCGCGGAAGCCGGTTTCGAGCGATGGCACTGATAATCGCTCAGACGATTGCTCTGGCGCATCTGGAGCAGCCGAGGTCTGCCCGGCTGCGGCAGCCGTGAGCAGCAGCAGCGGCACGCTGGAAAGCAGGACGCCGCGCGCGGAGATGTGGCTCATTTCGTCTCCTCGATGGACGTTCTGCCGGCGCTGCCGGTACTGGCGACGTACATGTCCCGCAATTCGCGCTTCAGGATCTTTCCGATTGCGCTGCGCGGAAGTTCCGGGACGATGCGCAAGTCGCTCAACCGCTGGGTCTTCCCGAGTTTTGCGTTAGCTGCGGCGCGGATGTCCTCGACCAGTGTGTCGTCTGCGTCCGCCCCCTCGCGCAGCGTTACGAAGCCAACGGGCGTTTCGCCCCAACTTGCGGACGGGATTCCGACCACGGCAGCCTCGGCTACCGTGGGATCGGCCAAGAGCACGGCCTCGAGGTCGCCCGGATATATGTTGAAGCCGCCGGAGATGATCATGTCCTTCTTTCGGCCGATAAGGACGAGAAAGCCTTCCGGATCGAACATCCCGAGATCACCGGTCCGGATGAAGCGCTTACCATCAGGGCTGTACCATTCCGCCTCCGACGTCTTGCCGGGGAGATTATGGTAACCTGTCATCATCGCGGCTGATCGTCCTACGACCTCGCCTGGAACGCCGGGCTTGGTGGTGCGGCCCTCCTCGTCGATGGTGCGGATGTCGTGGTCGGGCAGAGGCTGGCCCACGCTGTGCAGCTTGTCGGGGTGCGCATGCGCCAGAAGGACGCACGTGCCGCCACCCTCGGTCATCCCATAGAATTCGATGAGGCCGCCGGGCCAGCGGTCGATAACCTCACGCTTTAAAGCCGGATCGAACGGCGCGGACGTGGCGAACTTCAGGCGGTAGCTTGAAAGATCCCGCGTCGCGAAGCTCGGATGGTCGAGGATGCGGCGGTACTGCACAGGCACCAGCATCGCGTGCGTCGCGCGGTGACGCTCCGATAGCGAGAGGAATTCGGCGGCGTCAAACTTCTTCATCAGCACGACCGTGCCGCCGTTCGCGATCGTCGGGATGAGCGATACCAGCGTGGTATTCGAGTATAGCGGCGTCGAAATCAGGGTGACCGCGTCGGGCGGATAGATCGCGCGGCGCATGTGACCCCAGCGCATCGCATGAGGCTGCACGATGCCCTTCGGCGCTCCGGTGGTCCCGGAAGAGTAGATAAGATTAAAAGGATCCTCTGCCACTATGGCGGGCAGGTTTGCCGCGTCGGCATCGTTGAGCCACGTCTCGAATGGGATGCCTATGCTCGATCCATCAAGCGCCACGCGGGCTACCGCGGTTTCGAAGAGGGCGTCGCCAAGGTGCTCGGCGGTGTCCGCATCGAGGAAAAGCACGCGAGCAGAGCTGTCCTTGATCTGCGCCCGGAGCGAGTCGGGTGTGCCAGAGGGAGCGAGAGGCGCCACGACGACGCCTAGGCGCAGCGCACCGAAGAAAGCCTCGATATACTCGATGCTGTTACCGCTGGCGCAGATGGCAACGTGGTCGCCCTTTCGCAGGCCATCCCGCTGCAGGGAGCCGGCCACTCGCGACATGCGTCGGTCCAGGGCTTCGTAGCTGGTCTCGCGACGGGCGTCGATGAAGGCCAGCTTGTCCGGCTGTTCTGTTGCCCGGACATGCAGGAGATCGGGAAGGGTGATGAACTCACTTTCGGCCAGTTCAAGCCTAGATGTCGTATTCATGCGAACTCCGGATTGGTGCGCCGAGTGGGCAGGAAGGTGGAGGCCTTGATAAAGAGGCCGGCCGAGACGATCGTCGATGATGCTGCAACCGCGATTGCCCAACGCAGGCCGTCCGCGAGACCCATCGGCGTACCGCCCAGCACCCCGGTGTTGAAGCCGTCGCTCAGGGCGCCAATAACGGTCGGCCCGAGGCCGAAGCCAAGTGCGTTGACGACGAAGAGGTGGACCGCAGCCGCGGTCGCCCGAGTTGAAGGTGGCGCGACCCCCTGCACTGCCGAGAACACTGGGCCGTACCAGAAGGAAGTGAGCGCTGCTGAGACCCCCAAAAGGGCGATTGCGAGCGAGGTATGCTGCGCGAATACTGCGAGGAAAATGAGGATCCCACCCCCTAGCGACGCGATGCCTGGCAGGAGCATGTGGGCGCGCGGCGTGCGTCGGCCCAGCCGGTCACAGCTAAATCCCCCAAACCAGGAGCCGAACATGCCACCAGCGCCCATTGACAGGCCGAGCCACAGCCCCGCCTCCGCCACCGTCAGTTCGTGAACCCGGATCAGGAACGATCCGAGGAAGGCTGCACTTCCTAGGCTCACGAACGAGGTAAGGCTGCAGGCGACCGTCGCGTACCAGAATAGCGGCGCTCGCCGGAGAAGGCGCCAAGCATCCCCGCCGGAAGACTTCCCGTAGTCGGTCTTGCGGTCGCGGCCGAGCCGGGGGTCCTTGACCGTGAGCCAGGTCAGCAATGCCAGAGCAATCCCGGGGGCACCGACGACCAGCAACGCCGCCCGCCAGCCATAGTGTTGGGCGATCCATCCGCCGGCCGCCATGCCAAGCATCTTGCCGATGGGAATACCGAGCGAGTATATGCCAAGCGCTGTCGCACGGCGCTCGGCGGGAACGACGTCCGAAATCAGGGAGTGTGCAGCCGGCGAGCAGCCCGCCTCGCCGACGCCGACGCCGATTCTCGCCAGCATCATTTGCCAGAAGTTCTGCGTTGCCGCGCAGACCATGGTCATGCCGCTCCACGCCAGCAGCGACAGCGAGATCAGCGACACTCGATTGTTCCGGGGTCCGTCCGCCCATCTCGCTAGAGGGATGCCCAGCGAGGTGTAGAACAGCGCGAATGCCAAGCCGCTGATGAGCCCCAGCTCCCAGTCGGATAGCAACAGGTCGGCTTTGATGGGTTCGGCCAGGATGTTGATGATCTGCCGGTCAAGGTAGTTCAGGATGTAGATGAGCAGTAGGATGCCCAGAACGTATCGGTTCCGCTGCGCAGGCTCGCCTACTGCCGGAGCCTCTGCCACCGACGACTTGTTGGTCTCCGCCATTGCCATCCTCACCTGAACTTCTTTGATTGAAACTGACTAATTGGTCCCGTCTCAGCGATCAAGTCCAATCGAATAGCTGCAGTCGCTTATCCAGGTCCGGGGCTGCCGCCGCAGTTTCACGCAATGCGGCGCTTCCGATAGCGCTCGCATGCCTCTCGCAGGAGCGCTCGCATGCCTCTCGCAGGGTCGATCTTACTAACTAAGCGTCCAGCAAGTGCTTGCATGATCGAATAAGACGCGATATGAGAAAAATTCGATCATAGAGAAGCAGCGTCCGGTTGCGATGATCACACAAGGGGAGGACTTGATGAAGTTCACGACATTCTGTTCCGTATTCGCGCTCAGCCTAGGTGCGTGCCTGCCTGCGCACGCTAACGATGCTGTGCTCACGGATGGAGCTGTCCAAGAGGAGCAAACGCAGACCGTCGACAGTGGTGAGATCATCGTCACGGCTCAGCGTCGCTCGGAAACTCTTCAGAAGGTGCCCGCGTCGGTCGAAGTTGTCAGCGGTGATCAGTTGCGCTCGGCTCACATCAGCAATCTGTCGAGCCTGCAGGAAGTTTCGCCCAGCTTGATCGTGAATCAGACGTCGAATCCAAGCAATGGCAGCTTCACTGTTCGCGGCATAGGCACAACGGTGACAGACCGCGGCTTCGAACAGTCGGTTGGCGTCTACATAGATGGCGTGTTCCGCGGTCGTCCCGGATCTGCGCTCCAGGATCTTCTAGACATTGAGCGGGTCGAGGTACTGCGTGGTCCTCAGACTACCTTGTTCGGCCGCAATAATGCCGCCGGTGCGCTCAACATTGCGACCACGCTCCCTGATGCCACCAAGCTCGCCGTCTACGCTGAGGGTACGTACGGCAACTACAATGCGATTGAGGCAAAGTTGTCGGTCAATGTCCCGATCGTGGCCGACAAGCTCGCGATCCGCGTCGCCGCGTCGGAAAGCAAGCGTGACGGCGTGCTCAAGGCGCTGCGTCTGCCGGAAGGGTCGATGAACTCGCGCGACCGCCAGAGCTTCAGAGTACAGTTGTACTGGACGCCAACGGAGACGACGCGGGTGCGGCTGATCGGCGACTACTCGCAGCTTGACGACAACTGCTGCTCCTACACGCCGTTGTTCATCTCGGATGCTGTGGCTGCCGGCGAGTTTGCTGGATATACGCCTCCGGGACCGGGTACGCGCGGTGTGTCGCCATCGAATCCTGCGGTTCCGGGAACCTTCTACAATCCGTTCAATCGCGTGACCACGCAAGGCAATCTGACGAACGAGAAGACGTGGGACAAGGGTGTTTCGCTGCAGGTGGATCAGGATTTCGGTAACCTGACCCTTACCGCGATTGGCGCCATGCGCCGGTTCAAGTCCGACGTGCGCGTAGACCTCGACGGCATCGATCCTCCCCGTCTGATCTACATGTCATATCCGACGACATGGATCAGCGAGAACTCCGCCGAGGTGCGCCTGCAGAACGCTTCGGGCGGTCCGCTCGAGTTCGTGGTTGGAGCGTACTATTTTGATCAGAAGATCACCGACGTGAACTATCTGCCGATCATTCTCGACGGCGTGCTTATTCCGCGCTTCAACTCGACGGGCGTGGGTACCGCCGAGAGCGGCGCCGTGTTCGGGCAGGCGACCTACAACGTCACGGACACGTTGCGAGTTACAGGTGGTCTGCGCTACTTGACGGAAACCAAGACCGCTCATGTCACGGTGCAGCCGGGCACGGCGACCTTCCCGGGCGACCGTCGGGTCGAAAACGACGCGCTGATGGGAACGGCGGTAATCGCATACCAGCCGTCGGCGGCGGCGAACTTCTACCTCCGGTACGCACGTGGCTACAAGTCTGCGGCGATCAATCTGCTCTTCTCGCAGAATCCAGCCATCTCCAGTCCGGTCGTCAATCCGGAGACGACCGACGCCTTTGAGGCGGGTGCCAAGCTGCGGCTTGCGGACGGTCGGGTCAACGCGAATATCGCCGTCTATACGCAGACGATCAACGATCAGCAGGTCCAGGCTTATAACAGCGCCACGGCCACGTTCTCCACGCTGAATGCGGCCAAGGTCCGGTCGCGCGGCGTTGAAGCGGAACTGACCTTCCGCCCCGTCAAGGGCATCACGCTCTCGAGCGGAATTAACTATCTGGACGCAACCTATCTGAGCTTCCCCGGCGCACCGCCAGCGGCGGGCAGCCCGCTGCCGCGTCAGGATCTTACAGGGGCGACGCCTACCAATGCGCCGCGCTGGACGATCACCGGGGGCGTGAACTTCGATCAGCCGCTGAACGACACGGTGTCGCTCCAGGGTGGCGTGAACATCCGTCACGCTACCAGCTACTACAGCGACCTTCCGCACACTGAGGCCTTCAAGAACGGCGTGACGAACTTCGTCAACGCCAATCTCGAGCTGGCCTTCAGCAACGGCTTTGGTCTTCAGATCTGGGGACGGAACCTGACTAAAGAGAACATCTACCTTGGCGGTATCGGCACGCCTCGTGGCCTAGGTAGCCTGACGGCCTACACTAACGAGCCTCGCACCTACGGTGTGACTCTTCGGTATCGATACTGATGTGGCGGCGTCGTCGGGCCGGCTTTCCAGGGTCGGCCCGGCGGCGCCATATTTATGCACGTATTAGACAGATGCGGGATGGGCATGACGCGCAAATGGATCCTGTTCGTTGCGGGCCTTTTGCTAATGCTCGGTGGGGCGCTGCTTGCCCGAAGCATACAGTCAGCGGACGGTGTGCGTGTCACTGATGTGGCGATCAACACGGGGGCTGGCTTCGATCTGCGTGGGCTACTCTACGTGCCGCGCTCGGCGACGACAGCGCGCCGTCGTCCCGCCGTCATCTTCAACCACGGATTCATAAACAGTCGCGAGATAATCGCGCCTTTCGCGATCGAGCTTTCGCGTCGCGGGTTCGTGGTCCTCCTCCCGGACATGCCGGGGCATGGATACTCTGGCGGCATAGTCGGTGCGGCTGATTACGGCGGCCCTGCAGCCTTGCGCTACCTGCGCTCGCTGCCATTCGTCGATAGGGGCAACATCGGCCTGGCCGGACACTCGATGGGCGGTCGCCCGGCGATGGCTGCCAGCGTTCGCGCGCCGAGCGACTATCGTTCCGTCATGCTGGTGGGCTCCGTGCCCAAGTATGACGGCAAGCCGGTGCAGCCTCGCAACCTTGCAATCGTGTTCGGTCGCTACGAGGAACTCGCTGCCTTGATGTGGCAGGTTCCTCGAGGTGGTGACGTGGGGCGCTCACCCGCTCTGCAGGCGGCCTTCGGCGCGGCAGGGCCGGTCGAGGCGGAACGGCTCTACGGAGACCTTCGGACAGGAACCGCGCGGCGGCTGTACATGGTGCCGTCCATCCACTCCTACGAGCACCACCAGCGCGACAGCGTCGCTGCCGTCGTCGATTGGTTTCAGCAGACGCTCGAGGGTGAGGCCAATGCGCTTGCCCCGGAGGACCAGCGCTGGCAGTTGAAGGAACTAGGCACGGCGCTGACCCTGCTGGGCATGTTCGTTCTGCTCATGTCCGCTCTTACGCTGTTTCTGGAACTGCTTGGCGCCAAGGCGGCAGCGGTGGCGAACGCGGCCTCTGCTCCAGGCAGAAATCGCGACTGGTGGCTGCGGACGGTTCTTCATACGCTGCTTCCGGCGGCGGCATTCATTCCGTTGATGAGCTTGGGACAGGCCGTCGGCGCAGGGCCAATGTTCCCGCAGCTCGTTCACAACCAGCTGCTGGTCTGGGCGATGGGCACTGCGGTGCTTACGCTCCCGCTGCGACTTTTTGGTCCAGGTGCCAGCCTCCTGCTTGGGCCCCAGTTCGTTCGCCAGGTCGCTGCGGCCGTTCTGGCGGTTGCCGTGGCGTATTTCGCGCTTCAAGTGACCTACACATCCTTCGGTACCGACGCGCGTCTATGGATGTGGTCGTTCAAGCCATTGGAATCGTCACGTGCTGGCATCGCAATCCCTTATCTGACCGTCTGGTTCGCTTTCTTCGTATTGCTTGCGCAGCCGCTGGCCGGCCACTTGGGACGAGGTGCTGGTGTCGCCCGAGACATCGCGGTCTGGGCTTGCGTGATGGCCGGAGGTTTCGTTCTGCTCGCTGCGATCAACTACGCGCATATGGCGATAACAGGCACCCTTGTTACCTCGTCCGTGCCCTTGCTCAGCATCCTCACCCTCCAGTTCAGTGTGATCCTAGCTGGGCTGGGAGCGATCTGCGCCTTGGCCTATCGCTGGACTGGATCGCCGATTCCAGGCGCTGCGATTTGCGCGCTCCTTGTGACATGGTATGTCACGGTGGGGACCGCTAACCATTGGGCCGTGGGCTTCGAGACTCCAGTCATACCGTTCGCTGCCGCTCGTTGAGTTTAGGTGCACTGAAGACGGTGCGATCATGCATCGAATATCGTGGCTATGGTTACATCTACAACCGCGATACACAGCGTGTTATGAGCGCCCGTCCCGCATCCATGAATAAGCCTCAACGCCGCAAGCAGGCGGATCGCCGTGCAGATACCCGTCGCCGGATCATCGACGCGACCATTCGCTGCCTGTACCGGTTGGGATATAGCTCGACCACCTTCGCGCTCGTAGCAGAGGCGGCCGACGTAAGTCGCGGGATCATCAGTTATCACTTCCTGACGAAAGCGGATCTGATGGTCGCGGTGCGCGACGCGGTCTATCTGGAGGAGCGTCGGCAGGTTGACGAGGTACGAGCCAAGCTTGGCACCGAAAAATATCTCCAGGAACTGCCCCGCATCGTGATGGCCGGTATGCGGCGCGAGCCTGCGATCGCTGTTAACGAGATACTGCTGGCGGCACGTGCCGATCCGGAGCTCAGCGCGAAGTTGCGTCAGGAGGAGCAGGAGATCGAGCGTCACACGCTCGCGTCGCAACGTGACAATTATGCGGAACTGGGCGTGGCGCCGCCGGCTAACCTCGCAGTGATGTCGCGTGTCGCCGTGGCGACGTTCCGCGGGTTAGCTATCGCGGAACTCGTCCAGGGCGAGGATGCCGAAATTGACGCGTGCGTCGAGTACGTCATCCAGCTCTTCGAGAAGGCCAGGGCGCCGGCCCCGTCATCCGCTAGCTGAATGTGATCTCATGGGCAGCGCCTGCGGCGGCACCTGCTCCACGCGCGACGGCAAGCGCGATCCAATCCTTCGACCGACACTGACGCAGGAGCGGGGCGAAGCCCGGAGATGCAAAACGAATGTTAGGATTCTTTGTAGAGGCCGGCCGGTTGATCCACTCTGAATGATCTTTCGGATCAATTTGGCGCTGGGATTGTGACTTTGTTCGTCGATATTGACGGTGTTCCTTGACACCTCGCGCACCATCTCGACCTCGCCGAGGTAACTACCGCTGTTCTGTTCGAGGAACGCCCGCACGGTCACTCCACCTTGGCGCTAGACAAAGATCAGGGTGATCCATTCGGCGATCAGCGCCGGCTTGACCTCGCCTTCGATCTCGACCGTGAACTCGACTGTCTGCTGCCACTGGCCGGGATGCTTCTCCAGTAGTTCGATCGTTCTGAATAGGCCACGTACTCGTTTGCCAGACCGGACGGGCATCATGAACCGGACTCTGTTGCCGCCGTAGTTGACTGCCATCTTAACTCCCTCGATCGCTGGCCCGGCAACCCGCGAGCGGAGGAGGGGCATCAGCGACAGCATGAGGAAGCCGTGAGCGATCGTGCCGCCGAATGGCGTCAGCGCGGCGGCTTGCGAATCGATGTGAATGAACTGATGATCGCCGGTCGCCTCGGCGAACTTGTCGATCATCGCCTGAGTGACATTGACCCATTCGGATACACGCTCCGCATTGCCTTGCTGTGCCAGCGCCTTGATTGTGATCGTGTCGGCCATCTCTGTCCCCCTTCTATTTCGCGTGAGTAGTATTGCTCAGCACCATGGCGGTCGCGATGGGCCGCGTGGGGCGGGGCCTAATGCAATGGCGGGGCGGGGCACCCGCTTATCGTGACCGATCGCGGCACTCGACAAGGTCGCCTGTACGAGTCATGCTTCGGATCGGCCGGTGCTGGCGAGTGCCGCGTCCCGCCTCACAGGTGGACGGGATGTTCCCGAGCATTGCGGCTGCCTCCTGCCCCCTAAGGTTCAGGCTCGCGCGGTAGACGTGAGGGTCTTGCCGACGGCTTCCTGCCACCCCTGCCACAACTTGCTACGCCGCTCTTCGTCCATCGACGGCATGAAGCGATCACGCGCAGCCCAGATGGATTTCAGCGCATCCAGATCAGACCAGAGACCGACCGCTAGGCCAGCGTGGAAGGCGGCGCCAAGTGCCGTGGTCTCCAGATGTACCGGCCGCTCGACAGCCACATCGAGGAGGTCAGCAAGGAATTGGCATAGCCATTCATTTGCGGCCATTCCGCCGTCCAGGCGGAGAGTGTCAGGGGATGAACCACCGTCTGCCGTCATGGCGAATACGAGAGCTCTCGTCTGATAGCCCACCGCCTCGAGGGCGGCGCGCGCGAGGTGAGCCTGCGTCGTGTCCAACGAAAGCCCGAATATGGCGCCACGCGCGTCGGCGTCCCAGTGAGGTGCCCCAAGGCCGACGAAGGCAGGCACCATGTAGACGTTGTGGCTGTCCGGAACCTGCGTCGCCATGTCGCACGTGTCGCTCGCGTTCGAAATGACGCCGATGCCGTCTCGCAGCCACTTGATCGCGGCTCCCGCGACGAAGATCGAGCCTTCCAGAGCGTAGGTGGTGCGCCCGTTGAGCCTATATGCCGGGGTTGTGAGCAAGCGATGCCGCGAAATGACGGGCTCCTCGCCCGTATTGAGAAGCATGAAGCAGCCTGTGCCGTAAGTGGATTTCGCCATTCCCGGCGAGAAACACGCCTGGCCGAACAGCGCGGCCTGTTGGTCACCGGCAATGCCCGTGATGGGGATTTCCGCATCGAACAGGCCGGGCGCGGTTTTTCCGTAGAGGAAGCTGTTGTCGTGGACTTCGGGAAGCACCGACATCGGCACACCGAACAGATCGCACAGCTCTTGGTCCCAACAACCTGCGTGAATGTCGAAAAGCGAGGTGCGTGAGGCATTGGTAACGTCGGTCGCATGAACCTCACCACCTGTCAGCCGCCACAGGAGGAAACTGTCGATCGTACCGAACGCCAGCATTCCATCCGCGGCGCGGGAACGCGCATCGGGCACGTGGTCCAGGATCCAGGCGATCTTGGTCGCGGAGAAGTATGGTTCCAGCAGAAGCCCCGTCCGCCTCATCACGAGACCCTCATTGCCCTCGCTGCGCAGCTTGGCGCAAAGCTGCGACGTGCGTCGATCCTGCCAGACGACGGCCCGGTAGATCGGCTCGCCGGTAGTGCGATCCCACAGCAGTGCGGTTTCGCGCTGATTTGCAATACCGATCGCGGCGATCCCCTCCGCACCAATGCCGCTTTTCCCGACGGCTTCCCGCGCAGTAGCAAGCACGTCGCGCCATATGTCTTCCGGATCATGCTCTACCCAGCCCGACTGGGGGTAATGCTGGGCGAATTCTCTCTGTGACATGGCCACGGGTATGCCCAGCGCATCGAAGACGACGGCCCGCGTAGAGGTTGTGCCCTGATCGATGGCGAGAATGTGCCTCGGCGCTCCCAATTACCCTCTCCCGCTGATGAAGCCGTTGTCAGTGCAAAGCGCTAACAGTTCTCGCTACCGCTTTCAATCGAACCTAATGACTTTCGCTTTCGCTTTCGGTTTGCTAATCGCGAATGCGTTTGAACGCGAGACTATCATGCGGAATCGAATGCAGTGCGACGTCGACCTTCTAATCGTGGGTGGCGGCATAAATGGAGCCGGAATTGCCCGCGACGCGGCGGGCCGCGGTCTTTCCGTGGCTTTGGTTGAGCAAGACGATCTTGCGAACCACACCTCGTCGGCCTCGACGAAGCTCATTCACGGCGGATTGCGCTATCTGGAGTATGGGGAGGTTCGCCTTGTCCGTAAGGCGCTGATCGAAAGGGAGGTGCTGTGGAGCATGGCCCCGCATATCATCTGGCCGCTTCGATTTGTGCTGCCCCAGACGAACTCCCCGAGGCCAGCTTGGATGGTGAGGCTGGGACTGTTGCTCTACGACAATCTCGGAGGCCGCAAGAGGCTTCCCGGCACTGAGACGATCAGGCTCGGAGATGACCCACGAGGGAAGGGGCTGAAGCCGTCCCGCGGCGATCGAGCCTATGTGTATTCCGACTGTTGGGTCGATGACAGCCGCCTGGTCGTTCTGAATGCTCGCGACGCCGCGGATCGCGGCGCGCAGGTGATGACGCGAACCCGCTTGATCGAGGCGAGCCGTGATCATTCGAGCTGGACGGCCAGGATCGAAGACGCCGACGGCGTTCGGGTCATCACCTCGCGTGCTTTGGTCAATGCCGGGGGCCCGTGGGTATCGGACGTACTAGCCCGGACGACGGGCGGGGATCAGCTGTCACCGCGGCGCGGGGTCCGTTTGGTAAAGGGCAGCCACATCGTCGTGCCACGCCTTTACGACGGCGACCATGCGTTCATGCTTCAGAACCCGGATCGCCGCATCGTGTTCGCCATTCCCTATGAGGGCGAATTCACGCTGGTCGGCACCACCGACGAGGCTTGGGATGAGCCCCCGGGGCGCGCCAAGATCAGCAATGACGAGATCGACTACCTGCTGAAGACCATAAATCGCTATTTCCAGAGGCACACTAGCTGCGAAGAGGTTGCCTGGACGTACGCGGGCATTCGTCCTCTTTTCGATGATCAGGCGGCGAACGCGTCGGCAGTGACCCGCGACTACGTACTCGATCTGGACACGGGCCGAGCAAGCGTGCCCGGCGCGCCAATGCTCAGTGTTTTCGGAGGTAAGATTACCACTTATCGCCTACTTGCAGAGCAGGCTCTGGCCGCGCTCGCTCCTTTTTTTCCCGGTGCCAGACCGGCGTGGACGCGGGGTGTGGCATTGCCCGGCGGCGATATTCCCGAGGGCGATTTTGACGCCTATCTGCGTTCTCTCGTCCTGCGCTACCCTCACCTCGATGCCGGATTGTTGCGAAGGATGACTCGGTCACACGGCACTCGCGCGCCTTTACTGCTCGGCGAAACGGAATACGTATCCGACCTCGGTCAGGACTTCGGGGGCGGGGTTTATGCTCGCGAGGTGGACTATCTATCTGATCATGAATGGGCCCAGTCCGGCGAGGACATCCTTTTCCGCCGTACTAAGTGCGGCCTGCATGCGCCAAAGGGCGCGGCGGCATCGATCGACGCGTATCTATCCGATCGTTGCGGGGCGCGGTCTGGTCCGGCATGGTCGGCGACGGGCGTGGAGTTTGAGGAAGGCTGAGCGAGAGATGGATGACACCGGTGGCGACGTGGTTGCGGCGCGTCATGCCCGCATCCTGGAGCTGGCGCGTGGCACCGGCAGCGTCTCAGTGGAGGAACTCGCCACGGAGCTGGGGGTCACTCCTCAGACCATCCGCAAGGACCTGAACGCCCTTGCGGGTCGGTCGATGCTTTCCCGAGTTCATGGCGGGGCAATCGTCACGTCGGGCGTGGACAACATATCCTACACTGAGCGACGTGCCGTGGCCACTGGCGCGAAGGCCGCGATTGGCAGGGCGGCGGCGGCCTTGATCCCGAATGGCGCATCGCTGTTCGTAAATATCGGCACCACCACCGAGGCGGTCGCCATCCAGCTGACCGGGCACCGGGACCTTCTTGTGATCTCCAACAACCTCAATATCGTCGACATTCTCGATGGCCACGAGACAATTGAGTTGGTGGTGGTCGGCGGCCGCGTCAGGCGGGGGGATCGCGCGGTCGTCGGTCCCCTGGCCATGGATTTTATCCGGACGTTCAAGGTGGACTATGCCCTGATCGGCGCCTCGGCGCTCGACTCCGACGGCAGTCTACTCGACTTCTCGGTCGACGAGGTCCAGGTTACTCAGACGATCGTTCGCAATGCACGCGAGGTCATCCTGGTCGCGGATGCTTCGAAGGTGGGGCGGCCCGCCCCGGTTCGCATCGGTCGGCTCGACATGGTAAACTACCTTGTGATGGATCGACTGCTCGATCCGAGCCTGCGCGCGGCCTGCACCGAACATGGTGTCCGAGTGATCGAGACGGGCTGAACCTCGTGATCAGGCGCGGGTCGCTTGCATGGCTCGCGCCATTTATAGCCGGCCACCAAGGCAGAGCTGAATACGAAAATGGGCCGCTCGGCGCCACGACGCAGTGTCAGTCCTCTGCGGCGATGCTCACAGGACGCCATCGAGTTTGTCCATGAACTTGATTTGACACGATCGGCGCAAGCTGCCTTCCCTGTTGGATGCGCTGTGGAGCAAATCGTCCTCGTCCGCGCTCATTGGCGAAAGGCGATCGAGCCAGGAGGGGTTGCATGGACGTCGCAGGCGGCGCACGAATGGCAGCCACCGCAGAGCGCGAGCAGCTCATCGGAGCTCTGATCGCGCAGAATTTCCATCGCCGAACAGCCCGCCTCGGTGGTACGGCGCTGCACCGTTGGGGAACGTCGTGGTGGGGAGGCCACCGGCTGCTGCTAGCGACCCCACAGATTAACGTGGCTTCTGCCGATCACACCTGACACGTGCCCTCCAAGCTGGGGACGTGCGGCTAATGGATCTGAGCACCGCCGCATCAACAGGCGGCGCTCGGATCGCTTACTCACCCTACGCGCTTGCCGATAATCGGGAAGCTGCCGAACGAACCGGTGTCGATTGCACCGGAGATGGAGTCGCCACTGATGGTCGCGCTGCATTCCAGCGTCAGTGGCATCGGAACGGTGATGGGCTGCTTCCACTTGATCGTGTCGCCATCAATCGTGCCATCGATTTCGGACGCGCCCATCTGACCGCTGCTGCGGCCGGTGAAACGATTGCCATCTGCCTCAATCGAGAGGGTCATGGTTTGGTTGCCCATTGGTGTGGTGGCGGTGACCTCATAGAGGCCGGATACATCGCTCATGCTTTACTCCTTAGGTAATGGGGGGTTGGCTAGTGTTGGGATTGCGCCGGACGCCGCCGTCCATTGCCGCGGCAACCTCCTGCTGAACCTGGGCGCCGCCGGCCGACGGCACAGTTTCGCCCGTGCGGTCGCTGATCGTGTCCCACGCAGCAGCGACCAGCGCGCCCGCGTGATCGCCGCCGCCGATGAAAAGCCCTTTCGTCAGGGTGACGTAGGCCCGTTCAAAGTGACCAGCGCCGGCGCAGAGGATAGCGCGGGTTGGTGCGTATTCGGTCACCAGAGGCAACAGGCCGGGACTGACCCGCTCCGGCACGAGCAGTGCCTTGACCGGCTCGGGCAGGAGACCTTCGGTCATCGCTGTGGCGGCGGTCGGGGCGAGGCAGTTCACCCGGATGTCATTTTTCATGCCTTCGATGGAGAGCGTCTGCATGAGCCCGACCAGCGCCATCTTGGCCGCGCCGTAGTTCGATTGGCCAAAGTTTCCGAACAGGCCGGACGAGGACGTCGTGAGGACGATCCTGCCGTAGCCACGCTCCCGCATTGTGGGCCACACGGCCTTCGCGCAGATCGCGGATCCGATTAGATGGACATCGACGACTGCCCTGAAATCCTCGATCGACATCTTTGCGAACGAGGCATCGCGCAGAATGCCCGCGTTGGCGACGAGAATGTCGATGCGGTCCCAACGCATCAGCGCTACGTGCACCATCTCGGCCATGTCGGTTTCGCTCGTGACCGATCCCTCAAATGCGAGTGCCTCGCCACCGAGTGCTTCTATTTCAGCCGCCACTGCGGCAGCGCCGTTTCCTAGGTCGTTGACGAGGACGCGCGCGCCCTCCCGGGCAAGATACAGTGCATGCGCGCGGCCAAGTCCGCCGCCTGCGCCCGTGACGATCGCTACCCGTCCCGACAGCATCATCTCGAAATCCTTTCAACTTGAGCCGACAGAGCCTGGGTCGAGGCATGGTATCGGGTTCGCGGGTCCTGCTTCAGCACCTTGCCAATAATGCTCCGCGGAAGTCTCGCGATACCACGATGCATTCGGCCTGCAGGATGCCGAGGAAGATGGCGATCGACCGGATCGTGGTGGACGCGACGATCGCCATAGGCGTGCCCTGCGAGACTCCATCGCGTTGAAGCCCTGCGGCTATGCAGCCCATCAGGAAAATCGAGCGACCGATAGTCGATGGCCTCTCGGTCCGAAGCCAGCGCGGTGCGGTAGGGAGGTACCGATGCGTGCGCTGAAAGGAGGTCGGCGATCGTGGCAAACGGCCGTGTCAGGAGCGCCTGAGAGCTGGTCATGCGCCAGGGCTCCTCTCGCCTTTGTTGGTTGGTGGCATGCGTTCCGCGGTGCCTGTCCTCCGCGCCGCGAGCTGAGCGATGATGGAGGAATGACGAGCGCGGTCGATGCGATAGAGTCCATTGATGGCCACGGCGGCCAGCGAGACGATTGCCGCCCCAGGGCCGTAAGCCAAGGCTAGGACTATGGACATGTGATCGGTCACCTGCGCGATCGCCGGTCCATGCCCACCGGTGCCTATCGGGAAGGCGACGGCTTGGAGGACAAGCCCGGCTAGCAGTGTGCCCGCGGCCGACGCAGCCTTGTTCGCGAATGCGAAGCCGGCGAAATACAGTCCCTCCCGGCGGCTTCCAAACAGCAGTTCGTGCTCATCGGCCGCGTCGGCGAGCGCGGAGGCCGACGAGATGCCCGCCACGCCCATGAGGGCGCCTATCGTCAACGAAATAACCGTCAGGGTGATGGCCAGCGCAGCGCCTTCGAGCGGAAGCAGCCCCGCTAGCCGCAACAGGATTGGGGCGCCCTGCAGCACCAGCAATGCTGCGATGGCACCCCGAATGACGGTGCGCTTTTCGCCCCGCGCCAGAAGTGGCCCTGCGAGCGGCGCGCCCAGAAACAGACCTAGGAATAATGCGATCGTCACGGCCTGCACCTGACCCGTGCTCAACCGCCAGAAAAAGGTGTTTACGTGGAGGCCGAGCACACTGTTTATCCCAAACCCAACGAAGAAGAGCAGGGTCCCTGTGAAAAGCACCCGGAAGGATCCGCTACGGAACACCTCGGCCATATCGGCGAACACGTTGAACCTGCCTGCTACCGGATTGATGGGCGGGGCATGTTCCCGCGCGCGCGTCAACCATGCCGCACGCGAAGCGATGGAACCGCCGAGGATCACGATGGCGGAGAGCGCCAGTGCAAAGCCTGCATAGGCCTCCCGGTCAGATAGGCCCTTCGGGCCGCTGAAGAATACACCGAACCCCAGGGCAACACCGGCTATCCCGCCGGCCATGAACAGGCTCCAGCGAACCGCCATGATCTGTGATCGCTCCCGATAGTCGTCGCTCAATTCGGCACCCAGCGCTTGGTGCGGCAGCAGGAAGAGCGCTACCGAGACGCGCAGCCCAATGGAAAGGGTCGCGAACCAGACGAAAAGCCCCATCGTGCCAAGCGTATCGGGCAGCGAGAAGATGAACGTGAGCATGAGTGCGACGAGCGGCGTCGCGGCCAGCATGAACGGCAGCCGCCTGCCGAGCCTCGAATGCAGACGGTCGGAGGCAGATCCGATCAGCGGATCGGCGATGGCATCGACAACCAGACCGGCGGCGATGGCCAGCCCGGCAAGCCCCCCTGACAGGCCGCAGACGCTGGTAACATAGAACAGCAGGAAAATGTTGAGCGGGTGCAGCGCGGTACCATCGACGAGGCCACCGGCCGCATAGCCCAACTTTTGGCCGAACGGCAGGGCGCTGAGACGCGCGTTCCGATCTAACTGGACTTTCATGGTCGCCCGTCCGCTTCGCAGCGTGTGTAGCGGATCGCGAGGCGACCATCGTGGCGATCCTGGTCGTGAACGCTCCACCCGGGCGCGGCGGCCACGTCGATGTCATCGATGCGGCCGCTGATTTCCGCGCGGAATCCATCCGCGACTCGGGTCAGGGACACCGTGACCTGATCCGCGCCGGTGGGCACGACGCCTTCAGCATTGTCGAGATCGAATAGGTCGGGCGCAAAGGCGATCCGCCCAAAGCCGGGCGTTGCCGGCGAGACGCCCAGCACGTACCGTGACAGGAACCAGGTCGGCGACGCCGAAAAGCCATGGCATAGGCTGGCCCAGGGGGTCGTAGCCTCCCACAACGTCGTCGATCCTGCTTCGATGATCGGTCCGAAGCGTTTCCGGATGTTCGCCAGCGCAGTCGCTCCGCGCCCGTGTCGCGCCAGCGCGGCGGAAACGAAATGGCTGTAAAAGGTGTTGGCCATCACGGCCCCCTCCGCCTCGTCCAGCGGCGTGCCCATTGGAACGACTGGCGGTGCAGGCGTCTGCGTCACTCGACCGGGATCGGTGATCCAGTCGAAGGCGGTCGCCAGGCGCGATGCATCGGCATTGCCCCAAAGCGCCAAGGCGGCGACTCCGTGCTGCGAAATCCGCGGCAGGCGATCACCGGTGGCCGGATCGACCATGTCGACCCAGGTTCCCCGGGCCGCGTCCCAATGTTCGGTGTCCAGACGCGCGCAGATTGCCGTCGCTCTTTCGCGATAGCGGCGGGCGGCGCGGTGATTCTCCAGCGCTTCCGCCAGTCCGGCGGCTGCAGAGCACGCGCCGGCATACTGCGCGTTGAGCGCCAGGGCCTGATGATCGCGGCCCAGCCCGGCCCAGTCCATGAAGTGCCAGTATGGCATGTCAACGATCAGTCCATACGGACCGGCGACGCGATCGAACCAGTCGAGCGCCTTTTCGATCGCCGGCCAGATCGTCTCGATCGTATCGAGGTCCGCGGTCAGTTCCCAGTGGTCGGCTGCACACAGCACCCATTGCAGCGTCCAGTCGGGGATGGTCCGCGCGTCGTGGCCATGGTCGCCAGGGGCGAACATCTGGGTCAGTCCGTCAGCGCGTTGGCTTTCCGCCGCCTGGATCAGATACTTGGAATTCAGCGCTGCGGCCGATGCGCCGAAGGCTGCCCAACCGGCGAGGTTCTCGACGGTGGCATCACCCAGCCATTGGCGCTGCTCTCGGCTCGGGCAATCCTCCCATGCGTCATGCATGCATTGCTTCAGCGTGTAGGCGCCGGCCGCCCACAACTGAGTCAGCAGCGGATCGGAGCAGGAGAAGCGCCCCTGCTCCTCGACCGGATAGTGCGTTTCCACGGCGCCCAGCCAGCGCAGCGTCACCTCATCGACGGCGTCGCGGACGACGACATGCATGTAGCGGATCGCGCACCATTCGAAGCGCTGGAAGCTCTGCAACCCGGCCCTCGCGATATACCGGCAGAGATGCGCGTCGGTGCCGATGAAGGGACGCCGTTCGATTCGGGCGTCCTGCTGAACCTCCCCGAACCATTCGCCTGGCAGCCGCTCGGAGCAGGCGATCTCGATCATCTCGCCGCCCGACGCCTCGATGGTGAACGCCGGATAGCCGGAGAGGATGCGCCCAAAGTCGAGCGTGAAGGCGGTATCGATGCCGGGTTTAGTGCGGATGACCGCGACGCCCTCGCCGCCCTCTAGCAGAGTTTCGACGTCCTTCGCGACATCCGGGCCGGCGGGCACCAGCGGTTCGTCGTAGAGGCGGGTGTGAATGGGGAGGTCCGGCTGTGCTTCCTGTCCGGCCACCCAGCGAAGCGCGCGCGCGCGCACCGGTCGTTCGCACAGCGCCGGAATCCCGCGCGGGACAAGGATCGGAAAGGGGCGGACGATGGTCCCCTGATAAATTGATTCCGGCCCACCCCCACCGGTCAGGAGGGGCCGCGCCATGTCCCATTCCGCGTCATCGAAGCCTGTCTCGGCCCATCCTTCGGGCAGGCGGCGAGCGTCGAATGCCTCGATAAACCCAAGACTGTGATTTGCCTGTGGCACGTCTTGTACCCAGGCATCGCTCTGAATGCATTTCCAATCCGCGCGCGTATCCACCAGCGGACCACGCATCCAGAGTCCGCCATCGCCGAATACGGGTCGCCAAAGGCCGCGAACCTCTTCGTGGAATGCGGTATCGACGCCGTAGGTGTGGATCAGCACAGCCACCACGTTGCGCCCCAGGCGCAGGTGGGGCGTCAGTTCGTGCGTGTCGTATCGCTGTGCCAGGGGGCTGCATCGCACCGGACCGCGGCCTGTCTCGGCACCATTGACGTACAATATGTATCGACCATCCACGGTTACGTCGGTCGGCGCAGAGCGTGGTAGCTCGTCCAGATCGAACTCGTACCGGAACAGGAACCAGCGGTTGCGGCCGTCATCGCGGTGCGGAAGATCGCGCAGCGCAACGATCCAATTGGCAGCGATTGGTTGACGGGGGGTCCAGATGAATGGGGGTGCGAATAGTTTCACGCCACCATTGCCCCGCCGATGCGCCGGTCCAGCCAGTCAAGCATGTGCGCCAGCGTCGCGTCGCGCGCAACGTCGTTCAAAAGTTCGTGGCGCCCGTCGGCAACCATCAGCAGTTCCTTGTCGCTTGATGAAATCATGTTGGTGAGACGACGGCTTCCATCCGGGTCGGTCGCGCAGTCGGCGGTCCCGTGGACGACGAGTGTCGGCGCACGCCAATCGGGTAGGGCGCGCCACATCCGGTCGGCAGCGCGAACGGCGCTGTCGGCGATCCGGGCCGGCAATTTACGACGGAATATGAGGGGGTCGGCCTGATAGGCGCGCACTTCGGCCTCGATGCGCGAAAGTTCGCCGCCGTCGCCAGGTGGCGTGACCCCCGCCATCGGCAAGATTGCGGCGATCGTCCGGACGAGGAGTCGCTGCCTGGTCGGGACGTCAAAGGGGAGCGCCGGAGCGCTCAGTAGCACCCCAGCAATTCCCCCCGGTGCGGCTGCTGCACTCGCTGCGGTCACAAGACCGCCCAGCGAATGGCCAAGCAGGAAGATCGGTCGAGCAGCCGACGCGATGGCGTGACGCATCGACATGTGAACCTGGATCATCCGAAAGACGTTCGTGTCGCCCCGACGTCCCGGGGACCGCCCATGTCCTGCCAGATCGAACGCGAATACCTCGATCCCCAGCGACGTCAGGTTCGGGATTAGTCCGTTTGCATGATCGACATAGCGGCCAGCATGCTCGGCGTAGCCGTGTTGCAGCAACAGGCTCGCGCGCGGACGCGTCGCGCGCCAGCGGTACCCCGCAAGCCCATCCGGCGCGTCGAACGCTTCAGTGCCGCCGGGGCGGGTCACATCGAGTGCGCCAGATTCCGTTGCAGAAAGGCGGCGATGCGGTCCATAGCGTCGCGACCCTCGGCGATTGGGGCCGCCACAAAGCCGTGGAACATCCCAGGATATTCGATCAGTTCTGCGGCTTCCGTCATGGCGACAAGGCGGCGCGCATCCGGCAGCAGCACATCGCGGGTGCCAACGATGGCCAGGGTCGGCGGCAGGCCGGCCTGATCGCCGAACAACGGGCTGACCGAGGGTATGCTAGGCGGCTGCGTCGCGGCCCACATCTGTCCGGCGTCGCGCAACTGGGCTATCGATAGCACCGGGTCGCGGCGCTCGAGCGCAGGCTGCGACGGATCCTTCAGTGTCGCGTCGAGCCACGGGAACAGCAGAACGAGCGCGCGCGGCATCGGCAGCCCGGTATCCCGCAGCCGGTGAACCAGCGCGAGTGCCAGCCCTGCGCCAGCTGAATCGCCCATGATAATCGCATCGTCGGCACCCGCCTCCTCGACCAGGGCCAACCACGCGCGTTCTACGCAGGCCAGTCCGGCCGTGACATTGGCTTCGGGAGCCAGCGGATAGATCGGGAGCACGGCCTCAGCACCAGTTCGCTCGATCACGCCCGCGATGATCGTCCACTGCAGTGCCATCAGATCAAAGACATACGCGCCGCCATGAATGTACAGAATGCGGGTGCGCCTGCCGCCCTGCCGCGTTGCCAAACGCAACCTTCTGTCGCCGCCCTGCCAGGTATCCGCATAGGCGTAGCGCTTCTGCAGCTTCGCGGATGGAAGGGCAGGACCGGTGGCGCGGTCGGCGGCGATCCGTTGCCTGAACGTTTCGCGGCCCGACCTCTTCCGGACGAGCAGCGGCACGATGACGCGCGCTGCCAACCACCCTCCGAGGCTGGGCCGGCGCCGTGCCGTTGTCGTTCTCGCTCCAGCCATTGTCCGGATCCGTCCGCCAATCAGTGCCGGTAGCGCAGCGTCAAGCCATACACGCGCGGCTCGTTGACGAATACCGACAGACTGCCATTGCCCCCGGCTGTGCCGATGCCCGTTAGATAATAGTTTTCCTTGGTGAGGTTCCGGCCCCAGACCTGAAGGCCAAGACCGCTGCTGAGGGCAAGTTCCACACTTGCGTTAAGCACGTTGGTAGTCGGATTTCGGAAGGCTTCGCTAAGTTGGACGTCGGTATAATAGCCGGTCGCATGGCGCAGGTTTACGTTGCCGATGAGTCGCACTCCGTCGTTGAGCGGCTGATCAAGCCCAATGCCTGCAACCAGTGTCCAGCGCGGGGCGTTGGCGGGCGTTCGACCCGTCAGGTTCTGCGTGCCGGTACCGCCGGCCGGCGCGGGCGCGCCGGGAAAGCTTAGATACTCGGCATCCAGGTAGCTGACGTTGCCGGTGAACGTGATCGGCCGGACCGGACGGAACGTGACATCCGCCTCGAAGCCCCGCGAACGCACCTTCGCGGCATTCAGCGTGACGAACGAAGCGGTCGCCGTGTTGAACGACTGGACTTGCTGATCCCGCACGGTCTGTGAATAAACGGCAAGGTTCGTGGACAGCCGTCCGTCGAGCGCCCGCAGCTTCAGGCCTGCCTCATATGCATCGGTGGTCTCGGGTTCGACTGAAGGGCTGGCGATGGTCGTCGGCAGCGTGAGGAGCAGGTTGGTCCCGCCCGACTTGAAGCCCCGCGCGTAACGCAAATAGAGATTCACGTTGCTGCTCGGCTGATATGCGACGATGCCGGTTCCCATCAGCGCATCGTCGTCGCGGCTGTCGGACCCGGCGAACGAGAAGGTACCGGGTGCCACTGTGACAACGGTATCTTTGCTTTCCTTGAGGTAGCGAAGGCCGCCGGTCACACGCAGCTGGTCGGTAATGTTGGCGGTCATCTGACCGAATGCGGCACCACTCCTTGTCTTCCCGCGGCCGATGGAGTTGAAGAAGGTGATCGTCGTTGCGATCGGCTTGATCGTGGCTAGCAGCAGGTTCCGATCCTCTATCACCTGGTCGAAGTAATAGGCGCCGGCGATGAACTCGATTGCGCCGCCCGGCCGGTTCTGTACCCGCAGTTCGACGGAGTTCTCTTTGATGTCCGTTGACGGCTTTGACTGTAGGTTGACTACCGCGGAGTTGCTTCCGTCCACGTCGAGGTCGATGTTGGATTCGAACCGGCGGGTCGCGCCGATCAACGTGAACGTCAAGGCACCCGCATCCTGGTCGATCTGTGCCGAAACTCCCTTGTCCGTCGCCTTCTCGACCGAACGGTTATCCTGTGTCGTCACCCGGTCGAACGGGCGATAGAAAGTTCCGGTAATGGCGGCGCTGCTGGGTGAGGTGCCCCGGGTTCCCGGCGTGGGCGGCGTGGATCCGAGCAGACCTCCACGCACGTTGAACTGGAACGGGGGTGTCGCAGCCTCATCCGCCACGAAGAGCTGCTGATATGCACAGCAGCGGTCATTAATCTGCGAATAGTCGCCGATCAGGCGAATGCGCGTGGTGTCGCCGGGAGTCCAGTACAACTGTGCGCGAAAGCTCTGGCGATCGCGACCGTTGACGTTGCCGCGCGGGAGGTTGGGAGCCTTGATGAAACCGTCGCGATAATTCTCGGCGGCCGATACCCGCAGCGCTAGCGTATCGGAGACGATCGGGATACTGGCGGACAGTCGCGCCTGCACTGTGTCGTAATTGCCGTAGGTAGCCTCAGCTCCGACCCTGAGCTCGTTGAGGTCCGGTAGGGCCGTTGAGATGTTGATGGCGCCCGCGGCGTTGTTGCGTCCGAACAGGGTGCTTTGGGGTCCCCGCAGTATCTCGACGCGTTCGATGTCGAGGAGGTCTTGCAGCGCGGCGCCGGGGCGTCCGCGGAACACACCATCGATGTAGACGCCGACCGATTGCTCGAACCCGCGATCGGTGACTGCCGTGCCGATTCCGCGGACCGTGAAGACGCCGGCGCTGGGATTGGACGACTGGGTGACCAGCAGGCTGGGGCTGAGGTCCTGCACGCTCGCCAGGCTGGTGATCTTGGCGGCTTCCAACTGAGCGCCGGTCAGCACGCCGACCGATGCCGGCACCTGCAGTAGGGACTCGCTGCGGCGCTGTGCGGTTACGATAATGTCAGTCGTGCCGTCGGCCGGACCTGCGGCGTCGGTTCCAGGCGCTTGACCGCCTGATGGAGGTGCCGTGCCAGGCCTGTCCTGTGCGTGGGCCGATGCTGCCGCGAGAATCAGTGCGATCGCGGTCAACGAAGGAATGGAAGCAGCCCGAGCCATCAGTGTCTCCTCTCGATAGTGGCGTTTGTTCGCCTGCGGTCGCGTTCGCGCCGTCTGTCCGCCCGGATATATCGCCACAGAAACTGGTTGGCTAGCCAGTTTGTTATCCACTTGTTCGCGAGGCACTGCATGCCTTCATCAACGTGCCGTAGCTGGGAGGCTACCGGAGGCTCCGCTCCGGATCATGGCCATGCCTCCGGCTTCGCCAAATTGGACCAGGTTGAGATCACATCCATGCACCAAGATCACGACATCGGGCCCCGTCATCGTCAAGACTCGTTCAGTCTACCGATCCAGACGAACCGCCGAGTCGGGCTGGCAGACCTTGCAATGCGCCCGCTGCATCCGTTCGGCGTTCCGAATCAATGAGCATCAATGTTCCTGGCACAATATCGCGCGCACCCGCAGCTCCTGCATTTCGATTGTGGTAACCGAGATCGGCAGGTCTGGTGCTTCTGCCCAGAGTAGCTTTGCCGCTTTCGGATGAACATGAAGCAACAACGGCATTGCCTTTGCGTTGTTCGGCAACTCGCTGCTGAGAAACTATTAGCCCACGGCGCAAGGTAAAAGTGATCCGCTCGATCTAGGCAGAATGCCTGACGTGACCGGGTCCTCTTCGTGCCCGTGCACAAGATGCAGAGCAGCTAGGACCATATTTGCAAGGCGAGCAGACAGCTCGACGGGCAACTCCACATTCTTTCGGCGAGATCGGTCGGAAAGCCGATGCGGAATGCACGGTTCATTCGGGCATCGTTATGAGCAACGGCGTGCTTCACGGCGCGACCTTGAAAGGCCATCCGATCCGCTGCGTCCATCAGTCAATCAGCGTGTTGTCCAGCGGACGCATCGTTGCTGCTGAGAATAGTCCGTCCTTCCGGATCGGAGCGGCGTCCCAGGTGGCCGACCCCGTAGCCTATGTCGGGGCAGGCTCGACCGACCGGGCAGCTTGCCGCCCTCGACCTGTGCATCTGGTAGTGCGCGATGGGAATCGCCACTGGCCTTATGCGGACAGTGCTTAAGCTGACATTTCGAGCAAGAGCGGCGCGCGGCGTACGGCCCCCCATACTCGGCGGCCGCAATGATGTTCGGTTGAGGTGTTGGACCCGTGCGGACTCTTTGCAAGATCACTGCATTGTCCAGATATGGTCCGGTGTAACTCCGGTGAAATTGCCTCATATTCTGTGTTCGTTCTGAGTTAGTTCTAGAACCTAGACGGAAGAAAATGGCGGAAATCCGTGCATTCGGTGAGTAGGCTCTGTGTTGACATCGCAGGGGTCGCAAGTTCAATCCTTGCCACGCCCACCATCTTCGAAAACCCGCCAGCTCAACGAGTTGGCGGGTTTTTTCGTTTGGCGCAGTTCGGGTCGCTGGATGCGACGGGCCGAGGATCGAACATTCGGGAGGTCCGTTGAGCGAGCGGGCGGGGCTTCGACAGGAGAGAAGCCATGAACGAGCGCGATCGGGACCGTAATCCCGGGAAGCAGCAGAACCAGCAGCGCAACCAGGGCATGGAGCGCCAGCAGGGCCAGCAAAACCAACAGCAGGACCGCAGTCCGGGTGGCCAGCAGAACCAGCAGCGCAACCAGGAAATGGAGCGTCAGCAGGGTCAGCAGAACCAGAACCAGCGCCGCGAGGATGACGACCAGCTCGGCGAGAATGCCGATCAGGGCAACCGCGCGAGCGACCGCGACGACGACAGCGGCCAGCAGGACCGGTGATTCGGTTAGGAGGGGGCTTCGGCCCCCTCTTTTTCAGTCGCCATAAGGGCCGGACACGTCGCCGGCATAGTCGCTGAAGCGGGTGATGTTGGGCTCGAACTTGAGCGTCACCTTGCCCGTCGCGCCGTGACGCTGCTTGGCGATGATCAGTTCGGCGAGACCGAACACGCGCTCCATGTCGAGCGCCCATTTCGCATGATCCTCGAACGTCTTGGGATCGTCGCCCTCGCGCGGCCGCTTGGGTTCGCGCGCGGCGACATAATAATCCTCGCGGAACACGAACCACACCATGTCGGCGTCCTGCTCGATCGAGCCCGATTCGCGCAGGTCCGACAGCATCGGTCTTTTGTCTTCGCGCGATTCGACGGCGCGGCTGAGCTGCGAGAGCGCGATGACGGGGACGTTGATGTCCTTGGCGAGCGTCTTGAGGCCGCGGCTGATCTCCGAAATTTCCTGCACGCGATTGCCGTCGCGGTTGTTGCCGCTGCCCTGCAACAGCTGGAGATAATCGACGACGACGAGGCCGAGTTCGCCATCCTGCTTCGACTGGAGCCGGCGCACGCGGCTGTGCAGCGCGCTGATCGTCAGGCCGGCGGTATCGTCGATATAGAGCGGCAATTGTTCGAGATCGGCGGCGGCGGCGGCGAGCTGGCCGAACTCGGCCTTGCTGATATTGCCCATGCGCAACGCTTCGGATGCGATCTTCGACTGCTCCGACAGGATACGCATCGCCAGCTGGTCGGCCGACATTTCGAGGCTGAAGAAGGCGACCTTGGCGCCGATCGATTCCTTGGGGCTGATGCCGAGCCGGATATCGTCCATCAGCCGCCGCGCGGCATTGTAGGCGATGTTGGTGGCGAGCGAGGTCTTGCCCATGCCCGGACGGCCGGCGAGGATGATGAGGTCGCTGTGATGCAGGCCACCGATCCGGCCATTGACCGAATCGAAGCCGGTGGTGACGCCCGCGACGCCGCCGCCCGCGCTCTGCGCGCGCTTGGCCATTTCGAGTGCGATCTTGGTCGCTTCATTGAACGACTTGACGGTGTTGGCGGTGCCGCCGTCCGCTGCGACCTTGAACAGCGCCTCTTCCGCGCGGTCGATCTGTTCGCGCGGATTGACGTCCTCGCTGGTGTCGAGCGCCTTTTCGACCATGTCGCGGCCGACCACGACGAGCTCGCGCAGCAGCGCGAGGTCATAAATCTGCCGCGCGAACTGGCGCGCGCCGATCAGCCCGGCGCCCGATCCGGTGAGCTGGGCGAGATAGGCGGGGCCGCCGAGGCTCGCCATGCCCTCGTCCTTCTCGAACAGCGGCTTGAGCGTCACCGGCGTCGCCAGCATGTCGCTCTTGCGCAGCGTCTTGATCGCCTTGAAGATGCGGCCATGGACCGGCTCGAAGAAATGCTGGTCCTGAATCACCTCGACCATGTCGTCGGCGAGCCGGTTGTCGATCATCATCGCGCCGAGCAGCGCGGCCTCCGCCTCGACATTCTGCGGCAGGCGTGGGGCGGCGTCCGCCGGGGCGGCCAGAGAGACCGGGTTCATCGATGCAAGCGTGGCCATGCGCGCCTTGTCCCACTCCCGGCCCTCGCGCTCAACCCATGCGGCGCTGTTTATAATGTGGACGAGCGCAGCCTATGCCCCGTAATGCAACGCCATGGCCGATCCCCGGATCATCGACGTCACGCTGGACGAGCGCACGATCATCTGGCGCTCGGCGGATATCGAGCAGGAACGGCGAATCGCGATCTTCGACCTGATCGAAGAGAACAGCTTCGCACCTGCTCGCGACTATCCCGACGGCTATGCCGGGCCATATCGCATCGCGCTGACGGTGCAGGAGGGGCGGCTCGGGCTGGAGATCAAGCGCGAGGACGACAGTCATCTCGAAACGCTGATCCTCGGGCTCGCGCGCTTCCGGCGGCCGATCAAGGACTATTTCGCGATCTGCGACAGCTATTTCCAGGCGATCCGCAACGCGACCCCGCAAGCGATCGAGACGATCGACATGGCGCGGCGCGGCATTCATGACGAGGCTGCGCGGCTGCTGATGGAGCGGCTGGAGGGCAAGATCGCGATCGATTTCGCCACGGCGCGGCGGCTGTTCACGCTGATCTGCGTGCTGCACATCAAGGCATGAGGGTGGTGCGGACCATCGCTTGGCTGGCGCTCGCCGCCGGCATCGCCGCGGGCGGCGTGTGGTGGTTCGCGGGCCGCTGGGCGCCATCGCGCGCCGACTATGCGGTGCAGGGGATCGATGTGTCGGATGCCAATGGCGCGGTCGACTGGGCGATGGTCAAGGCGCGCGACGTCGATTTCGCCTATGCCCGCGCCACTGCGGCGGCGGCCACGCGCGACGCGCGCTTCCCGGGCCATTGGGCGGCGATCGCCGAGGCCGGGATTCGGCGCGGCGCGATCCATGTCTTCTCGCTGTGCGCGGTCGCGGCCGACCAGGCCGGCGCGTTCGTCGCGACGGTGCCGCGCGATCCCGACGCGCTGCCCGCCGCGATCGACCTCGATTTCCATGATGATTGCCCGGCGCGGCCTGATCGGCAGGTCGTGCTGGACGAGGTGCGCCAGCTCGCCGCGACGATCGAGACGCATAGCGGCAAGCCAGTGGTGCTGCGCGTCTCACCCGAATTCGAGGCGGAATATCGCGTGAGCGAGGCGATCCCGCGTCCGCTGTGGAGCGTGGGTAATTTCTTCGCCCCCGACTATGCCACGCGGCCGTGGCGGATGTGGCGGAGCAGCAACCTGCGCCGCGTCGACGGGATCGACCGGCCGGTCAACTGGAATGTGGTGGCGCCATGAGCATCGAAACCGACGAGACCGCCCGCAAGCTGATCGCCGCTGCGCGCGAGGCGGCGCGGAATGCGCATGCGCCCTATTCCAACTTCGCGGTTGGCGCGGCGCTGCTGCTGACGGATGGCAGCGTGGTGACCGGCGCCAATTTCGAGAATGCGAGCTACGGCCTGTCGCTCTGCGCCGAGACGGTGGCGACGGCGCGCGCCAGTGCCGAGGGACGGCTGCGCGACGTGGTGGCGGTCGGCATCATCGGCGGGATGATGGCGGGCGGCGTGGCGCAGGGCAGCGACCCGATCCGGCCGTGCGGCCGCTGCCGGCAAGTGCTCAACGAGGCGGCACAGATGGGCGGCCGCGACCTCACCGTCTATTGCGCCGGGGCGGAGGGCGAGGCGTATGAGACGCATCGCCTGTCCGAACTGCTACCGCATGCGTTCGGGCCGGGCGATCTCGGGATCGGCGCATGACTTGCGGCTGGGGTCAGCCCTCGCCTAGACCGTCGCGATGAGCATTCTTTCCGACCGCTGGATTCGCGAGCAGGCCCAGAATCACGGCATGATCGAGCCGTTCGTCGAAGCGCAGCGGCGCGAGGGGTGCATCAGCTACGGCCTGTCCTCCTATGGCTATGACGCGCGCGTGTCGGACGAGTTCAAGATCTTCACCAATATCGACAGCGCGGTGGTCGATCCCAAGGACTTCGCCGCGAACAGCTTCGTCGACCGGCAGACCGACGTGTGCATCATCCCGCCCAACAGCTTCGCGCTGGCGCGGACGGTCGAATATTTCCGGGTGCCGCGCGATGTGCTGGTGATCTGCTTGGGCAAATCGACCTATGCGCGCTGCGGGATCATCGTCAACGTCACGCCGCTCGAACCCGAATGGGAGGGGCATGTGACGCTCGAATTCTCGAACACGACGCCGCTGCCCGCGAAAATCTATGCCAATGAGGGGGCGTGCCAGTTCCTGTTCCTCAAGGGGAACGAACCCTGCGAAGTCAGCTATGCCGACCGGGCCGGCAAATATATGGGGCAGCGCGGGGTCACGCTGCCGAGGTTGTGAGGACCGAGGTTGTCAGTGCGGCACGGGCGGCCCCAGCCGCCCGCAGACCAGCTTTAACGCGCCGCCATCTGCGCGGCGTCGAGCTGGCGGATGCCGCGCCCTGCGATCAGGTGAGACGGCGCGATCTGGCCATCGACCACGTCCATCGCCACCGGCTGGAGCGCGAGCACGCGGTTGTAGAGCGCGCGCGCCTCGCTGACGCGGCCGGTCTTGGCGTAGATCGCGGCGAGGTTGAGCAGGATCTCGGGCTTGTTCGGGAACACCCGCGCCTCGGCCAGCAGCTTGCGCTCGGCGGCGGCATAGTCGCCGCGCTGGATCGTCGCATGCGCGTAAGGTCCCTCGACGCGCTCGGCCTGCGCCGCCGGGATCAGCGCCAGCGGCGCGGCGAGAACCAGTGAAGCGATAGCGACACGCACGACATCTTCTCCCGTTTATTACAATTCGATGACAGCAGAGTGTCACTTATGTTTCATGCACGCAAATGCGAATGTTGCACTTTGATGACATCGTAAAACGCAGCGGCCGAGTGCGCCGCGTGCATGTCTTGAGTTGTGGGCGCTCGCTCGGGCTGCGTTCAGGCAACAAAAAAGGGGCGGCCGAAGCCGCCCCTTTGTCGCGCAAATCCTGAAAAGACTGGCCTGGAAAGACCGGGATCAGAAGTCGGCGCGATACTGCTCGTTGCCGACGAAGCCGAGCTTCGTCACCGCCGACCGCTTGATCGTCGCGAGCACGTTGTCGACGACTTCGTAGCGTGCCTGCGGATCGGGCTGGAAGTGCAGCTCCGGTTCCGGGCTGATCTGGACGCTGGCGTCCAGATACTGGCGCAACGTCACCTGATTGACCTGGCTGCCGTTCCAATAGATGCGGCCCGCCGGGTCGATCGTGATCTTGTTCTTCTGCGGCTCCACCGGCGGCGGGGCCTGCGGATTTGCATTCTGGGGAAGATCGACCTTCACCGCGTGGGACTGGATCGGAATGGTGATGATGAACATGATGAGGAGAACGAGCATGACGTCGATCAACGGCGTCGTGTTCATTTCCATCATCGGCTCGCCATCGTCCTTGCCGCCGCTCATTGCCATGATGTGTTACTCCTGAACTGCGGGCTTATTGCGCGGATGCCGTGCCGGGGGGCGGCTCGGAGATGAACCCGACCTTCACGAAGCCGGCGGTCTGCATCGTGTAGATGACAGCGCCGATGCACCGGTAAGGCGTGTTGACGTCGCCGCGGATATGGACTTCGGGAATGTCGTCCGGGGTGATGTTGGTGCCCAGCCGGTCGACCACCGCCTTGAGCTTGTCCGCGCCGCGCTGCAGCAGGTCCTGACTCGCGATCGGTGCCGTGTTCCAATAGACCTGGCACTTGCCGTCCGCGCCGGTGACCGAGAGCGCGATGTTCTCGGGCTTGGTCGTGGTCGGCTCGAAGCGTACCTTGGGCAGCTCCAGGTCGACCGTCTGAATCACGACGGGAATCGCGATCAGAAAGATGATGAGGAGCACCAGCATCACGTCCACGAGGGGCGTGGTGTTGATGTCCGAAAGCGGGGTGTCTGCGCCGCCGCCGCCCGTGCTAATCGCCATCGGTTATTCCTATTCAAGCATCCTCCACCCCTGTCTGGGGTGGGATGGCCGGGCGCCCTGACGAGCGCCCGGCCAATCATCTTCAGGCCTTCGGCGCGGTCGGCACGCCACCGGTCTGGCCGGCGGTCGTGGTGCCGGTCACCGGCGGCTTGGCCGGTGCCTTCGCACCCTTCACTTCGGGACGCACGCGGCCGTCCGAAGCGAGGAAGCCGAGCACGTCGGTCGAGAACGCGCTGAGATGCTCGGCGATCGCCTTGTTGCGGCGCTGCAGGAAGTTGTAGGCGAGCACGGCCGGCACGGCGACGACGAGGCCGAGCGCGGTCATGATGAGCGCCTCACCGACCGGACCGGCGACCGCGTCGATCGACGCCTGACCTGCCGCACCGATCTTGATCAGTGCGCGATAGATGCCGACCACGGTACCGAACAGGCCGATGAACGGCGCGGTCGCACCGCAGGTCGCGAGGAACGCCAGGCCGCCGTTGAGCGACGAGTTGATCGACGCTTCCGAGCGTGCGAGCGAACCGTGCAGCCAGTCATGCGCCTCGACCGGATCCTTCAGCAGGGCATACTGCTCCTGCGCCGCGATGCCGTCGTCGACGATCTGGCGATAGGCCGAGTTCTTCTCGAGCTTCGCAGCGCCTTCGCGCAGGCTGTTCGAATTCCAGAAGGTCGCGCGGACGCGCTTGCCCTGGTTGATGATCTTCTGCTGCTCGAACAGCTTGGTGAACAGGATGTAGAGCGAGAAGAACAGGAACAGGGTCAGGATCGCGAAGGTCGACTGCGCGATGATGCCGCCTTCCTTGAGTGCCGGGCCGAGGCCGTAGGGGTTTTCGCCGGCTGGAGCGGCCGCCGCTGCGGCGAGAAGGGTGGTGAGCATGTTTCGGTCTTTCCTCTATCTAAATCGTCATGGTCTGCCGGCCCCGGGGGCGGGGCACCGGCGCTGATCGTTATTGCGGGATCTTCCAGGTGAATCGGCTCGCGAACACCGCGGCGATCTTGTTCCCGTTCTCGTCCTCGGCCGGATTGAACCGTGCGCGCCGCTGAAGCAGGCGGCAGGCGGTCTGGTCGAGCAGTGAGGAGCCGGACGAGGAGGTGACCGAACAGGCGGTCACGCGTCCATCGGGTCCGACGTCGAGACGGAAGCCCGTCGTGCCCGCATCACCCGAGCGCAGTGCGGCAGGCGGATAGTCATCGTCGGTCACCCAGCTCTGCGGCGAGCCGCGCGGGGTGAGCTTCTTGGCTATCTTGGGCGGGGCCGGCGGCGGCGGCGGCGGCGCGGGAGGCGCAGGAGGCGCAGGCGGCTGGCTCGGCGGGATCACCGTGGTGGTCGGAATGTTCACCGGCGGCGACGGGACCTGCACGAGCGGCTTCTGCACGACCACGGTGGTGGGCGGCGGAGGAACCGGCGTGTCGGGCGGCGGCGGCGGGACTTCCTCGGGCGGGGGCGGCGGCTCTTCGATGTCGAAGACGTCCATCTTCTCCGCTTGCTTCTTGATATATTGGTAAGCGAGACCGGTCACGAATGCGTAACCCGTTACGGCGAGAATCACCGCGACGATAACGATCGCAACGACGCGACTGCCACCTACATCACGATCTGCGTAGGCCATTCAGCAACTTAACTCCTTCATTCGGCCGCGCCGTTGCCCGGCACTCTGGCATCTTTATCGGCGTGGCTCGACCGGGCGGGCGGGGGGAACACCCAGAATCCGGCAGAGGCGGCGAGTCCTATCGCGGCGACTTGCGTGACGCAAACGCTTTGTCGGACGCAATAAACGTATAATCGGCGCATGGCAGAAATATTTCTGTATGGTTCATGCTGCTTCGAATACCCTGCGGCGCATGTTCAATCATCCGGTTGCGCGCCCGTCCTTGGCGCTTTGTGTTGTATTTGCCGCGATTTCCCCAGCGATGTTGATGCCAGCGCAGGCACAGATCGTTGCCGAAACCGGGGTGGTCGTGCCATCCTATGTCTCGGTCGCCGACCTCATCCTGGCGGCGCCGGTGGTGCTCGACGCGCGGATTCGCAGCAGCGCGCGAATCAAGGGGCCTGAGGCAGCGAACGCCGCGCCCGGCCATGCGCGCTTCTATATCGAGGCGGATGTGCTGGCGCTGATTCGAGCCGCGGCGCCGATGCCGGCGCGGGTCGGCTATGTCGTCGACGTGCCGCTCGATGCGCGCGGCCGTGTCCCCAAATTGAACAAGCAGCGTGTGCTGCTGTTCGTCCGGCCGGTGGCAGGGCAGCCGGCGATGGTCCAGCTGCCGCGGCTCGATGCCCAACGGACCTGGACACCGGAGCTCGATGCGCTGGTCCGGCGGATCGTGCGCGAGGTGGTCGATCCGGCCGCGCCGCCCGCGGTGGCGGGGCTGGGCAACGCCTTCCATGTCCCCGGCACGCTGCCCGGCGAAGGCGAGACGCAGATTTTCGTGCAGACCGCGACCGGCGCACCGATCTCGCTGTCGATCCTGCGCCGGCCGGGCGAGCAGCGCCGCTGGGCGGTGGCGCTGGGCGAGATCGTCGACGATGCCGCCGCCCCGCCGCCGCGCGACACGTTATTGTGGTATCGCCTCGCCTGCGGTCTGCCGCGCGCGTTGCCCGCGTCGAGCCTCGCCGAGCAGGATCCCGCCACCGCGGCGATCGCGCGCGAGGACTATGCGTTCGTGCTGGCGCAGCTGGGAAGCTGCAACCGGTAATCTACTTCCGGTGACGCACCATCGTGATGCCGATCTTCTCGTCGGCCTCGGCGATGGCGAGCTTGACGATCTCGACCTGCACGCGCCGCACGCGCGGATCGCCGAGGAACAGCGTCTCGGCAATATGGTCGGCGACGCCTTCGATCAGCGTGAAATGCACGCCCTGGGGCAGCGCGCTGCTCGCGGCGTGCTTGAGGTCGAGATAGCTTTTCGATTCGCTGAGCAGCGTGTCCGGTGCGAAACGCTCGGGCGGGATCATGTCGACGGTGATCGAGATGCGCAGCGGCTGGGGCAGGTGAGTCTCTTCCGAATAGACGCCGGTAAGGACCTGGACCTCGAAATCGCGAACCTGAAGCTGGAGAAGATCGTGCAACGGAAAACCCCGCGGGAGTGAAGCCGCGCCCATAGCAGAACGCAGCGCCACGGAAAGCCTGTCAGGCCGTGGCGCTGGGCCGCGCCGCTGCCGCTTCATGCCAGCGTGCGAGCTGGGTCAGCCCCTCCGGCGGCACGAGCTTCGCCGCGCGCGCGAAATCGAGCGTCACCAGCGCGGTGATATCCGCGAAACTATAGCCGCCGCCCGCGATCCATTCGCGGTCGGCCAGCCGCCGGTCGAGCGCCTGGGTGAACCCCTCCCACATGATCGCGCCACGTGCGGCGAGCTCGGGTATCTGCGTGATGGTGAGCGCCGCGTCGGGAATCGCGCGGTCCTTGAACGCCGGCGCGGTGTTGCGCAGCACATAGACCGCGGCGGCATAGCCATCGCCCTCGATCCGGCGGGTCCAGCTTTCGATCCGGCCGATCTCGAGCGGAGTCGCGCCGAACAGCGGCGGATCGGGGTGCAGCGCGTCGAAATAACGGCAGATCGCCGCCGATTCGCATAGCACCTCGCCGTCATCGAGCTCGAGCGCCGGAACCGCGCCGCGCGGGTTGATGCGCAGATAGTCGTCGGTCAGATGCGCGCCGGTGCGCAGGTCGATCACCTCGCGCGGGACCTCGATCCCCTTTTCCGCGAGGAAGATGCGCACGCGGCGCGGGCTCGGCGCCCAGGGCGCGTCATAGAGCTTCAAGGGACGTCCTCCCGATTCAGCTTTGCCTCGGCACCATCGGGGGCTAAACGCGCGCGCCCCGGGCGTCCATCCCCCGGCGGACTGGAGTTTTGCGGTTGTTCGATCTGGTGCCCCTCGCGCAAGTGCCCGCGGACGCGGTCGAGTCGCTGCTCGACGCGGCGTTCGGCGCGGACCGGCATGGCCGCACCGCCTATCGCGTGCGCGACGGCGTGGCGGCCGAGCCGGCGATGAGCTTCGCCGCGCTGGAGGATGGCCAGCTGGTCGGCAGCATCCAGTGCTGGCCGGTCGCGCTGCATGGCGACGCGGGCGGGCAAGTGCCGATGGTGATGGTCGGGCCGGTCGCGGTCTCCCCGGAACGGCAGAATGTCGGGATCGGCCGCGCGCTGATGTGGAAGGCCCTGGGGATCGCCGATGCCGGCGGTGTCAGCGGCGGCGGTGCGCTGATGCTGATCGGTGACCCGGAATATTATGCGCAGTTCGGCTTCGATGCGGCGGCCACGGGCCGCTGGCGGCTGCCGGGGCCGTTCGAGCCGCGCCGGTTGCTGGCGCGCGGAAACGCCCCGGCGGGCAAAGGCGTGGTCGGGCCGCGCAGCTGACCCTTTACCGGGCGCGGCAATTGCGCCTAACGGCATCCCATGCCGATGCCGCCGCCTCCCGACCTCGCCAGCCTGTCGCTCGCCGAGATCGCGAAGCTGGCCAGCGAGCAGCGTCTGCCGCCCGTGGCGAGCTGGAATCCCGAGCATTGCGGGCATAGCGACATGCGCATCGCGCGCGACGGCACATGGTACCATCAGGGCTCGCCGATCGGCCGCCCGGCGATGGTGCGGCTGTTCGCGTCGATCCTGCGGCGCGAGCCCGATGGGCGGCATGTGCTGGTGACGCCGGTCGAGAAGCTCGACATCGACGTCGAGGATGCGCCGTTCGTCGCGGTCGAGATGAAGCTAGAGGGCGAAGGCGAGGCGACGGAAATCGCCTTCCGGCTCAACACCGGCGACCTGATCCCGGCCGGGCCGGATCATGCGATCCGCTTCGAGGAGCATGACGATGGTCCGCATCCCTATCTCGCGGTTCGCGGCGGGCTGGAGGCGCTGATCGCGCGGCCGGTCTATTACGAACTTGCCGCGCTGGCGCTGAACAACGGCTCCGATCCCGCGGGCATCTGGAGCCGGTGCGCTTTCTTCCCGGTCGAGCCGGCATGACCCTTGCCGCCCGCCTGCGTGCCGCGCTCGATGCGCCGCATGACGAGGCGCCGGTCCTGCTCGCCAGCGATACGCGAGACCTGCCGGACGGCGATGCCGTACCGATGCCGGCGGCGGTGCTGGTGGCGGTGACCGACCGGCCCGAGCCCGGCCTGATCCTGACGCGCCGCACCGATTCGATGCGCCGCCATGCCGGGCAAGTCGCGTTCCCCGGCGGGCGGATCGATCCCGAGGACCATGGCGCGATCGCCGCGGCGTTGCGCGAGGCGCAGGAAGAGATCGGGCTCGACCCGGCCGTTGTGGAGGTGGTGGGACCAGCCGATCTCTACCGCACGATCACCGGGTTCGAGGTGCAGCCGGTAGTCGCGGTGATTCCGCCCGACCTCGTCTTCACCCCAGAGCCGGGCGAGGTGGCGGCGGTGTTCGAGGTGCCGCTCGGCTTCGTGCTCGATCCCGCCAATCACATCGAGGCGACGGTCGAATGGCAGGGGCGCGACCGGCATTATTACGAGATCGGCTGGAGCGGCCACCGCATCTGGGGTGCGACCGCGGCGATGCTGGTCAATTTGTCGCGACGGCTGAAATGGACGGCCCAATGAACCGCGGCACGCTGCCCGATGCCGATTGGCGGCACTGGCCGGGGCTCGACCGGCTGACCGCCGCGCTCGGCGAGGGCACGGCGCGCTTCGTCGGCGGCGCGGTGCGCGATACGCTGCTCGGCCTGCCGGTCACCGATCTCGACATCGCCACCATTCACCCGCCCGCGCGCGTGGTCGACCTGCTCGAAGCTGCCGGAATCAAGGCGGTGCCGACCGGCATCGCGCACGGCACGATCACCGCGGTGGCGAGCGGCACGGTGATCGAGGTGACGACGCTGCGCCACGACGTGACCACCGACGGGCGGCGGGCGACGGTGGCGTTCACCGACGACTGGCAGGCGGATGCCGCGCGGCGCGACTTCACGATCAATGCGCTCTACGCCGATCCTGTGACCGGCGCGCTGTTCGATTATTTCGGCGGTCTCGCCGATCTCGACGCGCGACACATCCGCTTCATCGGCGATCCGTTGCAGCGCATCGCCGAGGATCATCTGCGCATCCTGCGCTTCTTCCGCTTCCTGGCGCGGTTCGGCGATACGCCCGATCCGGCGGGGCTGGCGGCATGCGTCGCGCGCGCCAATGATTTGATGGCGCTGTCGCGCGAGCGAATCCGCGACGAACTGCTAAAATTGCTGGTGGCCAAGGACGCGGTGCGCGTGACCGGGCTGATGATCGAGCGCGGGGTGCTCAAGCCGGTGATACCGGAGATCGACGCGGCGGGGGTCGAGCGGCTCGCGGCGCTGGCCGACGCGGAAGCGGCGGCGGGCATCGCGCCGCATCCGGTTCGCCGCCTCGCCGCGCTGCTCCCGCGTGACGCTGCGGCCAACGAGGCGGTCGGCGCGCGGCTCAAGCTGTCCAATGCCGAGCGGCAGGCGCTGGCGAGCGCGATTCTCGACGATCTGGCCGAAGGGCCGCATGGGCTCGCCTATCGCATCACGCCCGAGCGTGCGGTCGACCGACTGTTGTTGGCGGGGGAGGCGGATGCGGCGCGTGCCGTGGCGGACTGGGCACCGCCGGTGCTGGCGGTCAACGGTGGTGCGCTGATCGCGCGCGGGCTGCGCAAGGGGCCGGAGGTGGCGAAGGCGCTGCATCAGGTCCGCGACCAGTGGATCGCCGAGGGGTTTCCGGACGCCGCGCGTGCGAACGCGATCGCCGATGCGGTGGTCGCTCAGTCGTTGCGGTCGGCGAGCAGCGAATAGGCCGCCTCGGCCGGCAGCGGCCGCGCATAGAGGAAGCCCTGGCCGTAGCTGCAGCCCAGCGCCGCCAGCGTCTGGGCCAGTTCGTTGGTCTCGATCCCCTCCGCCGTGGTGCGCATGCCGAGCGCCTGCGCCAGGCTGAGGATCGCGCGGACGATCGCGATCTTGTCGCGGTCGGCGAGCATGCCGGTGACGAAGCTGCGGTCGATCTTGAGCACGTCGATCGGCAGCTTCTGGAGATAGGCGAGGTTGGAATAGCCGGTGCCGAAATCGTCCATCGCCAGCGTCGTGCCGAGACCCTTCAGGGCATGCATGGTGCGCGCGATGCGGTCGGGATCGGTGACGAGCGCGCTTTCAGTCAGCTCGAGCGTGATTCGCCGACCCTCGACGCCATGCGCGGCGAGCGCGGCCTCGACCATCGGTGCGATCTGGTCGCGGTGGAGCTGGATCGCCGAGAGGTTGACCGCGATGCTGACGCCGCAATCGTCCCCGGCGGCGCGGTCCCATGCGGCCAGCGTGCGCGCCGCGCAGTCCATCGCCCAGCGGCCGAGCGGCACGATCAGGCCCGATTCCTCGGCGACGGGGATGAATTCGGCGGGCGAGATCGGCACGCCATGTTCGGTGGTCCAGCGAGTCAACGCCTCGAACGAGGTGATACGGCCGGTGGCGAGATCGCAGATCGGCTGGAAGCACAGCGTCAGGTCGCCGCCGTCGATCGCGCGGCGCAGCTCGGTCTCGATGCTGAATTGCTGGCGCGCGAGGTCGAAGGCGCGCGTCTGATAGACTTCGGTGCGGCCGCTCTTCTTGGCGCGTTTCATCGCGAACTGCGCGTGGCGGATCAGTTCCTCGGCGTCGGTGACCGTCTCGTCGCCGACCGAAATGCCGATCGAGCAATCGACGCGAATCTCGAAGTCGGACAGGCGGAACGGCGTGGTCAGCGCGTTGTGGATGCGCTTGGCGACGTGCAGCGCATCGCTCGGCCCCTCGTCGAGCGTCAGCTGGATCGCGAATTCGTCGCCGCCGGTGCGCGCAAGTATGTCATGGGCGCGCAACGCCCCCTTGATCCGGCGCGCGACCGAGATCAGCAGTTCGTCGCCCGACAGGCCACCGAGACAGGCGTTGATGCGGTTGAAGCGGTCGAGGTTGATGACCAGCACGGCATAGCGGCTCATGCCGTCCTGCTCGACCTGCGCCTCCAGCTGCTCGCCGAATCCCGCCCGGTTGGGCAGGCCGGTGAGGCTGTCGGTGAGCATCTCGCGGCGCAGGCTGCGCTGGGTGCGAAGTTCGGCGGTGCGGTCGATCAGCGTGATCAGGCAGCGGCCCGACTCCCGCTGCGCCGCGCGCCGCGCCATGCGCACGCGGAAGTGGCGGCAGTCGACCGCTTCGCCCAGCTCCCAGTCGAACTCAGCCTCGGTGCCGTCCGATTCGAGAAATTCGATGATTTGCGGGCCGAGCCCGGCGATCAGCGGCGACTGGTCGGCGAGCGTGCCGAGACCACTCAGCCGGAAGGGGCGGTTGACCGTCTCGAATACGAAACGGCCGCCCTGCCATTCGACCACCGCGGCGGGGATCGGCAGCATGTTGAGCACCTGTGCCGCGGTGCCCGGGCCGAAGATGCGCGAGGAGTCGCCGCTGGCGGGGGCCGGCGGCGCGTCGGTCTTGTCTCGGGCTCGCCTTGACAGCAACATCGCCTGGCAGCGCTAACGGTGGTTGGTTAACGCGCGCTAAAGGCGGGCCGAAAAAAGGCGCGTTCGCTAGAACTTGTTGTCGCGCGGAAAGCCGGTCGGGGGCAGCTGCCCGGCGGCGCCGCGCGCGGCGCGCCAGCGCATCAGGTCGGTTTCGGTGCGGGTGCGGCCCTGCTCGCCGCCCATCGTCCAGCTGAGGCCCTCGGCAAAGACGAAGCTGATCGCATCGCTCAGCCCGCCGTCGCGATAGCGCTGGAGCTGGACGCCCTGACCGCGCGCGAGCTCGGCGAGTTCGCTCATCGGGAAGACCAGCAATTTGCGGTTGTCGCCGATCGCCGCGACATAATCATGGTCGGGCTTCACGGGCTTGACCAGCTTGAGCCGCGCGCCGGGGCGTGGCGTCACCACCTGCTTGCCCTTGCGCGTCTCGGCGATCACGTCCTCGGCCTTGACCAGGAAACCGCGCCCGTCGCTCGCCGCGACCAGCAGTTTCGCGGCCTTGCCCGCCGGCAGCAGTGCGACGATGCCGGTGCCGCCGTCGAGATCGATCATCAGCCGGACCGGCTCGCCAAAGCCGCGCCCGCCGGGCAATTTGTCGCCCGCCAGCGTGTAGAAGCGGCCATTTTCCGCCGCGAGCAGCAATTTGTCGGTGGTCTGCGCGTGGAAGGCGAGGAACGGGCCGTCGCCTTCCTTGAACTTGAGCGCTTCCGGCGAGGTCAGGTCGTTATGCCCGCGCATCGCGCGAATCCAGCCGCGTTGCGAGAGGATGACGGTGATCGGCTCGCGCTCGATCATCGCCTCCAACGGAATCTCGCGCGCCGGCGCAGCTTCGGCGACCAGGGTGCGGCGCGCACCGAGCGCGGTCTCGGGGCCGTAGCGGTCGCGAATCTTCGTCAGATCGCGCTTCATCCGCGTGCGCTGGCGCCCGTCGCTGGAGAGCAGCGCTTCGAGGTCGGCCTTTTCCTTCGCCAGCGCCTCGCGCTCCTTGCGCAGCTCCATTTCCTCCAGCTTGCGCAATGCGCGCAGCCGCATGTTGAGGATCGCCTCGGCCTGGCGGTCGCTGAGCTCGAATTCGGCCATCATCACCGGCTTGGGCTCGTCCTCGGTGCGGATGATCTGGATCACGCGATCGAGATTGAGGAAGGCGATGATATAGCCTTCGAGCAATTCCATCCGGTCGGCGATCTTGGCCAGCCGATGCTCCGAGCGCCGCCGCAGCACGATGAACTGGTGATCGACCCAGGCCGCGATCGCCGTGCGCAGGCTCATCACGCGGGGGGTACGCGTGTGGTCGAGCACGTTGAGGTTGAGCGGCACGCGCACTTCGAGATCGGAGAGGCGGAACAGGCTCTCGATCAGCGTCTCCGGATCGACGGTGCGCGCGCGCGGTTCGAGCACGATGCGGATCTCGGCATCGGATTCGTCGCGGACATCGGCGAGGATCGGCAGCTTCTTCTCGGTCACCAGCGCCGCGATCTGCTCGATCAGCTTGCCCTTCTGCACACCATAGGGGATTTCGCTGACGACGATCTGCCAGGTGCCGCGCCCCTGATCCTCCAGCGCCCATTTGGCGCGCACGCGGAACGAGCCGCGGCCGGTGGCATAGGATTCGGCGATCGCCGCCGGGCTGTCGATGACGATCCCGCCGGTCGGAAAATCGGGGCCTTTGACGCGTTCGAGGATCGCCGCGTCGTCGGCGTTGGGCTGGTCGATCAGCAGGATCGCGGCGTCGATGATCTCGGCGGCGTTGTGCGGCGGGATGCTGGTCGCCATGCCGACCGCGATGCCGCTCGCGCCATTGGCGAGCAGATTGGGGAACAGGCCGGGGAACAGCTCGGGTTCGAGCTCCTCGCCATTATAGGTCGGCTTGAAGTCGGTCGCGTCCTCGTCGAGCCCGTCCATCAGGTCGATCGCGACCTGAGTCAGCCGTGCCTCGGTATAGCGGTAGGCGGCGGCGTTGTCGCCGTCGATATTACCGAAATTGCCCTGACCGTCGACCAGCGGGTAGCGTAGCGCGAAAGTCTGCGCGAGGCGGACCATCGCATCATAGACCGACTGGTCGCCATGCGGATGATATTTGCCGATCACATCGCCGACGACGCGCGCGCATTTCTTGTAGCCTTGCGAGGGGTCGAGCCGCAGCAGCCGCATCGCCCAGAGCAGGCGGCGGTGCACCGGCTTCAGGCCATCGCGGACGTCGGGCAGCGAGCGCGCGGTGATCGTCGACATCGCATAGACGAGATAGCGCTCGGACAGTGCGCTATCGAACGGAGCGTCGACGATCTGGTCGAAGGGATCGGTGAGGTCGGTGGCCATGGCGAGGCGATAGCAACGCGCGGCCCCTCGTGACAATCGCGCCGGACGTGTTTTGTTCGCATGTCACGCTTTGACCGTTGTCCGGCGCGGCCGGGCTGACCACAAAGGCGCGATGCGGTTGCTTCTCCCGTTCGCGCTGGCCTTGCTCGCTGCCCCGGCTGCGGCACGGGCGGAGCCGCTGCCCTATCCCGATGGCTTTCTCGCCGCGTTCGGTGCGCGCGACCTGGTCATCGCCGCCGCGATCGTCCGGCCCAGGGCCGATGCGTGCGAGGCGCAGCGGCCGGCCGACGACCGCTGCATCAATCTCTATCTCGGTGCGGCGCTGGTCGATCTGTCGCTGGCCGAGCAGGTCGGCGGGCGCGACGGCGAGGCGGGGCGGACGGTGCCGCGCGCGCATCACTATTTCGGCATCCATGCGGCGGACGACCCCGACAGCATCGGGCTGGTCAATCAGATGCTCGGCCGGCTGCGGCTGGTGCAATGGCGCCATGCCGAGGCCGAGGATGCGTTCCGTGCCGCCTATGCCGCCTATCTGCGCGTGCGCCAGCCGGACGTGCAGGCGATCGCCTCGGCGCTCAACAATGTCGCGCATGCGGTTGCCGCGCAGGGGCGCGAAGCGGACGCGACGCCGCTCTATCGCGAGGTGCTGGCGACCTTGCGCCGGCAGACGCCGGCGGATGCGGCGGGCCTGCTCGCGGCGCTGTCGAGCCTTGGCACCAGTCTCGACCGCACCGGCCGCAGCGCCGAGGCCGAGCCGCTGTTCCGCGAGGCGCTGGCGCTGGCGGTCGCCGAATATGGCGAGGGCGCTGCCGGCACCGCGCGGCATATCGCCAATCTCGCGGTCAATCTCGAACGGCTCGGGCGGCTGGGCGAGGCCGAAGCGCTGCATCGCCGGGCGCTGGCGATTCGCGAGGAAGCGGGCGAGGCGGACGGCCTCCAGCGCGCGCGGCTCAATCTGGCGGCGAACCTCTATGACCAGCGACGGTTCGGCGAGGCGGAGGCGCTCGCCATCGCGCCGCTCGCTGCGGCGAGCGGGCGCGAGCGCGACGATCCGGTGCGGATCGAGGCGGCGCAGCAATTGGGGATGATCTGGTCATGGCTGCCCGCGCGCCGGCCGGGTGCGCGAACGCTGCTGCGCGAAGCGGTCGCCGGAACGATGATTCAGGCAGCCGAACGGCCCGGTTTCGACCCCGTCGCGCAGGCGCGGCTCGCCGCCGCGCGGCCGGCGATGCGGCGTTCGGTCGCGGTCGCATGGGCGCTCGCGCAGCGCTGAGCCGCTCTTGGGCAGTTTTGGACGTTGCGCGGGCCGATCGCGTCGGCTGAGCGCGGTTAAGCTACTCGATTATCGCGATTTCCGAGCAAATTCAATTATGGCGGAAAAGTGGCATTGCGCTATTCATGCAAATGTGATGGAGTATCATCATGCGGTGAGTCGTGCATTCCTGACGACGAACCGCCAAACATGTGGAGGATGCCAATGACGTGGAAATCGGGTTCGGCGCTTTTCGTCCTCGCCATCGCTTTAGCCGGATGTTCGGAGGCACCGCAGGAGCGCCAGACGGAATCATCGCCGCAGATGGTGGAGGCGTCGGACCGGGCGAGTGCACCCGGGGGCGTCGCCGTCACTGCTGCGCCGGGCGTCGCGTTCAACTACCGCTATGCGTTCAGTCTGCCCGGCGTGCAGATCGCTGCCGCGCAGGAAGCGCATGCCGCCGCCTGCGAGCAGCTCGGCATCGCGCGCTGCCGCATCACCGGCATGCGTTACCAGCTGCTCGGCGAGAACCGCGTCGAGGCGATGCTGGCGTTCAAGCTCGATCCGGCCATCGCCCGGGCCTTCGGCAAGCAGGGCATCGCCGCGATCGAAAAGGCAGAAGGCACGCTGACCGATGCCGAGATCACCGGCACCGATGCCGGCGCCGAGATCCAGCGCCTCGCCGCCGAGCGTGCGCGGGTGCAGGAGGAGCTGGCGCGGATCGACAAGGAGCTCGCGCGCACCAACCTGCCGGCGAGCGAACGCGCCGAACTCCAGCGCCAGCGCGCCGAACTCGCCGGGCGGGTCGAGGCGGTGCAGAGTGGGACCAGCGCACAGCGCGAATCGCTCGCCAACACGCCGATGGTGTTCGACTATCGGTCGGGCCGGGCGATCCGCGGCTTCGATGCCGGCGCGCCGTTCGCCAGCGCGCTCGACCTGCTGTCGAGCTCGGCGCAGGCAACGCTCGCCTTCGTGCTCGGCGCGCTCGCCTTGCTCGGTCCGCCCGCACTGATCCTGCTGCTCGGCTTGCTGGCCTGGCGCCGCATCCGGCCGCGCTTTCGTCCTGCCAAAGCGGCAGCAACGCCGGCCAGCGACTGATTGCGCGCGCAAGCGCCTTTCGATATAGGCCCGCTCGAAAGCCCCGGCGTCGCGCGACCGTGCCGCCGGGGCGCATCGTTTCTGAAGGACACGCGCCATGGCACGCCGCCGCCAGATCTACGAGGGCAAGGCCAAGATCCTCTACGAGGGTCCCGAACCCGGCACGCTGATCCAGTATTTCAAGGACGACGCCACCGCGTTCAATGCCCAGAAGAAGGGCACGATCAACGGCAAGGGCGTGCTCAACAACCGCATCAGCGAGCATATCTTCACGCTGCTCGGCAATATCGGCATCCCGACGCATTTCATCCGCCGCCTCAACATGCGCGAGCAGCTGATCCGCCAGGTCGAGATCGTCCCGATCGAGGTAGTGGTGCGCAACGTCGTCGCCGGCAGCCTCGCCAAGAAGCTCGGCATCGAGGAGGGGACTCAGCTCCCGCGCACGATCGTCGAATATTATTTCAAGGACGACGCGCTCGGCGATCCGATGGTCACCGACGAACATATCCTGTGCTTCGGCTGGGCGAGCCAGGAAGAGCTCCACGACATGGCCGACATGGCGATCCGCGTGAACGACTTCATGTCGGGGCTGTTCGCCGGGATCGGCATCCGGCTGGTCGACTTCAAGCTCGAGTTCGGCCGCATCTGGGACAATGACTACGCCCGCATCATCCTGGCCGACGAGATCAGCCCGGATGGCTGCCGTTTGTGGGACATGGTCTCGGGCGAAAAGCTCGACAAGGACCGCTTCCGCCGCGACCTTGGCGGCGAGGTCGAGGCCTATCAGGAAGTCGCACGGCGGCTGGGCCTGCTGCCCGAGGGCGCGGATTCGGCGGTTCTCGACCTTGAATCGCACCGCAAGCGCCGCGGAAAGTAAAGCGCGGAGCTTCCCCGCTTTTCGTCGCAAAAACCGCCGGGCTTAAAGCGCTTCTTAACCATCAACCGATACCCCTTGTGCGCAATTGACGCGTTCAGGGGGTTTCGATGCGAGTTTGGTTGATGCTTTCGGCGGCGACGACGCTCGCAGCCTGTGGTGGCAGCACCGCACCGCAATCGGTCGGCGGCAGCGCGCCGCCGGCGGCCGCACCCACACCGACGCCGACCGCGGTGCACAGCTTCGTCAACCCGACCGAGGTCAAGACCTATGAGGGCATCGGCGCGGTCCAGCATTATGAATATTGGACCGATTCGCGGCAGACGCGCAGCCAGTACGGCCAGCTCTACGCCGGCGACGCCAACACCGCGCGCGACAGCGGCATCTCGATCACCTACAATCCGCGCGACGCGATCTTCGACATGACGATCAACCGGCCCAAGGGCATCGTCAGCGCGCCTGCCTTCCGCTTCCAGGACCCGGTGCACCGCACCGACCATGGTGGCACCCGCGAGCCGCAGGCCGGCGTGCCCGATATCGACGCGACGATGGGCGCCGGTTCGCCGTCGCGGCAGATCCAGTATCTCCAGACTGGCGCGAGCACCGGCAACGTCCTCGGCGCCGGCAGCCCTTACGCACCGGGCGCCTATTCGCCGACCGGCGAGACCTATCAGGCCGGAGACAATCTCTACACCTATGAAGGCCGCACCTTCTTCTATCAGAAGCCCGGCACGACCACGAAATATGTCACCTATGGCGGCTATGTCGTGAACCGGATCAGCGCGACCCAGCTCCGCCCCGATCCGACTCAGCCGGCCTATCTGCAGCAGCTCTATTCGTTCGACCGCGCCGCCTTCGCGTTCGGCGAGCGCACCGGCAACAGCGCGGTGCCGCGCACCGGCACGGCGACCTTCAGCGGCGACATGCTGGCGACGATGGTGTTCAATCCCGAGATCGACAATGTCGCGGGCTATCCGACCTTCCTGCAATGGATCGTCGGCAGCCAGAGCAGCGTGATCAACTTCGCCGATCTGTCGGTGAAGACCGATTTCACCGGCACCGTCACCGCGCCGACCTTCGACGCCTATACGAGCTGGGCGTCGGTGATGCCGGCCGGGTCGCGCTTCTTCGCATCGGCGACCTCGCTGATCGATCTGGTCAACAAGGGCGGCTTTGCCGGTCAGTTCACCAGCGCGCGCTTCACGCGTCCGGGAATGAGCGACTTCACGATCAACATTGCGGGGTCGAGCATCGACGGCGCCTTCTTCGGCCCGGCGGCCGAGGAAATCGGCGGCGGCTTCCGCATCGTCGGCGGCACGCCCGACGAGCGGATCGACATCCTCGGCACCTTCACCGGAAAGAAGTAATGCGGCTCGCAGCGTTAGCCCTCGGCACGGCGCTGCTGGCGCCGGGCACGGCCCAGGCACAGCTTATCCTCGACCAGTGCGTCGCGGCGACGTGCAAGGCCAAGCTGACCCCCGACGAGCTGCTCGGCGAAGTCCAGCTGCTGATCCAGGCGAAACGCTATGACGAGGCGCGGCCGATGCTCGCCGCGCTCGCCACGCTGCCGCAATACCGGTTCGAGACGCGCTATCTGACCGGCATGGTCGCGGCCGCGACCGGCGACCACAAGACCGCGATCGCGCAATATCAGGCGATCCTGTCCGACGACCCCAACCAGACTCGCGTCCGGCTCGAGCTCGGCCGCTCGATGCTGGCGCTCGGCCGGCCGCAAAGCGCCGACCGCCAGTTCAAAATGGCGCAGCAGGATGCCGAGCTGCCGTCCGAGATCGCGCGCACGATCCGCACCGTGCGCGACATCATCCGCGCCAACCGGATGTGGCGAGTCGACGTCAATGTCGGCTTCGCGCCCGACAGCAACATCAACGGCGCGACCTCGGCCGACAGCATCACGATCCTGTGGGGCGGGATCATCCCGCTCGACATGACGCTCGACGAGCGGGCCAAGGCGACGTCGGGCATCGGCCAGACGGCGAGCGTTTCGGCCGGCATGCGGCTGCCGGTGGGCGAAGGGCTGGCGATGATCGCCGATCTCGACACAACCGGCACCAACTATGTCGGTTCGCTCTACGACGATTATCAGGTGCAGCTGGCCGCCGGCGGCGAAGTCCGCCTATCCGACGATCTGCGTGTCACGGTGCAGGCGCTCGGCGCGCAGCGCTGGTATGCCGGCACCCTCGCCAGCCGCCAGGCCGGCGCCAAGGCGGGCTTGCAACTCGGCATCGGCGACCGCCAGCGTGTCGGCATGCAGCTCGACGCGCGCCGCACCCAGGCGCTGTTCGACAGCAATTATGACGGCTGGCAGCTCGGCGCCTATGCCAGCTACGAACGCGCGCTCTCGCGCAGCATCGTCGCCTCGGTCGGCGTGTTCGGGCGCCGCGATCTGCTCGCGGCGCAAGCCTATTCGAGCAAGGAATATGGTGCGAGCGTCGGCGTCGGCGGCGAATTGCCGATGGGGTTCAATGCCGCTGTCAGCGGCACCGTGTCGCGCGCGACCTTCGATGCGCCGCTGCCGATCTTCTCATGGGATGCGCGGCAGGACATGCGCTACACCGCGCGCGCGACGCTGGGGAACCGCAAGTTCGCATGGATGGGGTTCTCGCCCGAAGTTAGCGTCGCCTACACGCTCAACGACTCGTCCATCCCCTATTTCGCGATGGACCGCGTGCGCGTGCGCTTCGGTTTCGCGCGGTATTTCTAACCCTTGGCTTTCATCCCCGCGATGATGCCGAAGATGAACGCGCAGATCAGCGAAATCGTCGTCCAGCCGTGCGGATCGGTCCAGCCGAAATAGCCGCGGCCGAACGCCACCATCAATACGAACAGGCTGATTGCCAAAAGCCCCATGATACGCACTCCCGCCCCGCACGCCCCCGCTGGCGCGACTCGGACTGCGTAGCGTCGCACGAGAGGGTAAACGGGCTATGAAGTCTTGCGATGCGCCTCCGCCGGGGCCATAGGGCGCGGCATCTCCGGAGGACTATCCATGAAGCTGCGCATCGTCGTCACCCTCAAGAACGGCGTGCTCGACCCGCAGGGCAAGGCGATCGAGCATGCGCTGGGGTCGCTCGGCTTTTCGGGCGTGGGCGAGGTTCGCGTCGGCAAGCTGATCGAGCTCGACGTGGCCGACGGCACCAGCGATGCCGATATCGACGCGATGTGCCAGAAGCTGCTCGCGAACACGGTGATCGAGAATTACCGGGTCGAACGGCAATGAAGTCCGCGGTCATCGTCTTCCCCGGCTCCAACTGCGACCGCGACCTCGCGGTGGCGATCGAGAATGTGACGGGCAGCAAGCCGCAAATGGTGTGGCATGGCGAGAGCGAGCTTCCGCAAGGCCTCGGCCTGATCGCGGTGCCGGGCGGCTTCTCCTATGGCGATTATCTGCGCTGCGGCGCGATCGCGGCGCGCTCGCCGGTGGTCAAGGCGATCGTCGCGGCCGCTGAGCGCGGCACGCCGGTGATCGGCATCTGCAACGGCTTCCAGATCCTGACCGAGACCGGCCTGCTGCCCGGCGCGCTGATGCGCAACGAAGCGCTCGATTTCGTGTGCCGCGATGTCGAACTGACCGTCGACAACAGCCAGTCGATCTTCACCAACCGCTATGAGGCAGGTGAGAGCATCACGATCCCCGTGGCGCATCACGACGGCAATTATTTCGCCGATGCGCAGACGCTCGACCGGCTCGAGGGCGAGGGCCGCGTCGCCTTCCGCTATGCCGGCAACGTCAATGGCAGCGCGCGCCAGATCGCCGGCGTGATGAACGCAGCGGGCAACGTGCTCGGCATGATGCCGCATCCCGAACGCAAGATCGAAGCCGCGCATGGCGGCGACGACGGGCGGCGGCTGTTCGAAGGGCTGCTCGAAGCGGTGGCCTGACCGGCTATCTGCGCGCGAACAGTCCCGAGTAGCGCGCGAGCAACAGCATCGCGCTCGGCCACAGCATCGTGTTCCAGACGTCGTGCCAATGCCCCATCGGGGCCGCCCGCCAGCCGATCGCCCAGCGGTCATAAACGTCCCACGCCTCGCCCAGCACCGCCGCGCCGAGCGCCGCCAGCCACGGCTTCCAGCTGCGCAGCGGCCAGCGCATGACGAGCGCGCTGCCGAGATAGACGATCAGCCCGATATGGACATGCAGCGCATCCTTGGCGAGCCCGGTGCCGCCCATCAGCCATAGCTTGGCCGTCTGAAGCGCGCTCTCCTCCACTTAGACCCGGGTGCGGAACGGGGTGAAGTTGGTGTTCTGGTCGAACACGTCGACGCCCTCGCGGCGCTTGAGGAAGCCGACCACGGCATAGGTCACCGGCGTCAGCACGACTTCCCACAGCACCTTGAGTCCCCAGTTGGTGAGCATCACCGTCAGCACCTGCTGCGTGGTCCATACGCCGAGAAAAGCGAGCGGATAGAAGATCAGGCTGTCTATCCCCTGCCCGAAGACGGTCGAGCCGATCGTGCGGCTCCACAAATGCCTGCCGCCGGTCCAGATCTTCATCCGGGCGAGGACGTAGCTGTTGACGAACTCGCCCGCCCAGAAGGCGATGACCGAGGCGCCGACGATCCGCCATACCTGACCGAACGCGGCCTCATAGACCTCCTGCCCCGTCCAGCCGTCGGCGGGCGGCATGATTACGATCACCCAGCACATTACCGCGGCGAACACGGTGGCGCCGAACCCGGCCCAGATCACGCGGCGCGCGCGGGCATAGCCGTAAATCTCGGTCAGCACGTCGCCGAGCACATAGGAAAGCGGAAAGAACAAGATGCCCGCGCCGAAGGTCAGTCCGCCCAGCGTCGCCACCTTCGCCGCGCCGACCACGTTCGACAGCACCAGCACGACGCAGAACGCCGCCATCACGAAATCATAATAGCGAAAATGCCCGCCAGCGACCTGGCCCGCATCGATCCGCACCGGTGCCGCTTCGTCGCTCATCGCCCGTCCCCCTGCTCGCGCGGCGGACTATGATCGCGGTTTCCCGCCCGCGCAATCCGCGCTAACGCGGGCCGGCGCGCGCCCGTAGCTCAGCTGGATAGAGCACATGCCTTCTAAGCCTGTGGTCGTTGGTTCGAATCCAACCGGGCGCGCCAAATTGCTGATTCCGCAGAGGTACTTAGCCGCTCCGCCCTTTGGTGGAGCAAAGCCTGGGGTAACACTGGGGTAACTCAGCGTGGTTCGCTAGGCTGGGTGGGACGGCCTTGAGCGCGGCGTGGTGGAACATCATCGTGGGCACGTAAGGGCAGTCAGCGTGGGCGGCCGGCGGATTTCGGACGCGCTAGATGACATTGTCACCCGCAGGCTGCGTGGGGCGCCCGGAATGGCGGTTAGCGCGGTAGAGGACGTCGACGGCCGACTCGCACGGAAGCCCGCCCTATAAGCAGTCGTTCCGGGCCGCTAAATTGACCTGCAAAAGCGGCCAATGGTTCTGAGTGCCGCTGATTGTCCGCCATTCGCGCCAGCTGCGCTGGCGAAATCAAGCCCGGCGTGCGCCTGCCGGAATTCTGCGTGGAAGCCGCATGCTTGCGCGCTGCTGATCTCTCGACTTGGGTCGAGGTCCTTTTGAAAGCTGCCGCCGACCGGCGACCGGCTAGGCCAAGGGCACCGAGGGCTTTACCTTTCGAGGCGTCCGCGCTTTCGTGTGCCGGCCCAACGCGCCGCTTCGTCTTTGCTGTCGCGCGCCTTTCACGCGCAATTCGGTTTCCAGGATCTCCACCAACTCCTCAGAAGTGGCCGCGCAGTGCTCGAAGTCCTGGTCGCCAAAACTTATTGCTTCAACAACAACCTCAGTCGATCGCAACTCCAACTGCCGAACCGTTTGGAACGCCCAGCGGCCATCCCCCGTGCGCCCAAGATACGACCCGTGCGCAAGCACATTTCGCATCTCTATGACATTCTTTATGGCGTCGTTCTCAAGGTGCAGTTTGAACTCGTCGAGCTTTTCCTGCCCGTGCGCAGAGGCAAACTTCCGCGCCAATTCGACCTTTTTTGCGTACCCCTCCCGACCGAATAGGATGACGGCGTGACCATCCGAAAGCTTCGCCAGCGTCGACAAATACATCGTTACAATGTTTTCGATCTCGGCCACTGCTCGGATGATGCGCCCAACGCAAAGCAATGCTTCGACGGGCAGATCCGCTACTTCAATGTCGGTACTTTCCTCGGCGTAGTCGTGTATGATCGCCATTTTCGTCTACTCACTGACACGTAATCTGGCCGTTCTTCGGCCGGAACGTCTCCAGCACGCACAAGCCTAGTGCCCGCGGTGACTGTCAAACAGCCATCGGGACAGGAATACTTCACTTAGCCCATCGTGCAGGCCACAGCATCATGTTAGCCAAGCCCTAATGAATGATGGGAGTATGGAATGGCTTGGTCAGACGCCCTCGATCCGCAGTCGCCTGCCTTTGGCATCGCCGCAAGCGCCAATGCCCGCGTTCGCGTTATCGCCGGCCCTGGCACCGGTAAGTCCTTTGCCATGAAGCGGCGTGTCGCGCGGCTGCTTGAAGAGGGTGTCGAGCCCGCTTCGATTCTTGCCGTCACCTTCACTCGAGTTGCCGCCGAGGATCTTCACCGCGAGCTCGTCGGCATGGGCGTGCCGGGCTGCGAGGCGCTAAACGGCGTCACGATCCATAGTCTCGCCTTGCGCATCCTCATGCGCAACCACGTGCTCGGCGCCACTGGGCGCATTCCGCGGCCACTCAATGATTTCGAACTGAAGCCTCTGGAAGCCGATCTCGCAGATGCGCATGGCGGCGTCCGCGAGCTGCGCAAGAAGATCAAGGCATTCGAAGCGGCGTGGGCGCGGCTCCAGCAGGACGAACCGGGCTATGTTCAGCACCCCGATGATCTTGCCTTCGAGCGCGATCTCTACGGTTGGCTGATTTTCCACCGAGCGATGTTGATCGGCGAGGTCATCCCGCAGCTCTATTCCTATCTCCACGCGAATCCGCTCGCGCAGGAACGTTCCGAATTCAGGCACATCCTCGTCGACGAGTTCCAGGATCTCAACCGGGCCGAACAAGGCGTCATCGCGTTGCTGTCAGACGCAGCCGACGTGTGCATCGTCGGTGATGACGACCAGTCGATCTATAGCTTCAAGCATGCCCACCCAGAGGGGATTCGCTCGTGGCTTGCCACGAATGCCGGTGCCGATGATCTCACTCTGGACGACTGCCGTCGGTGCCCGACCCAAGTGGTCGCCATGGCGAACGCGCTCATTGCCAGCAACGTCAACCGGCCGATCCCGCGGGCGCTCACGCCCCTCGCCGCCAATGGCGGGGGCGATGTGCGCATCCTGCAATATGCGACTCTCGACGATGAGGTCGTGGGTGTTACCAATCTCATTTCCGGCATGGTGGCGGGCGGCATACCGCCCGGCGACATCCTCGTGCTGGCCCAGCGTGGCGTGATCGGAACGCCAATCTACGAAGCGCTGCACGCGCGTAACATCCCGGTACGCTCTTATTATGCAGAGGCCGAGCTCAACGCACAGAACGCGCAAGAGCGCTTCGCTTATCTCAAGCTGCTGGTCGACCGCGAAGACCGCGTAGCCCTTCGCTGGCTTGTCGGTCTGAACAGCGCCAACTGGCGGTGCCGCGGCTATCGGCGACTGCGCGGCTACGCCGATGGCCAAGCTATCTCGCCCTGGCAGGCGCTATGCGCGATCGCCGACGGGCAGGCGCAGGTCGCGCACACCGGCGCGCTAGTTGAACGCTTCCGCGTCATCCGCGCCGAGCTTGACCGGCTGGGCACGCTCCATGCCGACGTTGGAGTCTTGGGCGTCGTCGACGACCTATTCCCGGAAGGTGACGATGGCGTGCGAGATCTTCGCGCATTGTCGCTGAGCCTGCTCGAGAATGACGCTGGAATGATGCCGGAAGATTTCCTGACCAGGCTTTCGGACGCAATCACCAAGCCCGAGATTCCCTCCGAAATCGAGGACGTGCGAATCATGAGCTTGCATAAGAGCAAAGGCCTGTCGGCACCGGTCACTATCATTGCCGGCTGTATCGAAGGCCTACTCCCCAAGCAGCCGCGGGATGGCTTGTCCGCTGCGGAGACTCTGGCCGAAATCGAGGAGCAGCGCCGACTTTTCTATGTCGGGATCTCCCGCGTCAAATCCTCACCGGCAGCCGGTAAGCCCGGCACGCTGATCCTGACGAACTCGCGGATGATGCCCCTGGCAACGGCAATGGGCGCGGGCATTGCACCCGCGCAGGTGAACTATGGCGATGCCCATATGATTACCTCGAGGTTCATTCGCGAAATGGGCGCCGCCGCTCCGGCACCGGTCCCCGGCTGAGCGCGGACCATCTACCGCGCGCGCAGGACGGAGCAAGCAGAGCGGCCGAAAGCGTTTTGCGCGGGCGACCGAAGCTGCGCGACCACTGACGGTCAATTCACCCCGAGTGGCACTAGCCGTGCCTCTGAGATGGGGCTGCCTGCGATCGACACAGGTCAACTTGAGCCTTTAGAATAGCGGCAACGTCCGCTTTCGCCATACCCGGTTAAAAGCTGACAGTCCGCAGCCGGCCCTATTCTGTTGAAAAACTCCGGAAGCGAAATTTTCGTGCGTAGTGGCGCAGGGATGGCATCAGGATCGAGCATCATTTGAATTGTTTGTGCCCGCCGCAAGTATTCAAAGTTCTAATATTTCACAGCGTTCCGAGAGGTCGACTTTTTCAACAGAATAGGCCCACGAGCGGTCAGGCAGCCTTAGTCGCAAGCTGCCGGTCGGCAATGCGCCCCCATCTCGGACATTCACCGGCCCCGCGCTTAGCGCCCGCGTCGCCGGCCTTGCGCGAGCGCGTCGCTCTGTGCCGGCGTGGCTGGGGCTCGCGCTTGTCTGATTCTCAGGCGCGCCGCATATGCAACGCATGTCCGGAGCCCCTGAGATCCCGCTCGATATTCGCGATGCGATGCACGACTGCATCCTTGCAGTCTTCTGGCCGCGCAAGAAGATCATCGAATTCCTGCAAAGCGTTGATTGCCCGCCGTCCATCCTTCCGCCGCTCGACACCGAACTGTCGCGACATCTAATCGTGGTCGACACCTTCTCGCGCCTGTCTGCACGGTCCGATCGCGGTTACGCTATATTCCAGACGATGATCGACCGGTTGGCAAACTGGAGCTATTTCGATCCCTATTATTTCGACAAGATGGCCAAGCTCGACAAGGCGGACGCTCAGGCCAAGATCGCGCGCCTCAAGACCGCAGTCGATACGCGCAACTCCGCGACGCAGAACCGCCGCACGGCATCGGCGGAAGCCGGTAAGAAGCAGGCCAAGGCCGCCGATCTATCTGCACTGACGACAGCGTTCGCCAAGATGTTTGGCACCGGCATGACTCCGCAAGGACGTGGCCGCCTGTTCGAGACCTTCCTGCAGGAACTCTTCAACCGTCAATCGATCAAGATGGGCGATGCCTTCCGGCTCAAAAGCGAGCAGATCGACGGTACGTTCAAGTTTGAGGGCGAAAATTACATCGTCGAGGCCAAGTGGCAGGATCCGAGCGTCAGCACGGCTCAACTCTACACATTCGCGCACAAGGTCGACGGCAAGATGCATGGTCGCGGCCTGTTCGTATCGGTCAACGGCTTCTCGGCCGAAGGGATAAGAGGGATCGTGCACGGCAAGCACATCCAGACCATCCTGATGGATGGTGAGGATTTGTCGTACGTCCTCGAGCAACGCATCAGCCTGGAAGCGATGCTCGATTTTAAGATACGCGCCGCGCAAACGCGGGGCGAGGTCTATGTTTGCGCGCTGCGGCAGTCGAGCAAGTTATAGATCGGCTGGTTCGTTTGGCACCGCTCGCGCGTGCGATGTTGGAGCATTATGCGCGCACTCCGCCTGCCGGTCGAAGCAAGCCTATCACGGTTGATGATGCTGTGGTGGCCACCACTGACGACGCCTGATACATGCTGGACGTCGAAAGGCTGGCGTCCAATTAGCGTCCGAGGCTCTCGGGCAACGGCGGCTGAGGAATCGATATGACGCGCGGAACGGGAGAAGGTCTGGAATCGCGCCTTGACCCTTCGTTGATCGACCCGTCGCGTGACGTCATGTACATCGAACCCGCGTTCAATGCTGCTTTGAACGTCCACGGCAAATACGAGACCATGCGTTTCGTTCTGAGCCTCAGCCCTCGCAATCACGAACTGATCGAGGGCATTGAGAACGGCGTGTATGACGTGCGAACGATATCGCCTGATGCATTGCAGGCCTATTCGACCTACCTGCATGAGACTGTTCACTGGTGGCAGCATGTCGGCTCGACGTCCGTGATCTGCCCCCTTCTGAGTGGTCCAAAATTGATGATATTTGGATGACGAAGGAGACGAGGAATGCCGAGCAAGAAGCATCGCCCGGAAGAGATTATCGGCAAGCTGCGTGAAGCGGAGGTG
>NZ_JAMLDX010000017.1 GCF_024211275.1 Sphingomonas tagetis
TCGCTGTATTGCTGCTCGGACGGCGTGCGTGGTCGTGGCGCTCCCGTGACGAACCTGGCCCATAATGCTTCCTTCCATTCCAACGAAAGGGTCGCACCATCAAACCGTGGGATCAAACACCTAGCACCGCGACCACGCCCAGCCGGGGCGTCAGATTACGCAACGGTGCCACTGCCTCGTCAACCGGATAGCGATGGCTCGCCACCCGCTTGTCACTCACCAGATCGCCCGCGATCAATACCAGGTCGGGCTTAAGCGCGTTGACCTGCGCAACAATCCGTTCGAGCCGCGCCGGCGGCATATCCGGTCCGGCGACGTGAATGTCGCTCAGCAAGGCGATCCGCAACGGCGGCGCGCCCGCGGGCCAGCTTGCCATCGCGACGCGCGCGCGACGCACCACCGGATCGGCGGTGGCATTGCGATAACCGACCAGCAGCACGCCGAGCGCGAGCAGCAGCAGGATGGCGAAAAGGCGTTTCCACATCGGCGCGGCCTAGCGGAACCGTTGCGTCCCCGCCATGTTCCGCAATCATGCGCGCCTTTGCCGACCTTCTCGACCGGCTGATCTACACCCGCTCGCGCAATGCCAAGCTGCGCCTCATTGGCGACTATCTTAGATCCGCGCCCGATCCCGACCGCGGCTGGGCGATGGCGGCGCTGACCGGCGAGCTCGACCTGCCCGGGGTCAAGCCCGCGATCATCCGTGCGATGGTCGACGAGCGGGTCGATCCGGTGCTGTTTCGCCTCAGCCGCGACTTCGTCGGCGACACGGCGGAGACGGTCGCGCTGATCTGGCCCGAGGCGCTGACCCCGCCGCCGCAAGCCGAACCGCTCACCGTCGCCTCCGCCATCGACCGGCTGATGACGCTCTCGCGTTCCGAAGCCCCGGCCGTGCTGGCCGCCATGCTCGACCGGCTCGAAGCCGATGAGCGCTATGCTTTGCTCAAGCTCGCCACCGGCGCGCTGCGCGTCGGCGTCTCCGCCCGCCTCGCCAAGACCGCGCTCGCAGAAGCGTTCGGCATCCCGGTCGATGCGGTCGAGGAAGTGTGGCACGGCCTCAAAGCCCCCTATGCGCCGCTGTTCGCCTGGGCCGAGGGCCGCGGCCCGCAGCCGAGCGCCGCCGACGTGCCGGTGTTCCGCCCATTCATGCTCGCACATCCGCTGGAAGAGACGCAGGTCGACCTCGCCGACTATGCCGCCGAGTGGAAATGGGACGGCATCCGCGTGCAGATGGTGCATGTCGCAGGGCAGACCCGGCTCTACAGCCGCGCCGGCGACGACATCACGCACAGCTTCCCCGAGGTCGCCGCCGCCTTCGCCACCTCCGGCGTGCTCGACGGCGAATTGCTGGTGAAGGGCGAGGCGCAGGGCGGCGCTATTGAATCAGGAGGGGCGGCAAGCTTCAACGCGCTCCAGCAGCGGCTCGGTCGCAAGCTGGTCTCGGGCAAGATGCTCGCCGACTATCCCGCCTTCGTCCGCCTCTATGACATCTTGTTCGACGGGTCCGAGGATCTGCGCGAGCAGCCCTGGACCCAGCGCCGCGCCCGCCTCGAAACCTTCGCCACGCGGCTCGACCCGGAGCGTTTCGACGTCTCATCGCTGATCGACGCCGCGGACTTTGCCGCGCTCGAGGAAATCCGCGCCGGCGCGCGCGACGCCGCGATCGAGGGCGTGATGCTCAAGCGCCGCGATTCGCCTTACGTCACCGGCCGCCGCGTCGGGCTGTGGTACAAATGGAAGCGCGACCCGCTCACCGCCGATTGCGTGCTGATGTACGCCCAGCGCGGCAGCGGCAAGCGATCGTCCTTCTATTCGGACTATACCTTCGGCGCCTGGACCGAAGGCGGCGAACTGCTGCCCGTCGGCAAGGCCTATTTCGGCTTCACCGACGAGGAGCTCAAATGGCTCGACCGCTTCGTGCGTAATCACACGCTCGCCCGCTTCGGCCCGGTGCGCGAGGTGGAGAAGACGCTCGTGCTCGAAGTGGCGTTCGACTCGATCCACGAATCGAAACGCCACAAATCCGGCCTCGCAATGCGCTTCCCGCGCATTTCCCGCATCCGCACCGACAAGCCGGCCAACGAGGCCGACACGATCGAGGCGCTGAAAAGGCTCGCGACCTGATAGGGCGGTGCCGGCCCGCTCCCCCACCCGGCCACCCACTTCAGTGTATCTTGATGGGTGGCCGGGTGGGGGAGCGGGCCGGCGCCGAACACAGATAGCGACTCGCATTTGTCGCACGACGCTGGCATCGAAGCGCGCAATGCGGGCCATCTTCCCTCTCTTGCTGATCGCCGCGCCCGCCGCCGCACAGGTGCGCGCCATCCCCGCCCAGCCCGCCAACGAACGCGAGGCGCTGCGCGGCGTCGAGGTGATCCTGATCAACGAAGGCGCCGCGCCGTTCCCCGCCGAAGGGCCGCGCCAGATCGAGGTCACCGCCGCCGACGGCACGCGCCTGGTCCTCGAACGCCTGCCCGCCCCGGCGGCGGCCGTACCGCCGGGCGGCTTCGTCAAGGTGCGCTACGTACCGACCGCCTATGCCATGCGTCCGGGGCCGCCGCCCGCACCAGGCAAGCCGGCCAAATCCGCCTCCACCGTCGGCAGCGCCTATGCCGGTGATCCGCCGCCGCCGCCCGCCGCCGCCAGCGCCGAGACCGAAACGCTCGCCTCGCGCGGCAGCACCGCCGGCTTTCTCGACCGCTTCGCCCCGCACGAGCCGATCTACGGCGCGTTCGGCCTGGCTGATGCCGGCGCCAAGCTCCAGGTCAGCTTCGCCTTCCAGCCGTTCGGCGGCGACGGCGCGCTCAGCCGCCTCAAATTCGCCTACACCCAGACGATGTTCTGGCGGCTCGACCTGCCCTCCGGCCCGTTCACCCACACCACCTACTCGCCCGAAGTCTTCGCCGATGTGCCGATCGACTCGACCGCGACGCTCGGCATCGGCTGGCGGCATGATTCGAACGGCGAAGGCCCGGCGACGTCGATCGACGCCAACCGCATCTTCGCGCGCTTAACCAAGGCGTTCGATCTGGGCGATGGCTGGCGCGCCGAGGTGACCCCGCAGGCGTGGCTCTATGTCGACAAGCAGGGGATCGCGCCCGATCTCGACCGCTATTGGGGCAATGCCGCGCTCGGCCTCACGCACGTCAAGCCCGACAGTCTGAAGCTCAGCATCACCGCGCGCGGCAATCCGGAGACCGGGCGCGGCGCTGCCGAACTGTTCGCCTCCTACCCGCTCGGCAGCATCGGCGGCGGGATCGGCTTCTATCTCTTCGGCCAGGCCTTTACCGGCTATGGCGAGGCGCTCGACGACTATCGCCGCCGCGACAGCCATGCCCGGATCGGGATTGCGCTCACGCGGTGAAGGCGCATAACCGGGGCAACCTCAGGAGAGTCCCCCATGCGCCTCACGCTCGTCCTCGCCAGCCTCACGCTCACCGCCGCCCTGCCCGCCGCCGCCCAGCTCGCGCCGGGCACCGCCGCACCCGATTTCACCACCAGGGGCGCGCTCGCCGGCAAGGAGTTCACGCTCAACCTCAAGAAGCAGCTCAAAAAGGGCCCGCTCGTCCTCTATTTCTACCCGATGTCGTTCACCCCCGGCTGCAGCGCCGAGGCACAGGCCTTCGCCGCCGCCACGCCCGACTTCAAAAAGGCCGGTGCCACGGTGATCGGCATGGCGGCCGACCCGATCGACAAGCTCAAGGACTTTTCGACCAAGGATTGCGCGAGCAAGTTCGCAGTCGCGCAGGCGACGCCAGACGTGATCAAGGGGTATGATGTCGATCTGATCCGCAACGGCGCCAGCACCGGCAAGACCAGCCGCACCAGCTATGTCATCGCGCCCGACGGCAAGGTCCTTTACGCGCATGCGGAGATGAGTCCGGCCAATCACGTCAAAAATACGCTGGCCGCGGTGCGCGAGTATAAAAATAAAAAGCGCTGACACGCCAGACGTTTGGATCGGAACGCTGTCGAAATGGGTAGGCAATTGGACCCGTTGCGCACCCGTTTCACTGGATTTTAGCAGTTCGAACGCTACTCCAGCCCATCGAAAGCGTATCGGGCGAGTTATGATGCCCGGATGAGCGTGGGGACGGGGTTCTATGGGCGTGGCGAGGGCGGTTCGAGCCGCCGGGAATGGGGACGATCCCGCCCGGCAGCTGTACGAACGCATCGGCGCATTTCTGTTTGACCAGCGGCTGGAGCCCGATCCGGCTAACTTCGCCTTTGCCTGGGCGCTGCTGCACGATCCGCACGGTCCGCTGGCGAAGGCGGTGGCGGCGCTGACCGACGGCGGCGTGAGGCTGACCAAGCGCGACATCGAATCGCTGGGGCACGAGGCGCCGGTGAGTGCGCGCAGCGTGCGCGAAAAGGCCGAAGGCCTCGTCGCGCGGACTCAGCTTCAGGTCGAAGGCTTTGCCGACATGGTCCAGGCGATCCGCGCCGAGACCGAAGGCTTTGGCCGCGACCTTGCCGCCAGCGCCGATGCGATCCGCCGGTCGAGCGAAGCGCTCGACGGCCCGCTGATCGAGGAAGTGTCGCGCATCACCGCGACGATGGTCGAGCGCGTGCACAGCGCCGAGGCGCGGCTCGAATCCGCTACGCGCGAGGCGAGCGAGCTGCGCAGCAAACTCGAGGAAGCGCGCGACAATGCCCGCCGCGATCCGCTGACCGATCTGCCCAACCGCCGCGCGTTCGAGGAAGCCTTCGCCGCGCAGGTCGCCGCCGGCGGCCAGCTGTGCATCGCAGTGTGCGACATCGATCACTTCAAGCATGTCAACGACCGCTTCGGCCATGTCGTCGGCGACCGGGTGCTCAAGACCATCGCCGAGGCGCTCACGCAGAGCTGCCCCGGCCAGCTCGTCGCGCGCTATGGCGGCGAGGAGTTCGCGATCCTGTTCACCGGGGTCGACATTGCGGCGGCGTGCGCCACGCTCGACCATGCCCGCGCCAGCGTTGCCGCGAAACGTTACCGGCTGCGTGAGTCCGATGCGCCGCTCGGTGAGATCACCTTCTCCGCCGGTCTCACACACGTCGATCCGGAGCAGAAATTCGGCACCAATTTCCACCGCGCCGACGTGCTGCTGTACCGTGCCAAGGATGACGGCAGGAACCGCGTGCTTGCCGGCTAGTAATTGGTAATTTTTGCTACTTTCTGCGGCGGAATTTCCCACCATCGCCGGCAATAAAATTCCAATTCGCGCAAAATCAATAGCTTATCGCAGTTGGCACGGTCCCTGCTGACGTTGGGAACATCGGTCGGATGTTCCGGCACAACGTCAAATGGGAATAAGACAATGGCACTTCGTTTCGAAAACTTCGCCCGCTACGCCGTCTCGCTCGTCGGCGCCGCCGCCTTCACCGCCGTCCTGATCGTCAATTCGGGCAGCTTCGGTTCGGTCGCATGACCGGGCCGGCAACCGGGCGGCGGCTCATCGGCCAGCAGCTCCGCATCGCCGTCGCATCGTTCGGCCTGACCGCGCTGCTGATCACCGCCACTGCCATGCAGGGTTCGGGCCTCATCGCCTGAACCCTGCAAGGGCGGGCTCAGGACGCCCTGATATCGTCGGCCCTGCCCTCATCCTTGTCGGAATCGATGCGGATGAAGCTGATCCGGCCCTCGGGCTCCAGAATCGCCCAGGCGACCTCACCGACGGTTCCGATTCCCGCCAGCCGCATCTCGGATTCGATCTCGCGCCGCGTCAACCGGTCGCGCCGCATGTTCGCCTCGATCCATTCGCCCTGACGGATCAGCACGCGCGGCTCGCCTTCGATCCATTTCTGCGCGCGCGGCCAGCGATAGACCACCCAGCCCAGCACCACCGCCCAGAAGCCGAAGGTGGCGATCGCCAGCGTCGCCCCGGTCAGGCTGAAATCATTGTGCGTCACGCCCTGCTGGATCAGATCGCCCAGCACCACCAGCATCACGAGCTCGAACGGCGTCATCTGGCTTAGCTCGCGCTTGCCGAGCAGCCGCAACAGCCCGAACAGGATCGCGAACATGATGGTGGCGCGAAAGACGATGTCCATCAGGCCAGACCCCTCATGGCAGCACCTTGATGTCGAACGCGATCGCGGCGATCCGCCGCTCGCCGTCATACAGCGCGACGCCGCCCTGGGTCCCGGCGAACAGCGGCGGGTTGATCTGGCCGTCGATCTTGATGTCGAGCACGTCGCCGGTTTTCATCGCACCATAGTCGAAGCGGAATTCGCCCTTTTCGGCCTTCTCTTCCGACGGCGCCGGGATCATCGAGTTGATGGTCATGTCGCGCCACAGCGATTCGGGCACCACCAGCACCGCCTTGGCGATCGGCCGGCGCGCCTCGATCCGCACACGCGTCTCGAAAAACTCGCCGTTGCGGATCACCCGCGGCGTCGCAACGTCCAGCTGCGCCTCCGCCGCCGCCACGGTCAGCGGCCGCGTCTTGCCCCCGCCGAACGCACCCAGCAGCGCCGCGAGCATCACCGCGCCCAGCACGGCCAGCGACAGCCAGTTCCAGTTCGCACCCCGGCCTTCGGCATGGCGCGGGTCGATGCCGTCGGGGTAGTCAGTGGAGGCGGCGTTCTGGGTCATCGGTTCGAAGGTGCAACGATCCGCGAAAGTTAAGTATCCGGAACCCCTTGTCGCGCCTGCGGTTTTTCCCGGCACCCAGCTGGAGCGCCGCGCCATGACCGAAACCGCCGAAATGATCCATGAGGACGCGCTGCCCGGCGACGAGCACAAGCTCGATCCGGCGCCGCAATGGCAGCCGCGCTATCCCGGCTCGGGGCGCCTGACTGGCAAGGTCGCGCTGATCACCGGCGCCGACAGCGGCATCGGCCGCGCCGTCGCCGCGCTCTATGCGCGCGAGGGCGCCGATGTCGCGATCCTGTATCTGCTCGAGGACAAGGACGCCGCCGACACCAAGGCGATCGTTGAGGCCGAGGGGCGACGCGCGATCACGATCAAGGCGGACATTGGCTCGAAAAAGATGTGCGCCCGCGCGGTCGAGCGCGTGATCGCCGAACTCGGCCGGCTCGACATCCTCGTGAACAATGCCGGCGAGCAGCATCCCGACAAGGATATCCGCGACATCACCGAGGAGCAGCTTCAGCGCACCTTCCAGACCAACATCTTCGGGATGTTCTATCTGGTGCAGGCCGCGCTCCCGCATCTCGGCAAAGGCTCGGCGATCATCAACTGCACTTCGGTCACCATGTATCAGGGCTCGAAGGATCTGCTCGACTATTCCAGCACCAAGGGTGCGATCACCGCCTTCACCCGCTCGCTGTCGGAGAATCTGGTCGAAAAGGGCATTCGCGTGAACGCCGTCGCGCCCGGCCCGATCTGGACCCCGCTCAACCCGTGCGGCGGCGCGTCGCCCGAAAAGCTTGAGACCTTCGGCGAGAACACGCCGATGGGCCGGCCCGGACAGCCCAATGAAGTCGCGCCGAGCTTCCTGTTCCTCGCCTGCGAGGATTCGAGCTATATGTCGGGGCAGGTGCTGCACCCGAACGGCGGCACCATCGTCAACGGTTAGGCGTCAATGGCAGGGTCAAACCTCAATTAGAACGAGGTCGAGACGGAGCCGAATTTGGTGTGAGGCGAGGCGTGAGGAGGGAGCGATGCGGCGCATCGTGATCGACGAGCAACGAAGTCCTCGCGCCAAATTCGGCCCGCCGCTGCGCGGTTGAGTTTTGACCCTAAGCGGCTTGCGAAAAGGGCGAAGCGGTTGATTCCCCCTGGCACCGGGCGCATGGGGCGGGCATGCGCTTCTTCTCCGACAACGCCGCCCCCGCTTGTCCCGAGGTGATCGCGGCGCTGGGCCGGGCGAACGTCCAGGACGCGGCCTATGATGGCGACCAGTGGAGCGCTCAGCTCGACGCGCGCTTTTCCGACCTGTTCGAAACCGACGTCGCGGTCCTGTGGGTGCCCACCGGCACTGCCGCCAATTGCCTCGCGCTCACCGCGCTGTGCCTGCCTTATGGCGGCGTGGTCTGCCACCGCGAGGCGCATATCCAGGCCGACGAGGCTGGCGCGCCCGAATTCTTCACGCACGGCGCCAAGCTGCTGCTCGCCGAAGGGCCAGGCGCGAAGCTGACGCCGCAAGCGATCCGCGCGGTCATCGATCCGATCAAGTCCGGCGTCCATTGGGTCCAGCCGCACGCGATCTCGATCACCAACGCCACCGAATATGGCCTGGTCTATACGCCTGCCGAAGTCGCCGCGATCGGCGATCTCGCACGGACCCGCGGCCTGCGCCTGCACATGGACGGCGCGCGCTTCGCCAACGCGGTCGCGCATCTCGATTGCGCACCCGCCGAGCTGACCTGGCGCGCGGGCGTCACCGCATTGTCGTTCGGCTTCATCAAGAATGGCGGGATGGGCGCCGAGGCGCTGGTGTTCTTCGACCCCGACCTCGCCGCCGCCACGCGCATCCGCCGCAAGCGCGCCGGTCATCTCCAGTCCAAGGGCCGCTTCCTCGCCGCACAGCTGCTCGCGATGCTCGACGGCGATCTGTGGCTGCGCAACGCCCGCGCCGCCAATGCCGGCGCCGCGCTGCTGGCGCAGGCGGCAGGAAATCGGCTGGTCCATCCGGTCCAGTCCAATGGCGTGTTCCTGCGCGTTACCGCCGACGAGGCCGCCAGACTCCGCGCGCAAGGCTTCGACTTCTACGACTGGGGTCCGGGCGAGGCGCGGCTGATGGTTTCCTGGGATCAGGACGAAGCTGCGATCCGTCCGCTCGCCGACGCGATCGCCGGGCTGTGAGCGAAACTCGGCCCAATTCGACCCGGCTCACCGTCCTGCTTCCCTTCGCGGTCGTGACCTTGATCTGGTCCTCGACCTGGATCGTGATCGCCGATCAGCTGGGGACGGTGCCGCCGGCCTGGTCGGTCACCTACCGCTTTCTCGTCGCCGGTGTCGCGATGCTCGGCTGGGCGGCCTTCAAGCGCGAACCGCTACGGCTCGACGCCGCCGGACTGGGTTTTGCCGCCTTGCTCGGGCTGCTCCAGTTCGTGATCAACTTCAACTTCGTCTACCGCGCCGAGGCACATATCACCTCCGGCCTGGTCGCGGTGATGTTCGCGCTGCTGCTGATCCCAAATGCGCTGCTCGCCCGCATTTTCCTGCACCAGCGCATGGGCGGGCAATTGCTGGCCGGTTCCGCCATCGCGGTCGCCGGCGTCACCTTGCTGTTTGTCCATGAGCTGCGCCGCGACCCGAGCGCCAGCGGCGAGGTGCTGACCGGCATCGGGCTGGCCGCATGCGGCGTGCTGGCGGCATCCTTCGCCAACATCATGCAGGCGACGAAAACGGCGGGGACCTATCCGATGGCGACGATGATCGGCTGGGCGATGCTGCTCGGCGCGATCATCGACGGCCTGTTCGCCTTCGCTACCGTGGGGCCGCCGGCGTTCGACCCCCGCCCCACTTATGTCCTCGGCATCCTCTATCTCGGCCTGATCGGCTCGACGCTGGCCTTTCCGCTTTATTTCGGGGTGATCCGCATCATCGGCCCGGCCAAGGCAGCCTATTCGGGGGTGATCATCCCGGTCATCGCGATGCTGATCTCGACGCTGTTCGAAGGCTATCGCTGGTCGCTGCTCGCCGCGGCGGGCGCGCTGCTTACCGGAATCGGGCTGGTCATCGCATTGAGCGCGCGCAGGCCCAACCGGTAGTCGCGATACAGCGGCCGCCAGCCGAGGACGCGCCTGGCCTTGCCGTTCGCGACGCGCCGGTTCTCCGAATAAAAGGCCAACGCCGCCGCCGACAAATTGGCCTCCGCCAGCGGCACCAGCGGCGGCACCGGCAGCCCCAGCAACCGGCATCCGAACGCCACCACCTCGCTCTGCGGCGCCGGTTCGTCGTCGGCGAGGTTGTACGCCCCCGCGGGTGCGTCGAACCCGGCGATCACGCCGCGCGCGATATCCTCGACATGCACGCGGCTGAAAACCTGCCCCGGCACGTCGATCCGCCGCGCCTCGCCCGCGCGAATCCGGTCGAGCGGCGAGCGTCCCGGGCCGTAAATCCCCGGCAGCCGGAACACGCGCGCGCCCAGCGCCAGCCAGTCGGCATCGGCCCCCGCCCGCGCGCCGCGCCGCCCGGACCCGACCGGCGCGCTTTCATCGACCCACGCCCCGCCGGTGTCGCCATAGACGCCGGTTGAGGAGAGATAGCCCAGCCACGCCCCCGACCGGGCGATCGCATCGCCATAGGCCGCCAGCACCGGATCGCCCGCGTCCGGCGGCACCGAGGACAGGATATGCGTCGCATGGCCAAGCTCGAACCGCACCCGCTCGGCGTCATCGAACGCGATGTCGCCCGCTTGCCCGGTCCCCACGATGCGCGCGCCGTCCAGCCGCGCCGCGAGGTGCGAGGCAGCATAGCCGAGGCCGAAGACGAACAGCCGCATTATTTCGCGCCATAGCCCCCATAGAGCAGGCCGAAAAAGTCGCCCTTCTTCCACGCCGGCCGCGCATCGGCGTCGGCAATCTCGCGCGCGATCGCATAATTGGCGTCGATGAAGCGCACGCCCTGATCCCATTTGATCTCGGGATTGGTGATCTCGTCCGACGGACGGTGATAGCGCTCGGCAAGGAAGCGATTAAACGCCTCGCCGCCGGCACCCGCCAGCCCCGGCCAGAGGAACACCGAGGGGATGCCCTGCTGCACGAAGCGGTAATGGTCGGAGCGCACGAAGAAGCCCTGTTCGGGCATCGGGTCCTTGCCGACGCCCACGCCGACCGCCGCGGTCGCCCGCGCCACCGTCTCGCCCAAGGTCGAGCGCGCCGCGCCGAACGCGATCATGTCCTCGAACTTGTAGGTGATCACCGGCATGTCGAGATTGACGTTGGCGACGAGGTTCGCCTTCGGCACCGTGGGATTGTGCGCGAAATAATCGGCGCCGATCAGCCCCTTCTCTTCCGCCGTCACCGCCAGGAACATCACCGAACGCCGCGGCGGCTTGCCCGACGCCTGGAAGCGCTTGGCCTCCTCGATCAGCGAGGCGATGCCCATCGCATTGTCCATCGCGCCGTTATAGATCGTGTCGCCCTTCGCGTCGGCCTTGCCCACGCCGACATGGTCGAGATGCGCGGTGAGCACCACCACCTCGTCCTTGAGCTTGGGGTCGCTGCCCGGGATCATCCCGGCGACGTTCGAGCTGGTCACGGTCTTGCGCTCGGTCTTGAGCGCCACCGCGAGCAGCGCGCCGCTCGCGAAGGGCGCGATCACCGGCTTGCCCGCCTCGGCGGCCTTAAGCGCGCCGGCCCAGCCCTTGTCGCCCGCGAACAGCCGGCCCGCGCCCTTGAGGCTGACTGTCGCCACGACCGGCGTACCCGCGGACGGCAGATGCCCGCGGCCCTGCGCATCGGCCCAGGTCATGCGCCATTCGTCCCAGCTGTCGGCCAGCCGCGCGAACGGCCGCACCTTGGCCGAGACCGGCGACTCGAGCATGATCACCGCCGCCGCGCCCTTCTTCGCCGCGATCGCCGCCTTGTTGCCGTTATTGCCGAAATGCGCGCGCTCCTCGCCGTCGAAGCCGCCCGGTGCGCCGCTGAAGATCGCGACGATCTTCCCCTTGACGTCCACCCCCTTATAGTCGTCGCGCTTATATTGCGGCGCGACGATGCCATAGCCAGCGAACACCACCGGCGCGTCGATCGCCGTCACTGGCCTTTCGGGATCGGGCGCGGGCAGATAATCCTCGCCGAACACCAGATTGACCGGCGCCGCGCCGCCGCGCGTCAGCGCGAGCGTGCCCTTGTCGGCCGGGCGCGAACTCAACAGCGGCACCGGCTGCAGATACGATCCGTCGATCCCCGCCGGCTTCAGCCCCGCGGCATAGAATTGCGCCGCGACATATTGTGCGGCGATCTCATATTCGGCGCTGCCCGCCTCGCGCCCGCGCATCGCATCGGCGGAAAGGAACATGACATGCGCCTTCATCGCCGCCTGATCGGCGGGCAACGGCGCATTGATGAGCGCGTTGTCCTCCGCGGTCAGCGCGGGGACAGGCTTGGCCGCCTCTTGCGCCGGCAGCGCGGTCGACAGGCTGAGCAGGGCAAGCGTCAGAACGGGACGAAACATTCGCAGGGCTTCCGGTGTTTGGATTCAGGATGCGTTGAGGCGTAGCACTCCAACGATACACCGCAATGAAATTTCCGTGGTGCCCCCGCCGGGCACCTGACATAGGCCAAGCTATGATCGACGCTCTTGCCGCCACGCCGCATGTCACCCGCCGCGAAGACTATCGCGAGCCCGACTGGCTGGTGCCGGAGATCACGCTCGATTTCGAGCTCGACCCTGCAGCGACCCGCGTCCGCGCGACGCTCTCCGTCACGCGCAACGGCAATCACGACCGTCCGCTCCGCCTCGATGGCGACGGCCTGACCCCGCTGTCGGTCAAGGCCGACGGCACCGATGCCGTTTACGAGATGGACGGCCCCGCGCTGGTCGTCGCGCTCCCGGGCGACGACCATATCATCGAGACCGAGGTCGAGATCGCACCCGAGCGCAACACCCAGCTGATGGGTCTCTATGCCTCGGGCGGAAACCTCTGCACGCAATGCGAGGCGGAGGGCTTCCGCCGCATCACCTTCTTCCCCGACCGGCCCGATGTGCTCAGCAAATACCGGGTGAAGATGACCGCCGACAAGGCGCGCTTCCCGGTGCTGCTCGCCAATGGCGATCCGGTCGCGCAAGGCGACGCCGCGGACGGCAAGCACTGGGCCGAGTGGCACGACCCGTTCCCCAAGCCTTGCTATCTCTTCGCGCTCGTCGCCGGCGATCTCGCCGCCAACACCGCGACCTTCACCACCCTGTCCGGCCGCGCGGTGAAACTCGGCATCTGGGTGCGCACCGCCGACCTGCCCAAGACCGATCACGCGCTCCACGCGCTCAAGCTCAGCATGGCGTGGGACGAGAAGGTCTATGGCCGCGAATATGATCTCGACGTCTTCAACATCGTCGCGGTCGACGATTTCAACTTCGGTGCGATGGAGAACAAAGGGCTGAACATCTTCAACAGCCGCTACATCCTCGCCGACCCGGACACCGCCACCGATTATGATTACGACGCGGTCGCAGCGGTGGTCGCACATGAATATTTCCACAACTGGTCGGGCAACCGCGTCACCTGCCGCGACTGGTTCCAGCTGAGCCTCAAGGAAGGCTTCACCGTCTATCGCGACCAGGGCTTTTCTGCCGATCAGGGCAGCGAAGCGGTCAAGCGAATCGAGGATGTCCGCGGGCTTCGCGCCGCGCAATTCCCCGAAGATTCAGGCCCGCTCGCCCACCCCGTCCGCCCCGACGAATATGTCGAGATTTCGAACTTCTACACCGCGACGATCTACAACAAGGGCGCTGAGGTCATCCGCATGATGGCGACGATCCTCGGCCCGCAGAAGTTCCGCGCCGCGACCGACCTCTATTTCCAGCGCTTCGACGGCACCGCCGCGACCTGCGAGGATTTCGTCGCGTGCATGGAGGAAGCCGGCGGCACCGATCTGACGCAATTCCGCCGCTGGTATTCGCAGGCCGGCACCCCGCGCGTCACCGCCACGCTCGAGCATGAGGCCGGCGACGGGCGCGCGCATCTCAAGCTGCGCCAGTCGGTCCCGCCAACCCCCGGCCAGCCCGACAAGGCGCCGATGGTGCTGCCGCTGCGGATCAAGCTGTTCGGGTCGCAGACCGCAACGCCGGTCGGCGAGGAGCAGCTCGTCCTGCTGTCCGACGGCGACGCGCAACTGAGTTTCGAGGGCGTCACCGAACGCCCGGTGCTGTCGATCAACCGCGGCTTCTCCGCGCCGGTGATCGTCGATACCAACCGCAGCGCCGCCGACCTTGCCTTCCTCTCGGCGCATGACGACGATCCCTTCGCACGCTACGAGGCGATGCAGCAGCTGATGCTCGACACGCTCGTCGCCGCGGTCACGCAAGGCCGCGCCGATCACGGTCCGGTGATCGAGGCTGTCGCCAACACGCTCGCCGACCCCGCGCTGGACAAGGCGTTCGTCGCGGAGGCGGTGCTGCTGCCCTCGGACAGCTTCATCGGCGACCAGCTCCCGGTGGTCGATCCCGAGGCGATCTTCCAGAAGCGCGAGGCGCTGCGCCGCGATCTCGGCAAGGCGCTCGAACAGCAATGGCGCGCCGCCTATGACGCGGCCAAGGTCAACCGCTTCGAATATTCGCCCGCGGGCAAGGGCGCGCGGCGGCTGCGGACGGTGTCGCTCGGCTATATCAACGCCAGCGGCGCGCCCGACGGCGCCGACCTCGCCTTCGCGCAGTTCGAGGGCGCCGACAACATGACCGACCGGCAGGGCGGACTGACCTCGCTCGTCAACAGCGCGTCCGACAAGCGCATCGCCGCACTCGACATCTTCTACAACCGCTATGCCGACAACGCGCTCGTGCTCGACAAATGGTTCCAGACTCAGGCGCTGGCGACGCGCGAGGACACGGCGGAGGCGGTCGAGGCGCTCGCGCTGCACCGCGACTTCACGCTCGCCAACCCCAACCGCGCGCGCGCGCTGGTCGGCGCGTTCGCGGTCAACCAGCGCGCCTTCCATTCGGGCGACGGGCGCGGCTACCGCTTCGTCGCCGACCAGCTGATCGCGCTCGACAAGCTCAATCCGCAGACCGCTGCCAAGCTCGTCCCGCCGCTCGGCCGCTGGAAGCGCTTCGATGCCGCGCGCGCCGCGAAGATGCGCGCCGAGCTCGAACGCATCCTCGCCACGCCGGGCCTCAGCAAGGACATGACCGAGCAGGTGAGCAAGAGCCTGGAAGGCTGAAGCACTTGGTGACAGCCGTAACCACTGGCTTTAGGTTTCGGCGCAATCGATCTGGAGAGTGATATGCGCAAATCCGTCCTGGCCGCCCTGCTTCTCGCCCCCATGATTCTTGCCGGCGCCGCCTGCAATCAGGCGCCGAGCGCGGGCAACGACACCGCCGCTGCCGCCGAGGGCTACGACCTCGCCGCGCAGAAGACCAAGCTCGCGGTGATCGACATGAAGCCCGATGTGAGCTTCCTGACAGCCGAGGAGCGGCAGGTCGTCAATCTGCTGATCCAGGCGTCGGACGTGATGTCGGCGATCTACCGCAAGCAGCGCGACGCCAACTGGCAGGCGACGCGCGCGGCGATCGCGAAGGACGGCGATGCGCTCAAGCTCGAAATGTACGACCGCTATTTCGGCCCGTGGGACGAGCTTGCCGACAAGCGCGCCTTCTGGGGCGAGGGCACGATGCCGGAGGGCGCGGGCTTCTACCCGGCCGACCTGACGCGCGAGGCGTTCGACGACTATCTCGCGAAGAATCCCGGCGAGAAGACCGCGCTCACCAGCCCCTATACCGTCGTCGTGCGCGACGGCGCGAAGCTCAAGGCGATCCCCTATTCGGTCGCCTACAAGACCGAGCTGACGCAGGCCGCCAAACTGCTCGAACAGGCCGCGGCGATCACCGCCAACCCCAGCCTCAGGAAGTTCCTGAGCCTGCGCGCCAAGGCGTTCCTGACCGACGATTATTTCGAGTCGGAGCTGGCATGGATGGACTTGAAGGACACCCCGATCGAAGTCGCGATCGGCCCCTATGAAGTCTATACCGACCGGCTCCACGGCCAGAAGACCGCCTTCGAGAGCTTCGTGACGCTCAAGGACCCCGAAGAGTCCGCCGCGCTCGACAAGTACAAGCGCTATCTGCGCGACATGGAAGCCAACTTGCCGATCGACGAGAAGCTCAAGAACTTCCAGCGCGGCTTCGAATCGCCGATCGCGGTCGCCGAGCAGATCCGCGGCGGCGGCGACAATGTCCCCGGCGTGCAGACGATCGCCTTCAACCTGCCCAATGACGAGCGCGTGCGCGAAGCCAAGGGCGCGAAGAAGGTGATCCTCTCCAATGTGCTCGGCGCAAAGTACGACCGCATCCTCAGCCCGATGGCGCCGCTGGTGCTGGTGCCCGATCAGGCGAAGCTGGTCGCCAAGAAGTACATGCAGCTCGAAACGCTGTTCCACGAGCTGTCGCACAGCCTCGGGCCGGGGACGATCACCCTTGGCGGCAAGAAGACCACGGTGAGCGAGGTGCTCAAGGATCAGGCCTCGGGGCTCGAAGAGGCCAAGGCCGACGTCATGGGCGCATGGAACATCCTGTTCATGATGCAGAAGGGCGAACTGCCCGCCGCCGAGAAGTCGCAGCTCTTCGCCACCTATCTCGCCGGCACCTTCCGCGCGATGCGCTTCGGGATCGAGGAGGCGCACGGCCAGGGCGCAGCGATGCAATATGGCTATATGAAAGCCAGGGGCGCGTTCGCCTGGGATGCCAAGGCCGGCCGCTACCGCATCGACGACGCCAAGTTCGAAGTCGCGCTGCGCGACTTGCTGCGCGAGATGATCGTGCTCCAGCACAATGGCGACTATGCCGGGGTCAAGGCGTTCATGGCGAAATGGGCCGTGCTCGACGACAACGCCAAAAGCGTGATCGCGTCGATGGGCGCGATCCCGGTCGACATCCGCCCGGTGTACCCCGACAAGGTGTGAGAAATATTGCCCGCCCGTTTACGCGTCACCCCGGCCTTGTGCCGGGGTCCACGGTGCCGCCTGTCCTGTACGCCGGGGTCGAGGGCATCGCTTGCCGCCCGGTGGCCCCCGGCGCAAAGGCCGGGGTGACGGGATAAAGTGACGCTCGCTTCAATTCCCCGCTGGCTGATCCTGCTCCTCGTCGCGCTCGCCGCGCGGGCGATCAGCTTCGGCAATCCGATCCTCCATGTCGACGAGGAGTTCTATTTCACCGCCGCACGCATGATGGCCGAGGGCGCGGTGCCGTTTATCGATGTCTGGGACCGCAAGCCGATCGGCCTGTTCCTGCTTTATGCGCCCGCCGCCGCGCTGGGCTATCCGGCGGGGATCTGGGCCTATCAGGCGCTCGCCTTCGCGTGCCTGTTCGGCACGGCGCTGCTGGCGATGCGGCTCGCCGAGCGGGCCGGCTGGCGGCGCGGCGCGCTCGCGGCGGGGCTCGCTGTCGTGTTGTGGCCCAATCTGATCGACGGTCAGGGCGGGCAGGCGCCGATCTTCTACAATCTGCTGATGATCGCCACCGCGTCGATCATCGCCCCGCGCGCCGGCGCCGAACCTTCCCCCGCGCGGCGCTTTGCCGAAGGCATGGCGGCGATGGCGCTGGTCGGCTTCACGCTGCAGATCAAATATTCGGCGGTGTTCGAAGGATTGTTCTTCGGGCTGTGGCTGTTGTGGCGCGAATGGCGGCTGGGCACGCCGCTGCTGCGCATCGCGCTGATCGCGGTGCCGCTGGCGGGAATCGCGCTCGCACCCACCGCGGCCGCCTGGGCGGCCTATGCCGCGATGGGGCAGAGCGAGGCCTGGCTCTACGCCAATTTCTGGTCGATTCTCGGCCGCCAGACCGATCCCTGGTTGCACCAGCTCAGCAATTTCGTGGTGCTGACGCTGATCACCTCGCCGCTGGTCGCGATGGCGTGGCTGTCGCGCCGCCAGCTGAGCGGCGCGCGCGCACAGCGTGCGATGGCCGAGTTCCTGTTCATCTGGGCTGCCGTCGCATTGGCGGGCGTGATCGTGTTCGGCTCCTGGTTCAATCACTACGCCTTGCCGTTGATTCCCCCGCTCGCGGCGTGCGCCGCCGGCTTCCTCGGCCAATATCGCCGCTTCGCGATCGGCCTGATGCTGCTCGCCTTCGCCGGCGGGACGGCCACGCTGATCGTCAAGCGCTACGAGCGCGGCACGCCCGCCGAGATCGCCGCCGTCGCGCGCGCGATCGGGCGCGGCCCCGGCTGCCTCCATGTCTATTCGGGCACGACGATGCTCTATCCGATGACTGGCCGCTGCGCCGTCACGCGCTGGATCTTCCCCAGCCACCTCAACCGCGACCGCGAGCGCGGCGCGGTCGGCGTCGATCAGCTCGCCGAGCTCGACCGCATCCTCGCGCGCCGTCCCGAATGGGTAGTGATGCGCAAGCCCTATCGCGGCGAGCTGCCCGAGGCCCGGGCGCGAATGACCGCCGGGCTGGCGCGCGGCTATCGCCTCGAAACGACGCTGCCGGTGGGCAAGGACCGCTATGCGCTCTGGCGCATCCGCCCGGCGTCGCGTTCGGCGATCAGCCGCGAATAGAGCTCGATCAGCGCGACCGCATGGTCGCGGTCGGACAGCACCTGCCCCGCCGCATGCCGCGCCGCCGCGCGCAGGATCGGCTGGTCGCGCGCGAACAGCCGCCGGATCGCATCGGCGCAATCGCGCGGATCGCCGCCGCGATAGGTCTCGGCGAACAGCGGATCGGCGACCTCGGCGCAGCCGCCGTCATCGGGCACGATCAGCGGCAGCCCCGACGCCAGCGCTTCCGACGCGACCAGCCCGAACGGCTCCTGGTCCGACCCGTGGATGAAGGCGTCGGCGCTGGCGAGGATGCGGCAGAAGCGCTCGCGGTCATAGACCGGGCGGAACAGCCGGATATGCTGGTTGCCCGCGATCTGCCGCTCGAGCTGCTTGCGCTGCATGCCGTCGCCGAGCAGCATCAGCCCGACCGGCAGGTCGGCGCCGGCGCGCTCCACCGCCTCGATCACGGTCGGCCAGCGCTTCTCCCAATTGTGCCGGCCGAGTCCGATCAGCAAATGCCCGTCGGGCGGCAGGTCGAGTTGCGCCAGCATCGACGCGCGCAATTTCTCGTCGCGCAAATCGGGCGAGAAATGGCCGCGGTCGATCCCCAGCGGCATCGCCGCATCGACTCGCGTGCCGCGCCGGGCATAGCGTTTCGCCAGCGCCGGGCCGTTGGTCACGAACGCGTCGAACATGGTCAGGAAGCGGTTGAAGTAGCGCGAATACCAAGCGAACATCGCCTCGATCCGCGGCACGCTCGCCAGCCCGTCGAACAAGCGATAGCCATAGGCGCCGATATTGTCGTTGTGCGCGAAGAACACCTTGAGCGCGTCGCTCTGCCAGCGCCCGATCACCCAGGGCGGGCGCCAGGGCGAGCTGATCTCGACCACATCGGGCGCGAGATCGTCGAGCAGCTGGACCACCGGCGTCATGTCGCGGAACAGCCAGTAATTGCGGTCGAGGATCAGCGGCGGCGACTTGACCCAATAGATTCGCCCCCCATCGGGGCGGTCCTCGATCCGGTCCTCATCGAACGGCGCGATCACGATCAGCTCGTGACCCAGTTCGGCCATGATCCGCATCTTGCGGTCGAGATAGGTCCGCACGCCGCCGCCGGTCGGCGAATAATATTCGTTGACGTCGACGATCCGCATGCGCGTGCTTCTACTCGCGTGACCCGGACGGCGCAAAGCGCGTCACAGGTCCTTCCTGACCAGGCTCGCCAGCGCGAAGCCCGCGATCAGCACGACATGCGCCAGCAGCGTGAGTGCGGCGATGAACGCCATCAGGTCGGACACCGCCAGTCCCTGGCCGATCAGCAGGATCGCGACATTGGCGAACAGCACGTCCTTGGCCGGCACGAACGGCAGGCGCGAGACCAGCAGGCGCGCGGCGGCGAGCATCATCCACATGCCGAGCGACACGCCCGGCAGCGCGAAATGCCAGGCGAGCGCGACGAACAGCGACCCGCCGACCAGACGCACGCAATGCGCGCCGAAGATCCACCACAAGTCGCTGCGTATCAGCGAGAAGACCCGGCGCGAGAAGACGAGGAACGGCAGCGACATCACCACCATCACGCCCGCCGAGATCAGCCCGGCCTTGAACTGCGCCGGGGTCAGCAGCTCGGCCGCGGTCGGCAATGCGATGGCGAGCGTCAGCAGCGTGACGGCATTGCCGGCCATTGCCGACAGGATCGTCACGTCCTTCACCGCGCCGAACGGCGCCGCCACCATCTTGGTGCGCTGGCGCGCCCAGGCATAGAAATAGGCCTCACCCGAATAGCCAAGCACGACGTCGTTCGCGATCCGCTTGCGGTGCAGCGCGACCATGCCGGTCGGCGGAATCCGCCACAGCCGCCGGAAAATGACATAGTCCATGGTCGGCGGCAGGAAATACATCGCCGCGAAGAACAGGTAGAAGATCCAACTGCCCGGCGCGGTCTGGGTCAGCCCGGTCAGCCCCTTGTCGAACAGTTCGACGCCGAGGCCGACGATCATCAGCAGCGACAGCACGGCGCCGAGCAACGCCGGCCAGCGGCGCTTGATCGTCTCGATCGGCTCGAGCCCGGCGAGCTCGCCGGCACCGGGGAGCGGCGCGACCGGATCGGCGACTGACGTGTTCATCGAAGCCTGCGCTCCCGGTAGTTCGACATAGGCCAATACGACGCCCTCTTCCGGGAACATCCCCGACCGCAGACAACGCGCGGCAGGCGGCATTCACTTCAACGCCCCGCCGCATCGCAACAGAATGCGGTTTCTTCGCGGGGCGATTTGGGCTTTAGCATGGCAAGCTGCAACCCCATGTCGCAACGATACCGGAACGATTTGCCTCACGCCGCCCATATTCTGAGTTTTGCTCAAACGCTTAACGGTGGTGGCGTCGAACGCGCGATGTTGCGGATGGCGGCGGGCTGGGCACAAGCCGGACGCCGCGTGACGCTGGTGGTCGGTGATGCGAGCGGCGCGCTGGCGCACGAGCTGCCGCCCGGCGTCGAGCTGCGTGAGCTGCACGACGCCCGCTATCGCGCCTTTCACCGGCTGCCCGGGATCGTGCGCGAACTGGCGCCCGACATCGTCTTCTGTCCCGGCAATCACTATACCGCCGCCGCCGTCTGGCTGTGGTGGCAGCTCGGCAAGGCAGGACCGCCGATCGTCGGCAAGGTCTCGAACACGCTGGTCCGGCCCGATCTGCCGCGCGGCCTCGGTCTCGCCTACCGCATCTGGCTGCGGCTGCACCCGCGCTTCCTCGACACGGTGGTGGCGATGACCCCGGCGATGGCCGGCGAGGCGATGGGCGCGATGGGGCTGCCCCCCGGCCGGGTCCATGTGATTCCCAACCCGCCCGCGCTGCCGATCCCGGGCGCGCCGCCGCCGCCGATGCCCGAGGGCCGCTTCGTGCTCGGCGTCGGGCGGCTGGTCCCGCAAAAGCGCTGGGACCGGCTGATCGAGGCGATCCCGCGGCTGCACGACCCCGACGTCAAGCTGCTGCTGCTCGGCGAAGGCGAAGAACGTCCGGCGCTCGAGCGGCTGATCGAGCGATCGGGCCTCACCGGCCGCGTGCTGCTGCCCGGCCATGCGCCCGACCCGCTGCCCGCGATCGCGCGCGCTGCGGTGGTCGCGCTGACCTCCGAATTCGAGGGCGTGCCCGGCGTGCTGCGCGAGGCGGTCGAGCTCGGCACCCCCGCCGTCGCCACCGAATCGAGCGTCGCGATCCACGAGCTGCTCGATTCGCCCACGCGCGGCACGATCGTCCCGCCCGGCGACCGCGCGCGGCTGGTCGGCGCGCTCAACCACTGGCTCGCCCCCGGCCGCAAGCGTCCCCAACCGCGCGTCGCGGCCGGACTGGAGCCGGTGGCGGCTTATCTCGACCTGTTCGACCGCCTGGCCGCTCAGCGCATCCGGTAGCGCACGCCAAGCCACAGGGTGCGCGGCGCGGCGCGCTCCACGATATCGCCGCCGCTGATCGCCGTCTCGACTCGCGCATCGCCCAGATTCTCGCCACGCAGCTCGACGGCCAGCGACGTCGTCACCGGCACCGCGGCGCGCGCGTCGAGCGTGAACGCCTCGGCCAGCCGCCGTGCATTCTGATCGTCCTCGAACTGCGGCCCGGCATAGCGCCCGGTCAGCGACAGCATCAGGCCGTCCTGCCCCCAGCCCAGCGTCGCCGAGCCCTGATGCCGCGGGGTCTGCGCAGGCCGCAGCCCGTCGAGCGCCGCCGCCGCGCCCGATGCCTCGACTCGCGCATCGGTGAACGCCCAGGATGCGCTCGCCACCCACGCCCCCGCGCGCCAGCGCAGGTCGAGCTCGGCGCCCCGCGCCACCACCGCATCGAGATTGAGGCGCTGGCGATACGCGCCGCCCGCCGCGACGAAGCCGACGCCGGGAAAGGTGCCCGGCCCGGTGCCCAGCGTGACGTTGCCGATCGCTCCGCCGATACGATTCCAATAGACGGTGCCGCGCAGGCTCAGGCCCGCGCCGGGCGCAAGGTCGATGCCCGCCTCGACGCCGCGCAGCCGTTCGGGATCGAGCAGCGGGTTGGCGGCGGTCGCATCCGCGCCGGCGCGAAACGGCCGATAGAGTTCGTTGAGCGTCGGCAGCCGCCAGCCGCTATACGCCGCCGCGCGCAGCGACAGCGCCGGCGCCAGCTTGACCGCCAGCCCGGCACGGCCGCTCGTTTCCCAGCCGCTGCGGTCGGCGAAGCGCGCATTGGTGAGCGGCGCCCCGCCCGCCAGCGGGACTTCGAACAGCGACCCTTCATCGATGCCCCAGCGATCGACGCGTCCGCCCGCGCTCAGCGTCAGCGGCCCGCGCGCCACGCTCAGATCGGCGAACAGGCCGCCGGTCCGCGTCTCGCCGCCCGCGATACGCCGCCGCGTCGGGCTGCCCGCGACATAGCTGAACAGCTCGCGCGTGCGCCCGGCGGTGTGGCGCAGATCGCCGCCGAGCCGCAGCGTCATGCCCTCGCCCAGCGGCGGCGCCACCTCCAGCCGCGCACCCGCGCCGGTCGCCGGGACATGCTGGTCGAGCGTCGCGCTCGCCGCCGTGCGCACCGCGTTCACGCTGGCGAACCCGCTCGAAAAATCGCGATGTTGCAGATAGGCCAGCGCCGACCAGTCCCAGCGCCCGCGCCCGACCAGCCGCACGCTGGCGTCGGCGCCACGGCTGCGCACGTCGGTGAACGCCGTCCCGCGCTCGCGCGCATCGGTGAACCCCGTCACACTCGACTGCAGCTCGACGCCCGCGGCCACCGGCACCACCGCGCGCACCGCGAGCGACGCCTGCTCATAAGGCGCGGCGCGATCCGCCGGTCCACGATCCTCCGCGACGATCGGCACGAAGCCGTCGCCGCGCGCATACTGCCCGGCCACCGTCAGCGCGCCTGCGCCGAGCCGCAGCCCGCTCGTCCCGACCAGATCGATCGAGCCGCGGCTGCCGTAGAACCCGGTCAGCGCCAGCGGCCCGAGCAATTCCGGCCCGGCGCTGGTCAGCTCGACCGTCCCGGCCAGCGCACCCGCGCCGTGATAGCCGCTGCCCCCGCCGCGCGTCACGCGCACGCCGGCAAGGCGCTCGGGCAGATAGGCCGGGAACGCCACCCAGCCGCCGAACGGGTCGGCCTGCGGCACGCCGTCGAGCAGCAGCAGCGCGCGGCTCGACGCGTTGCCGCCCAGCCCGCGCAAAGTGATCCCCTGCGCCGTGGGATGCGCCGATCGCGAATCGGCGCGGCGAAACTGCGCCGCCCCCGCCGCGTCGCGCAGCACGTCCTCGAACCGTCCGCTGGCGGTGCCCGTCAGCCGCTCGCGGCCGATCTCGGTCACGGCGTAGGCCGCCTCGCCCGGCGGCGCGTCGAGCCCCTGCCCGGTCACCACGATCTCCTGGGCGGCGGCGGGGACGGTAAGGATCAGCAGGGCCGCAACGGCCCTCATTCGGGCTTGCTCCGCTCGGGACTTGCCGCCGCGAACACCTCCAGCGCGCACGCCGCGGCATCCGCGGCGACCAGCTTTGGATAGGCGTCGAGCGGCAATTCGAACCGGCGCGCATTGTACATTTGCGGCACCAGCAGCACGTCGGCGATCCCGGGCGTGTCGCCGCCGAGGAAGCGACCGTCGCCCGCCATCGCCTCGAGCGCCGCGAACCCTTCGGCGATCCAGTGCCGGTACCAGTCGTCGCGTTCGGATTCCTCGACGCCCAACTGCTTGAGCCGCTTGAGCACCCGCAGATTGTTGAGCGGATGGATGTCGGCGGCGATCGCCAGCGCCTGCGCCATCGCCGCTGCTCGGGCCAGCGGATCGGCGGGGATCAGCCGCGGCTCGGGCCAGGCCGAATCGAGCCATTCGATGATCGCCAGACTCTGCGTCAGGACGGTACCGCCACCGATATCGAGCGCCGGGACCAGTCCCTGCGGGTTGCGCGCGAGATGCGCCTCCGAACGCTGCGCGCCTTCGAGCAGATGCACCTCGACGCGTTCATACGCCACGCCCTTGAGGTTGAGCGCGATGCGCACGCGATACGCCGCCGACGAGCGGAAATAGTCGTAGAGGATCATGCGGGCTTCGCTCGCGCGGGCCGCGCGGGCCGCACCGGCTGCGGATCGTCCTGCGGGTCCGGCCCCATCCCCGCCTCGACCGCCTGCTCCGACTTGCGCTCGAGCGCGACCTTGATCATCGCCACGATCGGATCGGCCAGCGCGAGGCCCAGAAAGCCGAACAAGGTGCTCGCCAGAATCTGCGACGACACGGTCAGCGCCGGCGGCATGTCGACCGTGTGCTTCGCCACCAGCGGCAGCAGCACATAGCCATCGAAGGTCTGCACCCCGAAATAGATCATGATCGCCCAGAAGCCCTCGGTCGGCCCGGCGCTGAAGCCGACCGCGACCATCAGTACGCCCGAGATGAACGCGCCGATATTGGGGATGAAGGCGAGGATGCCGGTGAGAATGCCGAGCAGCAGCGCCATCGGCACGCCCGCGATCGACAGCAGGATCCAGGTCAATATGCCCTCGAACACCATGCCCGCCAATCGCCCGGCGAGCAGGATTCGCATCGTCCGTCCCATCCGCGTCAGCGTGATCGCGAACTGGCCGCGCGATTCCATCGGGACCATCCATTGCAGCCCGCGCTCATAGATGCGCGGCTCCATCGCCACGAACAGCCCGATCACCAGCACCAGGAAGAAGCTGCCCAGCGCACCGAGCGCGCCGCCGATGAACGAGGTCACCCGCCCGACGCTGCCCAGCGCCTGCTGCGCCAGCCCCTTGAGATCGGCGGCCTGCGGCATCACGCCGAGCTGGGTGAGCCAGGCCGACAGCCGGTTCGCCTGCGTCTCAAGCGTTACGCGCAACTGCTCGGCCTGCGCCGCGATCTCGACGCCGGTGAGATAGATCACCCCGCCGATGAACGCGATCACCAGGCAAACGACGATCAGCAGCGCGAGGCCGCGCGGCATCGGCAGGTAACGCCGGATCAGCCGCGCCCCGCCGTCGAGCATCGACGCGACCACGAGTCCCGCGAAGATCAGCAGCAGCGGCTGGATCAGCAGCACCACCAGCGCCACCGCGATCGCCAGCCCGAACCACACCGACGCACGGCGCAGCTCGGCGCGCATCATCGGGTCGCGCATCTCGTTGGGGCCCGGCTCCTGCACGACCGACACGCGTTCCTTCGCCATCTTATTCTCCGGTGTTGTCGGGATGCAGCGAGTTGCCCGCGCGGCCCGAACGGAACGAGCCGAACCAGCTCAACGGGTTCCAGCTCGCCGAGCCGTCGAGGCTGAAGGTGATGAACTCCGCGCGCCCGCCGAGATTCTCGATCGGCACCGGCCCGCCCAACCCCTGCTCGGCGATGCTCATGCGGCTGTCGGCGCTGTTGTCGCGATTGTCGCCCATCAGCCAGACATGCCCTGCGGGAATCCGCACCGGCGTGAAATTGTCGCTGGTCATCGGGCCGATATCGATCGTGTCGTAGCTCTTCCCGTTGGGCAGCGTCTCGCGCACGATCTCGACATTGCACACCGCCGCCCCCGCCGCGTCGCGGGCAAGCGCGCCGGGATAGTGCGCCGGATCGCATTGCAGATTGCCGTCGACCTTGAGCGCGCGCGCGCCCAGCCGCTCGCGCTTCACCTGCTGCCCGTTGATGTAGAGGATGCCGCCATGCATCTCGACCGTCTCGCCGGGCAGGCCGATCACGCGCTTGATATAATCGGTGCGCGCGTCGGTCGGGGTGACGATCACGATGTCGCCGCGCTCGGGCAGGCTGCCGAACAGCCGCCCGTGCATGAACGGCAGCACATGGAAGGTCGGGGTGACATAGGAATAGCCATAGGGATATTTCGTCACCACCAGCCGGTCGCCGACCAGCAGCGACGGCATCATCGATTCGGACGGGATGTAGAAGGGCTTGGCGACCAGGCTGTGGAAGCCGAGCACGGCGAGCACCAGCCAGAAGATGCCGCGGGCCTCGCCCCACCAGTCGGTGCCGCGCGTCGGGGCGCCCTCGTCACTCGTCAACGCCAGTTCCTCGGCCACGCCACCTCGCTCAACTCGTCTCGCTCATGCCGCCGCTTCCGGCAGCGCCTCGATCACCACCAGCGCCTGCGCCCAGGGATGATCGTCGGTCAGCGTCAGATGCATCCTGACGACGTGACCCGCGGGCACCATGCCGTCAAGCCGCGCCTTGGCCCCGCCAGTCAGCGCCAGCGTCGGCGCACCCGACGGCGCGTTGACCACGCCGATGTCGCGCATGAACACGCCAGCCTTGAATCCGGTCCCGACCGCCTTGGAAAAAGCTTCCTTGGCGGCAAAGCGCTTGGCCAGCGTCGCAGCATAGTTGAGTGGCCGCCTTTTGGCCTTGGCCAGCTCTAAATCGGTGAACACACGGCGCTCGAACCGCGCCCCGAACCGATCGAGCGAATTCTGGATCCGCTCGATATTGCAGAGGTCCGAGCCGATCCCGATGATCACCGCGCCTCATCCATCAGCGCGCGCATCCGCTTCACCACCGGCCCCAGCCCGTCGAAGATCGCCTCGCCGATCAGGAAATGCCCGATATTGAGCTCGCGAATCTGCGGGATCGCCGCGATCGGCACGACATTGTCGAAGGTCAGGCCGTGCCCGGCATGCACCTCGATCCCATTCTTCGCCGCCAGCGCCGCGGCGTCGGCGATGCGGCGCAGCTCGGCCACCTGCGCCTCGCCGTCCAGCTCGCAATAGCGCCCGGTGTGCAGCTCGACCACTGGCGCGCCCAGCCGCAGCGCCGCCTCGATCTGCGCCGGATCGGGCTCGATGAACAGCGACACGCGGATGTTCGCGCCGCGCAGCTCGGCACACATCGGCGCCAGCAGATTGTGCTGCCCGGCCGCATCGAGCCCGCCCTCGGTCGTGCGCTCCTCGCGCTTCTCCGGCACGATGCACGCCGCATGCGGGCGGTGGCGTAGCGCGATGCCGAGCATCTCCTCGGTCGCCGCCATTTCGAGGTTGAGGGGCACCGGCAACTCGCCGGACAGCCGCGCGATATCCGCGTCGGTGATGTGCCGCCGGTCCTCGCGCAGATGCGCGGTGATCCCGTCCGCGCCATGCTCAGCCGCCAGCAGCGCCGCCCGCACCGGATCGGGATAGCCGCTGCCGCGCGCGTTGCGCACGGTCGCGACGTGATCGATGTTCACGCCAAGGCGGAGTTCATTCGTCACGCTGCCACCCGGCTCCCCGGCTTGATCGCGGGAATCGCCGCCAGCTCGGGCGGCAGCGAATCGGCCTCATAGCTCGGCACGTCGAGCCGGATCAGCGGGAAGAACGGCACGCCGAGATCGGCGGTCCCGTTCGAACGATCGACCAGGCTCGCCGCCGCGATCACCTCGCCGCCCGCCTCGGCAATCGCCTTCATCGCCTCGCGCGACGAGAGGCCGGTGGTGACGACGTCCTCCATCATCAGCACCTGCTGTCCCGGCTCAAGCCGGAAGCCGCGCCGCAGCTCGAAAATGCCCGCAGGCCGCTCGACGAACATCGCGTCGACGTCGAGCGCGCGCGCCACTTCCTGCCCGGCGATCACCCCGCCCATCGCCGGCGAGACCACCGCGCTGATCCGTGCGCGCAGTTCGGCGGGGATTTTCGCCGCCACCGCCGCCGCCAGCCGTCCGGCGCGCGCCGGATTCATCAGCACCCGCGCGCATTGCAGATAGCGCGGGCTGCGCAGCCCGGACGAGAGAATGAAATGGCCTTCGAGCAGCGCTTCCGCCGCGCGGAATTCGTCCAGAACCTCGTCGTCGGTCATCGCGCAATGTGGCTCCCTGTTTGTCCCACCGCATCTAGGCCCGCGCGAGTCGCCCCGCAACCGGCGCTTATGAAAGCCGCACCAGCCCGTTCCCCCACCCGGCCACCCAACGCCAGTATCCTATGGGTGGCCGGGTGGGGGAGCGGGCTGGTGCGGCACCTATACCAAAAAGAACCCGGACAAGCTTGAGACACGCGATCTTGCTGCTATAGGCGGCGTCCAACGGGCAAATTGCGCCCGCGCGACCGGAGACCCGGCGCCCCCCGCACGTCATGGCAACATGAATGGGGTGAAGTTGGAAACATGGGGTTGAACGACAAGATGCGCATGCATGGATTGAAGGCGATCGTCCTGGCCGCTGGCCTCGCGCTCGCCGGGGGCATGGCTCAGGCCCAGGCGCCGGTGGCACCGGCAGCCGAAGCGCCCAAGGCACCCGCGCCGGTCGCGGTCGAATCGCCGGCAGCCGCCGCGACTCCGGGCACTGCCCCGGCCGCCGCGCCCGCCGCAGCGACGCCCGCCGACCCGCTGCTCAATGCGGACGGCACGCACAAGAACGGCCCGACCCCGGGCGTCGGCCTCCCCGTCGACCAGCGCATCGGCATCCAGCCGCAGGTGACCAAGCTCGGCCAGAGCGCGGCGCATTTCCACAACTGGATCCTGCTGCCGATCATCTTCGCGGTGTCGATTTTCGTGCTGGTCCTCCTGGCCTGGACGATCGTGCGTTTCCGCCGCAAGGCCAACCCGACCCCGTCCAAGACCGCCCACAACACGGCGATCGAGATCATCTGGACCGTGGTTCCGGTGCTGATCCTCGCCTTCATCGCCTGGCCGTCGATCTCGCTGCTGGCCAAGCAGTTCAAGCCGGCGCCCGATAACGCCGTGACGATCAAGGCGATCGGCAACCAGTGGTACTGGTCGTACGAATATCCCGATCATGGCGGCATCGCGATCACCGCCAACATGCTCAAGGAAAAGGATCAGGTCGCAGCCAGCGCGCGCTTCCGCACCGATGTCGACGGTCCGCGCCTGCTCGCCGCCGACAACCGCATCGTCGTGCCGGTCGGCGTGCCCGTGCGCCTGATCGCCACCGCCAACGACGTGATCCACAGCTGGGCGATCCCGGCCTTCTGGATCAAGATCGACGCCGTGCCGGGCCGCCTCAACGAGACCAGCTTCACCGTCGACAAGCCGGGCGTCTATTTCGGCCAGTGCTCCGAACTGTGCGGCGCGCGTCACGCCTATATGCCGATCGTGGTCGAAGCGGTCGAACCCGCCGTCTTCGCCCAGTGGATCGCGGCCAAGGGCGGCAAGATGCCCGAACCCAACAAGCCGTCGGCCGCCGCGCCGGCGCAGCCGGGCAGCGACGCCGCCGACAATGCCACGGCGGAAGACGAGGACGGCCTCGTCAACGCGATCGTCGAGCCCGCGACCACCAATCAAGCCGCCACCGGCAACACGGACAATTGAGATGACCGACGCTGCACGCGACGCACACGCCTTCACGGCGCATGACCACCATCACCATGATGCCGATCACAAGCCCGGCTTCTTTGCGCGCTGGTTCCTGTCGACCAACCACAAGGACATCGGCACGCTGTACCTGATCTTCGCGATCCTCGCGGGAATCATCGGCGGCGGCATTTCGGGCATCATGCGGCTCGAGCTGGCGGAGCCCGGCATCCAGCATCTCGGCTATATCTCAGAATGGGTGCATGGCGGCCCGCAGACCTTCGACGAGGCCCAGCATTTCTGGAACGTGCTGATCACCGCGCACGGCCTGATCATGGTCTTCTTCATGGTCATGCCGGCGATGATCGGCGGCTTCGGCAACTGGTTCGTGCCGATCATGATCGGCGCGCCGGACATGGCGTTCCCGCGCATGAACAACCTGTCCTTCTGGCTGCTCGTGCCCGCCTTCACCTTGCTACTCGCCTCGCCCTTCGTCGGCGGCGGCGCGGGCGTGGGCTGGACCGTCTATGCCCCGCTCTCGACCTATGGCGAGACCGGGCCGAGCGTGGACATGGCGATTCTCTCGCTGCACCTTGCGGGCGCATCGTCGATCCTCGGCGCGATCAACTTCATCACCACCATCTTCAACATGCGCGCGCCGGGCATGACCCTGCACAAGATGCCGCTGTTCGTGTGGTCGGTGCTGATCACCGCCTTCCTGCTGCTGCTGGCGCTGCCGGTGCTGGCTGCCGCCATCACCATGCTGCTCACCGACCGCAATTTCGGCACGACCTTCTATGATCCGGCCGGCGGCGGCGATCCGGTGCTCTACCAGCATCTGTTCTGGTTCTTCGGCCACCCCGAAGTGTACATCATGATCCTGCCGGGCTTCGGCATCGTCAGCCAGATCGTCTCGACCTTCAGCCGCAAGCCGGTGTTCGGCTATCTCGGCATGGCCTATGCCATGGTCGCGATCGGCGTGGTCGGCTTCGTCGTGTGGGCGCATCACATGTTCACCACCGGCATGAGCGTGAACGTGAAGATGTACTTCACCGCCGCGACGATGATCATCGCGGTGCCGACCGGCATCAAGATCTTCTCGTGGATCGCGACGATGTGGGGCGGCTCGATGAGCTTCAAGACCCCGATGCTGTGGGCGATCGGCTTCATCTTCCTGTTCACCGTGGGCGGCGTCACCGGCGTCGTGCTCGCGAACGGCGGCGTCGACGATTACATGCACGACACCTACTACGTCGTCGCGCACTTCCACTATGTGCTCTCGCTGGGCGCGGTGTTCGGGCTGTTCGCCGGCTTCTACTACTGGTTCCCGAAGATGTCGGGCCGGATGTACAACGAGCTGCTCGGCCAGCTGCACTTCTGGGTGTTCTTCATCGGCGTGAACGTGCTGTTCTTCCCGCAGCACTTCCTCGGCCTGCAGGGCATGCCGCGCCGCTACCCCGACTATCCGGACGCCTTTGCGTACTGGAACGAGATTTCGAGCTGGGGCTATGCGATCATGCTGGCCGGTATGGCGATCTTCTTCGTCAACCTGTTCTGGTCGCTGTTCGCGGGCAAGAAGGCCGAGGGCAATCCGTGGGGCGAGGGCGCGACGACGCTCGAATGGACCCTGTCCAGCCCGCCGCCCTTCCACCAGTTCGAGACGCTCCCGGTGATCGACGACGACGATCGCCACTGAGCCGGCTCAACGCTGAAACCGAGACGCCCCGGGGGAAACTCCGGGGCGTTTTCGTTTCGCCGCGCCGCCCTTCCCCCGCGCGTCAACCCGGCCTATAGGCGCGGCGCAATGTCCGTCGCCAACCACAGCCTGATCCTGCCCGCCGACTGGCGCGACTTCCTCGCGCTGACCAAGCCGCGCGTGATGACGCTCGTCGTGTTCACCGGGCTGTGCGGCCTGCTCGCCGCGCCGGTGCCGATCCACCCGGTGCTGGGCTTCACCGCGATCCTGTGCATCGCCCTGGGCGCGGGCGCGGCGGCGACGCTCAACCAATGGTATGAGGCGGACCTCGACGCCAAGATGAAGCGCACCGCCAGCCGGCCGCTCCCCGCCGGGCGCATGGACAAGCAGTCCGCGCTGCATTTCGGCGTCGGCGTCGGCGCGCTGTCGGTGATCCTGATGGGGCTCGCGGTCAATTACGCCGCGGCCGCGATCCTGCTCGTCTCGATCCTGTTCTACGTCCTCATCTACACCGTCTGGCTCAAGCGCCGCACCCCGCAGAACATCGTCATCGGCGGCGCGGCCGGCGCCTTTCCGCCGCTGATCGGCTGGGCCGCGGCGACCGGCGACGTCGCAATGCTGCCGTTCCTGCTGTTCATGCTGATCTTTCTGTGGACGCCGCCGCATTTCTGGGCGCTCGCGCTGTTCGTGAAGACCGATTACGCCAATGCCGGGGTGCCGATGCTGCCCGTGGTCGCGGGCGAGAAGAACACGCGCATCCAGATTGGCCTCTACACGATACCGATGGCGATCGCCGCAATCGCGCCCTGGCCGCTCGGCCTGACCGGCGCGCTCTATGGCGTCACCGCGAGCGTCCTGACATTGGTCTTCGCCGCGCTGGTGCTGCAGGTGGCGACGCGCATGGCGGGCAATGACGACGCGATGAAGCCTGAGAAACGGCTGTTCGCCTTCTCGATACTCTATCTGTTCATCCTGTTCGGCGCGGTGGCCGCCGACCGCTGGATCGCAACCGCATGACCCCTGAAGAACAAGACCTCGTCCGCGCCCGGCAAAAGTCGCGCGCGCGCATCATGGCGCTGCTGCTGCTCGCCTTCGTGATTCTGGTCTTCGCGATCAGCATCGTGAAGATCCAGTCCGGTATGCCCCTGCGCGCGACATGAGCGCGCGTAACACAACGGCGCGCGCGACATGATCGACCGCAAGACCCGCACTGCACTGCTCGCCGTGCTCGGCGTGTGCACCATGACCGGCGTCGCCTTCGCCAGCGTGCCGCTTTACCGCCTGTTCTGCCAGGTCACCGGCTTTGGCGGCACCACGATGCGCGCCGACGCCGCGCCCGGTGCGATCGACGGCAAGGTCACCGTCGCGTTCGACGCCAATGTCAGCCCGAAGCTGACCTGGCAGTTCAAGCCTGAGGTCGCGTCGGACACCATCTCGATCGGTGCGCGCGACATGGCCTTCTACACCGCGACCAACACCGGCACCGTGCCGATCACTGGCACCGCGACCTACAATGTCACGCCCGAGGCGGCGGGCAAGTATTTCAGCAAGATCCAGTGCTTCTGCTTCACCGAGCAGACGCTCAAGCCCGGCGAGACCATCCGCATGCCGGTGATCTATTTCGTCGATCCCAGGATCATGACCGACCCCGACACCAGGGACGTCGAGAAGATCACGCTGTCCTACACCTTCTATCCGGTCGATCCGGCGAAGAAGAAGACCAGCTGAGCCGGGGGCGTCGCACCCCGCATCTCACCATTGCACACGCCCACCTCACCGCTTAAGGCGGCGTTGAATCACGCCTAAACGAACAGGGACGGACGATGGCAGGCGCCAAGAACCACGATTACCATATTCTCCCGCCCAGCCCGTGGCCTCTGGTCACCTCGCTGGCTGCGCTGTGGCTCGCGGCCGGTGGCCTGATGTACATGAAGGAGCATCCGCAGGGGACGTGGGTGCTGCTCTCGGGCCTCGCCGCCACGCTGTTCTGCATGGCCTCGTGGTGGGTTCAGGTGATCAAGGAAGCGCATGCCGGCGATCACACGCCGGTCGTCCAGCTTCACCTGCGCTACGGCATGATCCTGTTCATCGCTTCCGAAGTGATGTTCTTCGTCGGCTGGTTCTGGGCGTGGTTCGACTTCGCGCTGTTCCCGGTCGCACTGCAGGTCAGCGGCGAGCATGCCAGCGTCGTCGAGATCGTGCAGGGCATGGTCGCGACCTTCCCGCCCAAGGGCATGGAAGTGCTGAACGCGTTCGAGCTCCCGCTGCTCAACACCTTCATCCTGCTGCTCTCGGGCACCACCGTCACCTGGGCGCATCATGGCCTGATCCACAACCAGCGCGGCGGCCAGCTCAAGGGGCTGTGGGGCGCGCTCGGCGTCGGCGAGAACGACGTGGTCAAGAAGGGCCTGTGGCTGACGATCATCCTCGGCCTGCTCTTCTCGAGCATCCAGGCCTACGAGTACGCCCATGCGCCGTTCGTGTTCGGCAAGTCGAACTATTCCTCGGCCTTCTACATGGCGACCGGCTTCCACGGCTTCCATGTGCTGGTCGGCACCATCTTCCTGATGGTCAACCTGCTGCGCGCCTATAAGGGCGACTTCACCCCGCGCCAGCATTTCGGCTTCGAGGCAGCCGCCTGGTACTGGCATTTCGTCGACGTGGTGTGGCTGTTCCTGTTCGTCGTGGTCTATGTCTGGGGCAGCGCAGGCGCGCCGGTCCACGGCTGATGGCCCGATGAGCGAGGCTGAGCCTCACATCATCGATTCGGCTTTCAAGGGGGCGTGTCCGCGTTGCGGCGCGCCCTCTCTGTTTGCCGGCTGGATCAAGTTCGCCGAGCGCTGCCGAGGCTGCGGGCTTGACTACGCCGCGTTCAACGTCGGTGACGGCCCCGCGGCGTTCCTCACGCTGATCGTCGGCACGATCATCACCGTGCTGTCGATCTGGGTCGAGCTGGCGTTCAGCCCGCCAGTTTGGCTGCACCTGCTGCTGTGGATCCCGCTGACCATCCTCCTCGTTGTCTTCTCGCTGCGCTGGGCCAAGGGCGCGCTGCTGGCGCTCGAATACCGCAACGCCGCGCGCGAAGGCCGTTTGAAGGAGCCAAAGCCATGAAGCTCCCCGTCATCCCCACCCTCATCGTCGGCCTCGCCGTCGCCGCGATGATCGGTCTCGGCATCTGGCAGCTCGACCGCCGCGCCGAGAAAGAGGCGGCGATCGCCAGCTATGGCGGCAACAGCGCGCTTCCGGTGATGGCCTTCCCGCGCCCGCCGGTCGGCGACGAGCATCTCTTCCGCCGCGCCACCGCCATGTGCCTCACCGTCACCGGCTGGAGCGAGCAAGCCGGCCGCGCCGAAAACGGCGCCAAGGGCTGGCGTCACATCGCCGACTGCCGCACCGGGGTAGAGGCGCTGACCGTCAAGTTCGACATGGGCGTCAGCACAGCGCCGGGATCGACCCCGGTGTGGAAGGGCGGCGAGGTCACCGGCAGCATCACCCATGCTCCCGATTCGACGCCGTTGCTCGCCGGCCTGTTCGGCAAGCGCGGCCCGCGTGCGCTGATGCTGGTCGCCGACGATCCTGCCCCCGGACTCGCTGCCAGTGCCCGCCCGGACCCGTCGAGCGTCCCCAACAACCACCTTGCCTATGCCGTGCAATGGTTCCTGTTCGCCGCCGCCGCCGCCGTGATCTATTTCCTCGCGCTGCGCTGGCGCGAGAAGCGGGCCACGCCGCCGCCAGCCGACCCCTCCTAAAGCCACGCTATCTTGCCCCACCGCGAGCGCGCGGCTAACCGCCAAGCCCATGCGCTACCAGAGCACGCGCGGCACCGCGCCCGAACTCGATTTCCGTGACGTCACGCTCGCCGGGCTGGCGAAGGACGGCGGCCTCTATGTCCCGGTCGAATGGCCGAGCCTGTCCGACGCCGAGATCGCGGGCCTCGCCGGCCTGTCCTATGTCGAGACCGCCGTGCGCGTGATGGCGCCGTTCACCGCCGGCAGCCTCGACGAAGCCGAACTGCGCGAGCTCTGCACCCAGGCCTATGGCCGCTTCAGCCACGACGCGGTCACCCCGCTCGTCCAGCTCGACCACCGCCACTTCCTGCTCGAGCTGTTTCACGGCCCCACGCTCGCCTTCAAGGACGTCGCGCTCCAGCTGCTCGGTCTGTTCTTCGAACGCTTCCTCAAGGGCACCGACCAGCACCTCACCATCGTCGGCGCGACCAGCGGCGACACCGGCTCGGCGGCGATCGACGCGGTCGCGGGGCGCGAGGGCATCGACATCTTCATGCTGCACCCCAACAAGCGGGTGAGCGACGTCCAGCGCCGTCAGATGACCACCGTGCTCGCCCCCAACGTCCACAACATCGCGATCGAAGGCAGCTTCGACGACGCGCAGGCGATGGTGAAGGCGATGTTCAACGACGCCGGCTTCGCCTCGCGCTTTCAGGTGACCGCGGTCAATTCGATCAACTGGGCGCGGCTGATGGCGCAGGTCGTCTATTATTTCTATGCCGCCGTCCGCCTCGGCGCGCCCGCCCGGCAAGTCGCGTTCAGCGTGCCCACCGGCAATTTCGGCGACGTGTTCGCGGGCTATGTCGCGGCGAAGATGGGGCTGCCGGTGGCTAAGCTTGTCGTCGCCACCAACGTCAACGACATCCTTCACCGCGCGCTCTCGTCGGGCGACTATTCGACCGGCACCGTCACGCCCACTGCGGCGCCGAGCATGGACATCCAGGTCAGCTCGAATTTCGAGCGGCTGCTGTTCGACCTCGCCAATCGCGACGGCGCCGCGCTCGCCGAGCAGATGCGCGGCTTTGAATCGAGCAAGGCGATGCGCCTCACCAACGCGCAGCAACAGGGCGCCGCCGCCTTGTTCGCCAGCGACCGCGTCGAGCCCGACGAAATGTCGCAGGCGATGGCCTGGGCCGCGAGCCGCGCCGACGAGATCCTCGACCCGCACACTGCGATCGGCCTCGCCGCCGCGCGCCGCGCGCCAATCGCCGCCGATATCCCGATCGTCACGCTCGCCACCGCGCACCCCGCCAAGTTCGGCGACGCGGTCGAGCGCGCCACCGGCCTGCGCCCGACCTTGCCCGGCCGCATCGGCGACCTGTTCGACCGCGAGGAGCGTTACGACATCCTTCCTGCGACGTTCGACGCGGTCACGGCCTATATCGCCGAGCGCGCCAAGCCGCGCTAAGGCGGCCCCATGGATCTGATCACCCTCACCGGCGAACCCTGGGCCGATTACGGCCTGGTCGACAGCGGCAACGGCCGCAAGCTTGAACGCTATGGCGATTATCGCTTCATCCGCCCCGAGCTTCAGGCGATGTGGGCGCCCGCCTCCGACGACTGGGACGCGCATGGCGAATTCACCCCGGCCCCCGACGACGAGGGTGGCGGCCGCTGGGTCTTCACCAAGCCCGTCCCGCGCGAAGGCTGGCCGCTCGCTTGGAACGAGGCGCGCTTCACCGCGCAGACCACGCCCTTCCGCCATCTTGGCTTCTTCCCCGACATGGCGCCGGTGTGGAGCTGGATGCGCGAACAAACCGCAGGCGTCGAATCGCCCACCGTCATGAACCTGTTCGGCTATACCGGCGTCGGCACGCTGGCGATGGCCGCATCGGGCGCGCAGATGGTGCATGTCGATGCCTCGAAAAAATCGGTCGAGGCGGCCAAGGGCAACGCCGCGCTGTCCAACATGACCGACAAGCCGATCCGCTGGATCGTCGACGACGCCGGGAAGTTCGTCGCCCGCGAAGTCCGCCGCGGCCGCCGCTATGACGGCATCCTGCTCGATCCCCCCAAATATGGCCGCGGCCCGACCGGCGAAGTATGGCAGCTCGAACAGGACCTGCCCGGCCTGATCGCCGATTGCCGCCAGCTGCTCGACGCCGACTCGCGCTTTCTGTTTTTGACGGTCTACGCAATTCGCATGTCCGCGCTCGCGATCGGCGAGTTGCTCAACCAGCATTTCGCGGATCTTGGCGGCAAGATCGAATGCGGCGAACTCGCGGTGCGCGAGGAAGCACGAGGGCTGCTGCTGCCCACCGCGATCTTTGCGCGGTGGAGTCGATGACTACCGCCGTTTCTTCCACTGTCGTGCAGCATCCCTGAGAACGACAGCCAAGATTACGGTCCAAATCGCCGCAAACCAGCCGGCGGCGATTATGCTCCAGCCAAGCCACAACCAGCCGCGCGAAAATCCGAACATGTCGGAAGCGATCAACGGAATGAGCGGCACAACGGAAACAAGAAAGCCGATAGCTTTCGCGTCCCGATATGCTGCCAATCCTCTAAATCCGTGACTGCTCAGGCCTTGGCGCGCTAGCGCGCGCCATCTCTGATACCAGTCCCGCAGCCGGGAGATCATCGCTAACCCCGCCCCATCCGCATCGCCGCGCCCGCCACGAACGGGCACCCCGCCACCAGCAGCAGGCTCACCGCCCCCAGCAGCTTGAGCGCCGAAGCATCGCCCCCCATCGCCCCCGCGCCGAAGATCAGCAGTGGCACGGCGAAGGGAAGCATCACCAGCCCCGCCACCGCGCCCGCACCGCGCAGCCCGGCGGTCAGCGCCGCTGTCGCGACGCCCAACGCCGCCAGCCCCGGCGTGCCTATGAGCAGGCTCAGCCCCGCCGCCAGCGCCTGTTCCAGCGACAGGCCGAGCAACCCGCTCGCCACCGTCACCGCCAGCAACAGGCTCGGCGCGAAGCCCAGCCAGTGGCCGACGATCTTCGCCGCCGCCACGCTCGCGTCGCCAAACCCGCGCACCGCCAGCTGGTCGAGCACGCCATTCTCCAGATCCGGCCCCACCAGCCGCTCGACCGGCAGCAATGCCGCCAGCAACGCCGCCGCCCAGATCACCCCGCCGCCGATCCGCGCCAGCAATTTCGGCTCCGGCCCGATCGCGAAGGGAAACAGGATTGCCACCAGCAGGAAGAAGGCGACCGGCAGCGTCAGGCCACCAGCGGCCCACGCCCGCCGCAGCTCGCGCCACACCAGCGAGGCAAAGCCGCTCATGCGGCTTCCCCGATCACCACGCCATGCGCGCCGGGAATATGGATCGGCAGATGCGTAGCGACCACTACGATCCCGCCATTCAGCCGATGCTCGGAAATCAAATGACCCAGCATGGCGGTCGCGGCATGGTCGAGGCCATTGGCGGGCTCGTCGAGCAGCCACACCGGCGCCCCGCTCGCCACCACGCGCGCAATGCCGACGCGCCGCCGCTGTCCGGTCGACAGCAGCCGCACCGGCACCGGCGCGAGGTGCGACAACCCCACCGCGTCGAGCGCCGCCTCCGCCGCATCGCGTCGGCCGTCGAGTCCGGACCAGAAACCCAGCGCCTTCGCCACCGGTAGCTCCGGATCGAGGGCTGCCGCCTCGGTCAGCAGCGCGCGCTCACCTTCGACCGTCACAACACCTGCCACCGGTTGCAGCAATCCTGCCGCGACCCGGATCAGGCTCGACTTGCCCGCACCGTTCGGCCCGGTCACCAGCGCCGCGCCACCTTCGTCCAGCACAAAGCTCAGCCCCTCGAACAGCGTCCGCCCGCCGCGCACGCACGTCACGCCATCAAGGACAAGCCGCGCGTTCACCCGGCCGCGTCCTCCAGCGCATGCATGTCGTCATCCGACAGCCCCAAATGATGCCCCACCTCATGCACCACGACATGCGTGATCAGCGCCTCCAGGCTCACGCCGGTATCGCACCATTCGTCGAGCAGCGGCCGCCGGTAGAGATGGATCGTGTCGGGCATCGCCATGACGTCGAAGCTCGATTTCTCGCCCACCGGCCGCCCCGAATAGAGGCCGGTCAGCTCGAACGGATCCTCTATCCCCATCTCGGCCAGTATGGCGTCGTCGGCGAACTCCTCGATCACCAGCACGACGTCGGCGAGATGCGCCGCGAACGGCTCGGGTATCCGCGCCAGCGCCGCGCGCGCCAGCGTTTCCAGCTGCGCCGCGCCGGGCGCGAAAGTCTCGGTTTTGTCCGCCATCCTCCCGCGCTATGCCTTGTCCAGCACAGGAGGGGAAGAATGGTCGAACAGCTGAGCCCGGCGGAACGCGAGGATGCGCTCGAAGGGCTGCCCGAATGGGATCATGACGACGGCCGCGACTCGATCAGCCGCAGCTTCACCTTCGACGATTTCAGCCAGGCCTTCGCCTTCATGACTCAGGTCGCGCTGCTCGCCGAAAAGGCAGATCATCATCCCGAATGGTCGAATGTGTGGAACCGCGTCGACATATTGCTCACCACGCATGACGCGGGCGGGCTTTCGGAGCGCGATATCGAGATGGCGCAGGCCATCGACGCGCTGGTGGACTGAGGCGATGCAGGCGATCTTCATCACCGGCGGCGGATCGGGCATCGGCCGCGCGACCGCGGTCCTGTTCGCGGCGCGCGGCTGGCGCGTCGGGCTGGCCGACGTCAACGAGGCCGGGATGGCCGAGACCGCGGCGCTGCTCGGCGACGCGCCGGTCACCACGCATCGGCTCGACGTGCGCGACCGCGCCGCCTGGGACACCGCGCTCGCCGACTTCGCCAAGGCGAGCGGCGGGCGGATCGACGCCATTTTCAACAATGCCGGGATCGGCGTCGGTGGCGATTTCGCGGCGACGAGCGTCGACGACCTGCAGCGCTGCGTCGACGTCAATCTGATGGGCGTCGTGTGGGGCGCGCATGCCGGCTACCGCTACCTCAAGGAAAGCCGCGGCTGCCTCGTCAACACGGCGTCTGCCGCGGGCATCTACGGCACCGGCGGCGTCGGCATCTATTCGGCGACCAAATTCGCCGTGCGCGGGCTGACCGAGGCGCTCGACGGCGAGTGGCACGGCCAGGGCATTCGCGTCCGCGCGCTACTGCCGAGCTTCATCGACACCGCGATCCTCGACAATACCGGCACGGGCAGCAACCAGACGATGCGCGAGCGCGTCCGCAGGGCCGGACTGGAATTCACGCCGGTCGAGATCGCCGCGCAAACCGTGTGGGACGCGGTGCATGGCGACGGGCTGCATTATCTGGTCGGCAAGACCGCGCGCCGTATGTGGTTCGGATCGCGCTTCCTGCGCGGCTCGATGCGCAAGCTCGCGCGCAAATAATCAGGCGCGCAACGCCGCCCGCCAGGCATAGCCGCGCAGCAACGGCTCGAACTCGAGCGCGAAGCCGTGCTGCCGCGCCGCCTGTCCCAGCGCGTCGGACAGGTCGCCGCGCGGCGTCACATGGAACCGGTCGAGCCACGCGAACAGCGTCGCACGCCACCAGCGCGGCAGCCCCTCCTGCTGCCCGAAATCGACCAGATGCAGCGCCCCGTCCGGCGCCAGCGCCGCCGACGCGCGCTCGATCGCGCCGGTCCAGTCGGGGATCATCGACAGCGTGTAGCTGAGGAACACGCGGTCGAAGCCCGAGACGCCAAACAATGCCTGCGCATCGAACCCCGCCGCATCGCCCTGCGCCAGCACGATCCGCTCCGCCAGCCCCGCCCGCGCCACCTTGGCCCGCGCCGTCGCCAGCATCGCCTCGGAGATATCGAGGCCATGGAAGCGCGCGTCCGGCCAGCGCCGCGCCGCCGCGATCAGGTTGCGCGCGGTGCCGCACCCCACTTCCAGCACCGTCCCGCGCGGCGGCGGCGCCAGTCCCGCGATCAGCCGGTCGCGCCCCAGCAGATAATATTTGCGGGTGAGGTCATAGATGTGCCGCTGCGCCGCATAGACGCCATCCATCCGCGCAGCGTGATTCACGGCTTCAGGCGGTAGAGATGAACGCCGCCATAAATGGCCGAGCGATCGCGCGCGGTGAAATCGAGCGACTCACCCGCCGCATAGTCCCAGCGGTCGAGGATCGCATCCGGCACCCGCCCCGGCAGCAGCGTCGGCGCGGCGGCGGTGCGGAACAGCACCCGCGCGCCCGGCTTCGCGGTCCGCGTGATCTCGCCCCACAGCCGCGTCAGCTGCGCGTCGGTCATCCAGTCCTGCGCGTCGAGCAGCAGATAGCGGTCGAGCGACCCGTCCGGCATCGACTCGAGATAGTCCGCCATATTCTGGTGCCGGATCTCCAGCCGCCCGGCGCGCTCGCGCACCGCGTCATAATTCGCCGCGCGCAGATAGGGCGGCACTGGCGCATCCGCCCCCGCGCCATAGCCGCGCCCGAACGCCTGCCATGCGAAATAATTGTCCGACAGGTCGAAATCGCACGCCAGCTTCTCCAGCCGCCGCCGCAGCACCGCCGAGATCCCCGCATCGTCGTCTGCGGCCAGCGCCTCATATTGCGCCGGCGGAATCCCCAGCCCGAACAGCGAGGCCGGCTGGTCGATCAGCCAGCGCACGAACCTGCGCTCGAACATCGGCGCCAGCCGCGTCTCGAAAATCGCGCGCTGCTCCTCGACCGTCTTCGCCGCCAGCAGTTCGCGCGGATCGATCCCGTGCAGCTTCGCCAGCAGATGCGCCGCGCCGATGAAACCGCCCAGCAATCCGCGCCGGTAGAAGCCCCCGGCGAACCCCTTGATCCGCCGCCGCCCGGCATGGTCGCGGCCTTCCCAGTAACGCCGGCTGGTCTCGTCGAGCTGCGGCGCGATATGTTCGCGATACGCCGCGACATTCTCGCGCCGGTCGGCCTCGCCGAAAAAGCGGCGGAATGCGGCATAATCGGGCAGGTGCCGCGCCGCCGCGATCTTGAGCTTGCCCAACGCGATATGCGCGGTGTTGAGATCGACCGCAGTCACCTTCGCCGGGTCCGCGGCCAGATAGGACAGCGCGTTGCACCCGCCGCTCGCAATCGTCACAACATGGCAATCGGGCGTGATCGCCAGCGCTTCCATGTCGATCTCGGGATCCTCCCAGATCTGGGCATAGACCAGCCCGCGAAAGGCGAAGGTGAAGGCGCGCTCAAGCAGCCCTTCCTTCGTCAGATGCTCGTGACGATGCACAGCGCCCCGCACGGCGCCGTTCTTCGGCGAAACCAGACCAGCCATAAATGCTCCCCGCCAGGCTCTCAGGGATGAACGATCCCGAGCGCCTAGTCGGCGTGCATGTCAGTGACGTGTAGGTGGCGTGTCAGTCCCGTGACGAAGTCAGTCCCGGCAATAGCCCTCGCCCGGCGCGACTGTCAGGCAGTCCTTCTTGCCCGCCAGATATTTGAGCCCCGTCGCATTGCCGTCGCTCGCCACCAGCTCCTTCGCACCGTCGGGCCGGTTGAACGCGATGCCCTTCGCCGTCGCGACTCCGTCGAACGTCCCGCTGGCCTCGTCATCGAGGCTCCACTTGTTGGTCAGGCGATAGCGGCCGAGCGATCCGCCCGGGTCCTTCTCGATCGTCAGCACCAGCCCCTCGACCCCGATCCACTTGCCGACCCAGGCGTCGCGATTCGGCGCCGACTTCGCCTTCTCCGCGGCCTCGCCAAAGGCGGTGGCGTTCTCCGCCGCAGCTTCGGCGGACGCGACGGCATTTTCGACGATCGCGGCCTCCTGCTCGTTGCTCATTCCGCCACAGGCCGACACCAACGCCGCCGCACCGATCACCCAAAGCCGCATCACTGCCTCCAAAACGCATACTATCCCGATCCGGTGTAGCCTTCGCCGCCGCAAACGCCTAGAGAGCCGGCATCCACCAGCCAGAGGATCGCACCGCTCTTCCCATGCGTATTGCCATCGCTTCGGATCACGCCGCCCTCGAGCTCAAGGCGGCGCTCGCCGACTGGCTGCGCGGCGAGGGGCATGCGGTCGCCGATCTCGGCCCGGACAGCCCCGCCAGCGTCGACTATCCCGATTACGGCTACAAGCTCGCCGCCGCCATCGCCGCTGGCGAAGCCGAGCGCGGCATCGCGCTGTGTGGTTCGGGCATTGGCATCTCGATCGCGGTCAACCGCAATCCCGCCGCGCGCTGCGCATTGGTGTCGGAGCCGCTCTCCGCCCGCCTCGCGCGCGAACATAACGACGCCAACGTCATCGCCATGGGCGCGCGCTTGATCGGCGTCGAAATGGCCAAGGCCTGCGTCACCGAATTTCTCGCCACCGGCTTCGGCGGCGACCGTCACCAGCGCCGCGTGGACAAGCTGACCACGCCGACTCTCTGAAGGGCATCGAGATGAGCACCAATCCCATTTCCGCCGTCCAGCCGGATGGCTTCTTCACCCGCAGCCTCGCCGACGCCGACCCCGCGGTGTTCGCCGGCGTCGCGCACGAGCTCGACCGCGAGCAGCACCAGATCGAGCTGATCGCCTCGGAAAACATCGTCTCCAAGGCGGTGCTGGAAGCGCAGGGCAGCGTCTTCACCAACAAATACGCCGAGGGCTATCCCGGCAAGCGCTACTATCAGGGCTGCCACCCGTCGGACGAGGTCGAGCAGCTCGCGATCGACCGCGCCAAGCAATTGTTCGGCTGCGATTTCGCCAACGTCCAGCCGCATTCGGGCGCGCAGGCCAACGGCGCGGTGATGCTCGCGCTGACCAAGCCCGGCGACACGATCATGGGCCTCAGCCTCGATTCGGGCGGCCATCTGACGCACGGCGCCAAGGCGGCGATGAGCGGCAAGTGGTTCAACGCGGTCCAGTACGGCGTGAACCCCGACACGCATCTGATCGACTTCGACGAGGTCGCGGCCAAGGCGCGCGAGCATCAGCCCAAGCTGATCATCGCCGGCGGCTCGGCCTATCCGCGGATCATCGATTTCGCGAAGTTCCGCGCGATCGCCGATGAAGTCGGCGCGATCTTCATGGTCGACATGGCGCATTTCGCCGGCCTCGTCGCGGGCGGCGTCCACCCGACCCCGTTCGGCCACGCGCATGTCGTCACCACCACGACGCACAAGACGCTGCGCGGCCCGCGCGGCGGCGCCATCTTCACCAATGACGAGGCCATCGCCAAGAAGATCAACAGCGCGGTGTTCCCCGGCCTTCAGGGTGGCCCGCTGATGCACGTCATCGCCGCCAAGGCGGTCGCATTCGGCGAGGCGCTTCAGCCCGAGTTCAAATCCTATGCCGCGGCGATCGTCGAGAACGCAAAGATCCTCGCCGCGACGCTCAAGGAGCGCGGCGCGGCGGTGGTCTCGGGCGGCACCGACACGCACCTTGCGCTGATCGACCTGACCCCGCTCGGCGTCACCGGCAAGGACGCCGACGAGGCGCTCGAGCGCGCGGCGATCACCTGCAACAAGAACGGCATCCCCAACGACCCGCTGCCCCCGGTCAAGACCAGCGGCATTCGCGTCGGCTCGCCGGCCGGCACGACGCGCGGCTTCGGCCCGGCCGAATTCCGCGAGATCGGCAACATGGTCGCCGACGTGCTCGACGGCCTGCGCAAGAATGGCGAGGCCGGCGACGCGCAGGTCGAGGCCAATGTCCGCACCCGCGTCCGCGCGCTGTGCGAACGCTTCCCGATCTACCCGGAGGGATGAGGCTTGCGGTGTCCGTTCTGCGGTAACGAAGACTCACAGGTAAAGGACAGCCGCCCCACCGAAGACGGGGCGGCGATCCGCCGGCGGCGGCAGTGCGAGGCGTGCGCGGCGCGCTTCACCACCTTCGAGCGCATCCAGCTGCGCGAGCTGACCGTTCTGAAATCCGAGGACAAGCGCGAGCCATTCGAGCGCGAGAAACTGATCCGCTCGGTCTCGATCGCCTGCCGCAAGCGCCCGATCGACGGCACGCAGATCGAGCGGCTGGTCTCGGGCATCCAGCGCCAGCTCGAGACTCAAGGCGATCCCGAAATCCCCTCGCAGCGCATCGGCGAGATGGTGATGGACGCGCTCAAGGGACTCGATTCGGTCGCCTATATCCGCTTCGCCAGCGTCTATCGCGATTTCCGCGAGGCCCGCGATTTCGAGGAATTCGCGAGCAACGTCAGCGAGGCCGGGAAGAAGTGACGCGGCCCGTCCCAGAGAATCCTGTGGTCGTTCTGGTGCGGCCGCAGCTCGGCGAGAATATCGGCAAGGCGGCGCGCGCGATGCTCAATTTCGGGCTGACCGAAATGCGCCTGGTCACCCCGCGCGACGGCTGGCCCAACCCCAGCGCCGGACCCGCGGCGAGCGGCGCCGACATCGTCCTCGAACAGGCAAAAGTCTATGAGTCGGTCGCCGACGCGGTGGCCGATTGCGAGCATGTCTATGCCACCACCGTGCGCAAGCGCGGCGTGACCAAGCCGGTGGTCGATCCGGCGCAGGCCGCCGCGGAGATCCACGCCGCGCCCGGCCGCAGCGCGATCCTGTTCGGCGCCGAACGCTCCGGCCTCGCGACCGAGGACGTCAACCTCGCCCGCACCATCCTGACGGTGCCGATCAACCCGCAATTCGGCTCGCTCAACCTGGCGCAGGCGGTGATCCTCGTCGCCTATGAATGGTCGAAGGCGAAAGACCTCGCCCAGCCACCACGCACCGAGCTGCTGCCCCCGGCGCCGCAGGAAGAGCTGGAGGGCATGATCGGCCATTTCGAGCTGCTGCTCGCCGACAGCGGCTATTATTATCCGCCCGAACGCGTCGCGGTGACGCGGCTGACCTTGCGCAACCTGCTGACCAAGCCCGGCTGGACGGCGCAGGAAGTCCGCACCGTGCGCGGCGTGCTGTCCGCGATCCAGGGCAAGAAACAGCCCAAAGGCTGAGCCCTTCTCCCAAAAAACGCCCGTCACCCCGGCCTTGTGCCGGGTCCACCGTGCCGCAAGCGATGCCGCCAGAACCTCCATCCGCAGTCTTGGCCGCACCGTGGATCCCGGCACGAGGCCGGGATGACGAAGAACACTAGGCGAGCGTGACCGGACGAACTAACCACGCCCCATGCCCGTCACCCAAGCCGACATCGACCTCGCCAACCGCCTCGCCGATGCGGCGGGCGCGGCGATCCGCCCTTATTTCCGCGCCGAGCATGGTCTCGAAGCCAAGGCCGACGCCTCGCCCGTCACGCTCGCCGACAAGGAAGCCGAGGCGGTGATGCGCCGCCTGATCATCGCCGAGCGTCCGATGGACGCGATCGTCGGCGAAGAGGAGGCAACGCGAGAAGGCACCAGCGGCCGGACCTGGGTGCTCGACCCGATCGACGGCACGCGCAGCTTCATCGCCGGCCGCCCGATCTTCGGCACGCTGATCGCGCTGCTCGACAATGGCTGGCCGGTGCTCGGCATCATCGACCAGCCGATCATCAAGGAGCGCTGGGTCGGCGTCACCGGCCGCACCACCACCTTCAACGGCCAGCCCATTCAGGCGCGCACCTGCCGCGAACTCTCGCAGGCGCTGCTCGCCACCACCTCGCCGGCCTTGTTCGAGGACGACCAGCTCCACGCCTTCGAGCATGTCGACGGCCAGGTGATGAGCACGATCCTCGGCGGCGACTGTTATAATTACGGCCTCGTCGCCTCGGGCCATCTCGATCTCGTCATCGAAGCCGGCCTCAAGCTCCACGATTTCGCCGCGCTCGTCCCCGTCGTCGAGGGCGCCGGCGGCCGCATGTGCGACTGGCAGGGCGACCCGCTCCACGCCGCGAGCAACGGCGAAGTCATCGCCGCCGGCGACCCCGCGCGGATCGAGGAGATCGTCGAAACGCTGGCGTGCCGCGGACATTGAACCGCTAGAAAATCCCCAGAAACTTCTTGCGCTGCTCCTGACGCTCGCCCTTGGAGCGTTTGCCGTCCTCCGACTTCGCCGTGGTCCCGCGCCCGACATCGTCGCGTGGCCGGCCCTTCACGTCCCGCTGCGCCCGCGCGCTCGCCCCTGCCAATACCGGGCCGCAATCGGCCGCCTTGGCGTCACCGACATCGACGAACGCCAGAACCGCCGCCAGCGGATTGACCACCGCGCCCAGCCCCAGTCCGACGCCGGCCCGCGTCACCAGTTCGGGCGAGATCACATCGATGTTCGGCTCCGCGAAATAGCCGCCAATCCCCACCGGCGACTGGCCCGAGAACAGGCTGAACTTCTTCGAATCCGCGCGGAACGCCAGATCGAGCGTCTCGTTGCGGAAGCTGAACCCGCCGCGCCCGAGCATCACATTCTTGCGCGTATCGATCAGGATCGGGTCCGCCGCCGCCACACCGCCGCGCACGGTGAAGGCGACCAGCCCGCAATTGATCTGCACCGGCTCCTTCAGCTTCTTCTCGAACATCTTCTGGATGAACACGCCGATATCGAGCTCGGACAGTTCGGTGTTGCGTGTCCACATCGACCCACGCGGGATGATCACCGCGATCCGTCCGTTCGAATTCGCCAGCGACTTGCGCACGCTGTCGCCGAGCCCGCTCATCTTGACCCGCGCCTTGACCGTGCCGCTGGTCCCCGATTCCTCCACGCCAAAGCCCCTGAGCAACGTCCCCATCGGCGTCGGCGACAGGCGGATGTCGTAATCGGTGAACACCGCCGGGTTGCGCGCGTTGATCGTGATGTCCGACGACACCGTCCCGCGCGCCATCGCGAAGTTGAGCGGCGAAAGCGTCAGCAGCCGGTCGTCGAGCCGCAGCCCCAGCGTGATATCGCTCAACGGCAATTTGTCCGCGCGCACCCGTGCGACCTTCCAGTCGACGCGTGCGTCGAAATTCTTCAGCGCCTCTACCCGCAGCGGCGCGTCGGGCAGGATGCGCGGCCGCCCCTGCGCCGTCACCACGATGTCGCCCGTCTCCGACTCGCGCGGCGAATAGCCGACGAACGGTCCGGCATCGACAATGTCGAGCGTCCGCGTCGTCAGGCTGGCGTCAAGGAACAGCCGCGGTTCACCCAGCCGCACCGTCATCCGCCCGGCCAGATCGCTGTCGCCGAACCGCCCGCGCAGCCTGGTGAAGCGCCACTCATTGCCCTGTTTGGTCAACGCCGAACGCAGCCGATAGGCGCGCGTGTCGGGCACCGCGATGCCGACGATCGAAAAGGCATCGGCAAGGTTGCTCCCGCGCACATCGGCATGCAGGTCGGCGCCCTCGATCTCGGTCGCGCCGGGCAGGGTGCCGGTGATGTCCGCCCGCGTCCGCACCGCGTCGATGCGCAGCGCCAGCCGGTTCTCGCCGCCGCGCACGGTCGCGTTCGGCGTGAACAGCGCGCCCGCGATCCGGAACGGCGTCCGCCGTGCCTCGCCGCGTCCGGAAAAGCGGATCGCGGTCGTCAGTTCCGTGCCTCGCGCCTCGACCGTATCGATGCCGATGTCGGCGAAGATCAGCATCGCCGGATCGCGATAGCGCACCCGCGTCCCCGCCACGACCGCGCGGCGGATCAGCGGCAGGTCGAGCGGCTCGCCCTTCGTCTCGCTGAACGTCCAGCTGTTACGCTCGCGCGCCGCATCCCAGCGCAGGTCGACATTGGCGCCCTGCAGGTCGAGGATGTTCACGCGCCTTTTGCCGAAGATGAAGGTCAGCGTCGCGACATTCGCCTCGATCCGCTTCGCCTCGAAGAAATTGCCGCGTGACGCCGCCGGCCCGACCCAGGCGGGGTTGGAGACGGTCAGCCCCTCCGAGACATATTTGAGGTTGAATGGGTTGAAATAGAACTGGAAATCGCCCGCGACCCTCACTTCGCGCCCGCTCGTCTTGCTGACGATCCGCTCGAACGTCCCCTTCAGAAACCGTCCCTTGGTGATGTACAGGATCGCCCAGGCAAGGAAGATCGCCAGCAGGATGCCACCGATCGCCCGCAAGGTGATGACAAGCCAGCGCGGCCAGCGGCGCTTTTCTGCGGCTGGCGGCGTGGTCTCTGGCGAATCGACAGGCGTCGCATCCGCCGCGACGATCGGGGCATCCCGGTCGGCCATGATGTTGAAAAGACTCGTAACCGTAACAGGTTCCTTGTTTGTGCGGCTCGTTACCGAGCCGGGGGCCGCACCAGCCCGCTCCCCCACCCGGCCACCCATCGAAGATACCCTGAAGTGGGTGGCCGGGTGGGGGAGCGGGCTGGTGCGGCGGACGGTTGCAAAACCGTCCCAAACAAACTAATGGCCCGCCTTTCCGCGATTTCAGGGACTGCCCGGCTATCAAGGGCTGCCGGGGCCGTCTGTAATCGTCGCGCGTAAAAGGAGACGAAAATGCCCAAGATGAAGACCAAGAGCGGTGTGAAGAAGCGATTCAAATTCACCGCGACCGGCCTGGTGAAGCACGGCGTTGCCGGCAAGCGTCACCGGCTGTCCAGCCATAACGCGAAGTATATTCGCACCAACCGCGGCACGTCGGTCCTGTCCGAAGCTGATGCCGGCCATGTGCGCCTCTGGGCGCCCTACGGCCTCAAGTAAGGAATAGACCATGGCACGAGTCAAACGGGGTGTAACCACCCGCGCCAAGCACAAGAATATTCTTGAGCAGGCCAAGGGCTATCGCGGTCGTCGCAAGAACACGATCCGCGTCGCGCGTCAGGCGGTCGAAAAGGCCGGCCAGTACGCCTATCGCGACCGCAAGGTAAAGAAGCGCAGCTTCCGCGCGCTCTGGATCCAGCGCATCAACGCCGGCGTCCGCGCCGAGGGCCTGAGCTACTCGCAGTTCATGCACGGCCTCAAGTTGGCGGGCATCGAGCTGGACCGGAAGGTCCTGGCCGATATTGCGATGCACGAGGGCGAAGCGTTTACCGCCATCATCGCACAGGCGAAGGCGGCGCTGCCCCAGGCCGCCTGAAGCGACCTGTAGCGACCGAAATATGGGGCGCCGGTGGCAACACCGGCGCCCTTTTTCTTGGACCCGGGAAGGACGACCCGATGACGCTCCAGACCTGGTGGCTCTACGTCACCGCCGTGTTCCTGATCTCCGCGACGCCGGGACCGAACATGCTCCACGTCATGGTGCAGAGCATCCATCACGGCGCACGCCGTTCGACCGCGTCGATGGCCGGGCTGATGACCGCAAACCTCGTCTGCCTGATCGCATCGGCCGCAGGCCTCGGCGCGCTGCTCAAGGCGTCGCCGCTGCTGTTCGACGTGCTGCGCTATGCCGGCGTCGGCTATCTCGTCTGGCTCGGCGTCAAGGCGTGGCGCGCGCCGGTGGGCGGCGGCGAGGACGCCGGCAGACCCCCGCACACGCCATCGCTTCCCGCGATGTTCGCCGCCGCGCTCGGCACCGGTTTCGCCAACCCCAAGCTGATCGTCTTCGCTGCCGCGCTGTTCCCGCAGTTCATCGACACCAGCGCGCCCTTCGCGCCGCAGCTCGCGGTCCTGATCGTCAGCTTCACCGCGATCGAGACCTTCTGGTTCATGGCCTATGCGCTCGGCGGCCGCTCGCTCGCCGCCTGGCTCGCCCCGGCCAACCGCCAGCGCATCTTCAACCGCGTGACCGGCGCGATGTTCGTCGGCTTCGGCGCGGCGTTGCTGGGGAGCCGCGTCTAAGCCTTGACCTTCGCCCCGGACTGCGGTTCGGGCCATTGCGACAACGAACGGAACGCAAATGACCGATCTCGACCAACTCAAGGCCGACCTGCTCGCCGCGATCGATGCCTCGTCCGGCCTCGACGCGCTCGACGCGGTGCGCGTGCAGGCGCTCGGCAAGCAGGGCGCGGTCACCGGGCTGCTCAAGACGCTCGGGCAGATGAGCCCCGAGGCGCGTCAGGAAACCGGTCCGCGCATCCACGGCCTGCGCGAAGCCGTCACCGACGCCATCGCCGCGCGTAAGGCAAGCCTCGAAGGGTCGGCGCTCGAGGCGAAGCTCGCCAGCGAGACGATCGACCTCACATTGCCCGCCGATGCCGTTCCCGCGGGCAGCGTCCACCCGATCAGTCAGGTGATGGACGAGCTCGCAGAAATCTTCGCCGACTTAGGCTTCGCGGTCGCCACCGGGCCGGAGATCGAGGACGACTGGCATAATTTCACCGCGCTCAACATTCCGGAGACGCATCCGGCGCGCGCGATGCACGACACCTTCTACCTCGCCGGCGAGCACGAACAGCCGATGGTGCTGCGCACGCACACCTCGCCCGTGCAGATCCGCACCATGACCTCGACGCCCCCGCCGATCCGCATCATCGCGCCCGGCCGCGTCTATCGCAGCGACAGCGACGCCACGCACACCCCGATGTTCCACCAGATCGAGGGGCTGGTGATCGACAAGGGGCTGACGCTCGGCCACCTCAAATGGACGCTGGAGACCTTCCTCAAGGCCTATTTCGAGCGCGACGACATCGTCCTGCGCCTGCGCCCGAGCTATTTCCCGTTCACCGAACCCTCGGTCGAGGTCGATGTCGGCTACACGCTCATCAAGGGCAAGCGCGTCATCGGCGGCGGCGGCGACACCGCGACAGGCGGCTGGATGGAGGTGCTCGGCTCCGGCATGGTCCACCGCAAGGTGATCGAGGCGTGCGGACTCGATCCCAATGAATGGCAGGGCTTCGCCTTCGGCACCGGCGTCGATCGCCTCGCCATGCTCAAATACGGAATGGACGATCTGCGCGCCTTTTTCGACGGCGACCTGCGCTGGCTCAAACATTACGGCTTCTCGGCGCTCGATGTGCCCACGCTGAGCGGAGGAGTCGGCGCATGAAGTTCACCCTCTCCTGGCTCAAGGACCATCTCGACACCGACGCCTCGGTCGAGACGATCGCCGCCACGCTCAACCGCATCGGCATCGAGGTCGAGGGCGTGACCGACGCCGGCGCCGCGCTCGCCCCATTCCGCATCGCGCGTGTGGTCAGCGCCGAGCGCCACCCGCAGGCCGATAAGCTGCAAGTGCTGATGGTCGATGCCGGCCCCGACTATAATGGCGGCCAGCCGGTGCAGGTCGTGTGCGGCGCGCCGAACGCAGAAGCGTATATGTACGGCGTGTTCGCGCCGCCGGGCACCTATGTCCCAGGCAGCGGCATCACGATCAGGGAATCGGCGATTCGCGGCGTCGAGAGCTTCGGCATGATGTGCTCGACGCGCGAGCTGGGGCTGGGCGACGAGCATGACGGCATCATCTCGCTGCCCGATCACAGCCCGCTGCCGGTGCAGGGCACACCCTATGCCGACTATGCCGGGCTCAACGATCCGGTGTTCGACGTCTCGATCACGCCCAACCGCCCGGATTGCATGGGCGTGCGTGGCATTGCGCGCGATCTGGCGGCCGCCGGGCTGGGCACGCTGGTCGAATACACGATCAGCTTCCATCCGGACGCGTACTGGCCGTGGTACAATGTGCGCGAAAAGGCGGGCGATCCGATCCCGCACATCAAGCTCGATGCCGCGCCGCCCAAGGTGCGGATCGAGGATGCCGAAGGCTGCCCACGCTTCTACGCCCAGCGCCTGACCGGCTGCACTAATCGCGAGTCACCCGAATGGCTTCAGCGCCGGCTGCGTGCGATCGGTCAGAAGCCGATCTCGGCGCTCGTCGATGTCACCAACTATTTCACCGTCGATGTCGGGCGCCCGCTGCACGTCTATGACGAAGCCAAGCTCAGCGGCTCGCTGGTGGCGCGCAAGGCGAAGCCGGGCGAGAACGTGCTGGCACTCAACGGCAAGACTTACACGCTCGACGAGACGATGACCGTGATCGCCGACGACGTCGCGGTCCACGATATCGGCGGCATCATGGGCGGCGAGCATTCTGGCGTTTCGGAGACGACCACGGACGTGGTGATCGAATGCGCCTATTTCGCGCCGGACACGATCGCGCGCACCGGCCAGAAACTCAACCTCACCAGCGACGCGCGCCAGCGCTTCGAGCGCGGCGTCGATCCGTGCATCATGTATGATGGCCTCTACATGGCGACGCGGCTGATGCACGACATCTGCGGCGGCACCGCCAGCGGCATCATCGAGGCCGAGGCCCGCGACATCGCGCTGCCGCAGCCGGTCGCCTATGATCCGTCGCTGGCGGAAACGCTCGGCGGCCTCGCGCTGCCCGACAAGCAACAGCACGAGATTCTCGACTCGCTCGGTTTCTGGCTGATCGACGACGCCGGCGAGCAGTTCTGGCTGCATGACGGCACGCCGGACGCGCCCTGGATTGTCGGCGTGCCCAGCTGGCGGCCCGACATCGACGGCCCCGCCGATATCGTCGAGGAAGTGATCCGCATCGCCGGCATCGACAACGTCCCCTCGACCCCGCTGCCGCGCGCGCCCGGCGTCGCCAAACCCACTGCCACGCCCGAGCAGAAGCTCGAACGCCGCCTGCGCCGCACCGCCGCCGCGCGCGGCCTCAACGAAGCGGTGACGTGGAGCTTCATCGCCGAGCAGGAAGCGGCAGCGGTCGGCGGCGGCGCGTGGAGCCTCGCCAATCCGATCAGCGAGGACCTCAAGGTCATGCGCCCCTCGCTGCTCCCCGGCCTGCTGATGGCCGCCGGACGCAACTTGAAGCGCGGCGCCACCAGCGTCCGCCTGTTCGAACTCGGCCGCCGCTACCTCGCCGATGGCGAGCGCCTGACGCTCACCGCCCTGCTCACCGGCGACAGGACGCCGCGCGGCTGGGCGAGCGGCAAGGCGCAACCCTTCACCGCCTATGACGCCAAGGCCGAAGCGCTCGCGTTGCTCGAAGCCGCCGGCGCCCCGGCCGGCAATCTGCAGGTCATGGGCGAAGCCGGCGATGCCTGGCACCCCGGCCAGTCCGCCACGCTGCGCCTCGGCCCCAAGACCGTGCTGGCGAGCTTCGGCATGCTCCACCCGGCTTTGCTCAAGGCGTTCGACCTCGACGGTCCCGCCGCCGCGGTCGAGATCTTCCTCGACGCGATCCCCGCCAAGCGCGGCGGCGCCAATGAAAGAGGGGGGGGCTTCATGCGCCCCGCCTACACGCCCCCGGCATTGCAGGCCGTCACCCGCGACTTCGCCTTCCTCGTCCCCGACGCGCTCGCCGCGGGCGACCTCGTCCGCGCAATCAGGGGCGCGGACAAGGCGGCGATCACCGATGCCCGCCTGTTCGACCTGTTCACCGGCGCTGGCGTCGAGGAAGGACACAAGAGCCTCGCCATCGAAGTCACGCTGCAACCCGGCGACAAGAGCTTCACCGACGCAGAGCTGAAAGCGATCGCCGACAAGATCGTGGCGGCGGCAAGCAAGCTCGGCGCGACCTTGAGGGGCTAACCCCCAAACCCGTCACCCCGGCCTTGTGCCGGGGTCCGCCGGGCGGCAAGCAATGCCCGCAAGGTTCAATCCCCGCCCTCGCGGCACCGCGGACCCCGGCACAAGGCCGGGGTGACGAAGGAGTGAGTAAGAATGCGCACCGCCCTCATCACCGGCGCGACCTCGGGCTTCGGCGAGGCCGCGTCGCGCCTGTTCACCGCCGCCGGCTGGCGCGTCATCGGCACCGGCCGCCGCGCCGACCGGCTCGAAGCGCTGGCCAAGGAGCTCGGCGACGACAAATTCCACCCGGCGGTCTTCGACATCCGCGACGAAGCCGCGCGCGACGCCGCGCTCGACAATCTGCCCGAGGCGTTTCGCGGCATCGACCTGCTCGTCAACAATGCCGGCCTCGCGCTCGGCACGCACACCGCCCAGACCGCCGATCTCGGCAACTGGAAGGTGATGATCGACACCAATGTCACCGCGCTCGTCTCGATCACGCACAAGCTCTTGCCGCTGCTGATCGAGCGCAAGGGCGCGGTCATCAACCTCTCGTCGGTCGCCGCGACCTACCCCTATCTCGGCGGCAATGTGTATGGCGGCACCAAGGCGTTCGTGCATCAGTTCAGCCTGTCGCTGCGCTCAGACCTCGCCGGCACCGGCGTGCGCGTGACCTCGATCGAGCCGGGCATGGCCGAGACCGAATTCACCCTCGTCCGCACCGGCAGCCAGGACGCGTCGGACAAGCTCTATGGCGGCGCCGATCCGATGACCGCCGAGGACATCGCCGGCATGATCCTGTGGGTCGCGTCGCTCCCGCCGCACCTCAACATCAACACGATGGAGATGATGCCGGTCAACCAGAGCTTCGCCGGCTTCGCGGTCCACCGCGCGGGCTAGTCCCGCGGCCGCGTCCACAGCCCCTCGGGCCGCGGTTTGGGCGGATACAGTGCGCGCCGCAGCGCCGCCTGTCCCGCCGCCGCGGCGATCCACCCCGCCTTCTGCCACCCGCTCGTCCTCGCGCGATGGTCCCAGGCATGCGCGCCGCGCGTCACCACTTCGCGCGCGATATCGCCATAGATGCCCGCCGCCGCCAGCACCGCCCAGGCCGAGCGAAAGCCCAGCGCCGGCGTGCCCCGCCGCGCGCTCGCGCCATAATCCTCGGCCATCTCGCCCAGCCATCTGGCGATCACCACCAGCCGCGGGCGGAAGGGCGGCTTCATGTGCTGGCCGGGCGGAATGTCCATCTCGACCAGCCATTCGACCGGCAGGTAACAGCGCCCGATCCGGTCATCAGCCTCGATATCGCGCGCGATGTTCGCCAGCTGGAACGCCAGCCCCAGATCGCACGCCCGATCCAGCGTCGCCTCGTCATCGGGCGACACCCCCATCACCACCGCCATCATGCACCCGACCGCACCCGCGACATGGTAGCAATAGCGCAACAGATCGGCCTCCGACCGCGGCATCCAGCCCTTCGCGTCGAGCGCGAACCCCTCGACCAGATCGTGCGCGAAGCGATGCGGCATGCGCGTCTCCTTCGCCACGATCCTGAGCGCATCGAACGCCGGATCGCCGGTCCATTCGCCCGCCAGCGCCTGCCCGGTCAGCGCCCTGATCCGCGCCAGCCGCGCCGCCGGATCGGCCACCGGCGCAGCGTCATGCCCCAGCACCTGCCCGTCGGCGAGATCGTCGCACTCGCGGCACCAGGCATAGAGCAGCCACGCCCGCTCGCGCGTCGCCGCGTCGAACAGCTGGCTCGCCGCCGCGAAGCTCTTCGATCCGCGCGCGATGCTCTCCCGCGCCGCCGCCACCACCGACGCGCGGGTCGGCCCCGAACTCACAAGTCCTTGCTGCCGATCTGCCCAATCGTCGTCGCGGGCACATGGCTACCCATCCGCCGCAGCAGTCCCTCGAGCGAATGATCGACGATCAGCAGCGACTGGTGCTGCGGCCGCAAAAAGCCGACCTCGCCCATCTTGCGCACGAACTCGATCAGCCCGTCATAATAGCCCGCGACGTTGAGCAGCCCGACCGGCTTGGCATGATAGCCGATCTGCGCCCAGCTCATCGCCTCCCACAGCTCGTCCATCGTCCCGGTCCCGCCGGGCAAGGTGATGAAGCCGTCGCTCAGGTCGGTGAACGCCTGCTTGCGCTCGTGCATGGTCCGCACGACATGCAGCTCGGTGCAGCCGCGATGTGCCACTTCGGCATCGACCAGCGCCTGCGGGATCACCCCGATCACCTCGCCACCCGTCGCCAGCGCCGCATCCGCGACCGCGCCCATCAGCCCCAGCCGCCCGCCGCCATAGACCACCCCGATCCCGCGCTCGGCCAGGCTGCGACCGACAAAGCGCGCATTCTCCATATAGACCGGATCGCCCGGCGTCGCCGAACCGCAATAGATCGCAAGCCGTTTCACGCTTCCTGCTCCAGCATCAGCGCGGCGGTCGCCTTTGCGCTTCCCACCACGCCGGGGATGCCCGCGCCGGGATGCGTCCCCGCGCCGACGAAATACATGTTCTCGATCGAATCGTCGCGATTGTGCGCCCGAAAATACGCGCTCTGCGTCAGGATCGGCTCCAGACTGAACGCGCTCCCCAGATGCGCGCCGAGATCGTCGCGGAAATCGCTCGGGGCATAGCTGAACTTGGTCACGATCCGCTCGTGAATGTCGGGGATCAGCCGCCGCCCGACCTCGTCGAGAATGCGCTTCTCCAGCACCGGCGCGATCTGGTCCCAGTCGCCCGGAAACTTGCCGAGATGCGGCACCGGCGCCAGCGCATAGAAGGTCGAATGTCCCTCCGGCGCCATCGACGGATCGGTCACCGTCGGGTGGTGCAGATACAGCGAGAAGTCCTGCGAAATCACCCCGGTATCATAGATGTCGGCCAGCAATTCCTTATAGCGCGGCCCGAACAGGATCATGTGGTGCGGAATCCCCGGCCAGGTCCCCTTCACCCCGAAATGCACCACGAACAGCGACGGCGAGAAACGCTTCTTCTCAAGCCTGGCCGCGGTCCGCTGCGCGCTGCGCGAACCCCTGAGCAGGTCGCGATAACTGTGCATCAGGTCGGCGTTGCTCGCCACCATGTCCGCCTCGAAGCGCGCACCGCTCTTGGTCACCACCGCGGTCGCGCGCTCGCCCAGCGTCTCGATCTGCGCCACCCCGTCGCCGAGCTTCACCACCCCGCCGAGCCGCTCGAACTGCCGCACCATTCCCGCCACCAGCCGGTTGGTCCCGCCCATCGCGAACCACACGCCGCCGTCACGCTCGAGCTTGTGGATCAGCGCATAGATCGCGCTCGTCGTCATCGGATTGCCGCCGACCAGCAGCGTGTGGAACGACAGCGCCTCGCGCAATTTCTCGTTCTTCACGAACGACGAAACCATCGAATAGACGCTGCGCCACGCCTGATATTTCATCAGCGCCGGCGCCGCCTTGACCATCGACGTGAAGTCGAGAAACGCGACTGTGCCGAGCTTCTCATAGCCCTCGCGATACACCCCGGCCGAATAGGTCAGAAAGCGCCGATAACCCTCGATGTCCGCCGGATCGAGCTTGGCGATCTCGCCCATCAGCACGGCGTCGTCATTGGTGTAATCGAAATTGGTGCCGTCGGGCCAGTTGAGCCGGTAAAAGGGCAAAACCGGGCTTAGCGTCACATCGTCGGCCATGCGGTGGCCCGACAGCGCCCACAATTCCTCCAGCGCCTCGGGCGCGGTGATCACCGTCGGCCCGGCGTCGAAGGTAAAGCCGTCCTTCTCCCAATAATAAGCCCGCCCGCCGGGCTTGTCGCGCGCCTCGACGATGACGGTATCGACGCCCGCCGATTGCAGGCGGATGCCCAGCGCCAGTCCGCCGAACCCTGCACCGATGACGACCGCTTTCCTCAATTCATGCCCCTGATGACTTCGATCGCGCGTTTGACCGGCACCGGCGGCCTGCCGGCCAGCACGCGCGCACGGTCCAATAACCCCGATTGCCCGGCATAGAAGCGTGCGATCAGCCCCGCGTCCAGCCGATAGAAGCGTTCGAGAATGCGGTAACGTTCCGCCGGCTCGGCGGCGCGAAACAGCATCGCCGACAGCATCCGGTAAAAACCGCGCTTCTTCCATTGCTTGGCGGCATAGCCATGCGTCAGCTCGTGCAACGCCGCGCCGCTGAGGTCGCTGGCCGACCCGATCAGCGCCGCCAGCCGCACCGCATCGGGCAGCGAATAGCCGGTGACCGGATGGAACAGCCCGGCGCGCATCCCGGCCTTGGCGACGCGGTTGCCGCCCGACGCCCAATAGCCCTCGAAATCGCCGCCCATCGCCACCGGCAGCGCGCCCGTCTCTTCGCGCGTCACCGCCTCGACCTGAATGCCATGCGCCTTCGTCCACGCATCGATACGCTTGCCCAGCGCGGCGCGCTCGATCCGCGGCGAATCGCTGTAATAAGTGTCCTCGACGAACAGCCGCGTCGCCGCGAAGGGCAGCGCATAGACGAAGCGATAGCCGTCGACCTGCGGCACCGTGGCGTCCATGATCACTGGCCGCTTGAGGTCATGCGGCTCGGCCAGCGCCAGCTCGCGGCCCAAAAATTTCTGCCAGCCAAGGTCGAGCTTGCCGAGATCGCCCGCCCCGCGGCAATCGATCACGCCCCCGGCCTCGATCCGGCCCCCGTCCGCCAGCATCACCGTGCGCGCGCTCGTCCCCAGCACCTTGCGCCGCGTCAGCACGCGCCCCTTCGGCATCGCGCCGCGCACCACCCGGTCGAACCGCTCGGACTCGATCGAATAATAGCTCGCCTTCAGCGTTCGCGCATGCCCCGGAAAGGCGACGTCATAGCTCGTCCAGCCATAGGAGATCAGCGGCGCGACCAGCCAGCGGTCCCGGGCCGCGACATCGCTGGCGAAGAACGACCACAGATGATTGCCGCCTAGCGTGGTCCCGCCCTCGACGATGCGCACGTCCAGCTCGGGCCGCAGCTTGCGCAGCGCCAGCGCGATCAGCCCGCCGGCCAGCCCCCCTCCCACGATGGCAACGTCGCATTTGATGTTGGCGGGCATCATCGCCGCCTAGCGGATCGGCACGCGGCGTCAAACCCCGGTCGCCGCACGCCATGAACCTTTCATCGGCGGGCGCCGAAGTTCAATCCCGCACCACGCGATACTCCGCTACCCGTCCATCCGACCCGATGCGAAGAACGAGCCATTCGGAATCCAGGCCGATCAGACCCCGCTCTGGCCCGAGCAGATACACGAGGTCCCAATCACGAAAATATGGACCGCCGTCTGGCCTTCCGAGCAACTTCACCACTTGCGCGCGGGTCAATCCGTCAAGCCGCCCACTCCTAACGAGCCATTCGACCATTCTTAGACGAACCTGATTATCTGTTGTTCGCGCTTGTCGCCAAAGTCCCGAGTCGAAGGGCCGGATCGGCAAATAGCCAGTCACGAAGCCATATCCGATCACCAACGCAACAACGATGCTGAGCAGGCCTATCCAGCAACCCCAAGGCTGGTTGGAGCGCCACCCGAGTCCTGAATTGGCGTCTGTATCGATCATCTTTCCAGCGTAACGCGCTGTGTGCTGTCTGCAACGGGATCGCAAACCTGCCGCGCTTCAACGCGCCTCACTGCCGTGTAATAACCACCGCAATGCCAACCCTCCTCCCCACCCGCCGCACGCTCTTCGCCGCGCTCGCCCTCGCCACCTCCTGCGCGCTCATCCTCTTCACCATGAACCGCCCGCCGATCTGCCCGTGCGGCACGGTCGAGCTGTGGCACGGCACCGTCCAGTCTAGCGGCAACAGCCAGCACATCGCCGACTGGTACACGTTCAGCCACATCATCCACGGCTTCCTCTTCTACGGCGCGGCGCACCTCGTCCTGCGCGGGGACGCCCGCCGCTGGGCGCTGCCGCTCGCCGTGACGATCGAGGGCGCGTGGGAGCTGCTCGAAAACTCGCCGATCATCATCGACCGCTATCGCGAGGCGACGATCGCGTTCGGCTATTCGGGCGATTCGATACTCAACTCGCTCGCCGATATCGGCTGGATGGCCACCGGCTTCTGGCTCGCCGCGCGCCTGCCGGTCGCCGCCACCGTGGCGCTCGCGATCCTGTTCGAGCTGGCGACGCTCATCCTGATCCGCGACAACCTCACGCTCAACATACTGATGCTGGTGTGGCCGGTGGAAGCGATCAAGACGTGGCAGGCCGCGGGCGGATTGCTGTAAGGCGGACGCCATGTGGCTCGCCATCCCCCTTTCCGCGCTCGCCATGACGCTGATCGTCGGGGTGCGCTATCTGATCGTCTCGGGCGCCTTCGCCTGGGCGACGCGCGCGCGGCATCCCGGCCTCTACACCGGGCTCGACGCACAGATGCGCCGCGAGATCGCGTGGAGCCTCGCCAGCGCCGCGATCTATGGCATCCCGGCGGGGATCGTCGCCTGGGGCTGGCAGAATCACGGCTGGACGCGAATTTACACCGACGCGAGCGGCTACCCGCTCTGGTATCTCCCGCTCTCGGTCCTGCTCTACCTGTTCGCGCACGACACATGGTTCTACTGGACGCACCGCTGGATGCACCGCCCCGGCCCGTTCCGGCTCGCCCATGCCGTCCATCACGCCAGCCGGCCGCCCACCGCCTGGGCGGCGATGAGCTTCCACCCGATCGAAGCGCTGACCGGCGCCGTCGTCATTCCGGCGCTGGCCTTCGTCATTCCCATTCACGTCGCCGCATTGGGCGTTGTGCTGGCGATCATGACGGTTATGGGGGTGACCAATCACATGGGGTGGGAGGTGTTTCCACGGGCGATGTGGCGCGGTCCACTCGGCGCGTGGCTGATCACCGCGAGCCATCACCAGAAGCACCACGATCAGTACGGGTGCAATTATGGCCTTTATTTCCGCTTCTGGGATCGAGTGTGCGGCACCGACGAGGGCCTCGGCGATTTCACGCGCAGCCATGCTGCTGCCGCTCGGCGCGCTGCTGCTGGGCGCGTCGCCGATCGCGTCGCTTGAGCTCGACATCCAGAAGCTGCGCTCGGCCAAGGGCCAGCTTCGCATCTGCCTGACCGCCCGCGCCGAGAGCTTCCCCGACTGCAAGGACGCGCGCGGCATGAGCCGCTCCGTGCCCGCGACCCAAACCCGCATCCAGTTCGACGGTCTGCCACCGGGCGATTACGCCGCGGCGATCATCCATGACGAGAATGGCAACCACAAGCTCGACAAGCTGATGGGCATCCCGCGCGAGGGCTTCGGCTTCAGCCGCAATCCCGTGATCCGCTTCGGCCCGCCCAGCTTCGCCGCCGCCCGCTTCACGCTCGACGGCACGACCAAGCCGCAGCAGGTGCGGATGCAATATCTGCTCTGACCGTCTGGCGCTCACCGTCCGACCCCGCTACAAGACGCCATCCCCGGGGGAGCGCTGACGGCGCTTGAGAGGGTGGCACGAGCCACCGACCCGCTGAACCTGATCCGGTTGACACCGGCGTAGGGAGTGGGCGGCTTCTCACCCAAGCCCGTTTGCTCCCGTCTGAGGAGCAAGACGAATGGCCGACATCCCCGCGCGCACCGAACTCAAGGTCACCACCGGCCCGATCCGCGGCTCACGCAAAATCCATGTCGGCCCGCTCGGCGTCGCGATGCGCGAGATCGACCTCGAGCCGTCCTCGGGCGAGCCGCCGCTGCGCGTCTATGACTGTTCCGGCCCCTACACCGACCCCAATGCCCGCATCGACATCATGGCCGGCCTGCCCGAGCTGCGCCGCGACTGGATCCGCAACCGCGGCGATGTCGAGGAAGTCGCCCAGCGCGAAATCCGCCCCGAGGATAATGGCCAGCTCGGCCCCGACCGCTCGGGCGGCGTCCAGCCCTTCCCCAACACCCGCAAGCGCGTGCTGCGCGCCAAGGCCGGCGCCAATGTCAGCCAGATGCACTATGCCCGCCGCGGCATCATCACGCCCGAGATGGAATATGTCGCCACCCGCGAGAATCTCGGCCGCGAGCGCCTCGCCGAATATGTCCGCGACGGCCAGGACTGGGGCGCCAGCATCCCCGATTACGTGACGCCGGAGTTCGTCCGCGACGAGGTCGCCCGCGGCCGCGCGATCATCCCCAGCAACATCAACCACCCCGAATCCGAGCCGATGGCGATCGGCCGCAACTTCCTCGTCAAGATCAACGCCAATATCGGCAACTCCGCCGTGGCAAGCGACGTCGCACAGGAAGTCGACAAGCTCGTCTGGTCGATCCGCTGGGGCGCCGACACGGTGATGGACCTCTCCACCGGCCGCAACATCCACGACACGCGCGAATGGATCCTGCGCAACTCGCCCGTCCCGATCGGCACCGTCCCGATCTATCAGGCGCTCGAAAAGGTCGGCGGCATCGCCGAGGAGCTGACCTGGGAGATCTTCCGCGACACGCTGATCGAACAGGCCGAGCAGGGTGTCGACTATTTCACGATCCACGCCGGCGTCCGCCTGCCCTACATCCCGATGACCGCGAAGCGCGTCACCGGCATCGTCAGCCGCGGCGGCTCGATCATGGCCAAATGGTGCCTCAGCCACCACAAGGAATCGTTCCTCTACGAGCATTTCGACGAGATCACCGAGATCTGCAAAGCCTATGACATCGCCTATTCGCTCGGCGACGGCCTGCGCCCCGGCAGCATCGCCGACGCCAATGACGAGGCCCAGTTCGCCGAGCTGTACACGCTGGGCGAACTGACCAAACGCGCCTGGGAACAGGATGTGCAGGTGATGATCGAAGGCCCCGGCCATGTGCCGATGCACAAGATCAAGGAGAATATGGACAAGCAGCTCGCTGCCTGCGGCGAGGCGCCCTTCTACACGCTCGGGCCGCTCACCACCGACATCGCGCCCGGCTATGACCATATCACCTCGGGCATCGGCGCCGCGATGATCGGCTGGTACGGCACGGCGATGCTCTGCTACGTCACGCCCAAGGAGCATCTCGGCCTCCCCGACCGCGACGATGTGAAGGTCGGCGTCGTCACCTACAAGCTCGCCGCCCACGCCGCCGACCTCGCCAAGGGCCACCCCGCCGCCAAGATGCGCGACGACGCGCTGAGCCGCGCGCGCTTCGAGTTCCGCTGGCGCGACCAGTTCAACCTGTCGCTCGACCCCGACACGGCCGAGCAATATCACGACCAGACGCTCCCCGCGGAAGGCGCCAAGACCGCGCACTTCTGCTCGATGTGCGGGCCGAAATTCTGCTCGATGAAGATCACGCAGGAAGTGCGGGATTTTGCGGCGAAGCAGAATGCCCCGGTCGAAAGCTTTGTCGCGGCGGAGGAAGCCGAGGCTGGGATGGCCGCGATGAGCGCGGTGTTCAAGGAGACGGGCAGCGAGCTTTATATGGGGAGTGGGGGACGGGAGCGGGATTGAGCCCGCTAACGCTCTAGTCGTGTCGTTGGGTTGATGATATGACCGCATTTCCGGCAGCCCAGTCTGCACGGATTTAACGGTCGCCTAGCGACACGGCATGGAGAAGACCAATGAGCGTTACGACGCATAAGCTGCGCGTGGCAGAGGCCCGCCGCATTAAGCACCCTGTGTTTCCGCAGATCGAAAAGCACTACTTCCTCGTCCAAGCGCGCGAGGTTCCAGACGGTATCCGCACCGATGCTAACGCGCGAGACCCGGAGGGTCTAAATCGCCGTGTGTATCGTGAGGTGCATGAAAGCTTGATGGGGCGCGACGCGGTGGTCGGCTCATTTGATCTGATGAACAAGGGCATCGTATGTCTAGCGGAAAGTGTTCGCCGCATCGACGACGAGTTGTACGAACTTAGTATCCGCGATGGCCAAGGCATCGTAGACGGTGGCCACACCTATAAACTTATCTGCGACGCGCAGGGCGATCCTTCTCTACCTGACGATAGCTTTGTTGAAATCCAAGTGCGAACTGGGGTTCCTGATAAATTAATCACCGATATCTCGCGTGGATTGAACACAGGTATCCAAGTTAAAGACCATAGCATAGCAAACTTGGATGGTAAATTCGAGTGGATTAAAGAAGAACTTAAAGGTGAACCATACTTCAAGCGCATCGCTTGGAGCGAAAGCGACAGGGGTGACTACGACGTTCGCGATCTAATCTGCATGATGGAAGCGATGAACGTTGTGGATTTTCCAAACGACAGCGGAACTCATCCGGTTTCCGCGTATGAAAAGTGGTCCATACCTACTAAGAAATATTCCGAAGATTTCGATGCAAATGCGACTGATCAGTCGCAATCTCGATATTACAAACTTCGGCCGATCTTGAAGCAAGCGATGGCATTATATGACATAATCCGTCGACAGTTTCGCGACATTTACAATGAAGCTGGTCTCGGAGCAGCAGGCAAGCTGGACATCGTTGAGGAAGCCAAAGGTAAGTCAAAGGCTTTTGATTTTCCTTTCGCAGGGCTTGAGCCCTGCCAATATCGCCTGACGAAGGGCGCGCTCTACCCCATCTACGGCGCCTTCCGTAACGCCGTCCGCATTAATGCGTCATCAGGCCAAGCTGAATGGATCGGTGGATTTCCTAAGGTTCTCGAACTTTGGAAGAACGTTGCCCCAGAACTGGCTAAACAAACGAAGCAGGCGACGAAGGACTTTGGTCATAAGCCGGACATGCTTGGAAAAAACCGCGGCCATTGGACTAACATGCATCAGACGGTCGAACTGCACATTCTTCGTGAGCAAATGCGGATGACTAAGGGGAAGTGATCGAAAGTGACCCGCGGACGAATGTCCGCGGGTTGCGGCTTCAGCTTTCATCTTCACCGCAGCAGCTACACCTCACCCCATGCGCGCCCGCAGCCCCCTCTACATCATGGCCAAGCCCCCTCCGGCCATCCAGCAAGCGATCACCGCGCTCCCCCGCAACGATCCCTCGCGCGGCCCGCACCTGCTCCACGTCACGCTCGTTTCGCTGTTCGATCTCCACCACGCCCCGCCCGACTGGCTCGGCCAGGTCATCGCCGCGCTCGACAGCTTCGACGGCCCCGCCTTCCCGCTCCATTTCGACCGGATCGAGAACCGCAAGGCCGTCACCCTGCGCACCCGCGACCCGCTCGGCGAAGCTCGCGCTTTTCAGCGCCAGCTCATGAACCACCTCGTCCTTTACAAGGCGCCCTTCACCGAAGGCACCACGCCCGAACCGCATGTCACGATCAACTATCGCGGCGACCGGCTGAACGCGCAGAAGATCGCGCCGATCGGCTGGAGCGTCGACGAGATCATCCTGATGGAAAGCATGGTCGGCAAGACCACCCATGTCGAACACGGCCGCTGGCCACTGCGCGCCGCATCCGGGTCCGCGCCCGCCGCCTGAAAACCATTTTCCTACACGCGCCGTTTCTGCTCCACCCTGCCGGATGGAACAGCCAGCCACCCCGCCCGCCCGCGCGATCTGGACGCCGTCCCGCCAGCGCATCTTCCTCGCCGCCCTGCTCGAAACCGGCAGCGTCGCCCGCGCCGCGCTTGCCGCCGGCATGTCGCGCTCCAGCGCGCACGGCCTGCGCAAGCGCCTTGCCGGCACACCGTTCGACCGCGCCTGGGATCACGCGCTGACGCTCCACGCCCGCCGTCTGGCCGATCCGTTCGCCGATACGCTCGCGCCCGAAGCGACGGCCGCTCCCCGTCCAGCACCTGTCGCTTCGGCGTCGCCGCGGTGACGCGATCCGGTCGCCTCGCGCTCGCCGGACGTCGCCTCGCCGTCGCGCCGGTGTCGCGCCCCAGTCGCGTGGGTGTCGCGCCGGTGTCGCGAAGCGGTCGCGTCGTGCTCATATCCAGTCGTCTCGCGGTCGCTTCGCCCCGAAACCCCGCCAGAACTGTCAACTTCGTCAACCGCGCGCCCCTTGCCCGCGCCCGCCCGCTTTGCCAGACCCGTCGCCGATGCCCCCCAGCTTCGTCATGATCGACGATTTCGTCGCCAACCCGCACGAGCTGCGGCGGCAGGCGCTCGCGCTCGGCTATGACGCCGATGCCAAGGATAGCGGCGCCAACTATCCCGGCACCGTCTCCGCCCGCGCGCTGCCGATCCCCGGTCTCGACGATTATGTCTCGCGCCTCGCCGGCCTGCCCCTCACCGGCGCGCCCGGCACGCTGCACGGCCATTGCCGCCTCACGCTCAAGGGCGACCGTGGGCAGAGCGGCGTGCATATCGACCCGGCCTTCTATTCGGGCATCCTCTATCTCACCCCGCCAGAACATTGCCGCGGCGGCACCGATTTCTACCGCCACCGCCGCACCGGGCTCGACAGCGTCCCGCGCACCGCCGACGCGATCGCCGCCACCGGCTATGCCGACATCAATGCGCTGGTCGAGGATGTGGTGAACAGGGATACGCGCCAGCCCGCCCGCTGGGAAAAAAGCTTCACCGCCCCGATGCGTTTCAACCGGCTGATCCTGTTCAGCCCGTGGATGTTCCACAACAGCGCCGCGGGCTTCGGCACCGGAACGGACGACGGGCGTTTGGTGTATCTGATGTTCTTCTCGGCCCAAAAGACGGTAGCGCCTTGAGCGATCCCGACGCCCCGCTCAGCGTGCAGGCCGCGCTGCACGAGCCGGTGACGCCCGACCAGAGCGCGCCCGACATCCGCCACCCGCCCTGGGCGTTCATCGCGCTCGCTGCCCTTGCCGGGGCGGTCGCGCTCGTCACCGTGCTAGGCGCGACGATCGCCCGCGGCCATCAATTCGCCTTTGACCGGGCGATCATGCTGGCGCTGCGCGAACCCGGCAATCTGGCGATGCCGGAGGGACCGGTGTGGCTGCGCCAGGCGATGATCGACCTGACCGCGCTCGGCGGCGAGACGATCCTGACGCTCGTCGCGGCGCTCACCATCGGTTTCCTGCTCGTCAACCGCCATCTGCTCACCGCGGCGCTGGTGTTCGCCGGCACCACCACCGGATCGATCGGCGTCAGCCTCGCCAAATCGCTGGTCGGCCGCCAGCGTCCGGCGCTGGTCGACCATCTGGTCGAGGTCGGCTCGGCCAGCTTCCCCAGCGGCCACGCCGCCAACAGCGCGATCGTCTACCTCACCATCACGCTGGTCCTGATGCAGATCGTCGAGGCGAAGCGCGCCCGCTGGTTCCTGTTCACCGCCACCGTGCTGCTGGTCGCCGCGATCGGCGCGAGCCGGGTCTATCTCGGCGTCCACTGGCCGAGCGACGTCCTCGCCGGCTGGAGCTTCGGCGCATTGTGGGCGCTGGCATGGTGGGCGGTGGGAAGCTGGCTGCGGTCGCGGCGGGCTGGATGATTGTTGAAGAACAAAACGGGAATATATGCTAGGCAGGCGAGCCGAATCGAAAAGAGTTGAGCCATGCGCCCGCGCCCGAAATACCTGCTGCTGATCAAGCCGCCACTGCCCGTCGCCGACCATATCGACGGTCTTCGCGGCCTTCACGGTATCGACCGCAGCTACACTAGTGACAAGCTGCACGGCACGCTGCTGCCATTGGGCGACATCGACCCCGGGCGCGTGCGCGATCACCTGTCCGATTTCCGCGCGGCGCCGTTTCGCGTCGTGTTCGACCGGATCGAGCACGCCGTACTCAACGCCAGCGAGACGATCCACGGCCTCATCGCCTTCCACCGGCGACTGGTCACGCATCTGCGGCATGCGGGCTGTCGGCTACCGGACTATACGCTGCGCCCGCATGTCACGCTCAGCTACAAGGCGCGGTTGTCCGCGTCGTTCGGCATCGATCCGGTCAGCTGGCGCGTCGAGGAATTCCTGCTGATCGAAAGCCATGCCGGACGGCACAGGCAGCGGGGGCGGTGGCGGCTCGACTAACCGTCCGTATCGACGACGCTCTCCCGCGCCCGCCGGTCGATGCGCAGTTCGAACACGTCAGGCCGGGCATAATGGCCATCGGTGTCGAGGCTCGTCAGCCCCCGCCCGATCGCCGACAGGTCGAGCGCCGCGGTCAAAATCTCGCGGCCCGCCCCGGCCTGCGCGATCACCCCGCCATCCGGCCCGATGATCGCGCTCCCGCCGAACTGCTGCTCACCCTCGGGCATGCCGAGCAGCAGGTTCCTCGCTTCGCCGCCACCCCCGGCCTGCGCCAGCCCGTCGAGCAGATCGTCCCGCGTCTGGATCGCGGCGGCCGCCAGCACGAAGCACCGCCCCTCGAACGCATAATGCCGCGACGCGACCAGATACATGTCCCGCACCGACGGCCACGCCGCGACATGCACCGCCTCGCCTTCATGGTGCATTGCCGCCCGCGCCAGCGGCATCCAATGCTCCCAGCAGATCAGCTGCCCGACCGCGCCCCATTCGGCCCGATGCACGCCCAGCGTCGATCCATCGCCCTGCCGCCAGATCAGCCGCTCGCCCATCGTCGGCACCAGCTTGCGGTGGATCAGCGGCCGCTGGCCCGGGCGAAACAGGAATTGCGTGTTGAACAGGCTCTGCCGCAGCCGCTCATGCCCGCCGATCGACACCAGCACGCCAGCGCGGTCCACCAGCTCCTGGATCGGCGCCAGCCGCGGATCGTCCACGCCGCGCACCGCCTGGTCCATCAGGATCGCATGCAGCTCCTGCGTGCCGCGATGGTCCCACAGCGCCGCGTCGGGCGCCGCATCGAGCCATACCGGATAGCCACCCAGAAACGTCTCGCCGAACGCGATCATCTGCGCCCCGGCATCGACCGCATCGGCTATTCCCCTCACCGCCCGCTCGATCCCCGGCCCGATCGCCAGCGGCACCGGCGCATCCTGCACGATCGCGGCGGTGAGGCGTGCGGTCACTCCACCCAGTCCAGCCCGATGTCGCGGTACAGCCCGCGATCGTCCTCCCAGCCGGGCCGCACCTTGACGTGGAGATAGAGGTGCACCTTGACCCCCATCAGCTTGGCCAGTTCGGCCCGCGACCGCGCCCCGATCTCCTTGATGCGGCTGCCGCCCTTGCCGAGCACGATCGCGCGCTGCGTCTCGCGGCCGACCAGAATCTGCTGGTGGATCTCGACCGACCCGTCTTCGCGCTCCTTATACTGCTCGGTCTCGACCGCGCTGGCATAGGGCAGCTCGGCATGGAGTTGCAGATAGAGCTGCTCGCGCGTGATCTCCGCCGCCAGCATCCGGTCGGTCGCGTCGGACACCTGATCCTCGGGAAAGTGCCACGGCCCCTCGGGCAGTTTCGCCGCCAGCGCCGCCTTCAATTCCGCCACGCCGTCGCCAGTGGTCGCCGACACGAAATAGGTGTCATCGAACGCGCCGAGCTCGTTGAGCGTCGCGGCGTGGCCGAGCAGCCGCGGCTTGTCGGCGATATCGACCTTGTTGAGGATCAACAGCTTGCGCTCGCGCCGCGTCTTGAGGCTCTCGGCCAGCGCGCGCACCTTCGGCCCGACGCCGCCCTTGCCATCGACCACCAGCGCGATCAGGTCGGCATCCTTCGCCCCCTCCCACGCCGCCGCGACCATCGCCCGGTCGAGCCGCCGCGCAGGATCGAAGATGCCCGGCGTATCGACCAGCAGCAGCTGCGCATCGCCTTCGATCGCAATCCCCATCAGCCGCGTCCGCGTCGTCTGCGCCTTGGGGCTGACGATCGCGACCTTCTGCCCGACCAGCGCGTTGACCAGCGTCGACTTGCCCGCGTTCGGTGCCCCGACCACCGCGACCAGCCCGCAATGTTGCGTCCCGCTCATTTGAGCTGCTCCAGCAATGCCGCCGCGGCTGCGGTCTCGGCTTCCTGCTTCGAGCTGCCCTCGCCCTCGGCGGCCGCCAGCTTGCCGATCACCGCACGCACCTTGAAGCGCGGCGCATGACCCGGCCCGGAGCGGTCGACCAGCTCATAGTCGGGCGGGCGGCGGTTGTTGGCCGCGGCCCATTCCTGCAACGCCGATTTGGGGTGTTTGGGCGCCGATCCCTGCTCGTCGATGCGGCTGTCCCACAGCCGCCGCACCCACGCCTGCGCCTCGGCGAAGCCGCGTTCGAGGAACAGCGCGCCGATCAGCGCCTCCATGACGTCGCCCAGCACATTGTCGCTGCTCGCCGCGCCGTCGTCACGCGCCTGCTTGCCCAGCTTCAAATGCGCCGGCACGCCGATCTCGCGCGCCACCTCGGCGCACACCACGCCGGTCACCAGCGAATTGAACCGGCGCGAGAGCTTGCCCTCCGGCTCGCCGGGAAAGCGTTCGTACAGCCAGTCGGCCAGCGTCAGCCCCAGCACGCGGTCGCCCAGAAATTCGAGCCGCTCGTAATTGTCCGCGCCATGGCTGCCATGCGTCAGCGCGCGCTCGAACCCCGACAGGTCATCCGGCGCCCGGCCGATCAGCCCGGCCAGCCAGCCGGCCAGCGACTCGGTCAAAAGCCGTCCCCGATCCGGTTCCAGCGCGCCGCGGTGAACCACGTCCAGGGCAGCGCCCAGCTCGCGCTGCCGTCGGTCGACCAGAAGCTGACCACCGCCTTGCCCTGCAGATTCTGCATCGGCACGAAACGGATGCCGCCCACCTCATGCGTGAAGCGGCTGTCGGTCGAATCGTCGCGGTTATCGCCCATCAGGAAGACATGGCCGGCGGGCACGGTGAAGACTTCGGTATCGTCGGCGATCGTCTGCCCCTGATCGAGCACCTCGTAGCGCTTGCCGCTCGGCAGCGTCTCGCGGAAGCGCGGGATGCGGCACACGCCCTCGCTGCCCGCGGTCGCCTCGACGAACTCAGGACGACAGCTGCTGTTGGGCGAGATCGGCATCACGAAATCGGCGATCCGCTCCTTGGGAATCGGCTTGCCGTTGAGGATCAACTGCCCGGTGCGCATCTGCACGGTGTCGCCGGGCAGGCCGATGACGCGCTTGATCCAGTCTTGATTGTCGGTCGGCGGCGCCTTGAACACCACCACGTCGCCGCGCGTCGGATCGTCGGCGAAGATGCGGCCGGGGATCAGCGGCCAGCTCCACGGCAGCGAATGTTTGGAATAGCCGTAGTTCCATTTGGTGATGAACAGATAGTCGCCGACCAGCAACCGCGGCAGCATCGAGCCAGAGGGGATGCTGAACGGCGCGAAGATGAAGCTGCGCACCACGAAGACGAGGATCGCGAGCTTGAGGAGGAAAGTCAGCGTGTCGCGCCACTCGGAATGCGGCTTGGCCGGGGCGGGCGCCGGTTCGGCGGCTCGGGGCGCGTCGGGCGCGGAATCGGTGGGGGCGGTGTCGTCCATGTCGCTGCTCTGCGCGGGGTGTGTGGCATCGTCAAGGCACCCGAATCCGCCCGGCTCACTGGCGATGCCCGATACGGCACGCTACATGCGCGCCAGGAACCGAGGAGACACGCCGTGCCGACCCCCGACTGGACCGCGATCGAGGCGTTGCCGCGCACGCCGCTCAAGGACCTGTTCGCCGCCGACTCGAACCGGCTCGCGTCGCTCTCGACCGATGTTGCCGGCATCCATTTCGACTTTTCCAAGACGCATCTCGACGCGACCGCGCTCGACGCCTTTGCCGCGCTCGCCAAGTCCGCCGGCCTTGCGGCGAAGCGCGACGCGCTGTTCGCGGGTGAAGTCGTCAACGTCTCCGAAGGCCGCGCGGTCGAGCATACCGCCGAGCGCGGCGAGGGCGCGGATGACAGCGTCGCGCGCGCCGCCGCCTTCCACGCCCGCATGCGCGGCCTGATCGATGCGATCGAGGCCGAGGCGCTCGGCCCGGTTGCGCATGTCCTGCACATCGGCATCGGCGGCTCGGCCCTCGGCCCCGAGCTGCTGATCGACGCGCTCGGCCGCGAGAATGGCCGCTATGATGTCGGAATCGTCTCCAATGTCGACGGCTGCGCGCTCGAGGAGGCGATCGCTACCTTCGATCCGCACGCGACGCTGATCGCGATCGCGTCGAAGACTTTCACCACCACCGAGACGCTGCTCAACGCCGAAAGCGCGCTCGACTGGATGCGCGAGCACGGCGTCGAGGACCCTTATGGCCGCGTGATCGCGCTCACCGCGGCGCCCGACAAGGCGATCGAATGGGGCGTCGACGAGACGCGCGTGCTGCCCTTCGCCGAGAGCGTCGGCGGCCGCTATTCGCTGTGGTCGTCGATCGGATTCCCCGCCGCGATCGCGCTCGGCTGGGACGCGTTCGAGGCACTGCTCGACGGCGCGGCCGAAATGGACCGGCATTTCCGCCTGACCGATCTGCGCAGCAACGCCCCGGTCCTCGCTGCCTTCGCCGACCTCTATTACACGCAGGCGCGCGGATGCCAGACACGCGCCGCCTTCGCTTATGACGAGCGGCTTCGGCTGCTGCCCTCCTATCTCCAGCAGCTCGAGATGGAATCGAACGGCAAGTCGGTCACCGCCGATGGCCAGCCGCTCGGCCGCCCGAGCGCCGCGATCACCTGGGGAGGGGTCGGCACCGACGCGCAGCACGCGGTGTTCCAGCTGCTCCACCAGGGCACGCATCTCGTCCCCGTCGAGTTTCTCGGCGTGATCGAGCCGGGCGATACCCAGGCCGACGACCACCACCGCCAGCTGCTGATCAACGCCTTCGCGCAGGGCGCTGCGCTGATGGCCGGCCGCGCCAATGACGATGGCGCGCGCGCCTATCCCGGCGACCGCCCGTCCTCGACCATCCTGCTCGACGAGCTCGACCCGCGCACGCTCGGCGCGCTGATCGCCTTTTACGAGCACCGCACCTTCGTCAACGCGGCGCTGCTCGGCATCAATGCCTTCGACCAGTTCGGCGTCGAGCTGGGCAAGGAAATGGCCAAGGCCGCCGACCGCGGCGGACAGGATTTCGACCCCTCGACCACCGATCTCATCCGCCGCGCATTCGGCTGAAGGAACCCAGATGACCGACTATGACTACGACCTGTTCGTCATTGGCGCGGGTTCGGGCGGGGTGCGCGCGTCGCGGGTGGCGGCGGCCTATGGCGCTCGCGTTGCGGTGGCGGAGGAGTATCGCGTCGGCGGCACCTGCGTCATCCGCGGCTGCGTGCCCAAAAAGCTGCTGATCTATGGCGCGCATTTCGCCGAGGACTTGAAGGACGCGCGCCGCTTTGGCTGGAACGTCCCCGATTGCGACTTCGAATGGGCGACGCTGCGCGACAATGTCCTCGCCGAGGTTGACCGGCTCAACAAGGCGTACACCAGCACGCTCGACAATCACGGCGTCGAGATCATCCTCGAACGCGCCACCGTCTCCGGCCCCAACGAGGTCACGCTGGCGAGCGGCCGCAAGCTCAGCGCCGGCAAGATCCTGATCGCCACCGGCGCGCACCCGTCGGTGCCGCATTGCCCGGGGCATGAGCATGGCATCACTTCGAACGAGGTGTTTCACCTCGACACGCTCCCCAAGCGCGTGCTGATCGCGGGCGCGGGCTATATCGCCAACGAATTCGCCGGCATCTTCAACGAGTTTCACAGCAAGGTCACGCTGATCAATCGCTCGGACGTGATCCTGCGCGGCTATGACGAGCAGATCCGCGACCGGCTGCTGCAGATCAGCATGACCAAGGGCATCGACTTCCGCTTCCACGCCGAGTTCCGCGGGATCGAACGCCAAGCCGATGGCAGCCTCAAGGTCAGCATGACCAACCATGACGACATCGAGGTCGATTGCGTGCTGTTCGCCACCGGCCGCGTGCCCAACACCGATGGCCTGGGCCTCGCCGAAGCGGGGGTGAAGCTCGACGGCAAGGGTGCCGTGGTGGTCGGCGACGACAACCGCTCGTCGGTGCCCAGCATCTTCGCGGTCGGCGACGTCACCAACCGCGTCCAGTTGACCCCCGTGGCGATCCGCGAGGGGCAAGCGTTCGCCGACAGCGAGTTCGGCGGCAAGCCCACCCTCGTCGATTACGCCTGCATCCCCGCCGCGGTGTTCAGCCACCCGCCGATCGCCGGCGTCGGCATGACCGAGAGCGAGGCGAAGCAGAAATACGGCGCGGTCAGCGTCTATACCTCCGACTTCCGCCCGATGAAGAATGTGCTCGCCGGCCGCAACGAGCGCGCGCTCTACAAGATGATCTGCGAGCCGACCTCGGGCAAGGTGCTCGGCCTGCACATGATCGGCCCGGACTCGCCCGAAATCCTGCAAGCCGCCGCCGTCGCGGTGAAGGCCGGCCTCACCAAGGCCGATTTCGACCAGACCGTCGCCCTGCATCCCAGCATGGCCGAGGAACTCGTGCTGCTGAAGTGAGAGCCTAGCCCGCTTTCAACAACGCGTCCGCTTCGCTTTCTTCCCCGCCCTCGCCCGCGATCGCCCGCGTCGCGGCGACGTCCATCGCGACATTGCCGACGGTGCGGAAGATGTCGGGGATCGTCTCGACCGCCACCAGCAGTCCCAGCGGTGCGATCGGCACCCCCATCGCGATCGCGATCGGCGCTATCGAGGACACGAAGCTGATCGTCCCGGGCAGTCCCACCGCGCCCATCGTGGTAATCGCCGCCGCCGCCCAGCCCGCCGCGATCTGGCCCCAGCTCAGTTCGATCCCGAACCAGTGCGCGACATAGATCGCCACCGCGAAATTCATCGCCGGCCCGGTCCAGCGGAACAGCGCCACCGCCAGCGGCAGCACCACGCCCGCCCGCGCCACCGGAACGCCCAGCGTCTCGGTGCTCTTGAGCATCGCCGGCAGGCTGGCGAGCGAGGATTGCGTGCTCGCCGCGACCGACTGCGACGGCAGGATCGCGCGCACGAAACGCCCCGGCGATACCTTGGCGAAGCTCCATGCGAACGGCACCGCCAGCAACCACAGCACCACGCCCACCGCCGACACGATCACCACATAGTGCAGCAGGGCGCCGAACGCCGACGTCCCCGCGCGCGCGCCGACGACATAGGCCAGCGCACCCACGCCGATCGGCCCCAGCCACAGCACCCAGTTGATCACCACGAGCATGGCATTGCCGATCGCCTGGAAGAAGCCGGTCAGCCGCACGCGCTCGTCATTGGGCAGCCGCGTGATCGCGAAGGCGAAGACGGTAGTGAACAGGATCATCGGCAGAAACGCGTCGTTGACCGCCGAGGCGATCGGGTTCGACGGCACCAGCGCGACCAGAAAGGCGGAGAAAGGCGGCATCTCCCCGGTCGGCGGCGCGCTCCCCAGCGCGGCGCGAAGCGATTCGGCCAGATCGGGGCCGAGCGGAAAGGCCGACAGCATTCCCAGCGTCAGTGCGCCGCCGAGCGCCGACGACACCCACAGCAGCACGATGAACCAGATGAACGCCCGCCCCGCCAGCCGGCTCGCCTTCGCCGCCTCGGCCGTCGCGGCGATGCCGGTGATCAGCAGCGACACCACCAGCGGCACGATCGTCATCTGCAACGCGTGCAGCCACATCGTCCCGACCGGCTGCACCCAGTCGGCGGCGGTCACCGCCCCCTGCGGCGCCAGTGCGGCAGCGGCGATGCCGATCGCCAGGCCTGCAATCAGCGCGAGAAAAATCCGGGTTGGCTGCGACATACTCGCCCTTGACAGATCGCCGCGCTATCAACGGCGCGGCTGGGTCTCTGAAGGTCGCAAAGCGCACGGATATGGCAAGGAAATATTTCGGAACCGACGGGATTCGCGGCAAGACCAACGCGCATCCGATGACCGCGGCGATGGCGATGAAAGTCGGCATGGCGGCCGGCAAGCATTTCCTGCGCGGCGATCACAAGCATCGCGTGGTGATCGGCAAGGATACGCGACTGTCGGGCTATATGCTCGAAAATGCGATGGTCGCGGGCTTCACCAGCGTCGGCATGGACGTGGTGCTGGTCGGCCCGATGCCCACCCCCGCCGTGGCGATGCTCACGCAATCGATGCGCGCCGACCTTGGCGTCATGATCTCGGCCAGCCACAACCCCTATGCCGATAACGGCATCAAGCTGTTCGGCCCGGACGGCTACAAGCTGTCCGACGCGGACGAGGCGGCGATCGAAGCGCTGATCGACGGTGAGATCGAGCTGCCGCCCGCGCCCGAGATCGGCCGCGCCAAGCGTATCGAGGACGCGCGCGGCCGCTACATCCACTTCGCCAAATCGACCTTTCCCGAAGAGCTGCGGCTCGACGGGCTCAAGATCGTGGTCGATTGCGCCAATGGCGCCGCCTATCAGGTCGCGCCCTCCGCACTGTGGGAGCTGGGCGCCGAGGTGATCGCGATCGGCGTCACGCCCAATGGCAAGAACATCAACGACCAGGTCGGCTCGACCGCGCCGCTGACGCTGTGCGAGACCGTCGTCGCCTCGGGCGCTCAGATCGGCATCGCGCTCGACGGCGATGCCGACCGGCTGATCGTCGCCGACGAGCGCGGCCAGGTGGTCGACGGCGACCAGCTGATGGCAGCGATCGCCGGCGGCTGGGCGCGGCAGGGGCGGCTGCAGGGCGGCGGCCTCGTCGCGACGGTGATGTCGAACCTCGGTCTCGAACGCCATCTCGCCGGTCTCGGCCTCGGCCTCGAACGCACCGCGGTGGGTGACCGCCATGTGCTCGAGAGGATGCGCGCCAGCGGCTATAATGTCGGCGGCGAGCAGTCGGGTCATATCATCCTGTCGGACTATGCCACCACCGGCGACGGCCTCGTCGCGGCGCTGCAGGTGCTGGCCGAACTGGTCCGCGCCGGCGCACCCGCGAGCGAGGTGCTCCACCGCTTCGACCCGCTGCCGCAATTGCTCAAGAATGTCCGCTTCGCCGGCGGCAAGCCGCTCGACGACGACACGGTCAAGCAGGTCATCGCCGAGGCCGAGGCCGAACTCGACGGCACCGGCCGCATTCTCATCCGCCCGTCGGGCACCGAACCGGTGATCCGCGTGATGGCCGAGGGCGAGGACAGCGCGCAGGTCGAGGCGGTGGTCGACCGCATCTGCGACGCCGTGCGCAAGGCGGCTGCATAATGCTCGAGATGCGCCCCGATTGCGAACGCTGCGGCACCGACCTGCCCGCCGATCAGGGCGGCGCGTTCATCTGCTCGTTCGAATGCACCTTCTGCGCCGATTGCGCCGACACGCTCGACGAGCTTTGCCCCAATTGCGGCGGCGAATTGCTCGACCGCCCGGCGCGCGTCGGCGATGCGCTCCGGCGGCATCCAGCCGCAACCCAGCGGCGGTTCAGCGGAAACGACAATTGACCCGGATCGCGGTGATCGGAACCGGCGCGGTTGGCGCCTCGGTCGCGGCATGGCTGATCGCCGATCGCGCGCACGACGTCGTGCTGTGCGTGCGCACGGCGTTCGAGCGGTTGCGCGTCGAGACGCCCGTCGGCGTGCTGCAAAGCGCGCCGACCCTGCTGACTTCGCCGGGCGAAGCGGAACCCGTGGACTGGGTGATCGCGGCGACCAAGACCTACGACGCCGATGGCGTCTCGCGCTGGCTTGGCCGGCTGGCGGACGAGCGCACGCGCGTCGCCATCCTGCAGAACGGCGTCGAGCATCGCACGCGTTTCCCGCAACTCGACCCGGCGCAGATCGTCCCGGTGATCGTCGATATTCCCGCCGAGCGGCGCGCGCCCGGCGACGTCGTGCAACGGCGCACCGGCAGCCTTACCGTCCCGGCCGGAACGGCGGGCGACGCGTTCTCCGCCTTGTTCGCGAACAGCCCGATCGAGATCCACCTGACCGCCGACTGGCTGACCGCCGCCTGGCAGAAGCTGGCGATCAACTGCGCAGGCGCGGTCAGCGCGCTGACGCTGCAACCCGGTGGCATCGCGCACGATCCCGAAGCGGCGGCGCTGATGCGGGCGCTCGTGCGCGAATGCATCGCGGTCGGCCGCGCGGAGGGCGCGAAGCTCGACGATGCGCTCGCCGAGCGTGTGATCGAGGGCTATCGCGAAGCCCCGGCGGATTCGGTCAACTCGATCCATGCCGACCGGCTGGCGGGCCGCGCAACCGAGGCGGATGCGCGCAACGGCGTGATCGCGCGGCTGGGCGAGCGCCACGGCATCGACACACCACTCAACCGCATGGCCGACATACTCCTGCGTCTCGGCGCGCCGCTGCCGTGATCCCGCGCATCCTCATCATCGCCGGCTCGGACTCGGGCGGCGGCGCGGGCATTCAGGCCGATATCAAGACCGTCACCATGCTCGGCGGCCATGCCATGACCGCGATCACCGCGATCACCGCGCAGAACACGCTGGGCGTCACCGCCGTCCATTCGGTTCCGGTCGAGATGGTGCTGGCGCAGATCGATTCGGTGGTGAGCGACATCGGCGTCGATGCGGTCAAGATCGGCATGATCGGCTCTGCCGCGACGGCACACGCCGTCGCCGACCGGCTCGAGGCGCTCGACGTGCCGATCGTGTTCGATCCGGTGATGATTGCCACCAGCGGCTCGCTGCTCGCCGATGCCGAAACGATCGCGGCGTTCGAGCGGCTGATGGGGCTTGCATCGGTCACCACGCCGAACCTCGACGAACTCGAAGCATTGGGCGGGCGCGAGGCGGTGCTCGCCCATGGCTGCCATCTCGCCGAGAAGGACGGGCATGGCGAGGGCCATGACGTGCATGACAAGCTGTTCGCCCCCAATGGCGAGCTGGTCGGCGAACTGATCGGCAAGCGCTTCGACACCGACGACACGCACGGCACCGGCTGCACCTTCGCCAGTGCGCTCGCCACGGGCCTCGGAGCCGGGATGCCGATCGCCGACGCCTTCGCCCAGGCGATCCGCTTCGTCCGCATCGCGATCCTCAGCGCACCGCATCTCGGCAACGGGCATGGCCCGATCGGCCACGCGCTTGGCGTCGTCCCCTTTGACGAGATAGAGGGCTAACGATGCCCGACCTCAAATATGAACGCCGCTACAAGCGCCTCCACAAGGGGCCGGTCGCGGGTGTGGACGAGGCCGGCCGCGGCCCGCTCGCCGGCCCGGTGGTCGCCGCCGCGGTGGTGCTCGACCCACGCTGCATTCCCGACGGGATCGACGATTCCAAGGCGCTGACGGCGCTCAAGCGCGCTGACCTCTGCGCGAAGCTGCTGGTCTGCGCGCGCGTCGGGGTCGGCATCGCCAGCGTCGAGGAGATCGACCGGCTCAACATCTTCTGGGCGACGATGCTGGCGATGACGCGCGCCGTCGCCGCGCTCGACATCCCGCCCGCCTTTGTGCTGGTCGACGGCAATCGCTGCCCCGACTGGGAGCACCAGAGCCATGCCGTGGTCGGCGGCGACGCGCTGTGCCTGTCGATCGCCGCCGCCTCGATCGTCGCCAAGCACCGCCGCGACTGCATGATGGAGGAACTCGACGCGCTCCACCCGCAATATGGCTGGCGCTCGAACAAGGGCTATGCGGCTAAGTCGCACCAGGAAGCGCTGCGCATCTACGGCCCGACCCCGCACCACCGCCGCAGCTTCGCGCCGGTGGCGCAGGCGGAACTCGATTTCGGTCCCGCCGTTGCTCCCCGCGAAGGAGAGCCCCAATGGAAACCCAGAAACTCTTTCGCGGCCGCCTGATCGACCACATCCAGCTGGTCGTGGCGGATCTCGACGCCAGCCGCCGCCTCTACACCGCCTTGTTCGAGGCGCTCGGCATTCCATTGAGCGGCGAAGGCGAGGATTATTTCTGGGTGGACGAGTTGTTCGTTTCGACCGCCGACAGCGAGGCCGCGGCAGGCAAGCTGACCGGCCGCCACCACCTCGCCTTCCAGGCGAAGGACCGCGCCACGGTCGATGCGTGGTACAAGGCCGGCCTCGCCGCCGGCGGCACCGACAATGGCGCGCCCGGCGAGCGGCCCTATCACCCCGGTTACTATGCCGCCTTCCTGATCGACCCCGACGGCAACAATATCGAGGCAGTCCATCACGGCGAGGCCAAGCAGAATGTCGATGCCGTGACCGTCGAGTTCGAGGCGCCGGTCGCCTCGTCCTGACGGAAAAGGCCCGCCGCAGCGCCGAATGATCGCTGCGACGGGCCTCCTTTCCTCCCCAGGAAACCTTTCTCGGGTCCCGGCCCCGGCGGTTTTAGCCGTGAGCCGTCAACAGCTCGCTCAAGCCGCGAACTGATTCATCGTATTGTGCGCGCCGCCCGCCTTGAGCGCGGCCTCACCGGCGAAATATTCCTTGTGATCGTCGCCGATGTCGCTGCCCGACATATTCTGGTGCTTCACGCAGGCGATGCCCTGGCGAATCTCCTGCCGCTGCACGCCCTTGACGTAGCCCAGCATCGCCGCGTCGCCGAAATATTCCTTGGCGAGGTTGTCGGTGCTGAGCGCCGCGGTGTGATAGGTCGGCAGCGTGATCAGGTGGTGGAAGATGCCGGCCCGCGCCGCCGCATCGCGCTGGAAGGTGCGGATCTTCTCGTCCGCTTCCGCCGCCAGCTCGCTGCCGTCATAATCGACACTCATCAGCTTCGCCCGGTCATAACCCGACACGTCCTTGCCGGCCTGCGCCCAGGCATCGAACACCTGCTGGCGGAAGTTCAGCGTCCAGTTGAACGACGGCGAGTTGTTGTAGACCAGCTTCGCGTTCGGAATCACCTCGCGGATGCGATCGACCATCGACGCGATCTGCTCGATATGCGGCTTCTCGGTCTCGATCCACAGCAGGTCGGCGCCATGCTGGAGCGAGGTGATGCAGTCGAGCACGCAGCGGTCCGCCCCGGTTCCCTCACGGAACTGGAACAGGTTCGACGGCAACCGCTTGGGCCGCATCAGCTTGCCGTCGCGCTCGATCACCACGTCGCCGCGCAGCGACGACAGGTCGGTGACCTCCTCGCAATCGAGGAACGCGTTATACTGGTCTCCGATATCGCCGGCTTCCTTGCTGAACGCGATCTGCTTGGTCAGGCCAGCGCCGAGCGAATCGGTGCGCGTGACGATGATCCCGTCATCGACGCCCATTTCGAGGAAGGCGTAGCGGCAGGCGCGGACCTTCGCGAGGAAGTCTTCGTGCGGCACGGTGACCTTGCCGTCCTGATGACCGCACTGCTTCTCGTCGGACACCTGATTCTCGATCTGCAGCGCGCAGGCGCCGGCCTCGATCATCTTCTTGGCGAGCAGGTACGTCGCCTCGGCATTGCCGAAGCCCGCATCGATATCGGCGATGATCGGCACGACATGCGTCTCGTAATTGTCGATGGCATGCTGGATGCGCTGGGCCTCGACCTCGTTGCCGGCATCGCGCGCCGCATCGAGATCGCGGAACATCATGCCAAGCTCGCGCGCATCGGCCTGCTTGAGGAAGGTATACAGCTCCTCGATCAGCGCCGGAACGCTGGTCTTCTCGTGCATCGACTGGTCGGGCAGCGGCCCGAAATCGCTGCGCAGCGCCGCGACCATCCAGCCCGACAGATAGAGGTATTTGCCCTTGGTCGTGCCGAAATGCTTCTTGATCGAGATGAGCTTCTGCTGCCCGATGAACCCGTGCCAGCAGCCGAGCGACTGGGTGTAGGCCGCGGGATCGGCGTCATAGGCCGCCATGTCGCGGCGCATGATGCCCGCGGTGTACTTCGCGATGTCGAGTCCGGTGCGGAAGCGGTTCTGCAGCCGCATCCGCGCGACGGATTCGGCGTCGATGCCGTTCCAGCGGCCGTTCTCGGCGTCGATCGGCTGCTGCGCCCGGGCGATTTCGTCTTGGTAGGTCATCGGTTCCTCGCTTGGTTGCGAGTGCCTCTATTCACATTGACACGCAGACGCCCTGAAATCCGGCTATTATCGAGGTCACACGGTGAGCGTGATGGGCGCGGACATCGCAAAGTTGTAAATTTATGACATGCGCGGGGCACGGCTCCTTGCATTTTATCGCAGCTACCAACCCTTGTGCCTGTGGATAACTTCCAGACTCAACATGTGGATAAGTCGCGAAATGTTCCGGCAAGTTAACGGAATCCAAAGAGTTTTCGTTAACCATTGTTCGCTTGACGGAGTCCGTCCTTTCATGGCGTTTCGCGCGTTCAACGGGGTGGGAGTGGTTAATGGGGGTCATCGATAAGGTCGCGAAGTCGCGTCCGCAGCAGCAGGCGGCGGTCGACGTTCGCACGCGCAGCTGGGTCGACGTGCTGCCGCTCGATTCGATCATCCAGCAGGATTGCATCGAGGCGATGCGCGCGCTGCCCGCGGCGTCGATCGACATGATCTTCGCCGATCCGCCCTACAACCTCCAGCTCGGCGGCGATCTCGCCCGGCCCGACGGCAGCCATGTCGACGCGGTGACGGACGATTGGGACAAGTTCGATTCGCTCAACGCCTATGACGCCTTCACGCGCATGTGGCTGGCCGAGGCACGCCGTATCCTCAAGCCGAACGGCACGATCTGGGTGATCGGCAGCTATCACAACATCTTCAAGGTCGGCTCGGCGATCCAGGATCTGGGCTTCTGGATTCTCAACGACATCATCTGGCGCAAGGCCAACCCGATGCCCAATTTCAAGGGCACGCGCTTCACCAACGCGCACGAAACTTTGATCTGGGCGTCGATGGGCGAGAAGGCGAAATACACCTTCAACTATCGCAGCATGAAGACGCTCAACGACGAGCTTCAGATGCGCAGCGACTGGGAGTTCCCGATCTGCGGCGGGCAGGAACGGCTCAAGAAGAACGGCACCAAGGTCCACCCGACGCAAAAGCCCGAGGCATTGCTCTACCGCGTGATGCTCGCCTGCACCAAGCCGGGCGACGTCGTGCTCGACCCCTTCTTCGGCACCGGCACCACCGGCGCGGTCGCCAAGCGCCTGCGCCGGCACTGGATCGGCATCGAGCGCGAGGACAATTATGTCGAGGCGGCGCACGAGCGCATCGCCGCGGCGCTGCCGCTCGACGAATCGGCGGTGACGACGATGCAGGCGCCGCGTCAGGCGCCGCGCGTCGCGTTCGGCACGCTGCTCGAAAATGGCTATCTGACCCCGGGCGCGGTGCTGTCGGACAGCAAGCGCCGCTGGCGTGCGATCGTCGGTGTCGACGGCAATCTGCGCAGCGAGTGCGGCAATGCCGGGTCGATCCACAAGCTCGGCGCGACATTGCAGGGCGCGCCGTCGTGCAATGGCTGGACCTTCTGGCACCATGACACGCCCGAGGGACTCAAGCCGATCGATTCGCTGCGCCAGACCTATCTGCTCGCGACGCAGCCATAGCCCCTTCCGCGCCGGGGCGTACCCGGCGTAGAGCAGCCGCATGACGCTCGACCTCCCGGCCAACGCCCGCCCCTATCTGCGCCCCGTCCAGTTCGCCGATTCGCCGATCGGCCGCGATGGCGAACTGGCGCGGCTGGCCGGCGGGCTGCTGTGGTTCTCGGCCTATGAGCTGATCGCGGTCCAGGGCGGCAAGCGAGTCATCCAACGCACCATCCCCGTCGCCGACCTCCCCGCCGACGAGCGGCTGCAGGCGATCGCGGCGCGCATCACCGCATCGCGCCCGCCGCTTCAGCTCGGCGAACGCGTGCTGCGCTTCGACCAGCCGCAGGTGATGGGCATCCTCAACATGACGCCCGACAGCTTTTCGGACGGCGGCAGGCATCTCGACGATCCCGCCGCCGCCGCCGCGGCCGGCGTGGACATGGCCGCGCAAGGTGCGGCGCTGATCGATGTCGGCGGCGAATCGACCCGGCCCGGCGCGAAGGAAGTGTGGGAAGGCGACGAGATCGCGCGCATCGCCCCGGTGATCGAACGGCTGGCACGCAGCGGCACGCTGGTCTCTGCCGACACGCGCAAGGCCGGCGCGATGGAAGCATCGCTCGCCGCCGGCGCGCATCTCGTCAACGACGTGTCGGCGCTGTTGTGGGACGACCGTGCGCTCGACGTCGTCATCCGCGCGCAATGCCCGGTGGTGCTGATGCACGCCGGCGATCCGAAGCAGGGCGCCGATGGCGGACGCGGCTATGGCGATGCGCTGATCGAGGTCTATGACTGGCTCGAAGCGCGCATTGATCAGGTCGTGGCGGCGGGCGTCGATCGCGCGCGGATCATCGCCGACCCCGGCATCGGCTTCGGCAAGACGCTCGCCGACAATCTCGCCTTGCTCAACGGCCTCGCGCTGTTCCACGGCCTCGGTGTCCCGCTGCTGCTCGGCGCGAGTCGCAAGCGCATCGTCGGCGCGCTATCGAACGAGGCGCCGGCGGACCAGCGGCTCGGCGGGTCGGTCGCACTGGCGCTCAAGGGCGCAGACCTGGGCGTGCAGTTGTTGCGCGTCCATGACGTGCCCGAGAGCGTGCAGGCGTTGCGCATATGGCGGGGGCTACGCGACGCCGCTTTGACCGGACGTTAGAGTCGTTTTTCAGTCAAGCGGCGCCGGCCCGCTCCCCCACCCGGCCACCCATCAAGATACACTGAAGTGGGTGGCCGGGTGGGGGAGCGGGCCGGCGCCGATTCAGCGAAGCTGAAAAACGACTCTAGCTCAGCGGATCGGGGCGGGTGCGCTGCTCGACATAAGCGCGCTGGACGGTGAACGCGCTGACGCGGTTGCCGCGGAAGCGGTCGCGCCGGCGGTCCGCCTCCGCGCCGATCTTCTCGAGGCTTTCGACCAGATCTTCGAGGTTGCTGCGCCGCTCCGAAGCCGTGGCGTCGGCGCACTCGGCCATGCAGGCGGCGACCAGATCGGGCACGCGGCGGCGCACGACATTCGCCCAATCGACCGCGTCCGCCGCGAGCGGCTCGGCGTCGGCAATCGCGATCAGCCGGGCGCAGCTGGTCCGCACCGAAGCAATGCGGCTCGCTGCCCAATCGGCTTCGGCGGCGACGGAGGCCCAGGCGGCATCGAGCGGATCGGCGGCAGGCGCCTGCCGCATCCGGCGAAACCGCGCGGCGGAAAAGCGCTGGCGCAGCCGGCGAACACCGATCACCGCGCCAAAGGCGGCGGCGCCGATCGCGGCGACAGTCCCCGCGACGACGACGAAGGCGACAAGCGCGACCAGAATCAGGACGAAGCGCAGCATCGCCCGACTATATGGGATGACCGCGCGCGGATGCCAGCCTGCCCCAATCCTCCCTTAACTTTCCCGCGCTAGATGCGGTCCACCCCGGGGACACGGCGCAGCATGATTTCCTTCGAGCAATTGCTGGCCGAGCATCGCGACGCTGCCACGCACGCCGCCGCGCTCGAACGCGCGGTGCGGATCGCGCAGCCGGGGACAGTGATCGCCGCCGCCATCGCGGCGCTCGACCACCGGCTTGCGCCGCATCTCGAAACCGAAGACCAGCTGATCTACCCGCTGCTGCTCGAAAGTCGCGATGAAGGCGAACGAATCGCCGCAAGTCACGCGATCGAGGCGTGGTCCGCGCTCGCCGCCGACTGGACAGGATTCGCCGCGCGTTGGACCCCCAGCGCGATCGAAGCGGATCGGCCAACCCTTGCGGCCGAACTCGCCACACTGCTTGCGGCGCTGGCCGGCCGGATCAAGGCCGAGAATGACGTGCTTTACCCGATCGCGTTGCGCGGCGCGCATATCCGGCTGCGGGCGGCTTAGGCGAGGCTGACCCGCCCGCCGGCATGCCGTTCCAGCCGGCCGCCAAGTTCCAGCTCCAGCAGAACCAGCTGCACCATCGCCGCAGGCAGTTCGGCCTGCCGGATGAGTTCGTCCACCGCCACCGGCACCGGACCGAGCAGGCCTTCCACGCGCCGCCGCTCACTCATGCCGGGTTCACCGCCCGGCTCCCCGGCATAGGGCGTGGCCGGCGCGCGCACCGCTCGCGCATCGATCGGGCGAATCGCCTCGAGGATATCTTCGACATTCTGGATCAGCGTCGCGCCCTCGCGGATCAGCAAATTGCAGCCCTGCGCACGCGGATCGAGCGGCGAACCGGGCACGGCCATCACCTCGCGCCCCGCCTCCGCCGCGATTCGCGCGGTGATCAGCGATCCTGATCGCGGCGCCGCCTCGACCACCACCGTGCCCTGCGCCAGCCCGGCGATGATGCGGTTGCGCGAGGGGAAATGCCGCGCGAGCGGCTCGGTGCCGGGCGGCTGTTCGGCGATCAGCAGGCCTTCGGTCGCGACGCGTTCCTGCAAGTCGCGATTCTCGGGCGGGAAGGCGATGTCGATCCCGCTCGCGATCACGCCCACCGTCGCCTCGCCGATCGAGCCGAGATGCGCCGCGGTGTCGATGCCGCGCGCCAGCCCCGAAACGACCGTGACGCCCTCGCTCGCCAGCCCCTGCGCGATCTGCCGCGCGAACCGGCACGCCGCGGCCGACGCGTTGCGCGCGCCGACCATCGCGACGCAGGTCCGCCGTGTCAGCGCCGGATCGCCACGCACCAGCATCGCCGCCGGCGCATTCTCCAGCTCGGCGAGCAGCGGCGGATAGTGGGTGTCGCCGAGAAACAGGTAATGTGCGCCGAGCTTCGCCGCCGCCGCCATCTCGCGCCGCACCGACCCGGCATCGGCGATGGCAGGCGCAGCACCGCCGCCGCGACCGGCCAGCGCCGGAAGCGCGTCGAGTGCCGCTTCGGCGCTGCCGAAGCGGGCGATCAGCTGGCGATAAGTGACAGGACCGATCCGCGGCGAGCGAATCAGGCGTAACCGGGCAACCGTGTCCTCGGCTTCAGCCATCCGTGCGAGTGACCGCGTCTTTGTCACGGCCGATGCGCGGCTCGGTTCCGGCGAACAGCCGCTCGATATTGGCGCGATGCTTCCACAGCACGACCAGCGCCAGCCCGAGCAGCAGCAGGACAAGGTCGAACCGGTCGAAAAACGCCGCGGCGACCGGCGCGCTGACCGCGGCGGCCATGCCCGCGACCGACGACACCCGCACCGCCGCGAGCAGCCCCAGCCACACCACCGCATAGACCAGCCCGACCGGCCAGTGCAGCGCGAGCGCAATTCCCATCAGCGTCGCCACCCCCTTGCCGCCCTCGAAGCGCAGCCACACCGGATAGCAATGGCCGAAGAACGCCGCGGCCGCCGCGACCGGACCGGTGCCGGGCCACAGGGCTTCGGCGATCAGCACCGCCGCCGCGCCCTTGCCCATATCGAGCAGCAATGTCGCCGCCGCGAGCCCCTTGCGCCCGGTGCGCAGCACGTTCGTCGCGCCGATATTGCCCGAGCCGATCGAACGCAGGTCGCCCGCGCCCGCCCATTGGGTGAGCAGCACGCCGAACGGGATCGAGCCGAGCAGATAGCCCAGCACGAGCGCAAGCGTCGGCGGTATCCAGACGATCTCGGTGGTCAGCTTCGTTCCCCCTGGCTTGGCGAAAGCTAGGTCCTTCGGTAAGCGGGCGCAACAATCTCGATCATGGGACCGCTGATGGCCGACGCGCGGCCCCTTCTCTTCTTCGATTCGGGCGTGGGCGGCTTGTCGGTGCTGGCGCCAGCGCGCGTGCTGCTGCCGCAGGCGCCGCTGGTCTATGCCGCCGACAGCGCGGGCTTCCCCTATGGCACGCGCAGCGAGGACGAGATCGCCGCGCGCGTCCCGGCGCTCCTCGGGCGGCTCGCCGAACGCTATCGCCCGCGGCTGATCGTGATCGCGTGCAACACCGCCTCGACCATCGCGCTGGCGCATGTCCGCGCCGCGCTCGACATCCCGATCGTCGGCACCGTGCCGGCGATCAAGCCCGCCGCCTTGCTCTCCAAGACCCGCACGATCGGCGTGCTCGGCACGCAGGCGACGGTGCGCCAGCCCTATGTCGACAAGCTCGCCGCGGAATTTGCCGCCGACTGCAAAGTGATCCGCCACGGCAGCGCCGAACTGGTCGCGCTGGCCGAAGCCAAGCTGCGCGGCGAGCCGCTCGACCCCGCCGATTTCACAACCGTACTCGACGGCTTGTTCAGCCAGCCCGGCGGCGAGTCGATCGACGTCATCGTCAACGCCTGCACGCATTTTCCGCTGGTGGAAGCCGAACTGGCCGCAGCCGCGCCGCATCCGGTCAAGTTCGTCGATGGCGGCCCCGGCATCGCCCGGCGGATCGCCCATCTCACCGCCGGTCAGGCCTGGCCCGACTCGCCGGGCGAAGGCATCGCCGTGTTCACCCGGCTGGATGATTCCGTCTCGCGACTCGCCCCCGCGCTGGCCGCACACGGCCTTGCGCGAATCGAGGCGCTGTAGCGGGCGTCAGGCCGGCCGGGGCATCGGTGCGGCAGGCGACTTCTGGCGCAGCCGCGCGGCATAGCGTTCGGCCAGGTCGAGATGCGCCCGGCGTGCGGTCTGATCCAGCGCCCGCTCGGCGCAAGCGCGTTCATCCTGCTCTCGCTGTCGGAAATATTCGAGGTCGTGATCGGACATCTTGGTGTCTCCTTGGTCGCGAGCGAGCGCCGCTACGGCCGTCGATCGCGGAAAAGCACGGAGTCCCCATCCCGCGGTGAAACCCATATAGCACAAATCGCGCCGCCCGTCCTGATCGAGGGCAAAGCGCGCCGAAACGACATTCCACTCACTTTCAATACGGGTTTACACCGTTCGCCAGTGGAAATTGCCGCGTAAAACGGTTATCGCGCGCCTCCATGAGCGAGGAAATGTCTGCGCGCGCGGTGGATTATTCGCGTGTTTTCACCCAGGCGATCGACCGGCTGCACGCCGAAGGCCGTTATCGCGTGTTCATCGACATCCTGCGCAACAAGGGCATGTTCCCCAACGCGCGCTGCTTTGCCGGGCATAACGGGCCGAAGCCGATCACCGTGTGGTGCTCGAACGACTATCTCGCCATGGGCCAGCATCCCAAAGTGATCGCGGCGATGGAAGAGGCGCTGCACGATGTCGGCGCGGGTTCCGGCGGCACGCGCAACATCGGCGGCAACACCCATTACCATGTCGATCTCGAGGCCGAGCTTGCCGACCTGCACGGCAAGGAAGGCGCGCTGCTGTTCACCAGCGGCTATGTCTCGAACGAGGCGACGCTGGCGACGCTGGCCAAGGTGCTGCCCGGCTGCATCATCTACTCCGACGAACTCAACCACGCCTCGATGATCGCGGGCATCCGCAATTCGGGCTGCGAAAAGCGCGTGTGGCGGCACAATGACGTCGCGCATCTCGAGGAACTGCTCGCCACCGACGATCCCTCGGTGCCCAAGCTGATCGCGTTCGAGAGCGTCTATTCGATGGACGGCGACGTCGCGCCGATCCATGCGATCTGCGACCTCGCGGACAAGTATAATGCCCTCACCTATCTCGACGAGGTGCATGCGGTCGGCATGTATGGCGACCATGGCGGCGGCATTTCCGAACGCGACGAGGCCGCGCACCGGCTGACGGTGATCGAGGGGACGCTGGGCAAGGCGTTCGGCGTGATGGGCGGCTATATCGCCGCCGACCAGACGATCATCGACGTGATTCGCAGCTATGCGCCGGGCTTCATCTTCACCACCAGCCTGTCGCCGGTGCTCGTGGCCGGCGCGCTGGCCTCGGTCCGCCACCTCAAGCAATCGAGCAGCGAGCGCGACGGGCAGCAGGCCGCGGCCGCCAAGCTCAAGACAATGTTCGCCGAAGCGGGCCTGCCGGTGATGCCGTCGGTGACGCACATCGTGCCGCTGATGGTCGGCGATCCGGTCAAGGCCAAGCGGATCAGCGACATATTGCTTGCCGAGTATGGCGTGTACGTCCAGCCGATCAACTACCCGACCGTGCCGCGCGGCACCGAACGGCTGCGCTTCACGCCGGGGCCGGCGCATGACGAGGCGATGATGCGCGACCTGACCAAGGCGTTGAGCGAAATCTGGGAACGGCTGGAGCTTCGCGCCGCCGCATAGTTTGTGTTCAGCAAGGCTGAACCGTGACGGCACCGGCCCGCTCCCCCACCCGGCCACCCATCAAGGATACGCTGAAGTGGGTGGCCGGGTGGGGGAGCGGGC
>NZ_JAMLDX010000018.1 GCF_024211275.1 Sphingomonas tagetis
TTTCCATCGACAGGTCTAATCCGGCATAGTGTTTCATGGCTGCTTCCTTCCTTCAGGCTTCGACCACCAGAAGTGTGCGCCGCTCAGCCGGCCCGAGGAAGCAGCCACAAATTACACGATGACGTAATAATGGCCGGCAAGCCCGAGCGGCGGATTGCCGGGGCCGTAATAGGCGGTGGTGGTGCCTTCGGCGGTTTCGGCGGGGATCGCTTTCAGGCCATAGGGCAGGCGCGGCAGGCGGTTGAAATAGCCCGGCATCAGGCCGTCGATCCTTTTGGCCTGAAGCGCGGCGGCGGCCATCAGCTCGTCGGCGGATTTGGGGTAGTATTTGGGGTTGGTGCGCAGATCGGAGACATAGGCTTCGCGGGTGGGGAAGCCGGCAGCCTTTGCGACCTTCTCCATCTCGGTTCGGATGCGCGCCACCTCATCGAGGCCGATCTCGTGGATCTGGTCGGCGGAGAGGTTGGTGGTGGTGAGCTGGCGGATGCGGAAGGCATAGTATTTCGCGCCGCCGGGCTGGGCCGAGACGCCGGCGGCCTTGGCGCATTTGGGCGCATATTCGCTGCGATAGAACGCCGCCGCCTTGGCATAGGCCGGGTTGAGGGTGGTGGTGATCACGCGCCTGGCGCGGTTCTGCAACGCGGCCCATTCGGCATCGGTCGCGTCGGCGGGCTTGGCGCGGGTGAAGGGGATGTAGAAGCGCGATTTGGTGGCGTCCTCGGCGATGACGCCGGTGATCGTCTTTTCGAACCCGGCGAGGCTGACGCAGGGCTGGACATAGCCGCCCTTGATCGCCTGCCGCGTGATGGCGATCAGCTCGTCATTGGTCGCGGGGTATTTTTCGAGCCGGGCGAGATAATTGGCGTAATCGGGCTTGGTGCGAAATCCGCCGCGCTCGCCCTGACCGGCGGCGCTCTGCCAGGGATTGGAATAGCTGGTGAACAATATGGTGCGCTGGCCATAGCCATTGCCCTCGATGCTCTCGGCGAGCAGGCGGCGCAGGATCGCCTTGTCGGTGCGCTGGACGGGCGAGAGGCCGGCATCGGGGATCGCGTCGAGCCGCTTGAGGAACACGCCCTCCTGCGCGGCGCGGCGGTCTTCGGCGGCGAGGCTGACATCGCCGGTGCCGGTCGGGTCGCGGTCCTGGCCGAGCGAGCGCGCGAAGCCGGGGTTTTCGCGCAGCACCCACTCGAAATGCTCGTCGAGCAGCTTCTGGAAGTCATCGGACGGGGTGGCGAGGGCCGGGGTGGCGGACAGGAGGAGGGCGGCAAGGGCAAGACGGTGGTTTCGCATGAAACGAGGCAAGCAGACCCGCGCCCGCATTGCAATGCGTGTCGTGCCGCTAGGCGGCTTCCAGCAGCCGTTCCGCCTGTGCGCGCGCTTCGTCGGTGATCTGCGCGCCGGAGAGCATGCGGGCGATCTCCTCGCGGCGGGCGGCATCGTCGAGCGCGCGGACGCCAGTACGGGTGACGAGGCCGTCATGGCTTTTGGCGATCAGCAAGTGATGCGCGCCACGCGCCGCGACCTGCGGGCTGTGCGTGACGACGAGCAGCTGCGCGCCGGCCGACAGGCGGGCGAGGCGTTCGCCGATCGCGCTGGCGACGGCGCCGCCGACGCCGCGGTCGATCTCGTCGAAGATCAGCGTGCGCGCGCCGCCTTCCTCGGCCAGCGCGACCTTGAGCGCGAGGATGAAGCGCGACAGCTCGCCGCCCGAGGCGATCTTGATCAGCGGCGCGAAGGGTGCGCCGGGATTGGTCGAGACTTCGAACTCGACGCGGTCGCGGCCGGATGCCGACCATGAATCGCGGGGTAGCGGGTCAACGACGGTGCGGAAGCGCGCGGCGTCGAGCTTGAGCGGCGCCAGTTCGCTGGCGACCGCGGCATCGAGCCGCGCGGCGGCGGCCGTGCGCGCGGCGGAGAGCGCTTCGGCGGCTTGCGTATAGGCCGCTTCGGCGGTGGCGACGGCGGCTTCGAGCCTGGCGATCTCGCCTTCGCCGCCTTCGATGAGGGTCAGGCGCGCGGCCAGCGTTTCGGTCAGCTCGGCGAGATCGTCGGGCTGGACGCGGTGCTTGCGGGCGATGGCGCGCAGTTCGAATAGGCGAGTCTCGTCGGCCTCGAGCTGCGCGGGGTCGAAGGCGAGCGCTTCGGCGGCCTCGTCGACCTTGTCCTGCGTCGCGCCGCCCTCGATCAGCGCGCGGTCGAGCGCGGCAAGCGCTTCCGTCAGGGCGGGGTGGTCCTGTGCGATGCGGTCGAGAATGCGCGCGGCCTGACGCAGCCGGGTGAGCGCGCCGTCGCTGCCGTCGAGCAGTTCGGCGATGGCCTGGAGCTCGGTCGCGATCTTCTCGCCCCGCTGCATCGTCGCGCGGCGTTCGGCGAGCTGGGCTTCCTCGCCGGGCTCGGCCGCGAGCGCGGTGAGTTCGGCGACGGCGTGTTCGAGCCATTCGCGGTCGCGCGCGGCGCTGTCCTGGGTGGCGCGAGCTTGCGCCAGCGCGTCCTCGGCGTCGCGGAACTCGCGATGCGCGGTGGTGACGGCGGCGGTGTCGAGCTTGCCGAAGCTGTCGAGCAGCGCTCGATGCCCACGGGCGTTCAGCAGGCCGCGATCGTCATGCTGGCCGTGGATCTCGACCAGATAAGGCCCGAGTTCGCGCAGCAGGCCGGCGGAGGCGGGCTGGTCGTTGACGAAGGCGCGGCTGCCGCCATCGGCCTTGACGATCCGGCGGATGGTGAGCGGTTCGGACGTGTCGAAATCGAGCCCGCTGTCAGCGAGCAGCGTGGCGGCCGCGGCGGGATCGGGGAGATCGAACACGGCGGTGACGACCGACTGCGCCGCGCCCTGCCGGACGAGGCCGCTATCCGCCCGCGCGCCCAGCGCCAGACCGAGCGAATCGAGCAGGATCGACTTGCCCGCGCCGGTCTCGCCGGTGAGCACGCCGAGCCCCGCGCCGAAATCGAGGTCGAGCGCCTCGATCAGCACGACATCGCGGATGGAAAGCGCGGTCAGCATCGCGCGCTGTTACCCTGTTTTGTTCCGCCTTGGGAGAGGCGTTTCATCAGGGGCTTGCGCGCTCAGCTCGTCGTCGCGGGCGTGGGCGAGGCGGCGGGTGCCGGCGCGGGCGTTTCGACCGCAGGCACCGGGACCGGCTCGCCATGCTTCCCGATCAGCTCATAGGCGCGCTCGTACCATTCGGTGCCGGGATAGTTGGCGCCGAGCACGGCTGCGGCCTTCTTCGCCTCGTCCTTGATGCCGAGCGCGAGATAGCTTTCGACCAGCCGCATCAGCGCCTCGGGCGTGTGCGTGGTGGTCTGATAGGTGTCGATCACGGTGCGGAAGCGCATCACCGAGGCGAGCCACTGGCCGCGTACCTGATAATAGCGCCCGACCTCCATCTCCTTGCCGGCGAGGTGATCGCGGACGAGGTCGATCTTGAGCCGCGCGTCGGCGGCGTAGCGCGTATTGGGATACCGGCGGTTGAGCTCGCCCAGCGCGTCGAGCGACTGCTGCGTGATCTTCTGGTCGCGCGTCACGTCGCTGATCTGCTCATAATAGCTGAGCGCGATCAGATAATAGGCATAGGGCGCGTCGCGGTTGCCGGGGTGGACGGCGAGGAAGCGCTGCGCCGACTGGATCGCCTGGGTGTAATTCTTGTCGAGATAATAAGCGAAGGCGCCCATCAGCTGCGCGCGGCGCGCCCACACCGAATAGGGGTGCTGGCGCTCGACCTCGTCGAACAAGGCGGCGGCGAGCTTGTACTGGCCGCGGTCGAGCCGGTCCTTGGCCGCGGTGTAGAGCGTGCCGACGTCGCGCGCGACATAGGGCAGATCGGCGCGGGTGCCGCCGCCGCGGTTACAGCCGGCGAGCGGAAGGGCGAGCGCCGCGACGAGAACAAGCGCGAGCGGACGAGTGGGGGAGATACGCATAGGGGGCGTTGTTAGCCGAGAGATGCGGCGGCGCGAAATGTTTTTTGGCAAGGGTTGCGGGGACAGGGATCGTCACCCAGAAACGGCGCGTTTACCGCCGCGATTCCGACAAATGGAGGACAGATGCCCGCCACGCTTCTTGAAATGCATCGGGTGGAAAAGCCCTGGGGGCGGCACAAATTGTGGCCGGGCTTCGCCGATCCGGCGCCCGAGGGCGAGCCGGTGGGCGAGGTGTGGTTCCAGTCGCCGGGCGACAGCACGCCCGACCTGCTCGTCAAATATCTCTTCACCAGCGAGAAATTGTCGGTGCAGGTGCACCCCGACGATGCGCAGGCGCATGCCCGCGGGCTGCCGCGGGGCAAGGACGAATGCTGGGTGATCCTCGACGCCGAACCCGATTCGACGATCGCGCTGGGGACGCATCAACCGGTCGATCACGCCACGCTGCGCGCGGCGGCGCTCGACGGGTCGATCGAGCAATTGCTCGACTGGAAGCCGGTCAAGGCGGGTGACTTCTTCTACGCGCCGTCAGGCACGGTGCATGCGATCGGCGCGGGGATCACGTTGATCGAGATCCAGCAGAACAGCGAGACGACGTACCGGCTGTATGATTATGGCCGCCCGCGCGAACTGCATCTGGAGGATGGCGTGGCGGTGTCCGACGCGCGGCCGTTCGTGCCGGCGCCGATGCCGGGCGAGGTGGCGCCGGGGCGCACGATTCTGGTCGAAGGACCGAAGTTCGTGCTCGAGCGCTGGCCGGGCGGCGAGCGCGCGCTGCGGCTGCCCGATGGCGTGACCGGCTGGCTGGTGCCGGTGCGCGGTGCGGGCGAGATCGACGGCGTTGCCTGGCAGGCGGGCGAATGCCTGGCGGTGACCGGCACAGCGCTGATCGACGCGTCGGAGGACAGCGATCTGCTGTTCGCTTACCCCGGAACGTCGCACATCTGAAGGTAGCCGTGCGATGAACGGCACGTAGTTTCGCATTCACGCAACTTGCACATCGGTCACCCGTTGGGGTGGTTCATGAGGCAGGAGAGTATAATGCGTAGTTCAATCATGGCCGCCGTGTTGGCGTCGGTGGCGCTCGCCCCGATCCCGGCGGTCGCCCAGCAGCAGACCCCGCGCGAAGAATATCGCGACGAGGTCCGCGACGCACAGCGTGACTATCGCCGCGACGTGCGCCGTGCGGATGACCCGCAGGACGTGCGCGAGGCGCAGCGCGAATATCAGGACGAGGTGCGCGATGCGCGCCGCGACTATCGCGAAGACCGTCAGGAACAGTGGCGCGACGGCCGCCGGGCGGACCGCCGCGACTGGCGCCGCTATCGCAACTATGACTGGAACCGGCCGGGTCAGGGCCAGCGCGCCTATTATGCCGACGATTATTATCGTGACGGCCGCTATTATCAGGAACGCCGCCTGACGCGTCAGGACCGCATCTATCGCGGGCGTGACGGCCGCTATTATTGCCGCCGTGGCGACGGTACGACCGGGCTGATCGTGGGCGGTATTGCCGGCGGTTTCCTGGGGAGCGCGCTGTCGAACGGCCGCTCGAGCGTGTTGGGCGTATTGCTCGGCGCGGCCGGCGGCGCGGCGCTGGGGTCGTCGATCGACCGCGGCAACATGCGCTGCCGCTAAGGCTGAGGAGAGGCGGGGTCCGGTTTCCGGACCCCGTTTCGCTCAGAAGATGAAGCCGCCGAGCGACAGCCGGATCGCGCCGATCACCAGCACGACGATGTTGAGGTTACGGCCGGTGTTGGAATCCGACAGCACCCCAAGCACCAGGCCGACGATCGCCATCGGGATGACGAGGTAGTTGAGCCATCCGAGCAACGGGATGAGCGCGACGAGCATCACGGGGACCGTGACGACACCGACGATGAGCGAAATCAGGTTCAGCATGACGGAAACATGGGTCCTTTCGGGTGTTTTGGCAAGGTAAGACAGTCGATCGCCCTGATGAACGAAGCCATCGCACTTGCGACACCCCGCGACACAAAAACACGAAAGCGGTGAAAGTGTTGCGACATCCGCCCCCGATAACGGGCTCAGGCCGCTGAATGGCCGAAATTTTTGAGTGAGGAGTAAAGTCATGAAGAAGTTCGCACTGATGATCGCCGGTATCGGCATCGCGGTTTCCGCTGTCCCCGCCGCTTCGGCGCAGGGCGCGTGGCAGAACCTCAACCAGCGCCAGGCGCAGCTCGATCGTCGCATCGACCAGGGCGTGCGCAACGGTCAGCTGAGCCGCCGCGAGGCGATCCGCCTGCGCACCGAGTTCCGCCAGATCGAGATCCTCGAATCGCGCTATCGCCGCTCGGCGCCGGGCCTGACCCAGTGGGAGCGCCGCGATCTCGACCGCCGTTTCGACGCGCTGTCGGCGAAGATCCGCTGGGAGCGCCGCGATCGCGACGATCGCCGTGGTGACCGGCGCGACTATCGCCGCTAAGTCGATCGCCCGTTAAGGGTAAACGGACGGCCTCCGCCAGCAATGGCGGGGGCCGTTTGGCGTTTCAGCGGAGCGGCTTGCCGCTGTCCTTCCAGCGATCGAGCACTTGCGACTCCGGCGCGGCGGCATATTGCGGGAGGACGTCGCCGCTCTGGACATAGGCGCGCTGCACCTCGGCGGGCTGCGTGCGGGGCGGTTTGCCGGGGACGGGCATCGGCATTTCCGGCATCGCGGCGGCGAGGGCCGGCGTCGCGGTCACGGCGCGGGGAAGCGGGCCGGGATAGGGCTCGCCGCCATGATAGGCTTGGCGGAATGCTGCGCCGGTGCCCCAATAGCCCTTCCACCGGTGGAAGAAATGCGCGCCGAACACGCCGGTCATGACCAGCGACTTGTTCCAGCTCGGGGTGACCGCATAGGTGTGATAATGCGTCGCCATGCCGACCGGCGCGAATACGGCGCCGTTGAGCGCGGCAGCGGCAACGCGCGCGGCGCGCTGCCAATAGGCGCGGGACGGGACGCGTGCCATCGATCCGTCGCAGGCGAAGCTGAACTGACAGACGGTCTTGTCCGAACCCTGATAGACCACGCCGCAGACCGTCGAGGGGAAGGTCGGATGGCGGGCGCGGTTGAGGATCACCTGTGCGACGGCGCGCTGGCCGTCATCGGGTTCGCTCGCCGCTTCGTAATAGATCGCCGTGGTCAGGCATTCGAGCGCGCGCGCCTTGTCCTGCGCGGAGCCGCGCATGATAAAGGGCGGGGCGGGGCGCAGCGACGGATCGAGCACGGCGTTTTCGGGAACGGGGGCGTCGGGCAGCTCGACCGTGCCGGTCGTGCCTGCGCCCGGCGCGGCGAAGGCGGTCTCGTCGGCCGCAAGATGATAATAGGCAGCCCCGGGGAAGTGATCGTCGGCCTCATAGCCGGCCGCGGCGGGAGCGACGGCGCGCGCCTTCTGCTCCGATGCTTCGAGCGAGGCGAGTCCGGCCTGCGCCGACATGCCAGCGCCCACCAGCGACACCAGCAATGCCGCCGCGATGCCCCGAAGCTGAAGTCGCGTAAATCGCCGCAGCACGCTTGTCTGTCCCCGATCGAGGCAGGGCATGTAGCGGAAAAGGAGGCGGATTTCTGCTCCTGATTTGGCGGTGTCCCGGGGTGAAACGGTTGATAGTTAATGCAATTTTTAGGGGTGGGCGATGATCAAGCCCCTCCCCTTCAGGGGAGGGGTTCGGGTGGGGCCGGGCCTCAAGTGCAGGTCTCGGTGTTAGTCCTACTTCAACGCCGCGCTGTCCAGATTCAGCGCCGCCGCCGGGATCACTTCGACCTGCGGATAGGTCTTGCGCAGCGCATCGACGAACTGCTTCGCATCGCCGACCACGACGATGCTCGCGCCCGCCGGATCGAGCACCTTCTTCGCCGCGGCCTGCACCGCGGCCGGATCGACGCCCTGGATCGACGGGATGTAGCTGCGCAGCGTGTCGAGCGGGACATCCTCAGCCACATAGTCGGCGAGCGCGCCGGCGATGCCGTCGGTGCGCTCGATGCGGCGGCCGAAGCTGCCGACCAGCACCGCCTTGCGCGTTTCGAGCTCGGCGGCGGGGACGGGTTCGTCGGCCATGCGCTTCATCTCGGCGGCGAGCAGCGCCACGACTTCGGGTGCGGACGGGTTCTTCGTCTGCGTCGCGGCACTCACGATGCCGGGCATGCGGCGCGTATCGACGCTGCTGCTGGCGCCATAAGCGAGGCCGCGCTTGATGCGGATCTCGCGGTTGAGCCGCGAGGTGAAGCCGACGCCGAGCGTCGCGTTGGCGACCTGCGCGGCATAGAATGCGGGATCGCTGCGCGCGATGCCGGGACGGGCGACCACCACGCCGGCCTGCCCCGCATCGGGCATATCGACAACGATCACGCGCGGCGCGGGCTGCGGCTCGCTCGCGCGCGTGCTGACGGTCTGGACCGAGCCCTTCCAGTCGCCGAACAGCTTCTGCGCGAGCGCGACCGCGTCCTTCTGCGCGATGTCACCGACGACGACCAGCGCAGCCTGCGAAGGATGCCAGCCCTCGGCATAGGCTGTGGCGACATCGGCGCGCGTGATCTTGGGCAGCGAGGTGGGCGTGCCGCTCAACAGATTGCCATAGGGCTGCGCGCCGAACACCGCGCGGCTGGCGACCATGCCCGATACCGCGGCGGGGTCCTTGAGCTGGACCGCGACGCCGTCGATCGACTGTTTGCGCGCGCGGTCGATCTCGTCTTGCGCGAATGCGGGATTGCGCGCGACGTCGGCGAGGATGGTGAGCGCGGGCGCGACCTGATCGGCCTTGACCGTCACGGTGGCGAAGGCGGCATCCCAGTCCGCGCCGGCGCCGATCGAGCCGCCGAGCGATTCGATCTGCTGCGCGATCTGCTCGGCCGAGCGGGTCTTCGTGCCCTTGGTCAGCAGGTCGGCGGCGAGGCTGGCGGTGCCGGCCTTGCCCGACGGGTCGCGTGCGCCGCCGGCCTGGCTGACGACGGTGGCGGTGACGATCGGCAGGTCGCGCTTTTCGACCACGATCACGCGCATGCCATTGGCGAGCCTAGATTCGCTGACGGCCGGGATGGCGGGCGTGACCGGCGCGGTCGGGGCGGGGACGGCGACGCGATCGGCGGCACTCGCCTGGGTGTGGATGACCACGTCCCTGGGCGCGACGAGCGGCGCGACCTTGACGGTCGGCGCGACGGCGATCGCGTCGCCCTTCTTGCCGGCTTCCTCGGGCAGATAGACCAGCGCCGCCGACTGATTGTCGCCCAGATATTTGCGCGCGACGCGCTGGACGTCGGCGGCGGTGACCTTGGCGATGTCGGCGAGCTGGCGGTCGCTGTGGCGTGGATCGCGATCGATGATGATCGAGGCGGCGAGGGTCGAGGCCTTGCCCTCGGCGGTCTCGCGGCTCTTGAGCGCGGCGGTGAGGATCTCGTTCTTGGCCTCGGCCAGCTCGGCGGCGGTGACTGGCTTGTCGCGCAGATCGGCAAGTTCGCGGCGCATCGCCTTCTCGCCCTCGTCCGCCGATTTGCCGCCGGCGAGGATGGCGTACATCGCATAGGAGCCGGTCGACTGGCGCGAATCGAGGAAGGTGTCGGCCTGCGCGGCGAGCTGGTCGCGATAGACGATGTTGCGGTAGAGCCGCGAATTCTCGCCGCCCGACAGGATGCCGTCGAGCACGGTGAGCGCGGGCGTGTCGGGACTGTTGTCGGCGGGCAGCTGGTAGCTCAGCAGCACCGCGGGAAGCGGCGTGTTGGCTTCATAGACCGTCTGGCGCGTCGCCTTGGTGCGTGGCGGTTCGGCGACGGTGACGCGCGGGATCGGGCGGTTGGGCTTTGCGATCTTGGCGAAATATTTGTCGACCCACTGGTCGAGCTGTTTGGGGTCGAAATTGCCGGCGACCACCAGCACGGCGTTGTCGGGCCGGTAATAGGTCGCGTGGAAGGCACGGATGTCGTCGATCGTCGCGGCGTCGAGATCCTCGATGCTGCCGATGCCGGGGCGGGCATAGGGATGCACCGCGTAGGAGATGTTCGGGAAATAGACGTAGAACAGCTTGCCATAGGGCGAGGCGAGCACGCGGCTGCGCAGTTCCTCTTTCACCACATCGCGTTCGCTGGCGAAGACCTTGGCGTCGACGACGAGGCTGGCCATGCGGTCGGCCTCGGCGAACAGCAGGCGCTCGAGGTGGTTGGCGGGGACCACCTCATAGTAATTGGTATAGTCCGAATTGGTCGAGGCGTTGTTGTAGCCGCCGACATCCTCGGTCAGGCGGTCCATCTGCTCGTCGACCAGGTTGCGCGTGCCCTTGAACATCAGATGCTCGAACATGTGCGCGAAGCCGGACTTGCCCGCGGGATCGTCCTTGCTGCCGACATCGTACCAGACCTGCACCGAGACATTGGCGGTCGAGGTGTCGCGGATGGCATAGAGTTTGAGGCCGTTGGGCAGCGTGCGCTCGGTATAGGCGAGCGGCGCGACCGCGATCTCCTTTGCCGGCATGGGCGCGGCCTGCTGCGCGTGCGCGGTGAACGGGAGCAGGGCGGCGCCGAGGTACAGCGCGGTGCGGGTCAGGCGCATTCGGTTCTCCGGAAGGGGAGGAAAGGACTCAGTCTTTGTTGCGGCGCGCGGCGTAGATCACCGCGGCGGCGAGTGCGGCGGAGCCGATGCCGAGACCGATCTTGCCGAGCGGCCATTTCTTGCCCTCGCCGGGCTGTGGTGTGCCCTCCGCGCGCTCGGCAGTCTCGCGTGCGATGCGGGCGGCGGCGGTGATCTCGTTGGCGATTTCGTCGGCAGATTCAGGCTTGTCGGTCACGCAACTCTCCTTGTGCCTCACCAACCTAAGACTCCCGGCGAGTCCGTGCAATCAGCCTTCGCCGCCATAATAGGCCGATCTGAACGCGTTGGCGTGATCGCTCAGCCGGCCGTTGGCGATCGCGGCGCGCAGGCCGGCCATCAGCTGCTGGTAGAACCATAGATTATGCTCGGTCATCAGCATCGCGCCGAGAATTTCGCCCGCCCGCACGAGGTGATGGAGATAGGCGCGGCTGAAACTGCCGCAGGTCGGGCAGCCGCAGCTGGGATCGAGCGGTCCCTGATCTTCGGCATGCTTCGCGTTGCGGATGTTGACCGGGCCGCGTGCGGTGAAGGCCTGGCCGGTGCGGCCCGAGCGGGTGGGAAGCACGCAGTCGAACATGTCGATCCCGCGCTCGACCGCGCCGACGATGTCGTCGGGCTTGCCCACGCCCATCAAATAGCGGGGCTTGGCGGCGTCGAGCTGGCCCGGCGCGTAATCGAGTACGCCGAACATCGCCGCCTGCCCTTCGCCGACGGCGAGGCCGCCGATCGCGTAACCGTCGAAGCCGATGTCGAGCAGCGCGTCGGCGCTGACCTTGCGCAGCCCTTCATCCAGCGCGCCCTGCTGGATGCCGAACAGGGCGTTGCTCTCGGCGTGGTCGCCGCCGGCGTCGAAGCCCTGACGGCTGCGTTTTGCCCAGCGCATCGAGCGTTCCATCGCCGCGGCCTGCACCTCGCGGGTCGAGGTGGTGGGGACCAGCTCGTCGAACGCCATCACGATGTTGCTGCCAAGCAATCGCTGGATCTCCATCGAGCGTTCGGGGGAGAGGAGGTGGCGGCTGCCGTCGAGGTGCGACTTGAAGACGATGCCGTCCTCGCTGCGCTTGGTCAGCTCGGACAGGCTCATCACCTGATAACCGCCGCTGTCGGTCAGGATCGGGCGATCCCAGCCCATGAAGCCGTGCAGCCCGCCGAGGCGGTGGACTCGCTCGGCGGTGGGGCGCAGCATCAGGTGATAGGTGTTGCCGAGGATGATGTCCGCGCCCGACGCGCGCACGTCCTGCGGCTTCATCGCCTTGACCGTGGCGGCGGTGCCGACCGGCATGAAGGCGGGGGTGCGGATCTCGCCGCGGCGCATGGCGATGATGCCGGTGCGAGCCTTGCCGTCGGTGGCGTGAATGTGGAAGTCGAAACGCGGAAGCATTTCGCCCGATTGGTGCGTTGGAGGGCCGATGGCAAGCGAACGTGACGAGCAATTGCGGGAAAGCGCGCGGCACCGCGGCCTGAAGCTGGTCAAGTCGCGGCGGCGCAAGGCGGGCGGGGACTATGGCAATTATGGGCTGACCGATGCGGGCGGGACGCAATTGCTCGGGTTCGGCAAGGGCGGGCTGACCGCGAGCGCGGACGAGGTCGAGGCCTATCTTCGCGGGGCGATGCGGAGCGACTGGAAGGAAGCCGCGAAGGGACTGCCCAAAGCGAAACCCGCGCCAAAGCCCAAGGCGCCGCCGAAGCCGAAGCTCAAGAAGCTCAAGATCGAGAATTTGCTGGCGAAATTACCGTCCGCAAAGCGCAGCGAGGTGTTCACGCAGCTGGCAAGCGCAGGGCGTGTGCGAGTCGAGCGGATCGTGTCGGGCGGGCAGGCGACGCCAGAGGACAAGCCGTTCAAACAGGACGCGGACGAATGGGTCGTGCTGCTCGCGGGCAGCGCGGCGATCCGGTTCGAGGACAGCGAGGAGGCGGCGCTGATGCCCGGCGACCATCTGCTGATCCCGGCGGGCACGCGGCATTGGGTGACGCGGACCGATCCGGACGAGCCGACGGTGTGGCTAGCGGTGCATTTTGGCTGACGCGACGAGATGCGCGGCGACTGCCGAGGGCGTGTCGAAGGCGATATCGGGCTGCAAGTGCGCGAACGCCTCGGGGTTGGCATAGCCCCACAGCACCGCGCCCGCCAGCACGCCGGTCTCGCGTGCGGCGTCGACGTCGCGAGTCTCGTCGCCCAGCGAAAGCACCTGCATCGGCGGGATGCCGCTCGCCTTCAACACCTTGCGGAATTTGGGCGCCTTGCCGAACAGCGATGCGCCGCATGCCCAATAATCGATGCGCGCGGCGTTGATCTCCCCCAGCACGGCGCGGGCATTGGCTTCGCTGTTGGAGGTGACGACGGCCATCTTCACGCCCGCCGTCCCGATCGCGGCGAGCATCTCGGGCACGCCGGGGAAGAGATGAACCTTGCCCGTGTTCCGCCCGAACAGGCCGCGCGTGTAGCGCGAGATGAACGGCAGCTTCCAGCGCGGGATGGCGAGCCGGCTGACCACGTCGCGCGTGCTGAGTCGGCGCAGCGTCTCGACCTCGTCAGGGTCGACGCGGCGAAAGCCGTAGCGGTCGGCGAGGTGGTCCATGATCGACAGGAACCAGCCGCCGCTGTCGGACAGCGTGCCGTCGAAATCGAAGATCACCAGCCGGATCGGCGGCGCAAGCTCAGCCATGGCCGTGGTGCAGGCTGCACGGATCGCCGTCGCCGATCTCGATCTGCAGCGTCGCGTGGCCGATGCCGAAATCATGCTGCAGCCGGTGCTCGGCATCGTGGAGGAAGGTGTCGCCGGGGTGGCCATCGGGCATCAGCAGATGCGCGGTGAGCGCGACTTCGGTCGTGCTCATCGGCCAGATGTGCAGATCGTGGACACGGCTGACGCCGGGCAGCGCGGCCAGCGCGCTCTCGACCTTCTCGGGATCGATGCCGGGCGGCACAGCGTGCAGCGCCATCGTCAGCGAGTCGCGCAGCAGGCCCCAGGTGCTCCACAGGATCACCGCGACGATGATCAGGCTGAGCGCGGGATCGATCCATGCCGCGCCGGTCCACAGCATCAGCGCGCCGCCCGCGACTACCCCCGCCGACACCGCGGCGTCAGCGGCCATGTGCAGATAGGCGCCGCGAATGTTGATGTCGCCCTTGCGCCCGCGCGCGAACATCAGCGCGGTCGCGGTGTTGATCAGGATGCCGATGCCCGCGACGATCATCACCGTGCTGCCTTCGACCGGCGGCGGCGCGGCGAAGCGGCGTGATGCTTCGAGCGTGATCGCGCCGACCGCGAACAGCAGCAGCACGGCGTTGGCGAGCGCGGCGAGAATGGTCGAGCTGCGCAGGCCATAGGTGAAGCGGCGCGAGGCGGGGCGCCTGGCGAGCGAGGCGCCGCCCCAGGCGATCAGCAGCCCGAGTACGTCGGACAGATTGTGCCCCGCGTCCGCCAGCAGCGCCATCGAATCGGTGAGGATGCCGGCGGCGCCCTCGACGATGACGAAGGCGAGATTGAGCGTGGTGCCGATCAGGAAGGCGCGGCCGAAATCGGCGGGCGCATGGCTGTGGCCAGCGCCGTGCGAGTGACCGGCGTGCGAATGGCCGTGATGATCGTGCGAGCCGTGCATATGTGAGTGTCTTAGCCGCGGTGCAGCATGTGATGCTAGGACACGTTGCGCATCAGCGGCGCTGGCGTTGCGGCGGGCGGGCGTCGCGCTCACCGGGGCGTTCGCCCGGACGGAGCATCTGGCGCACGGTCAGCAGTTCGGATCGCTTCAGCACGCCGTCCTTGTCGCGGTCGAATCGGTCGAAGAACAGCTCGAAGCGCGCCTGCAACTCGGCCAGGCTGACCTTGTTGTCGCCATCCTGGTCGACCTCGAACGGGCTGGGCAGCGCGTTGCGGTTGCCCAGCCAGCGCTCGGCCCAGTCGCCGAAGCCGATATAGCCGATCGCGGGCTGGCCCTTCGCCACGGTCTCAAACGTGCGCGCGACCCCTGCGGTGAATTCGGTGCGGCTGACCGCGGCGTCGCCATCCTTGTCGAACGCGGCGATCGCCATCGCCACCGGTTCGGCGATCATCAGCGGGATCGGCTCGGCGCCGGGCTGCGGCTGCTGGACCGCGACGCCGGGCGGCGGCGGGCCGTTCTGCGCCGCAGCGGCGAGAGCAAAGGCAAGGGCAAGGATCATCAGGGTCTTTCGGGCGGCGCGGAGAAGTGCGCGATCGGGACAAAGCGGAACTTTGCGGCGGTGGCATGGCGGGACCGGCCTTTTGCGGTGCGCGTCGTCATTTCGGGTAGGCTGTCAGTGGCGAGCGGCATTGCCGAGCAACATGCTCGCAGCAACAAGGGGAGATCGCGATGAAGATGACGACCGTTACGCGCCGGGGCTGGATGCTGGTTGCCGCGATGCTGGTCGCCGGTTGCAGCGGCGGCGAAAGCGGAGGGCAAAGCGGGGAAGCGTCGCAGGCAGCCAGCACCGGCCCGCTCGAATGCCCGGTCAAGCAGTCCAAGGTCGAGAATGGCGCGAAGCCCGATGAAGCGCTGTTCAGGCGCATCATCCGCTGCGCCAAGGGCGCGAAGACCGTGCCGGAAGGTCAGGAAGGCGCGGTCGAGGTCGAGGTCAAGTCGGTCGATATCGGCAGCTCGCGCCCGTGGAGCTATCGTCAGGATAGCGGCACCGGTCAGGCGGACACGATCGTTAATCCGGTCAAGGCGACCTACACCGTGCGAACGCTGTATCGCGCGGCGACCGAGGAAGAGGCGGACTGGATCCGCGTGCTCAACTTCTATGTCGACAGCTTCGGCGAATGGCGGATCGGGTCGGAAGAGCCGGTCAAACCGGGCGACGCGAAGCGCATTCCCAAGAGCTAGGGCAGCAACAGGCTCGCATCGCCATAGCTGTAGAAGCGGTAGTCATTCTCGATCGCATGGGCATAGGCCGCCTGCATCCGATCGAGGCCCATCAGCGCGCTCACGAGCATGAAGAGCGTCGAGCGCGGCAGGTGGAAGTTGGTGATCAGGCCGTCGATACCGCGGAAGCGATAGCCGGGGGTGATGAAGATTGCGGTGTCGCCGTCGAACGGGCGGACGATGCCGTCCTCGCCGCTGGCGCTTTCGATCAGGCGCAGGCTGGTGGTGCCGACGGCGATGACGCGGCCGCCATTGGCGCGGACGGTGTTGAGGCGGTCGGCCGTCGCGGCATCGATCCGGCCCCATTCGGCGTGCATCTTGTGATCGGTGGTGTCGTCGGCCTTGACCGGCAGGAAGGTGCCCGCGCCGACATGCAGCGTCAGCGTGGTGTGGCCGATCCCGGCGGCATCGAACGCGGCCATCAGCTCGGGCGTGAAGTGCAGCGCGGCGGTGGGCGCGGCGACGGCGCCGGGTTCGTTGGCGAACATCGTCTGATAGTCGTCCGCGTCGCGCGCGTCGGTCTGGCGCTTGGCTGCGATATAGGGAGGGAGCGGCATGCGGCCGGCGCGTTCGAGCAGCAGTTCGACCGGTTCGTCGCCGGGGAAGAACAGCGTGAAGCTGCCGTCGTCGTGGCGCGCCTCGGCGATCGCCGTAACGCCGTTGCCGAAATCGATGGTCTCGCCGGTGCGCAGCCGCTTGGCGTTGCGGATGAAGGCGATCCAGTGACGCGGGCCTTCGCGCTTGTGCAGCGTGGCGCCGATATTTGCCTCGCCGCGGCGCCCTTCGAGCTGGGCGGGGATGACGCGGGTGTCGTTGAACACCAGCAGGTCGCCCGCGCGCAGCAGGGCGGGGAGGTCGCGGACGCCGCGGTCCTCGGTGCGGTCTCCGTCGAGCAGCAGCAGGCGAGCGGAATCACGTGGGGCAGCGGGCCGCAGCGCGATGCGCTCGGCGGGCAGCTCGAAATCGAACAGGTCGACGTTCATTGGGGGGCTGAACTCAAGCAGAACGAGGTCGAGACGGAGCCGAATTTGCCGACAGGCGAGGAGCAAGGAGAGAGCGATGCTGTAGCATCGTGACCGACGCGCGACGACGTCCTGTCGGCAAATTCGGCCCGCCGCTGCGCGGTCGTCCGTGGAAAGCCGCCGAGCGTCGTCGCTTGCTTGCGCGTAGCTTCAGCTACGCGTCTGCGCTGCACTCCTCGTCGGCGGCTTTCCACGGACGATCTCGATCCTCGTTCTGCTTGAGTTCAGCCCCCTGGTCAGCCCGGTCGTGCCGGGCCGCCTCTCACTTCTTGACCGGACCCGGCGGCAGCGCAGCGGGCACGTCGAGCATGGGCGCAGGAGCGGCGGGCGCCGGCGTGTAGGCCGGCGGGTTGTCCTCGGCGATATACGCGTGGAGGATGCGCGCCGGCTGTGCGGGCGGCTCGCCGCGCGGGATCGAATCGACATAGGCCATGCCCTCGATCACCCGGCCGAACACGGTGTATTTCTGGTCGAGCTGAAGCCGCGGCGCGAACATGATGAAGAACTGGCTGTTCGCGCTGTTCTCGTCCTCCGCGCGCGCCGACGACACCGCGCCGCGCACATGGGGGAGGTAGTTGAACTCCTTTTCGAGGTTCGGCAGTTCGGACTGGCCGGTGCCGTCGCCCTTGGGGTCGCCGCCCTGCGCCATGAATCCTTCGATCACGCGGTGGAAGATCAGGCCGTCATAGAATTTCTGGCGGGTGAGCGTCTTAATCCGCTCGACCGCCTTGGGCGCGACATCGGGGCGCAGCCAGATGGTGACGCGGCCGCCGGTCGACAGGTCGAGCAGCCAGAGGTTCGCCTTGTCGGTGGTCTGCGGCGGCGTGGCGCGGCCGGCGGGCGGGGGCACGATCTGGGCGCTGGCCTGGCTCGCGAACAGCGATCCCGCAAAGGCAAGAAGAAGGGCAACAAAACGCATCAGAATCCCCACCGGACAGGAAGTTGCAGCCGCTTAGAGCAATTCGCTGCTGTCGGTAAAGTGAATGAGGCTGGTGGCGAAATTGGGGCGTCGTTCGATTCAGCTTCGCTGAATCGGCGGTGCCGGCCCGCTCCCCCACCCGGCCACCCACTTCAGTGTATCTTTGATGGGTGGCCGGGTGGGGAGCGGGCTGGCACCGCAAATCAGAGCTCAGCTTCCCTTGCGCCCGATCTGCTCGACGCGCTCGGCGACCTCGTCGCGGACGGTGGCCGGGACGAACTTGCGGATCTCGCCGCCATACATCGCGATTTCCTTGACCAGCCGGCTGGCGATCGGCTGGAGCGAGACGTCGGCCATCAGGAAGACGGTCTCGATGCGGCCGTTGAGCTGCTGGTTCATGCCGGCCATCTGATACTCATATTCGAAGTCCGCGACCGCGCGCAGGCCGCGCACGATCACGCTTGCGCCCTCGCGCTCGGCAAAATCCATCAGCAGCGAATCGAAGCTGACGACATGGATTTCGCCCGCGATGTCGGCGACTTCGCGCTTCACCATTTCCATCCGCTCCTCGACGGTGAACATCGGGTTCTTGGATGGGTTGGTGGTGACGCCGATGACGAGCCGGTCGACCAGCTTCGCGCCGCGGCGGATGATGTCCATATGGCCGAGCGTGATCGGATCGAAGGTGCCGGGATAGACGCCGGTGCGAATGGTCATGGTTCAGGCTCCCCCCTGAGAATTAGCGGTCCCGCTCGAGCGTGTAGCGGGCGATGTCGCGCAGCAGGTCGGCTTCGGGACCGAAATGGCGCAGGTGATCGATCGACTGGTCGACCAGCAGCCGCGCCTGTTCGCGCGCACGGTCGAGGCCAAGCAGGGTGAGGAAGGTTTCCTTGCCCGCCGCCTCGTCCTTGCGCAGCTGCTTGCCGACCGCCGCCTCGTCGCCCTCGACGTCGAGGATGTCGTCAGCGATCTGGAAGGCGAGGCCGATGTCGCGGGCATAGCCGCGCAGACCGGTGCGGCCTTCCGGCGGTACGCGGCCGAGGATCGCGCCGGCCTCGACCGAGCAGGCGATCAGCGCGCCGGTCTTGAGCGCCTGCAATCGCGTGACGGTGGCGAGATCGAAGCTCGACTGTTCGGCGGCGAGATCCATCATCTGCCCGCCGGCCATGCCGCCGGGGCCGGCGGCGCGCGCGAGGTCGGCGACCAGCTCGGCGCGGACGAACGGGTCGGCATGGGTCGCTGGATCGGCGAGAATTTCGAAGGCCAGCGCGTGGAGGCAGTCGCCGGCGAGGATCGCGGTCGCCTCGTCGAACGCGCGGTGAACGGTCGGCTTGCCGCGGCGCAGATCGTCGTCGTCCATCGCGGGCAGATCGTCATGGATCAGCGAATAGACATGGATGCACTCGATCGCGGTCGCGGCGCGCGCGGTGCAGGCGCGATCGACGCCGAACAGCCCGGCGGTGGCGAAGGCGAGCAGCGGGCGCAGCCGCTTGCCGCCGCCGATCGCGGCGTAGCGCATCGCCTCATACAGCCGCGAGCGCGGATCAGTTGGGATGGCGAGCAGATGGTCGAACTGGCGGTCGATCTCCGCGGCGACGTCGCGCAGCGCGGTTTCGAAGGATAGCGAAGCATCCGCCACCGCGGCACTCATCCTGCAGCGAACGGCGTGGTGCCGGTGACGTTGCCGGCCGAATCGGCGCGCACCTGCTCGATCCGCGCCTGCGCCGAATCGAGGCGGGCCTGGCAGAGTTTGCGCAGGCGATCGCCCTCTTCGTAGAGGCTGATCGCCTGGTCGAGCGGGACTTCTCCGCTTTCGAGCCGGCCGACGATCTGCTCGAGTTCGCGAAGCGCTTGTTCGAAGGAAAGGTCTGCGGTTTGGGCGCCGTCTGTCATGCCGATGCTATGCGGCAGCAGGGGCGGCGATTCAACCTTCCGCCGCAATCTCCAGCAACAGGTCCTTGCGGCTGAGCTTGCCGATCATCGTCTTGGGCAGCTTCTCGCGGATCACCACCGCATCGACGCGCTCGTGCTTGCCGACCTGCGGGTTGAGCCAGTCGTGCAGTGCCTGTCCGGTGACGGGCTCGGCGTCCTCGTTGAGGGAGACATAGGCGCGCGGGGTCTCGCCGCGATAGGCGTCGGGCATGCCGACGACCAGTGCCTCCTTCACCGCAGGGTGGCGGTAAAGGACCTCCTCGATATGCTTGGGGAAGACCTTGAACCCCCCGACGGCGATCATGTCCTTGAGCCGGTCGACGATGCGGATGAAGCCGTCCTCGTCGATTTGCCCGACATCGCCGGTGCGCAGCCAGCGCTGGCCGGTTGCGTCGGTGCAGAAGGTCGTGTCGTCGGTCTCGGGCCGGTCCCAATAGCCCTGCATCATTTGCGGCCCGGCGAGCACGATCTCGCCCGGTTCGCCGTCGGGTGCGGGCTGGCGCGGGTCTTCCTTGTCGACCAGCCGGACGCGGGTGGCGATGATGGGCTGGCCGATCGTGCCGGGCTTGCCCTCGGCCCGGTAGGGATTGGCGGAGACGACGCCCGAGCTTTCCGACAGGCCATAGCCTTCGAGCAGACGCGCGCCGGTCGCCGCCTCGAACCGCGCTTTGAGTTCGGCGGGCAACGGCGCGCCGCCCGAGATGCAATATTTGACGCTCGACCAGTCGGTGCCCGCCATGTTGGGGTGGTCGAGCAGCGCCTGGAACATCGTCGGCACGCCGGGCAGTGCGGCGGGGCGCGTGCGGTTGATCGCGTCCAGGGCCTGCGCGCCGTCGAAGCGCGGGAGCATGACGATCTCGCCGCCGGTGATCACCGTGCGGTTGAGCACGCAGGTGTTGGCGAAGACGTGGAAGAAGGGGAGGACGCCCAGCACCTTGTCGTGCGAGGTGCCGAGATCGGGGTCGAGGCGGGCGACCTGCCGCGCATTTGCGGTGAGGTTCTGGTGAGTCAGCATCGCGCCCTTGGGCACGCCGGTGGTGCCGCCGGTGTACTGGATCAGCGCGAGATGGGTTTCGGGGTCGATGTGCGGCGAGGCGCAGGCGCCGTCATTGGCGATCAGCTTCGAAAAGGCGAGGATGCGCGGGTCGTCGGGCTTTTCGGCGACCTCCTTGCGCTTGAACATGCGGTAGAGCAGCGACTTGGCGGCGGGCAGGGCGCCCGCGACCGAGCCGACGACGAGGCGTTCCAGGCTGCTGGCTTCGAGCACCTTGAGCGCGGTGGGCAGCAGGGCAGTGGCGCTGAGGGTGAACAGCAGGCGGGTGCCCGAATCCTCGACCTGCGCGCCCAGTTCCTCGACCGAGTAGAGCGGCGAGAAATTGACGACCGTCGCGCCTAGCTTGAGGATGCCGTAATAGGCCGCGACATAATGCGGGACGTTGGGCAGGAACAGCCCGATGCGGTCGCCCGGGCCATAGCCGAGCGCGGCGAGGCCGCACGCCACGCGGTTGGCGCCGTCGAGCGTCTCGGCATAGCTGTAGTGACGGCCGAGGAAATCGAGCAGCGGGGCGTTGCCCATCCGCTTCGCGGACTCATCGAACGCCGTCGCCATCGAGAGCGGCGGGAGATGCTGGTCCCACGGGCCGGGGTGACGATAGGCAGTACGCCAGACCTGCTCGGGATCGCTCATTTACATGAGTGTAAGCAGGCGGTGTGGCGTGTCAACGCGGCGTGTCAGCGGAGGACGCGCTTCCAGCTGTGCAGGAACGAGAAGGCGACGAGGCCGAGATCGACCTTCGCTTCGAGCTTGCTGATCGTGCTCGGCGCGGCATCGTGGGTGACGCGTATATCGGCGATCGGATCGGAGAAGGCGAACAGCCCGGCCAGGGCGATGCCGCCACCCGCCAATGCAATCCTGCGCTTGTCCAAGCTGGTCATGACCGCCTCCCTATGCGGGCGATCATTACGCATGCGACGGCTGAACCGCAAGTGAACTGCGGCGAAGCGTTTGATTATATTAGGCCGCGAGCGGGGCGGATCGCGCGCGGTCGCGGCCAGCTGATTTGGCGGCGAACAGCGCGGTGTCGGCGGCGCGGTAGAGCGTTTTCCAGTCGGACTCGGCCATCAGCGTGCCGGTGGCGGTGCCGATGCTGGCAGTCACGCGCAGGTCGAACGGCATGCGCGTGGCGCGCAGGCGGCCGAGCAGCAGGTTGGGTTCGAGCGGATTGGCCATGTCGGCGATGACCGCGAACTCCTCGCCGCCGATCCGCGCGACGAGCGCGCCCGGCGGGGCGAGCTGGCGCAGCGTGCGCGCGACGACGCGCAGCACTTCGTCGCCGCCGTCATGGCCGAGCGTTTCGTTGACCTGCTTGAAGTGATCGAGGTCGAGGACCAGCAGCGTCTGCGGCCCCGGACGGCCGATCGCGCTGGCGAGGAACGCGCGGCGGTTGAGCAGGCCGGTGAGCGGATCGGTATCGGCGAGGCGGCGCGCGACCGTCTCCGCCGCGATCGCCTGGTCGCGCTCGCGGCTGAGCAGGCGGATGCGATAGGCGATCGCGACCGAGGAGATCAGTGCCTCCGCCGCCATCGACACGATCGTCGAATTGTCGATCCAGAAATTCCACGGGATCAGCCCGAAATTGGCGAACACGCGCAGGCTGGCGGCGAAGATCGGCAGCGCCCAGGCGATGGCGAAGATCCACAGATAGTTCGAGCGAGCGCGCCACGCCTGCCACAGCGTCGCGGCGACCGTCCCGAGCACGCCGATGAACATCCAGCTATAGAGCGGGTCGATATACCGCACGCCGAGCGGGGCGATCACGACGAACAGCGTGCCGGTGCCGAGCAAGGTGACGACCGTGATTTTCAGAGCGAGCCGCAGCCGCGGGCCGAACACATGCTCTTCGAAAAAGGCGCGGGCGAACAGCAGCGCCGAGGCGCAGGCAAAGGTGAGCAGCAGATAGTTGAGCCGCAGCCGGTCGTTATTGTCGATGCCGGGCCATGCCCAGGCCAGCGCGCCGGATGAGGTGAAGGTGTACGCCATCAGCGCCGCGATCATGACGCAATAGGCAAGCTGGAAGCGGTGGCGGAGCGAGGCCCACAGCGCGAGATTGTACACCAGCAGCGCGAAGGCCAGTCCCGCAAAGCCCGCATAGATCGTAGCCATCATCAGGTTGGAGCGGTCGCTCTGCGCCTCGCTGGCGAGGCGCGGGCCGATGACGATGCCGCGCAGGTTCGCCGCGCCCTCGACCTTCCACATCAGCCGTTGCACCTTGGCCCGGTAGCGCGGCAGCGGATATTCGACGATCGCGCCGAGCTGGATGCGGCGCGAGAGCGTGTCGTGATCGTCGCGCAGCGTGGCGAGCCGCCCGTCGGCATAGAGGACATGAAGCTCGAGCGCCTGCTGCCACAGGCTGCCCTGACGCGCGACGAGCGGCTGGCGCGAGCGCGAGCGCAGGTCGATCGGGTTGGAGATCGCCCAATAGTCGCCGGGGCCGAAGTCGGTCTGCTTCGTCCGGCAGTCGAATCGTTCGGGCTGGCGGATCAGCAGCGCCGGGTCGTCACCGGGCTGGACTCGGCGGATGCAGACCTTGAGCTCGCGCCCGACCTGGCCTCCGGCGAAACCGGCGGCCAGAGCGGGCGTCGCCGCGCCGAGCAGCGCGAGCGCAACGATCATGGCCGCCAAGACCCAAGCCGTCAGCCTCGTTCCCATCCGCGCCGGTCTAGGCCCCGGAAGCGAACAACTGGTAAAGATAACGGGGCGTTAGGGATGGAAGCGGAGATTCCGCTCAGAACAGCGTCAGCGGTCCCTCCAGCACGAAATCGCCGGCGCGCAGCGCGATGCGGCCATCGAGCCGGATCGACAGTTCCGGCGCAGCACCGGGGACGAGATTGACCTCGACCACCGTGTCGTTGCCATGGACGCGATAGCGGACCTGATTGACCCAGCTGAACGGCGCTTCGCCGATGAAAGTCAGCCGCCCGAGCAGCGGCGCGAGCGCGGCGAGATCGATGCGGTCGCCGGCGGTTGCGTTGAAATCGGCGATCCGATCACTGGCGTCGGGATCGGCCGCCCCGTCGCCCGTGCCGCGCCAGATGAAGCGGTCCGCGCCTGCGCCGCCCGAGAGGATGTCCGCGCCGGTGCCGCCGGTGATCAGGTCGCCGCCGCCCATGCCGTGGAGCCGGTCGCCGCGCGGGCTGCCGGTGAGGGTGAGCGGGGCGGTGCCGGGGGCGGGGTAGTTGGGATCGATCGAATTGCCGGTCTGGAACGAGCCGCTCAGCGCGGCCATCGCCACCTGCTGCTGCGCCGGGGTCAGCCAGCCGGGCAGACCGAGCGCGCTGGCATAGGTGGTCGGCCAGTGCGCCGCGACGGCGTTGAGTGCGCTGTTGGGGAAGGGCAGGCCGGTAAAGGCCGGCAAGGTGTTGTTGATCCCCATGCGGATCACGCCGTTGAGCAGCACCGGATCGTTGGCCGAGGTGAAGTCGACGAACTGCGCGGCGACATCGGCGGGGTCGATCCAGAAATGCAGCGCGGCGGAGGGAATCCAGTTGGGCGCGCCGAACGCGACGAAATCGGCGCGCGCCTGCGTCGCGGCGGCGCCGTTCGCGGCAATGGCATGGGCGAGGACATATTGGGTGTAGCCCGCGCCGAGCGAGTGGCCGGTGACATGGATGCGCGCCTCCGCGAGCCGCGGATCGGCGAGTAGGCCGTCATAGAGCGAAGTGGCGCGGGCGGCCTCGTCGAGCGGGATGCCGAGCAGGATCGATTCGCCCTGGATCGCGTCCGGACCGTCCGCGCCGGCAAAGGCGAGGATCACGTCGGTGACGCGACCGGCGGCGTCGCGTTTCTCGACGATGCCGGCGAAGAAGTCGCCTTCCGAACTGCGCTCGATCCGGTCGATGACATAGCCGCCGCCGATCGCGATCGCGCGCGTCTCGGGCTTGGCGTCGAGGCCTTCCCAGAAGGTTCCGAAATAGACGCGGTCCTGCAGCGTGACGTCGCCGGGGAGGCCGCACACGGCGAGTCCGGCGGAGCTCGCGGGGGCCGGGCAGCTGCCGGTCGTCATGGCGGTCGAGGACGATGTGGTGGAGGCCGTGGCGGACTGAGGCTCGGGCGCGGAAGGGGCGACGATCAGGCCGCCCGCGCCGCCCGATGGCATGCCGCTGGTGATGCCGAAGGCGGCGGCTGTGCCTGCCGCGAAAATGGCGACCGAAAGCGTCTTTCGCATCCTGCTCTCCCCGTGCACCGGCCGGCTGCGTTCTCGCGCCGGTCCGTGGTTGCACGGTGCACAGGCTAGGCGGTTTGCCGCCCGATGCAGCGGCAATGGCTGTGCCGGGCCGCAGCGAGGGAATGCCCAAATAAAAGGGGCGAGCCATCGGCCCGCCCCTTCGATCGGCTGGTCTGTGTGCGGTTACTTCGCCTTGGCCGCCTCGGCCTTCTTGCCACCGCCCTTTTTCGGGCGCTTCGGCGCGGCCGGCACGATCGCGAAGCTGAGTGCATTGTCCTTGAGCTTCACCTCGACCTCGCCGCCATGGATGAGCTTGCCGAACAGCAGCTCCTCGGCCAGCGGCTGCTTGATCTTCTCCTGAATGAGGCGGCCCATCGGGCGCGCGCCATAGAGCTTGTCATAGCCCTTCTCGGTGAGCCACGCCTTGGCGGCATCGTCCAGATTGATGTGGACGCCACGGTCGGCGAGCTGGAGCTCGAGCTGGAGGATGAACTTCTCCACCACCCGCTCGACCACCTTGGTCGGCAGGTAATCGAACGGCACGATCGCATCGAGACGGTTGCGGAATTCGGGGGTGAAGAGCTTCTTCACCGCCTCTTCCTGAACGTCCTCGCGGCTGAGTTCGCCGAAGCCGATGCTCTCGCGCGCCATGTCGGACGCACCGGCATTGGTGGTCATGATCAGGATCGTGTTGCGGAAATCGACCGTCTTGCCGTGGTGGTCGGTCAGCTTGCCGTTGTCCATCACCTGCAACAGGATGTTGAACAGGTCGGGATGCGCCTTTTCCACCTCGTCGAGCAGCAGCACGCAATGCGGCTGCTGGTCGACCGCATCGGTCAGCAGGCCGCCCTGATCATAGCCGACATAGCCCGGAGGGGCGCCGATCAGACGGCTGACCGAGTGGCGCTCCATATATTCGGACATGTCGAAGCGCTGGAGCGGAATACCCATGATCTCGGCGAGCTGCTTGGCGACCTCGGTCTTGCCGACGCCGGTGGGGCCGCTGAACAGGTAATTGCCGATCGGCTTGCTCGGATCGCGCAGGCCCGCGCGGCTGAGCTTGATCGCGCTGGACAGCACCTCGATCGCCTTATCCTGTCCGAACACGACGCGCTTGAGGTCGGTCTCGAGGCTCGCCAGCACTCGCGTGTCGTCGGCCGACACGGTCTTTGGCGGGATGCGCGCCATCGTCGCGATGACCTGTTCGATCTCCTTGGCGGTGATCGTCTTCTTGCGCTTGGACGGCGGCACCAGCATCTGCATCGCGCCGACCTCGTCGATCACGTCGATCGCCTTGTCGGGCAGCTTGCGGTCATTGATGTAGCGCGCCGAGAGTTCCACCGCCGACTTGATCGCGTCAGGCGTGTATTTGACGTTGTGATGGTCCTCGAACGCGGTGCGCAGGCCCGCGAGGATCTTCACCGTATCCTCGATCGTCGGCTCGTTGACGTCGATCTTCTGGAAGCGGCGCAGCAGCGCGCGGTCCTTCTCGAAATGGTTGCGGAATTCCTTGTAGGTGGTGGAACCGATGCAGCGGATCGAACCGCCCGACAGCGCCGGCTTGAGCAGGTTCGACGCGTCCATCGCGCCGCCGCTGGTGGCGCCCGCGCCGATCACGGTGTGGATCTCGTCGATGAACAGCACCGCGTGCGGCAGCTTCTCCAGCTCCGACACGACCTGCTTGAGCCGCTCCTCGAAATCGCCGCGATAGCGCGTACCGGCAAGCAGCGCGCCCATGTCGAGTGAGTAGATCACCGCTTCCCTCAGTACCTCGGGCACGTCGCCCTCGACGATCTTGCGCGCGAGACCTTCGGCGATGGCGGTCTTGCCGACGCCGGGATCGCCGACATAGAGTGGGTTGTTCTTCGACCGGCGGCACAGGATCTGGACGGTACGATCGACCTCCGGCCCGCGCCCGATCAGCGGATCGACCTTGCCGGCCTTGGCCTTTTCGTTGAGGTCGACGGTGAACTGCTTGAGCGCGCTTTCGCCCTTGCCGTTCTTGCTCTCGCTCTTCTGCGGCTTCTCCTCCTCGGCGCCCTTGGGGGTCGAAGCCTCGGTCGGGGCCGAGCCCTTGCCGACGCCGTGGCTGATGAAGCTGACCGCATCGAGCCGGCTCATATCCTGCTGCTGCAGGAAATAGACGGCATAGCTCTCGCGCTCGCTGAACAGCGCGACGAGCACGTTGGCGCCGGTCACTTCGTCGCGGCCCGAGGACTGGACGTGGAGGATCGCGCGCTGGACCACGCGCTGGAAGCCGCTGGTGGGCGAGGGGTCGGTCTGCTGATCGACCCGCAGCGCCTGAAGCTCGGTATCGAGATAATGCGCGACGGTGGTCTTGAGTTCGCCCAGGTCCACCCCGCACGAGCTCATCACCTTGGAGGCATGCTCGTCATCGACCAGCGCGAGCAGCAGATGCTCGAGCGTCGCATATTCGTGGCGGCGCGACGAGGCGGCCTCCAGAGCGCGATGGAGGGTGGATTCGAGGGCGGAGGCGAAACTAGGCATTCGGATACAACTCCCGTCGGACCGTCAGACTATCCGGCCCGTCTTTTCCAATGTTGGAAGTGCGGCCCTCTGCTGCAAGCGCAGCGGCTTCGCACCGGAGTAGCATGGCGTTTCGCCCCTGCTCCGGTGCGACGCTCATCGCTTGAATAGCGAGTCGGCGCTTGCGCGATGGTTAACGGCGCGTTCTTTCTTTTGCCGGCAGCGCGCGATCTCGGCCTCCAGCAGCGCGATCCGCTCGTCCAGTTCCTCGACCGAGAACGGATCGAGGTCCTGTTTGCCGAGCTGCGCGGCGGGATCATCTTTCCGGCGGGGAAGATCGTCCATTTCCATTGCAGTGCAGCGTTGACCGGGGGACGGGCGATGTCAATAACGCCCCGGCGCAAAACCGGGGGATACGAGTGACGCTGCCTGACATGATGCGAGCGATCGATCCCGAAGCGCCGGGCGGGCCGGAGATGCTGGTCGAGGTCCAGCGCCCGGTGCCGCAGCCGGGCGCGGGCGAGGTGCTGATCCGCGTCGCCGCGGCGGGCGTGAACCGGCCCGATATCGTGCAGCGGATCGGCGCCTATCCGCCACCGCCGGGCACGACGAGCATCCTGGGGCTGGAAGTCGCTGGTGAGGTCGTGGCCGTCGGCGAGGACGTGCCCCGGGAGGTGATCGGCCAGCCGATGTGCGCGCTGGTCGCCGGCGGCGGCTATGCCGAATATGCCGTGGCGCCGCTCGGCCAGTGCCTGCCCGTGCCGCAAGCGCTGAGCATGGCCGAAGCCGCGGCGATGCCCGAGACGCTGTTCACCGTGTGGACCAATTTGTTCGAGCGCGGTTATGCGAGCGAGGGCGACACCGTGCTGGTGCATGGCGGGACGAGCGGGATCGGCACGATGGCGGTCTCGCTGTGCAAGCTGTTCGGCGTCAAGGTGATCGTCACCGCCGGGAGCGACGACAAGGTCGCCGCCTGCCTCGCCCACGGCGCGGATCATGCGATCAATTACAAGACCGAGGATTTCGTCGTGCGGGTCAAGGAATTGACCGGCGGGCGCGGCGTCAATGTCGTGCTCGACATGGTCGGCGGCGACTATGTCGCGCGCAACATCAAGTGCATGGCCGATGACGGCCGCCACGTCTCGATCGCAGCGCAGGGCGGGATGCAGGCGACCGTGCCGGTGTTCGAGATCATGCGCCGCCGCCTGACCCTGACCGGATCAACGCTGCGCGCGCGCGACGTGGCGTTCAAGACGCTGGTCGCCGACGAGCTGGCGCGCGCGGTGTGGCCGCATGTCGAGGCGGGCAAGCTCAAACCGGTGATCGATAAAATTTTTCCGCTCGCGGAAGCCGCCGAAGCGCACCGGCGGATGGAGGCGGGCGCGCATATGGGCAAGATCGTGCTGGAGGTGCTGTGAGCGAACTGGTCCTCCATGAATACGCCGCGTCGGGGAATTGCTACAAGATCCGGCTGACGGCGGCGCTGGCGGGCAAGGCGCTGGTCCGGCGCGAATATGACATCATGCAGGGGGAAACGCGGACGGCGGACTTTCTGGCGAAGGTCAACGCCAATGGCCGCATCCCGGTGCTTCAGGTCGGCGAGCGCTTCATGCCCGAGAGCAACGCGGCGTGCGTCTATGTCGCCGACGGCACGGCGCTGATCCCGGCCGATCCGTTCGACCGCGCCGACATGCTGCGCTGGATGTTCTGGGAACAATATAACCACGAGCCCAATATCGCGACGGTGCGCTTCTGGATGGGCTGGATCGGCGAAGCGAACCTCAACGATCTCCAGCGCGCGCTGCTGCCGGGTAAGTGCGAGGCCGGCACGGCGGCGCTCCGGCTGATGGACGAGCATCTGGCAGGGCGCGAGTGGTTCGTCGGGGACGGGCCGACGCTCGCCGACATCTGCCTCTATGCCTATACCCATGTCGCCGAGGAGGGCGGGTTCGCGCTCGCGCCCTGGCCGGCGGTGCGGGGCTGGATCGCGCGGGTCGAGGCGTTGAAGGGCTATATTCCCATCACCGCGTGACAATGCGGTGACGGCTGCACGCGCCGAGCTGTAACATTTCACGGCCATTAGCCGCCCCGGGCAAGGACATTTGCGGGGCTCGCATGGCCACGATCACTCGACTTCCGTTCGACGGAAAATTTGCCGACCTTTCCGATTTCACCGCCGCCAATCCGGCCATTCCGGAGCGGGTGATCGGCGGGCGCAAGCAGTTCCGCACGATCTGGATCAGCGACATCCATCTCGGCACGCGCGGCTGCAACACGGAAATGCTGATCGATTTTCTCGACCATGTCGACAGCGAGATGATCTACCTCGTCGGCGACATCATCGACGGGTGGCAGCTCAAGCGGAAATTCTACTGGCCCGCCGCGCACAACGACATCGTGTGGCGCATTCTCAAGCGCGCCAAGCGCGGCGCGCGGGTGATCTACATCCCGGGCAACCATGACGAGATCTTCCGCCAGTTCAGCGGGCTCAATTTCGGCGGGGTCGAGATCAAGCGTCAGGCGATCCACCAGACCGCCGATGGCCGCCGCCTGCTGGTGCTGCACGGCGACGAGTTCGACGCGATCACGCTGTCGCATCGCTGGCTCGCGCATGTCGGCGACGCCGCCTATACCGCGGTGATGACGCTCAACCGCTGGTGCAACAAATACCGGCGCTGGCGCGGGCTGCCCTATTGGTCGCTGAGCAAGCACGCCAAGCAGAAGGTCAAGAACGCGGTCGAGTTCATCTGCGGCTTCGAGGAGATCGTGGCGAAGGAAGCCGGCGCGCGCGGCGTCGACGGCGTGATCGCCGGGCACATCCACACCGCCGAGATGCGCACGATCGACGGGATCGAATATTATAATGACGGCGACTGGGTGGAGGGTTGCACCGCTCTGGTCGAGCATTACGATGGCCGGATGGAAATTCTCCATTGGGCCGACGAGATCGCAGCACGCGAGCCCCTCGGCCCCGAACGGGTCGAGGCGCTGGCGGCAGCTTGAGCGAAGAGCAGATGCGGATCGCGATCGTGACCGACGCCTGGGAGCCCCAGGTGAACGGGGTCGTCCGGACGCTGCAGTCGGTGCGTCAGGTGCTGGAGAAGCAGGGCCATCAGGTGCTGGTGATCTCGCCCGACCGGTTCTACTCGGTGCCGTGCCCGACCTATCCCGAGATCCGGCTGGCGATGGTTCGCAGCAAGACGATCGGCGACCTGCTCGACGAGTTTTCGCCGCACGCCGTGCATCTGGCGACCGAAGGGCCGGTGTGCGTCGCGGCGCGGCGCTGGTGCCTCAAACATGATTTCCCCTTCACCACCGCCTATCACACGCAATTCCCCGATTATGTCGAGGCGCGCTCGGGCGTGCCGGCGGAATGGGTGTGGCGCTATATCCGCTGGTTCCACGAGCCTGCGCAGGCGATCCTCGCCTCGACCGAGTCGATCCGCACGTCGCTGCGCGCGCATGGCCTGAGCCGGGTGCGGCACTGGGGGCGGGGCGTCGATCTCGCCAATTTCCGGCCGGATGCCACCCCGCATCCGGCGATCGCCGGGCTGCCCGGGCCGGTGCAGCTCTATGTCGGGCGCGTCGCGGTCGAGAAGAATCTGGAGGCGTTCCTGGCGTCGGGTCATGCGGGGACGAAAGTCGTCGTTGGCGACGGTCCGGCGCGCGCCACGCTCGAAGCCAAATATCCCGATGTGCGTTTTCTCGGCTCGATGTTCGGCGCCGAGCTGGCCAGCGCCTATGCCGCGGCGGACGTGTTCGTCTTTCCGAGCAAGACCGACACGTTCGGGCTGGTGATGATCGAGGCGCTGGCATGCGGCACCCCGGTCGCCGCCTATCCCGTGACCGGGCCGGTCGACATCCTGACGCCGCAGACTGGCGCGATGGACGACGATCTCGACGCCGCTATCGCCGCTGCGCTGACCTGCGATTCCGCTGCCTGCGCCGATTATGGGCGGGGCTTCACCTGGGAGGCGAGCGCGCGCCAGTTCCTCGCCGCGCTGGCGCCGATCGACGAGGAAGCGCGCGCCGCCTGACGCGGTGCTGGCCGCTGCTCGGACTGATCGGCGCAAATGCGCCGGTTCTTCTCGCCACGACAGCTATTTGACATAGTTTTGCGACAAACTCGTAGGACAAGCTTGCCTCCCCTCCGGACTGACCTTAGCGCGTGGTTTGATGCGATTAATCCTTATTCTGTCGGCCTCGGCCCTTGTCCTGACAGCGTGCGGCGGCGGTGACGCGGCGCAGAAAAAGGGACGCGAGGCGCCGCTCGTCACGCTGGCGGCGGTCCAGCCGGCGCGGTTCGTCGACCGCATCGACGCGGTCGGGACCGCGCGCGCCAACGAGCAGGTGACGCTGACCGCGCCGGTGACGCAACGGATCGAGCGGCTCAATTTCGACGACGGCGCCTATGTCGGCCGCGGCCAGGTGATCGCGGTGCTGGCGCAGGGCCAGCAGCAGGCGCAACTGGCGCAGGCGGCGGTGGTGCAGCGCGAGGCGCGGCAGCAGCTCAACCGGCTCGAGGCGTTGAAGGCGCGCGGCTTTGCGACGCGCAGCGCGGTCGATGCGCAAGTGGCGCTCGAAGGGCAGGCGCGGGCGCAGGCGGCCGAGGCGCGCGCGACGATCGCCGACCGCGTGGTGCGCGCGCCGTTCGGCGGCTGGGTGTCGCTGCGCAACATTTCGGCCGGCGCGGTGGTGAGCGCTGGCACCGAGATCGCGACGGTCAGCGACGTCAGCCGCATCAAGCTCGATTTCGCGGTGCCCGAGACGCTGCTGGCGCGGGTCCAGCCGGGGCAGCCGATCGTCGCGATTGCGGCCGCCTATCCCGACCAGCCGTTCCGCGGCACGGTCGCGACGGTCGATCCGGTGCTCAACCCGCAGACGCGCGCGGCGACGGTGCGGGCAGTGCTCGCCAATGGCGACCGCAAGCTCAAGCCCGGCATGCTGCTAACGGTCGCGATCGAGGCGGCGGCGCGAACGGTGCCGTCGGTGCCCGAGCTGTCGGTGGTGGGCGAGGGCGACCAGAGCTATGTCTTCATCGTCGAGAACGGCAAGGCGAAGCGCGTCAAGGTCGTCACCGGACTGCGCCAGAACGGGCTGGTCGAGATTCGTGAGGGCCTGCGCCCCGGACAGCGGGTGGTGACCGAGGGCGTGGTCAAGATCGCGGACGGCCAGCAGGTGCGTACCGGCGGCCCCGGCAATGCCAAGGCGGGCGCTCGCAGCAAGAGCGGCAACTGATGCAGCTTTCCGATATTTCGGTCCGGCGGCCGGTGTTTGCCGCGGTGATGGCGATCCTGCTGACCATCATCGGCATCGTCGCCTTTCTGAGCCTGTCGGTCCGCGAATATCCTGACACCGATCCGCCGGTGGTGTCGGTGCAGACGGCCTATACCGGCGCCGCGGCAACCGTGGTCGAGGCGCGCATCACCCAGCCGATCGAAGAGGCGCTGGCCGGGATCGAGGGCATCGAGACGATCACTTCGCGCTCGCGCGATGGATCTTCGGAAATCTCGATCGAGTTCCGTCCGGGCCGCGATATCGATTCGGCGGCGAACGATGTGCGCGACCGGGTGGGCAGCGTCACGGAGGACCTGCCTGAAGAGGCGTTGGCGCCGGAAGTGCGCAAGGTGGACGCCGACTCGCAGCCGATCATGTTCGTCGTCGTCTCGCGGCCAGGCTGGAGCCGGCTCCAGCTCTCCGACTATGTCGACCGCAACCTCGTCGACCGGTTCAGCACGATCGACGGCGTCGCCCGGGCATTTGTCGGCGGCGAGGCGCGGCCGTCGATGCGCGTCTGGCTCGATGCGGCCCGGCTCGCCGCGTTCCAGCTCACCCCCGCGGATGTCGAGACCGCGCTGCGCACGCAGAATGTCGAGCTGCCGGCCGGCCGCATCGAATCGCAGCAGCAGAATGTGACGCTCCGCGTCAGCCGGCGCTATGCTTCGGCCGACAGCTTCAGGACGCTCGTGGTGGGCCGCGGTGCGGATGGGTATCAGGTCAAGCTGGGCGATGTCGCGCGGGTCGAGGAGGATGCCGAAAATCCCTACACGACCTTCCGGCTCAACGGGGCGACCGCGGTCGGCGTCGGCATCGTGCGCCAATCCGGCGCCAATACGCTGGCCGTCGCCGATGCCGCGAAGGCCCGCATGGCCGAGATCGAAGGCGATCTTCCCGAAGGTATGACGCTGACCGTCGGCGGCGACGAATCGCTGTTTATCGGCCGCGCGATCGAGGGCGTGTGGCATACGCTGGCCGAGGCCGCGGTGCTGGTGGTGCTGGTGATCTTCCTGTTCCTGGGATCATGGCGCGCCACATTGATCCCGGCGATCACGGTGCCGATCTGCCTGCTGGGCGCCTTTGCGGTGCTGTGGGCATTCGGTTACTCGATCAACTTGCTGACGCTGCTCGCCCTGGTGCTGGCGATCGGGCTGGTCGTGGACGACGCGATCGTCGTGCTCGAAAATGTCTATCACCGGATCGAAGAGGGCGAGACGCCGCTCGTCGCCGCTTTCCAGGGCACGCGGCAGGTCGGGTTCGCCGTGATCTCGACCACGCTGGTCGTCTGCGCGGTGTTCGTGCCGATCTGTTTCCTCGCCGGGCAGACCGGCCTGCTGTTCCGCGAGCTGGCGGTTGCGATGATCGGCGCGGTCGCCTTTTCCGGCTTCCTCGCGCTCAGCCTGACGCCGATGCTGTGCTCGAAGATGCTGCGGAAAGAGAAGCGCGGGCGCTTCACCGGCTGGGTCGACGACAAGTTCCAGCGGCTCGAAGCGCGCTACGGCAAGTGGCTCGATCGCGCGATCCGCCGTCCGTTGCTGCCGCTGGCGGGCGTGATCGGGTTCATGGCGGTTGCGACGATGGGCTTCCTTTCGCTGCAATCCGAACTCGTGCCGCCCGAGGATTCGGGCATCCTGCAGGTGCAATTGAGCGCGCCCGAAGGCACCGGCTTCGAGCAGATGGACCGTTACCAGCTCGACGCGCAGGGCAAATTGCTGCCGATGGTCGACAAAGAGGCTGTTCGCGGGCTCATCTCGCGCGTGCCGGCAGGCTTCGGCACCAGCGACGATTTCAACAGCGGCCAGTTCACCATCTTCCTGAAGCCGTGGGAGGACCGCGAGCTGAGCACGCAGGACGTCGTGCAGCGGGTCAACCGTATCGTCGCCGAGCTGCCAGCGTTGCGCGGGAACGCGCAGGTCCGCTCGTCGCTCGGGCGCGGGCGCGGGCAGCCGATCGGCTTCGTGCTGGCGGGAACGACCTATGAGGGGCTGGCCGCGGCGCGCGACCGCATCCTCGCCGCCGCCGCGCAGAATCCGGGCATCGTCAACCTCGATTCGGACTACAAGGAAACCAAGCCGCAGCTGCGCATCGATGTCGATACGACGCGGGCGGGCGATCTCGGCGTGTCGGTCAACGACGTCAGCCAGGCATTACAGACGCTGCTCGGCTCGCGGCGCGTTTCGACCTATGTCGATCGCGGCGAGGAGTATCGCGTGATCGTGCAGGCCGACGCGGCCGGGCGTTCGACATTGGCCAATCTCGCGCAAATCCATGTCCGTGCGCGTGACGGCAGCCTCGTGCCGCTGTCCAATCTGGTGAAGACGCGCGAAGTGTCGGGGCCGCGCGACCTTGGGCGCTACAACAAGCTGCGCGCGATCACGCTGTCGGGCGGTCTTGCTCCCGGCTATTCGCTGGGCGAGGCGCTGGCCTTCCTGCAGGAACAGGCGGCGCAGTCGCCCGAGGTGGTCGCGGTCGGCTATCGCGGTGAAAGCCAGTCGTTCGTCGAGACCGGCGGCTCGATCATGCTGGTGTTCGGCCTGACCATCCTGATCGTCTATCTGGTGCTGGCGGCGCAGTTCGAGAGCTTCGTCCATCCCGGCGTGATCATCATGACCGTGCCGCTCGCCGTTGCCGGCGGCGTGCTGGGGTTGTTCCTGTTCGGCAAGACGCTCAACCTCTATAGTCAGGTCGGTATCGTCATGCTGGTGGGCCTCGCGGCGAAGAACGGCATCCTGATCGTCGAGTTCGCCAACCAGTTGCGCGACGCGGGCAAGTCGATCGCCGAGGCGATCCGCATGGCCTCTGCCCGCCGCCTGCGCGCGATCCTGATGACGTCGATCGCGACCGCGGCAGGCGCGGTGCCGCTGATGATCGCGAGCGGCGCGGGCGCGGGCGCGCGGCAGGCGATCGGCGTGGTGATCGTGTTCGGCGTGATCCTGGCGACGCTGATCACGCTGTTCCTGATCCCGATCCTCTACAGCAGGCTTGCGAAGTGGACCGGTTCGCCCCAAGCAGTAAGCCGCGAGCTCGACGCCGCCATGGGAGCGCCCCAACCGGCCGAATGAGCCGCGGAGTGAAACCGCGTACAAAGGGACGTGCATGGAGATCGCATCCAAGGCTCAGTTGCGGCTCGCATTCCTGCGCTGGGCGATCGTGACTGTGCCCTTCGTCCTGCTGCTGGGCTTCGCCTCGGGCCGGCTGGTGCCGAGCGGCGACGAGAATCTGTGGTACCAGATGCTGCAAAAGCCGGCGGAGACGCCGCCCGGCTGGGTGTTCCCGGTCGCCTGGACCGCGCTCTACGCGATGATGGGACTGGCGCTGGCGATGATCATCAACGCGCGCGGATCGCGGCTGCGGGGGCTGGCGCTGACGCTGTTCGCGGTGCAGCTGGCGGCGAACCTCGTCTGGTCTCCGCTGTTCTTCGGCGCGCATCAGGTGTTCTGGGCGCTCGTGCTGATCGTCGTGATCTTCGTGCTGGCGCTCGCCACGACGTTAGTGTTCGGGCGCATCCGCAAGGGCGCGGCGTGGCTGATGGTGCCGTATCTGGCGTGGCTCTGCTTTGCCGGCATCCTCAATTACCAGATCGACCGGATGAACCCCAACGCCGAAACCCTTGTCGAGGGGCAATCCGCACCCCAGATGAAGATCTGAATTTTTCGAGGCTGACATGCAGAGCGACAACCGGGTTTTCGACGATTTCGTGAAGTTCGTGAACGGCGCGGCCGGCACCTTCGCTGGCATGGCGCGCGAGGGCGAGGCCGCCGCGCGCGAGCGGTTCAAGGGCTTTGTCGGCGGGATGGACTTCGTCGCCCGCGACGAGTTCGATGCGGTAAAGGCGATGGCGGCCGCGGCGCGTGACGAGAATGACGCGCTGCGCGCCCGGATCGAGGCGCTGGAAGCGCGGTTGGGCGCGACTGCGGCGCCGGCGGCAAAGAAGGTGAAGGCAAAGAAGGGCGACGCCGACCCGGCGCTCTGATACCCCGCGCTTTTCCACATCTATTTCCGCTTTGTTCACCATGACCGCTTGTGCGGCGCAGCGCGGTCGTGGCACTTCGAAACCCGGCAAGGGCCGGGCGGAGGGACGACCGGATGCTCGATGAGAGCGAATATGAGCGCGATGATGCCGCGCCGATCGACATGCTGGAAAGCTATTACGCGGCGCATGGCTGGAGCCATGAGCGCGAGGACGACGAGATCGTCGCCCGCGTAAAGGGCAGCTGGACCGAATATGAGCTGCGCGCGATCTGGCGCGAGGACGACGGCGTGCTGCAGTTCCTCGGATTTCCCGACGTGCGCGTCCCCGACGAGCGGCGCAGCGACATCTATGAGACGATCGGACTGGTCAACGAACAGCTGTGGGTCGGCCATTTCGAACTCTGGTCGACGAGCGGCATCCTGTTGTTCCGTCACGCCGCGATGATCGGCGGCGAGGAGGGCGGGTCGCTGACGCTCGCCCAGACCGAATTGCTGGTCGAGAGCGCGATCGACGAGTGCGAGCGCTTCTATCCCGTGTTCCAGTTCGTGCTGTGGGGCGGCAAGACGCCGAAGGAAGCGCTGGCCGCGGCGTTGATCGAGACGCAGGGCGAAGCCTGACAGCGCTGAATTGCGGGAACGCCGCTGTCGCTAAGGGGTTGAAGCGCCACACCCCTTTCGATGGAGGCAAGGATGGCGACGACGACGCAGGCTCGCGACAACAAGGGTCGTTTCAAGCACGAAAGCAGCTTCGACCTCGGCAATCTCGGCAAGCTCGCCGGCGCGACCGCGGCCGGCGCGGCGCTTGGCGTGCTGGCGATGCTCGGGCGCAAGGCGGCGGTGCAGTCGCCGACCGTGCTGGCGGGCGACTGGATGGACGGGCTGATCGCCGAGCATCAGGCGGTGCTCAAGCTGTTCGACGCGATCGAGGCGACCGACGACAATGCCGCCGGGCGGCGCACGATGTTGCTGACCCAGATCAAGCATGCGCTGGCGAAGCACGCGCTGGAGGAAGAGAATGTGATCTACCCCGCGCTGCGTGAGGCTGGGAAGATCGAGGAGGCCGACGAACTGACGCGCGAGCACGGCTATGTGAAGCAATATCTCTACGAGCTGGAGAACATGACCAACACCAGCCCGGCGTTCCTCGAGAAGGTGCGCAAGTTCCGCGCCGACCTCGAGGATCACATCCGCGAGGAGGAGACCGAGCTGTTCCCGGCGCTGCGCGCGCAGTTGCCGGAGGAAAAGATCAAGACGGTGACGGTGGCGATGAACAAGGAGGGCTTCAAGCTCGCGTAATTGTTGGCCGCACCGGCCCGCTCCCCCACCCGGCCACCCATATGATACTGCCGCTGGGTGGCCGGGTGGGGGAGCGGGCCGGTGCGGAGACCGGCTCGGCATCGCCGAGCCGCAGACAACGCTATTTCCCCAGTGCCGAGACGCGCTGGCGCTCGGCCTCGGGGATCAACCCTTCCAGCACCGCCCAGAACCCGCCGACAGCGCCCTGGCCCGCGCTCGAATAGGCCGCAGCGAGCTTGTCGCGCAGCGCTTCGAACAACTCCGCTTCCAGAGCCGCGCCCGCTTCGGTCAGGCGCAGCAGCCTCTGCCGGCGGTCTTCCTGCCCGGGCCGTGTCTCCATCAGCCCGCGTTCGGCAAGGTCGGTCAGCACGCGGCCGAGCGACTGTTTGGTGATCGCCAGCAGCGCGATCAGCTCGCCCACCGAAATGCCCGGCTGACGCGCGACGAAATAGAGCGCGCGGTGATGCGCGCGGCCGAGGCCCTGCGCGGCGAGATTGTCGTCGATCGAGCGCGTCAGATGGCTGTAGCCGAAATAGAGCAGCTCCACGCCGCGCCGGATCTCGGCCTCGCGCAGGAACAATGGGGATGCAGTTGGGACAGCCATGTTGACCTGTTTTGCCATCGGGCTTAGGCGTGCGCAACCTGCGAATGAGGAGTCGGAAGTGAGCAGCCCGTTGTTTCAGTTCGAAGCCAACCCCGCACCGGTCGAGGCCAACGAGCGCAGCCGTCTCCTCGAAAATCCCGGTTTCGGCAAGCTGTTCACCGATCATATGGCGATGGTGCGCTGGTCGGACGACAAGGGCTGGCACGATGCCAAAGTCATGCCGCGCGGCCCGCTGACGCTCGATCCGGCGACCGCCGTGCTGCATTACGCACAGGAGATTTTCGAGGGGCTCAAGGCCTATCGCCTCGACGACGGCGGCACCGCGCTGTTCCGGCCGCTCGAAAATGCCCGCCGTTTCCGCGAATCCGCCGAGCGCATGGCGATGCCGCTGCTGCCCGACGACCTGTTCCTCGGCTCGATCGAGGCGCTGGTGAAGGCCGACCGCGACTGGATTCCCTCGATCGACGGCAGCTCGCTCTATCTGCGCCCCTTCATGTTCGCGAGCGAGGTGTTCCTCGGCGTCAAGCCGGCCTCGGAATATCTCTACCTCGTCATTGCCTCGCCCGCGGGCAATTACTTCAAGGGCGGCGCGCCTGCGGTGACGATCTGGGTGTCCGATCACTATACCCGCGCCGCGCCCGGCGGCACCGGTGCGGCCAAGTGCGGCGGCAACTACGCCGCTAGCCTTGTGGCGCAGCGCGAGGCGATCGCGCAGGGCTGCGACCAGGTGGTGTTCCTCGACACCGCCGAGCGCCGCTGGATCGACGAGCTGGGTGGCATGAACCTGTTCTTCGTGTTCGACGACGGCAGCATGCTCACTCCGCCGCTCGGCACGATCCTGCCCGGCATCACGCGCGATTCGGTGCTGACGCTGGCGCGCGACCAGGGCATCGCCGTGCGCGAGGCGCCTTATGCGATCGACCAGTGGGAAGCGGACGCGAAGAGCGGCAAGCTGGTCGAGACCTTCGCCTGCGGCACCGCCGCGGTGGTCACGCCGGTCGGCAGGGTGAAGAGCCGCGACGGCGAGTTCACCATCGGCAGCGGCGGGCCGGGACAGGTGACGCAGGCGCTCAAGGCGCGGCTGACCGCGATCCAGCGCGCCCAGACGCCCGACCCGCACGGCTGGGTGCATCGCTTCGGCTGACCCCTTTCCTTGGCGGTTCTGGCGCTCTAAGGGCGTCGGACCGTCCGTGCTGGGGCGTCGCCAAGTGGTAAGGCAGCGGCTTTTGGTGCCGCCATTCGCAGGTTCGAATCCTGCCGCCCCAGCCAATTCTCGATCGGCCGGTTTTGGCCCTGAATTCGGCCACGAGACGCCGCGGGAGGTAAAATGCGCCTGAGATCGATGCTGTTCGTGCCAGGTGACCGGCCGGAGCGGATGGAGAAAGCGCTGGCCACCGGCGCCGATGCGCTGATCCTCGACCTCGAGGACTCGGTTTCGCCCACGAAAAAGGCGCAGGCGCGCGACGATGTCGCGGCGTTCCTCGCCCGCCCGCATCCCGGCGTCGCGCGCTGGGTGCGGATCAATCCGCTCGATTCCGGCATGACCGTCGACGATCTGGCGGCGGCGCACGGCGCGGACGGGATTTTGCTGCCCAAATCGCAATCGGGCGAGGATGTCGCGCGGCTCGATGCGATGCTCGCCGGGGTCAGTGCGCGGATCCTGCCGATCGCCAGCGAGACGCCGTCCGCGGTGTTCGGCCTCGGCAGCTATGCCGGCTGCTCACCGCGCCTCGCTGGGGTCACCTGGGGGGCCGAGGATTTGCCGGCCGCGATCGGGGCGGTCTCGTCGCGCGAAGAAGACGGCAGCTACACCGCGCCTTACGAGATGGTGCGCGCGCTCGTCCTGTTCGGCGCGCATGCCGCGGGTGTGGCGCCGATCGAGACGGTCTATCCCGATTTCCGCAATCTCGAAGGGCTGGAGCGCTATTGCGCGCGCGCGATGCGCGACGGCTTCACCGGCATGATGGCGATCCATCCGACCCAGGTCGAGGTGATCAACCGCGCCTTTTCGCCGTCCGACGCGGCGATCGAGCATGCGCGTCAGGTGGTGGCGGCCTTTGCGGCGAACCCCGGTGCCGGTGCGCTTCAGCTCGACGGCAAGATGATCGATGCCCCGCATCTCAAGCAGGCGGAGGCGTTACTCCGGCGAGCCGGCGCGGCGTGACCGGCGGTTTCCACCGCGCCGATCTGCAGCGGCTGCGCGAGGCGGGGCGTTACCGCAGCCTTACGCCGCGCGCAGGCGTGGACTTCGCTTCGAACGACTATCTCGGCCTTGCCGGCGATCCGCGGCTGCGCGCGGCGGTCGCCGAAGCGCTGGAGCGCGGCGTTGCTGTGGGATCGGGCGGGTCGCGGCTGCTGCGCGGCAACGATCCCGAGATCGAGGCGCTCGAGGCCGACGCCGCGGCGATGTTCGGCAGCGAAGCGGCGCTGTATTTCTCGACTGGCTTCGCCGCCAATGTCGCCTTGCTGGCGACGCTGCCGCAGCCGGGCGATGTGATCGTGCATGACGCGCTGGTCCATGCCAGCATGCATGACGGCTTCAAGCTGGCGCGCGCGCCGGCGGTCCCGGCGGGACATAATGACGCGCAGGCGGTGGACGACGCCATTACGCGCTGGCGGCGTGAGGGCGGGACGGGCACGCCGTGGATCGCGGTCGAGAGCCTCTATTCGATGGACGGCGATTTCGCGCCGGTGGCCGATCTGGCGCAGGTGGCCGACCGCCATGACGCGATGCTGCTGGTCGACGAGGCGCATTCGACCGGTGTGTGGGGCACGGGCGGGCGCGGCATCGCCGCGGAACTGGAGGGGCGGCCCAACGTCATCACGCTGCATACGTGCGGCAAGGCGCTGGGCTGCGAGGGCGCATTGGTGACCGCGCCGCGCGTCTTCATCGATTTCCTGGTCAATCGCGCGCGGCCTTTCATCTTCTCGACCGCGCCGTCACCGCTGATGGCGGCGGCGGTGCGCGCCGCGCTTCGCATCGTCGTGGACGAGCCCGAGCGGCGCGCGCGGCTGGCGGCGCTGATCGCGCATGCCGAGCGCGTGCTGGCGCCGCTGGGTGTCGAACCGACCGGGTCGCAGATCCTGCCGCTGATCGTTGGCGAGGACGCCGCGACGATGGCGCGTGCCGCCGCGGTTCAGGCCAGGGGGTTCGACGTGCGCGGCATCCGCCCGCCGACCGTGCCGCCCGGCACCGCGCGGCTGCGCATCTCGCTGACGCTCAATGCGAGCGAGGCGGATGTCGATGCGCTGGCGGAGGCGCTTGCGGTGTCGGGGCGATGATCGTCGTCACCGGCACCGACACCGGCATCGGCAAGACGGTGGCGGCGGCGGCGTTGGCGTGGCGGTTGGGCGCGGCTTACTGGAAGCCGGTTCAGGCCGGCATTGAAGACGAGACCGACAGCGAGACCGTCGCGCGGCTGGCCGGCGTCGACGTGCTGCCCGAAGCCTATCGGCTGACCACGCCCTGCTCGCCGCATCGCGCGGCGGAGATTGACGGGGTGACGATCGATCCGGCGCGGCTGGCGCTGCCGCCGGGCCGTGTCGTGATCGAAGGGGCAGGGGGCGCGCTGGTACCGGTGACGCGCGAGCTGCTGTTCGCCGATCTGTTCGCGCGCTGGCGGCTGCCGGTGGCGATCGTCGCGCGGACCGCGCTCGGCACCATCAGCCACAGCCTGCTGACGATCGAAGCGCTGCGCACGCGCGGCGTCCCGATTGCCGGCATGTTGTTCGTCGGCGATGAGGTGGCGGACAGCCAGGCGACGATCTGCGCGATCGGCAAGCTGCGCTCGCTCGGCCGGCTGCCGCATCTCGATCCGCTGACGCCGGAAACGCTGCGCGAGGCCGCGGCAACGCTCGATCTGGACGGGCTGTGACCTCGCCGGTCTGGCATCCCTTCACGCAGCATGGGCTGAACGAGCCGGTGCCGCTGGTGACGCATGCCGAGGGTGCCGCGCTCTACACAGCGGACGGGCGGCGGGTGATCGACGCGATCTCGTCCTGGTGGGTGACGACGCATGGCCATTGCCATCCCAAGATCATGGCGGCGATCCGTGAGCAGGCGGAAAAGCTCGACCAGCTGATCTTCGCCGGCTGGACGCACGAACCCGCCGAGACGGTCGCGCGCGAGCTGGTCGCGCTGATGCCCCGCCCGCTCGACCATGTCTTCTTCTCCGACAGCGGATCGACCAGCGTCGAGGTGGCGCTCAAGATGGCGCTCGGTCATTTCGCCAATCGCGGGGAGGCCAAAAACGGTTGGCGCCACCGCATCGTGGTGATGGCGGACAGCTATCATGGCGACACGGTCGGCGGCATGTCGGTCGGCGCGCGCGGCGTGTTCAACAAGAGCTATGCGCCGCTGCTGTTCGACGTCGACGTCATCCCGTTCCCGCAAGCCGGGGCCGAGCAGGCGAGCATCGACGCGTTCGAGCGGCTGTGCGCGGATCGCCCCGCCGCGCTGATCGTCGAGCCGCTGCTGCTCGGCGCGGGCGGCATGCGGATGTACCCGGCGCACGTGCTCAAGGCGTTGCGCGAGCTGTGCGCGGCGCACGGCGTACTGTTCATCGCCGACGAGGTGATGACGGGCTGGGGCCGGACCGGCACGCTGCTGGCATGCGAGCAAGCCGGCGTGGTGCCGGACCTGCTGTGCCTGTCCAAAGGGCTGACCGGCGGGTCGCTGCCGCTGGCGGTGACGATGGCGACGCCGGCGATTTTCGAGAGCCACCGCTCGACCGACCGCGCGAAGATGTTCTTCCACTCGTCGAGCTACACCGCCAACCCGATCGCCTGCGCGGCGGCGGCGGCGAACCTCGCCATCTGGCGTGACGAGCCGGTGCTGGAGCGCGTTGCCGATCTCGGTCGGCGGCAGGCCGCACATGCCCGCGCGTTGGAAGGAAAGGTCAACAATCTACGTCAGTTGGGAACGATCGTGGCGATGGAGTTGGAAGATCGCGCGGGCGCCTATCTGTCCAGTCTCGGTCCGAAGCTGATGACGTTTTTCCGCGAGCGCGACGTGCTGCTGCGCCCGCTCGGCAACACCGTCTATGTCATGCCGCCCTATTGCATTTCGGACGACGACCTCGCCGGCATCTATGCGGTGATCGGCGAGGCACTCGACCTCTAGGCCGCCCGCAGATCGGTAAGGAAGGCGCTGACCGCGCCGCCCAGCGCGTCGGCCTCGGCCTGAATCCGCCCCGCCAGTTCCCCCATCTCCTGCGCCCCGTCGCAGGTCGCGCGTGCGGTACCGCTGATCGCCGCGACGTCGCTGCTGATCACGGTGCCCGCCGCGACGGTTTCCTCGACGGTCAGCGCGATCAGGCGGGTGGTTTCCTCCTGCGTCGCGACCGCGCCTTCGACCGTGTCGGAAAGGCGCGCCATCGCGGCGATGGCCTGTTCGACATGCGCATGGCCGTCGGCGACGTGCGCGATGCCGGCGCAAAGCTCCTCGACATGCGCGGTGATGCGCCGCGCCGCATCGCCCGCCTGGCTGGCCAGCGTCTTCACCTCATTGGCGACGACGGTGAAGCCGCGGCCCGCTTCACCCGCGCGCGCCGCCTCGATCGTCGCGTTAAGCGCGAGCAGGTTCACCTGCGCCGCGATCTCGCCGATCAGCGCGATCACCGTATCGATCGATTGCGCAGAGTGCATGAGTTCGCGCAGCCGCGTGCCGCCGGTATTGACCAGCGTCACCGCATCGCCCGCGGCGGATTTCGCGCGGAGCGTATCGCCGTTGATCGCCGCAAAGGCGTCGGCGAGCAGGCGGCCGCGATCGGCGATGCCGCTCATGCTCGCGCTGGTCTGCGCGGCGGCAGCGGCTACGGCAGCGGCGCGGTCGCCGGTGTCGCCGGCGCGCGACGCGGTCGAACGGGCATTGCCGCCGATGCGGCTGGAAAGCTGGGCGAGCGTCCCGGCGAGCGCCGCGACACGATGCTCGAATTGGCGCGCGGCCAGCTCGATCCGCTCCGCCCGCGCGAGTTGGTGGCTCGCTGCAATTGACCGTTGCTCTGCCGCCAGCTGGATCAGGCGGCGGTTGGCGACGACCGCGAACAGCCGGCCCTGATGCGTCACCATCATGCCCTCATTGCCGTTTGCCGCGCGATAGGTCTCGATCAGCGTCCCGAGCGGCTCGTCCGCCTCGACCGACGGGCATGCGCGGACATGCGCGGCAAGACCGCTGCCATAGGCCGGGTTGCGCATCAGCGCATGGCCGAAGGGATTGAGCAGCAGGCGCCGCACATCCTTTTCGAACACCGCGCCGACCGGGCGGTGCGCGGCATCGACCACCGGCAGCAGCCGCAAGTCCATGCTCGTCTGGAACATCTCGATCGCGGTGAACAGCGTGTCGCCGGGCCGCAGGAATGCCGGATTGCGCTCGCCCGTCGACAGCCAGTGGCGCGCGGTGGCGGTGGGTTCGGCTCGATCTTCGGATGCGCGCAACATGGCCCGGGACTAGGGCCATGAGGGTAAACGCGCCGTTATCCGGGCGTGACGCTTTGATGACAAAGCGCGGTTTTTTGCCTGTTACGCGCCTTCCAGCTCGGCCCGGTGGCGTGAGGCGAGGCGGGTGAGCCAATCGACGAACGCGGCGACCTGCGCGAAGTGGCGCGTTTCCTCGTGCGTCACCAGCCAGAAGGCGCGGCGCAGCACGATCTCGGGCAGCAACCGGATCAGCTGCGAGCTCGAATCGCCGATGAAGCAGGGCAGCACCGCGACGCCCGCGCCATAGGTCGCCATGCGAAACTGCGCGTTGATGCTCGACGATCGAAGCTGCGGCTCGGGCGCGCCGGGGATCTCGTCGAGATAGCGCAGCTCGGGCGCGTAGAGGATGTCGGGGACATAGCCGATCAGCCGGTGCTGGCCGAGGTCGGCGGCGCTGGCGAGCGGCGGGGCCGCCTTGAGATACTCGCGCGAGGCGTAGAGCCGCAGCCCATAGTCCGCGAGCTTGCGCGTGATCAGCGGCCCGCGCCGCGGCCGCGCGAGCAGCACCGCGACATCGGTCTCGCGCCGCGAGGGGCTGAGGAAACCGCTTGACGCGACCAGATCGACGGCGAGGCCGGGATGCGCGTCGGCCAGCGTGCCGAGATGGCGGCTGACGAACCAGGTGCCGAAGCCTTCCGACACGCTCACCCGGATCGTCCCGCGCACCGGCCCGCCGGGGTCGCGGCGCCCGATCGCAGCGGCGGCGCGCTCCATCTCGCGCGCATGGGTCAGCAGCCGCTCGCCCGCGGGGGTCAGCGACTGGCCGTCCGGACCTTGCTCGAACAATCGCTCGCCGACCGATTTCTCCAGCCGGCGCAGGCGGCGCCCCGCGGTGGTCGCGTCGATCGCAAGCATATCCGCGGCCTTCGCCAGCTGTCCGGTGCGCGCGATGGCGAGAAAGATGGGCAAGTCGCTCCACTCCATCGCCTGCAAATATGCAGGTTGTGGCTGCATGTCGATGGGTTGCCGCGCCGGAGGGTGGGGTGCAGACAGCGCCGCAACACAGGAGAGAGATGATGGCGACCGCGGTTCGCGAGATTTCACACTTCATCGGCAATGCCGCGACGGCCGGCACCGGCACGCGCCGCTCGGACGTGTTCGATCCCAACACGGGCAAGGTGCAGGCGCAGGTGACGCTCGGCGCGCAGGCCGATCTCGACGCGGCGATGGCGCTCGCGGTCAAGGCGCAGATCGGCTGGGCGGCGACCAACCCGCAGCGCCGCGCACGCGTCATGTTCAACTTCAAGGCGCTGATCGAGAAGCACATGGACGAGCTGGCGCATCTGCTCAGCTCCGAACATGGCAAGGTAATCGCGGACTCGAAGGGCGACATCCAGCGCGGGCTCGAAGTAATCGAGTTCGCCTGCGGCATCCCGCATGTGCTCAAGGGCGAGTACACCCAGGGCGCGGGGCCGGGGATCGACGTCTATTCGATGCGTCAGCCGCTTGGCGTGGTCGCCGGGATCACCCCGTTCAACTTCCCGGCGATGATCCCGATGTGGATGTTCGGCATCGCCATCGCGGTCGGCAACGCCTTCATCCTCAAGCCGAGCGAGCGCGATCCGTCGGTGCCCGTCCGCCTCGCCGAACTGATGCTCGAAGCCGGGCTGCCCGAAGGCGTGCTGCAGGTCGTGCAGGGCGACAAGGAGATGGTCGACGCGATCCTCGACCATCCGGAGATCAAGGCGGTGAGCTTCGTCGGCTCGTCCGACATCGCGCATTATGTCTATCGCCGCGGCGTCGAGGCGGGCAAGCGCGTGCAGGCGATGGGCGGGGCCAAGAACCATGGCATCGTCATGCCCGATGCCGACCTCGATCAGGTCGTCAACGACCTCGCCGGCGCTGCGTTCGGCTCGGCGGGCGAGCGCTGCATGGCGCTGCCGGTGGTCGTGCCGGTCGGCGAGAAGACCGCGATTGCGCTGCGCGAAAAGCTGATCCCGGCGATCGATGCGCTGCGCGTCGGCGTCTCGACCGACAATGACGCGCATTACGGCCCGGTCGTCACCGCCGCGCACAAGGCCAAGATCGAAAGCTATATCCAGATGGGCGTCGACGAGGGCGCCGAGCTGGTGGTCGACGGCCGCGGCTTCAGCTTGCAGGGGCATGAGGACGGCTTCTTCGTCGGCCCGACGCTGTTCGACCGCGTGACGCCGCAGATGCGCTCCTACCAGGAGGAAATCTTCGGCCCGGTGCTCCAGATGGTCCGCGCCGACGGCTTCGAGGATGCGCTCAAGCTCGCCAGCGACCACCAGTACGGCAACGGCGTCGCGATCTTCACCCGCAACGGCCACGCCGCGCGCGAGTTCGCGGCGCGCGTCAATGTCGGCATGGTCGGCATCAACGTGCCGATCCCGGTGCCGGTTGCCTATCACAGCTTTGGCGGGTGGAAGCGCAGCGCTTTCGGCGACACCAACCAGCACGGCATGGAGGGGGTGAAGTTCTTCACCAAGGTGAAGACGATCACCCAGCGCTGGCCCGATGGCGGCGTAGGCGACGCCGCCAACGCGTTCGTCATTCCGACGATGGGGTAATCGATGACCGACCAGTTCGACCTGACCGAGGACCAGCGCGCCATTCAGGACATGGCGCGCAAATTCACCGCCGACGCGATCACGCCGCACGCCGCCGAGTGGGACGAGCAGCACCACTTCCCGCGCGACACGGTGAAGGCCGCCGCCGAGCTCGGCTTCGGTGCGATCTACGTCTCCGGGGAATCGGGCGGGATCGGCCTTGGCCGCCTTGAATCCGCGCTGATCATGGAGGCCATGGCCTATGGCTGCGTGCCGACCAGCGCGTTCATCTCGATCCACAACATGGCGAGCTGGATGATCGACCGGTTCGGCGGGCAGACGGTGAAGGACAAATACCTTCCCTCGCTGATCTCGATGGACCTGATCGCCAGCTATTGCCTGACCGAGCCCTCGTCCGGCTCCGATGCGGCGGCGCTCAAGACCCGCGCGGTTCGGGACGGCGACCATTATGTCGTCAACGGCTCGAAGCAGTTCATCTCGGGCGCGGGCGTCAACGACATCTATGTGACGATGGTCCGCACCGGCCCAAATACCCCCGAGGGCAACGGGCCGAAGGGGATCACCTGCATGGTGATCGAAAAGGACATGCCCGGCGTCAGCTTCGGCGCGAAGGAGCGCAAGCTCGGCTGGAACGCCAGCCCGACCGCGGGCGTGACGTTCGAAAATGTCCGTGTGCCGGTCGAGAATATCGTCGGCGGCGAGGGCGAGGGCTTCCGCATCGCGATGATGGGGCTGGACGGCGGGCGGCTCAACATCGGTGCGACCTCGCTCGGCGGTGCGCAGCGTTGCCTCGACGAGGCGGTGAAGTACACCAAGGAGCGCCAGCAGTTCGGCAAGGCGATCGCCGATTTCCAGAACACGCAGTTCACGCTCGCCGACATGGCGACCGAGCTGGAGGCCGCCCGCGCGCTGCTCTATCTCGCTGCCGCCAAGGTCAGCGCCAACGCGCCCGACAAGACCAAGTTCGCCGCGATGGCCAAGCGTTTCGCCACCGACACCGGCTCGTCGGTGGTCGATCGCGCGCTCCAGCTGCACGGCGGCTATGGCTATCTCAAGGACTATCCGATCGAGCGTTTCTGGCGCGACCTGCGCGTCAATTCGATCCTGGAGGGGACCAATCAGGTGATGCGGATGATCGTCGGGCGGGAACTGACGCGGCAATGACCGATGACGTGCTGATCTCCGTGGAGGGTAGGGTCGGTCGTATCCGGCTCAACCGCCCGAAAGCAATCCACGCGCTCAACACCGGCATGTGCGCCGCCGCGCTCGATGCGCTGAACGCCTGGCGCAGCGACCCGGCGGTCGAGGTGGTAATGATCGACCACGCTGAGGGACGCGGCTTCTGTGCCGGTGGCGACATCCGCATGGCCGCCGAAAGCGGGGCGGGCGATGGCAGCGCAGCGCGCGACTTCTTCCGCGTCGAATACCGCATGAACCACGCGCTGTTCACCTATGCCAAGCCGATCGTGGCGTTCATGGACGGCATCACGATGGGCGGTGGCGTCGGGATTTCGCAGCCGGCGAAATATCGAGTGGCGACGGAGAACACGAAGTTCGCCATGCCGGAGACCGGGATCGGGCTGTTCCCCGATGTCGGCGGCGGCTGGTATCTGTCGCGGCTGCCGGGGCGGATCGGCCAGTATCTCGCGGTGACCGGACACCGGATCGACGGCGCCGAGTGCGTCGCGCTGGGGCTGGCGAGCCATTACCTGCCGTTCGACAGGCTGGACGAGGCCAAGGCGCGCATCACCGCCGATCCGCAGGGTATCGAGGCAGTGCTGAACGAACTGTCGGCCCCGGCCCCCGATGCCCGCATCCTCGCGCATCGCGGTGCGATCGACCGGCTGTTCGCGTCGGACAGGCTCGAGGATATCATCGTCGCGCTCGAGGCCGATGGCGGCGACTGGGCGGCGCAGCAGCTCGCCACGATCCGCACCAAATCGCCGCAGGCGATGAAAGTCAGCCTCAAACTCCTCCTCGACGGCGCGACGATGCCGACCTTCGAGGACGAGATGCGGCAGGAGTTCGCGGTCGCCGCCCATGTCGTCCAGCGCCACGACTTCGTCGAAGGCGTGCGCGCGCTGATCGTCGACAAGGACAATGCGCCGCGCTGGGACCCGGCGACGCCCGCGGATGTCAGCGATCACTTGATCGACCAGATTTTCGCGCCATTGCCGGACGATCAGGCGTGGTCGCCAGCATAGGAGAAGACATGAGCTACGAAACCATCCTCGTCGAACAGCGCGGCGCCGTGACGCTGGTGACGCTCAACCGCCCGCAGGCTCTTAACGCGCTCAACAGCGCGGTGCTGGCCGACCTGCTCGACGCCTTCGCCAAATTCGACGCCGACGCCTCGCAGGGCTGCGCGGTGCTGACCGGCGGCGAAAAGGCGTTCGCAGCGGGCGCGGACATCAAGGAGATGTCGTCGCAGGGCTTTGCCGACATGTACGGCAGCAATTTCTTCGCCGGCTGGGAAGGCTTCACCCGCACGCGCAAGCCGGTGATCGCGGCGGTCGCGGGCTTCGCGCTCGGCGGCGGGTGCGAGCTGGCGATGATGTGCGACTTCATCCTCGCCGCCGACACCGCCAAGTTCGGCCAGCCCGAGGTCAAGTTGGCGGTCGCGCCGGGCATGGGCGGCTCGCAGCGGCTGGCGCGCGCGGTCGGCAAGGCCAAGGCGATGGACATGTGTCTCACCGGTCGCATGATGGGCGCGGAAGAGGCCGAACGTGCCGGCCTCGTCAGCCGCATCGTTCCCGCCGCCGATCTGGTCGAGGAAGCGGTCAAGACCGCCGCGACCATCGCGGGCATGGCGCCGCTGTCGGTGCTGGCGAACAAGGAGCTGGTCAACGCCGCGTTCGAGACGACGCTGGCGCAGGGCGTGCAGTTTGAGCGGCGGCTGTTCCACGGCCTGTTCGGCACCGCCGATCAGAAGGAAGGCATGGCCGCGTTCGTTGAGAAGCGGCCCGGCAACTGGACGGGGAAATAAGGCATGGCACGCGTTGGTTTCATCGGGCTCGGCAATATGGGCGGCGGCATGGCCGCGAACCTTGCCAAGGCGGGGCATGACGTCCGCGCCTTCGACCTCTCCGCCGAGGCGCTGGAGCGCGCCAGGGCGGCGGGCTGCCTGCCCGTCGAGAGCGCCGCCGCCGCTGCGGAGGGCGCCGAAGCGGTGATCACGATGCTGCCCGCCGGCAAGCATGTCGCGCAGGTCTATGAGGACAGCGTGTTCGGCGCGGCGGATACCGGCGCGATCCTGATCGACTGCTCGACGATCGACGTCGATACCGCGCGCCGTGTCGCCGATGCGGCAATCGCCAAGGGGCTGGCGGCGGTCGATGCGCCGGTGTCCGGCGGGATCGCGGCCGCAAGCGCCGGCACGCTCACCTTCATGGTCGGCGGCGACGATGCCGCGTTCGCGCGCGCCGAACCCTTCCTGTCGGCGATGGGCAAGGCGGTGATCCATGCCGGCGCCAATGGCGCGGGCCAGGCGGCGAAGATCTGCAACAACATGCTGCTCGGCGCGACGATGGTCGCCACCTGCGAAGCGATGCTGCTGGCGAAGAAGCTGGGGCTCGATCCGCAGACCTTCTACGACATCGCCTCGGTGTCATCCGGCTCGTGCTGGTCGCTCAACACCTACGCCCCGCTCCCCGGCGTCGGGCCGCAGACGCCTGCCGACAATGGCTATCAGGGCGGCTTCGCGGCGGGCCTGATGCTCAAGGACCTCAAGCTCGCGATGGAAGCCGCCGCGAGCGCTGACGCCAACACCCCGATGGGTGCGCGCGCGGCGGAACTCTACACGCAGTTCGCCGATGCCGGGAATGCCGGGGTCGATTTCTCGGGCATCATCCGGATGCTCGACGAATGAGCCTTACGGGGCGGGGCAGGTCGTGCCCGGCCCGGCGTCCAGGTCGAGGCAGCGGCCATCGATCTCGTCCGCCGGCACCTTGAGCCCGATCGTCGCGGCGAGCGTCGGCAGGATATCGACCGTCTCGACCGACATCGGCTGCTCGAACCCCGTCAGCCCCTTGCGCCAGAACAGGATCGGCACGCGCCGGTCATAGTCCCAGAAGCTGCCGTGCGTGGCGGTGCTGCCCTTCGATCCGTCCGAAATCGGCGTGATCCGCGGCTTCAACGCCACCACGAAATCGCCCGAGCGCCCCTCGACATAGGAAGCGCGCGCGCGCTGGAGCAGCGTCCACGTCTCGGGCGGCCCCTTCGGGCCGGGCGTGGCGAGAATTTCCTCGCGGGTCAGCACCGCCTGCACCTGCCGGTGCGCCGCGAGCGCGCGCGCGATCTCCGTCATCGCCCGTTTGCGCTTGCCGCCGGTGACCTTGGGATCGACCCACATATCGCCGAAATTCCCGCCCCATAGCAGCTGGCCCGATATGCCGAGCTTGCGCGCGATCGGCTCGCCGATCTGCTTCGCGCTGAATCCGGCATCGACTCGTGCCGCTTCGGTGATGCCGTGCATGTTGTGCCGCTCGGGCAGGTCATGGCCGCCATGATCGGCGGTCAGCACCACCTGATAGTCGATGCCGGTCGCGTCGAGCGTCTCGAAGAACGTGCCGAGCGTGCGGTCGAGCGCGGCCATCTGCAGGCACATCTCGGTGCCCTCGGTGCCATAGGTGTGCCCGATATAGTCGCTGGCCGAGGCGCCGACGATCAGCAGGTCGGTCGCCGCACCTTCGCCGAGCTTCATCTCCGCGCGCATCTCCGCGGCGAGCGCGACGATCGCGGCGTCGAATTCGGGCGAGGCGCGGAACTTGCCGGTCTCCCCCGCGGCGCGCGCGAAGCGGCCGGTACCGACGGTCTTGCCCCCGCCGACCGGCACCGCGACGTCGCGCGAGCGGCAAAAGGCGGGCAGGTCGCGGGCGGGCTGAGCCTGCGCGATCCCCGCGGTGACGGCGGCGTTCGCGCGGGTGACGGCGCTGGGTTCGGCGCGACCGACATAGCTGACGAAGCCCTTGCCGCCCCACCACCACGCCTGATCGGGATTCTGCCCCGACATCATCACCGCCGCGCGGTCCTTGCCCGCGACCGCGACCACGCGCGTCGCAGGCGCGGCGGCTTTCATCCGCTCGCCCAGCGTGGGCACCTTCAGATGCCATGGCGAGACGGTGTAGCTGGACGAACTGCTGCCCGGCACGCGTTCGTCCTCGCTGCAATAGACGGTCTTGTCCGCCCGCGCGGTCTTCAGATCGACCCAGTCATTGGCGATGATCCCGCTGCGCGCGGGGCGGCTGCCGGTGAGGATGGTCGAGTGGCCGGGACAAGTCTCGGTCGCGGCATGGCTCTGATAACCCGAAGGAAACACCACCCCATTGGCCAGCCGCGCGAGCCCGCCGGTGAAGTGCTGGCGATATTCCGCGAACACGTCGGCCGAGAACTGATCGACCGCGATCGCGACGATCAGCCGCGGCGGTTTCGCCGGTGGCGCCGCTTCCTGCGCAAGAGCGGGGGCGGCGAGCAGCAAGGCGGCGGCGAACGGGCGAAACATCTTCCCTCCGGATGGCTAAAACGGCCGCGCCCGCTATGTTCGATCCATTCCGGCCCGGCAAGGATGCCCAATGCGCAGATTCGGTTTCGCGTTCGTGACATGGTTGATTTGCCTGATCGCCGCCTTGGCCCCGGCACAGGCGCAACAGGCCGGGCAGGACAATCTCACCGTCGAACTGGTCGCCGAGACCGACAATCCCGCACCGGGCAGCGAAGTCACGCTCGCCTTTGCCGCGACCCCCGATCCCGGCTGGCACGGATACTGGAAGAATCCGGGCGATGCAGGGCTGGAAACGCGGCTCGACTGGAAGCTGCCGCAGGGCGTGACCGCGGGCGAGCTGCGCTACCCGGTGCCGACGCGGCTGATGATCGCGGGCATCATGAACTATGTCTACAAGGGCAGCTTCACCCAGTTCGCGACGCTCAGGATCCCCGCGGGCCTCGAGCCGGGCAGCGCGCTGCCGATCGCGGTGCGCGCCGATTACCTCGTCTGCACCGACGAAGTGTGCGTGCCCGAGACCGAGAACCTGTCGATCACGCTGACCGTCGGCGACGGCGCGATTCGCCCCGAGCGGCGCGCGCGCTTCGACGGCTGGCGGCGGGCCTTCCCGCGGCCGCTGGGCAGTGAGGGCAAGTTCGCCATCGCCGACGGGGTGGCGCGCATCGCGATCCCGTATCCGGCGAACGCCCCGCTGACCGGTGACGCCTATTTCTACCCGCTGACTCAGCTCGCGCTGACCTACAATGCGCCCCAAAAGCTCACGCGCGACGGCGACACGCTGGTGATCGAGACCAAGGCGACGGGATCGGTCGCCAAGCTCGAGGGCGTGCTGGCGCCGGGTAACGGTCAGGGCTTTGCGCTCACCGCCATGCCGGGCGCGGTCGGCGCCGCAACCCCGGCGGGCATCGACTGGCAGGCGGCACTTGTCGCACTCGGCGGCGCGCTGCTCGGCGGGCTGATCCTCAACATCATGCCGTGCGTCTTCCCGATCCTCAGCCTCAAGGCGCTGAGCCTCGCCAAGAGCGGCACCAGCGAGGGCCATGCCCGCGCCGAGGCGCTGGCCTATACCGCCGGCGTCGTGCTGGTCGTGCTGGCGCTCGGTGGCGCGATGCTCGGGCTGCGCGCCGCCGGGGCGAGCGTCGGCTGGGCGTTCCAGCTCACCGATGCGCGCGTGATCCTGTTCCTGCTGCTGCTGGTGCTTGGCATCGCGCTGAACCTCGCAGGCCTGTTCGAGCTGATGACGCCCAAATTTGCGGGCAAGCTTGCCGGTGGCGGTTCGGGCGGCGCGTTCATGGCCGGTGCGCTGGCGGCGTTCATCGCCACGCCCTGCACCGGTCCGTTCATGGGCGCAGCATTGGGCGCAGCATTGGTGCTGCCCTGGTATGTCGCGCTGGTGATCTTTCTCGGGCTGGGGCTGGGACTGGCATTGCCCTTCCTGCTGCTCGGCTTCGTCCCCGCGCTGCGGCGCGCGTTGCCCAGGCCGGGCGCGTGGATGGACATTTTCCGCAAGATCCTGTCGGTGCCGATGTTCCTCACCGCGATCGCGCTCGCCTGGGTGCTGGGCGGGCTCAAGGGCGTTAACGGCATGGCGATCGGGCTCCTTGTTGCGCTCGGCCTCGCAGTGGTGCTGTGGGCGCTTGGGCGGCGGCAGATGCGCGGCGCGGGCAATGGCGTGGCGTGGCTCGCCGCCGCGCTGGTGACCGCGGCCGGGATCTGGGCGGTCGCGGCGGTCGAAAAGCCCGCCACCGCCGCGCAGACCAAGGGCGCAGCCGAGCCGTTCAGCGAGGCGCGGCTGGCGGCCTTGCAGGCCGAGGGCAGGCCCGTCTTCGCCTATTTCACCGCCGACTGGTGCGTGACCTGCAAGGTCAACGAAAAGACCGCGATCGAGACCGCGGCGGTCGCGCAGGCGTTCGAAAAGGCCGAGGTCGCGGTGCTGGTCGGCGACTGGACCGATGGCGATCCGGCGCTGGGCCGGTTCATCGAACGCCACAACCGCGCGGGCGTGCCGCTTTATCTGTGGTATCCCAAAGGGGTAAGCGAACCGAAGGTCTTGCCTCAGGTGCTGACGCAAGGCATGTTGACTGCGCTTCCGGGGGGATGACGCGAACCAGGAGAGGGCTTCGATGACCAAGTTCATTCCAGTTGCCGCTGTGCTCGCCTTCGCGCTCGCTGCGCCGGGCGCCGCCGAGCAGACCAACGGCCAGGCCGCGACCGACTTCAAACTGACCGACGCCAGCGGCAAGAATGTCCAGCTCAGCGACTATCGCGGCAAGACCGTGGTGCTCGAATGGAACAACCCCGGCTGCCCCTTCGTGCAACGCCACTATGACAGCGGCAACATGCAGAAGACCCAGGCCGCGGCAAAGGCCGGCGGTGCGGTGTGGCTGACGATCAATTCGAGCGCGCCGGGCAAGCAGGGCCATATGGACGCCGCTGGCGCGCGCCAGTTCGTTGCGGCCAAGAAGGCCGCGCCGGCGCATTATCTGCTCGATCCCAAGGGCGTGGTGGGCAAGGGCTATGCTGCCAAGACGACCCCGCACATCTACATCATCGATGCGAGCGGCGTGCTGCGCTATCAGGGCGCCATCGACGACAAGCCGGCCGCGCGCGTCGAGGAGATGCCGGCCGCCCGGAACCACGCGCTGGCAGCATTGAACGAGATCAAGGCCGGCAAGGCCGTGTCGGTGGCACAGACCCAGCCCTATGGCTGTTCGGTCAAATACGCCGATTGAGGTTCCTTCCCTGTTATAGGGGGCAGGGAAGGGCGAAGGCCGGGGGAAACCCCGGCCTTTTTTTTGAGGAAGAGGCCGCCTGCAATTGCCCTTCTGGCAGGCGACGATCAGCGCCGCAGTCATCACTTCGTCACCCCGGCCTTGTGCCGGGGTCCACCGTGCCGCGAGGGGGCTACAGACTCTTGTCCGTCATTCGTCTCTCCGTGGACGCCGGCACGAGGCCGGGGTGACGGCGGTCAGGACGCGATTCTCTCCCGCCCGTGCCACGCGATTGTTGGATACTTGTTGGACACGCCGTGCTTCACTGGCTCGATGTGCAACGCCGCCTTTTTTCCAACCGCCGCGCCAGCCGCGCGTCGCGAACCCGTCGCCCGGGCGTCGCGTCGCGTCGCAAAGCTGTCCGCTGTCGGCGCTTTACCGTCGCGTGAGTGTCGCGTCGGTGTCGCGCCAGCGTCGTCGTGTTGTCGCGTGGATGTCGCGTCGGTGGCGCGTCGCGGTCGCATCCTGTCGCGATCCGGGCGCTTCGCCGTCGCTTCGTCCCGAAAGCCCCGTGAAACTGTCAACTTCGTCAACTTCGCACCCCCTTGTGCAACGCAGCAAAGCGTTGCAGCATGGAACCCGCCGGTCGTGTCCGGCATTCAAGGGGGCTGAATGGGGACAGGCCGCGCGTTCGATGAAATCTGGGGGCACGGCGGGCCGGAACGCCCGCGTCCGGAATTCGCCGCGCTGTCGCAATGGGTCGCGGAAACCCCGCAATCCGAACTCCACCGGCGACAGCAATCCGCCGAAGCGACCTTCCGCCAGCTCGGCATCACCTTTGCCGTCTATGGCGACAGCGACGCGAGCGAACGCATCATCCCGTTCGACATCGTGCCGCGCATTTTCCTGCACGACGAATGGACGCGGCTGTCACAGGGGCTGATTCAGCGGGTCGAGGCGATCAACGCGTTTCTCGAGGACATTTACGGTGAGCGCCGCATCCTCAAGGAAGGCGTGGTCCCGGCCGAGCTGATCCTCAACAACCCGCAATTCCGGCCCGAAGTCGCCGGCATCCGCCCGCCGCACGGCATCTGGGCGCATATCTGCGGCATCGACCTCGTCCGCACCGGCCCCGACGAATTCTGGGTGCTGGAGGACAATGCCCGCACGCCGTCGGGCGTGTCGTACATGCTCGAAAACCGCGAGGCGATGATCCGGCTGTGCCCCGAGCTGTTCCGCAGCTTCCGCGTCGCCGCGGTCGACAGCTACAGCGACATGCTGCGCGAAACGATGCGCTCGGTCGCGCCCGATGCGCGCGGCGGCCAGCCGGTCTGCGTCGTGCTGACGCCGGGCCATTTCAACTCGGCCTATTACGAGCACAGCTTCCTCGCCGACACGATGGGGATCGAGCTGGTCGAGCCGGCCGACCTGATCGTCGATGACGATGTCGTCTATATGCAGACCATCGCCGGACGGGTGAAGGTCGACGTCATCTACCGACGGATCGACGACGATTTCCTCGATCCTTTGGTGTTTCGCGCCGACTCGCTGCTCGGCGTGCCGGGGATCATCGCGGCCTATCGCGCCGGCAATGTCGCGCTGATCAACGCGCCGGGCAACGGCATCGCCGACGACAAGGCGATCTACAGCTACATGCCCGAGATCGTGAAATTCTATTCGGGCAGCGAGGCCAGGCTGCCCAATGTCGAGACCTGGCGCTGCCGCGAGCCCGATGCGCTGAAATATGTGCTCGATCATCTGGACGAGGTGGTGGTGAAGCTGGTCGATGGCTCGGGCGGTTACGGCATGCTGGTCGGCCCGACCGCGAGCAAGGCCGAGATCGAGGACTTCCGCCGCGCGCTGGTCGCCGAACCGCACCGCTATATCGCCCAGCCGACACTGGCGCTCTCGACCGTACCGACGGTGGTCGAGGCGGGCCTCGCGCCGCGCCATGTCGACTTCCGGCCGTTCGTGCTGACCGGCGCCGATGGGGTGAAGGTGGTGCCGGGCGGGTTGACGCGGGTGGCGCTCAAGGAAGGCTCGCTGGTGGTCAATTCCAGCCAGGGCGGCGGCACCAAGGACAGCTTCGTGCTGCTGCCCGAGAACGCGCCGGCAGAAGCGGTCCAGACTCAGACGCAGGTGCAGGGCTGATGCGGATGCTCTCGCGCACCGCGTCGGCGCTTTACTGGCTCGGCCGCTATGTCGAGCGGGCCGATTTCACCGCCCGGCTGGTCGAGGCGACGGTGCGGCTCGATGCGCTGTCGGCCAAGCCGGCGGGCGAGGCAGCATGGGCCAGCGCGCTCAGCGTGACCTATAACGACAAGGCGTTCGCCGCCACCGGCCAGTCGATCAGCCAGCAGCCGGTGGCCCGCTTCCTGACGCTCGACATGACGCATCCCGGTTCGATCGTCCGTTACATCGAGCATGCCCGCAACAACGCCCGCGCAGTGCGCACCGCGCTGACGCGCGAGGCGTGGACCGCGATCAACCGGCTGTGGTTGCTGTTCGCGCACCGCTCCAGCCCCGGCGGCGCGGCCTCGACGCTCAATCTGGTCGAAGGCGTGATGGCCGAGGCGCGCGGCTTCGAGGGCGCGATCCACCGCATGATGCGCAACGAGGCGACGCTGCTGATCCAGCTCGGCGCCGCGATCGAGCGCGCCGACAACACCGCGCGGCTGCTCGACGTCAAATATCACCTGCTGCTGCCCGAAGGCGAGCAGGTCGGCGGCGTGGTCGACCGTGACCAGTGGACCACGATCCTGCAGACCGTCTCGGCGGTCACCGCCTATCGCTGGCTCTATAGCGAGGGGCTGAAACCGGCGAACGTCATCGACTTGCTGATCTGCCATGCCGAGCTGCCGCGCAGCCTGGCGGCGTGCGTCGAGGAGGTGGTCGAGCAATTGAATGCGCTCGCCAAGCGCACCGGCCTGCAGGGCGAGGCGGACCGCATGGCGCGCGCGCGGATCGCACGGATGCAGAAGACGCGCAGCCACGAGGTGATCGTCAGCGGGCTGCACGAATATCTCAAGGCCTTCATCCACGAGAATGCGATGCTCGACGCGGCGATTGCCCGGCAGTTCCGGTTTATCTAAGGCGCGCAGATGCGCATCGCGGTCGAACACCTGACTCAATATCGCTTCAGCGAGCCGCAGTCGCGGCTGGTGCAGATGCTGCGGCTGACGCCGGGCGACACGCTGGACCAGACCGTGCTGACCTGGCGCGTCGATATCGACTGCGACGTGCGGCTGCGCGATACGGTCGACGGCTTCGGCAACAAGGTGACGATGCTCTATGCCGAGGGGCCGATCGAGGACATCGCGATCATCGTCGCCGGGCAGGTGCTGACCACCGAATCGAACGGCGTCGTGCGCGGTAGCCACGAGCCGCTGCCCGAAGGCCTGTTCCTGCGAACCACCCCGCGGACCCTGAGCAACGAGGCGCTGACCGCCTTTGCGCGCGACTCGTTCGGCAACGGAACCGACACGCTCGACCAGCTGCACCGCTGGAACGCGGCGCTGGCGAAGCGTTTCCCCGGCGTGCCGGACTTGCCCGATGGCGGGCTGTCCGCAGCCGAGGTGTTCGCCGCGCCCGAGCCGAGTTCGCGCGATCTGGCGCATATCTACATCGCCGGCGCGCGCGCGCTCGACGTCCCCGCGCGCTACGTCTCGGGCTATCGCCAGCATGAGGGCGGCGAGAGCGCGCCGCATGGCTGGGCCGAGGCGTGGGTCGACGGTCTCGGCTGGGTCGGCTTCGATCCCTCGGCGGGGATCAGTCCCGACGAAGGCTATGTCCGCGTGGCGGTGGGGCTCGACGCGCCGGGCGCGGCGACGATCGCCGGTTCACGGCTGGGACAGGGCAAGGAAGAGATGGCGGTCGACCTGCATGTCGACCGGCTGGGCAGCGACGCTTAGGCCAGCTCGCGCACCGGCATCGGCGCCATGATCGTCGGCTGCTCATTGTCCGCCAGCCGCGACCAGCCATTGGGGCCGAGCACTTCCATCGGCCGATAGCGGGTCTTGTACTGCATTCGCTCGCTGCCCTTCACCCAATAGCCGAGATAGACATAGGGCAGGCCGGCATTCCGGGCGCGGATGATGTGATCCATGATGATCAGATTGCCGAGGCCCTGGCGTTCGGGATGATCGGCGGCGAAATAGCTGTAGATCATCGACAGGCCGTCGGCCTGCTGGTCGGTGATGCACGCCCCGACCAGTTCACCGCCCAGCGCCGCCGGTTCGCGATATTCGATGACATAGGTGCCGACCGGCGACTGTTCGACCATGTCGGCATAGTCGGTCTCGTCCATCTGCGTCATGCCGCCGCCGGGATGCCGCGACGAGAGATAGCGGCGGAGCAGATCGAACTGCTCGTCGGTCGCCCAGGGGCGGCAGGCAGTGACTTCGAGGTCGGCGTGGCGCCGGATCAGCTTGCGTTGGGTGGCATTTGGCTGGAACTCGTCGGTGACGACGCGGACCGAAAGGCAGGCGTTGCAGCCGACGCAGCTCGGACGATAGGCGACCGATTGACTGCGTCGAAAACCGATGCGGCCGAGCGCGTCGTTGAGTTCGCCCGCATGCGGCCCCGTCAGCTCGGTAAAGATCTTCCGTTCCTGCCGGCCCGGCAGATACGGGCATGGCGACGGGCTGGTCACGAAAAACCGTGGAAACCGCGTGAGTGCCGTCACCCGCTCTAACCCCTACCCGCCCAAAAAACGCTTCGTAATCGGGGGCATTATGGAGCGAGGCAATCGTGATGAAAAGGCGATTCACCATCAAAATGGGTTAACGCTTAACTTACGATCCCCGCGCGTTTCGTCCCCCGGATCGAACGTGTCGGCGCGGTTATAACGGAGCGGTGAATCGGTAGGAAAGGGCGGCGCGACTCGGTTCGGCGCGCGTGTGATTCGTTTCGTCCACAAGCTGTGGAAAACGTGGATAAGGAAGGTCAGGCCAGTTCGATCAGCCTGACCTCATACCCTTCCGCCTGAAGCGCCGCGTTCAGCCGTTCGAGATGCGCGCGGTCGCGCGTCTCGCATTCGACGTCGAGGCTGAGGCCCTTGGCCGGCAGGTTGGTGAAGATGCGCTGGTGCGAGAGTTCGAGGATGTTGACCGTCTGCTCCTGAAAGATGCGGGCGACCTGATAGAGCGCGCCGGGCCGGTCCTGCAGCCGGATGCGCAGACGGGCGAGCCGGCCCGAGCGGGCGAGATCCCGCAGCAGCACATTGGCGAGCAGCCGCGTGTCGATATTGCCGCCGGTCAGGATGATGCCGACGGTCTTGCCGCGGAACCGCTCGGGCGCGGTCATCAGCGCGGCGAGACCTGAAGCGCCGGCGCCCTCGACCACGGTCTTTTCGATCTGGAGGATCAGGCTGACCGATTCCTCGAGGCTGCGCTCGGTGACGAGCAGGATGTCATCGACCAGCGCCTCGACGATGCGCGAGGTGATGCTGCCGGGGTCGCGTACCGCGATGCCCTCGGCCAGCGTGTCGCCGCCGATCGGCTCGTGCTCGCCCTTGACGAGATTGTACATCGACGGGAACAGCTCGGCCTGCACGCCGATCACCTCGATCGGGTGACCCGCGGCCTTGGCCACCGTCGCCATGCCCGAGATCAGCCCGCCGCCGCCGATGGGCACGACCAAAGTGTCGATCTGCGGCGCATCGGCGAGCATTTCGAGCGCAACCGTGCCTTGTCCCGCGATGATGCGCGGATCATCGAACGGGTGGACGAAGGTATAGCCGTTCGACGCCTCGAGCTTGCGGGCATGGGCATAGGCTTCGTCGAAGCTCTCGCCTTCGAGGATCACCGAGGCCTTGTGCCCTTCGGTCTGCATGACCTTCACCGTCGGGGTCGGCTTGGGCATCACGATCGTGACCGGGATGCCGAGGCGGTGGCCGTGATAGGCGAGGCCCTGCGCATGGTTGCCCGCCGAGGCTGCGATCACGCCCTTGGCGCGTGCCGCGTCGTCGAGCTGAAGCAGCGTGTTGAGCGCGCCGCGCTCCTTGTACGCCGCGGTGAACTGGAGGTTCTCGAACTTGAGCCAGACATCGGCGCCGGTCAGGTCCGACAGCGTCTTGCTGTGCAGCGTCGGGGTGCGGACGACCGAACCCATAATCCGCTCCGCCGCCGTGTGAACGTCGGAGAGCGCGACCGGGAGGTCGTTCGGAGCGGGGACTGCCTGCGTTGCCATGGCGACCGCCTAGACCATCTGGCGCGGCGGGGGAACACCGCCTATTCGAATGGGCATTGAAGCGCAGCTTTCGCCGCGCCTTCGCGGAGAAACCCGTTGCGTCCTGTCGTTTCGCTTGCCCTGATTTCGCTGCTGCTCGCCAATCCCGCGCTCGCCGATGCGCTGGTCGACAATATCGACGGCATGACGCTGGACGAACGGGGCGAGGTGGTGCGCTTCACCGGCATCCTGATCGCACCGGACGGCAAGGTCGTGAAACTGCTCAAGCGCGGCGACAAGCGGCCGGAGAAGCTGGATTGGCGTGAAGACCTCAAGGGCCGCACGGTGATCCCCGGCATGGTCGATGCGCATGGCCACGTCATGGATCTGGGGTTCCGGGCGATGGCGCTCGACCTGTCGGCGACCACCTCGCTGGCGCAGGCGCAGGATGCGATCCGGCGCTATGCCGCCGAGAATAGTCAGCGGCCGTGGCTGGTCGGGGGCGGATGGAACCAGGAGGTCTGGGCACTCGGCCGCTTCCCGACCGCCGCCGAGCTGGATGCCGCGACCGGAGAGAAGCCCGCCTGGTTCGTGCGCGCCGACGGCCATGCCGGCTGGGCGAACAGCGCGGCGATGCGGATCGCCGGGATTACCGCCACGACCAAATCGCCCGCCGGTGGCCGCATCGAACTGGCGGCGGGCAAGCCGGGCGGGGTGTTCGTCGATGCGGCGATGGCGCTGATCGAGAAGTCGCTGCCCAAGCCGACGCCACGCGACCGCAACGCCGCCTTCATCAAGGCGCAGGACATTTTGCTGAGCCAGGGCGTGACCGCGTCCGCCGACATGGGAACGACGCTGGACGACTGGATGACCTATCGCCGGATGGGCGATCTCGGCATCCTGCGCATGCGCATCATGAGCTATTCCGCGGGGGTCGAGGTGGCGCTGCAGGTCGGCGGGAGCGGGCCGACGCCGTGGCTCTATGCCGACAAATTGCGGATGGGCGGGATCAAGCTTTATCTCGACGGAGCGCTGGGGTCGCGCGGGGCGTGGCTCAAGGCGCCCTACGCCGATGCGCCGGGGAACAGCGGCCAAGGAAATACTGGACTCCCGTTTCTGACCGATGCGCAGCTGCTTAACTCGATCGCGCGCGGGGCGATGGATAATTTCCAGATCGCGATGCACGCGATCGGCGACCGCGCCAACAAGCAGGCGCTGGATGCGATCGACGAGGTGTCGGACACCTATAATGGCGACCGGCGCTGGCGGATCGAGCATGCGCAGATCGTCGATCCGATCGATCTGCCGCGGTTCGGCAAGCATGGCATCATCGCCTCGATGCAGCCGGTGCATCAGACCAGCGACGCGAAGATGGCCGAGGCGCGGCTGGGGTCGGCGCGGCTGGGCGGCGCTTATGCGTGGAAGTCGATGCTGGGTAACAAGGCGCGGCTGGTATTCGGATCGGATTATCCGGTGGAGAGCCCCAATCCCTTCGCCGGATGGGCCGTGGCGTTCACCCGGCAGGACGCGCAGGGTCAGCCGTTCGGCGGTTGGCGGCCGGAGGAAGCGGTGAGCCGCGAGCAGGCGTGGCGAGCCTTCACGATCGACGCGGCGTTTGCCGGCTTCGGCGAGAAGCAGTTCGGGCATCTCGCACCGGGGATGCGGGCGGATTTCGTGGTGGTCGACCGCGATCCGCTGCTGGTCTCGCCCGCAGAGTTGCGGACGACGGTGGTGTTCGAGACGTGGGTCGGCGGCGAGCGGGTGTTCCGGCGCGGGCAGGGGGCTGCGCAGGGGCGCTGAGCGCCCGCGGTTGACGAAGTTGACAGTTTTGGCGGGTTGTCGGGCGGAAGCGACTGCGAGGCGACAGCTTTGCGCCGGGTTGGCGACGGGGAGGCGACAGTCACGCGACACCGGCGCGACAAGTGAGCGACGGTTACGCGACAGCGGCGCTACGGCGAGGCGACGGTAGGGCGACAGGGACGCTACTGGTTGGGGACGTCCGCGCGGATCAGGTGCGTATTGACGCTGGGTTGGGGGCTGCGGCTCCATCTACCAGTGTAGAACAGAGATTTTCCAACATTGGAAGGGTGTGGTGCGGCCGGTTGCGTGCTGCTGTGGATGTTCGTTCGACCCGCCAGGTCGGCGATGGTCAGCCGTCCAAGTTGCCCCAACCACCCGTCATCCCGGCCTTGTGCCGTGATCCAAGGCCCCTGAGGCAATGTCGATGGAGGCGATAGGGCCGCACCCGCCGCACCGTGGATCCCGGCACGAGGCCGGGATGACGAAGATAGGGAAAGGCCGCTTGCGAACCCATTGTTGATGTCCGCGCAATCAGGCACTTTCAGCGGAAGCCGACGGGGACATGAGAGATGCTTGCCAAGGACGATGCTGAGCATGCCGTGCCGTCCATGTTACATGGCATGTTGAGCAAAGTGGCGGATGCTTTCGCGGCGGGAGACTACCTCTTGCAGGATCACGCCATTGAGGGTGTGAAGCCAATCGATCCGACAACGGCAGGGTGGATTGCGAAGAGTATCGCCGCATACGGAGACAGTTTGACGGCGTTGCATCCATCTACATGGGACCGCTCGATATATCGATGGATGGACGGTTATTGGGATTTGCTCGTCGATCTAAGCACAACGCGTGAGCGAGTGAGCGACCTAACCCTGCACGCAAAGCTGCACGACACCGAGCCGCTGGCTCTAGAGATTGAGTCGGTGCACGTCCCCTAAGCGGCATTCGCAAGAAGTGCCGACGGTCGACTTGCCACCCCACAGTGCCGGACGCCTCACACCTTCGCCAAAAAATATGGCCGCGGCATCCTTGCGGACCCGCGGCCACACGCCCCCGCGTGGTAACTCGTTAGTTCAGGCGACTTCGGCGACCGGCGCCGCGGCCTCGTCGGGCTCGCGCAGCACATAGCCGCGGCCCCAGACGGTCTCGATGTAATTCTCGCCGTCGCACGCCATGCTGAGCTTCTTGCGCAGCTTGCAGATGAACACGTCGATGATCTTGAGCTCGGGCTCGTCCATGCCGCCATAGAGGTGGTTGAGGAACATTTCCTTGGTGAGCGTCGTGCCCTTGCGGAGCGAAAGCAGCTCCAGCATCGCATATTCCTTGCCGGTCAGATGGACGCGGGCGCCGTCGACCTCGACGGTCTTGGCGTCCAGGTTCACCGCCAGCTTGCCGGTCTTGATCACCGACTGCGAATGACCCTTCGAGCGGCGGACCACGGCATGGATGCGGGCGACCAGCTCCTCGCGGTGGAACGGCTTGGTGACATAGTCGTCGGCGCCGAAGCCGAACGAGCGCACCTTGCTGTCCATCTCGTTGATGCCCGACAGGATCAGCACCGGCGTCTGCACCCGGGCGACGCGCAGCTTCTTGAGCACGTCATAGCCGTGCATGTCGGGCAGGTTGAGGTCGAGCAGGATGATGTCGTAATCGTACAGCTTGCCCAGATCGAGGCCTTCCTCGCCCAGATCGGTCGTGTACACGTTGAAGCCCTCGGTCGTGAGCATGAGCTCGATCGCCTTGGCGGTCGTCGGCTCGTCTTCGATCAGCAGCACGCGCATCGCTGGTTCCCCTGTGGTTGCGCAGCCCCCTGTGACCCGCAACACGACTGATTCATTAACCTAAGCAGGTCTGAAGGCAAAAGGTTAATTTTGTGCTAACCGGCCTGACTCCACGAGTCGCGGGGAATCCCTCAGCGCTGTTTGCGGCGCGGCGTTGCGCCGCGGACACAGGTTTATGACCCATTCGTGACGCCGCGTTTTTCGCATTTGCTAACGATGGCGGGGCGTGGTTAGTTTCGCTTGTTTCGATTTCGACGCGGCGCGGGAAACGCCGCAGATGCGAACGAACCATAGGGGGCTCATATGAAGTTGAAGGCAGCGCTGTTCCTTTCCGCGTGCTCGTTCGTCCAGCCGGTGCTGGCGCAAGAGGCGCCGACCACGGCGGCGCCGGTGGCGGAGGAGAGCGGTGAAGCCATCCTCGTCACGGGATCGCGCATCAAGCAGAACCCGAACGACAGCGCATTGCCGCTGCAGGTGATCGGCGCGGCCGAGATCGAGCGCAACGGCATCAGCAGCCCCGAGCAGCTGATCATGTACCTCAGCACCAACGGCAGCGCGGCGGACAACCTCGCGTCGAACGGCGACGTCACCTCGGGCGCGCAGCGCGGTACCAACGGCTTGTCGGCGGCGAACCTGCGCGGGCAGGGCAGCGCGGCGACGCTGGTCCTGCTCAACAACCGCCGCGTCGCGGCGCACGGGCTTCAGGGCGGCGCGGTCGACGTCAACCAGATCCCGTTCGCGGCGATCGAGCGGGTCGAGGTGCTCAAGGACGGCGCGTCGGCGATCTATGGCACCGACGCGGTCGGCGGCGTGATCAACTTCATCACCAAGACCGATTATCAGGGCGTCGGCGCGCAGGGGTTCGTCGACATCCCCGAGCATGGCGGCGGCGAGATCTACCGGCTCTCGGCTATCGCCGGCTTTGGCGACCTGAACGAGCAGGGCTTCAACGTGATGGGCGCCGTCTCGTACAGCTGGAACAAGATCCTGCGCGGTCTGGATCGCGATTTCGTCAACACCAACCAGCCCAACAAGGGGCTGTCCGCCGACACGCGCGGCGCGCCGATCGCGACCGTATTCGGCCTCAATGGCGGTGCGTGGTTCCCGACCGGCACGCTGTTCGGGAATACGACCGGCGCGGGGCAGATCCTCTCCCCGCGCAACGGGCAGCGCGTCGAGGGCGCCAACATCCTCGACCTGCCGGGCGGCGCCGGATGCAGCACGGTCGAGGGCATGATGCCCTATGACGAGCAGATCTGGTCGAGCGCGACGCTCGATCGCAGCTATGGCTGCGCCTACGACACCGGCCGTGCCGCCGTGATCCAGCAGCCGATCGACACGCTGACCTATTATGGGCGGGCGATTGCGCGCATCGCCGAGGATCATCGCATCTCGCTCGAGATCACCGGATCGAAGGCGAGCTCGGCGAAGAGCTTTTCGGAAAATCAGATTTCGAGCAACGCGACCAACCTCGCGACACTCTATCCGCTGAACGCGCTGACCGCTTCGACCTATAACGACGTCTATGACCGGCTCGCGGCGGTGTTTCCCGGGGTCGGCGCGGTCGGGGATCGCATCGTCGATGCGGTGGGCAATTACGGCAAGCCGATCGCCTATCGCTGGCGCTGCATCGCCTGCGGGGTGCGCGAATACCAGACCGACACCGACACGATCCGCGTCGCGCTCAACCTCGAAGGGCCGCTGTTCGGGCGCTGGGATTACAATGCCGGCGCGTCCTATGCGAAGAGCGAGTCCGCGTCGGTGCTGGGCACCGGCTATCATTATCGCGGCACGCTGGGCGCCACCTCGGCGATCGACACCCGCGTGCCGATCGCGCCGGGCGCGACCGAGCCGGGCCTTGTCGGCGTGCTCAAGGCGGGGCTGCTCAACCCGTTCAGCCTGACTCAGACGGCGGCAGGCATGGCGGCGCTCGATGCGGTGTCGGCTTATGGCGCGACGCTCTATGGCGGCCGCTACGAGGTGAAGCAGCTCGATTATTCGATCTCGGGTCCGCTGTTCCCGCTATGGGGCCGCGACATCCAGCTGGCCGTGGGCATCGACTATCGCCGCGAGACCTATACGTTCAACGGCTCGACCGCGGGCGATGCGTCGTCGCCAGTGATCTACAACGCCGCGTTCGACAACATCAACGCGCTCACGCCCAAGAATCGTGACGTGAAGGCGGCCTATGCCGAAATGCTGATCCCGCTGTTCAAGGGGTTCGAGCTGACGCTGGCCGGGCGCATCGACGACTATACCGGTTTCGGCACCACCAAGAATCCGAAGGTGTCGTTCAAATACCGGCCGGTCGACATGCTGATGTTCCGCGGCTCGTACAACACCAGCTTCCGCGTGCCGTCGTTCAACCAGATCTTCAACGGCATCACCATCTCGCCCTATGCCGGCAACGACCTGGTCGATCCGGTGCTGTGCCCGAGCGGGATCGTCAGCACGACCAATCCGTCCTGCTTCCAGATTCCCGCCAACACGGTCAACTTCTTCACCGGCGGCAACATCGATCTGGGGCCGGAAACCGCCGAACAGGCGAGCTTCGGCGTGGTGTTCGAGCCGGCGCCGCGGTTCAGCGCGTCGGTCGACTGGTGGATGATCAATGTCGAGAACACGATCCAGGATTTGAGCCTGCGCCAGCTGCTCGACAATGCGGCACTGTTCCCCGAGCGCTTCCTGCGCGTGAACAATGTGCTGGTGGCGTTCGACCGCCGCTGGATCAATGCCGGCGCGCGTGAGACGCAGGGCATCGAAGTCTCGCTGCGCGGCGGGGTCGATCTGGCGAACGGGGTGCTCTCGGCCGGGCTCGACGGAACCTATCTGCTCAAGAAGCGCGAGAAGCTGACCCCGACCGCGCCGTGGAGCGCGAGCCAGATCGGCATCTTCACCTTCACCGGCGATCTCGGCCTCCGCTGGAAGCACAATGCCTTCGTCAGCTTCGCGAACGACGATTTCGCGCTCAACGTCACGCAGATCTTCCGCAAGGGCTATCGCAACTTCCAGCTGCCGGGCATCGCCGCCGGGCTGGTGCGGCCGGACGTCGAGCGGTTCGTGAAGGATTACGTCACCTACAACTTCTCGGTCAGCTATCTGGGCCTTGGCCCGGCGTACAAGCTGACCCTGGGCGTGCGGAACGTGTTCGACACCGACCCGCCGTTCGCGGTCACCTATGACACCAACACCGGTGCGGGCAGCTCGTGGGAGCCGCGCGTCGGGGATCCGCGCGGACGCTCGTTCACGGTTTCGGCGGAAGTGAAGTTCTGACCGGCCCGGCGGGGCATTGCCCCCGCCCGGGGTTGCGTGATTGCAACAAAGCCCGCACGTCGGCCGTTCATCCCCTTGTAACAAGAGGAGAGTGGCCGCGTGCGGGCTTTGATATTTGCGGCGATGGGTGTGACGGCGCTGGGGTTCGGTTTGCCGGCGGCGGGGCAGGGTGCGCCCCAATCCAAGCCTGCGGCGGCGAAGCCTGCGCTCGACCGCGACGTGTTGCACGTTCAGGTGATCCTCGACCATCTCGGCTTTTCGCCCGGCATTCTCGACGGGCGCGAGGGGCAGTCGCTGACCGCGGCGCTGCGCGGCTATCAGATCTCGCGGCAGTTGCCGGTGACCGGCAAGATCGACCAGCGCACGCTGGAATCGCTGCACGAGCATCGCGCGGTTCGCCCGACGCGGATCGTGCGGTTGACGCCCGAGATGCTCGCCGGGCCGTTCATCCGGCCCTGGCCGAAGGAACCGCAGGCGCAGGCGAAGCTCAAGACGATGGGCTATCGCTCGGCGATCGAAAAGCTGGCGGAGATGTTCCACACGACGCCGCAAGTGCTGATCGAGCTGAATAGCCCGGAAACGCGGCTGGCCGTCGGGGTGCCGGTACAGTTTCCCGGGGTGAACCCGGCGGCGGGCGGCTATCCCGCTGACATCAAACCCGAATGGCGCAAAACACTGGCGGACCTCAATGTCGGCGGCGCGCAGCCCAAGGCGGCGCGCATCGTGGTCGACAAGTCCGACAAGGTGCTGCGCGTGTTCGGCAAGGACGGCAAGCTCGCCGCGCAATTCAGCGTCACCACCGGCAGCACCAAGGATCCGCTGCCGATCGGCAGCTGGAAGATCAACGGCGTCTCCCCCAATCCCGACTTCCACTATAACCCCAAGCTGTTCTGGGACGTTTCGGACAAGAAGCCCGATGCGCTGCTGCCGCCCGGTCCCAACAGCCCGGTCGGCGTGGTGTGGATCGACCTCAACAAGGAGCATTACGGCATCCATGGCACGCCGGAGCCGCAGACGATCGGGCGGACCGAAAGTCATGGCTGCATCCGCCTGACCAATTGGGACGCGGCGCGGCTGGCGCTGATGGTCGATGCGGGGACGACGGCGGTGTTCCAGGAATGAGCGTGCTGCGGGTGGTCGGATGGACGCTGCTCGCCGGTGTTGCGGGGATCGTCATCTTTCTTGCCGCGACGATCCGCGTGGTCGAGCCGCAACCCGAGGCGCCTGATGCCCCCGCGCCGCCGCAACGCGCCGCTTTCTCGCGGTTCCTGGTGCCGGTCGAGGGGGTCGAGTATCGGTCCCTTCGCAGCAACTGGGGCGAGGTGCGCGGCGGCGGCACGCGCGCGCATCAGGCGCTCGACATCATGGCCCCCGCCGGGGCACCGGTGGTCGCCGCCACCGACGGCATTGTCGAGAAGCTCTATTTCTCGAAGGGCGGGGGCGGGATCGCGCTCTATCAGCGCGCCGCGTCCGGCGATCTGATGCTCTATTATGCGCATCTGCGCGCCTATGCCGTGGGCATGGCCGAGGGGCGGCGGGTGCGCGCGGGCGAGACGATCGGCTATGTCGGCGACACTGGCAATGCGGGCGCGGGCAATTATCACCTGCATTTCGCGGTCGCGCGGATGACTCCGGGCGAGCGCTGGTGGCAGGGGACGCCGATCGATCCCTATCCGCTGCTTGCGGGCGCGCGGAAGGGCGGCTAATGCGCGCGCTTGTTTTGCCGTCGAAGGGGACTTCGACGGTTGGTGTTCTTTCTCAGCACTGTAGGCGATCCCCATGAAGATCAGCGGCGTGGACATCCGTCCCGGCAACATCATCGAATATGAAAACGGCATCTGGCGCGCGGTGAAGATCCAGCACACCCAGCCGGGCAAGGGCGGCGCCTATATGCAGGTCGAGTTGAAGAACCTGCGCGACGGCCGCAAGAACAATGTCCGCTTCCGTTCGGCCGAGACGGTCGAGCGCGTGCGGCTGGACACCAAGGATTTCCAGTTCCTGTATCCCGAGGGCGACACGCTCGTCTTCATGGACAAGGACACCTATGAGCAGACGACGCTGCCGCGCGACCTGCTGGGCGATGCCGCCGCGTTCCTCCAGGACGGCATGGACGTGGTGATGGAGCTGTACGACGAGGAAGCGATCAGCGTGCAGCTGCCCGACACGATCGAGGCGACGATCGTCGAGGCCGACGCGGTGGTGAAGGGGCAGACCGCCTCGTCGAGCTACAAGCCCGCGATCCTCGACAATGGTGTGCGCATCATGGTCCCGCCGCACATCGCCAGCGGTACGCGCATCGTGGTCGATGTGTATGAGCAGACTTACGTGCGTAGGGCTGATTGATTTGTCTTAGCCCCTCCCCTTCAGGGGAGGGGTTGGGGTGGGGCCGTGCCCCGCTCCAAAGCGCCAGCGAGGGCATCGAGCCCTCGCCGTAGCTACCCCACCCCTAGCCCCTCCCTTGCAGGGAGGGGGAGAAAGTTGAAATGGTTTCCCACTCCGGCCTCATCACCGTCATGGAGCGTGCCGCGCGCAAGGCGGGGCCGCGGCTGCGGCGTGACTTCAACGAGGTCTCGCACCTCCAGGTCAGCCGCAAGGGGCCGGCCGATTTCGTGTCGATGGCCGACAAGCGCGCCGAGGACACGCTGATCGAGGAGCTGCAAAAGGCACGGCCCGACTGGGGCTTCCTGGTCGAGGAACGCGGCCAGATCGCCGGCGATCCGAACAAGCCGCGCTGGATCATCGATCCGCTCGACGGCACCAGCAACTTCCTGCACGGCATCCCGCATTTCAGCATGTCGATCGCGGTCGAGGACCCGTTCGGCAGCCAGGGCAAGCCCGAGATCACGCACGGCTATATCTACCAGCCGATCACCGATGAGAGCTTCTGGGCCGAAAAGGGCCGCGGCGCGTGGCTGCAGGACCAGCGGCTGCGCGTGTCGGCGCGCAAGGACCTGCCTGACGCGCTGATCGCCACGGGCATCCCGTTCCTGGGCCATGGCAATTTCAGCGAGTGGAGCCGCATCTTCGGCGCCATCGCGCCCGAAGTCGCCGGCATCCGCCGCTTCGGCTCCGCCGCGCTCGACCTCGCATGGGTCGCGGCTGGGCGTTACGATGGCTTCTGGGAGAGCGGGTTGCAGCCGTGGGACATCGCGGCCGGCATCCTGATCGTCAAGGAAGCGGGCGGCTTCGTCACCGATTTCCGCGGGCAGGAGGTCAATCTGGCCAAGGGACAGGTGCTCGCCGCCAATGACGCGTTGCAGTCCAAGCTGCACAAGCTGCTGGCGAACGCGCTGCGGTGATCCGCGCGGGGGCATGGCTGCTCGTGCTGACGGCGCCGGCGGATACGCCCGAGACGGTGTTTTCAGCGCCCGAAGAGCACCGGCTGGTCGAGGGTATCGCCACCGACGGTGATTTCATCTGGCTGTCGAGCGTGCTCGATCGCGTGATCATGGCCAACACCACCGGCATGACCGGCCGCTTCGTCATGCCGCGTGGCACGCTGCACCCGATGGGGCTGGCATGGGACGCGAAGCGGGGCTGGCTGTGGGTGGCGACCGACTGTCCCGACCTTCCCGGCGTGGCCAGGTGCGACAGCGGCGCGCTGGTCGCGCTCGACCGCAAGGGGCGGTTGAAGGCGAAGGTCTCGCCCGGCAGCGGCTTCCATCCCGGCGACGTTTCGGCGGAGCGCGGTCGGGTGTTCGTCTCCGATGCGCAGAACGGCGCGGTCTATCGGCTGAACGGGCGGAAGCTCGACGCGCTGATCGCGCCGGGCGTGGGGCGGTCAGCGCAGGGCACCGCGCTGACGCCGGACGGCAAGTCGCTGGTGGTCGCCGATTATGGCCGCGGCGTCGCCGTTGTCGACCTCGCGACCAAGGCGCGCACGCTGCTGCCCATGGCCGATGGCAAGCCGTTGCGCGGCATCGACGGACTCGTCCGCGCGGGCGACGATTATTACACCGTTTATAACGGCAGCAGCCCGGCCTCGCTGATCCGCTTTCGCGTCGATCGTGCGGCGATCGACGCCAGCGTCGTCCATCGCGGCACGCCATTGAACGACCCAACGCAGATCGCCTTCGACGGCAAGCGATTGCTGGTCGTCGCCGACGCCGGATGGCCGTCTGCGAGCAAGCCAGGCGCGCCGCCGCGCGGGTCGGGGACAGTGGTGGCGTTCCCGTTGAAATAGCGGCCTAGTTGCGAGTGATTCTCAAGGGTTTCCGCCCTTGTCCACGCACCCCTGTCGGCCTAAAGCGGCGCCAAGATTCCGCAACCGCGAGAGCCGTTTTGGTCGACCTGTCAGAATATCTGCCGATCCTGCTGTTCCTTGGGGTCGCACTGGTGCTGTCGAGCGCCTTTGTGTTCCTGCCGATGATCGCGGCGCGCTTTACCGGGGCGCATCAGCCGACGCCGGAAAAGCTCACCGAATATGAGTGCGGTTTCCCCGCGTTCGAGGATTCGCGCAGCCAGTTCGACGTGCGCTTCTACCTCGTCGCGATCCTCTTCATCATCTTCGACCTCGAAGCGGCGTTCCTCTATCCCTGGGCGGTCACGGTGTTCGACCTGGGCTGGGCGGCGTGGATCTCGATGATGATCTTCATCGGCGAACTCGCGCTGGGCCTGGCCTATGCGTGGAAGGTCGGCGCGCTGGATTGGGAATGATAGACGTGAACCAGACTTCTCCGATCCTGAACGCCCAAGGCCAGCCGATGGTGGCGCCCGACCAGACGTTCTTCAACGACCTCAATGGCGAGCTCAACGACAAGGGCTTCCTCGTCACCTCGACCGAGGATCTGTTCCAGTGGGCGCGAACGGGCTCGCTGTGGTGGATGACCTTCGGCCTTGCCTGCTGCGCGGTCGAGATGATCCATGTGAACATGCCGCGTTACGATATGGAGCGCTTCGGCGCCGCGCCGCGCGCCTCGCCGCGCCAGTCGGACGTGATGATCGTCGCGGGGACGTTGTGCAACAAGATGGCCCCGGCGTTGCGGCGGGTGTACGACCAGATGTCGGAGCCGAAATACGTCATCTCGATGGGCTCGTGCGCCAATGGCGGCGGCTATTATCACTATAGCTACAGCGTGGTTCGCGGGTGCGACCGGATCGTGCCGGTGGACATCTATGTCCCCGGCTGCCCGCCGACTGCCGAGGCGTTGCTCTATGGCGTGATGCAGTTGCAGCGGAAGATCCGCCGGATCGGCACGGTGACGCGGTGAGGGCGCCGGCTCCTAAATACGCCGCCAATGACGGCGTGATCGCGGCCGCGCGCGCGGCGCTCGGCGACATGCTGATCGAGGCGACCGATCTGGTCGGCGAGATCAACCTGACCGTCGACCGCACGCGATTGCCGCAAGCGATGATTGCGCTGCGTGATGGTGCGATGCTGCAATATCAGGCGCTGATGGAGATTGCGGGCGTCGACTATCCGGCGCGGGCCGAGCGGTTCGACGTTTGCTACATGCTGCTGAGCTATACCCGCAATCACCGCATCCGCGTGCGCGTGACGACGGACGAGGTGAAGCCGGTGCCGTCGGTCACCTCGATCTGGCCGGTCGCTGGCTGGCTCGAGCGCGAGGTGTATGACATGTACGGCGTGCTGTTCGAGGGCAATTCGGACCTGCGCCGCATTCTGACCGATTACGGCTTTCGCGGGCATCCGCAGCGCAAGGACTTCCCGCTGTCGGGCTTTGTCGAGCTGCGTTATTCGGAAGAGGCGAAGCGCGTGGTGTATGAGCCGGTGCAGCTGGCGCAGGACTTCCGCAATTTCGACTTCATGAGCCCGTGGGAAGGCGCGCAGTACGTGCTGCCGGGCGACGAGAAGGCCGCGCCTGCGCCCGCCGCAGCGCCCGTGCCGCCGCCGCCGGCTGCACCGCAGGCCAAGGGCGCGCCGTCGCCGGTGACCGCCGATCAGGTGGTCAAGGCCGACGCCTCGACCAAGCCGGTCAAGGCGCGCGTGACCAAGCCCAAGACCAGCGACGGCCCGGCGCAGACCGGCGCCGGCAAGACGTCGCCCAAGGCCGGGCCGAAACCCGCCGATCCCGATGTGGTGAAGAAGCCCCGCAAGCCCGTGACGAAGGCCGCAAAGCCGCGCGCGAAGAAGGGGGATGAGGCATAATGGCCGATTATCTCGACGAAATCGCGGGCACGACCAGCGCCAGTGACCCCTCAGTCGGCGACACCGAGATCGCCAACTACACGATCAATTTCGGCCCGCAGCATCCGGCGGCGCACGGCGTGCTGCGCCTCGTCACCGAGCTGGACGGCGAGATCATCGAGCGGATCGATCCGCATGTCGGCCTGCTCCACCGCGGCACCGAGAAGCTGATCGAGTACAAGACCTACACGCAGGCGCTGCCATATATGGACCGCCTCGATTACTGCTCGCCGCTGGCGATGGAGCACAGCTTCGTGCTGGCGGTCGAAAAGCTGCTCGACCTCGAGGTGCCGATCCGCGCGCAGTATCTGCGTGTGTTCTTCGCCGAGCTGACGCGCATCTGCAATCACATGCTGAACCTCGGGTCGCATGTGATGGACGTCGGCGCGATGACGCCGAACCTGTGGATGTTCGAGATCCGCGAGGACTGCCTCAACTTCTTCGAGCGCATGTCCGGCGCGCGCATGCACCATAATTACCTGCGGCCCGGCGGCGTGCATCAGGACGTGCCGCTCAAGCTGCTGGCGGACATCGCCGACTGGCTCGACACGCGGCTGCCGCGGCTGTTCGGCGATGCGATTTCGCTGGTCGCCGAGAACCGCATCTTCAAGCAGCGCAATGTCGACATCGCCATCGTCAGCCGCGACGATGCGGTGAAATGGGGTTTTTCCGGCCCGATGATCCGTGGCGCGGGCCTGCCCTGGGACCTGCGCAAGTCGCAGCCCTATGACGTGTACGACCGCATGGATTTCGAGATTCCGGTCGGCACGCGCGGCGACTGCTATGACCGCTTCATGGTCCGCGTCGAGGAAGTCTATCAGTCCGCGCGCATCATGAAGCAGTGCCTGAACGAGATGCCCGACGGGCCGATCGCCAGCCTCGACCGCAAGGTGGTGCCGCCCAAGCGCGCCGAGATGAAGCAGTCGATGGAAGCGCTGATTCATCACTTCAAGCTCTATACCGAGGGCTTCCACGTCCCGGCGGGCGAGGTCTATGTCGCGACCGAAAGCCCCAAGGGCGAGTTCGGCATCTACATGGTCAGCGACGGGTCGAACAAACCCTATCGATGCAAGATCCGCCCGACCGCGTTCAGCCATTTGCAGGCGATGGACTTCATGTCGCGCGGGCACATGCTGGCGGACATCACGGCGATCCTTGGCGCGATGGATATCGTGTTCGGGGAGTGCGACCGGTGAACGCTTTTCCGATCTGGGTCTATGTCGCGGTCGCCGCGGCGATCGCACTGGCTGCATTTGCCGTCGGGCAGATCGCCTCCGGCGCCGGCGTGATGGTTGTCGCCATCGCAGCACCGATGTGGGTCGTCTATTCGGTGCGCCTCCAGCGCAAGGCGGGGGCTGGCCGATGAGCGCCCGCATCGCGACCGCGCACGAGATGATCGCGCGCTACAACGCGCAGGACGCCGACGCCTATGTCGAGCTGATGACCGACGACGCGTGCGAGGCGGGCTATCGCGGCGCGGTGCTGCGCGAGGGCAGGGAAGGCGTGCGTTCGGGCCTGAAGGCCATGTTCGCGCAATTCCCGCAGAACCGCGCCGATATCCTCACCAGCTATGAACTGGGCGAGACGGTGTTGCTGCACGAAAAGGTCAGCCGCGCGCCCGATGGCGAGCAGTTCGAGGTCATGTCCATCTACACGTTCAGCGGTGACAAGGTGAACCGCGTGGAGTTCATCCGCTAATGGCCGACGCAAAGCCAATCGAAGACACGCCCGAGTTGCGGGCGCGCTGGGGCGGGTTCGCCTGGACGGCGGAGAACGCCGCCAAGGCCGCGATCATCCGCGCGCGCTATCCCGAAGGGCGGCAGCAGAGCTGCACCATCCCCTATCTCGACCTGGCGCAGCGTCAGGTCGGCGCGGAGACGGATACGCAGGGCTGGCTGCCGATCCCGGTGATCGAGTTCGTCGCGCGCGAACTCGACCTGGCGGTGATCCGCGTGCTCGAGGTCGCGACCTTCTACACGATGTTCAACTTGCATCCGGTCGGGAAATATCATGTGCAGGTGTGCGGCACGACGCCATGCTGGCTGCGCGGGTCGGACGATGTCTTCGCGGCGTGCAAGAATCGTGGGATGGCCAAGGGCAAGACCACGCCCGATGGCCTGTTCACGCTGACCGAGGTCGAGTGCATGGGCAATTGCGCGTCGGCACCGATGGTCCAGATCAACGACGATAATTACGAGGACCTCGACTACGACCGCACCGTCGCGATCCTCGACGCGCTGGCGCAGGGCAAGTCGCCCAAGGCGGGCACGCAGGAGCCGGGCCGGCACACGGTCGAGCCGCTGGGCGGGCCGACCAGCCTCAAGGAAATGGTCTCCGCGAACCACGACTACAGGAGCGACTGGTGAGCAAGAACACGATCGTCACCATCCTTGCCGTGATCGGCGGGATCGTCGTCCTTGGCTGGGTGCTCAAGCTCGCCTTCAAGCTGTTCGTGCCGCTGCTGCTCGTCGGCGTGGGCGTCGCGATCTACCTCGCGGTGAAGGACAACAAGCGTATCGGGGGGCCGAAGTGAACGTCGCGGTCTGGGTGGCGATCTTTGCCGCGTTCCTCGGCGCCGGCGTCTCGATCATTGTCGCGTTGCAAGCGCAGAAGAAGGGCAGCAACTGATGCTCGCCGACAAGGACCGCATCTTCACCAATCTCTACGGCTATCAGCCGTGGAACCTGTCAGCTGCGCTCAAGCGCGGCGACTGGGATAATACCAAGGCGCTGCTGGCGCTCGGCCCGGACACGATCATCGAGAAGATCAAGGCGTCGGGCCTGCGCGGGCGCGGCGGGGCGGGCTTTCCGACCGGCATGAAATGGTCGTTCATGCCCAAGAACCCGACGCCCGAGCGGCCGAGCTTCCTGGTGATCAACGCCGACGAATCCGAACCGGGTTCGTGCAAGGATCGCGAGATCATCCGTCACGATCCGCACAAGCTGCTCGAAGGCGCGCTGGTCGCGGGCTTCGCGATGCGCGCGCGGGCGGCGTACATCTATATCCGCGGCGAATATATCCGCGAGGCCGAGACGCTGTTCGCGGCGATCGAGGAAGCTTACGCCAAGGGCCTGCTGGGCAAGAATGCCTGCGGCTCGGGCTATGATTTCGACGTGTTCTGCCATCGCGGCGCGGGCGCCTATATCTGCGGCGAAGAAACCGCGATGATCGAGAGCCTGGAGGGCAAGAAGGGCCAGCCGCGGCTCAAGCCCCCATTCCCGGCGGGTGCGGGGCTGTATGGCTGCCCGACAACGGTCAACAATGTCGAGAGCATCGCGGTTGCCCCGACGATCCTGCGCCGCTCGCCCGAATGGTTCGCGAGCTTCGGCGCGGAGAACAACCGCGGCACCAAGCTGTTCCAGATCAGCGGCCATGTCGAAAAGCCGTGCGTGGTCGAGGAGGCGATGAGCATCCCGTTCCGCGAGCTGATCGAGAAGCATTGCGGCGGTATCCGCGGTGGCTGGGACAATCTGCTCGCGGTGATCCCCGGCGGATCGTCGGTGCCGTTGGTGCCGGCCGAGCAGATCATCGACGCGCCGATGGATTTCGACGGGTTGAAGGCGGTCGGATCGGGCCTCGGCACCGCGGCGATCATCGTCATGGACAAGTCGACCGACATCGTCGCCGCGATCAGCCGGATCAGCTATTTCTACAAGCATGAGAGCTGCGGCCAGTGCACCCCGTGCCGCGAAGGCACCGGCTGGATGTGGCGCGTGATGGAGCGGATGCGCACCGGCGACGCCGACATCAGCGAGATCGACACGCTCTACAATGTGACGAAGCAAGTCGAGGGCCACACGATCTGCGCGCTCGGCGACGCGGCAGCGTGGCCGATCCAGGGGCTGATCAAGCATTTCCGGCCCGAGATGGAGCGGCGGATCACCGAGAAGCAGGGCGGCGGTCTGTCGTCGATGCAAGAGGCAGCCGAATAATGCCCAAGGTTACCGTAGACGGGATCGAGGTCGAAGTCCCCGCCGGCGCCACCGTGCTGCAGGCGTGCGAGGCCGCGGGGAAGGAAATCCCGCGCTTCTGCTATCACGAGCGGCTGAGCATCGCCGGCAATTGCCGCATGTGTCTGGTCGAGGTGAAGCCGGGGCCGCCCAAGCCGCAGGCGTCGTGCGCGCTGCCCGCCGCGGACAATCAGGAAATCCGCACCGACAGCGCGATGGTGAAGGCCGCGCGCGAGGGCGTGATGGAGTTCCTGCTGATCAACCACCCGCTCGACTGCCCGATCTGTGATCAGGGTGGCGAGTGCGACTTGCAGGACCAGTCGGTCGCTTATGGGCGTGGCCATAGCCGCTACACCGAGAACAAGCGTGCGGTGACCGAGAAGTATATGGGTCCGATCGTCAAGACGGTGATGACCCGCTGCATCCAGTGCACCCGCTGTGTGCGCTTCGCCGAGGAAGTGGCGGGCGTCGAGGAGATCGGCGCGATCTATCGCGGCGAGAACATGCAGATCACCTCCTATCTGGAAAAGGCGGTCACGTCCGAGCTGTCGGGCAATGTCGTCGATCTGTGCCCGGTCGGCGCGCTGACGAGCAAGCCCTATGCGTTCGAGGCGCGGCCGTGGGAGCTCAAGAAGACGCTCGCGATCGACGTGATGGACGCGGTCGGCACCAACATCCGGATCGACAGCCGCGGGCGCGGCGTGCTGCGCGCGCTGCCGCGGATCAACGAGGACGTGAACGAGGAATGGGCGCACGACAAGACGCGCCACCATGTCGACGGCCTCTCGCGCCGCCGCCTCGACAAGCCCTATGTCCGCCGTGACGGCAAGCTGGTTGAAGCGACGTGGGACGAGGCGTTCGCCGCGATCGAGGTTGCGGCTGCGGGCGCAGGGAACAAGGTCGCCGCGATCCATGGCGACCTGCTCGATTGCGAGACGATCTTCGCCGCCAAGGCGCTGGTCAAGTCGTTCGGCTCGGACCTGCTCGAAGGCCGCCAGACCGGCATGGCCTATGACACCTCGTCGCTGAGCGCGGTCAATTTCAACACCACCATCGCGGGCGTGGAAGAGGCGGACGTCGTGCTGCTGGTCGGCACGAACCTGCGCTGGGAAGCGCCGCTGGTGAACACCCGCGTGCGCAAGGCGATCAAGAAGGGCGCGAAGGTCTTTGGCATCGGGCCGGAGGTCGACCTCACCTACAAGGCGACGTGGCTCGGCAACGATCTGAGCCTGCTCGGCAAGCTGCCCAAGGCCGCTGCGGATGCGTTCAAGGACGCCAAGCGACCGATGGTGATCGTCGGCGGCGCGGCGCTTAAGAACGGGCATGGCGCGGCATTGGCGCTGGCGAAGAAGCTCAATCTGGTGCGCGACGGCTGGAACGGCTTCAACGTGCTGCATTTCTCGGCGGCGCGGATGGGCGGGCTGATGCTCGGTTTCGCGAGTGCGGGCGGCATCGCCGACATCGTCGCGGCGGAGCCCAAGCTGACCTTCTTCCTCGGCGCGGACGAGGTGGATTTCAGCAAGTTCGCCAACAGCTTCAACGTCTATATCGGCCATCATGGCGATAAGGGCGCGCATGCGGCGGACGTGATCCTGCCGGGCGCGAGCTATGCCGAGAAGGCCGGCACCTACGTCAACCTCGAAGGGCGCGTGCAGCGCGGCGACAAGGCCGTGTTCGCGCCGGGCGACGCGCGCGAGGACTGGACGATCCTGCGCGCGCTGTCGGACAAGCTTGGCAAGACGCTGCCGTTCGATACGTTCGAGCAGCTGCGCGCGGCGATGGTCGCGGATACGCCGGCGCTGGCGAATGAGGGGTTGGCGAGCTTCGAGTGGAACCCGCCGGCGCTCGACGCCAAGGGGTCGGGCGAGGTCAGCTATCCGATCGCCGACTTCTACCTCACCAACGCCATCTGCCGCGCCTCGCCGACGATGCAGCGCTGCTCGGCCGAACTGATCCACGGCCAGGACTTCGCGGAGGCCGCGGAATGACCGACTTCTTCCAGAACACCATCGGCTTGCCCTATGGCTGGGCGTGGTTTGTGGCGACCATCGCCGGAATCCTGCTGATCGCGCTGCCGCTGATGCTGGCGGTCGCGATGATCATCTATGCCGACCGCAAGATCTGGGCGGCGATGGCGCTGCGCCGTGGCCCTAACGTGGTTGGCCCGCTCGGCCTGCTGCAATCGTTCGCGGACGGACTCAAGGTCTTCCTGCAGGAAACGATCATCCCGTCGAGCGCCAACAAGGGCCTGTTCCTCCTCGCGCCGATCATCACCTTCACCGTCGCGTTGATCGTATGGGCGGTGGTGCCGTTCCAGGCGGGCGTGGTGCTGTCGAACATCAATGTCGGCCTGCTCTACATCCTCGCCGCCTCGTCGCTCGGCGTGTACGGCATCATCCTGGCGGGCTGGTCGTCCAACTCCAAATACCCCTTCTATTCAGCGATCCGCGCCGCGGCGCAGATGGTGTCGTATGAAGTGTCGATCGGCTTCGTGCTGATCGCGGTGGTGCTGTGGGCGGGGACGTTCAACCTGTCGGGCATCGTCGACCAGCAGCAGGGCCATGTCCTCGGCCTGCTCAACGGCTTCGGATTCAACCCGCTGCTGTTCCCGATGGCGGTGGTGTTCTTCATCTCCTCGCTCGCCGAGACGCAGCGCGCGCCGTTCGACCTGACCGAGGCGGAAAGCGAGCTCGTCGCCGGCTATCAGACCGAATATTCGTCGATGGCGTTCGCGCTGTACTGGCTCGGCGAATATGCCAACGTCATCCTGATGTGCACGCTCAACGCGACGCTGTTCTGGGGCGGGTACCTGCCGCCGATCGACTGGGCGCCGCTCTACGCCGTGCCAGGCATCATCTGGCTGTTCGCCAAGATCCTGTTCTTCTTCTTCCTGTTCAGCTGGGTGAAGGCGACCGTGCCGCGCTATCGCTACGACCAGCTGATGCGGCTGGGCTGGAAGATATTCCTGCCGCTGTCGCTGATCTTCGTGTTCCTGATTTCCGGGTATCTGATGCTTACCCGCGTTGGAGTCCCCGCATGAGCGTCGCCCAACTCGTCCGTTCGTTCACCCTGTGGGAGTTCGTGAAGGCGCACGCCCTGACCCTGAAGTATTTCTTCAAGGCGAAGGCGACGATCAACTATCCCTATGAGAAGAACCCGCTCTCGCCCCGTTTCCGCGGCGAGCATGCGCTGCGCCGTTATCCGAATGGCGAAGAGCGCTGCATCGCGTGCAAGCTGTGCGAGGCGATCTGTCCGGCGCTGGCGATCACGATCGAGGCCGAGCCGCGCGAGGACGGCAGCCGCCGCACGACGCGCTACGACATCGACATGACCAAGTGCATCTATTGCGGGCTGTGCGCCGAGGCGTGCCCGGTCGATGCGATCGTCGAGGGGCCGAATTTCGAGTTCGCGACCGAGACCCGCGAGGAGCTGATCTATCACAAGGAAAAGCTGCTCGCGAACGGCGACCGGTGGGAGCGCGCGATCGCCGCGAACCTTGCCGCCGATGCACCGTACCGTTAAGCGCGCCGGACCAAAGGGGCCTGTGATTCCGTGATCCAAGCAATCGCCTTTTATCTCTTCGCGACGGTGGTGATCCTGTCCGCCGCGATGACGATCACCGCGCGCAACCCGGTGCATTCGGTGTTGTGGCTGATCCTGGCGTTCTTCAACGCCGCCGGGCTGATGGTGCTCGCGGGAGCCGAGTTCATCGCGATGCTGCTCGTCATCGTCTATGTCGGCGCGGTCGCGGTGCTGTTCCTGTTCGTGGTGATGATGCTCGACATCGATTTCGCCGAGCTGCGCGCCGGGTTCGTGCGCTACGCGATGTTCGGCCTCGCCATCGCGCTGGTGCTGCTCGCCGAAGTGGTGATCGGCGTCGGCGCCTGGAATGCCGGCGGCGTCGATCTCGCCAGCCGCGTCGCGCCGGTCGATGCCGGGACGGCGCTCGGTAGCCGCCCGAACATCGAGGCGATGGGGCTGCTGCTCTACACGCGCTATCTCTACATCTTCGAGGCCGCCGGCTTCGTGCTGCTGGTCGCGATGATCGGCGCGATCGTCCTCACCCACCGCCAGCGCGGCGGGGTGCTGAAGCAGAATGTGTCGCGGCAGATCAACCGCCGCCAGAAGGACGCGACCCGCATGGTCAACCAGCCCGTCGGACAGGGGGTGGAGCTGTGATTGGCCTGACCCATTACCTCGTCGTCAGCGCGATCCTGTTCACGATGGGGGTGCTCGGCATCTTCCTCAACCGCAAGAACCTGATCATCATCCTGATGGCGATCGAGCTGATCCTGCTGTCGGTGAACCTCAACCTGGTGGCGTTCAGCGCCGCGCTCAATGATCTGGTCGGCCAGATCTTCGCGATGTTCGTGCTGACCGTCGCGGCGGGCGAGGCGGCGATCGGGCTTGCCATTCTTGTCATCTACTTCCGCGGCCGCGGCACGATCTCGGTCGATGACGTCAATCGGATGAAGGGCTGATGTCAGCGATCCATTTCATCGTTTTCCTGCCGCTGCTCGCGGCAGTGGTCGCCGGTTTCAGCAATCGCGCGTTCGGCACGGTCTTTCCCAAGGCCGTGACCACCGGCGCGTTGTTCATCGCTGCGGCGCTGAGCTGGAAGATCTTCCTTGGCTTCCTGCTGTATCCGGTGCCGGCGGACGCTGTGGCCTACGGCGCCGATGCCCTCCCGGGCGGCGCGTATGTCGCGCAGGTGTTCACCTGGATGCGTTCGGGCGATCTTGACGTCAGCTGGGGCCTGCGGGTCGACAGCCTAACCGCGGTGATGCTCGTAGTGGTGACGAGCGTCTCGAGCCTCGTCCATCTGTATAGCTGGGGCTATATGGACGAGGATCCGGACCAGCCGCGCTTCTTCGCCTATCTCTCGCTGTTCACCTTCGCGATGCTGATGCTGGTGACCGCCGACAACCTGCTGCAGATGTTCTTCGGCTGGGAAGGCGTGGGTCTCGCCAGCTATCTGCTGATCGGTTTCTGGTTCAAGAAGCCATCGGCCAACGCCGCAGCGATCAAAGCGTTCGTGGTCAACCGCGTCGGCGATCTCGGTTTCATGCTCGGCATCTTCGGCGTGTTCCTGGTGTTCGGGACGATCTCGATCCCCGAGATTCTCGAAGCCGCGCCGGGCTATGCCGGCAGCACGATCGGATTCCTGGGCTATCGCCTCGACACGCTGACGATCCTCTGCCTGCTGCTTTTCATCGGCGCGATGGGCAAGTCGGCGCAGCTTGGCCTGCACACCTGGTTGCCCGACGCGATGGAAGGCCCGACCCCGGTGTCGGCGCTGATTCACGCCGCGACGATGGTGACTGCGGGCGTGTTCATGGTGTGCCGCCTGTCGCCTTTGTTCGAGCAGGCGCCGGTCGCACTGGGCTTCGTCACCTTCATCGGCGCCGCGACCTGCCTGTTCGCAGCGACGGTCGGCACGACGCAGACCGACATCAAGCGCGTGATCGCCTATTCGACCTGTTCGCAGCTCGGCTACATGTTCTTCGCCGCGGGCGTCGGCATGTACGGCGCGGCGATGTTCCATCTGTTCACCCACGCCTTCTTCAAGGCGCTGCTGTTCCTCGGCGCGGGCTCGGTGATCCATGCGATGCACCATGAGCAGGACATGCGTTACTATGGCGGGCTGCGGAAGCACATCCCAGTCACCTTCTGGACGATGCTGGCGGGCACGCTCGCGATCACCGGCGTCGGCATCTACTGGCTGCATGCCGGGTTCGCGGGCTTCCATTCGAAGGACGCGATCCTCGAAGCGGCCTATGCGGCGGGCGGGGGCGGGCAGGGCGCGTTCTGGGTCGGCGTATTCGCAGCCCTGCTGACCAGCTTCTATTCCTGGCGCCTGATGTTCCTGACTTTCTGGGGCAAGCCGCGCTGGACCCAGTCCGAGCATATCCAGCACGCGCTGCATCATCCGCACGAACATGACGAGCCGAGCCATGAGGATGCGGGCCATGGCGCACATGACGATCACGCGCATGCGCACGCCGATCATGGCGACGGCACCGGCGGCTATCATCCGCATGAAAGCCCGCTGCCGATGCTGATCCCGCTGCTGGTCCTGAGCATCGGCGCGGTGTTCGCCGGGTTCGCGTTCAACAAGTTCTTTATCCAGCCCGAGGCCGGCGAGATCTTCTGGAAGGGCGCCGTCGCGTTCGACGAACATCTTGCCCATGCGATGCACGAAGTGCCGCTCTCGGTGAAGCTGTCGGCGACGATCGTGATGCTGCTCGGCCTGTTCGGTGCGTGGGTGGCGTACATCAAGTCGCCGACCATCCCCGCGCGCTTCACCGCGACGTTCGAGCTGCTCTACAAGTTCCTGCTCAACAAATGGTATTTCGACGAGCTGTACCATGTGCTGTTCGTGAAGCCCGCCTTCTGGTTCGGCCGCATCTTCTGGAAGAAGGGCGACGAGGGAACGATCGACCGGTTCGGGCCGAACGGCTCGGCGGCGGCGGTCAAGTTCGCGGGCGTGTGGAGCGCGAGGCTCCAGTCGGGATATGTCTATAGCTATGCGTTCGTCATGCTGATCGGCCTGACTGCAGCCGTTACCTGGGTGATCGCGCGATGAGCGGCATTCTTTCCATCATGCTGATCGTGCCGCTCGCCGCGGCGGTAGCGTGCCTGTTCGTCGGCGCCAGTCAGGCGCGCTGGATCGCGCTCGGCGCGACGCTGATCGACCTCGTCCTTGGCGGCGTGCTGTGGGCCAATTTCGAGATTGGCGGACCGCAATGGCAGTTCGTCGAGAACGTCCCGCTGTTCGGGCGCTTCGCCTGGGCGCTGGGCATCGACGGCTTCGCGCTGCTGCTGATCCTGCTCTCGGTCTTCCTGATGCCGATCTGCATCGGCGCGAGCTGGGAGGCGATCACCGAGCGCGTCCAGGAATATATGGCGGCGTTCCTGATCACCGAAGTGCTGATGATCGGCACGTTCGCGGCGCAGGACATCTTCCTGTTCTACGTCTTCTTCGAGGCCGGCCTGATCCCGATGTTCCTGATCATCGGCATCTGGGGCGGGGCGAACCGCATCTACGCGTCGTACAAGTTCTTCCTCTACACGCTGCTCGGCTCGCTGCTGATGCTGATCGCGATGATGTATATGAGCATCACCGCGGGCACGACGTCGATCCCCGAGCTGATGGCCTATGACTTCCCGGCGCATGTCCAGACCTGGCTGTGGCTGGCCTTCTTCGCCAGCTTTGCGGTGAAGATGCCGATGTGGCCGGTCCATACCTGGCTGCCCGACGCGCACGTTCAGGCGCCGACCGCGGGGTCGGTGATCCTGGCGGGCGTGCTGCTGAAGCTCGGCGGCTATGGCTTCCTGCGCTTTTCGCTGCCGATGTTCCCCGAGGCGTCGGCGCAGCTGATCTGGCTGGTGTTCGGGCTGTCGTGCATCGCGGTGGTCGTGACCTCGCTGATCGCGCTGGTGCAGAACGACATGAAGAAGCTGATCGCCTATTCGTCGGTGGCGCACATGGCGATCGTGACGATCGGGCTGTTCACCTTCAACCGGCAGGGGATCGAGGGCGCGATGATGGTGATGCTGGGCCACGGCCTGGTGTCGGGCGCTTTGTTCCTGTGCGTGGGCGTGATCTACGATCGGCTGCACACGCGCGAGATCGACCGTTATGGCGGGCTCGCGATCAACATGCCCAAATATGCCGTGCTGTTCATGCTGTTCACGATGGCGTCGGTCGGCCTGCCGGGGACGAGCAACTTCGTCGGTGAGTTCCTCGCGCTGATGGGCGCGTACAAGGTTTCGACCCTGACCACGCTGATCGCGACCACCGGCATCATTCTCGGCGCGGCGTACATGCTGTACCTCTACCGCCGCGTCGTGTTCGGCGAGCTGGTCAAGGACGACGTCAAGGCGATGCCGGACCTCAGCAAGCGCGAAATGGCGCTGCTCGCGCCGATCGCGGCGGCGGTGCTGTGGATGGGCGTGTACCCTGAGAGCTTCCTCGCGCCGATGCGCAACGACGTCGCGACGTTGCTCGCGCGGATCGAACGCGCGCGGCCGGCGGGTGACAGCCAGCCGACGCCGGGCAATCCGATCGCGGCGGCCAAGGCTGCCGAACCGAAGAAAGCCGAACATGCTGATGACGCTCAGGGGGCGGCGCACTGATGGATTACGCCGCTAACCTTTCGATGGTGCTGCCCGAGGTGGTGCTGAGCCTCGGCGGGCTGGTGCTGATGATGGTCGCCGCCTGGGGCGGTCAGGCCGTCTCGCGCGCGGTGAGCTGGGTGTCGGTCGCGGTGCTGCTCGGTGCGGGGATCGCGCTGTTCGGTCCGGCCTCGGCCGGCGGCACGGCGTTCGACCGGCTGTACAATGCCGACCTGTTCGCGGCCTTCGCCAAGGTGCTGATCTTCTTCGCCGCGGCGATCTCGATCATCATCGCGCCGCGCTTCTTCGCGCGGACGAGCGGCGAGGATCTGCGGCCCGAATATCCGATCCTGATCCTGTTCGCCGCGGCGGGCATGGGCATGATGGTCTCGGCGAACGACTTGCTGACGCTCTATGTCGGGCTCGAGCTTAACAGCCTCGCTTCCTATGTGCTGGCGAGCTTCATGCGCCGCGACGTGCGCTCGGCTGAGGCGGGGTTGAAGTATTTCATCCTCGGCTCGCTGGCGTCAGGCATCCTGCTCTACGGCATCAGCCTCGTTTACGGGTTCAGCGGCACGACGATCTTCGGCGACATCGCGACGGCCTATGCGGGCGCCGAGGGCTCGGCCAAGATCGGGCTGCTGTTCGGCCTGGTGTTCGTGTTCGCCGGTCTTGCGTTCAAGATGTCGGCGGTGCCGTTCCACATGTGGACCCCGGACGTTTACGAGGGCGCGCCGACGCCGGTGACGACCTTCTTTGCCAGCGCGCCCAAGGTCGCGGCGATGGCGCTGTCGGTGCGCGTCGCGATCGAGGCGATGGGGCCGGTGACCAGCGACTGGCGGCAGATCGTGATCTTCGCCGCGCTCGCGTCGATCGTGCTCGGCGCGGTGGCGGCGATCGGGCAGCAGAACATCAAGCGGCTGCTCGCTTACTCGTCGATCAACAATGTCGGCTTTGCGCTGATCGGCCTCGCCGCCGGCACCGCCGAGGGAGTGGCGGGCGTGCTGACCTACCTCACCATCTATGTCGTGATGACGCTGGGCAGCTTCCTCGTCGTGCTGCAGATGCGCGATGCGAGTGGCCAGCCGGTCGAAAGCATCGCGAGCCTGTCCGGCCTTTCGCGCACGCGGCCGGCGCTGGCGGCGGCGCTGGCGATCTTCATGTTCAGCCTCGCGGGCATCCCGCCGCTGTTCGGCTTCTGGGCGAAGTTCGCGGTGTTCGAGGCGGCGGTGAAGGCCGATCTGTTCGCGCTCGCGGCGATCGGCATCGCGGCCTCGACGATCGGCGCCTTCTATTATCTCAAGATCGTCAAGACGATGTATTTCGACGCGCCCGCGCCGGCCTATGCGCCGGGCGACAGCCGCCTCGAAGGCGGGCTGATCGCCGCGGCGGCGCTGTTCGTCTCGCCGCTCGGCTATCTGCTGATCCCGGTGCTCGGCGCGTGGTCGCTGGCCGCCGCCCGGACACTTTTTTGACGAGGTCTGCGGCACCGGCCCGCTCCCCCACCCGGCCACCCACATCGTATCCTGAATGGGTGGCCGGGTGGGGGAGC
>NZ_JAMLDX010000019.1 GCF_024211275.1 Sphingomonas tagetis
GTTCGACAGGCCCGACACGATGTGCCCCTGCCCGGCCATCAACGCATCCCAGCCGTCCCTGGCCACCTTCGCGGGATCGGCCTTCTTCTCGTCCTGCCCAACCTTGGTGTCGAGCATGTCGGCACGCGCGAAGAATTCGGTGTCGGTCGCGCCCGGCATCAGCGTGGTCAGCGTCACGCCTTCGACATCCTTGAGTTCGTTGCGCAGCGCCTCGGTGAAATTGTCCACGAACGCCTTGGTGGCATTGTACACCGCGTTGAACGCGCCAGGGACATAGCCCGCGATCGATCCGGTCACGAGCACCTTGCCCTGCCGCAGCGAGACCATATCCTTCAGCACCTTCTGGAGCAGATAGACCGTACCGGTCACATTGGTGTCGATCGAGTGCCGCCAGTTGCTCACGGCCTGATCAAGGAACGCGCCGCCGGTCCCGATCCCGGCATTGGCCGCAAGCAGGTCGATACGCCGTCCGCCTGCCGCCGCCAGCAGCCTATCGACCCCCTCCAGCGTCGAGAGATCGGCCTGGACCGAACGCACGTCGGTGCCGAACTGCTTGAAGTCCTCTGCCGCCGCCTCGATCAGCGGCTCGTCGGCGACGACGATCAGGTCATAGCCGTCCTTCGCCGCGAGCGTCGCCAGTTCGAAGCCGATGCCAGTCGAGGCGCCGGTGATGATCGCGAGCTTGGTCGCCATTCGCCTACTCCGCTGCGAGCGCCAGGCCGGGCTTGAGCACGACCTTGGTCACTTCATTCTGGTTGTCGTGGAACATCTTGTAGCCCTGCGGCGCGTCCTCGAGCCCGAGCGTGTGGCTGATCAGGAAGGTCGTATCGATCTTGTTCTCCATGATCGCGTTGAGCAGCGCCGGCATGTAATGCTGGACGTGGGTCTGGCCGGTCTTGAGCGTCAGCCCCTTTTCCATGAATGCGCCGAGCGGGAACTTGTCGACGAAGCCGCCATAGACTGCCGGCATAGAGACACGCCCGCCCTTGCGGCAGGCGATGATCGCCTGCCGGATCGAGTGGATGCGGTCAGTGCCGAGAAAGGTCGACGCCTTGATCTGATCGATCACGTTGTCGACGAAGAAGCCGTGCGCTTCGAGGCCGACGGCGTCGATCACCGCGTCGGGACCGATCCCGCCGGTCATCTGGAGCAGCGCTTCGTAAGTCGCTGTCTCCTCGAAGTTGATCGTCTCCGCCCCGAATTTCTTCGCCAGTTCGAGCCGGTGCGGGAAATGGTCGATCGCGATGACGCGCTCGGCACCCATCAGGAACGCGGACTGCACCGCGAACAGCCCGACGGGTCCGCAACCCCACACAGCGACCGTGTCGCCCGGCTCGATATCGGCATTCTCCGCCGCCATCCAGCCGGTGGGCAGGATATCCGACAGGAACAGCACCTTCTCGTCCTCGACGCCATCGGGGATGATGATCGGCCCGACATCGCTGAACGGCACGCGGACATATTCGGCCTGGCCGCCGGCATAGCCGCCGGTGAGGTGGCTATAGCCGAACAGCCCGCTCATCGGCTGGCCGTACATCTCCTGGCCGATGTCCTGATTGTCGGCAGGGAGGCCGTTGTCGCAGGCCGAATATTGGTGCTTGCCGCAATGATAGCAGCTGCCGCAGGCTATGGTGAAGGGCACGACGACGCGCTGGCCCTTTTGCAGCGTGGACTTCGCGCCGACCTCGACCACCTCGCCCATGAACTCATGGCCGAGGATGTCACCTGCCTGCATCGTCGGGATATAGCCGTCGTACAAATGCAGGTCCGATCCGCAGATCGCGGTCGAGGTGATCTTGATGATCGCGTCGCGCGGATTGAGGATCTCGGGATCGTCGACGGTATCTACGCGGACGTCGTGCTTGCCGTGCCAAGTGAGCGCGCGCATCAGTTCTGCTCCGCTTCGAGTTGGGCGCGGGTGCGCGAGGCTGTCGCGATCTCGCCGGTTTCCATGAGCTGCTTGAAGCGGCGCAGGTCGCCGCGCGCCTGGATCGCCGGCTCGCGCTGGAACATCTTGGCGACGACCTTGCCGATGAACCCGGCGGGCGGATCGTAGAGGATCGTCACGATGACGACGGTGCCGCGCGCGCCGGCGTCGCGGAACTCGATTCGGCCGCTATTGGGCACGTCGGCGCCTTCCTGTGACGACCAGGCGATCAGCTCGCCCTCGACCTCTTCCGTAATCACCGCGTCCCATTCGACGGTCTTCCCGGCGGGCGCCTTGACGACCCAGTGCGAACGCGTGGACGAGATCACATCGATCCGCTCGACATTGTCCATGAAGCTTGGGAGGTTCGAAAAGTCGCGCCAATAGGCGAACAGGTCCGCGCTTGGCCGGTTGATCGTCACCGCGCGCGAGGTCAGCGTGGCGCCTTTGGCGCCGGGCAGCGTGCCGGCCACCGCCTCCGCTGCGGCAAATTCGTGCTTGGATGTCGCCAGCGGCGCATCGTCCGCGGCGTCGAGCCCGTCGCCCATCGTCTGTCCTTTCGAGAAAGCTGTGCCGACAACAAAGCGCTGGAGCCGCCGTTCCGACAATTCGTGCTGATCCAGATCAGTCGAGGCGATCCGGCTGCAACTTCACCGCACGTTGCCGGTTGAGCGCTGCACAGATCACAGACCTGACTTGTCCTGCGGCGGCGCGAGCCCCGCATCGCCTCGTCCAATTCATTCAATCGACACGACGAGGATCCCCAAATGGCCAAATCTCCGAAGACGTCCGCGCCCAAGTCCGGCGAAAGCCCCGCCGAGGCGTCGAAGCTTCCGCCTGCCGCCGCGCTGTCCACGACCTACGCCGAGACTCAGGGCGGGGGCGGCGAAACGCATCAGGTCGCTGGCGGCGAGGTGGCCACGCTAACCACCGCCAATGGTCACCCGGTCGCTGACGACCAGAATTCGCTGCGCCAGGGCGCACGCGGTCCCGCGCTGATCGAGGACACGCATTACCGCGAGAAAATGTTCCACTTCGACCATGAGCGTATCCCCGAGCGCGTGGTCCATGCCCGCGGCTATGGCGCGCATGGCTTTTTCGAGCTGACCGACTCGCTTGCCGACGTCAGCCGCGCCGATGTCTTTCAGCGCGTCGGCGAGCGGACGCCCGCGTTCGTGCGCTTCTCGACCGTCGCGGGTTCGAAGGGTTCGTTTGACCTCGCGCGCGACGTGCGCGGCTTCGCGGTCAAGATGTACACCCAGGAAGGCAATTGGGACCTGGTCGGCAACAACATCCCGGTCTTCTTCATCCAGGACCCGATCAAATTCCCTGATCTCGTCCATTCGGTGAAGCCCGAACCCGACCGCGCCTTCCCTCAGGCGGCATCGGCGCATGACAATTTCTGGGATTTCGTCAGCCTGACCCCGGAGAGCTTCCACATGATCATGTGGACCATGTCCGACCGCGCGATCCCGCGTTCGTTTCGGACGATGGAGGGCTTCGGCGTCCACACCTTCCGGCTGGTCGACGCCAAGGGAAAGTCGACCTTCGTCAAGTTCCACTGGAAGCCCAAGGCGGGTCTCCAGTCGGTTTGCTGGAATGAAGCGGTCAAGATCAACGGCGCCGATCCCGACTTCCACCGCCGCGACCTGTGGGATGCGATCAATTCGGGCGATTTCCCGGAGTGGCAGCTCGGCGTGCAGCTGTTCGACGAGAAATTCGCCGACAAGTTCGACTTCGACGTGCTCGACGCGACAAAGCTGATCCCCGAGGAAATCCTGCCCGTCCGTATCGTTGGGCGCCTGGTACTCGACCGCGTGGTCGACAATTTCTTCGCCGAGACCGAGCAGGTCGCGTTCATGACGCAGAACGTGCCGCCAGGCATCGACTTCAGCAACGATCCGCTGCTTCAGGGCCGCAACTTCTCGTACCTCGATACCCAGCTCAAGCGGCTGGGCGGCCCGAACTTCACCCATATCCCGATCAATGCGCCCAAATGCCCGATGGCGCATTTCCAGCAGGACGGGCACATGGCGATGCGCAACCCCAAGGGCCGCGTCAACTATGAGCCCAACAGCTGGGGCCCGTTCGATGGCGGCCCGCGCGAGGATCCGGCGCGCGGTTTCACAAGCGTGCCTGCGGCCGAGCCGGAGCCCAAGATCCGGGCGCGGCCGGAGAGCTTCGCCGACCATTACAGCCAGGCGCGGCTGTTCTTTTCCAGCCAGACGCCGATCGAGCAGAAGCATATCGGCGACGCGCTCGTGTTCGAGTTGAGCAAGGTCGAGCGGCCGGACATCCGCGCGCGGACGGTCTCGCATTTGCGTAACATCGACGAGATGCTGGCGGCCAAGGTTGCGGACGGCTTGGGATTCGACCTCCCCAAACCGGCCCAGGCAGCCCGGCCCACGATGATGGACCTGCCGGCGTCCGATGCGCTCAGCATCGTCAAGAACGGGCCGGACAGCTTCAAGGGCCGCAAGCTCGGCATTCTGCTGAGCGACGGCGCCGATGCGGCGATCTTCAATGCGCTGGTCGCGGCGATCGAGAAGGCCGGCGCAGTCTATGAGGTGGTCGCGCCCAAGATCGCCGGCGCCACCTTGTCCGACGGGACGAAGGTTGCGGCGAAGCACAAGATCGATGGCGGTCCGTCGGTGCTGTTCGATGCTATCGCGGTGCTGATCTCCGATGCGGGTGCCGCGCTGCTCGCGGGCGATGCGGCAGCGAAGGACTTCGCCACCGATGCCTTCGCGCATTGCAAGTTCATCGGCATCAGTCGCGAGGCGCAGTTGCTGTTCGAAAGGGCCGGGATCGCCGACGATCTCGACGAGGCCTGCCTGCCGCTCGCCAGCGCCAGGGATGCGAGCGCCTTTCTCACGGCGTGCGCAAAGCTGCGCCACTGGCCTCGCGAACTGGCGGTCGATCTTGACGCCAAGGCGAACCGAGCGAAACCGCCCGCCACCCCGTAAATTAAATGCTGCATTGCAGCAACGATCGGGAATGGCGGGCGTTCTATTCATGTCCGGCCACTTCGGCTCCCCCGGGCCGAAGGAGTTAACGATATGAGATCGCTCTCGAACACGATCGGCCGCCTCGCCGCGCTGCGCAGCCAGTTGCCCGGGCAGGATGCGGCAGCCGCGGCGGGTCGCTTGAGCGAACTGCTGGATTTCGGATCGAACCCAGGCGCGCTCGGCGCCTGGTGCTATGTCCCTGAAACCATGCGGAGCGGCGCCCCTTTGGTCGTCGTGCTCCACGGCTGCACGCAGAGCGCCGCGGCCTATGATCGCGGCGCGGGCTGGTCGCAGCTCGCAGACCAATATGGCTTCGCCTTGCTCTTTCCCGAGCAGCGCCGGGCCAACAACATGAACCTCTGCTTCAACTGGTACGAGTCGGCCGACGGCCAGCGCGGCGCGGGCGAGCCCTTGTCGATCGTCCAGATGATCGCCGCGATGGTCGATCGCCATGACGTCGATCCTGCGCGGGTTTATATCAACGGCCTTTCAGCGGGCGGCGCGATGACCTCCATCATGCTTGCCACCTATCCCGAGACTTTCGCTGGCGGCGCCATCATCGCGGGCCTCCCCTTCGGCACCGCCAATGGCGTGCCGCAGGCCTTCGACCGCATGCGCGGACATGGCGGTCCCGAGGATGCAGCGCTCGGGGCGCTGGTTCGCGCAGCCTCGTCCCACCCCGGTCCATGGCCGAGCATCTCGATATGGCATGGCGGCGCCGATCCCATCGTCGATTCATCCAACGCAGATGCAGTCTTGGCCCAGTGGCGGTCCGTCCATGGCGTTCCCGCCAGTCCCAATCGCAGCGATCGAGTCGATGGGCATCCCCATCGGGTCTGGCTGGATGCTGCGGGAAATGCGGTCATCGAGGACTATCGGATCGGCGGGATGGCCCATGGAACACCGCTCTCGACACGCGGCGAGGACGCTTACGGCACCCCTGGCCCTCACATGCTGGAGGCCGCCATCTCGTCGACGCGGCACATCGCGAATTTCTGGGGATTATTGGAGGGCGGCGCACAGCTTCCGGCGGCTGAAAGGCAGGCTGGAACCAAAGTGACCCGGTCCGAGCGTGTCCAACCCGTCGCGATCGACGATCACAAGCCCGTGTCCGCCCATGCCAGGGGCGGTGCAGGCAGGATCATCGAGGATGCGTTACGAGCCGCCGGCCTCATGCGCTGATTTCCGTTAGCTCGAATTGGAGCGCGGAACCCGTTGGAGAGCGAAGCGAACGGCAGCTTTCGGGATCGCCGGCAAGCAGGCCGAATGACGCCGTTGGGGCGCACAGCTGCCGTACACCGCAATCACAAATCAATCAGGTGCGCGCGCAGGGTTCGAGCTTCCGCGATGGGCGACGATCCTGAATTGGGCCCCTCCCAGCGGGCTGTGGGCAAGCGAGATTGTCCAGCCATGCGCAACGACGATCTGCCGCACAAGATTCAACCCGATGCCGCTGCCGCCTCGCCGCGTGGTGAAGAACGGCAGGAAAACGTCGTTGCGGATCGCCTCCGGAACCCCAGCGCCGTCATCCTCGACCGTAATGAGGACGGCGCCGCCGTGCTGCTCGAACGACAGGCGGACATTGCTCGACCCAGCCTGCGCCGCGTTCCGCAACAGGTTGAGCATTGCCTGTGCAAGCAGATCAGGGTCGGCGTGCAGGATCAGGCTCGGATCGACCGACACGGTCAGGCGATGCTCGATCCAGTCCGCTTTGAACAACCTTTCGAGTTCGGCCGCGAACGGTGCCGCCGCGAAGCTGCGAACCCGCGGGTCGAGCGGGTGCGCGACCGCACGATAGCTCTCGATGAACCGCCGCAACCCTTCGCTGCGCCGCGCCAGCGTCAGCACAGCAGCGCGCGCCTCAGCGATGTTCGGGTTCTCCTCGCCCAGCAGGACGACCGCGCTCCCAGCGAGCGAGGTGACCGGCGTGAGCGAGTTCAGCATTTCATGGGCGAGCACCCGCACGAGATCGGTCTGCATTCCCATCTCGGCCGTGTCGAGCGTGCCCTGCATGGGTTCGATCGTGACGATCCGCACCGGCAGACCCGGCCGCTCTGCCAGGCCCGTGCGGACGAGACAGCGCTGGCTGACCCCGCCGACTTCCAGTTCGAGGACCTCGTTCAGACCACCCGACCCCAGCATTCTTTGCGCGAAGGCCTCACCATAGACCCGGTAATCTTCCGGCCGGGTCCCGACATCGCGCGTCAGCAGCCGCCGCGCCGCCTTGTTGCGCAACTGAACGCCGTGGACCGTATCGACCGTCAGAAGTGCGACCGGCAGGTCATCGAGCAGCACTTCCAGAAAGCGCTGTGCTTCCAGCCCCTTCGCGCGCTCGGCGCGCAGGTCGCGCATCGCACCGGTCAGCGCATTGCCGAGCCGGTCGAATCCGGCGCCGCCGCCCGCATCGAAGCTCGCGGAAAAGTCGCCATGGCGCAGCGCCTCGACAAAGCGCGCCAGCAGCAGATTGGTCCGCCGCACCTGGCCGACGAGCCCGGCGACGCTCCCCGCCGCGGTCCCAAGCGCGACCAGCCGCACCACCGCCAGTCCCGGCTGCGAGAACGCCCAAACCGCCGCCGCAAGCGCGGCGAGCAGCAGCGCGATCCAGCCGAACAGCACCAGCGTGAAGCGATGTTCAGAGCCCATGCTTCTCCATCCGCCGGTACAGGGCCGCGCGCGAGAGGCCAAGTTCCGCGGCGGCGGCGGAGATGTTGTAGCCGTGCTTCTTGAGCGATTCCTCGACCAGCCGCCGCTCGGCACGGTCGAGGTTGAGATCGGCGTCGCGCGCCGGCGTCACCACCGCCCCGGGCGCGATGCGCGGCGCCGGCGCGGTCAGCGACAGATCGCCCGGCTCGATCGGCGCATCGCCGGCCAGGATCACCGCGCGCTCGATCGCATGGCGCAGCGCGCGGACGTTGCCGGGCCAGTCATGCCCCGCCAGTGCGGCCTGCGCCGCCGGACTGAGCGCCGGACGCGGGCGGCCATAGCGCGCGGCATAGAGGTCGAGATAATGGTCGATCAGCGCCGGCACGTCCTCGCGCCGCTCGCGCAACGGCGGTAGCTCGATCTCGACCGTGTTGAGCCGGAACAGCAGATCCTGGCGGAATTGCCGTGAATCGCGCAGCGCGGCAGCGGACAGGTTGGTCGCGGCGATCACGCGAATATCGACCGGCACCGGCCGGTTGGCGCCGACCGGGGTGACATGCCGCTGTTCGAGCGCGGTCAATAATTTGGGCTGGAGATGCAGCGGCAGATTGCCGATCTCGTCGAGGAACAGCGTGCCCCCGTCCGCCGCCTGAATTCTGCCCACGCGGTCGCCCTTCGCCCCGGTGAACGCGCCGCGGACGTGGCCGAACAGCTCCGAATCGATCAGTTCGGTCGCCACCGCACCCAGATCGAGCGTCACCATCGCCCGGTCCGCGCGCCGCGACTGGCGGTGCAAGGCGCGCGCGACCAGCTCCTTGCCGGTGCCGTTCTCGCCCAGCACCAGCACATTGGCGTCGGTCGGCGCGGCGCGCGCGATCAGGGAATGCACGCGCATCATCTCCGCCGATCCGCCGATCAGATCGCTGCCACTGCCCAATGCCGGCCGCACCCCCGCCGCCCCCGCGCGCCGCCGCGAACGGTTGAGCGCCGCGGCGGTGCGCATCGTGGCGAGCAGCCGCTCATTCGCCCAGGGCTTGGAGATGAAGTCTGCTGCCCCTCGCTTCATCGCTTCGACTGCGACATTCACTCCGGCATGCGCGGTGATCATGACCACGATCAGGTCGCCATCGGCCGCCAGCAGCTGATCGAGCAGTTGCAGCCCCTCCTTCGCATCGGTCGCGCCGCGCGCGAAATTGGCGTCGAGCAGCACCACATCGGGCTTGCGCCCGATTGCCACCGACAGCGCCGCGGCGGGTGCGACACAGGTCACCACCTCGTCGAACAGCCCGCGCAGCAGCAGGCGGACCGCCATCAGCACGTCCTCATCGTCATCGACGACGAGACAAAGTCCGAACCGATCCCCCGTCGTCATTGACCGCTCCCGTACAACCGCTGTGCGGAACCGGACAATCAATAACCATGCCACCCCATTGCCGACAGCCGATTTTTCCGGGGATTCCGCGCATTTCGGCACTTGGCACGACTGATGCTGTGGAGGATCGCATGAACCAGCCGGACTGCCCCGCCAGTGCCCACCGCCGCTTTCACGCCGTTCGCTTCGCGCACGTCGCGGCGCTCTGCGCGATCTTGTGCTGGCTGATCTCGAACGCGATCGCGCGCGCGACCGCGCTGTTGGCGCCGCTCGCCCTGTTCGTTTCCGGACAGGATTGTCCGAACCCGGACAGTGTCCGCCCGCCGGCAAGCGCCGCCGCGCTGGTGGCGCCATTGGCATGCGCCTTGCTCAAGGTCCGGTGATGCGCCTGCTCAAGCTTCCCGATCCGACATCCCGGACCGGCGGTCCGGTCGACGGCAGCGGCATGGACCGCGTCGTCGAGACGCGCCGCCTGCCGCGCTGGACGCCCTGGGCGCTCGGCGGCGCGCTGCTTATCGCCGCCGCGCTGGTGTTCTGGCTCTACGCCCCGCGCGGCGACGCGCAGACCGTCGCCGCCGACCGGCTGACGGTCTCGACCGTCACCAACGGCACGTTCGAGGACTTCATCCCGCTGCGCGCCCGCGTCACGCCGCTGCTCACCGTCTATCTCGACGCGATCGAAGGCGGGCGGGTCGAGAAGGTGCTGGTCGAGGACGGCACGCAGCTTGCAAAAGGCCAGCCGATCGTCGAGCTGTCCAACGCCGAACTTCAGCTCTCCACGCTTGCCCGCCAGACCGAGGTCGAGCAGCAGATCAACAATATGCGCAGCCAGGAACTGGCGCTCGCCCAGACGCGCCTCGCCAATGAGCGCGCCGTGCTCGAGGCCGAGCTCGCCGCCGACAAGACGCGGCTTCAATATGAGCGCGAGGCGAAGCTCGCCGAGCGCGGCTTCGTCAGCGGCAAGGCGTTCGCCGACACCACGGCGCAAAATCGCTACGAGCGCCGCCGGCTCGACGCGATGCGCCGCAGCCGCGCGACCGACGAAAAGCTGCAATCGAGCCAGCTCACCCAGCAGCGCGCGTCGATGGCGTCGATGCAGGCCGGTCTCGCCATCGCGCGTGCCAATCTCGACGCATTGAAGCTGCGCGCGCCGGTCGGCGGACAGCTCTCGGGCTTCAACATCCAGGTCGGCCAGTCGCTGTCGCGCGGCGAACGCATCGGCCAGATCGACAGCCCCGGCCGCAACAAGCTGATGGCGGGGGTCGATGAATTCTATCTCGGCCGCGTCCAGCTCAACCAGAAGGCGAATATCGAGCTCGCCGGCAAGAGCTTCCCGGCCAAGGTGACGAAGATCTACCCGCAAGTGCAGAACGGCCAGTTTCAGGTCGATCTGCAGTTCATCGGCCCCGAACCCGCCGATCTCCAGCGCGGCCAGACACTTCAGGCGAAGCTGACGCTCGGCGATCCCGCCCCGGCGCGGCTGATCCCCAACGGCGCCTTCTACAGCGAGACGGGCGGCCAATATGTCTTCGTTGTTGCCGAAGACGGGCGCAGCGCGGTCAAGCGCCCGGTTCGCCTCGGCCGCCGCAACGCCAGCTCGATCGAGGTGCTCGAAGGGGTCGACCCGGGCGAGCGCGTGATCACCTCCCCCTATACCGGTTTCGCCGACAAGGAACGGCTCGACCTCTCAGGCCGAAAGGAATGAACATGCTCCAGATGCGCCAGCTGTTGCGGTTGTACCGCACCGACATGGTCGAGACGACTGCGCTCGACGCGATCGATCTCGACGTCGCCGAGGGTGAGTTCGTCGCGATCATGGGCCCATCGGGCTGCGGCAAGTCGACCTTGCTCAACCTCCTCGGCATGCTCGACAGCCCGAGCAGCGGCTCCTACGTCTTCGCCGGCCAGGAAGTCGCGGACCTCTCCGAGAGCAAGCTCGCCGAGGTGCGCAAGGCGAGCATCGGCTTCATCTTCCAGAGCTTCAACCTCGTCGACGAGCTTTCTGTGCGCGAGAATATCGAGCTGGCGCTGCTCTACCACGATGTTCCCGCCGCCGAGCGCAAGCGCCGCACCGACGAGGTGATGGATCGCGTCGGCATCGCCCATCGCGCGCGCCACCGCCCCAGCCAGCTGTCGGGCGGCCAGCAGCAGCGCGTCGCGGTCGCCCGCGCGCTGGTGGCCGAGCCCCGGCTGATCCTGGCCGACGAACCCACCGGCAACCTCGACACCAATCATGGCGAGGAGGTAATGCGGATGCTCCAGACGCTCAACCAGCAGGGCTCGACCATAGTCATGGTCACCCACTCGGCCTCGCATGCCGATTATGCCGGCCGCATCGTCCACATGCTCGATGGCCGCATCCTCCAGGAACGCCGCCGCGCCGCCTGATCCCCTTGTTTCGGAGCACAGCCCATGTGGCGCAACTATCTCACCGTCGCCGTCCGCGCACTGGCCAAAAACCGCGTTTATGCCGGCATCAATATCGTCGGACTCGCGCTCGGCCTCGCTGCATGCATGCTGATCCTGCTCTATGTCCGCTACGAGACCAGCTATGACAGCTGGATGAAGGGTGCCGACCGCGCTTTCCAGGTGCAGACCGATTACAAGGCGACGCCGCAGGGCGGCGAGGAGATGCACCTCCAGATGAGCGGCATCGTGGTCGGCAAGACGCTGCAAAAAGACTATCCCGATCAGGTCGAGAAGCTGGTCTGGGTGCGCGGCTTCTCGCCGATCGTGATCCAGGACGGCCAGGCCGGCGAGATCGAGGATCTGCGCATGGTCGACGGCAATCTGTTCGAGATCCTCGACGTGCCGTTCGTGCGCGGCAGCGGCGCCACCGCCCTGCCCGACACCAATTCGATCGCGCTGAGCGAGAGCGAGGCCAAGCGCCGCTTCGGCACGCTCGACGTTGTCGGCAAGACGCTGACGATCGTCGACAATATGGGCAATGTCGATTATCGCGTGACCGGGGTATTCAGGGACTGGCCGAAGAATTCGAGCTTCTCCGCCAACGCCGTCGCGCGCTTCGATCTGGGCGTGCAGTTCGCCGACCGCATGGGTCAGGTGACCGGCTGGGACAATCAGCAGGGATGGAACTTCGTGCGGCTGCGCTCGCCCGAAGACGCGAAGCTCATCCACCAGCGCATGCCGGCGTTCGAGAAGCGCAACATTCCGGACGAAGTCACCGGCGACCAGCGCCGCAACCCCGGCGAGTATCAGGACTATCGGCTGACCAACATCCGCAATGTCCATCTCGGCGATGCACAGGACGCCGCGGTCAGACCGGGTAACGACCGCCTCACCGTGATCACCTTTGCGATCGTCGCGCTGCTGATCCTCGGCATGGCGTGCGTCAACTTCACCAACCTCGCCACAGCCCGCGCCTCGCAGCGCGCGCGCGAAGTGGCGCTGCGCAAGGTACTTGGCGCCTCGCGGCCCCAGCTGATCGTCCAGTTCCTCGGCGAATCCGTGCTGGTCACCGCGATCGCGATGCTGCTGGCGCTCGGGTTGGTCGAGCTGTCGCTGCCGGCGTTCAGCGCGTTCCTCGATGCGCAGCTCGAGCTGCATTATTTCGGCGCGGGCGGCGTCGCGCTGCCGGCGATCGGGCTGGTGCTGCTGGTCGGCATCGCTGCCGGGCTCTATCCCGCCCTCTTCCTCGCACGGTTCGAGCCGGCCAAGATCCTCAAGGCCAACAAGTCGGCTGCCGACGCGCACGGCTCGGGCATCTTGCGCAACGCGCTGGTGATCGGCCAGTTCGCAGTCTCGATCGCACTGATCATCTGCACCGCGGTCATCTATGCCCAGACCGTCTATGCGCAGACCGCCGACGCCGGCTACCGCCGCGACGGGCTGCTGCAGGTCGGCAATCTCGGCTATCGTGGCGTCGACAACCGCGACGGCCAGGTCGCCGAGCAGCTGCGCCGCATTCCCGGGATCGAAGCCGTGGCGCGCTCGCAGATCGGCGTCGACCCAGGCAACAATTCGATGAGCCGCGTCTTCCTGCCCGGCAGCACGACGCAGACGGTCGATATCGGCGACTATGCGGTCGAACAGGATTTCTTCAAGGCGATGGGCATGAAGCTGCTCGCCGGACGCCTCTTCTCCGAAGCGCAGGGCAAGGACGACGCGACTACCCCGCCGCCGAGCAATCCCGCCTATCAGGCGGCAGTACAGGCGCTCATCCAGCGCGGTCTCAACGTCGTGATCACGCAGGAAGCGTCGCGAAGGCTCGGCTTCAAGTCACCGCAGGACGCGGTCGGCCAGCGCGTCCGCACCGAGGCCGGCAACGACAATGGACTGATCGAATTGACAGTGATCGGCGTGGTCGCCGACGCGCGCTTCCGGTCGGTCCGCGACCCGCTTCAGCCGATCATCTACACGATGCGCCGCAACGGCTTTGGTGACATCCTCGTCCGCTTCTCGGGCGATCCTGCCAAAGTGCGCGAGCAGGTCGAGACGGTTTGGAAACGCACCATCCCACAGGTGCCGTTCGGTGCGCGCTTTGCCGAGGACATCGTGCGTCAGCAATATGATCAGGAGACGGCACGCGGACAGCTGTTCGCCGCCTTCGCCTTGCTGGCCGTGGTGATCGGCTGTCTTGGCCTGTTCGGTCTCGCCGCCTTCACCGCCGAGCGCCGCACGAAAGAGATCGGCATCCGCAAGGTGCTTGGGGCGAAGACGCGCGACATCGTCCGCCTGCTGGTATGGCAATTCAGCCGCCCCGTCCTCATCGCCAATCTTATCGCCTGGCCCGTTGCATGGTGGCTGATGCGCGACTGGCTCAACGGCTTCGATCAACGGATTGCGTTGACCCCGTTGCCCTTCATCACCGCTGGCGCACTCGCATTGTTGATCGCGATAAACACCGTGGGCTGGCACGCATTCCGAGTGGCGCGGACGAGCCCGGTTCAAGCGCTGCGCTACGAGTGAAGCGCGCATCGTCACGGAATTTCGCGGCAGCTTTCGGTGCGATGGTGTGCGGAACTTGCGGCCGCCGTCGGGGTGTTTCTTACGATCGCCAAATTTCAACGTTCAGATGATGCCGACATTGCCGCTTCTCGGCGGTCACTGGTTGCCGAAAAATTGCCAGTCGATCCTCTCAATGGGGCATCAGCGAGGAGACAGGACTGCGGACAAGCCTTGACACGACTTGCCGAAAGCGCAGCCCCGCTGATTAGCGTTTGGCGCTCCCGACCATACGTGTTCTACCTGTGGCGGGGCAAATACATCGGGGGCAAGCAGATGCATCAGGGCGATGGCAGCCATCTGCTGCGCGTATTGGGCGTGGCGTTCGGCATTGCGGTCGTTGTCGGCGGGACCATCGGCCAGGGTATCCTGCGCACGCCGGGGCTTGTGGCCGCGGGTGTCCCCGATCCGGCGCTGATCATCGGCCTTTGGCTGCTCGGCGGCTTTGTCTCCTATGTCGATGCCATGTCGACGGTCGAGCTCGCATCCTCGATCCGCCGCACGGGTGGGCCTTTCGCCTTCGTTGACGCGGCCTTCGGGCCGATCCTCGGCCTCGCTGTGGGCATTGCTGACTGGCTCGCAGGGATCGGCGTTTGTGGCTTCGTCTCCGTCGTCTTCGGCGAGTATCTACACCGCCTCGGCATTGCCACCTCCATACCGCTCGGCGTGCTCGCCGCGCTGCTGGTCCTGGCGATCGGTGCAATCCATTTGTGTGGCACGAAGATCGGCGGGCTATCGCAGGAAGTGGGCAGCGCGATCAAGGCGGCTCTCTTCACCATCCTGGTCGGCGCGCTGTGCTTTGCGCCGCGCGGAGTGTCGGTACCCTCCGACATCCCACCGGCAGCGGTCACTGCGGGCGGGATCATCGTCGCTATCCGCGGCGTGTTCGGAACCTATTCGGGCTGGAACAGCGCGGCCTATTTTTGCGAGGAAGTATACAATCCCAAACGCGATATCGCGCGGGCCACCTTCATGGGCATTCTGGCAGTCACGGCGATCTACGTGCTGGTCAACCTAGCGCTGTTGAGCGTGCTCTCGCCCGCCGAGATGGCGGGCTCGAACTTGGTCGCGGCGGATGCGGCGGCGCGGGTCTTCGGTCCGCGCGCAGATATGATTGTCACCGCGATCTCGCTAATCTCGCTTGTCACCCTGCTGAATGCGGCGGTGATGATCTATCCCCGCATCCTTTTTGCTCTCGCGCGCACAAGGGAGATTCCGCACCTGGCGCACGTCGCGGACAACGGCACCCCACGGCTTTCCATGCTGGTGACCGTGGCGGCGGGCGCACTGCTGGCGACGATCGGCATTTACGAAATGCTGCTCGCCTTCAGTGTGTCGCTGCTCGCGGCGACTGGCGTCTGCGTCAACGCGGCGGCAGTCGTCATGCGGCGCCGCTTCCCCACCCTGCCGCGCCCCTATGCAATGCCGTTTTTCCCGCTCCCGGCAATATTCGCAATGGTAGTTAACGCGGCACTCCTGGTCGCCTTCTTCGTCGAGGACGCGCTGACAGCGGCACAAGCCTTGGCCCTGCTGGTGGTGCTTACCCTCGGCGTGTTCTTGGCGACCCAGCGTGGACGAATCGCCCGGGTAACTTCTGAATTTTAAAAGCAGCATTCGAGGCGTTGGAAGGCTCCACAGGGACGGGGATGCATGGATCTTGGAATGGACTGCAGCTATCGCCTCGGCTGCGAGCAATGCTGCGCCGTTCCGGCTGACGAGACGGCAGGTCCTGGCCTACGGCCCGTTGAGGGACGATGCCGAGCCCACTACGCCCTGGTTGGTGCAATCGCCGCGGGGTTGGCGTCTGGGGCGGAATTCGGATGTCATTTCCTATCTTGCCGGGCGCGATTTCCCCGCTGCGTTCGCCGAAGATCCACCATATTGCGGCCTGTGCCGACCGTGAGACGGCCCTGCCGCCGCATACGGCCAGCTCAAGATCTGCTTGCAGCAGTGACTGCGATTGGACGACCCCATCACCCATCATTCGACGTTCCCGCGCTCCGCGCGCGCCGCCAGCAGGGGTTCGGGCCGACCACCACTCCTCGCGGTCAAGCGGCTCATTGACCTCGGTCCGCCGTCTCAAGCGCCCTTTGTGCGAGGATCCCCGAACATTGTGAGCATCTGTGCGGCGAGGCCACATAATGCGCCGATTGCCGCGCATTTGGCGACCATTGAGAATTCGAAGCCGTTGAGCGCAGCGACGACAAGGCCGATGGACATGCCGATTGTCGACCCGTCCCAAATGGCGCTTTTCTCGCCCTTGAAGCTCGCCAGGAGGGCCGCACCTGCAGTCCCGTAGACAATCCACCACATGTTGTTGCCTCCCCGAAACATCATGCGCTGAATTTCGTTACCGATTTCACATCCTTCGCGAAAAAAGGGTTGGGCCACGGCGATCGCTCGCCCCAGTGGAAAATCAGACAGGGGTGACCGGGGATGATCGCGGCGATCTCGGTGTCGCTGAAGACCGGCGCATCCATCCAGTGCCTACGAGAGAACTTTCTCTCCCGCGCTCGAACGCCGCGCAATTGAGAACCAACGGTGGCAGTCCAGTCGACCCCACCCAGTTGAAAGGTGATCGAATATATTCGCTCCTCGTTGGGCGGAACGGAGCCACCACCCGTCGCCGCGAACGCGCCGTAAATCGCTTCTTGCCGATCAGCGGACACGCCGGGAATGTAGAACTTGGGCGGTCGCATGCGCCAGACTTAGCAAGGCTCGATTGCGATGGCCACGGGAGCGCCCTGCAGATCTTCGACTTGCAGCTGATCTGGGAGCCATTGCCTGCTGAACACCCTATCAAATCATAGGGGTTTGTTCACGACCTGGGACTAGTGGAGCGAGGTCGCCCCGGCATCGGACAGCATCCGCCGGGGCGGCCGTCGCTTCAAAGGCTACTGGCCCGGAAATGCCTACCGCCCATTAACCAGCATCAATGTGATCGCACCAATATCGGCTTAAGGTCGATTGCAGACGTATTAGCGGTGGAGGCGGCAATGCGATCGGACGATATAGCATATTATCGTGAGCGGGCGCGCCAGGAGCGGGTCAAGGCGTGTGGCTGCGAAAACAACGCGGTGGCGCTCGTCCATCTCGAAATGGCTGATGCATATGAAAGGCGACTGGAAGCTGCGACCGTCCAGTTACATCTCGTACCTGCGTGGACGCACGGGAAGATCGGAATCGCGTCCTGATTTGGCGCCATACGCAATAGGTGTTGAGACCCTTTGCTGTCCCAAAATGGGGCATCCGCTCAAAAAGTGAGGATCGATCGGAACTCTGAGGCATCTGGTTAATTAGCGTTAATGCGATCTTGGATCCAAGATTGTGCGGTTCGCCGTATCACGCATCACCACAGTCTAAGGGTTCACGTTCATGACGATGAAGACGCTTTTTGCGGCTGCCGCGCTTGCCGCCAGCCTAGTTGCTGGTTCAGCCAACGCGGCCAGTTTCTTTACCACGCCCGGGTCGGCCGCCTCGTTTGCAGCACCTGCCGGTAATGCGACAATCAACTTCAACGGAGCGCTTCCTGCCGGCTTCACGCTCTCCGGCGGGCCGCTGGTTCAGCTGATTACAGGTGACACCGCCACTTCGGCCGAGCCGGCGTTCAGCGATGGCAGCCGTTATCTCTCCGTGGCCGGCGGTGGCGCGGCAACCCTGGCGAATGCGACTGTTGGCTACAACACCGTCAGCATTTTCCTGGGTTCGATCGATGCGTTCAATGGCGTCGATCTGCTGGATGCGGTTGGGAATGTCATTGGAAGCTGGGAAGGCTGGGCATTCTCGACGCCGGCTAATGGGAATCAGGAAATCCCGAATACCAATCGGCGGATCACGTTCGCGCGTAGCGAGGGCGATGCATTGATCAGCGGTATTCGGATCCGCAGCGCTTTCAATTCGGCAGAAGTCGACAATGTCGTCTTCGCGGTACCCGAAGCCTCGACCTGGGCGATGATGTTGTTGGGCTTTGGCTTGGCAGGCATGGCAATCCGCTCGCGCCGTCGCCAGCCTAAGGTCGTGTTTGCCTGACACAAATATGTTCGTGAAGGATGCCGGGCCTCACGCCCGGCATCTCTTTACGTGCGCAACGCCAAATCGACTCCGGGAATTCTGGGGTTCGCACGCTGCAGCCATGCTTGTGCGACTGCTCTCGACAAGCGGTTGCCGCACGGAACAGTTGGTGTGTTTTTTGGCATCGTGCGGCACTAGGCGCCGTCGCCATCGGACTTGCGCCCGAATGTCCCATGCCGTTCGATCATCCGCTGACGGTAGGCTTCCGTTTCGCGTCGGCGCTGCCGAGCAATTCTACGGCCTGGCGCATTATAGCGTGCAAGGCCAACGCAACAGACCATTAGACCAACAAAACTCGACACCAGTAATATGGTCGCCATCCTCAATTCCGATGATCGAATCCTGTGCTGCGCATAACGGCCGATTGGCGGAACGGCTCCGTCTGGGGAGATGGGTCACGCCCCGTTTCAGACATGACTTGGTGTGCGGGAAAAAGAGGGCCATCTCGAGCGGCGCTGATCATCGCAGGAAGGGGTTGCCTGCCCGTTCGCTTGCCACCCAATTTGCGTCGTCGTCCTCCTGGCGGCGCGCCGGCAGCGGGCGTGCTGCACGCGACCCTGGTTCGGGACTAGCGCAAATGGTGGGCTGCACGTCTTAACGCGGTCGCCTGCAAGCTTTTCCCTGGTACTGAAACCGGACGGTGCGGTACTCTTTGCCGTTCCACCGCTGCACGGGGAAGCAAAAACCCTGCCCTGCTATCTCGATGTCGGGCCAGCCGCGAGTTCCCTTTTCCTTGAGCACGTTCGCGATCCCTTCGCTACCGACAATCAGCTTCCAGGTGGAATTTGCCTGCTTGCTGACGATCACGAAGCCGACTTCATCGCCGCCGTAGCAAAAGCTGCTTCCCTCCGTGATAATCGCTTCAGGTCGACCATCGCCGTTCAGGTCTCTGATCTCTTCGATCTTGCCCGGCTCGTAAACGCTGCCCCGAGGTGCGTCGCACGCGCGCCATTGTCCACTTACCTGTTTGAAGCCAGCGGCGCGAAAAGCTGCAGCCCGATCGACGCTGGATAACTGAGCCTGAGCATCAGCTGGCACAGCAATGAAGGCTAAGGCTAGAGTGGATGCAGCGATGAGATGCATGGCGTCCTCCTATGGCTCGTGAGCGACCCAGCCAGCAATGAACCGCGATTGCAACGCTCGCAAGGACCGCTTGCGACGCAAACCAGGCCATTCAATCACGCCACGGCGCTTCCCCGGCGGACGTTCCGCTTGCCGGAACCAGCGATCTGCCCGGGAATGTCCGCGATCAGGGCGCGTCGCTGACGGGCAGTTCACAATAAGAGCTGCCCCACAACTCCCGGTCCGAACGCAAATTACCAGCTGACTGCTATCAGTGACGGGAAACCATCATTCCGACCACCCGAAACTTCTCGTCGCGCTCGATTCTAGCAAACGATTCATACGGCCCTTCGCTCGTCCAGCACAGCATCGCGACCGAGCGCTTCGCGCACCTTCGCGGCCAGGCTCGCATCAGTGAAGGGCTTGGAAATAAGGTCCACACCTGCTTCCAGCCTGTCGTCGCGCATGATCGCGTCGCGCGTGTAGCCCGAAGCGAACAAGACCTTCAGCTGCCGATGAATCGCGCGCGCCTTGTCCGCGACCTCTTCACCCGACATGTTCGGCATTGGTCTCCCATTTCACACTGGAGCCACGCTGGTTAGCCGAGGTTGGCCGAGCGGGCGCGGCCGTTTCATTCATTCACGGGGACATAGTCCTTCCTGATCCTGACGGACACGTTCGATCTCTTCTTCATCACGATTTTCCAAACCGATAAGGTCGTTGCGCGCGGCCGCATTGACCTTGATGAGCTCGTCGATCTTCGCCTGTAGAGCCGCCCCATCCCTGTTTTGCGTTGCCTGCAGAATAGGCAACAGCAACAGCGTGACGATGCTGATTGAGATATTGGCGCCGCCGAGAAAATGCTCGTCTCCCGACGCGTAAGCTGCCGCGCCCACGATCGAGAGCGCGATGCAAACCATAAGCATGGCCGGTCGGCCGCTGAAACGAGCGCAACCAGTTGCGAAACGGTCGAACAGCCTTTTCAACGGAACCTCCTCCGCTCGTGCGCTGGGATAACTCAAGGAAGGCGGCGGCGTTCCTGTCCGCTGACGATGTCTGGCAGCTTTGGCATCGTTACCGGTTCGCGCCGCAGGCAAGGAACTCTCATGCCGGCGAGTCCGTTGAGACGCCTGACCCGCCAAGCCGGGGCAAACCAATGTAGGAGAGTATCATGGAAGATCGTGATCCGCGGTATCAGGGTTCGGAAAAGCCGAACGATACGCTGGGCGAAAAGATCGCCAATGCGCTGGACGGCCATGACGATCCCAATCGGGGACCGATCGATCGCCTCGTCAACGCGGTCGAAGGGAAGGACGACCCTGACAGGGGCCCGATCGACAGAGCGGAGAATGCCCTCGATGGCACAGACGATCCCAATCGCGGCCCCCTCGACAGGACCGAAAACGCGCTTGATGGTCGGGATGACCCGAACAGGGGGCCAGTCGATCGGCTCGAGAACGCGGCCGATCGCGCGCTTTAAGGGATTTCCCTCTGAACTGGAAAGGGGCGCGCCTTGCGTGCCCCTTTCGTCGCGTAAACATCGGAACGACGTCAGGCCAACGTGCCAGCGCCCGCGCGCTTCTGGTATCGACAGGTGGCGCGTGAGCCGGACGCAACAGACAAGCCACCTTCCCCCTTCCACTGCTTCAGCGCGTCGCCGTAGAGGATTGACCTCGTCGTTCTGATGCACGGTCGCCTCCCGCTATCCTTTCGCAATATCACGGATTTACCCGTCGAACCTGATATCGCCATTTGTGACGAGACGGTTCGCATGAGGTCATCGCGACATGGCAGGCCGGGTGTGGGCGGCTCAACGTGCCGGCAAGGTGCCAGGAACAAGCGGTCACAATTTGGCAGCGACTCCGAGCCGTCGCGGTGCTAATCAAAGACGATGCACATGCTGCTGATCGCGGCGTTCTTAGCCCCCGTCATGACGCAGGAGGGCGGTGGCGAAGTGCGGCCTTCGAACCCGACGCGGTCGGGCGAGCGCGCGATTGTGCAAGCTGGCAACTGCGATACCGGCGTGTCGGACAAATCCATCCGCATTGACAACCAAAGCGGCGAGGTGATCAGCAGTATTGCAATCCGCGTCACGAAGTCGTCGCGCCAAGGCTTTGGCCAGCTGGTTCGTAGTACAAGCACATTCGGAATCACCTTGCCGTTGCCTGGCAATGTTCCGCTCGCGGCGCGCAGCTCGGTCGAACTACCGGTCGCCAGCACCTCCTGCACAAGACTTGTTTCTGTGGTGATCGAACTTGCGGACGGACGGAAGGTCCACAAAACAGCGGCTTGCGATCAGCCGGTGACGTTGACCGATGCTGACCTCGCTGCCGCTACGCCGCGCGCTTCTCCCTCGCCTGCACCGCCAACGCCACCAGACGGGCAATGATGTCGGCGCGTGCTTTACATGGTTGCTACTGAGCAGAGCATCGAAACCGCCGCATGCGACCATTGATCATTCTTCGACGCCGCGGACATTGAGGCGCAGTTGAGAGGGCCGACATGCAAGGGATTGAGATTTCTTGCGGGGATCCGCGATGCGGGCAGAACCAGGCCATTCCTTCGCAATCAAGCACCCATCGGACAATGGTGTTGAGCGCCCGCGTCGCTCTCGATGGCGATGGCCAGCCACCGCACACCGAGCAGGATCGCCGGTCCTGGCAAAGCGGGCTACGACTGGCATTCTTGTGTAGAGAAAACCGAACATGAGACGCGGTCCTACCCTAGCCGGGGGATGCGGCGATCACGAGCCGGACCTATCCGCCTTCCGTTAGTTCATCTGGAGGGTTGCAATGGTCGATCGGCGTGCACGGCATATCAAACGTCTCGGTCTGAGTGTCAGTGCTGTGGCGCTAGCAGGGTCGAGTCAGGCGATTGCGCAGACTCAGCCGCCGTGCATCCCGGCCGAGCTGGGCTATTGCGTGATCGACAATGGCGGGACGACCGGCAGCGTTACGCTGGCTTCCCCGGCGATGCTGATCAAACGGGGGACGATTTCCGGCATCGACGGGGTGATAGTCAATGGCCCAGGGGTCATCCCGGCAGACACGCCGACGCCGGTGATGGCGATTGTCGACAACCGCGCCGGTGCGACGATTGCCGGCACCGGGGGCACCGCGACCCGCGGCACCAATCCGTTGACGGTGATCAATGCCGGCACGATCAATGGCAACGTCCAGGGCGCGCTGATGTATGTCGCCAACGGCGGCGTGCTGAACGGCAATCTGGTGCTCGGTACCGGTCAGCCCGCCGAATTCGGCAGCCAGCTCTTTGTGCAGCGCAGCGCGTCGACCGGTGTCACCGGCTCGATCACGGCGGGCAACGGCATCGACTTCTGGGTGCGGTCCTACGCCGCTTCGGCGAGTGCGAGCCTCGGCGCGGCGTTGCCCATCACGTTCGAGGTCGAAGGGATCGAGGCACGCGGCGCAGGAACCACGGTCACCACGGTCGCGTCGTCGCCCGACGCGATCCACGGGCTGATGCTGATGGGCGACGGTAATATCGTCAATCGCGCCGATGTCAGTCTGTTCAACACGGTCGGCGCAGGATTTCCGAACGGCGCGCAGATCTTCACGTCGGCAATCGGCTATGGTGGCGTGCCCGAGACGAACGCCTTTTTCACGTTCGGCTTCGTCAATCCCGCCAACCCGACGCAGACCTTGGCCAATTATTCGCTGCCCGTCCCCACGGGCGACGCGGCACGGCTGTTCGACAACTATTTCCAGGGCGCAGCCGGGTCGTCTTCCGTGGGCGGATTCGGGCTCGGCCTCGCCTCGGCCAGACGCATGGCAGCCATGTTCGGGGGAACGCTGGCGCTCGATCATCGCTGGAAAAGCGGCTGTGCGTTCGTGCTTCATCTCCCGCACAGCGCCAGACTTTAGCGGAAGGCGCGGCCCAGCAGAACTGCATGAAAACGGGCTCCAACAAGCTGGGCAAGCCTCTGCCTGACAAATGGCGCAGTCGCAAATCGCCACGGGACGCGTCCATCGCGAAGCAACGAGGCCGTTAAGGTCCTGTTCTCCCGGGGTGAGGCGTTATGTCGGTGATGCTTCGCCCGTTCCCCCTGCTGCTCGCCGTTGCGGCTTGCTCTTCGGCGCCTTCGGCCGCACCGTCTCGCGAAGCAGCGCAGCCCGGCCTGCCTGGCAAGTGGCGGGTCATCATGCTCGACGGGCGCGCTCTGGTCGTCGGGGGAGATGGCAGGCAGCCCGTGCTCACATTCGACGAGCATGGTTATGGCGCCTATGTCGGCTGCAACGCATTTGGCGGACAAGGGCTGGCGCACGAAGGCAGGCTGTATGGCGGCTTTGCGCTGTCCACCGCCATGGCTTGCGGGCCGCCATTCGATACGCAGGAAAAAAGCGTTCAGCGCCTGCTGGCGAGCGCCCCGCAGATCGAATGGCGTGGGCCTGACCGGGTCGCCCTCATCTCCCCCGCTCACCGGATCGAGCTCGTCCGAGCCGAACCGCTGCCGCCCGACCGGTTCGTGACGCGAGCCATGCCGCTGATCGGTACCGCCTGGAGCTTTGGTGCGCTGGACGGTCAGGCGATCGACATGCCAGGCGCGCGCTCTGGCCCAGTCCTCACAGTGGAAGGCGACCGCTTCACCATCGAGACGCCCTGTGTGGTGGCGGAAGGCAGCTGGGCTCAGACCGGCCCAGGCGCGGCCACGCTGAAGCCTGAACGTCGTACCGCGCGCAGCTGCAACGCCGCTTCGCGGGTGCAAAGCGATGCCTGGGTCACGGCACTGCGCGGGGCATTGCGCTATGGCAACGGGCCCAATGGCGAGATCCTGCTGGCAGGCGGCGGACATTGGATGTCCGGCGATCTCGTGCGCCGCGGCAGTAGCGAGGCGAGATCGCTTGCCGGCCGCTATGAGGTTGAGCGCAGCAGCGGCGCGGCACAGCGCGATGGCGCGAGGCGTCCCGAGCTCATTCTTGCCTCTGATGCCTATTCCCTGTGGGATGGCTGCAACCGTGCCGAAGGCCTTGCGATTGCATTCGAACGCCAGCTGTTCCTCCACCCCAATGGCCTCGCCACGCTTGCCAATTGTCCCTCTGCCCATACTGACGATCACCTCAAGCGCGTGGTGCTGTCCGAGCCGCGGATCGGCCAAATTCCGGGCGGCCTGCTGCTTTCCTCCCCGGCCGGCACCGTTCGACTGCGGCGCACGGGTGACATCCCGCCGGGCGCTGGAACGTCGAGCACCCGGCTTGTCCACGGCATGCGATTCCTCGTGCTCGGAAAGCCCGGGGGCAGCCTTGATATCCTCCCACAAAATCGCTTCCGTCTGACCCAGCAATGCGGCGTGACTGAGGGGCGTTGGCGAGCAGCTCCGCGGGAGCTCGACGGAGCGATCCGCTTTGCACCGGAAAGACCAGCAGAGGCTTGCGAACGAGATCCCGCTGCGCGTCCACTGCAACGCGCTTTCCTCGGCAATATGGACGTGGTCATCGGGCCCAATCGCGATATTGCCTTGTTCGCTGGCCGCTCTGGCGCGGTACGCGCCCGACTACAGCGCTAACCCGTCATGGATGGGGACCCCTGCCCCGTTCCGCAGCCGCCCCCTTGGCGTTCCCGTCCAGTTCCGGTTGCGGCAGGACGACGGGCTGTACATGATGGACGCAAGGCGACAGCCATCGCGCAGCGCGCTGATCGACCATCATGAGGAGAGAGGAATGACTTGCGTATCCATGGTCGATCATCAGACACGGGTTGAGATTCACGAGGTGCTCGCTCGGTTCTGCCATTATATCGACGACAGGGAACCGCGAAACTGGGCAAGTCTGTTCACGCCCGATGGCGCGCTGATCTGCGAGGGACAGGACTGCGCCCGCGGCAAGGAGCAGCTGGCTGAAGCGGCCGCCCGAATTCAAAGGGAGGGAAGTGCGACCGCGCGGCACGTCATCACTTCGGTAATGATCGAGCCGGGACATAGCCGTCGTGAAGTCGTCGTCCGAGCCTCTGGCCTGGTGATCGACATGGGCCATGGCGGCCTTTCAGAATTCCATGACTACCGCTTCACATTGCGCCAGGCAGGCGCTTGGCGGATTGCTCAACTCGCTGCCCGTCGTGTTGGCGCTGAAACCGCCCTTCCCTGCGGAATTTTTCAAGGTGTCTCGCTTTCCACAGCCGAGATTGCGCACGCAAAACAACCCGCAGGGTCGCACGCCTTTCAGTAGCCGTTGCTGTATCGGGACCTGCGCTCGCACGCAATTTTTTGGGTCGGGCAGAGCCGGTCGAGGAGCGTTTGCGGCCTCTCGCCCCTTGTCTGTCTTCTTGCGCTGTGGTCATGGCCGATCATGACAGCGAGTTCCGACCTGCAGCAGATTGTGGCTGCCATCCTGGCGCGCGCGCCGGACTGGCTGAAGCAGGGCCTTTTGTCGAAGGAGGTCAAGATCCGCCGCGAGGCCGAAGAAAGCCTCGCAGCGATGATTGCAGCTGCGGTGGCCAGCTCGAACGATAACGAGGCTGGCTAACGCGTGCCCTGACCGGCCGGTCTTCCCGCCGTCAGCTTGCGGGTACTGCCGTCTTTTTGCCCCTGCCCCCTGCCTTGCGCGCAGGCTGGGCGCCGGCCTTCGATGCCGGCTTGCGCCCGAGCCCGATCTTCCTGGCCATCTCGCGGCGCTGTTCGGAGTAAGCCGGCGCGGTCATCGGATAGCTGGCGGGCAGGTTATAGCGGGCGCGATATTGGTCGGCGGTGAGTCCGTGAGTGCCAAGATGACGGGTCAGGGTGCGGTAGGGACGCCCGTCGATCATCGAGAGGATGTGTTCCCTGCTGGCGAGGCTCTTGCGCGCGGTGACCGCCGGCGTGAACTCGGGCGCTGCGGCGGCATCGGGTTCAGATGATCCCCGCGCTGAAAGATCGCCGACCGTCTTGTGCATCGCGGTCAGGAACGCCACCGCCTCTTCGGTCGAGGCGCGAGTATTGTTGTTGGCGAGCCAGGCGGCGGTCAGTTCAGCGGCAAGCTCAACCGGGCTCAGGGTGTTCTCGTCGCTCATCATCGCCTCCGGCATCATGGAGCGACGATGTTTAGAGCCGCGGCGCGCAAGATCAACGTGTGGTTGTATTGTGGTCAGCGATGGTCGCAAGTTCGACGAGACGGTTCGACCATCGAGGATGCTCAATACTCGATCACGGTCTTCCGGACGGTCACTTCGGCATATCGTTTCTGATAACGGGCTGAAGCGTCACGCCATGGCCCAGTGGTGAAGCTTCGATTGCGTCCAGACCTCTCAGCAAGTCGGCAAAGATATCGTCGTGCTCCACCGGAAAGTGTCGCGCGAACCCGTCGCCGAGACGCTTGAGGTCAGCCGCGGTCAGAAAACCCACTGAAACGATTCGATCGTCTGGCACTTTCGCCTCCGACCGCCCCAACGCGCCGCCACGCCCGTAAGGTGCAACCGTTTCGGGCGCTCGCGGAATATAGCCGCGTCCCTACCCCATCCGGAACCGGGCATGCCTTACGAAATGTCTGCGGAGGCTCACTTACCGACCCTGTTCGGATTGCGACGGAACGCTCATGAGCTGCATCGAGATGTGCCTGGCACGACGTTCATATTCGTCGGCCATCCGCAAGTGCGCGAGCGCGGCAGGGTTGTCTTCGCAGGTAGCGGCTCGCTCGCGCTCCTCGCGCGCACGCCTGCGAAAATAGGCGGCATCATCCATCGCCCGTCTCCAAAACGCCCCCGCTCTGGCTACTCGAATAAAATAATCCAGGGCGGATCGTCCGGCAACTATTCGAATCAAGTTGAAGTGGGACAGAACGTCCCGTTCGATGGCGGTCCGGCAAGCGACCAAGCACTCAGCTTGTTCGTCTCGGCGGCGGATCGGCGCCGTTCAGCGGCCCGGAGAGTGCCAGCGATCTTCTCCCGCAATCGACATCCTCGCCGTGCGCCTCAATGCGCTCACGGTCCCTTAACGAGCAACAATTAGACCTTGTGACAGCCTGAAGGCCGCAGCGAGGGTCTGTCATGTCGTTCCATGAAACGCTTCCCCTGCCGGTGATCGCCATTCTGGTGTTCCTGATCCTGCTCTTCAGCACGGAGCTCGGCTATTCCGGCGCCCATAAATGGGCTTTGATGAAATCGAAGCGCAAACCCGCCGCCGACAGCGCGGGGCAGGATCACCTCCTTTCGGCGGTGCTGGGCCTTCTTGCGCTGTTGCTCGGCTTTACATTTTCCATGGCCCTCAGCCGGTACGAGTCCCGGCAGGAACTGGTAGCGCAGGAAGCCAACGCGATCCGTACGACATGGCATCTGGTGCAACTGGTCGACGAGCCGGGGCCGCGGCGTTCTCAGCGCGGATTTGCGGGAATATCTCAAGCTACGGATCATCTGGTCCAATTCCGAGGACCTGTCGGTGGCTGCCGCGCAGACCAGAGCGTCACAGCAACAATTATGGGTGGACGTCGGCAGGGTTCTCGACGCCACGCCCGAGGCCGCGTTGTCGCAAAGCCTGCTCGAAGGCATGAAGCAAAGTTTCGATCTCGCGGCCATGCGCACATCATCCCGCGCTGCGCGAATCCCGGATCGAGTGTTCCAGGTGCTGATCCTCTACGCCGCGTTGTCGATGGTCATGTTGGGCTACGTCCTGGCTTACAAGAACCGACGCCATTATGTGGCGACGGCCATCCTGGTGCTGCTCGTGACGATCTCCCTGACCATCATTCTCGATCTCGACCGGCCTCGTGACGGCGCCATCCAGGTTTCCCAAGAGGCGCTGGAAGATCTTTGGCGGCTGCTGAACTAAGCGGGCATATTGTTAATCTTACCAGAATCCGGATCCGTGGCTGTCACACGGACCGCTTCGCGCGCGATCATGCAAAGGCCATCATCAAAGCGCTGCCATTTGCTCCTCTTCATGTCCGGACGCATCTATCAAAATGGGTAATCATCCGTCCCGTTGCCAAGTTGCCGCGCCGGGCCGCAAGCGAGCCCCTTATTGCGCCAGCCTAGCTAACCACTCTTCCAGATTGAGATAGCCGTCCCGGTTACGATCGCCGTTCCCGTCGCGCGCATCGCGTGGATTGAGGCCGTGCCTGCGCTCCCAATCGTCCGGCATGCCGTCGCCATCGCTGTCGCGCGGGGGTGGCGCAGACTTGAGCTCGGGCCATCCGCCCACCTCGCTCTGGCTGTCAATGAGGTGGCCGGTGCGAACGCGTACGCCGGCAATTACTCGAGTATCGACGGCATCGCGTGCCTTCGACGCGCCTGCTTTGGCCAGTACACGCGCATAGGCAGACATTGCTGGATCCGTTGCGACCGGCGCGACCTCGACCGGCTTCGAAAGGCGATAGCCGAGCGGGGAAACGCCCGTGACCAGGCTCCACTGATCTGCGGGGACCGTGCCGTTCATGCTGTTGCCGGCAAAATACGCCCTCGCCAGCATGTTGGACTCGTGAAACGCGATCGGCTTGGTCGACTGCGGGCCCGCGACATAGGCGTTGTCGACGAAGTTGTACTGGGCGTGCGCCGCTTTATCCGCATTGTAGCCGCTGCGCGTCCCGCCCCAATTGTAGAAAACGTTGGAGCGGAAGTCGAACAATGCGCCAACCGGATCGACCGCGGGACCGTCATAATTGCCTGGCCGCGGCATTCGCGCCGAATGGTTGGCCCACAAATTATGATGAAAGCTGATGCGCGAACCTCGGCCGCCCCGTATCAGGCTGCCAAAGCCGTGAGCGCCCTTCACGTGAAGTGATCGCGTCAGCGATTCCGATATGATCGACCATTGCACAGTGAGGTCGTAAAAGCCCTCATCGGCATTGGTATAGCGCGCCGAGGCGGACAGCGTCTCGTCCACCGACCAGCTCGCCGACACATGGTCCAGGATGATGCGCCGGCCCCGATTGATCCAGATCGCATCGGATTCGGTTTTGGATTCGTCTCCAAGGCGCGAGCGGATGTATCGAATGACGACGTCGTCGGCGGCGACCTCAAGCCGATGGTCGCGCAGCGTGATGCCATCGCCCGGTGCCGATTGCCCGGCAATCGTGACCTGCCCCTCCCGAATCACGAGCGGCTTGGCCAGTTTGATCGTGCCGGACAGGCTAAACAGAATCGTGCGCGGCCCTTTCGTCTCTACTGCTGAGCGCAGGCTTCCAGGGCCGCTGTCATCGAGGTTGGTAACGAACAGAACGCGACCGCCTCGCCCGCCCTGCGAGAATCGGCCGGCGCCTTCGGCACCGGGAAAGGCGAGCTGAGGTAGCGGCGCCGTCGCCGACAGCGCCGCGATGAGAGCCAGCAGAAGCATTTGATACCTGCCTAGAATAGGGCGACGACGCGATCAGGCGCCGCCGCCGGTCGATCAGAACACGAGACGCGCGCCAGCGGTGACAATGCGACCGGTGCTGGCATAGGTCTGCGTGACCGGGTTTGCCGCATACATGGTGCGGTACTGCGTTTCGTTGGTGAGATTGCGCGCCTCCAGCGTGAACTTCGCGAAATCCGTGACATTCACCGCAAACGCGAAATCGACGTTCAGCGTGTCCTCATTATAGCCAAAATCGGCGACGATCGGCGAGTTACATGCTGCGCCGCCGTTGGTCGTGGTGCCGACGGCACAGGTGCCGCTCGCCAGCGGGAAACGATTGACGTAGCGCGTGCGATACGCCGCCGACACGCGCGCGGACCACACGCTGTTCTCGTAGTAGAGCGTCGCATTGAAAGCGTCGGGCGAGGTGTTGAGGAAAGGGCCTTCCGCAAACGTATTCGCCGCTGTCGGCGTGGTGCCCGTTCGGGTCGTGGCGAGCGCCGTGCCGGTCAGGTAGTTCAGCTTGGATTCGATATGGGTGCAATTCGCGATCACGCCCATCTTGTCGAACGGCGCCGGCAGGAACCAGAAATCGGTCTGCAGATTGACCTCGACGCCCTTGATCGTGCCGCCCGGCGCATCCTGGAACTGCCGAATGCCCCACGTGCCTCCCGCCAACGTATAATCGCGCAGCGTCTGACTGGTCATCGCCGCGACCACCTGATCGAAGACGGCGGGTTCGAACACGGTCTGTAGCGGCGCTTCGGTGGCGATTTGCTGCGGGAACGATTTGATGTTCTTGTGGAACAGCGTGAGCGCGATCAAGCCATTGTTGCGGAAGTATTTCTCGAAGCTGAGGTCGAAATTGGTCGCCCGGAACGGGTCCAGATAAGGGTTGCCTACCGTCACGGTCGGCGCGGTGGTTGCGTTCAGTCCGCTGGCGAACGAGGTGGTGCCAGGGGTCAGCGACGCAAGCTGCGGACGCGAGATGACCTCGGCCGCGGCAAAGCGTACGAGGAAGCCATCGGCAACCTCCCAATTGGCATTCATCGACGGCAGCCAATCCCAATATTCGTTGCGCGCCGTAACGGCCAGACCCGCGACGCCATCAGTGCCGCCGACATTGCCATCGCCGGTCACACGGGTGTTGGCGACGCGCAGGCCGGCATTGCCACGCAGCGGACGCCCGAACAGGACAAGATCATAGTCGACCTGGAAATAGGCGGAGGCATCACGCTCGGTGACCGCGTTGCGCTGCCGGCCATCAACCACGGCGCGATAGTCGCCCCATTTGTTGACGCAGTTGCAGTCGATCTGGAGCTTGTCGCTGAACTTCTGCAGATCCGGCGCATAGAAAGCCGTGGGCGAACCTTGTGAGACGTTCAGCCCTTGACCGAAGCCATAGAGCCGGCCGAGATCGGCGATCTGCAGCCCGGCCTCTGCCAGGGTCGGATTGATAGCTTCGATATCCTGACTGCGGCGTGCTTGATCGGCCTCATAGTGGAACCGCTTCCAAGTGCCGCCGAACTTCAGCGTCATTTCGGGGAGTGCGTTGTAGGTGAAATTCAGACGGGCAACACGAAATTCGTTATCAACCTGCGATTGGTAATAACGGATCGTCGACAGCCCCTTCACGAGCGACCAGCTGCTCGGCGAAGCGACGTCGAAGCCCGGGCTGAAGATCGGCATCTGATAGCCACCCCGATCATCGAATACGTAATTGTCTCGATCTATGGCGTTGAATTCGGCCAGCAGCCCCGTGGCGCGGAACTGCGATTTCGACCAGCCCGCCGTTGCGTCGATGGTGAAGCCATCGACAATGTCCTGACGGGCGTTGAGCGTCAGCTGCTTGAACTCAGTCCGCGCATATTGCGCTTCCGACGAACTGCGCCAGTCGACATCGTCAAGCACGAGATAATCTGCCTGCCCCGCGCTGTTGACATTTGCGGCACGCACCTTCGTGGCGGGCCGTCCGATCAGCTGATCATAGTATCCCGTCTGACTGGCGGTCGCGACATAGCCCGGGGAGGCGGGATTGTTGTAATAATCGAACGGGTTGAGGTTGAACGGATTAAGGCTGTTGAGATAGCCGGGCAGCGCAGCCTGGCCGACGCCGGTGCCGGGCTGTTCGCCGTTGCAGTCAATCGCAGCGCTGGGCACGCAGTTCGCATAGAGCGCGACGCGATCTGCATTGCCGTTGGCCGTGCCCACCGCGCGCAATCCGGCCGTGCCGGTTTGCTGGGCCCTGGCGTTGGTGCCGTTCCGGTTGAGACCGATTGTGGTGACGCCGGCCGTCTCGGTATCCTGATCGTATCGCGAATACACGCCGTCGAGGGTAATTTCGGTCGTGTCGGAGCGCCATTGCATCGTCGCGGTCGCGCCGAGTCGTTCGTACGACAGGCTCTGGCGATTGATCGATGGCAATGCCGGGATGATGGTCGTTGGCGTGATAAGGGAATAAGCGGCCGGATCGGATCCGAAGGTGGCGCCACTGCCGGCGGTCGAGGGGCGAGCGAAGCCGAAGGTGGCGGGCGTGACGCCGTTGATCTGTGAATTGCGGTACGCATATTCGAACTGGCCAATCGAGCGCGAATAGCGGTCGATCTGCTGCTCCTGCTTTTGATAGGCGATCGATCCCAAGATACCGAAATTATCCGTGATCCTGATCGAAGCCAGGCCGGTCAGACGCGGATTCCACGTTTCACCATTCTCGCGATATTCGACCTCAGCCCCCAGGGCTAAGCGATTGCTCTTGTAGGTCAACGGGCGACCGGTCGTGAGATCGATGATGGCGCCGAGCGAGCCCTCGTCATTCTCCGCAGCAGTCGATTTCGTCACCTTGATCCCGCCGAACAGTTCCGACGCGAATGTGTTGAAGTCGAAGCCGCGCGTACGATTGCCCGCATCGGCGCTGTTGCCGCCCGCGATATTCTGGGCATCAGCGCCGTTGAGGCGCACCATCTGGAAATCACCGCCGAGGCCGCGCACCGTGATCGAGCGCCCTTCGCCATTGTCGCGGTCGATTGAAACGCCTGGCAAGCGCTGGATCGATTCAGCAAGATTGGCATCGGGGAAGTCGGCGATGTCCTCAGCCGTGATCGCATCAATGATCTGATTTGCGCGCCGTTTTTCGCTCAGCGCATTCTGCAGCGACGCGCGGAACCCGGTAACCACAATCGCCTCTTCGTTACCATCGTCGCCGTCCGGCGCTGTCCGGACTTCTTGTGGCGGCGCTGCTTGCGGTGCGCTTCCTTCGATGCTCCTCGGGCTTTGGGGGGTTTCATTCGCAGCGGCCTGGGACGTGATCGCAAGCACGCCGGCAACGAGCAATGTGATCCGAGAAACTCCGGCTAACGATTCCCACTTCGATTCCGGCATGACCTCTCCCCACGACTTGTCTTGCAGCTCTGTGCGGCCGCATGATGACACCGGTATCATTACGTTCGAGAAGACGCAACCGATCTATATCGAGGCGTTCGGTTACTACAGCGCGCTAGAGGCGCCACTATGGCAGGATCGTCACGGCGCAATGCTCGGGCCGGTCGTTGAGTTCGCCTGGCCCGGCTGCCGCGGCGAGATACGATGTGGGCACGCGCAGCATCGACTATTTCCAGCACGCCGAAGCGCGGATGTCGGAGCCTTTATCAAATGCGGACCGGCCGCGTGCAACTGCGCTGGCGCGAACAGATACAATTGGTCCGACGGACTCTCATTATGGGCATGGCATGCTGTCAGCGCGGCTCTGCAAAGCCCTCAGTCATGTAACCATGCAGATGACGCTGGAGAAATCTAGGTCAGCGAGCACTGCGGACGGGACCGTCTCCCGCTTCGCATTCTCGACCTCATGCGCAAAAGCAGCTGTGCGAAGGTCGCGTCGGCGATCTAGCCTGCCTGACCTGCGGTCGTCGAGCCAATGCCCGACATGACGAGAAAGCGAACTGCGGTTAAATTGAAAGCAACCGGTCGAAGAACGCGCGATATCGCTGAAGAGCGATTCGAAGGTCTTCCGTCGAGACGTCGTCTCCTCGGTCCCACTGACCCTCGAGCTCGGACCTTTCCGCCGCAAAAACTTCAGCGAGACGCTTCATCGCACTGGCAACCATCTCATCGGCTTGTTCCACCGCCCTGCGTGGTTCATCAACAAAGCCCGTTTGAACGACATCCCACTGTCGGCGAAGTTCACCTGTCTCGTTTTCGGGAAGGAGCGGCGTTGAGGATGTGGCCTCGATATTTTGCGCCCTGGTCGCCTGCACATCGGCTGGCTCTCCAGCATTCGCCAGATCCGCCGTACTCATAGGCCGCTGGTCCAAGTTCGTGCGGACCGGATTCTCGTCAACCATGGCTCTTCTCCTGTCGGGTTTTCTCAACACCACGGTCAGACTTGGGTTCGTTCACAAGGTCGTCAAACAGCGTGCGATAATGGATCATTGCAGCGCGCAAATCCTCTGTGCTCGCCTCCCCGCGCGAATGGCGGACGGCAATGTCGTGCGCACTTCGGTAGTTTTGGACGACCTGCGGGTGGTCCACCGACAAGTCCTCGGCTCGGTGATCGAAGTCGGTTACGGGATAGCCTCGTACACGCATAACCTCCCCTAGCAAGTCGTCGGCCCTCGTGACCGCGTATTTAGGGTCATCGACGAACTGGGCCTGGACTTGATGCCAGCTCTCGACGAAGTGGCCGCGCATATCATCCGGCAGCGGCTTTATCGTATATCCGGCGACCCGCTTCTCCCGTGACGCAAGCACGGTGGCGGCCTTTCGCTCATCGCCGACCTCGTGAACCGTTCGCTCGTATTCTGGTCCAAAACGATCCTTGAGCGCTGCCACTCGTCGGGTCCGCATCCAAAGCCAGATTAGGAGCGCGGCAAGCGCCACAACTAGCGCGACGAGCACCATCTCGGTGGAGGTCATGGGCAGTCTCCTCATGACGAATAAGCCGCGTCCAGGCTCCCCGCAGCCTTTCTGGACGTGATCGGATCGCCCATTAGAACGATGCCGGAAGGTCATTGTTCCAGTTAATAACGGAGACCGGGATCAAGAGAATGAGCTGCGCATTTGCGGGCTTTACCGATCCGACATGATCCGCCGTTCGGAGCTTGCAATCGCTTCCTCGAGACCTAAGTCGGGATGGTCAGTCAGCTACCGGTGGAGATCGGCGGCCAACAGACGTACGAACGCCCCTGAAGCAAGTCGCGCATCGATGCGACGTCGTACCGAACCGCGCCAGGGTTGCCGAGGCTTGTTGGTCTGAGTCACGCTGCCACACCGGTTTGCGGCTCATACCGCCGAGGTTGCGCCGCACCATTCGGTGCGGCGCAACGAAATAGAAGGCGCTCCGGTGGACCGCGTCGACGCCAAGGCATGGCAGCAGTCAATCCGCCAACCCTAACACCCGGTCTGCCAACTCTCTCGCCGAATTTGTCTCCTGTTTCGCGCGGCCTGGCGGCACGCAGGCCGGAGTCTTCTTGGCAAGGCCCGGAGGGCACGCCTTGCGCCCCCGACCATATTGCACGCGGTCCTCAATCCCGAGCCGATTGCGGTCGACCGAAGCGCCAGTGCGCAGTCTTGCGCGCGCGCTTGCACGCGAGTCCGTGCGGGCCCTGACATAAGTCCGACCTTGGCCGCGTGCCTGTCCATCTCGCTGCACGCTGGCAGAAGCCGAAGACATTGCCGCCCCCTTGCCCTTGCCTTGTCCCTGCGAAAGCGCAGGCATGCTGGCCGCCATGGCAACCGAACTTGCGAACAATAGGAATTTACGCATGATGAAGCTCCCGTGTCCAAACCGGACATACTCGCTGAACATATCAAGTCATACTCTTGTTCCATAGCAAGAGCCTGCCGTATTCTAAACCTAAAGCTAGATGGGTTTCATGAACTATAGTTAACATTTTTATCTATCTACCATGGTGTATGCATGAGGTAGGATTGTTTACTATGATTCTTAATCAGCACTGCCTCATGTATTATTAAGATCAGGTTGACCCATCCGGTGAAGATATCTCCGGGGACTGGACAAGCTTTGTGGCTTTCGACGAGCTGCCTGCCGTTCGGTTCCACCGGGCGCTGCGCGTGCCGCTTGTGCGCCGGTCGCGGTCATCATCGCGATTTCCGCGCCGCATCTTGTTCAGCGTGCGGATGGCTGAAGGGACTAAGGGGGAAGAAGTTGACCGGTGTCGATCAATGCATTCGTGTTCGAATGCGCGCTCCAAACTCATTTTCAGGCGCTGCTGTCCGGCGCAACCGTGGACGCACGCTGATATTGGCGCAGCCATTCCACCACGCTATCGTGGTCGGCGAGGAGGACAACGTGGCTGACCGCGACCCGAACCTGGTAACGTCAAGCCTCTCACGCAAAGTGGACCGCGGAGGGGTGACCGTGCGGGTCGAGATCTACAGAATTGAAGATCGCGGTGGCTGGATCCTTGAGGTTGTGAACAGCCAAGGCACGTCAACGGTCTGGGACGAGGTGTTCGACACAGATAAAGCAGCTGATGTGGCGTTTCGGGAAGCCTTGGAAGCTGAGGGTATGACCGCATTTCTAGACAGCGCAACAATCATTCCGTTTCGACGCTGAGCGCAACCCTAAGCGAGCGACTTCTCGACGCCGCGGGGCGTCATGGGCTTGCCAACCTCTCCCTTTGCCCCACAATTCGCCACGGAAAGGGTCGAACCGGATCCGTTTAGCCTGAGCCATCCTGGCGACCCCGATATGGGCCAAGGTTGGTACAACCGCACCCGTTGAGCGCATGGGCGAGGAAGCGGCGCTTGAACTGGCTTGGTCCATCGAAAACCATGGCGACGATTCCCAGCAGCTGATCCTGACGATGTGCTCTTACCCACAAACAGGGTTTGAATGCCCGACCGAAATCCAGTGTAGGCACTCGTCGGTCGCCCGCGCCATCGCGCTCCCGTACGATGCCTGAACTTTCGAATGGTCCACGATCATCATGATCTGGCGAAGTATTTCGACCGTCGCCGCTGCGCTTGGCGTCCCTAAGCGGTCAATGCCGTATTCGGGCCGCCAGACTCGCCTCCGTTCGACCGGGCAGAACCAAAGCGAATAGAGAGCGTTGTTATGGCGATTGAGGAACGGTGATGTCCATCGAAGGCAAATGGTGGCTGCTCGTCTACGATGAGCCGTTCAGTGCCAAAAACTGGCGAAGATACGAGCTGCGGGCCAGTGAGGTATTCGACGGACAAACTGGCGAACGATTGGGCAGTTACACGCTGAGCGACAAAGGCGCAGATCTTCTATTTGATGAAAGGAATGGCGAACGCGAGCTTATCAAGCTGCGCATGTTCTCGTCGATCCGATATGGCGAGCCCGTTGACGGCCCCTTTGATTCAACTGCCGACAGCTACCGCGCGCTGATCGCTTCTCGCCATCTCGAGCAAAATGAGACGCAAAGCGTGGTCGACCCGAACGAAACCAATGATCAGCGCGTCGAGCGCGAGCGGCGCGAAGAAAAGGAATTTGCTTGGTTCGGCCCCTTCGCAATGTTCCATCGCGACTGCAAGGAGGATCGCCAGATTGGCGAAGCCATGATTTTTGAAAGCGAGAGGCCGGAGCGCAGAATTTCTGCCAAGGCTTAAACCTCTCCCAATCGAGCTGCACCAAGGTGACGCGATGCGTGATTTCGACACTCACAGCAGCCGTGCGGCGAACGAGCGTCGGATGAAGGGACGTGGTCAGCGCCGCGCGCGCGGACCCCGCCATACGACCGGCGCAGCCGAAATCGTGATTGCGTGGGCGGCGTGATGTTTTTGGCAGTCCCCGAACTTAATTCGGTTTGGTCGTCGGCTACCCAATCGCCAGAAGAGCGGCCAGGATCGAGCGAAGTGTCCATTATTCGGGTTGCAAGGTGGCTTCTGCGGCAGGCGCCGCGCCAATCCGACGCGGCGAACCGGGCTACCGGCAGGAAATGGACGGGGATTTTGACGGCGTTGCGTGCGAGCCTTACCGCTGAACGGCCAAATGCGCTGCGCATCCAGAGCGCGTGTCGATGAAAATTTCCCAAGCCCACGGAATGGGGAGCGAAGTCGCGGTAGCTTTTCGCCTTGACCTGCCCGGGCTGCTGTGCCTGGCGGAAAAAAGCGGGCTGATCCTCCACTCTACGAAGGCGTCGATGGGCTTGCTGACGCACTGATTAGGCGCCGCGGAAAACCCAGATTTTGAAGCGGTCGTCCTGTCGAACGCCATGTTAACTGATCTAGGGTTATTCGGGATGCTATGCAGACCGCCCCCACAATCAATTTGCGTGACCAACGCTACCAGGTTTTCCTGACGGCCAGTGCCGAACGGTTCGGTCAGGATCATGTGACCCGGCACCGCGTACGAAATCTTTCTTCGGACGGTGCTTGCATCGATCGGGCGAGCGAATGTCGGCCTAACGAAACGCTCGTGATTAGTATCGGCTCGCTAGTCGAAGTCGCCGCGCAGGTGCGATGGGTGCGAGGAGGCCTCGCTGGCTTGAAGTTCATCCAGGCCATCGACATCGGCAAGGCGCTCGGTAACGCTGCGATTCCCCCGAAAGCCCATTTTGGGTAGCTAACTGGTTCATTTCGCCGTTGGCCGAGTTTGCGCCGCAGGTTTGCGAACCCGCGGTGCGATCACGAGACGATCGCCCCTCCTGCGGGGCGGCGTTGGGGTCGATCGCGGAGAAGATCGAGTGAGCTGTGGTAAAAAGCCACGGCAACCTTTCGATTGTCTGGCACCACCGCCTCCCGACCGCTCTCAACGCTTCGTCACGCGGATACCGCCTGGGGCAGTGGCTGGGTTACGGTTCTCGGTCGGATTACGCTGGAACGGTCATGAGCTTGACTGCAAGATGCCCGGCACGACGGCCTTGTTCGTCGGCCATGCACACATGTGCGAGCGGTGCGGGATCGTCTTTGCAAGTCGCCGCGCTCGGGCGCCGCGCGCGCACTTGCAAACTAGGAGTCATCATCGATCGCCAGTCTCCAAACCGCCCCGCTCTGGCTGCTTGTTCGGAATAATTTGCCGCGGTTCGTCCAGCGATGATTCAGAACCAGCTTGAAGTCCTTCCGCAGCTGCCACGGCCCGGTCTAACCGATTTGGTCGCAGTTGGAAGGGTGCCTGCAAGCTGGCGTTCGCGAACGGGGTGGGACCAGCGCAGCTCTTCGAGCTTCGCGGCGATCGTCAGCGTATGTCCCCATAGGTCACGATCTTCACACGCTCTCCCGGCCGGATTGGCGCATAGCCATCGCGCCCGTTGAGGAGATCGAACAGCGCGCGTGGCGCTGGATCGACCATGCGGCGCGCCAGACCGTCGGGCGTGTCCCCTGCACGCGCAGATACGGTTCGGACAAACCGCGGACGCAATTGCCCGGCCTCGTCATCCGCCAGACGCCGGAAGGAGCGGAACAGCGCTTCGATTTCCGTCGCCTCGCTGTTCGCCGGCGGCGAGACGATGATGAAGTGATAGGCTTGCCCATCGCCGCCATCATAGGCGGCGATCGCCAGCGGTACACTGCCGTCCTGAACCGCGATTTCTATCGTCGCGATCACCGCGTCCAGGCCATTGATGCGGGTGGCCGTCAGCGCCCGCAGTTTAGCCGGTGCGTCGCCAACGAGGCGGTCGATCAGCGCGTCCGCATACTGCTTGACGTTCCGTCCGGAAAGCGAACCGCCCGCGAACTCGCCCGACACGCCGTTGGGCCCGCTGAGCCGGATAGCCTGTGGGCTGTTGGTCAGTGAAAAGCCGGTCGGCGCTTCGAACCCGATCCGCATGGTCGGGTGGGCGAAGCGCCGGCCAATGACGAAGCCTTGCTCCGGGTCGTCGCCATAAAGCAGGCCGTCGACGACGGCGAGATAGCGGTCGGCATGCTCTGGCATCTGATCGTCGGCGAGCGAGGACCTGCTTGCAGCCTCCCGCGAGCGCTCTATCCGTCGTTCGGTCAGCGGGTGGCTGAGCGCCCACTCCGGCAGCCTGCGGGCGTCGTCGCGGCCCCCGGTCTGCGCCATGAACCGGTTGTGGCGGCCAAGCGCAGCCAACATCTCCGATGCGGCGAAGACGTCATAGCCGGCACCCTCCAGGTAGCGGACGCCATGATCATCGGCCTCATATTCCTGCGTGCGTGAATAGCGCAGGCCGAACAACGCGCCGGCCTGCGTCGCGAGCCGCGCCAGCCGTTCGGATCCCGTCGCACTGACCGCGATTACGCCCAGGGTTCGCCAGATCGAGCGCCGCTGTTGGCGCTGCGCGTGCCGGCCGGTGATGTGTCCAACTTCATGGCCGAGTACGGATGCAAGCTCCGCCTCGCTGGTCACGATCGCGATCAGGCCGCGCGTGACATAGATATAGCAGCCCGGCACCGCAAAAGCGTTGACCACGTCGCTGTTGACGAGAGTGAATGAGCATTGGCCAGCAAGCCCTGCCGCGCGGGCGATTCGCTCGCCCACCGTGCGGACATATTGCGCTTCGTCCCCGGCATAGGCGCCACCGAATTCGGCAAGAAGCTGTGGGTGCGCTTCTTCGCCATAGGCTCGGTCAGCCTCGGAAATGCCTGCGGTGTCCTCGCCCGAGCCGCTGCCGCATGCCGAAACCAGACAAGCTAGGGCCAAGGCCGCCAAGCGCAGTCGCTTCATTGCTTTCTCCAGCACATCATCTTGTTCGACTTCGCGGCCGTCCGCCCGCGACACGTTGTGCCGAACCGTCGACCGACACATCGTGGACCAGCTTGAAACGCGCTTCGTCGAAGCTGAACAGTCCAAAGCAGCACAGGTCCGCAGTGATCACGAAGTCGAGCGCCGCATCGCACGGCTCTCCAGATGCCGCAGTTGAGCAATCCCGTTGCCATGGCGATGCGCAATTCCCGCTCGCCGTCGGACTGCCAGATATTCCAGCGGATCGGCTCGGTCCTCCATGCGCCCGGTGCCGATGATGACAGCCGATGACGAGATACAACAATCCGCGGGTAGAAAAGCCAAAGCGCATCAGCAAAGTCATCTTCTGGCTGACACACATCATATCCTCCGGCGTCAGCCAAGACCGCTCAGGGTGAGCTTTAGTTCCCGGCAGACGGCAACCGCCCAACACGTGGCCGACACCGGCCAAGAGGAGCCGTCTTGCCGCAATGAACGTTGAGCTGGGGATGTGGAATGTCTTGCAGCCCGAAGCCTATATCCTGATCCTGACGGGCACCGGGATCCTCATCGCATTGGTTGCGTGGCTGCCGCTCGCACTCAAGCGGCTTCCGCTCTCGCTCCCAATCGTCTGCATCGCCATCGGAGCGGGCGTCTTCCTGCTGCCGCAAGTCACGCTCAGACCCCTCCCGATCAATTATCCGGAAGTGACGGAGCGGTTCGCGGAGCTTGTGGTGATCATCGCCTTGATGGGCGCTGGCCTCAAGATCGATCGTGTGATCGGCTGGCGGCGATGGGCGATCACCTGGCGGCTCATCGGCATTGCAATGCCGCTGTCGATCCTCGCGATCACCGGCCTCGCCAACTGGGCGCTCGGCTTGCCGCTCGCCGTCGCCCTGTTGCTTGGCGCCAGTCTGGCCCCCACCGACCCGGTGCTGGCGGCCGATGTGCAGGTCGGCCCACCCAAGTCCGGTGAGGAGGACGAAGTTCGGTTCGGGCTGACGTCGGAAGCAGGCGTGAATGATGGCGCCGCCTTTCCCTTCATTCACCTGGCGATTCTGCTCAGCGCTACCGCGACAAGCGGCGGGCCTTGGCTGGGGGAGTGGCTGAGCTATCACGTCGCGTGGGAGATCATCGGAGGAATCGCCGGCGGCTGGCTGGTCGGCAAGCTGTTTGGCTGGCTCACTTTTCATGTCCCAGCCGAAACGAAACTTGCCAAGACTGGTGACGGGCTGATCGCACTGTCGGCAACCTTCGTTTCCTATGGCCTGACAGAAATGGTCCACGTCTATGGATTCCTGGCGGTGTTCGTCACGGCGCTAACCTTTCGCCACACCCATCGCGACCACAGCTTCCAGTTCGAGATGTACGCGCTGACCGAGCAAATCGAACGTCTTGTGATGATGGTGCTGCTGATCCTTTTGGGGGGGGCGCTCGTCAGCGGCTTGCTGGCTCCAGTCGGCTGGATCGAGGCGGTCGTCGCGGTCATCATCCTGCTGCTAATCCGGCCGCTTGCCGGCTGGGTGTCGCTGCTTGGGCATCGAGCCGATCGCGGTGAGCGGCTGACGCTCGCATTCTTCGGCATTCGTGGCGTCGGTTCGATTTACTACCTCGCTTTCGGCATCAACCATATGACGGTTGATCACGCTGAACGGCTGTGGGGCATCGTCGGGCTGGTCATCCTCTGCTCGGTGCTGCTGCACGGCTTGACGGTGACGCCGATCATGCGCTCGCTCGACCGCCAACAGGGGCGCGACCCGGACGCCGAGGAGACGGCGCCGCTCAGTGTGAAGATCCTGCGATGAAGCCAAGTAGAAGTAACAACGCAATTTCGTCGTGGTGGCATGCATTCCGGTTGACCGTACCATCGCGCTCCTGGCGCCTGGCGGCTCGTCCTTACTGAGCCCGCGCCCAGCGGCGAAATTGCCGGCTCTGGTGCTTCTACACCCTGAGCGACTCAAGCCGTTGCTGAACTCGAGGCGTTTCATCGCGTTGGCAACATCGGCGCGAGCGAGCTCGGCACGATGCGACGACGCTAGCCTATTTCTCTGAGGATCGACGCCAGATCCGCTTGACGGAATGGCTTGGTCAATCTTGCGAGCTGTGGGTCGATCCCAGCCGCATCCGCATATCCTGAAATGATCAGCAGTCTGGTACCGGGCAGTCGCTCGCGCACCCGGAGCGCCAGCTGCGTGCCTGTCATGTCCGGCATAAGATGATCGGAGACGAGCAGGTCGGGCACCAACCCTTGCTCGATCATCTGCCAAGCCTCGATGGCTGACCCGGCCTGACTGACGTCGTAGCCAAGATCACTCAGCATCTGGGCTGCCGATTCACGGACCAGTTCCTCATCGTCGACCAGCAAGGCAATCCCCGCAGGCGGGGCGTCGCCGATTTCTGGTGCAACATCTTCCGCTGCTGGCGTCGTCCGTTCGCTCTGCGGAAGCCAGAGTTGCACCTCAGTTCCCGAGCCGACCATGCTCTTGAGAGTGAGTGCGCCGCCGAGTTGCGCGGCAAGGCCATGCGCCATGGAAAGGCCAAGACCCGTCCCCCGTCCCACGCCCTTGGTCGAGAAGAAGGGCTCGACAGCCCGCGCGAGCGTTTCCTCGTCCATGCCCGTGCCGGTGTCCGCGACGGAGACGCAGATATATTGTCCGGGCGCCAGGCTTGAGGGCTCTGATTCCCCGACCATGGCTGCCGACACCGAGATGTGAAGGTTCCCCCCGTCCGGCATGGCATCGCGCGCATTCACGCTAAGGTTCAGCAAGGCCATTTCCAGCTGATTGGGATCGGCAAGCGCCGCCGGCAAGGCAGCCGGTGCTTCGACCGTCACCTTGATCTGCGGCCCGATGGTGCTCGAGATCAGCTCGACCATGCCGCTGGCCAATGCGGACACATCAACCGCCGCAGGCTGGAGCGGCTGACGCCGCGCAAAGGACAACAGCCGCTGAACCAGGGTCCGCGCTCGCTCGGCTGACTGAAGCGCGCCCGCGATCAGCCTGCGGTCCCGGTCATCCCCGAGGCCCTTATGCTGCAAGCGGTCGAGCGCACCAAGGATCGGCGTCAGCAAATTGTTGAAGTCGTGCGCGACGCCACCGGTCAGCTGGCCCATCGCCTCCATTTTCTGCGATTGCCGCAACGCTTCCTCGGCCGTCACTTGCCGTGTCACGTTGCGGCTCGAGCCGATGATCCGTGTGACATGACCTTGCTCATCGAGCAATGGCACCAGCGTGGTGTCCCAATATTGCGGCTCGCCCGCAATACGGAACGTGTCGCGATAATGGTAGATATCGCCCGTCGCCACCACATGACGATAGGTTTCAAGCACGCGTGCGGCAGCTTCTGGCGGCAGAAACTCTTCGACCCGCTTTCCTTTGATCTCTTCGAGTTTGAAGCCAACTCCGATTTCGTGAGCAGGGTTGATCTGCTCGGCGGTGAAGCTGCCGTCCGGCTGGACCGCGACGACAAACAGCGGATCAGGCGTGTTCTGGAAATAGGCGCGTTGCAGCGCGTCCGCCTCCCGCCTTGCCGCCTCGGCCCGGGCAACCTCCTGCGTACGCGCCTCCACGCGCGCCTCAAGGCTGGCATTGAGCTCGCGCAGCTGATCCTCGACCGCCAGCCGTTCGATGACCAGCCGGACGCGTTCAGCCGTCTCCTCCATGAAGGTCACTTCGTCCGGACGCCACTGGCGCGGCCGGCGGTCGTTCATATAGGCGATCGTCCGCAATCGCCCATCCCGCACGAACGGCACGACCAGGATGGCCCTCGTGTCCACCTCTTGCGCCGTCGCCTGCGTGCGTGCCTCATCGCTCAGCGACGCGGCAGCCAGGTCGTCGATGACCACGGTCTGGCCGGCGTTGAGTGCAGCGACGATCTTGACGCCGAATGCGGCGGCCGGAAACTGGCCAAGGAGCGGCGGCACCAAGCCATCGGTCCAGCAGATCCTGTAGTCGAATTTATCCTCCAGGGGATCGAGATCCCCAAAGCCGGCGCGCGTCACACCGAAGTGCGTCCCCATGAGCGCCGCGACCTCGTGAAGTGCGCCTTCGGTCGTGGCCCCTCTCAGCGAGTCGGCAATCTTCAGCCGCAGCGCGATGCGCGCTTCCCGCCGGGCTGCGCGCTGGAGCATGTGCTCGATTTGAGCCGCGCCCAGCGAGAGCAGCAGGATGAACACGGTCACCAAGCTGATTGCAACTGCGAAATAAGTCTGGCCCACGCCGGCAACGCTTTTCGCAGCGTCGATGTGGTCTGCCGCCGAGAAGATCGCGGCGTGCAGCCCGGTATAGTGCATGCCTGCGATCGCCGCGCCCATGACGACCGCAGCCGCGAGACGCTGGTTCGTCCGCTGTTCGCGTGATGCCAGCCATATGGCAGCGATCGCCACGATCAGAGCAATCAGGATCGATAGCAAGACCCAACGCCAGTCGTAGCTCAATGTGGCCCGCATGCGCATCGCGGCCATTCCAACATAGTGCATGGCGACGATGCCAGTGCCGATCAGCAGACCAGCAACGGCGATCCGTCCATTGGACACCTGCTGCCAGTTGAACGTCGCGAAACCTGCGCCCGTGAACCCGATGGCGAGCGCAAGCGAAAGAAGTGTCAATGCCAGATCGTAGCTTATCGGCATGGTCGGCATGGTGAACGCCAGCATCGCGACGAAATGCATCGACCAGATGCCGCCGCCAAGGGCGATGACTGCTGCCCAAAGCCAGAATCGCCGGGCAGGCTGCTGAGTGGCACGGATACGGCTTGCCAGACTGAGCGCGGTGAACGACGAGAAGATCGCTACCAGGATGGACAGCGCAACCAGATAATCGTCGTGCGTCCCGGTCATAATCATCTGCACAACGTTTCCACAGGCGACTGCCGCGCGCAACCACGATGCTTGACCAGCGCCCGGTGGGAAAGCGGAGGCGATGTCGATGATTTGCCGGGCCGTCCCGTCCAGCGCAATGAGAGTTATGGCTTCACCTTTCGGCAGCCCGGTGGATGGACGAGCACAATTGACTGAGGCATCTTGCTGCGGCCCCTCACCCCAAAAACGACATGGAAGGGAACTTGTCCTCCAAGAGTGCATCGCTGGCGAGCGATGCGCGCCAGAGCGGATCGCTCGTGCAAGCCCAGGTAGCATGGGTGACGTTTATCCCTCGCATGTCCTGAACCCCGGCCTATCCCGCGGCGCATGGCTGTAATGGAGAATTGTATGACAAACGACAAAGAAGGGACAGGCTAGCCCGATCGCGACCGCATCAGTCTCGGTGGGGCTACGAAGTCCAAACATCGTCGAAAGCCTTGCTTCAGCCAAGAAGCGCGCGTGAAGCGATCGGGGCGGCGGCAACTCGCTGACAGGATCGTCGAGCATCATAGCGGAACGTGAGCTGAACGCGGTCGCGAGGGGCGGACTCGGCATGACCGTCTTCAAACCGTTTATGCGTTTTCAACCCATCGAAATGCGTCTACTCGGCACTCCCGCGATACCAGCCTCGTCCAGCCGCGCCGTCCATTTGGATAGACTGAGATTACCGCTCGCTTGCGTCTCGGCGCCCATCACCGCAGACATCGTCGCAAGGGAAAAGGCGCCACGCGCGTCATCTTCCGCCGCGACTGCATCGCAGGGAACCCACAACGCATAATCGCGCATATGCGCGTCAGCAGCGGTAAACAGCACGCAGATGTCAGTTGCGATGCCGGTCAGAATGAGACGGCTGACGCCCAATTTGGGCAACAATACGGGCAGATTGGTCGCGTAGAATCCCGAGAACTGGGGCTTGATAATGAAATAGTCTTCACGGCAAGGTCTAAGCAATTCAGCGACCGGGTTCGGCTTTGCGAGCGCGCGCTCTACCAGCCTGGAACGTTCCGAATGCCACTCACCGAAATTGTCGTTGATAAAAATAGTCGGATAACCCTTTCTGGCCATTTCAGACCGCAAACCGGCGATCACGTGAGCCGCCTTCCTCGCTTTGGGTTCCAGCACGTCAGCCCCTGCAAAATCGAAGCAATTGATGACGTCGATGATCAACAATGCCGGTCGTCCACGCGGACGGTCATGCACGGGCGCTGTCGGTTCGGTAGCGCGGGCTCTTGCCAAGGTTTGATCTCCTGCAACGCTAACGCTTGGGAAACCAGGGGTTTCCCGCTTTAGCCCCGACGAGAACCCAAGCTGCGAATCAGTTGCAACGGGAGCGATTTCCTTCTTTGTCGATTTCACTCACTGACCAGTTCGCCGCGATGGCGACTGTAACTGGCGGGAGCCGACATGTCCCAGAATGCACCTGACGCAATCGCGCTGCTTAAAGCCGATCATCGGACGGTGGAAGCACTGTTCAAAAAATTCGAGAGTACCAAGTCGTCCGACAAAAAGGCGGCACTGGCGAAGGAGATCTGCACGGAACTGATCATCCATACGATCATCGAGGAAGAGATTTTCTATCCCGCTCTGAAGGGCAAGATCGACGATGAAATCTATGATGAAGCCCATGTCGAGCACGACGGTGCCAAGCTATTGATCGGCCAGATCATGGCCGGCGCGTCGGGCGACGATTTTTTCGATGCGAAGGTGACGGTGCTTGCCGAGCAGATCAACCACCATGTCCATGAAGAGGAGACGCCCAAGGAAGGCATGTTTGCCCAGGCACGCGCGGCAAAGGTCGACCTCAACACGCTCGGCGTTGAGATGGCGGAACGAAAGTCCGCTCTCAAACAACAGTTCAAGGCCGATGGTTTGCCAACCCCGACCGCGCGCACGCTGAGCGAGGTCAAGATCAGGCTTGGGGCGCCGGCAGCGTGAGCCGCGCGACTGAATTTCGGCTCATCCCGCTCCACGCCCTTGGCGTTCAATGTCGGGCGGCAAATGACGTCAGGTCGGTGCGGCAAGCGTGATCCGCCAGAACGTCGTCTCCTGCCCTTGGACACCGAAGTCGTTGTCGGTAACAAGCAGAAGCTCGGACGCCGAGAGAAGCGCCATCCCTTCGACGTCAGCGGCCACCTCGGGATGCTCGTCGCTGGTGAAGAGCAGCTCCTTGCCGAGCACCGGGAAGGCCGCCGGTTCATCAGCCATGCTGAGCTCCTCAAGCGTCGGGCGAGCCTCGAGTTCCAGATGCGAGCGATCGAGCAGGCTGGCAGCCATGACGCAGCGGTAGATCTTCGTTGTTTTCGAACCGCGCTCGAGCACGAGCAGGTCATCGCTCGGCAACCATAGCAGCTCGCTCACCTTGATATCACTCGGCCCGAAATCACCGGCCGCCATATCGCGCGCGAAGCTTTCAGGACGGTCGAGCGGATAGGCATGTTGCGCGAGGACCGCACCGGTCTTCGCATCCAACCGCCAAATCCGGACATGGCGCGCCGCGCGATGCGCCGCTTGGTCAGGATGCGCGAGAGGACTTTGAAACGCGAGGTACAGGAATCGCTCGTCCCCTGAAATAGCGAGCGCTTCGAACCCGCGGTTGAGCTGACGCCTTGCGGCAATTGCCGGAAGCGCCTGCTGGCCAGCTACCCCGGCCCGCTCTTGTGGGAGCAGCCGGACCGTCACCATACCCGTCGCATCGACCCGCACAAGCGAAGGTCCGAACTCATCGCCAATCCAGAAGTCCCCATCAGATAGCGCAACCAATCCTTCAGTATCCAGGCCGAAGAGGTCGGCAGCGATCGGCTTCCCATCGATATCGAATACCGGCTCGGATTGCAGATGGTCGCCGCCGGGATGAGGTAGCCCCGTGACCGCCTGGCCTTCAGGATGACGAAGCGGCATGATCCGCAGGAGCTCAATATCGTCTCCAGCAACCCGCAGCTCCGCGAGCGTCGGTCCGACATCCAGCCAGGGCATGATCTTCGCGCCCTCGACCTTGCCAAGCGGCAACAAGTGATCCAGACCGTAGAGACGAACCGCGTCGCGAACCTTGATGTTCGGGCCGCGGTCGCCGATCGCCCAGACATGTCCGGTCGGGTCGCCGGGCCGACGCGCGAGACCCGAACCAAAGCCGTAGCGCAGTTTCATCGTTCCCGCCGGAAACGCCAGCGAGCAAATCTCCGGATCGCGCCAGTTCAGCCGCTGGACGCTCTGGACCTTCATAATTTGTGGCGCAGGTTGTCGGCTTGCCGGGCGAGCGCATCGACGGGCACATCGTGCAAGCTTCTAAATCGCGCCTCCACGAGGCTGAACAGGCCGAAAGCCAGCAATCCCATAGCGACCACAACATCGAACGGATCGGGAAGCCACTCGATCGCCTCCGCCATCCCGCCCGCTTCGTCAGGCTGTGCTTCAAGACCCGCATTGATCAGAAAATAGCTGCAAATCAGGAACACGATTCCGCGTGCGCCATAGCCGGCTCGACCGCTCCATCGCACCCAGGGCCTGGCCGCGACCTGCGGGTCAAGATGTTCAAGGAAGCTGCCTTTGGCCGCCTTGACCAGCTGAAATATGCCGGCCGCCAGCAGGAGTGTCGCCGCGACCAGCAGAAGGATCTTGCCGCCGGGCAGTTCCAGCGCTGTCCTTGCGCCCTCCTCGGCGCCATCGCCGGTCGCCGAGGCCCCGCGGATGAGCCACACGGCTTGCCAGCTGAGCAGCAAGTGAACCACTCCGCTGACCGCGGCGGCAGCGCGCTCCGCGGCACCGTTGCGGCCAGCCTCATGTCCCTCGATGTCGAATGCCGCGTCAGAGAGCCGCCACAATCCATAGGCAAGCAACCCGACGGCCATGACGCCGAGCAAGAGCTTTCCGGATCCTCCTCCAAGATAGGCCAAGGCTCCGCTCTGATCCTCGGCGTGGCCGGTGCGAAAGATCAGATACGCAATGACGAGGTACAGCACGCCGCGACTGGCGAAACCAATCCGCGTGAGCATGGTCAGCCGCGAGCTCGCATTCATCGGGGTCTCCTCCTAGTGGAAGGCCAAGCGCCCCGGAGCTGGTTACGTTCCGAAATTCGTGCGGACAGAAGCGGCGCGGCCCAGCCCCCGGCCTTTTCCGTCCTGGCCAAGTGAACGTACACGCGGCGGTAGAACGTCTGCTCGCGCGCGTGATGCGCGAGCAGACCATTCCTTTCAGGCAGCGTCGCGCGCTTCGCTCGGCGCCTCGAGACGGTCATTCGCCGGCGTGTCAGTGCCATTGATCGCGATGCGACGCGGCTTCATCGCCTCCGGCACCTCGCGCTTGAGCCCAATGCGAAGAAGGCCGTTATCGAAGCTCGCCTCCTCGACAATCACAAAGTCGGCCAGCTGAAAACGCCGCTCGAACGCCCCGGTGGCAATTCCACGATGAAGGAACCGGCCAATGTCGCGTTCCTCGCCCCTGCGGCCCGACACTGTCAGCTGGTTGTTCTGTGCGACGATCTCGATTTCCTCAGGCCGAAATCCCGCCACTGCCAGCGTGATACGGTAGCGGTCCTCGCTCTCGCGCTCGATGTCGAAGGGCGGATAGCCCTCGGCGTCGGCGCGCGCACTGGTTTCGAGCAGATCGAACAGCCTGTCAAAGCCGACGGTCGAGCGACGATATGGCGTGAAATCAAAATTGGTCCTCATATCCAAATCCTCCATTGAGCAATTTGAGCACAAGAACACCGGAGAGCCGGTGCCCTCAGGGTCACCGGACCGAAACTCGCATCCGGCGGGGTAAAGCTGGAAATCCAGAACCAGACTTCAAGAGCTTGTGTGAGATTTTTTCGTCTCGGCGAGGCAGCGCCGGCACTGCCACGGGCCTCCTGGTACGGCGGTGGCCCCCCTTCCGATCAGACTATCCTGGGAGGTTGCCTAGCGCGGCTCGGGATCAAGATACAGAAAGTCCGGGCTGAACTCGGCAATCGCGACGAGCCGATCCCAGTCGTGTATGTGGACGACGCCGCGCCGCATTTCCACGACGCGCTGCTCCCGCAGGTCCCTGAGCATCCGGTTGACATGGACAGGCGTGAGGCCGGTGCACTCCGCGAGATCCTGCTGCGTCAGCGGGAGCATATAGCGCATTCCTCTCGCCAAACCGACAAGCTCGAGCCGCACATGCATCTCGCAGAACAGATGCGCGAGCCTGCCCGTCGCGTCGCGGCGCCCAAGTGACAGTTCCCACTCGCGATGCGCGGCTGCATCGATGTTGGTTGTGAGCCAGTAGATCCGCGTCAAATGCGGCTGTTCCTCGCTGAGCGCGCGCAACCGCTCATGGGGTACCACGCCGATACGGCACGGGGTTAGTGCCATAATATTGTGGTCGAGCCGTTTCAGGGTGAAGCTGTGCAGATCGACGAAATCGCCTGCTACGTGCAATTCGGTGATCTGCCTTTGTCCCTGACACAAATCCTTGTAACGGCACATCCAGCCGTCAAGCAGCAGCGTGGAAGTGTCGAGCCGTTGCCCGGCGCGAATGATCGTCGTCTTCGCCGGAATAGCGCGTGTTTCGGCAACGAGCGCGCGCACCGCCGTTTCTTCCTCGGCCGACACGATGTCCCGGGCTCGCAACTTCAACAGATGTTTCTCGATCATGATTCTACCGGTCGAGGGCGGCTGATATCGCCCGCGATGATCCTTTCGATGGAGCTGAACCATGATCGGAACTGTCAGGTTCCAAAGGCCAAACGCGCATTTGCGCTGAGCAGGCGATATGCGCCGCCATAGGCATTTGCCGGGCTGCCTATTTGACGCTGCTCAGAGCCGTGCGGTCGCTGCGAGGTCGGCCATGACCAGCGATTCAGCCGGCAACAGCTCGAGGCGCCGCTCATATTCCATCGCCAGGCGGCGATGCGCATTGGCAGTCGCCAAATCCGCTGCGGACCTTGCGCGTTCGCGCTCCTCATTTGCGCGACGCTCAAAGTATGTCCGATCGTCTGCTTGGGTCATGACGATATCCCTGTTGCCCGCTCGCATTGAGGATAGACCGAGCGTCCCCCAGCGCCATTAAAGCAGTATAGATTCCGAAGGTCCTCCGCGCAAAATTTCGCGACGCTTTCAAGCGTTTAGCTCAACCGATCGAGACGACGTCGCCAAATGCGATCGTAGCGAGTTCGCCGCTGGCATCGCATATCACGACCTTGTGACTCCGGATCAGATGACCGTGCGCCCTGACCGATTCAGCGGCCTGATATCGGGCCTCGCGTCGACCGACCTCCTTCGCCGCGTCAAGGTCGGCCAGTTCGACGCCTTCCTCGTCGTGCGTCATTTCGTCGTTATACAAATGGAAGAAGTAGCGAGTCATGGCGCACGAATGCACGACCTTGGCGCGGGTTGCAGGCCTCCAACCTAGTTTAACATGGTTTCGGCTTCCGCTGGTTCTGGGGCCGCTGTTCGTGTTTCGGCGATCGCCGGCCCACGTGCCCCTCGCTGCCAGGAATTATCTTTGTGATTAAAGTAAGTTAATCACCGCGAAAGAAGAGCGCGCGGGCGCGGAACCTCAGGCTCATTGCGGGGTTCGACCTGCCGTGGATCGTCGCGGAGAGAGCCGATGCCGCAGGGTAACAAGAGCAAATATACGGACAAGCAGAAGCGCAAGGCCGAGCATATCGAGGAAGGGTATGAAGGTCGTGGCGTCTCCAAAGATGAGGCCGAACGCCGCGCCTGGGCGACTGTGAACAAGGAAAGCGGCGGCGGCAAGAAATCAGGATCTGGCCGCGGCAAGACGGAGAACCATGAGAGTTCAAGGAAGGGTGGCCGCAAGGGCAGCTCAAGTCAGAGTGCCGAGCAGCGCTCGGCGGCCGCAAAGAAGGGTTGGGAAACGCGCCGCCGCAAGGCCAGCGCCTGATGCCGATCATGCATGACGCGTCCCCGCACGCCCAGCGCTGCAGCGGGTCCCATGACAAAGACTATGAAGTCCGAAATTGGAGCGAGCGGTTCGGCGTTACCCGCCCAAGGCTAGAACAGGCCGTCGATGCCGTCTGCAGCAGTGCAGATCGGATTAAGGAATATCTCGGTCGGGAGCGGACGGCATGAATGGCAGTAAGGGCACCGGACCCAGCGAAGAGGAACGCCGCAACCCGGGTGATACCGACACCAACCCGACCGGCGGGCCGAGCGAAACGCCGGCTGAAGGTGCCGACGACAGCCCGCCGCCCCAGCGTCCCCCCAAGGGCTGAGGTGAACCGATGCGCAGATACGGATATGCATGGCTGACGGTCGCTTTCTTCGTCATATCAATCGTCGGACACTGGCTGTTCGGCTGGTATGCTTTCGTTGACGAGACGAACGCGCACGGTCAGCAAGCCGAGATAGGCGCCTATCTGGTCGAAATGGGCCGGGATACGTTCGAGAACTGGCAATCCGAATTCCTGCAGCTGCTCTGGCAGGTCGTCGGGCTCGCCTATTTCCTTTATGTCGGCTCGCCATCATCGAAGGAGAATGATGATCGTGCCGAGGCGAAGCTCGATGCGCTGATCCGCCTTCACGCTGGCGACAAGGCCGACGCGATCATTGCCGATATCGACGAACGCTTCCTGCGCACGGGCGGACATGCCCAGCCCCATGCGCATGCCGACGAACGGGCCGCGGCGCGCAAGCTGGCGCCCGGTCATGAATAAGGGGCACAGAGTGGCTACACCGACCAAGCAGACCGCGCAGCATTGCACGACTCCCGCTTCTCCCGGGGTGCTGTTGCTGCGGGAGGAACTGACCAAAGGCACGCTTCGCGAACTCGCTGCGCTGGAACTCGGCGACCGCAAGATCACTCTTTGCTCGGGCCATGACGCGATCTGGGTGATCATCCGACGCCGGGACCGTGGCGGGATCGCCATGCGCGCGGCATTCATGCCGGTCGGCCATTATCATGCGAAGCCGGTACGCGCGAAAACGGGCGAGGCGGCGCGGTTCGAGATAGACAGCGCCATGGGCCTCCACCGCATCGCGATCTGCCTGATCGAAGGAGCAATCCCGGTGCTGCGCGTTCGTACAAGCATCGAACCGGCCGCGCCGCTGCTCATGTCCTTCGTGCCACGCGATCTCTATCCGCTCGATACTCACGACGATCCGCTGGGGGCCAAGGGGACCGTCGAAGCAGCACAGCGTGGCCTCAACACCGGCGCCATTTATTTCCGACTGCAGGAACCTGATTTTGGCAGCGTGCTCTACTTCCAGGACCTGACCCGGCTGAACCCCTATTTCCTCGCCACCGGCACCAAGCCTGACGGCGCGGTCGGCGGCGTGTGGCCGGAGATCGGATATCTCCTGCCAACGCCGCCGCAGCAAGGCACCCCGCCGGTTGAGGCGCTTCCCGCGGGCGAAGAGACGATCCTGTCGGACGCGCTGATCGCATTTCACGACGAGGCGGCTGGCGACGAGCGCGATATGGCGCGGCGCTATCTCGCACTGCTCGGAACAATGCTCCCACTCGTTGCGCAGCCGGAACTGGATTATCATGACTGGGTCGAGCGAGCGCGACGCTCGCTCGACGATCTGGCGCAATCCCCCAAGGCGACAGTCCGCCATTACGGCCACCGCTATGTCCACCCCTACACGGCCGCCGAATATCCGGATTCGATGGTGCAGCTCACGGTGCTGGCGTCGCTGCGCGATTTCGAAGTCTGGAGCGGTGTGAAGGCGCCGATCGGTGCCGATCTCGCCGCCGGGCTTGGCAAATTCTACGACCCCAGGCTCAAGACGCTGCGCCGCTACCTTCCCAATGTCGGCAAGGACAAGGACAAGAATGCGGTCGACAGCTGGTATCTCTATCATCCGCTCTCCCAGCTCGGCCGGCTGGCGAGCGATGGCGACAAGCAGGCGATGCGACTGTTCGAGAAGTCGATCGAATACGGAATCAAGGCAGCCCATCATTTCAAGTACAAATGGCCAATTCAGTACGACGTCCGCGATTTTCGAGTGCTCCAGGAGGCGCGCGACGACGAAGGGCTTGGCCAGACTGACGTCGGCGGCATGTACGCCTATGTGATGCTCCAGGCCTTCGAGCTGACCGACGACAAACGCTATCTCGACGAGGCGCGTGCCGCGATCGATGCGGCGGAGGGGATGCGCTTCGAGCTCAACTATCAGGCGAACCTCACCGCTTGGGGCGCGGCCGCCTGCCTTCGGCTATGGCGGATTACCGAGACCGAGAAATATCTGCATCAAAGCTACGTCTATCTGGCGAGCTTCTTCCACAACACGGCGATGTGGGAGTCCGAGATCGGGCACGCCGCGCACTACCGCAATTTCCTGGGCGTCACCGCGCTGCACGACGCGCCCTATATGGCGCTCTACGAATGCTTCGACAGCTTCGCCGCGTTCGAGCGCTACTTGAAGGACAGCGGACCCGACGTGGATTCCGCGGTCCGCCTGCTGCTTACCGAATATTGCCGCTACGCGCTCGATCGCGCCTGGTTCTATTATCCCGACGCCCTGCCGCACGAGGTGATCTCGCCCAAGCAGCGCGAGAGCAACGGGCATGTCGACCGCGAGCTCTCCTTTCCAGTCGAGGATCTTTATGTCGACGGGCAGCAGGCCGGACAGGTGGGGCAGGAAATCTATGGTATCGGCGCTGCGTTCGTCTTTGCCAGCCGCTGCTTCCATAATGTCAGCGGCGCGCCGTTTCGCCTATTCTGCGATCACTTCCTGCTGAGCAGCGACCGCCCCTCGGGGCGAGCGCTGAGCTTTCAGTTGGGCGGATGCGAAGGCCGCGAAGCACGACTCAGTCTGATACGCACCGGGCGGGCCAAGCTGCCTGACGTCGCCGTGACGACGGCAGGCGGTGATCGCATCCGTCCGCGCGCTGCCACGGCCGATCGAATCGAGTTCCGCGTTCCCGCCGAAAGCCGCATCACCCTGATCTGGTGATGCAACTGATCGCGTCGAGAGGAGAAGCAAATGACCGACCCTGCCGTGCCGCCCGCTCTTGAGCTGTCCGACGCGCATACCGACATGCCCGGGCTCGCCGGGCGCAAGGCGATCATCACCGGCGGTACGACCGGAATTGGCCGGGCGATCGCCGTGCTGCTTGCCTCGGAAGGCGTCGACGTGTTCGTCTGCGGCCGCGATCCGCAGCATCTCAAGGATGGGCTCGAGCGCATTTGCGAGGTCGGCAAGGGCGACGGTATCAATATCGATCTCGCCGAGCCCGACGGGGTGGATCGGTTCGTCGCGGCGGCCCGGGACTATTTCGGCGACTTCGATATTGCCATCGTCAACGCGGCCATTCCCGCCAAAGGCCTCACCACGATGAGCGCGGAGGAGCTCCGTTATGCGATTGCCGTGGACTTCACCGCCTATCTCACCACCGCTTACGCCGCGGCGGAAGTGATGAAGGACCGTGGCGACATTGTTTTCATCGGCTCGGTGTCCGCGCATCTGCTGGGCGCGGAAAGCAGTGTCTATGCCGGCATGAAGGCAGGAGTCGCGGGCTTCGCCGAGGCAGTGCGCAAGGAGCTTGCGCGCAAGGGCATCAAGGTCTGCAACATCGAGCCGGCCAAGACCGGCGCAGACTTCCAATATGAGAGCTTCACCGCCGAGGAACAGGCCGAGGAGAACCGCAAGGAAACGATGCTGCGCGCCGAGGATATCGCCGTTGGCGTCCATTATGTGCTCACCCAGCCCCGTCGCGCAGTGGTGCAGCAGGTCGTGATCGCGCCCCGCGCGCGAGGTGAGGAATGAGCCGCTTCGCCATCGACCAACTGGTTTTCGGGCCCGACGATGTCGATCTCGCCAAGTCGCCCCTGGCCGGCCAGTTCGATGCCAAGACCTTCGTCCTTGGCGCTTTCAATCCGGCGCTGACGCGATTGCCAAATGGCAATTTGTGTCTCTTCGTGCGAGTTGCAGAAGCGCTGAAGCAGCCAATCGTCGATGGCAAGATTCACTCGATCCGCTGGGAACACGGCGGCTATGTGCTCGATGGCTGGGCGCTTGACTTGGTCGATACGTCCGATCCGCGCAAATTCCTGATCCGCGGTGGGCGCTGGCGCGTGATGGCGTTGACCTCCCTGTCTTGGATCCTGCCGGTCGAACTGACCCCGGACGGACTGGAAATCGTCGACGTCCACTATGACAAGGCGATCGCACCACAAGGCAGCTATCAGTGCTACGGCGTTGAAGACGCACGCGTCTCCAGGTTAGGCGACCGCTGGCTGATGACGACCTGCTCGGTGAGCCCGGAGCGGCACTCGACCACGCTTTACAGTTCCACCAATGGCCTGGATTTCGTGTTCGAGGACATGGTCATGGACCATCAGAACAAGGACATGCTGATCTTCGAAGGGTTGATCGGCGAGAAATACTGGGCGCAGACGCGCCCGCTTGGTGATCTCTACTTCGCCTATCCGCCAGGCAGCGAGTGGCGGGGCGGCCCGTCAATCAACCTCGCGACGTCCCCGGACTCGCTTCACTGGAAACCGCATCGCCAGCCCGGCATCCGGCCGCATGCAACGACCGTCTCGACGGCGCGAATGGGCGGCGGCACCCCACCGATCCTTACCGATGCGGGCTGGCTGACCCTGTGGCATGGCGTCGAACCCAAGGAGATCGTCGGCATCTATCGGACCTACTGGTCGATTCTCGAACGCGACGACCCGGCAAAGCTTGTCCGAACTGTGCACGAACCGCTGCTGGAGGCCGCCCCCGATCTAACCGCGCCGCTCGAAGACAAGATGTATGTTCGCGACGTGGTTTTCACGACGGGCATCGCGGACGCTGGCGATCACTATGTCGTGGCCTCGGGCGAAGCGGATCTGGCGTGCCGCATTACGCACATCCCCAAGTCCGTGTTCCGCACCTAGCCTAACTGCTTGCGGATCGTCCGGCGGGTCGGTCTATCCGCTCTGCGGACCCGATTATTGTGCAAAAACGATTGCCCGTTCCGATGTCATCAAATCCCACGGTGCCGGCCGCTCGAGCAGGCTAGCATCGCGCTTCCATACAAGCGAAGCCCGCTCAGCGGGAACCCATCGAGGATTTCGCGGTTCGCTGGGGATGGCCAGCTCATCGCTCCACAAGCTGCTTCGCTCAACCATCGCCGACCTCGAGCGCGACATCGACAGGATTGGCGATGCACTCGAAGCGGGGGCGGCCCGCGACGGGAAGGTCCGGCTACTCGCCTATGCCGGCTACCGCAGCGCCACGGCTGTTCGCCTAAGAGGCCGCGTCGTGCGCTACACCAGGCCACTGGACGCGGGCGAGGGTCTGCTCGTGCGAATGCGCGCGATGCTCGCAATCTACAACAGCCAGGAATTGCCTGGCGTCACGGTGCACATCGAAGGCTATGGCCAGTCACGCGAGATCGTCACCGACGACGAAGGCTATTTCGATCTGCAGATGGCGATCGATCAGCCGCTGCCGCAAAGCACCCGGTGGGAGCGGGTCACGCTATCGGCTCCCGGCCGCGACGCCGAGCAACCTGTCGTGCAGGTGCCGGTCATCGCGCCGGGCACCGACCAGAACTGGGGAATCATTTCCGATATCGACGACACCGTCGTCGAGACGGGTGCCACCAACTTCGTCAAGAACTGGCGGCGCGTGCTCGTCGAACGGCCCCGGGATCGGCTGGCGGTGCCCGGTGCCGCTTCACTCTACAAGATGATCGCCCGCGACCACATCGACCCTGCCCGACCATTCTTCTATGTCTCGTCGTCGCCGTGGAATCTCTACGGGTTCATCACCGAGTTTCTCGAGCGCAACGCGATCCCGCACGGACCCATGTTCCTCAAGGATTATGGCATCGACGCCGACAAGTTCATCGACAGCGGGCATGATGAGCACAAGCTGGCAGCGATCGAGACGATCCTCGCTTTCTACCCGCAGTTCCGCTTCCTTCTGATCGGCGACAATGGCCAGCGCGACGTGTCCATCTATGCGAAGGCCGTCGCGGACTATGGCTCGCGCGTCGCAGGCGTGTTCATCCGCGACGTCGATGGCTCCTGCCGCTCCGGGCCCGAGGGCGCCTTGCTGGCGGGGATCGAAGCGCGCGGCGTACCCACTTTCTGCGGCGCAGGATTTGATGACGCGCTGGAGATGGTCAAGTCGCTTGGCCTCGACCGGCCGGTCGAGGCGGCTCAGGCTGTGGTCGCGCCCGCCCCATAGCTGCCCGCGTATGGGCCAGGAAGACACGGCGTGACATCATAGCCCCTTGCGAACCGGTCCGGTAAGGCCATCTTCCCCAACCCCCTCTAGTCGGAACAGCGATGACCAAGATCGTAAATGGCTCGAGCCTTCAGCCGCGTTCAGGCGAACGGCCTGGGAAGATCGTTCTGCTGCTCCATGGCTATGGATCGAACGGAGCCGATCTGATCTCGCTTGCGCCGCACTGGCAGCATGCGCTGCCCGACACATTGTTCCTCGCCCCAAATGCGCCGCAACGCTGCGGAATGGGTGCCGGCTACCAATGGTGGCCGTTGGCAGCGTTCGATAAGCGGGCGCTTGCCGCGGGGGCAGCATCGGCTGCGCCGGTGATTGACCGCTTCATCGACCGCAAGCTGGACCAATATGGTCTGACCGAGCGGGATCTTGCGATTGTCGGCTTCAGCCAGGGCACGATGATGGCGCTTCATATCGGATTGCGGCGCGAGCGGCAGGTTGCAGCGATTGTCGGCTATTCTGGCATGCTGACTGGCACTGCCGACCTCTCTGGTGAAACGCGAATCAGGCCGCCGGTGCTGCTGATCCACGGATCGGCCGATCCGATCGTTCCAGTGTCAGCGCTGCAGACCGCCGAAGCGGCACTCAAGCGGCTGGGCGTCGCCGTGACGACACATATATCGAGCGGACTCGGTCACAGCGTGGATCCAATCGGCCTGAAGCTTGGCGGGGAGTTCGTGACGCGAGCATTCGCCGAGACCGGTCTCCCTGCGTAGCTACTTCTCACGCCTTTGCTTGGGGATTTGGCCGTCGCTGTACGCTCCAACATACCCCTACTCGTCGATTTCTGGGCGGGATGGTGCGGACCCTGTCAACAAATGGCGCCGTGGTTCGCGGCAGCGGCAAAAGAGTTCGAACGGCAAATCCGTCCGGGTAAGCTGGATATCGAGTCCGAAAACGGCGTCGCCCCACGCTTCGGCGCCCGTCCGATCTCGACGCTGGTGCTGGTCTCAGGGGACGCGAGCTGGGCCGGCAGATGGGCGTCATGCCGCAAACCACGATCGTTCAATGGGCTCGCCAGACTGCGCTCGGCGCCCGGCCCTGAGAAGTCCAGCCGCCAAAAGCGGTGAAAGTCGGGACTCCTCCAGATCAATCGAACAGCGGCATCCCGCTCTGGTCTCCGACCGGCGCGAAGTTCGATACCGCAACCCCGACCAACCGGATTCCCAGCCGGACCGGATAAAGCGAACGGACAAGGTCGAGGCTGGTCTGCCTCAGCTGCTCGTGATCGCAAACGGGTTGGGCGCTTGTGCGGCTTCGGGTCACCTGCCTGAAGTCCGCGAATTTCGCCTTCAAGGTGACCGTGCGGCCAAACATCTGCCGGCTCTCGCACCAGCCCGCAACATCGTCGGCCATGCGCAGAACGCCTGCCTCGATCTCTTCGGGCGCCGTCAGGTCGCGATCGAAGGTGGTCTCGGAACCGGAGGACTTGCGCTCGCGGTTGGGATTGACCGGACGGTCGTCCTGCCCCCTCGCTATTCCAAAATACCAGTCCGCCGAGCTCCCGAAATGGGCCGCGAGGAATCCCATCGACTGCGCCTTGAGGTCGGCGCCCGTTTCGATGCCGAGGCGCTTCATCTTCGCCGCTGTCACCGGCCCCACGCCGTGAAACCGGGCGACCGGCAACGCTTCGACCCATGCCGGTCCCATGTCGGGCGTGACGGCAAACTGGCCGTTGGGCTTGCGATGATCCGATGCGAGCTTGGCAAGGAACTTGTTGTACGAAATGCCGGCCGAAGCGGTGAGGCCAGTTTCCTCGAATATGCGGGCTCTGATTTCCTTGGCCGTCGTCCACGCCGTCTCGATGCCCCGCCGGTTCGCCGTCACATCGAGATACGCCTCGTCCAGCGAGAGCGGCTGGATGAGGTGGGTATAGTCGCCGAAAATCGCATGGATCTGACTGGAAACGGCGCGATAAACGTCGAACCGCGGAGGGACGAAGAGAAGCTCCGGACACCGTCGCAGCGCGGTAACCGAGGGCAGCGCCGAACGGACGCCGAACGCCCTCGCCTCGTAACTTGCAGCCGCGACAACGCCGCGTGGCCCTGCATAGCCGACCGCCACCGGCCTGCCGCTTAGCTCGGGATTATCGCGCTGTTCCACCGACGCGAAGAATGCATCCATGTCGATATGGATGATCTTCCTGATGGAGAGCGGATTGGCCACGGCTCACGTCTAGCAACCCATGAACAGACTGGGAACAGGCAGCCGCCGCGTTTGATTGATCGAGGTAAGCGACGCAACCAGGTCAGCGGGATACACCAGATTGGGCGGGGGGCCGTACAAGGGAGCATGCCGTTGGCCACGTCGCCTCTCCACGAAACGCAAGAGGAGCTCGTTGCCGGAAGCTCCGCCTTCTACGTCGCACGCGCGCGCGAGGCGATGACGCTCGCCGAGGCCGAACCGTTGCAGGCCCGGCGTCTCATTCATTTGCGTGCGGCTGATCGCTGGGTTCAGCTCGCCGAACGAATGCGACGCGTCGAGCGATGCGCGCGGGAGCGGATCGCTCGTGCAGGCGTGGGAAGCGCAGGGAACCCTTAGGCCCTGCGCACGACATGAAACCTTGGGAATCTTCAGTCGTTTGCGGCGCATGGCTGCAATGGAGAATGGCATGACGGACGACAAACAAGCGACAGGCTCGCCGGATCGGGACCGGATTAGCCTGAGTGAGGACTATGAGGTCCGCGATTGGTCAAATAGCCTTGGCGTCAGCGAAGAACGCCTGCGCGAAGCCGTCCAGGCGGTCGGGAACTCGGCGGATAAGGTCCGTGCGTACCTGAGCGGCAAGTGAGCGAAATGGATACCGCCCTCACCGCGCCTGTCGAACGTGTCGCCCGCGTCCTCGCTGGTCACGAGTTGAGCCGGAACGGTGAGGGCGACATGCCATCGGCTGGTGAGGCCGTCGATGCGCTATGGCCAGAATATGCTGGTACCGCGCTCGCGGTTCTCAAGACCTTGCGCGAGCCCAGCGCACGCATGGCGGCTGTCGGCGACATCGCGACATGGGACCGGATGATACTGGCCGCAATCGATGACGAGACCATGATCGATTAGCGGTGATAGTGCCGTCTTCAAAACAACGGGGGTGTCCGGCTTCCGGGAGAGGGCACCTGCGGCATCCCACCGTACCACAGATACTCTTACCTTCGTGAGATCGCCGCCACGACCGTCGGCGTAGGCGTCATAGATCGCGATCTGGTCGTGCGTCAGCAATGCTCGAGCGGGGCATGTCCAACGCCACGAAAGGTCAGCGCCCGCGCGGCGTAAAGGCTGAGCGCCTTGAGGTCGCGTGCGACGATCTCCATCGCGGCAATGCCGCCACTGGCGATCGCCGCCATGAAGGCATCGCGGGTCTCGAACGCGCCACCCGGTCCCCAGAGACCAAGCCGCGTCGCGTAGCAGAGATTGGCGGGATCGGCTGCCCCCGTCGCGGAGATATACAGCACGCAGGCCCGCGGCAGCAGATTCTGCAGCCGGACGCCGGCAAGGCCTTTGGCGTTGTCGCGCGACGACGGGATCAGCCCTGCCGCGTGGGCACACAGGGTTGTGCACACGCACACCGACACAAGTTACTTCGCATGGCCCTGACGTGATGAATCCTACTGGTGTGGTGCACCGAAGAGGCGGGCGTGCTGCCGCCGCAGCATTGCCTTCTGCACCTTTCCCATCGAATTCTTCGGTAGCCCATCCACGAACAACACCTGCCGCGGCTGTTTGAAGCGGGCAAGTTTGTCCGCCAGCGCGGCGATAATCGCTGCTGCATCGGCAAAACCTGGGTCATGCGGGACTACCACGGCAACGACCGCCTCGCCCAGATCCGGATGCGGCAAGCCGATCACAGCCACCTCGTGGACTGCCTCCAACTCGCCGATCGCATCCTCGACCTCCGCGGGATAGACGTTGAAGCCGCCGGCGATGATGAGATCCTTTTCGCGTCCGACGATCGACACATAGCCGCGATCGTCGATGCGGCCGAGGTCGCCGGAGATGAAGAAATCGTCGCGGAACTCGGCCTCGGTCTTCTCCGGCATCCGCCAATAGCCTTTGAACACATTGGGTCCGCGGATTTCGATGACCCCAACCTCTCCCTGGGGCAGCACGCGTCCCGTCGCGGGCTCGGCGATCCGGATCTCGACGCCCGGCAATGGGAACCCGACGGTCCCCGGTATGCGGTCGCCGTCATAGGGGTTGGAGGTGTTCATGTTCGTTTCGGTCATGCCATATCGTTCGAGGATCGCATGGCCCGTGCGCGACGCGAATGCGCGGTGAATGTCGGGGGCGAGCGGCGCCGATCCGGAGACGAACAGCCGCATGTGCGCCACCAGCTCGCGATCGAACCCCGCTTCACCGAGCAGTCGGATATAGAAGGTCGGTACGCCCATCATCACGGTCGCGCGCGGGAGCGCGGCGATCACCGCGCCAGCGTCGAAGCGCGGCAGGAAGATCATCGATGCGCCACTGGCCAGCGTGACGTTGGTCGCCACGAACAGGCCGTGGGTGTGAAATATCGGCAGTGCGTGGAGCAGCACATCGTTCGCGGTGAACCGCCACGCCTCGCGCAACGTGAAGGCGTTGGAGGCGAGGTTGCCGTGACTAAGCATCGCGCCCTTCGACCGCCCGGTGGTGCCGGAGGTGTAGAGGATCGCGGCGAGATCGCCGTCGTCGCGCGTGACAGTGTCGAACGCCTGCGACGCCCCGTTTGCCAGTTCGGCCAGCGTGCCGCCACGGTCCGCGTCGAGCGTCTCGACCGCGATTCCCGCAGCCGCCGGCAATGCCGAAATCGCGCCGGCCATACCCGGATCGCACACGATCAGCGCCGGCTGCGCATCGCCGACGAAATAGTCGAGTTCGCCGGCGGTGTAGGCGGGGTTGAGCGGCAGGAAGACCGCGCCCGCGCGGAGGCAACCGAGATAGAGCATCAACATCTCGATGCTCTTCTCGACCTGCACCGCGACCCGATCGCCGATCCCGACGCCCAGCGCGCGAAGCGTGTTGGCATAGCGCGCCGACGATGTTTCGACAGCGCCATAGCTCAGCGCGGCGCCATCGGGCAGCCATGCGAAAATGCGGTCGCTTTCTGCAGGGAATTGCGCCGCGAGGCGGGCGTAGAGGTTGTTCATCCTTGTCGTTCCATCAGCTTGGCATTGTCGGAACCGAGCGTCGCGGCAAGCTGCCGGAACGGCTTGCCGGTCGCGGTTGAGCCGTGATTGGCGAAGCGCTCGTGCAGCTCCTCGATCGCCGGCAGATCATAGAGATAGTTGACCATCATGCCCGCGCTCTGGCGCAGGCCCTTGGGCGAGCTATCGCCCAGCCAGTTGAGTTGCTCCAGCCGAGCGCCGTTGCCGAGATGGAAGCGCGCGACCGGATCGGCTGGCCGTCCATCGCCATTCTTCGCTTCGAGGAAGTAGCGGACCGCCTGGGCGAGCAGCCGGTCGCGATGGGCTCCGTCCCCTTCCTGCGATTGCGCGGCCAGTGCGGCATCCTCGCCGCGCAGCCAGTTCATGAAGCCGGGAATTGGCGAGAGCGTAACGAAGCGCTCCAAGGTCGGGATCTCGCGCCTGAGATCGGTCGCGACCTGCTTGATCAGGAAATGCCCGAACGAGATACCGCGCAGGCCGGGCTGGCAGTTGCTGATCGAATAGAAGACGGCGGTGGTCGCCTCGCCACTCGCCAGCGGCACGCGGTCTTCGGCCAGCAGCGCCTGGATGCTGCCCGGCACCTCACGCGTCAGCGCGACCTCGACGAAGATCAGCGGATCGTCCGGGATGGCGGGGTGGAAGAAGGCGTAGCAGCGGCGGTCGGGCGGATCGAGCCGGCTGCGCAGGTCGTTCCAGTCGCGAATGTCGTGCACCGCCTCATAACGGATCACGCGCTCGAGCAGATTGGCGGGGGAGGACCAGTTGATCGCGCGCATCGACAGGAAACCGCGGTTGAACCACGACTGGAGCAGATGAGCGAGATCGGCCTCGGCCAGCGCTACGCCCGGCACCCCGCGCATGGCGAGCAAATCCTCGCGCATCTCCACCAGCGCGGCCGTGCCGCCGGGCGCGAGGTTCAGGCGGCGGAACAGCTCCTGGCGCGGCGCCTCGATCGCGCTGGCGAGCGCAGGATGCGCGTCCCAGCCCTCGGTTTGAAACTTCGCCCAGGCGGCGTCGAGCGTCGCCCGGTCGGGGTTGAAGTCGCGCGACAGGGCCTGGAAGAAGTCCGCGCGCTCGTCCGGCCCGGCCGCCTCATATAGTCGCAGGAGATCGGTCGCGATCGCGACGCCCGAGGCCTCGCCGCGGTTGGAGATCAGGTCGCGCGCCAAGCCGCACAGCATCTCGACTCGCGAGCATGCGGCCCGCGCAGGTTCGAACGCGGCAAACGGCAGATGCTTGCGCAGCAGCTCGCGGCCCTGGCGCGAGAAGCCCTGCAACAGCTCGGACAACGAAGTACGATCCACGACGCCCATCTCCATTCCCATACTCAACACGCGTTCAATGGCGCGCATGTATACCGTATGGCGTAAACTCGAAATATGTGTATACCGAACAAGAGGCAATATGAAATTGCCCGGAGAGGCCGATGAACGCGCAATCCGACCGCGGTGACGATGTCGAGGATGATCGCCGGACCTTGTTGTCCGATCGCGTCCGCAACGCGCTCACCGACGCCATCGCCTCGGGCGAACTCGAGCCCGGTAGCCCGCTCGACGAACAGTCGCTCGCGGATCGCCATGGCGTCTCGCGAACGCCGGTGCGCGAAGCGCTGCGGCAATTGCAGTCGAGCGGGCTGGCCGAGACCATCGGGCGCCGCATGGTGGTCGCACAGGTCACGACCCAGCGCGTCATGGAGATGTTCGAGGCGATGGCGGAAATCGAGGCGGTGTGCGTCCGGCTCGCCACCTATCGCATGACCCCGCTCGAACGCAGCCAGCTCCTCCAGATCCATGACGCGACCGAAGCAGCGGCTGCGAGTGGCGATTTCGACGGCTATGACGGGCTCAACCGTGATTTCCACGAAACGCTGTACCGCGCGACGCACAATGGCGTGCTGATCGAGCAAGCGCTGGCGCTGCGCAGCCGGCTGGCGGCATTCCGACGGGTGCAGCTGCGCCAGCAGGGGCGGCTGGACCGGTCACGGACCGAGCATGACGATCTGATCCGCGCAATCAACGAAGGCGATGGCGAGACCGCCGCGCGCCGCATGCGTGCGCACATGCTGACTGCCGCGCGCGCGCTCGATTCATATCTCAAAGAACAGAAGTAAGGCGTACCGCGCACAGCGGGCGATGGGGAGGATAGATTGGCGCATTTGATTCTGGTCGGCGCACTCGCCTTGGTATTTCTGGTCGCAACCGTGCGGCCGATCAACATGGGGCTGCTGGCCTTTGCCGCGGCGTTCCTGGCCGGTGTGCTGCTGGTCGGCCTGCCCGCCAAGGAAGTGCTCGCCGGGTTTCCGGGCGATCTGGTGGTCGCGCTGGTCGGGGTGACCTTCCTGTTCGCGATCGCGGAACGCAATGGTGCGATCGAATGGGTCGTTCAGGGCCTTGCCCGCATGCTCGGCCATCGCGCGGTGGCGATGCCGTGGGTGATCTTCATCGCGTCGGCGGTGCTCACCTCGTTCGGTGCGCTTGGCCCGGCGGCGGTCGCGATCGTCGCGCCGGTCGCGCTGCGATTCGCCGCGCAACACCGGATCAGCGCGCTGATGATGGGGCTGATGACGATCCACGGCGCACAGGCCGGCGCCTTCTCGCCCACCTCGGTCTATGGCGGCATCACGAACGGCGTGATCGCGAAGGCGGGTATCGCACCCGATCCGATCATGCTGTTCTCGGCCAGCCTGTTCTTCAACCTGGCCATTGCGGTGCTGGTGTTTCTCGCCTTTGGCGGCCTGCGCCTGCTGCGCGACGCGCCCGAGCCTGCGGTGGCGCCCGAGCCGGTCGCACCCGAGCTGGCGCGCGAACGGCTGTTCACCCTGCTCGTGCTCGGCGCGATGGCGGTGGCGGCGGTCGGCTTCCGGGTCGATATCGGCGTTGCCAGCATGGTCGCCGCTGCGCTGCTCGCGATTCTCGCGCCGCGCTCGCAAAAGAGCGCGGTCGACCGGGTCGCCTGGTCGACGGTGCTGCTGATCGCCGGCGTCGTTACCTATGTCGCACTGTTGCAGCGAGTCGGGACCGTGGACGCTGCGGGCGACCTGATCGCGGGCCTGGGTTCCCCTCTGATCGCCGCGCTGCTGCTCTGCTATCTTGGCGGCGTGGTTTCGGCCTTCGCCTCCTCGACCGCCTTGCTCGGCATCGTCGTGCCGCTCGCCGTGCCGTTTCTCGGCCAGGGCGGGATCAGCGCGATGGGCGCGGTGGCGGCGATCGCGATCTCGACCACCATCGTCGACACCTCCCCCTTCTCGACCAACGGCGCGCTGGTCGTGGCGAACGCGCTCGAAGCGGATCGCGACCGGCTGGTACGCCAGCTGCTCGGCTACAGCGCGTTGATCACGTTGCTGGGGCCGCTGGTCGCCTGGGCGGTGTTCGTCCTGCCGGGCTGAACGCCGGGCTGTCCTGACGCTTCGGTGATCGAGCGGCGATGGCTGCACCATCGTCCGGCGATCTCGCGCGGCCCAGTCCAGCAAAAGGGCCCGGTCGTTGCCGACCGGGCCCCGAGAAAGCGGGTGAGAGACCGCTGGTTAGTATTCGAACGTCACCGATGCCTTGAATGTCCGCGGAGCGCCGATGGTGAGGTAGCCGAGCGCCGCCGACGACCAATAGGATTTGTTCGCCACGTTTTCCGCACTGACGCGCAACGTGATCGGATGGCCGTCGGCCACGAACACATAGCGCGCACCGAGGTCGAACCGGGTCCAGGCCGGAATGCTGAGCGTGTTGACGTTGTTGACGAATTGCTTGTCGGTATAGACGACGCGGCCGGTGAAGGTCGCGTTCTTGAGGAACGGCGGCACGACCTCGGTGCCGAAGCTCACCTGCCATTCCGGCACGCCGATGCCGCGCTTGCCCACCAGGCTGGTGCGGACGCCGCTGATCACGGTGAACTGATCCCTGACCGTCGCATCGGTATAGGTGAGGCCGCCGATGAAGCGCAGCCACTCAGTCGGCTCGCCGTTCAGGCTCAGCTCGAAGCCGCGGTTGCGCTGTTCGCCGCCGACATCGAACGTTACCGTATTGCCCGTGCCCTGAAGATAGGAGGTGATCGGCTGGCTCGTCTGATACACCGCAGCCGTACCGGTCAGGCCCTGCACCGCCACCTTCACGCCGGCTTCATACTGCACGGTGCGATAGGGTTCGAAGATCGTGCCGGCATTGGCAACGGTCGATCCGCCGAACGTCGCTGGCGCAACCGGACCCTGCGCCAGTGCCTCGATACGGTTGGCATAGATCGAGATGTTCTCGGTCGGCTTCACCACGATTCCGACGACCGGCGTGACCGCGTCGCGCACCACCTTGGTGACGACATAGGGCGGCGTTGCCACGGGATAGGTGAAGGTGCGCGAGATCATGTGCTGGTAGCGCGCGCCAACGGTCAGCAGCACCGCGTCCTCGAGGAAGCCGAGCGTGTCCGAGATGTACGCGCTGCCATAATCGAACATCTGCACGCGGCGCAGGTCGCTCAGGTTGGTTAGGATCGTCGTGTCGGCCGGCTTGGCTACCTGCGGCGCATTGTAGAGGTTGCTGCAGAACACTGCGGTGGTGAGCGACGCCGCTGGGGTGCCGGTGCAGCTGGCGCCGGTGCGCGTCGAGGCCGGGAAAATGCCGGCGGTCGATCTGTTGCGGTTCTCCTGGAATACCGCCGAAACGCCCGTGTTGAGCTGGTGCGAGATGCCGGCGGTGTTGAACTTGGCGCGCAGGCCGATCTGGCCGGCCTCGTTATTGTCGCCGCGCGGGACGTACAACCGGGCCTGGGTGCTGTTGCCGGCGGTGGCGCCGCTGGCGCTCAGCACGGTGATCGTCGAATAATCGCCGAACTCGCTGCCGTCGCGCATGCCGAACGCGGCATAGAGCATCACGTCCTTGGCGATGTCGAGCTCGACGCGCAGCGTGCCGTACAGGTCGCGCAGCTTGGTGTAGGTCCAGGCCTGACCGAAATTATAGTCGGCACGCGGCGGCGTGGGCACCGTGGTGAGCGCGGCGCCGAGGCGAACGACCGGGCGCGGCTGGAACACGCGCTGATTCTCGTAGCCGATATCGAGCATGACGCGCGCGATGCCGCTGCGGTAATCGACGCCGAGGCCGCCGACGATGACGCGCTTCTCTTCGTTGTCGATCGAATGCTCGCCTTGGCGATAGACGCCGTTCAGGCGCACGCCGAATTCGTCGTTACCGCCGAAGCGCTTGCCTGCATCGAAGTTGCCGCCGAGGATGCTCTTGCCGCCGAAGCTGGCGGTGGCGCGGTACAATTCCTTCTGCGCGCGCTTGGGCGTCAGGTTGATGCCGCCGCCAACGCCCGACCCTCCGGGAGGCGCGCCGTACAGAAAGGCGCTGGCGCCGTTGAGCACTTGAATGCCTTCATAAAGTTCCGGCGAGATCAGCTGGCGCGGCGCGACGCCGTACATGCCGTCGATCGCGATGTCGTCGCCGAACAGCGGGAAGCCGCGGACGACGAACAGTTCGGCCTGGTTGCCGTTGCCCGACGTGACGCGAACCGACGGGTCGTTCTTCATCACATCGCCGATCGTCTCCGCCTGCTGGTCGAGCACGAGCTGCGCGGTATAGGTGGTGACGTTGAACGGCGTGGACATCGCATCCTGATCGCCCAGCGCGCCAAGATTGCCGTCGCTGACCACCTGCTTCTGCGCCTGCTGCGCGGTCACGATGATCGCGTCATCGTCCGAGGTGTCCTGAGCGAATGCGGGCGCGGTCGATGCGAGCAGCGCGGCGAGCGGCGCGATACTGGCGCCGCGAAATTTTGAGCGATGAAAAACCATTTGAAAATCCCCCGATGATGGAAATAAGTTTCCCGCAGACACGACCCCCTCTGCCGGCAGGCCTGTTATCAGACTGCCAGCTTCTGCCTCTCCATTGGACCAAGGAACCTCCAGTTTCAGGGAGTGCGAGGGACCAATTTGTATTTCATCAAGCGAAGATCATGAACAACATCACGGTCTCGATCGGACCCGTCGGTGAACTGGATGCGAGGCGCCCGGCCGCGGGGGACAAGAAGCCGATGGCAGCGAATACAACGATCTTGCTCGTTCACACATAGCGGATTTTCGACGCGCCGGCTGTCGAGCGCCTCAATTGCACCAGCGCCCGGCGAGCGCGAATGACAGTCGTTTGATGATCGTCGCACGTCTTTGACGATGAAACAGCCTCGACCATCGGACGGATGGAAAAGCGTCCATGCTCGCGCAACCGGACAGACCAGCAGTTGTCGTTTCCGGTCCCGTGCGATGTGCAAACAATCGCGGCCATCCCGCAGATCCAAGGCCCAGCGACCATTCGGTCAGCCGCGATTGCCCGCCAGTTTCTCGAGATCGAGCGCCGTGCCGGTGATTCCGGCCAGTCGCAGATCGGCCTTGCGCACCTTCTCCGTACTTGTCTTCGGCAGGCTCGCCACGAAATCGATGTACCGCGGCTGCGCGAAGCGCGGCATGCGGGCGCGCGCATGTTCGACAATGCGCGCCGCTTCGACCGGCGCATCGGCGCTCCGCACGATCGCGCACATGATCTCGTCCTCGCCGCCCGGTATGTCCGACGGCACGGCATAGGCGGCAACCTCGGCCACGCCCGGCAGCTCGGCGAGCACCGCCTCGATATCGGTCGCCGAGATATTCTCGCCGCGCCGCCGGATGCAGTCCTTGATGCGGTCGACAAAGGTGACATAGCCGTCGGCGTCCATGCGGCCGGCGTCGCCGGTGTGGAACCACAGGTTGCGCCAGGCCTCGACCGTCTTGTCGGGAATGTTGATATAGCCGGCCATGAAGCCCTGCGCGACGCGCGGGCGCACCATGATCTCGCCGACTTCGCCCGCCTCGACCGGGAAGTCGTCATGGGGATCGCGGATCTCGACATCGAAAAACCGGTCATAGGCCTTGCCGCAGGTGCCAGGACGCGGCTCGCCGATCCGGCCGTAGATCGGAATGTTGACCTCGGTCATGCCATAGCCGCCGACGACCTCGGCGATGCCGAAGCGTGTCCGCCAGACCTGCTCATGATCGGGGTGGTTGGGCGCGGACAGCATCAGCCGGAGCTTGTGATCGCGGTCGTGCCCGCTCGCCGGCTGGGCGATGACGAAGGCGCTGATCGCGCCGAGGCTGTGGGTGACAGTGGCGCCCGACGCGCGCACATCATCCAGCCAGGCCGACGCGGAGAAGCGCTCGCGAACGGTGGCTTGCGCGCCCGCGATCAGCACCGCGCCGAGCTGCATGAGCAACCCGTTGGCGTGCGACAGCGGCAGACAGATATAATAATGGTCGCCCTCATCGACCGCGCAATTGTCGATCACCCCGAACCCGAACAGGAAGCAATGCGCGTGCGGCATCAGCACGCCCTTGGGCGCGCCGGTGGTGCCGGACGTGTACATAATACAGGCGAGGTCCGACGCCGCAGGGAGCGGCGCCTGAAGCGTATCCGCGGATTGCCATTCGGCGAAGTCGCGTTCCCCCTCCCCGCCGACGACGAAGATCGTCTCAACGCTCGCCAGACTCGCCTCCAGCCCTTCGAGCCGCGGCAGAAAGGATGCATCGATGATCAGCATCTTCGGCGCCGAGTCGGCCAGTGGATGCGCCAGGAAGGAGCCGGTGAGTTCGTTGTTGAGCAGCACTGCGGTCGCCGCGACCCGGCCGATCCCGGCCCAGGCGCGCAGAAAGTCGAGTCCGTTGGGCAGCATAAGCGCGATCCGGTCGCCGGCGCCCGCGCCGTTAGCTGCGAGCATGCCCGCGACCTGCGCCGCCTGATCACGCAGCTCGCGATAGGTCAGGCGCTCGCCGGTCGTCATCGTCACGAAGGTCTGGTCGCCGCGCGTCTCCGCCTGCTCCTCCAGCACGACGGGCAGCACCCAGCGGCGCTGATCTGGCACGCCTGAATACATGCTCAGTCCCTCGTCTTCGCCATGCGCTGACAAAGCTGCGTCGTGCCGGCGGCGAGGAAATAGGCAAGGCGCTTGCGCACGGCGGCGACGTCGTTCGAGCGGCACAATCCGCCCGAAAGATTATCGATGCGGCCAGTGTCCGCGAACGACAGCGACAGCGCGCCCGACACGAAATGGTAGCACCAGAACAAATCCTCGGCGTGCGCCTCTGGCAGCACTTCGCGGAGTAGCCCGATCAGCTTGTGAATGACCGGGTCGAAATATTGGGTCATCGCCTGGCCGCCCCAGCTCGGCGTGCTGTTCACCAGCGCGATCAGCCGCAGATAATTCCGCCAGCCGTCACCGCCAGATTCCCAAAGGGTCAGCACCGGTTCGAAGAACGCTTGCAGACAGCCTTCAACGGTCATCTCGGCGGTGGAGCTTTCGTACCGATCCATCGACCTGGCGCGCTGTGTGTTCACGACTTCGGCGCGGCGCAGCAGCACGGCGTCGAACAGACCGCGCTTCGACGTGAAGTAATAGTTGAGCAATGCAGGATCGACGCCGGCCTCGGTCGCGACCTGGCGGACAGTTACGCCGTGGAACCCATGCACGCAGAACAGCGACTCGGCGGCGTCGAGGATGAGGTCGCGGCGATCGGCGCTGTCGTCCAATTGGCGACGCGGGCGGCCACGGGCGGCCGGGACGCGGGCTTCCTTCGCTGGCGTTGCGCGGCGCGTGGTCCTTGGTGGCGATGTGGTCACGCCTCTCCCCTCATCATTCTCGTGCGCCAATTCCTAGCATCCATCGCGGCAATGTCAATTATTCAACGTTCGTAGAAATAAGTTGACAGGCCGAGGAACCGGGATCATCTCTCGTGACGATACGAACAACGAGCGTGAGACTCGACGAAGCACGACGCCTTCGAGCGTATGATTGCATCATCGGTTCTACAAACGTTGAATTAAGGGAGAGGGCAAGATGAAGAACCAGATGATCCGGCAGGCGCTTGCTTGCAGCGTAGCGCTCGGTACGCTCGGTTGGGACGTTACGGCGTCCGCCGAAACCCGCCCCGACCCCGCCGCCGAAGCTGTGCCGCAGGCCGCGCAGGATGCGACCGCCGGCAAGGACGAGATCGTCGTCACCGCGCAGAAGCGCACCGAGCGGCTGCAGGACGTGCCACTTGCCATCTCGGCCTTCACCGAAGCGACGATCGAGCAGCAGGGCATCAAGAGCATCGAGGATTATGCCTCGCGCGCCGCCGGCGTCTCGCTCTCGCGCGACAGCACCCAGGCGTCGTTCAGCGTCCGCGGTATCCGCTCGACCACTGGCGCGGACACCACCTCGGCGACCGCCGGCATCTATGTCGACGACTATCCGATCTACGATACGTGGTTCCGCTTCACCTCGCCCGACCTGCGCATTTTCGACGTCGGCCGGATCGAGATCCTGCGCGGTCCGCAGGGCACGCTTTATGGCGCCACCTCGCTGTCGGGATCGATCCGGATCATCACCAACAAGCCGGATCTCGGCGCCGTCAGCGGCAAGTTCGAGGGCACGCTCTCGACCACCGACGGGGCGGGCCAGCCCAACTACGCCGCCAACGCGATGGTCAACGTGCCGTTGATCGCCGACAAGATCGGCATGCGCGCGGTCGGCTATTATCGTTCTGACAGCGGCTATATCGACAACCCCGTCCGCGGCGAGACCGATGTCGATGACCGGCGCAGCTATGGCGGCCGCTTCTATCTCAGCGCCCAGCCGACCGAGACGCTCAGCCTGCTCGCCAGCGTCACCTATCAGCACGACGCGCAGGATGATCAGACCGCGACCTATTATTTCCCAACCGCGACGCGCACGATCGACCAGTGGAATGCCCGCTCGGCGACCCGCACGCGCAGCGACCTGTTCATCGCGTCCCTCGCGGCGGATCAGGAGCTTGGCGGTGGCAACCTCAACTTCACTGCGACCTATGGCTCGAACAAGTCGAAGAACCGCTTCGATGCCTCGCCCTATTCCGCCGCGCTGGGCTTCCCGCTCGCCACGCCGCTGATCCAGCCGAGCGATTCGAACACCAAGATCCTCGAGGCGCGCTACACTTCGGCATCGGGCGGCGCGTTCCGTTACATCATCGGCCTTTATTACAACTCGCGCTTCCGCGACTTCCGCCAGGAGGCCAACCAGCCGGCGATCGCGCCGGTGTACGGCACCGACCGGATCTACAAGGTCTATGCCAACCAGCGCGCGACCGAGTTGGCCGCCTATGGCGAGGGCACGCTGTCTTTCGCCGAGCGCTGGGAAGCGACGCTGGGCCTGCGCGTGTTCCGCAACGACTATCACTTCACCAGTTCGGTCAGCGGCCTGCTCAACTCGTTCGCGACGCCGCTGCGCGATTTCACCACGGACGTGACCAACGGCCAGACCGACTACACGCCGCGCGCGTCGCTTTCCTACCGCCCCGTCCCCAACGTCAACATCTATGCCACCGCGTCGAAGGGCTATCGCTTCGGTCTGACCAACTATAATTCGGGCGCCAATGGCGGCACGCCGCTGACTTACAAGTCCGACACGCTGTGGAACTACGAGTTCGGCGTGAAGGCGACGATGTGGGACAACCGCGTCACGCTCAACACCGCGGCCTATTATGTCGACTGGTCGGACATCCAGCTGACCTTCCGCAACGCCAACGGCCAGGGCTATATCACCAATGCCGGCGACGCCCGATCCTACGGTATCGAGAGCGAGCTGTCATTCCGTCCCAACGCCTCGTTCGAGCTGAACGCCGCGGTGACGATCAACCATTCGGCGCTGACCAAGAACAATCCCGGCATCCTGCGCCGCGCCGCATCGGCGCGTGGCGCAGCGGTCTATGGCGTGTTCAAGGGCGACCGGCTGCCCGGCTCGCAGGAATTGTCGCTCGCCGGCGGCATCCAGTATAATCTCGGCAACGCCTTCATCCGGGTCGACGACACCTATGTCGGGCCGTCCTATATCGATTTCATGAAGGCCGGGTCGCTCAAGATCGGCGACTATAATCTGGTCAACCTGCGCCTTGGCTATCGCGGCGACAATTTCGACGTCACGCTGTTCGCCGAGAATCTGTTCAACGACCGCGGCATCGTCAACGCGGTGCCCAATGCCGATCTGGTCGGGCTGACCGACGCGGCGTTCAGGGTCAGGCCGCGCACCGTCGGCGCGACGCTGCGCGCGAACTTCTGAACCCTGAACGTCCGAGCCGATGTACCTCGAACGCCTCAAACTCACCGATCGCGTCGCCCTGGTCACGGGCGGCGCGAGCGGGATCGGCCTGGCGGTGGCCGAGGCGCTCGCCGAAGCCGGCGCGCGCGTGACGATCGCCGACCGCGACCCGGGCGCGATCGCGGCGGCGCGAGATACGCTCGCTGGAAAGGGGCATGCGGTTGAAGGCGTCGAACTGGACGTGACTCGATCCGCCGACGTCGCGCGGGCCGCCGATGAATTGATGGCGCGGTCGGGGCGGATCGACATCCTCGTCAACAATGCCGGGATCGCGCGCAGCGACACGCGCGCCGAGGAAGTGGCGGACGAGCATTGGCTCAACGTGCTCGACGTGAACCTCAACGGCAGCTTCTGGTGCGCGCGCGCCTTCGGCCGGCACATGCTGGCGCAGGGTTCGGGCAGCATCGTCAATGTCGGGTCGATGTCGGGATTCATCGTCAACCGGCCGCAGCCGCAAAGCTATTACAATGCCTCCAAGGCCGCAGTGCACCAGCTCACGAAAAGCCTTGCGGCGGAGTGGGCCGACCGCGGCGTGCGGGTGAATGCGGTCGCGCCGACCTATATCGCGACGCCGCTCAACGCCTTTGCCGAAGCCGAATTGCTCGAGCGCTGGCTCGACGGCACGCCGCAGCGCCGGCTGGGCGAGCCGCACGAAGTCGCGTCGGTCGTGCATTTCCTCGCATCCGATGCCGCCAGCCTTATGACCGGCAGCATCGTCGCAGTGGATGGAGGCTATTCGTGCTGGTGACCGAGATCGAACTCGCCGACGGCGTGGTTCAGGGCGTGACCGAGAACGGCGTCCGAAAATTCTTCAGCCTGCCTTATGCCGCGCCACTGACGCAGGAACGGCGGTTCCGCGCGCCCGAACCAGTCGAGCGCTGGACCGGTGTGCGCGACGCCACACGGCCCGGCCCCAGCGCGCCGCAGAATCGGCCCAAGGATCTGGGAATCGATCTCGTCAGCCTCACCGCGCCCGATATCCCCAATGGCCCGGATTATCTGACGCTCAACCTCTGGGCACCAGCCCAGGGCGAGAAGCGCCCCGTGATGATCTTCGTCCATGGCGGCAGCTTCGTGTCGGGCAGCAAGGACGTGCCGGTCTATGACGGCAGCGCCTTCGCGCGCGACGGCGTGGTGTGCGTGACGATCAACTATCGCGTCGGGATCGAGGGATTCCTGCCGGCCCGGGACGTGGCGACCAATATCGGCCTGCGCGACATGATCGCGGCACTGCGCTGGGTCCGCGACAATATCGCGGCGTTCGGCGGCGATCCGGCCAATGTCACACTGTTCGGCGAATCCGGCGGCGCATGGTGCATCGCCGCGCTGATGACCTCGCCCCCCGCGCAGGGGCTGTTCCAGCGCGCAATCTGCCAGAGCGGGCATGTGCTGCTGAGCCGCGATCAGTCGCTGATGCAGAAGCTGGTCCGCCGCATTGCGCGCAAGTTGAGGGTCACCCCGGACCGCGCGGGCCTGCTGAGCAAGACGCCCGAGGAAATGCTTCCCGCGCAGGAATGGGCGATGAAGCCGAGCCCGTTCTTCCACCTGCGCGACGACACGGGCCGCGACCCCTCGTTCGGGATCACGCGCTATCTGCCGGTGCATGGCGACGACATTCTGCCGGTCAGCACGATCCAGGCGCTGGCCGATGGCGCGGGCAAGGATATCCAGCTGCTGATCGGAACGACCAGCGAGGAAGCGCGGCTGTTCTTCGTGCCGCTGGGGACGATCGGCAAGCTCAGGCGCTGGATGGCGCTGATGTTCATGAAAAAGGCGCTGCCCGACGCCAAGGCCGCGTTGCGCGCCTATGGCCTCGACGAGAAGGGCGCGAAGCCGGGCGAAGTGCTGACGCGCGCGCTGACCGACCTGATGTTCCGCTGGATGACGCGGCGCACTGCCGAGCTGCATCAGGGCCGCGCCCATGTCTATGAGTTCGAATGGCGTTCTCCGGCATTCGACGGCCAGCTCGGTGCGGCGCATGCGATCGAGCTGCCGTTCGTGTTCGATACGCTCGCCTGCGCCAGCGGCCCCAACGCTCTGCTCGGCGAGAACCCGCCACAGGAACTGGCGGACTCGATCCACGCGCTGTGGATCCGCTTCGCCACCGACGGTTCGCTGCCCTGGCCCGAATATGAATCCAAAACGCGGCAGGTCTACTCGCTGACCCGGCAAGTCGCCGAGCACGAGCCCGTCATGCCCGCAGCCGAGTATTTGCCTTGACCAAAACCCTTGTCGCCGGGGTCGGCATGATCCCCTTTACCAAGCCGGGCCAATCCGAGGATTGGGACGTCATGGCCGAAAAGGCGGTCCGTCTCGCGCTCGCCGATGCCGGGGTGAGCTACGATCAGGTCCAGCAGGCTTATGCCGGCTATGTCTATGCCGATTCGACCGCGGGGCAGTCGGCGCTCTACCGCGTCGGCATCACCGGCATCCCGATCGTCAACGTCAACAACAACTGCTCGACCGGCTCGACCGCGCTGTATCTCGCGCGGCAGATGGTCGAGGCTGGCGTGGCCGATTGCGTGCTCGCGGTCGGGTTCGAGCAGATGCTGCCGGGCGCGCTCGGGATGGTGTTCGACGATCGCAAGCGCACGCTCGACCTCGCGCTCAAGCGGCAGGACGAGCTGCAGCAATATGATCCGCACGCGCCCTTCGCCGCGCAGCAATTCGGCGGCGGCGGACTCGATCACCAGGCGCGCTACGGCACCAGTGACGAGGCGTTCGGCATGATCAGCGTCAAGGCGCGCCGCCACGCGGCGAACAACCCGATGGCGCTGTTCCGCGAGCCGATCACGCTCGAGGAAGTGATGGCGTCGAAGCATCTTTACGGCCCGATCACGCGCTTTCAGGCGTGCCCGCCGACCTGCGGCGCGGCGGCGGCGGTGCTGGTCTCGCCGGCGTTCGCCGCGAAGCATGGTCTCGACGCCCCGGTCGAGATCGTCGCGCAGGCGCTGACCACCGACATGCCCGGCACGTTCGAAGATGGCGGGATGATGCGCGTCGTCGGCTATGACATGGCGAAGGAAGCGGCGCGGCAGGTCTACGAGGCGGCGGGCGTCGGTCCGGACGACATTCAGGCGGTCGAGCTGCACGACTGCTTCACCCCCAACGAGCTGATCTCCTACGAAGCGCTCGGCCTCACGCCCGAGGGCACCGCCGAGCAATATATCCGCGACCGGCAAAACACCTATGGCGGCAAGCACGTCACCAACCCTTCGGGCGGGCTACTTTCCAAGGGCCATCCGCTCGGCGCGACCGGCCTCGCGCAATGCTATGAACTGACCCAGCAGCTGCGCGGCAATGCGGACAGGCGGCAGGTCGAAGGCGCGCGGTTCGGGCTGCAGCACAATGTCGGTCTGGGCGGCGCGTGCGTCGTCACCTTGTTCGGCCGCGCGGCATGAGCAAGCTCGACGGCAAGGTCGCGATCATCTCCGGCAGCGGGCGCGGGATCGGCCGGGCGACAGCGCTCAAGCTGGCGTCGGAAGGCGCGGCGGTCGTCGTCAACGATCTCGACGAGGCGCCCGCGAACGAGACTGTCGCGACGATCATGACGGCGGGCGGGCGCGCGGTCGCCTGCGTCGGCAACGTCACGGCCGAGGATTTCGGCACGCGCTTCGTCCAGACCGCGCTCGACGCGTTCGGCGGGCTCGACATCATCATCAACAATGCCGGCCATACCCGCGACGGCGTGATCCATCGCCAGTCCGACGAGCAGTTCCAGGCGATGCTCGACGTCCATGTCACCGCGCCGTTCCGTATCCTGCGCGCCGCCGCCGATCCGATCCGCCGCATGGCTCAGGCCGAAGCGGAACAAGGCATCGAACGCGTCCGCAAGGTCGTCAACATCTCCTCCATCTCGGGCACCAACGGCAATCCCGGCCAGGTCAATTATTCATCGGCCAAGGCCGCGCTGGTCGGGATGACCAAGACGCTCAGCAAGGAATGGGGCCGCTACAAGGTGTGCGTGAACTGCGTCGCCTTCGGGCTGATCGGCACGCGCCTCACCCAGCCCGACGCAGTCGTCGAGATCGAAGGGCAGCCGGCCCAGACGGGCATGCCGGCGCATGCGCTCGAGCGGTTCCGCACCGCCGTGCCGCTCGGCCGTGAGGGCACGCCGGAAGAGGCAGCGGGGAGCATCTACCTGCTGTGCATTCCGGAGAGCGACTATGTCAGCGGGCAGGTATTGCTCGTCGCCGGGGGCATGAACCTGTGACCGACGCCGCCGCGCGCCTTCGCCAGACGCCGGTCGGCGCGCGATTCAAGCTGCTCTACGGCTCGGGCGGCATGATCGATGGGATCACCGCAGGCTCGCTCACTTATTTTCTGCTCTTCTACCTCACCACAGTGTGCGGGCTGTCGGGAACGGCGGCCGGCACGACCCTGCTCGTCGGGCTGTTGATCGATGCGGTGGCCGATCCGCTGATCGGGCTGATCAGCGACAACACGCGCTCCAAATGGGGGCGTCGCTATCCCTATCTGCTGTACGGTTCGGTCCCGCTGGCGTTGCTGTTTGGTCTGCTTTTCTCGATCCCGAGCTGGCTGAGCGGCACGGGCCTGCTGCTCTATGCCGGCCTGATCGCGATGCTGCTGCGGCTGTGCCTTTCGGTGTTCATGCTGCCGCATGTCGCGGTCGGCGCGGAAGTCACCGACGACTATGTCGAGCGGTCGAGCATCGTCAGCTACCGCATCTGCTTCAACATGCTCGGCACGTTTCTCGCGATCGGCCTCGGCCTCGGCGTGTTCATGGCCGGCACCGACGGGCTGCTCCAGCGCGACGCCTATGTTCCGTTCGGCTGGGTCTGCGCGGCGCTCATCGCGGCGTCGGGGCTGACCGCGGCGTTCGCGACCAAGACTGTGCTGCCCCGGCTGCACGCGCCGGCGCCGGGCATTGGCGCGACGATCCCCCGCTTCGCGCGCGAGCTGGGCGAGATGTTCCGCAACCGATCGTTCGTCGTGCTGTTCGTCGCTGTGGCAGCGTTCTTCGTGGCGCAGGGCGCGGCGGGGGCACTGGCGCTCTATCTCAACCGCTATTTCTGGAACCTCTCGACCGAAGCGGTGCAGCTGGTGCTGGTCGGCGCGACGCTTGGACCCTTCGTCGGCGCGCCGCTCACCGCGCTGCTCGCCCGCATCTTCGAAAAGAAGACACTGGCGATCGCTAATTTCCTGGCCTTTGTGGTCACCCAAGCCTGGCCGCCGCTCGCGCATATGGCGGGTGTTCTCGACCCCGCGGATTCGCTGGTGGTCCCCATCCTGCTGTTCAACGCAGTGTGTTCGGGCGCGGCGCTGGTCGGCGTGGCGATCAGCGGCCAGTCGATGATGGCGGACGCGACCGACGAGCACGAACATCGCTTTGGGGTCCGGCGTGAGGCTCTGTTCTTCTCAGGGCTTACGCTGGCGGTGAAGGCCGCCAGCGGCGTGGGCGGGTTCATCGCCGGCGTCGCGCTCGACGTGATCCAATTCCCGACTGCCGCCGCCGCGAAGGGCGGCGAGCTGTCGCTGGCGCCCGAACTGATCCGTAACCTGGGGCTGGTCGCCGGCCCCCTGCCCGCCACCATCACGCTGATCGCGCCGCTGGCGCTGCTGGGGTACACGCTCTCGCGGCAACGCCACATGGCGATCCTGTCGGATCTTGCCAAACGACCGGCCGCCGCAGCGGTTGAAGCGAAAGCATGAGCGCGGCGCCTCACCACACCGGCCTCTGAGTGCTATCCCCGCGGCCGTACCGCGACCTCAGGTGTTTCAACCAGACTATCCGCCGGGACGTCACGGCGCAGCCAGATATTGCCGCCGATCCACGACCGCGCCCCGACCGTGATCGGCCCGAGCAGCACCGCGCCGGCGAAGATGACGACATCGTCACCGATCGCGGGGTGGCGCCGCGCCTGCGGCTCACCCGCATGCGCCGCGCCCGCTTCAAGCGGCGCTCCGCCGAGTGTCACGCCCTGATAGATGCGCACGCGATCGCCGATCACCGCGGTTTCGCCGATGACGATGCCGGTGCCGTGATCGATGAAGAAGCTGTGGCCGATGCGGGCGCCCGGGTGAATGTCGATGCCGGTCTGGGCGTGTGCGATTTCGGCGATGATGCGGGCGACCAGCGGCGCGCCGAGGCGGTGAAGCCGGTGCGCGATGCGGTGATGGACGATCGCTTCGAGCGAAGGATAGGTCAGCAGTATCTCGTCGACGCTGCGTGCAGCGGGATCGTTGGCGTAGCCCGCCTCGATATCCACATCCAGCGCGCGGCGCAGGTCGGGCAGGTCGGCGGCGAAGATGCCGATCAGCCGCTCCGCCTCCTGCCCCTCCTCGGCGCTATCGATCCCTGGCCGTGCGATACGCAGCTCGAGCGCGATCTGCGCGGCCAGCTGCGACAGAGCGGATTCGAGCGTCGCCTCGACCCAGCGATCCTCGTTGCCCGCTGTGAGCTCGGGCGGACCGAGGCGCAGCGGGAACAGCACCGCACCCAGCTCGCGCATGATCCGCGCGAGATCGCGACGCGAGGGAAACTCGATCCCCCGCCCGCCGCTGCGGGCATGGCGCGCCCGCCAATCGCGGCGCGCCTGCCGTAATTCGCCGAATACGATGTCGAGTTCCTGCGGAAAGGCGATGATCTGGGGCGAGGCATTCATTGCGGCATCTCCATCGCCTGAAATCGGTCAACCGTGCAGCGGGACAGGCGGGCTCATCATCCACTTGTTGACTGGGAATTGGATCGAAGAAATGATCAGCCGCGTTCAAGCCGAGCTTGGCTGCTGCGCGAAGGCGGCGCGTGATGGGAGAGGTCCGATGGGTGCTGCGAACTGGCCCGAAGCCGCGAACCGCCGATTGCGCGCCTTTCTCTGGAAAGGCTGGCCGCTCCGCGAGGTGGCGGCCGCGCTGGGCCGCTCGGACGCGGACGTTGCAAGCCAGATGCAGCGGCTGGGCATCGTCCGGCGTGGTACCGCGCAGTCGGCTATTCCGAGACGTTCGCGCCCGTAACCCTTGCCGGAATTTCGGCGAGCGGGACCGTCGCGCAGTCGAATTCATAGGCGCAGGCATTGAATTGAACGACGCGCGTCACGCGCCAGCGGCTGAACGGGCTGTCGCGTTCCAGCGTCAGGATCACCTCATGCACCTGCCTCGCGTCCCAGAAGATCGCCATCGCGCTGTTCAAGCTCTTGTACCGCACCTGATAGAGGCGGGTATGATCGACGCTGGCGGTCGAAAGCGGGGCTTTGGCGGGACGCTGCTGCGGGAGCCAGCCATGCAGCAGCAGCTGCGCGAAGCTCTGGCCGCTGAGTCCGTTTCTGGCTGCACGCTGCAAGTCGCCGGAAAGCTGTGCGTTCACGCGTGGGAAATCGACCCGAGCGGCGATGCGTTGCGAACCGCCGGGTGCTTCCGCCGACGCACGGAGCCGTTTCGCGACGTTGGCGGGCGCCGAATAGGCCCACCAGCCAAGCACGAGCGCGGCGGCGAACACCAACAGCTTCCACCGCCGCCGCATCCAGACCCCCGCCTCGTTCACGCGCCCGCCGCCGACCAGGTGCGGCCTTTCGACGCGTAGGAGCTGCCGAAGCCTGTGCCGTCGCCGAATGTGTCGAGGTTCTCCAGCGCGACGATGCGCTTGATCCCCTTGATCCACTTGTAGCCGTAATGCAGCGGCATCGTCAGCCGCAACGGCATGCCGCGCGTCCACGACACCGGCGTGCCGGGGAATTCGTCATAGGCGAGGATCGTCTGCGGGTGGAACGCGTCGAACAGGTCGATCGAATCCCAGCCATTATCGTACCAGCTCTCAAAGCCGATATAGCGGATGTTCGGCCCCAGCCCGACCAACGCCAGCAGGTCGCGCAGCGGCACGCCGGTATAGGGGCTGATGCTGGAATAGCCGTTGATGCAGTGCCGCGCGATGATCTGGGTCTTGCGTGGCAATTGCGCGAGTTCTGCCAACGAAAGCGTGGCCGGCTTGAGCACCCCGTCCACCGGCAGCCGCCAGTCGCGGAATTTCGAGCCGATGTGCCGGATCAGCTCGGGGTCCGCGGGGGCGTCATTCTTCCAGTTGTCGACCTTGGTGATCGCCGAGACGGGATATTCCGGCACCAGCGTCTTGTGGGTCAGGAACAGCCGGCTGCCGGCATGGGTCAGCCCCTCCGCCAAGCCCGTCAGGCTGCCGATATTGGGCGGCAGCTGAAAGCTCAGCCCGCGCGCCGCCAGCAGCGCGCCCGCGCCGGCGGCGAGCGCCACGCCGCCGCCCGCCACGAGCTGGCGGCGGGAGAGTCCGCGGATGGTGTCGTCGGCCATGTCTACCTCGGAAGCCTGTACCAGCCCGTGATCATCGAGCGGATGTTGTTGCGGAACCCCGACAGCACGACCATCGCCAGATGCACGAGGATGAACGCCGCCACCACGAGCGAGCAGGCGAAGTGGATCGTGCGCATGGTCTGCCGCCCGCCGAACACGTCCTTGAACCAGGGCATGCCGGCATCCATCCACGGCAGCAGCCCGAAGCCGGTCAGCAGTTGAAGCGGCAACACGACGAAGATGATCGTGAGGTAGGTGTATTTCTGTATGAGGTTGTACGAGCGCGCTTCGCCCCCCTTGTGGAAGCGCAGCCGGACGTGGTCCCAAAAATCGCGGGCGAACTTGCGCCACGACAGGTCACGCCGCGAGGGGCGGAGCAGCGTGCGGAACCGCCCGCTCGCCAACCCCGCGGCGAGATAGACCAGCCCGTTGAACAGGAACAGCCAGGCGAAGAAGATGTGATCGCGCACGCGGGTCGGGTTGCGCACGTAAACCTCTGCCGTGCCGAGGAAATCGGCCATGGCGGGTAGCTTCTCGCGCAGGTCCACCCATGGCACTTGCGGAACGTGCAGGATCGACGGGTAGGGATCGCGCGCCGCGCCGTTGATCTCCTCGATCCCCGCCCCCCAATCCTGCCCGGCATCGCCCAGATAAAGCGGCGCATGAAGCTGGGTGATGCCGAAGCCGGTGAAGATCAGCGCGAAGATGAAGAAGGCGTTGAGCCAGTGCGTTACGCGCACTGCCCGGCCGTGCCGGTAAATCGCCTCTTGCGGTGGCGCTTCGGGTTCAACGGCCTGCATCAGATCATCGCCATGACCTGCCCCGCCGCACGATAGGCCTCGTGCATGCCATGCGCCATCTGCATCGATCCATTGAGTTCGGAATGGGCGAAGGTAATGCGGCCATGGGGCTTGCGGATCACGTCCGAGGGCGGCGGCTGATCGTCCTTGCCGAAATAAAAGCCCGGCTGCGGCGAGCAATAGGCGTGGCCCCAGCGGTTGAGGATAATGCCCGCGATGTCCCGCGCGTCGAAGCCGGTGGCGCCGAACATATCGGCGAGCTGCTGGCGGATCTGCTTCTCGAATTCGGCGTAGGTCGTGGCGAACAGCTGCTGCCGCGCCGCCGGGCCCTGCGCCGTGGCTGGCAGATCGGGCCGCAGGAACGGGATGTAGAAGGTCAGCACAGTCGGATCGTCGGGCGTAAACGGCTTCTCCCCGCCAAACGCGACATTGCGACGGATGCCGACCTGCCAGCCCAGCGCGCCGAACGCGCGCGCATTGGCGAAACCGAGCTTGTCGAAGAACCGCCAGTGGCGCAGCGCGACATTGGCGATCATCACCGGTGCGTGATGATATTGGGCATAAGCCGCGCGGTGGCCATCGCTCATGTCGGTGACGATGTTGCGATTGACCCACCCGCCCGACGCCATGACCACGGCCTTTGCCCGCACGCGGCGCAATTTGCCGTCGCGGACATAGGAGACGATCACCGACTCTGCGCTGGCCGGATCGCCGTCGTGGCGCATGTCCATCGCCGTCGCGCTCAGGCGGATGCGCACGCGTCCGCCGGGCCGGTCGAGCTTCTTGAAGTCGATCGGACCCGTGGCGATGCCGGCAAGGTCGCCCTTGCCGCCGATCGCGCCCGGGATGATCCGCTGGAGCATCGTGCGCAGGAACACGGTGTTGCCGCCGGGGAAGGACACGACGCTGATATCGGCAGGGGGCTTGGGCTTCTCGCCGGGCTTGGGCGGCAGCGTGGTGCCGGACAGGCCAAGCTTGTGACCGGCATAGGCCGAGATAGCATTGCTGCCGACACCGAAATTGCCGACCGCGATGTAGGGGTCGATATAGTCGCGCACTTCCTTCCCATAACGCAACTTGTCCAGCAGGTCGGCATAAGTGATCGTGTCGAGCCAGCGCTCCGCATCGGGCGTCTTGCCCAGCACATCGCGGCGGTTCTGGACGTAATCGTCCAGCTCCTTCTGCACCGCCGCGGGCCAGTGGGTGTTCGCGAACGCCACCTTGGTCGGGTCTTTCGCCCAGCCCTTCCCGGCGAAATGATAGCCGGTGGCGAATTCCTTTTCCGCACCCGGAAACATCGGGTCGAAATGATAGTCGGGCAGATTATAGCGCTCCGCCCCGCCGCCGAGCGGCTCGCGCTCGAACTTCGTCGGGAGGCCGAACTCGCGATAATAGTCGGTGAAAACATCGTAATAGCCGTTGCCAAAACTGCCACGGACATAGCCGGGATGCGGCACGATCGAACCGTTCGATCCCTGCGGCGCGACGAGCCGGCGGCCGTCGACGTCGAACTCGTTCTGCTTGGCCTCGCCGCCGATCATCGGGTGGTTGTCGAGCAACAGGCACGTCTTGCCCGCCGGCGCGCGCTTGTTGAACTCATAGGCCGCGGTCATGCCCGAGAAACCGCCGCCGACCACGACCAGGTCGACTTCCTCGTCGACCGGCTGTTTGGCGGGATCAGGATAGCGGCGGTCGCGAATGCCGTGCGCCGCGTCAACCACCGCGTGGGTGTTGCCGTTCGACCAGGCATAGTCCCCCACCCCGCCATAGCCGGTCCAGGGCGAACCCGACGGCGCGAGCGCGGCTGCGGCGTCACCCTGCGCGCCGCCGCCGCAGCCCGCGAGCAACGCCGCGCCCCCCGCGGCGAGCGTGCCGTTGAAGAAGTCGCGACGCGTGATCGCGCCGGTCAGGCCGAGCGGGTCGGTCACTTGCGCGCCTTCTTCTCGGCGCGCAGCCGGTCGATCTCGGCGATCCATGAGGCCGGGCTCATTGGTCCTTTCGCATCGAAATGGATATGCTCCGCCATCTGCTCGCGGATCTCGACATAATAGAGCGCGCCGCTGGCGAGGCCGAGCTGCTTCGCCTTGGCCGCCATCGCCGCCTCCTGCGCCGGCGTCGGCTTGGGGCGGGCGGGCTTGTAGAGCAGCACGTCCCAATCCTCGCCGCCCTCATGCAGGAACATCTGGTAGAGCGGCTGCCCACCAGCGCGGCTGACCTCGTCCCAATCGGCGAGGCTGCGGATGAAGTCCTCGGTCTTGCCCGGTGCGAGGCGGAACATCTCGAAACTCGGCGGCACCATCTCGACCTTGGCCGGTTCGGCGGGGGCCGGCTTGTCCTGCGCCAGTGCGGGGACCGAGAGGGCGAGCAACGCAGCGGATAACCTCAAGAGCATCTGAATTTCCTGCCAAAAAGCGCGTGGCCGGCCGGATCAGCCGACCACGCAGGGGGATCAGAACCGGTAGGACAGCGACGCGGTGAAGCTGCGCCCCGGGCCATACAACGCCAGCGCATAGCTCGCATAAGCGAGGCTGTTGTAGAACAGCTGGTTGGTCACGTTGCGGACGTTCACCGTCGCGCGCACTTTATCGACCAGATCGATGCCCGCCATCAGGTCGAGCACCGCATAGCTGTCCTGCCGCACGACCGGTGCGACGGCGAAGCCATAGGCGTCGGCCGGCACGGCAAGATCGCTCTGCCAGCGCAGCTGCGCACCGATCGAGGCATTGTTCAATTGCGGCATGTTGTAGGTGGTCGACGCCTTGAACGTCTGCCGCGGGATGTGCAGCTGGGTATTCGTGCCGAGTGTGTTGGTGATCTTGAACTTGGTATAGCCACCGCTCAGCGACCAGTTCGGTGTGATCTTGCCAGCGACCTCGAACTCGAAACCTTCGGAGATCGTGTCCTCCGGCTCATAGTAGAAGAACACGTCGCCGCCCGTCCCGGTCTGCACGCCGGCGAAGTTGGCGAGGCCGTTCTGTTCGGTGCGGAAGATCGCGGCGCTGGCATAGAAGCGCTTGTCGAACAGGTTGAGCTTGATCCCGCCTTCCATGTTGATGCCCTGCACCGGGGCGAGCTGGCGGCGGTTGATGTCGGACTGGGTCTGCGGGCTGAAGATCGTGGTGTAGCTGGCATATGCCGTCAGGAACGACGTCACATCCGCCAGCACGCCGACATAGGGGTTGAGCTTGCTGACGTCAGTGTCGCGCACTTCGCCGTAATAGATGCCGTTGCTCTGATATTTCGCCCAGCTCGCGCCAGCGATCACCTTCAGGAAATCGGCGATGTTGATTTGGGACGCGGCGTAGAGCCGGGTGAGCTTGTCGGTCTGATCGTGCTGGATGCCGGGCGCGGCATAGACGGGCTCGGGCACGTCGAACGGATCGGGCACGTTGAAGTTGGGATAGTGGACATAGCCGGGAATGCCCGGCTGGATCGGGCTGATCGCGCGGCCCTGATAGGTCTCCTGCCGGCTATGGCCATAGGAGGCGCCGAAGGTCAGCTGGTGGTCGCGTCCGAACAGATTGACCTTTCCGGTCGCATAGAGATCGCCCAGCCAGCGGCGGTTGGTGCTCGAAAATTGCGAGGAATCGCCGGCATAGCCGAGGCCGGTGACGCGGTCGGGCAGACCATACTGATAGTCGATCTGGAACTCGTCGGCATAATGGCGATAGGTGACGATGCCCTTCACCGTCCAGCTGCCGATCGCATAAGCGAGCTCGCCATAAGCCTGCTGCTCAGTGATGTCCCAATAGGACCAGGGCGGCGCCGGATTGGCAGAACGATCATAGGGAATGAAGCTGCCGTCCGAATAGAGCAGCACGAGGCTGGCCCAGGTCGCCGCGGTCGCGTCGTTGCGCTGGCGGTGATAGCCGGCGGTCAGCGTCAGGTCAGGGGTGAGCTTGCCCGCGACGACGAGGCCATAGACCTCGCGGTTGACATGATATTTGTCGAGATAGCTGTCGGTCTCTTCATGCGCGAGCAGCGCGCGCACCGCCCAATTCTCGCCGATCGGGACCGACACGTCGCCTTCGAGCCGCCACTTGTTCCACGATCCGGCATAGGCGCCGACATTGACATGCGTGGCGTCGAAAATCGGACGCTTGCGGATGTAATTGACTGTCGCGGACGGGTTACCGACGCCGGTGGTCAGACCGTTGGCGCCGCGGATGATGTCGATCCGTTCGTACAGGAAGCTGTCGGTGTCGCCATAGAAGGTGTTCTCGATCAGCGGCAGGCCGATCCCGTCGATCTGGAAATTGGTCACGTCGAAGCCGCGCGCGCTGAAGGTCGCGCGGTCGGTCTCGACGCGTTCGACGCTGACGCCGACGACCTGGTCGAGCAGGTCCTTGATGTTGGTCAGCGCGTAATCCTGAATGCGCTGCTGGTCGATGATCGTCACCGACTGCGGCGTCTCCATGAAGGTCAGCGGCAGGCCGGTCGAGGTCGTAACCGGCGCGTTGACGCCCGTGACGACGATGGTCTGGTCATCCGGCTGAGGCTCATCCTGCGCCAGGGCGGGCGCGACGGTAACGGTGGTCAGCGCCAGCACGGATGCGGTCGCCAGCGAACGCAGTGAAAACTTGCGGCGCCTGTTTACGGTTGGATCGAGAATATCATTGCGCATCTTAGAGTCCGTTTGAGAATGCTTACGGATGAACGATGCGGCGGAGCATGAGGCTGCCGAGGGCGACGTGGATCATGGCTTCGGAGACGTCGAGGCGTTTTTCGTAGTCGCGCACGAGGCGCTTCC
>NZ_JAMLDX010000002.1 GCF_024211275.1 Sphingomonas tagetis
AGTCAATGCAACGTCCGGCCTTGTGAGACCCGATACAGCACCACCGACCCATCGGCCGGCGAGTGCGGACAGATCCTTGAGACCCTCAAGGGACAACCGCCAAGCAACTGCAAATTACAGATCAACACCTCGAAACTCGATCAGCGCCCGCTCTACGAGCTGCCGGCGCTGACCGCGCACGAAGCGGTGCCGGGGCACCACCATCAGATCGCGCTCCAGCAGGAGCTGGAAACGAGCAAGTTCCGTCGCCACCTCGCCAGCTTCACCGCCTTCACCGAAGGCTGGGGACTCTATTCGGAATATCTCGGGATCGAGATGGGACTGTACGACACGCCCGAGAAGCAGATGGGGCGCCTCAGCTACGAAATGTGGCGCGCCTGCCGGCTGGTGGTCGATACCGGCATCCATTCGAAGGGCTGGACCAAGGAACAGGCGGTCAAGTTCATGCTCGACAACACCGCGCTGTCGGCGGCGAATATCGATGCCGAGGTCAATCGCTATATCAGCTGGCCGGGGCAAGCGCTCGGCTACAAGCTCGGCGAGCTCAAGATCCGCGAGCTGCGCAAGCACGCCGAAACCGCGCTCAGGCCGAAGTTTGACCTCAAGGGCTTTCACGACGCCGTGGTCGGCCAGGGCGCGGTCCCGCTCGACATACTCGACGTGCAGATCGAAAGCTGGATCGCGAGCGAGAAAGCCAAGGGATAGCAAACGCTTCCTTAACCCTGTGCTGGCATCACGCAGCTTCCGGATTTTGGAGCGCGACCGTGACCCGCACCGTCAAAGCCATTGCCGTCTTCCTCGCCCCGCTCGCGCTCGCCGCGTGCAGCGGTGGTGAAGAGGCGCCGCAGAACAATGTCGCCGCGCTCGACGACGAACTCGCCGGAAATGGCGCCGATCCCGCGCTGATGGGCGCGCTGCAGGACCAGATCATGGTCGATCCGCAGCTCGCGCAGCAATCGAACAAGGACGCGATCCGCCCGCCCAGCCAGCCCTATTCCGCGCCGCTCCCTGCCGAAACGGTCGCCGCCGGCAAGACCGCAATGCCCAAGGATGGCGAGCTGATGAAGGCTCCCGCCCCGACCGCCGCCAAGGCCGGCGCGTTCGCCGCTCAGGAACAGGCCGCCACGCTCGGCGGCCTCGCCGCGCGCCAGAAGAACCCACGCACTGCGTCGTGCGCGGCCAAGCTCGCCTATTCGGCAGGCTGGGCCGCGCGCATGCCCGCCGCGATCCCGCTCCACCCGCAGGCCCGCGTGGTCGAGGCGGCAGGGACGCAGGCCGATGGCTGCTCGCTGCGCGCCGTCACCTTCTCCGCCCCGCAGCCACTGCAGACGATGATCGACTGGTATTACACCCGCGCAATCAAGGGCGGCTACACCGCCGAGCATCAGCTCAAGGACGGCACGCACCTGCTCGGCGGCACGCGCAAGAGCGACGGCGCGGCGTTTCTGATCTTCCTGTCCGACCGCCCCGGCGGCGGCACCGATATCGACTTGCTCGCCGACGGCGGCAAGTAACCGGGCTCTCCCGGGGGACGGAGCTGTTGCTCCGTCCCCAACCCGAGCTCGGGCGAGGCTGGTCCCCGCGAGCGAACCGCGCTAGGGCGGCGCGATGTCCCATCTTCTTCTCGTCATGCTCGGCGGCGCGATCGGCTCCGGCGCACGGCACCTCACCGGCCGCGCCGCGCTCGCTTTGTGGGGACCCGATTTCCCCTGGGGAACGCTGATCGTGAACCTGCTCGGCGGCTTCGCGATGGGGGCGCTCGTCTCCTGGCTCGCCGCGCGCAGCGGCGGCAACGAGGCGATGCGCTATCTGCTCGGCGTCGGCGTGCTTGGCGGCTTCACCACCTTCTCGGCCTTCTCGCTCGACGCGGCGCAGCTGCTCCAGCGCGGCGACCACGGCGTCGCGCTCGCCTATATCCTCGCCTCGGTGGTCGGCTCGATCGTCGCGCTGTTCGCCGGCCTCCAGCTTTCGCGAGCCTTCGCATGACCAAGCTTGCCGAAAACGTCCGCCAGTTCACCGTCGCGCTCGACGATGACGGCATCCGGCTCGACCGCTGGTTCAAGCGGCATCTGCCCGACACCAGCTTCAACCTCGTCTCGCGCTGGGCGCGCACGGGCCAGCTCCGCGTCGATGGCGCGCGCGCCACGCCGGGCGACCGCATCCAGGCCGGCCAGATCATCCGCGTCCCGCCCGCCGAAGCGCCGGAGCCGGGCACGGCCAAGCCCAAAAAGGCGCGCCCCCAGCTCACGCCCGAGCAGATCGAATTCGCCGAATCGATGGTGATCCACCGCGACGCGCAGGCGATCGTGCTCAACAAGCCGCCCGGCCTCGCGACACAGGGCGGCACCAAGACTCACGACCATGTCGATCAGCTGCTCGACGGCCTCTATTTCGACCTCGATACGCGGCCCAAGCTCGTCCACCGGCTCGACAAGGACACGTCGGGCGCGCTCGTCCTCGCCCGCACCGCGCGCGCCGCCGCCTATTTCGCCAAGAACTTCTCGGGCCGCACCGCGCGCAAGACCTATTGGGCGATCGTCATGGGCATGCCCGACGTCGAGGACGGCTATATCGACCTGCCGCTCTGCAAGCAGCCCGGCACGGGCGGCGAGAAGATGCAGGTCGACATGAAGGACGGGCAGGTCGCCCGCACGCGCTATCGCGTGATCGACAATGCCGGCGACCGCGCCGCCTGGGTCGAGCTTCAGCCGCACACCGGCCGCACCCACCAGCTGCGCGTCCACATGGCGGCGATCGGCCACCCGATTGTCGGCGACGGCAAATACGGTCTCGCGGAAGCGTTCCTGACGGGCAGCATCAGCCGCAAGATGCACCTCCACGCCCGCCGTATCCGCATTCCCCATCCCGACGGCGACAAGCTCGACGTGACGGCGGACCTGCCGACGCATTTCGCCGAGACGCTCGCGCAGCTCGGCTTCGACATCGCGACCGGCGACAACATGCCGCCCGACGAACGCGCGCCGATGACGCGCGAACAGAAGAAGTCGCAGGCCAAGGCGCACGCCAAGACCGTCCGCAAGGAGCGCCGCGGCGAGAGGCGCGGACGCGGCGACAAGGCGGAAAAGCCGGTGAAGAAGCCCGAGAAAAAGAAGAAATGATCGGCACGCACTTCATTCCTCCCCCGGAGGGGGAGGGGGACCAGCGAAGCTGGTGGAGGGGTAGCCTCCACGAGCGAGCCGGTCGTTGTTCGGCTAACCACCCCTCCACCACCGCTTCGCGGCGGTCCCCCTCCCCCTCCGGGGGAGGAATTGGGACGAACGCATGACTCGCCTCGCCGTCTTCGACTGCGACGGCACGCTCGTCGATTCGCAGGCGAATATCTGCCGCGCGATGGAGGCGTGCTTCGTCGAGCACCGGCTCGACCCGCCCGGGCGCGACGCGATCCGGCGCATCGTGGGCTTGAGCCTCATCCCCGCCATCGCCCTGCTCGCCCCCGCGGCCGAGGCGCGGCAGCACGCGGACATGGCCGATGCCTATAAGCGCGCCTTCTGGGCGATGCGCAGCGACCGCTCGCTCGATCCCGAGCCGCTGTTCGACGGCGTCGCCGAGGCGATCGAGGCGCTGTACGATGCCGGCTGGAAGCTCGGCGTCGCCACCGGCAAGTCCGATCGCGGGCTCGGCCATATCCTCGACCATCACGGCCTGACGAGCCGTTTCGTCACGCTCCACACCGCCGACCGCCACCCGTCCAAGCCGCATCCCGCCATGCTCGAAGCCTGTATTGCCGAGGCCGGCGCGGTTCCCGAAACCACCGCGATGATCGGCGACACCAGCTTCGACATCGAGATGGCGGTCGCGGCCGGGACGCACCCGATCGGGGTTGCGTGGGGTTATCACGACGCGCATGAATTGCATGCGGCGGGCGCGCGCGATGTGGTGACCCACGCACGCGACTTGCCCGCGCTGCTGGAGGCGCTGTGACCGACGACCCTGCCCGCAACCGCTATTTCGCGATGATCGGCGTGCAGTTGCTCGCGGTGATCGGCGCGGTGTTCGGGCTGGTGCTGATGGGCCGCGCCACCGGCTGGTTCCAGACGATCCTCGGCGGCGCGATCCTGATCTCCGGCCTCTATGTCATGGCCGTGGTGCCGCGTGCGATGGCGCGCAAATGGCGCACGCCACCCCCCACGGATTGAAGCTGTCGAGTAAGTCATGAAACGCTTCTGGAAAGACGTCGCCACCGTCGCAGTGGACGGCGGCCACGACATCCATCTCGACGGTCGCCCGGTGCGCACCCCTGGCCGCGCGCCGCTGACGCTGCCCAGCCCCGCGCTCGCACAAGCGGTCGCCGAGGAATGGCGCGCGGTGGACAAGGATGTCGACCCGCGCGCGATGCCGCTCACCGGCCTCGCCAACGCCGCGATCGACCGCATCGCGGCCGATCCCGCGACCTTCGCCGCTGGACTCGCGCAATATGGCGAGAGCGACCTCCTCTGCTATCGCGCCGATCACCCGCTCGAACTGCAACTCCGGCAGCAGGCGTCGTGGGACCCGCTGCTCGATTGGGCGAAGACGCGCTATGGCGCCCCGCTGGTCACCGCGACCGGGATCATGCACCGCGCCCAGCCGCCCGCCAGCCTCACGGCGCTATCCGAGGCGGTGGCGGCGCGTTCGCCGTTCGAGCTCGCCGCGCTGTCCCCGCTCGTCACCGTCAGTGGCTCGCTGATCGCCGCACTCGCGCTGCTCGAACGCGCCGCGACGCCCGACGACATCTGGTCCGCCATCAATCTCGACGAGGACTGGCAGGTCGAGCATTGGGGCGAGGACGACCTCGCCCGCCAGGCCCGCGCCACCCGCCACGCCGATTTCGACGCTGGCGTGCGGTTGCTAGAGCTGCTGTGACGCGACCGGCGCCGCTGCCGGCAACAGCTTCGCGATGATCGCCCCCGCCGCGATCCAGCCGACGATCTCGCTGATCCACAGATAGATGAAATAGCCCCACGGCGCGTGGTTGAAGATCGGCTGGCCGATCTGGCTATAGGCGGTGATCGCCACCGCGAAGATCGCGACCAGCGTCAACCGCCGCCCAAGGCTCGCCTCGCCCGCCATCCGCAATCCGACCGCGAGCAGCAAGGTGCAGACGATACCCAGCACGAGCCCGCCGACCAGCGCGCTCATGTCAGGATTGGCGAAACCGCTCGCGTTGAACAGCACCAGCGCCACCGGTCCCTGCCCATAAGCGGCAGTGCCAGCCGCGGTGCCCGGCCACGGGATCGCATAGGCGCCGGTTCCGCCCGGCCCCAGATTCTGCGCCAGCGCCGCCTGCACCGCGACACTTTGCGCGTCGCCAGCATTGCTCAGCGCCAGCAGGCTCAGCGGCGTGCCCCAGAAGATGAACCCCACGAACCACATCGCCAGCCCGCCCAGCAGCCCGCCCAGGATCACGCGCGCCATCATCCGTCTCCCCTTGTTGCGAAGGTCAGGCTACGCCGATCGCGCGGCGATGCAATCAGCGATGCGCCGCCCGCATCAGGCGATCGTTGATCGCGATGCCGATCCCGATGTCGGGAATGGGCGCCACCGCGATCGCCGCCGCATCGGAGTCATCCGCCCGGTGCAGCGCATCGAACAGCCGCGCGGCCGCTTCGGTCAGATCGCCCTTCGCCGACAGCGTGTCGTTGCCCGCCACCGCGCCGAACCCGATCATCCATTCATCGGCGCAACGCTCGGTCGCCTCCAGCCGCACCGGCTTGGACGGCGCATAATGGCTCGCCAGCTGCCCCGGCGCCTCGACCTTGCCGTCCGCACCGCGCCCCAACCATCGCCCGATCTCGCGCTCGATCGCCTCCGCCGCGATCGGGCCGGGCCGCAGCAAGCGCGGCGAGCCGCCCAATGCGACGATGGTCGATTCGATCCCCCCGCTGGTCGCGCCGTCGTCGATGATCAGCGGGATGCGCCCACCCAGGCTCGCCGCGACATGCGCCGCCCGCGTCGGGCTGATCGACCCGCTGGCATTGGCCGAGGGCGCCGCGAGCGGCTTGCCCGCCGCCGCCAGCAACGCCTGCATCGCGCGATGCTGCGGCACGCGGATCGCCACCGTCTCCAGCCCCGCCGTCACCAGCCCGGCAATCGCCGCATCGGGCCGCAGCGGCAGCACCAATGTCAGCGGCCCCGGCCAGAATGCGTCGGCGAGCGCGCGCGCATCGCGGTCGAACAGCGCGATCTTCTCCGCGGCCTGCCGGTCGGGCACATGCACGATCAGCGGATTGAATGAAGGCCGCCCCTTGGCCGCATAGATCCCGGCCACCGCGTTCGCGTCGGTCGCGTCCGCAGCCAGCCCATAGACCGTCTCGGTCGGCACCGCGACACAGCCGCCAGCCGCGATCACCGCCGCCGCCTCGGCCATCGCCGCGTCGCCATAGGGCAAGGTTCGGGTGTCGGTTGGAGCGGTCATCGGCCCTCGCTATAACGCGCCGATATGCCCGGCAAGCGCAGACGATCGACCCCACCGCCCGAGCGGCTGTTCTACGCGCCGCCGCCGGGCTGGCTCGCGCAATGGCCGGTCGCGTTCTTCGCGGTGATCGCCATCCTGCTCGGCCGCGCTGCGCTGAGCGAAGCGCGCTACGCCGCGCCGTTCGCCGGGACATCGCTGCTGTTGGCCGCCGGCATCTATGTCAACTGGCGCCGCCGCTGGCCCTGGCTCGGCCCCGCGCTGCGCGCCCACGCCGCCGGCCTCGTCGTCAACCCCTACAGCGCTCGCCCTGCCGCGCTGCCCTGGGTCGATGTGGTCGGCATGATCGACGATCCCTCCGACCACAGCATCGTGTTCGACCCGCGCGATCCCGCCGACCGAGTCCGCCATTTGCTCGTGATGCGCCGCGGCCCCGCCGTGCCGCGCGACATCCGCACGCGCGACGGCGTCTATTTCGTCGATGTCATCGAGGATTATTGGCGAATGCCGAAAAGCTAGGCGATCTCGCGGTCGAGCAATTCGTGCGCGCTCAACCCCAGCAGCGCGATATGGTCGCGCACCTTGGGCCAATAGCTGGTGAGGAAGCGGTCGCGCTCGGCGATCTTGAGCCGCTCGACCGCGCCCGGCAGCACAAACATGCCGACCCCGCGCCGCACCTCGACATAGCCGTCGTCCTGAAAGCTCTGATAGGCCTTGGCCACAGTCAGCGGGTTCGCGCCATGCTCGGCCGCGAGCGCGCGCACCGACGGCAACTGGTCCCCCGCGCGGTATTCGCCGCGCAGAATCGCCGAGGCGATAATCGCACGCAGCTTCAGGTAAACCGGGCTGTCTTCATGCTCGAGCGCTGTCATGGTGCCTTAATACAGCATGGGGCAATGAAGTGCCAGCGCGAATGCGGTTTCGTCAGATACCGTCAGTCGGGCCGTTCCAGGTCGAGACCACCTTGTCAAACCCGGGCCGGGGCCGCTCGTCCAGCGGCCGCGACGGCGTGCCGATGAACACGAATCCGGCGATCCGCTCGGGCGCCGCGCCGAACAGGTCGCGCACCCGTTCGCTATAGGCCGCCCAGCCGGTCAGCCAGCACGCGGCATAGCCCGACGCATGCGCGGCGTGTTCCAGATTCATCGCCGCCGCGCCGACCGACAGCTCCTGCTCCCACAGCGGAATGTGACTCTCGACCTTGGGCGAGGCCAGCACCACCACCAAGGTCGGCGCCTGCCGGGCGAAAAAGTCCATCGCCTCGATCTCGAGCCGCCCCGCCTCGGGCTTGTCCGCGCGATACGCCGCGACCAGCGCCGCCGCGAGCGCGTCGCGCGCTTCGGCCGGCACCACCACGAACCGCCACGGCGCCAGCTTGCCATGATCGGGCGTGCGCGCCGCGATTTCGAGGATCTGCCGTAGCTCGCCTGCATCCGGCCCCGGCGCGATCATGTCGCGCGCCTTGGCGGAACGGCGGGTGGCGAGCAGCGAAAGCGGCGTCGAGCGGTCGTTGAAGGTCATGGCCGCGCAGTTAGGGACTTTCCGCGCCGGACAAAAGCGCCGGTCGCACAAAATCGATCGCGCTCATCCGAGGTTCAGTTTCAAGCGACACAATATTGCTTCACACGGCGGTTTTCGCCGCTAGGTTCCAACCCATCAAGGCGCAGGCCCATGGAGGCCGCGCAGTTCAAAGGGGTAGGCGCGTGGACATCATTCCCGCAATCGCACTTGGATTTCTCATTCTGTTGCTCGCCGGTGGCGGGCTGATCGCCCTCAAACCGGGCAACGAGTTCGCCGGCCATCCAAAGGGCCTGTACGTCCTCTTCTTCGCCGAAATGTGGGAGCGCTTCTCCTATTACGGCATGCGCGCGCTGCTGATCTTCTACCTGACTCAGCACTGGCTGTTCAGCGACAGCAAGTCGAACCTGATCTACGGCGCCTACACCTCGCTGGTGTACATCACCCCGGTGCTCGGCGGCTATCTCGCCGACAAGTTCCTCGGCCAGCGCAAGGCGGTGCTGTTCGGCGCGGTGCTGCTGACCTTCGGCCATGTGCTGATGGCGGTCGAGGGCGATGGCGGTCAGGCGGATGCGACGATCAACGTCTTCTGGCTCGCGCTCGCCTTCATCATCGTCGGCTCGGGCTTCCTGAAGGCCAACATCTCGGTGATCGTCGGCCAGCTCTATGGCCTCACCGACGTGCGCCGCGACGGCGCCTATACGATCTTCTATGTCGGCATCAACGTCGGCGCCGCGATCGGCACGATCCTCGCGGGCTGGCTCGGCCAGACCTATGGCTGGGCCTATGGCTTCGGCGCGGCGGGCGTCGGCATGCTGCTCGGCCTGATCGTGTTTATCCTCGGCAAGCCGCTGCTGATGGGCCAGGGCGAAGCGCCGCGCGCGCTGACCAAGGGCCTCGAATGGGGCCTCTATGCTGTCGGTCTCGCCTCAGTCGGCGTGATCTGGGCGCTGGTCCAGTATCAGGACGTCATCCAGACGCTGCTGATCGTCTCGGGCGTCGGCCTGCTCGGCTATGTGCTCTACTCGGCCTTCCGGCTCGAGCCGCATGCCCGCGACCGGCTGCTCGTCGTCCTCTTCCTGATCGCGCTCAACCCGGTCTTCTGGGGCCTGTTCGAGCAGGCGGGCGGCAGCCTTAACCTCTACACCGACCGTTTCGTCGACCGCGCCGGCGTCCCCGCCTCGCTGTTCCAGTCGATCAACCCGATTTACATCGTGCTGCTCGGCCCGGTGTTCGCGGCGCTGTGGGTGTGGCTCGGCAAGAAGGGCTGGGAACCCTCGGCGCCCGCCAAATTCGGCATCGCGCTGCTTCAGGTCGGCCTCTCGTTCCTCGTCTTCGTGTGGGGCGCGCACTCGGTCGGCATCGCGGCGATGACCCCGGTCCTCTTCGTCTTCCTGATCTACCTGCTGCAGACCACCGGCGAGCTCTGTTTGTCGCCGGTCGGCCTGTCGGCAATGAACCGCCTCGCGCCCAAGACGCTGGCCTCGCTCATCATGGGCGCGTGGTTCTACATGACCGCGGTCGGCAATTTCGTCGCGGGCAAGATCGGTGAAGCCACCGGCGGCGAAGGCGGCGAAATGACCAAGGAAGCGACGCTCGCGATCTACAACACCATCGGCTGGTGGACGATCGGCATCGGTGTCGCGGTGTGCCTGGTGTCGCCGCTGGTCAAGAAGATGATGCATCTCGACACGCTCAAGGACGACGGTCTGGCCGGCCAGCGCGAGATCGGCGAACAACAGGCCGCCGGCATCCGCCCCGACCTCGAGACCAAGCCGGGCTGAGGCTTTTAGCGCCTTCCGCAAGCGGGAGGAGCGATGCACAAAAAAGGGGCCGGTCCTTGGCGGACCGGCCCATTTTCGTATCGATCAGCGCGCGATCACCAGATCTTCACCCGCTGCTCGGGCGGCAGATACAGCTTGTCGCCCGGCTTGACGTCGAACGCCGCGTACCAGGCGTCGACATTCCGCACGATGCCGTTGACGCGATACTTGGCCGGGCTGTGCGTGTCGGTCAGCAGCCGCGAGCGTTCGGCGTCCTCGCGCACCTTGGTCTGCCAAGCCTGGGCATAGGCCAGGAAGAAGCGCTGATCGCCGGTCAGCCCGCCGATCACCGGCGCCTTGCCGTGCTTCGCCTGATAGCGCTGGTACGCGCCATAGGCCATTTCGATGCCGCCAAGGTCGCCGATATTCTCGCCCAGCGTCAGCTTGCCGTTGATCCTGGTGCCCGGAATCGGCTCATAGCCGCCGAACTGCTCGACCAGCACCGCGGTGCGCTTGCCGAACGCGGCCTTCGCTTCCGGCGTCCACCAGTTGGCGAACTTGCCGTCCGGCCCGAACTGACTGCCCTGATCGTCGAAACCATGGCCGATCTCATGCCCGATTACGGCGCCGATCGCCCCGTAATTGACCGCCGCGTCCGCCTTGGGATCGAAGAACGGCGCCTGCAGGATCGCCGCCGGGAAGGTGATCTGGTTGGTCAGCGGGCTGTAATAGGCGTTCACCGTCTGCGGCGTCATTGCCCACAGCGTGCGGTCGACCGGCTTGCCGAGCTGCGAGAGCTGGTATTTCCAGCCCCAGTCCTGCGACGCCATGATGTTGCCGAGCAGGTCGCCGCGACTGATCTTCATCGCCGAATAGTCGATCCACTTGGTGGGGTGGCCGACGCGTGGGTCGAAGGCGGCGAGCTTGGCCAGCGCCTTCTCCTTGGTCACGGCGTCCATCCACTGATTGCCCTTGAGCCGCTCGTCGAGGCTCGCGCGCAAATCGGCGATCAGCTCGCCCATCTGGGCCGAGCTCTCGGGCGGATAGTGGCGCGCGACATAGATCTGGCCGACCGACTCGCCCAGCGCGCCATTGACCAGCTGAATGCCGCGCTTCCACCGCTCGCGCTTCTGCGGGGTGCCCGCCAGCGTCTTCTGGAAGAAGTCGAACGACGCGTCGTCGAACGCCTTGGGCAGATAGGGCGCGCTCGACGAGATGAAGTGGAACGTCATCCAGTCCTGCCAGGTCGAGACCGGCACTTCCGCAAACTGCTTGCCCAGCGCCGCCAGCGCGGTGTCATTGCCCATGATCATCATCGGCATCGCTTCGAGGCCGCTGAGCTTCATCATGGTGGGCCAGTCGAACTGCGGCGCGAGCTTGGCCATGCCGGCGCGGTCCATCGGCTTGTACAGCGCGGGGATGTTGCGGTTCTGCTCGGGCGTCCAGTGGACCTTGGCCATCGCGGTCTCGAACGCCACGATCTTGTCCGCCTTGGCCGCGGCGTCGCCGATCCCGGCGAGCGTCAGCACCTTGGCGATATAGGCGCGATAGGCGGCGCGGAAGCCGTCATATTTGGCGCCTTCGAGCAGATAGTAATCGCGCGCCATACCCAGCGTGCCCTGCCCGGCGATCGCGGTATATTGGGTCGGGTTGGCGAGATCAGGGATGATCCCGATATTGACCGGGCTGGCATAGCCCTGCTCGACGAATAGCGCCTGCAGTTTGACGCGGTCGTTCGCCGCGGCGATCTTCGCCAGATAGGGCTTGAGCGGCGCAGTGCCGCGCTTCTCGATCGCCGCCTCGTCCATCCAGCTGGCATAGAGATCGCCGATCTGCTTGCCCTTGGCGCCGAACTGGCCGGGATTCTTTGCCATGTCGTCGAGGATCGCGCGCACCGCAACCTCGGCCCCGTCAGCCAGCTTGACGCTGGCGCCGGCCGAGCTGCGGTCCGGCGCGATCGGCGTGTTCTTCGCCCAGCTGCCGTTGACATAGGCCCAGAAATCGTCGCCCGGCTTCACGCCCTTGTCCTGCGCGGCGAGATCGACGCCGAACCCGCCATATTTCGGACCCGCGGTCTGCGACAGTGCGGGCACGGTGAGCGAAAGCGCCGCAGCGCCGAGCGCCAGGCGAGCCAGGACATTGATCTTCATGCGGAACCCCTATGCAGTGTATTGCCGTAGCATAACGCTGAGTCGGGGGTGGTGCAACGGCTAGGACACCCGGTTCGCCACCAGATCGTCGACCACGCCCGGGTCCGCCAGCGTCGAGGTGTCGCCCAGCGACGACACATCGCCCTCGGCGATCTTGCGCAGGATGCGGCGCATGATCTTGCCCGAGCGCGTCTTGGGCAGGCCCGGCGCGAACTGGACCGCGTCGGGAGTCGCGATAGGCCCGATTTCGGTCCGCACCCATTTGACCAGCTCGGCGCGCAACGCATCGTCCGCCGCGCAGCCGGCGTTGAGCGTGACATAGGCGTAGATGCCCTGTCCCTTCACCTCGTGCGGCATGCCGACCACCGCGGCCTCGGCGACCTTGGGGTGCAGCACCAGCGCGCTCTCGACCTCGGCGGTGCCCATGCGGTGCCCGCTGACGTTGATCACGTCATCGACGCGCCCGGTGATCCAGTAATAGCCGTCCTCGTCGCGGCGGCAGCCGTCGCCGGTGAAGTAATTGCCCGGATAGGTCGTGAAATAGGTCTGGAAGAAGCGCTCGTGATCGCCCCACACCGTCCGCATCTGGCCTGGCCAGCTGCGCGTGATAATGAGGTTGCCCTCGGTCGCGCCGTGCAGGACGTTGCCTTTCTCATCGACCAGCTGGGGATCGACGCCGGGCATCGGCCTGGTGGCCGATCCGGGCTTCAGGTCAGTCGCGCCCGGCATCGGGGCGATCATCGCGCCGCCGGTCTCGGTCTGCCACCAGGTGTCGATGATCGGGCAACGCCCCTCGCCCACCACCTCATGATACCAGCGCCACGCTTCGGGATTGATCGGTTCGCCGACCGTGCCGAGCAATTTCAGCGACTGGCGCGAGGTCTTGGTGACGAACTCGTCACCATCCTTCATCAGCGCGCGCAGCGCCGTGGGCGCGGTGAACACCGTGTGGACATTGTGCCGGTCGCAGATCTGCCAGATGCGGCTGGCGTCGGGCCAGTTGGGCAGCCCTTCATACATCAGCGTCGTCGCGCCGTTCGCAAGCGGGCCATAGACGATATAGCTGTGCCCGGTGACCCAGCCGATATCCGCCGCGCACCACCAGACATTGCCGGGGCGATAGTCGAAGCACAGCTCGTGCGTCAGGCTGGCCCAGAGGAGGTAGCCGCCGGTCGTGTGCAGCACGCCCTTGGGCTTGCCGGTCGATCCCGAGGTATAGAGGATGAACAGCGGATCCTCCGCCCCCATCGGCTCGGCCGGGCAGTCGGCGGACACGGTGGCCGCGGCCTCGTGATACCAGATGTCACGGCCTTCGCTCATCGCGACCTCGCCGCCGGTCGCCTTGACGACGATCACCGTCTGCAGCGCCGGCGCGCGCTCGGCGGCGGCATCGACATTGGCCTTCAACGGCACACGCTTGCCGCCGCGCCGGCCTTCGTCGGCGGTTACCACCACCGCGCTGTCGCAATCGGTGATGCGTCCGGCCAGCGCCTCGGGCGAGAAGCCGCCGAACACCACCGAGTGGATCGCCCCGATCCGCGCGCACGCCAGCACTGCGAACGCCGCCTCGGGAATCATCGGCAGATAGACCGTCACCCGGTCGCCGCGCTTCACGCCCTGCGCCTTAAGCACATTGGCGAAGCGGCAGACTTCCTGGTGGAGCTCGAGATAGGTGATCCGGCGCGGTTCCTCGGCGGGATCATCCGGCTCCCAGATGATCGCCACATCGCCGCCCCGGCTCGCCAGATGCCGGTCGATGCAGTTGGCCGCGACGTTGAGCTTGCCGTCGGCGAACCAGTTGATGCGGAAATCGGCCTCGTCGAACGACCAGTCGCCCGCCATCTCGGGCCGTTTGATCCAGTCGAGTCGCTTTGCCTGTTCGAGCCAGAAGCTGCCCGGATCGGCAAGCGAGCGGCCGTGCAGCCGCTCATAGCCCGCCTGATCGTACCGCGCCGTCCGCGCCCATTCGGCGGGTACGGGATAGACGTCCTGAGTCATCTGGTCTCTCCTCTTGTGGCGCGTCATATCGGTCAGCATCGGGGGCGCGCAAGTGAGCGTTCGCTTTCACCCGCAAAAGCTTTGCAACTCGCCCGTTACGTGCGCGTTTCGACCGTCACGCTTACAATTCGCGACACTATTTCATTGGACGACGCGGCGCCCGCCGCCCATTTCGAGGGGCATGATGAACCGTCCGATCACCTTGCTGGCGCTCATCGCGGTCCCGTTGGCAGGCTGCACCGTCGGCCCCGACTACCGGCCGCGCGCGGCGTCGGAGCTCGGCGTGCCGCCTGCATATTCGGTGGCGGCGCGGCAGGAAGCGCAGGAAGACCTGCGCCAGTGGTGGACCGCGTTCAACGATCCGCTGCTGACGCGGCTGGTCGAGCAGGCCGCGTCCCAGAATCTGGACCTGGCGCAGGCCGTCATCCGGCTGCGGCAGGCGCGCGAATCGCTCGTCCAGTCGCGCGCGTCGCTATTGCCGACGGTCGATGCCGGCGCCAGCGCATCGCGCACGCAGGCGATCACCGGCGGCGCGGGCGGCAGCACCAGCCTCTCGCTCGGCGCGGACGTGAACTATCAGGCAGACCTGTTCGGCGGCATCCGCCGCGGCGTGCAGGCGAGCCGCGCGCAGCTCGAAGCCTCGGGCTATGACTATGCCACCGTCCTCGTTTCGACCCAGGCCGAGATCGCGCGCAACTATATCCTCGCCCGTGCGGCACAGGCGCAACTCGCCAACGCCCGGCAGAGCCTCGCCATTCAGGACGACAATCTAGAGATCGCCGGCTTCCGCGTTCAGGCTGGGCTCGTCTCGTCGCTCGATCAGGAACAGGCCCGCGCCAGCCGCGCGCAGACCGCCGCCTCGATCCCGTCGATCGAGGCGAGCTACAACAGCGCCGTGTCGCGCCTCGGCGTGCTGACGGGGCAGGCGCCGGGCGCGCTCAAGGGCGAGATGGAAGCGGTCCGGCCGATCCCGCAAGGCCCGGCGAGCGTCGCGGTCGGCATCCCCACCGATACGCTGCGCCAGCGCCCCGATGTGCGGTCGGCCGAACGCAATCTCGCCGCCGCGGTCGCCAATATCGGCGTGGCCGAGGCACAGCTCTACCCGCAGCTCTCGCTCGGCGGCAGCATCGACAGCAATGCGGCCAATATCGGCGGTATTTTCGACCTGATCACCGGCCGCATCTTCGCCAGCCTCGCCCAGACGATCTTCGACGCCGGCCGCAACCGCTCGCAGGTCCGCTCGGCGCAGGCGGCGGCGGACGGCGCGTTGCTCGCCTACAAGCAGACCGTGCTGACCGCGCTCGAGGATGTCGAGAATGCCGTGGTCGCGCTGCAATCGGCCCAGCGCCGCGAGCGCGAGTTCATGATCGCGCTCGACGCCGCCACCAACAGCGCGATCCTCTCGCGCAGCTCCTACCGCGCCGGCCTCGCCGACTTTCTCACGCTCAACCAGAGCGAAGCCTCGCTGATCTCGGCGCGCAACGGCCTGGTCGGCGCGCGCTCGGACAAGGCGGCGGCGCTGATCCAGCTCTACCTCGCGCTCGGTGGCGGCTGGGATGCGAGCGCGACGCCGACCCCCGACACCGTCCCCACCCCCGCATCCGGATCGAACTGATGGCCGAACCCACGAACCCCAAGCTCGACGATTTCCTCGGCGGCAAGGTCGCGCCGGCCTGGCAGCGCTACGCCAAATGGATCGGGGCCGGGCTGCTCGTGCTCGTCCTGCTGCTCACCGCGTGGAAGTTCTTCGGCAGCAGCGAGGAGGCCGGCTACGCCACCCGCAAGGTCGAGAAGGGTTCGCTCACCGTCACCGTCTCGGCCACCGGCAAGCTCGCCCCGACCAATCAGGTTCAGGTCGGCTCGGAACTGTCGGGGCTGATCACCAAGGTGCTGGTCGATGTCAACGATCGAGTCACCGCCGGCCAGCCGCTCGCGCTGATCGACCCGTCGCGGCTCGACGACGAAATCGCGCAGGGCCGCGCCGCCGTCGCCGCCGCGCAGGCGACCGTCGCGCAGAATCAGGCGACCGTCACCGAGGCGCGCTCGCAGCTCAACCGCTTCGAAGAGGTCAGCCGCCTCTCCGGCGGCCGCGTCCCGGCAAAGACCGAATTGGACAACGCCCGCGCCGCCGTCGCCCGCGCCAACGCCACGCTGCGCGCCGCGCAGGCGCAGGTCACCTCGCAACAGGCGGGCCTCCGCTCCAGCATCACCCAGCGCAACAAGGCGGTGATCCGCTCCTCGGTCAACGGTGTGGTGCTCGCGCGGCAGGTCGAGCCGGGCCAGACGGTCGCGTCCTCGTTCAACACCCCGACTTTGTTCGTGATCGCCGAGGACCTCGGCTCGATGGAGCTGCAAGTCGCGATCGACGAAGCCGATGTCGGCCAGGTCAAGGACGGGCAGAAGGCCAACTTCACCGTCGACGCCTTCCCCGGCCGCACCTTCCCGGCAACGATCCAGCGAGTCGATGTCGGCTCGAACCTGTCGGCACAGAGCACGACCTCCTCGTCGTCCAGCACGTCGAGCGCCACCGGCCAGGTCGTCTCCTATGGCGCGATCCTCTCGGTCGCCAACCCGGGCCAGCAACTCCGCCCCGGCATGACCGCGACTGCCGAGATCGTCACGCTGGAGAAGAAGAACGTCCTGCTCGTCCCCAACGCCGCGCTGCGCTTCAGCCCAAGCGCGGGCGACAGCCAGCAAAAGGCCGGCGGTGTCACCGGCGCACTCGTCCCGCGCGGCGGCCGCCGCCGTGGCGGCGGCGCGGAAAAATCGGCGACGATCGGCCGTGGCGCGACCCAGACCGTCTATGTGAAGGGCGATGACGGCCAGCCGCAGCCGATCCAGGTCACTACCGGCGACACCAACGGTCAGGTCACCGAAGTCCTGGCCGGTGGCCTCAAGGAAGGCATGGAAGTCATTACCGGGCAATATGCCGGCGAATCCTCGGGTTCGAGCCAGCGCAAGTCCGGCGCGGGCGGCGGCCAGCGCCGTCAGGGCGGCGCGGGCGGAGGCCAGGGTGGCTGAGCGCGTGGCCGACCCGATCATCCGCCTGCGCGGCGTCACCAAGACCTATGGCGAGGGCGCGACGGCGTTTCAGGCATTGAAGGGCGTCGATCTCGACATCACCGGCGGCGATTTCGTCGCGGTGATGGGCCCCTCGGGGTCGGGCAAGTCGACGACGATGAACATCCTCGGCTGCCTCGACGTACCGACGGACGGCGAATTCATGTTCAAGGACGTCCATATCGAGACGCTCGACCGCGACCAGCGCGCGCTCGTCCGCCGCAAATATCTCGGCTTCGTGTTTCAGGGTTTCAACCTCTTGAGCCGCACCAGCGCGCTCGAAAATGTCGAACTGCCCCTGCTCTATCGCGGCGAGGACAAGAAGACGCGGCATGACATGGGCATGGCCGCGCTCGAAAAGGTCGGCCTCGATAAATGGTGGGACCATACCCCCGCCGAACTCTCCGGCGGCCAGCAGCAGCGCGTCGCCATCGCGCGCGCGATCGTCACCAACCCCGACGTGCTGCTCGCCGACGAGCCCACCGGCAATCTCGACAGCGAGCGCTCGGTCGAGATCATGAAGCTGCTCACCCAACTCAATCAGGAAAGCGGCATCACCGTGCTGATGGTCACGCACGAGCCCGACATGGCGGCGTTCGCGAATACGATCGTCCACTTCAAGGATGGGCTGGTCGAGCGGATCGAGACCGGCATGCGCGCGCGGGTCGACGCCTGATGCTCGGCACCACCTTTACCCTCGCGATCCGCTCGATCCTGCGCCACAAGCTGCGCTCGTTCCTGACCACGCTCGGCATCATCATCGGCGTCGCGGCGGTGGTCGCGATGGTCACGCTCGGCAAGGCGACCACCGCCGCCGTGCAGCAGCAGATCGCCAGCCTCGGCACCAACATCCTGCAAGTCCGCCCGGGGCAAGGCTTCGGCCGGGGCGGCGGCGGACCGCGTCCGCCCGATTTCGAGGAAAGCGATGTCGAGGCGGTGCGCGAGCAGGTCGCCGGCGTCACCGCGGTCGCCCCGCAGGCCCAGTCCACCGCCACCGCGATCCATGAAGGCGCCAACTGGTCGACCACGATCAACGGCACCACCAGCGCCTTCTTCACCGTCCAGCCCTGGCCGCTGACCGCCGGACGGACCTTCTCCCCGGCCGAGGAAGCCGCCGGCAAGGCGGTGTGCATCATCGGCGCGACGGTGCAGCAAAATCTGTTTCGCAACCGCCAGGCCGTCGGCGAGCGTTTCCGCATCGGCGGCGTCTCTTGCGACGTCATCGGCACGCTCTCGCGCCGCGGGCAGGCCGGCTTCGGCGGCGATCAGGACGACACCGTCATCATGCCGATCAAGGCGGTCCAGCGCCGCTTCACCGGCAACCGCGACATCCGCCTGATGCTGGTCGGCGTCGACGAGACTTATGACAGCGCACAGGTCCAGTCGTCGCTCAGCGACCTGCTGCGCGAGCGCCGCAATATCGAAGCTGGCGCCGAGGACAACTTCAACATCTTCGACACTGCGCAGATCAGCGCGACGCTGACCGGCAGCACCACCCTGCTTACCCGGATCGTCGCCGCCGTGGCGGGGATCAGCCTGATCGTCGGCGGGATCGGCATCATGAACATCATGCTGGTGTCGGTGACCGAACGCACGCGCGAGATTGGCATCCGGCTCGCCATCGGCGCCATCGCCAGCGAAGTGTTGATGCAGTTTCTGGTCGAGGCGATCGTGCTGTCACTGTTGGGCGGGGTGATGGGCCTCGTGCTGGCGCAGGTCGCCATCGCGATCATCACCCCGATCATGCAGGTGCCGTGGATGTTCGACCTTCAGATCAACATCGTCGCCTTCGCTATCTCGGCGGTGATCGGCGTGGTGTTCGGCTTCTTCCCCGCCCGCCGCGCCGCCAGCCTCAACCCGATCGACGCGCTGCGGCACGAATGATCAGGTGAACTGGAGCAGCACCAGCCCGCCCGCCAGCACCACCGCCGCGACGATCCGCCGCGCCCCGAATCCCTCGCCCAGATAGACGCTCCCGATCAGCGCCGCCCACACCACTGCCGTCTCGCGCAGCGCCGACACCTTCGCCACCTCGATCAGCGAATAGGCATAGAGCGCCGAGCCAAACGAAAGCGTCGACAACAGGCTCGCCGCCACGCCGGTGCGCCAGCCCTCGGACACCGCGCGCCGCAATTCGCGCCGCCGCAAAACCAGCGCGGTGATGACGATACCCAGCGGGTCGAGCATGAACAGCCACACGATATAGGTCAGCGGCTCGGGCGCCGCGCGCACCCCGCTCGCGTCGATCATGTTATAGACCGCAATGCCCAGCGCCGTCGCCAGCGCCCAGCCCAATGCCGCCTTGTCGGGGTGCGCGCGCAGGCTCACCCCGCGCGCGGGCAATGCGAATACCAGCACCGCCCCGGTCGCCAGCACCAGCCCCAGCCACGCCACCGCCGGCAGATGCTCGCCGAGCACCACCACCGCGAATCCCGCGGTTAGCAACGGCGCCGCGCCGCGCATCACGGGAAACACGAGGCTCAGGTCGCCCCGCTGCATCGAGCGGATCAGGCAGATCTGGTAGAAGAAATGCGCCGGCACCGAGCACGCCAGCAGCCGCCAGGTTGCGTCGTTGGGCAGCGGCAGGAAGAACGCCGCCGGCACCACCAGCAACGCCGCGCAGCCCGACAGCATCGCCCGGCCGACCAGGATATCCTCGCCCTTCTTGACCGCGACATTGGCCAAGGCCAGCGTCAGCGCCGCGAACAGCCCCAGTCCGATCGCCAGCGCCTGAACGCTCACGAACGCCTATCCATGGATCAGCGCCGCCAGCTCCTCGGGCGTATCGACATCGACCAGCTCGGCAGGCGAGGTCACGACATGATGGCCGTGCCGCACCAGTTCGCGTGCGCCCATATCGCCTTCGCTCCGCCGCAGCGTCGCGAAATGCTCGCAGCCGAACAGCACCGGCGGGCGCGGATCGACGCCGTCGCTCGACGCGACAATCGCCTCAGGTCCTTCGGCGCGGTCGAGCAGGCGGTAGATATGAGTCGCGGTCACGCGCGGCATGTCGGCCAGCGCGATCAGCACGGCCTCCGCACCGCCAGCGCACGCCGCCTCGACACCCAGCCGCAGCGACCGTCCCAGTCCCGCCGCCGGGTCGTCGTTGCGGACGATCTCATAGCCGCACGACGCCAGATCGAGCTTGGTGTCGGAGATCACCGCAACCCGCGCGCAGAACGGCACCGCCTCCAGCGCGACCACGACGTGCAAGCCCAGCGGCCGCCCGAGATAGGGCGCCATCAGCTTGTCCTCGTCCCCGAACCGCCGTGAGCGGCCCGCCGCCAGCAGCACCAGTGCAACGCGCTCAGCAGAAATCATTGGCAACCTCGATCATGCAACGCCCTCACCATCCCCGCCGCGATCGACAGCGCGATTTCCGCCGGCCCGACCGCGCCGATATCGATCCCCGCCGGCCCGTCGATCCGGTCGATCTGCTCCCCGGAGAGCCCCACCGCCGCCAACCGCTCGCGCCGTGCTTGATGGCTCCGCCGCGATCCCAGCGCCGCGACATAACCCGCCCCGCCCTTGAGCGCCGCGACCAATGCCGGATCGTCGATCTTGGCGTCATGGCTCAGCGTCACCACCGCGGTCGCGCCATCGGGCCGCCAAGCCGCCACCGCCTCGTCCGGCCAGCGATCGTCCAGCGTCACGTTCGGAAACCGCGCTTCGGTCAGGAACCGCCCGCGCGGATCGATCACGATCGTCGCGATCCCCATTTCGCGCGCCAGCCCGGCCAGCACCTGCGCGATCTGCACCGCGCCGACGATGAGCAGGCGCCGCGGCGGCTCGTAGCGGTTGATGAACGCCTCGCCCGCTGGTCGCTCCAGTCCGCTGCGCCCATTGGCCAGGTCGGTGACCACCTCCAGCGCTTCCCCCTCCGTGCGCGCTGCCGCGATCGCCTCGAACAGCGCCGGATCGAACCCGTTCGCGCCGACCGGCTGCACCATCACCTCGATCTCGCCGCCGCACGGCAGCCCGGCTTCCCACGCCGCCGCATCGGCCACGCCATAGCGCCGCCGCTGGAACCCCGCGCCCGCGATCACCTCTGCCGCGACCGCCATGATATCGGCCTCGACGCAGCCGCCCGACACCGATCCCTCGAACCGCCCATCCGCATGGATCAGCAGATGCGAGCCGCGCGGCCGCGGCGCCGAGCCCCAGGTCGATACGACCGTCGCCAGCGCCATCGGACTTCCCGCCCACTCCCTCGCCGCCGTGATGACGCTATCGTTGTCCGCCAAGGCCGCCTCATTGCTGTCACTCGAATCGGCTAGCCGATCCGCGGATTTCAGGGAGATAGGACGATGCCGCGCATGTGGCGAGCCGCGCTCGCGCTGTTTATGATCGCCGCTCCCGCCGCCGCCAAGGACGCGACCATGCCAATCGTCATTGCTCACCGCGGCGCCAGCGGCGAACGCCCCGAGCACACGCTCGCCGCCTACAACCTCGCAATCGATCAGGGCGCCGACTTCATCGAACCCGATCTGGTGATGACCAGGGACGGCCAGTTCGTCGCGCGGCACGAGAACGACATCACCGACACCACCGACATCGCCTCGCGCCCCGAGTTCAAAGACCGCAAGACCGCAAAGGTGATCGACGGCAAGAAGCACAGCGGCTGGTTCACCGAGGATTTCACCCTCGCCGAACTCAAGACGCTGCGCGCGAAGGAGCGCCTCCCGCTGCTCCGCTCGGCCAACAAGGCCTATGACGGCCAGTTCGAAATCCCGACGCTTCGCGAGATCATCGCGTTTGCCAAGGAAGCCAGCAAGAAGACCGGCCGCACCATCGGCATCTATCCCGAAACCAAGCATCCGAGCTATTTCGCCGGCATCGGCCTGCCGATGGAGGCGCTACTCGTCGCCGAGCTCAAGGCCGCCGGTTGGGACCGCGCCGATGCGCCGGTGTTCATCCAGTCGTTCGAGGTCAACAACCTCGAGGCGCTCAGGCGGCTGACGAAAGCGCCGCTGATCCAACTGCTCGACGCCGAAGGCGGTCCCGCCGACGCCGCGCACCCCAGCTACGCCGCGATGATCACGCCGGAGGGGCTGAAGGCCATCGCCGCCTATGCGACGGGGATCGGTCCGCACAAATCGCTGGTGGTCAGGAATGACGGCACCGTCACCGCGCTCGTCACGGACGCGCATGCGGTGGGCCTCAAGGTCCATCCCTGGACCTTCCGCGCCGAAAACTTCTTTCTTCCCGGCGGTCTGCGCGCCGGCATCAACCCGACGGGCCACGGACGGCTGGACGAAGAGATTTCGCGCCATATCGCCGCCGGGGTGGATGGTTTCTTCACCGATTTCCCGTACATCGGCGCGCAGGCACGCGATCGGCATAAGCGCTAAACGCCTTGGAGAGAATATCGAATGCGTAAGGGGTTGGTCATCTTGGCGGCCATGCTGCCACTGGTTTCGGGCGGTTGCATCGGCACGGCCGTAAGCGTGGTCAAGGCGCCGTTCAAGGCAGCGGGCCAGGCCGCAGACTGGGCGACCACCAGCCAGGAAGAAGCCGACCGCAATGCCGGCCGCAAGCTGCGCAAGCAGGAAGCGCGCGAAGGCCGCGAGCGCCAGGAGCATGAAAAGGCCTGCAAGAAAGACCCCGAAAATTGCGGCCCCTATCAGGGCTATCGCGCGGGCGATCCCGAAGACGATTGATCGCCGGCCCGCGCCAGCGTCTCGGCGACCGCGCGCAACACCTCGGGCGACATCTGCGCCAGCAAATGCCCGTTGCTCACCTCGACGGACCGCGCTGCGTCGCACTCGGCCTCATGGCACACCTCGCCATTGACCAGCCCGTCGCTGCGGCTCCAGATCGCGGTCGCCGGGACCGGCAGCGGCTCGGACGCCTCTTCCAGAAATGCCCGTACCAGCGGATCGTCGGCGCGCTGTCCCGACGCCAACTCGAACACGCGCCAGACATTGGTCGCGCTGGGCAGCCCTGCGAAGGGCGAGCAGACCGTGATCACCTCGCGCACCAGATCGGGCGCGCGGTGGGCCGCGACCCGCGCCATGATCCCGCCCAGACTCACGCCCACCAGCGTCACCTTCTCGCCGGTCTCGTCATGGATCGCAGCGATCCGCTCGAACAGCCGCTCGCCCTCCACCCCGATCGCGCGCGGCCCGAAATTGCGCCCCAGCTCCCACGGAAAAGCGCGATAACCCAGCGTGTTGAGATAGTGCCTCAACACCAGATTCGAATTGTCGCCATTGACCAGGCCCGGCAGCGCCAGCACCGGCCGCCCGTCGCCGCGCGGCGCGCTCATCAGCTCGCGCCAGGCGAAAGGCAGCATGCCGAGGCGCATCGCCGCGCGCGGCCACTCGCTCAACATCACGCCCCTGGGCGGGGCCTTGGCATCCACATTCAGCGCCATCGATCACCTCATAGAAGCAAATGGTGGCCAAATCAGGAAGTTCCAGCGGCAAAGAAAAAGTCACATCTGCAACTATTCTCGCACCGCCCGGCGTCATGCTATGCTGAACCATGAGCAGCGACACCCACGTCCTCGATCATCCGCCCGAAGGCGCTGCGGCCGACTGGACGATTCCGCAGAATTGGGATGCTTTCACGGCAGAAGAACATGCCGTGTGGGACACGCTCTACGCGCGCCAGATCGCCCTCCTCCCCGGCCGCGCGTCACAGGCGTGGCTGCGCGGACTCGACCTGCTCAAGCTGTCCGACGCCGGCATCCCCAATTTCACGGATCTTTCCGAACGGCTGATGAAGCTCACCGGCTGGCAGGTCGTCGCCGTGCCCGGTCTCGTCCCCGACGACGTGTTCTTCGACCATATGGCCAACCGCCGCTTCGTTGCCGGCAACTTCATCCGCCGCCCCGACCAGCTCGACTATCTGCAGGAACCCGACGTCTTCCACGACGTGTTCGGCCACGTCCCGATGCTCGCCGACCCGGTGTTCGCCGACTACATGGCCGCCTATGGCCGCGGCGGCCGCCGCGCGATGGAGCTGGGCGCGCTCAAGCACCTCTCGCGCCTCTATTGGTACACCGTCGAGTTCGGCCTGATCGAGGAGGCCGACGGGCTGCGCATCTATGGCTCGGGGATCGTCTCCAGCTTTGCCGAGAGCCGCTTCGCGCTTGAAAGCGACAGCCCCAACCGCATCGGCTTCGACCTGAAGCGCGTGATGCGCACCGAATACCGAATCGACGATTTCCAGCAGAATTACTTCGTCATCCCCAGCTTCGACGCACTGCTCCGCGCCACCGTCGAGACCGACTTCGCGCCGCTCTACGCCGATATCCTCGCCCAGCCCGACATTCCGATCGCGCGGATCGAGCCCGGCGACCGCGTCATCACCCACGGCACCCAGGCCTATGCCCGCGAGCGCGGGTGGAGCGAGGGCGCGGCCTGAGTCTGACAGATTCAGACAAGTCGATGATATAGTATATCCTGTTCATCTGCGGCTCATCTGACGAGGCGCACCCCTTGCCGCGTCCGCAACGACATGGGGTTCCCGCCATGAAACGCACCGCCAGTCTCGTCACCCTCTCGCTCCTGCTCGGTGCCGCCGCGCCGCCCGCGCCAACGCAGGTCCGCCGTCCGCCGCCCCAGGCCGACAATGATTCGCCCGTCCGCTGCCAGATGAGCGCCGGTCGCTACGACCGTAATTTCAGCCGCGGACAAACCTATGGCTTCGGCGGCAGCCGCAGCGCGCCGCTGCCGGCGGCACCCGCTTATGCGCCACCGCCCCCGCCGCCACCCCCACCGATGGCACCACCGCCGCCGGTGATGGCCGCCCCGGTCCCCGGCTCCGCCGCCGACGCCACCGTCGCCCGCGAAGCCCGCCGTCAGGCGCAGACTCAGGCCGCGAAGATGGCCCCGCAGACCGCGCCCTATGGCGCGCCGGGCAATCGTGAGCGCTACGAAGGCAAGGAGGTCGCCGCGATCCAGTCGGTCGCCACTGCGCCCGTCTCGACCTTCTCGGTCGATGTCGACACCGGCGCCTATTCCAACGTCCGCCGCTTCCTCCAAAAGGGTGCCGCCGTCCCCGCCGAAGCCGTCCGCACCGAGGAAATGGTCAACTATTTCCGCTACGACTATCCCCTCCCCGCGACCCGGCAACAGCCGTTCAGCGTCACCACCGACGTCGCCGCCACGCCGTGGAACCCGGACACGCGCCTCGTCCGCGTCGGGCTGCGCGGCTATGACGTGACCGCGCAGGGCCGCCCCGCCGCCAACCTCGTCTTCCTGATCGACGTCTCCGGCTCGATGAGCAGCGAGGGCAAACTGCCTTTGGTCAAGCAGGCGATGATGATGCTGGCCGACAAGCTGACGTCAAAGGACAAGGTCTCGATCGTCGTCTATGCCGGCGCCGCCGGCGTCGTGCTCGAACCCACCGCGAGCAAGCAGCATATCAAGGCGGCGCTCGGCTGCCTCGAAGCCGGCGGTTCGACCGCGGGCGCGCAGGGCATCCAGATGGCCTATGACATCGCCCGCGCCAATTACGTGCGGGGCGGGATCAACCGCATCTTCATCGCCACCGACGGCGACTTCAACGTCGGCGTCAGCGACAACAAACAGCTCGAAGCGCTGGTCAGGAAGAACCGCGACGACGGCATCACGCTGACCACGCTCGGCTTTGGCGAAGGTAATTACAACGAGGCGCTGATGGAGCGCATCGCTGACCTCGGCAACGGCAACTATGCCTATATCGACAGCGCGATGGAGGCGCAGAAGGTGCTCGACGACGAGCTGTCGGCCTCGCTCTTCACCATTGCCAAGGACGTCAAGGTCCAGGTCGAGTTCAACCCGGCGCAGGTCAAGGAATACCGGCTGATCGGCTACGAGAACCGCGCGCTGGCAGAGGAGGATTTCGACAATGACGCGGTCGATGCCGGCGACATCGGCGCCGGGCATCAGGTCACCGCGATCTACGAAGTCGTCCCCACCGGCGCCAAAGGCTGGCTGCCCGAGCGCCGCTATGACGGCAACAAGCCGGCCATGGCGCCGGCCAGGGGCAGCGGGCTCGCCTATGTCCGCCTGCGCTACAAGCTGCCGGGCGAGGAGACCTCCAAGCTGATCGAAAAGCCGATCGCCGCCGGCCTGCTGCGCACCGCCGGCGCTCCGTCGGGCGACATGGCCTTCGCCTGCGCCGTCGCCGCGTTCGGCCAGAAGCTGCGCGGCGACAAATATCTCGGCCGTTACAGCTATGCCGACATCCGCGGCCTCGCCGGCAACCCGCAGGGCTATTGGCGCAACGAGTTCCTGAAGCTGGCGCAGCTGGCGGCGGTGCAGGAAGTCAGGACAGCGTCGAAGGATTAGGCCGAACCTATCCCCTAACCCCACCCTGTCACCCCGGCCATGTGCCGGGGTCCACCCGGCGGCAAGCTATGCCGCAAGAGGCTCGAAGGGCATCTCAAGCGGCTTGGTGGACCCCGGCACGAGGCCGGGGTGACGGTTGGAGGGACCGGGCAGCACGAGCCGCCCGCACCCTAAGCCGCCTCGCTCACCAGCAGCTTGTCGATCTTGTGCCCGTCCATATCGACGATCTCGAACCGCCAGCCCTGCTCGACAAAGCTCTCGCCTTCCTCGGGCAGCCGCTTGAGTACCGCCAGCGCCAGCCCCGCCACGGTGGCGAAATCGCGGTCATCGGGCAGATCGATGCCGATCCGCTCGGCCAGCGCGTCGGCGCCCAATTGCCCCGACACCAGCAACGAGCCGTCCTCGCGCACGGTGATCGCCGGGTGATCCCCGGCATCGGCGTCCGACGCGAACTCGCCGGCAATCGCCGCGAGCAGGTCGGCCGGCGTCACCAGCCCCTCGAAATGCCCATATTCGTCATGCACGAAGCCCATCGGGACCGCCGCCCGCCGCAGCGCGCCGAGCGCGTCCATCGCATCGACCTGATCGGGCAGCACCGGCGCCTGATGCAGCAGCACGCGCAGGTCGAGCGGCTCGCCGCGGATCAGCGCGCTCACCACGTCGCGCGCCTGCACCACGCCGATCACCTGATCGACCGATCCCTCCGCCACCGGCAGCCGCGTGTGCGGCGTCTCCGCCAGCGCCTTGCGGATGCCTGCCTCATCCAGATTGGCGTCGATCCAGTCGACCTCGGTGCGCGGCGTCATCACCTCGCGCACCGGCCGGTCGGCGAGCCGCACCACGCCCGAGATGATCGAGCGCTCATGCTCCTCGATCACGCCCGAATGCGTCGCCTGCGCGACCAGCATGTGCAGCTCCTCGGCGGTGACGTGATTTTCGGACTCGCGGTTCATGCCGAGCAGGCGGAAGATCAGCGCGCTGCTCTGGTCGAGCAGCCACACCAACGGCGCGGTGATCTTCGAGAGCCACAGCATCGGCGTCGCCATGATCACCGCGATCGGCTCGGGCGAGCGCAACGCGAACTGCTTGGGCACCAGCTCGCCGACGATCAGCGAGGCATAGGTGGTCAGCGCGATGACGATGGCGAAGCCGATCGTCTCCGCGGTTTCCTTCTCGACGCCCAGCAGCTCGATCCGCGCCGCGGTCGGCATGCCGAGGCTCGCGCCCGAATAGGCGCCGGCGATGACCCCTATCAGCGTGATGCCGATCTGCACGGTGGAGAGGAACTTGCCGGGGTCCGAAGCCAGGTCGATCGCGGTCTGCGCGCCGCGCTTGCCCGCCCGCGCCAGCCCGTCCAGCCGCGCCCGGCGCGCCGAGACGATGGCGAGTTCGGACATCGCGAACACGCCATTGAGCGCGACCAGCGCCAGGATGATCGCGACATCGATCCAGGGAAATGCGGGAAGCGGGTCCATTGGCCTGCATCGTCCTTAGGCGGAATCAGCCCGGCCGCACAATGATCTAACGCCGCGCCGCAAAGAAATCGCGCAGCAGCGCACCCGCCTCACCCTCGCCGATCCCGCCATAGACCTCGGGCCGGTGATGGCAGGTTGGCTGCGAGAAGAAGCGCGGCCCATGCTCGACCGCCCCGCCCTTGGGATCCGCCGCGCCATAATAGACGCGCGCGATGCGGGCATGCGCGATCGCCCCCGCGCACATCGCGCACGGCTCCAGCGTCACCCACAAGTCGCAATCCTCAAGCCGGTCGCGGCCCAGTTTCGCGGCCGCCGCGCGAATCGCCAGCATCTCGGCATGCGCGGTCGGATCGTGGAGCGTGCGCGGCGCGTTTGCCGCCGCCGCCACCACCTCTTCGCCCCGCATCACCACCGCGCCGACCGGCACCTCGCCCGATTCGGCGGCGGCGCGGGCGGCTTCCAGCGCGGCGCGCATCGGTTCGGGCAGCGGGAACATCGCCCCGCTATAAACCGAACACCCGCGCTCACGCGAAGCGATTACTTCGCGGCAGGCGCCGGCTGCGCCCTCTCGACCTCGACCGTGGGCACCTGGATCACCTTGTTCTCCATCACCACGGTCGGCACCTGGATCGTCTTGTTGGTCGTGCCCATGCCGACCTCGCCGACATCGGCCTGCACCGCGGGCGCCTTGCCGCCCTCCAGCTTCACCTCGGGCAGCGAGCCCGATTGCAGGTTCAGATTGAGCATGCCGAGCGATGCCATCACCACCACGACGACGGCGGCAAGGCCCAATATGGCCAGGATTGCACGCATCGCTTTGTCTCCCTATCGGATCGTTTGCGTAATAACGCCGCAGGCTCGATCGAAGTTGCATTGGTGGATCGAGGTTGACGAAAAGCCCCCAGAGCGTTATCGGCGCGCTCTTTCCGGGGCGACCCGGGACAGGCATGAACCTTAGGAATTAAGCGATGTCGCGCATTTGCGAGCTGACCGGCAAGGGCCGGCAGGTGGGCCACAATGTTTCCCACGCCAACAACAAGACCAAGCGCACCTTTCTGCCCAACCTGCAGAATGTGACGCTGATGTCGGAGGCGCTGGAGCGCTCGATCCGCCTGCGCGTGTCGACCCACGGCCTGCGTTCGGTCGAGCATAATGGCGGCCTCGACAACTGGCTGCTCAAGACCGGCGACGACAAGCTCTCGCTGCGCGCGCGCCGCCTGAAGCGCGAGATCGCCAAGAAGGCCGTCCCCGCCGCGGCCTGATTCGCGCTTTCGAGCGTTCGAGTTACCCGACCGGCCCGCTCCCTCAGGGGATGCGGGCCGTTCGGCGTTTATGTGGTTGCCGCACCAGCGGGCTGGTGCGGCAGCAATAGCTAGTCGTCCAGCCTGAATTTCAGCAGCAGCGAGCGCTGGAAGAAATATTGATTGTCGTCCGACGCGATCCACAGGATCGTGTCCTTGCCCTCGCGAACCGCCGCCACCGCCTCGAAATTGTCGTGCACCACCGGCGCCTCGAACCGCGCGATCTCGCGTCCCGTGACCGTCGCGCCCGGCCGAATCGCCCGGCGGTCGACGATCGTGAGCACCGCAGTGAACGCCGTGCGCAGCGAAGCCCTGCGGTGAATCACCACCAGCCGCCCGTCGGGCAGTTCGGTCATGTCGGTCGGCTTGTACCCGGACGGCGCGCGATAGGTGAAGGCGACGCCGCGCGAATCGCGTACCGGGTCCGTCGCGAACCACAAGGCCGGCCGCGATGCCTTGGGATCGCCCTTCGCACTCTCCGCCAGCACGATGAAGCTCCCGTCGCGCAGCCGCACCATTGATTCGGCCCCGCCATTTTCGGGCCAGCTGGCCATTTGCGCGGGCTCGGCATGCGCTTCGGCGCGGCGCAGCGCCGCATCATAGCGCCAGATCTGGTTCGCGCGCTCGAACCCGACCCATAGCTGCCCGGTGGCGGGATCGCGCGTCAGCGATTCGGTATCGCGGTCGAGCTTCGACCAGCCCGTTCCCGGCCCATCGGGCAGCGCGAACGCGTGCGCCTCGCTCACCCGCCAGCGCGAATCCAGCCGGAAGCGCACGACATTCCCGCCGTCGCTCAGCAGCGTGAAGCGATTGCCGTCCACCGCCATCGCCGAGAAGCCGCCGAAATGCGGTTCCGGACTGGTCAACCAAACCCCGCCGAGAAAGGTCAGCGCCCCCAGCTTCGTGCGCGCCGGGTCGCGCCAGTCGAGCGCGACCGGCTCCGCCATGACGGCCGTATCGGGCGGAAGCAGCTTCAGCCGCGTCTCGCCCGAATAGTCGGTGAGCAACGCCAGCAGCAGGATTATCGACAACAGGATACGCATCGCCGCCCCTCTTAACGGCCGCATTCGCGCCGCAAAGCTGAACATTGGATAACAGCCATGTTCATCCAGCGCTCAACCGCGTTCATCTAGCGGACAGCCAGCGAGCGCGGCGACGCGCTTGCCAGAGTTCCGGTGCGCGTCCGCAGACGCCCTGTCCGTATTCCCGTGTTGCGTATCGGGACTGCGGCATCCCCCAAGACCCCCAAGTGTTTCGAGCCGCACCGGCCTCTGCGTGCGTTCGTTACGCCTCGGCAACTTATCTGAACGCAGGATAACCGGCGCATTCAGCATCGGTTCGCCGCCAATGTGCGAATCCCTTGTTCAACGTGATGACGGCCTCTCGCCGCATCGCCAGGAACAAGGAGACGACCGATGTTCAAGAAACTTTCCCTGATCGGCGCCGCGCTGGCGATGACCGGCACTGCGATCATTCCCGCCACCCAGGCACAGGCCCAGAGCCGCTACGAGTATCGCGACCGCGGCTATGACCAGGGCTACTATGGCGACCGCTATGGCTATAGCGACCGCGGCTACCGCCAGTATGACCGTGGCGACCGCCGTTATCGCTCGCGCACCAGCCAGCGTTGCGACTCCAGCGCGGGCACCATCGTCGGCGCGATCGCCGGCGGCCTGATCGGCAACGGCGTCGCCGGCCGCGGCGACCGCACGATCGGCACGATCCTGGGCGGCGCGGTGGGCGCGCTCGCCGGCCGCGAAATCGACCGCTCGGGCCAGCCCGGCTATTGCCGCCGCAACCGCTGATTCAACGATCTCAATAACGGAAAGGCCGGTCCCTCGCGGGGTCGGCCTTTTTGTTTGGGCTTGCGTAAGAATGGCCGGTCCCGACCCGCAGGGTCCGCAAGGCCGAACGGCCGCCCGAGCTTATGCGAGGAAAAGCCTAGCGGGCGGATGCCCGCGCCGGCGCTTGAGGCCAAACAAATAACGTGCACCCGACTGGATTCGAACCAGTGGCCCCCAGATTAGGAATCTGATGCTCTATCCTGCTGAGCTACGGGTGCGCGTCGCCGGGTTAGAACGCACGCCGTGAGCGGTCAATTCCGCTGTTCGGGCGGCACCACCGGCAGCGGCAGCGGCGCGACCGCCACGCCCTCGTCGATCAGCGCCTTCGCGTCCTCGATGCTCGCCTGACCGTGGATCGGCGCATGCGCCTCCTCACCCAGATGCATCGCCCGCGCCTTGTCGGCGAAGGCCAGCCCGACATGCGTCGACCCCTCGAGCATCTTCGCCTGCGCCTGCGCCAGCGCCGCCATCAGCTGCTTGGGATCGGGCTTGCCGCCGGCCGCGACATTCCCCTGCCGGTTGCCCTTGGCCGCGACATTGGGCGCCATCACCGCCTTTTCGATCCCGGTATCGCCGCACATCGGGCAGGCGATCAGCGTCCGCTCGCGCTGGCTTTCATAATCGCCGCTCGATCCGAACCACGCCTCGAACACATGGCCGCCGCCGCATTTGAGGTCGAACACGATCACGTCAGCGACTCCACCGCCGGAATCGCGCGCCGGTGATCGATCGCCGGCACCCGCCCGCGCACCTCGGCCACCTGCGCCGCATCGATCTCGGCAAAGCCCAGCCCGGCCGCCTCGCCCATGTCGAGCAGCACCTCGCCCCACGGATCCACCGCCAGGCTGTGGCCATAGGTCGCGCGCCCGTCCGCATGCTCGCCGGTCTGCGCCGCCGCGATCAAATGCACCCCCGCCTCGATCGCCCGCGCACGCAGCAGCACATGCCAGTGCGCCGCGCCGGTCGGCCGGGTGAACGCCGCCGGCACCGCCAGCAGGGTCGCCCCCGCATCGGTCAGCGCGCGGAACAGGTCGGGGAAGCGCAGATCATAGCAGATCGCCAGCCCCAGCACGCCGAGCGGCGTCGCAACCGTCACCGCCCGCGCGCCCGGCGCATAGGCGTCGGACTCGCGCCAGCGCTCGCCCGTCGGCAGGTCGACGTCGAACAGATGGATCTTGTCGTAGCGCGCCCGGATCTCGCCCGCGCCGTCGATCACGAAGCCGCGGTTGACGAACCGCCCATCCGCCCCGCCGCGCAGCGCCAGCGACCCCAGATGCACCCACAGGCCATGCTTCGCCGCCGCGTCGCGCACCGCCGCGAGCACGCGGTCGTCAGCCTCGTCCACGATGTTCGCCGCGCCGCGCTTACGGTCGCGGTCGAGCAGGCCGGACATCTCGGGCGTGTACAGCATCGCCGCGCCCTCGCCCGCCGCCGCCGCGATGCCGTCGGTCATCGTGCGCGCATTGGCGAGCGGGTCGATCCCGCTGCTCATCTGGAGGATCGCGGCCTTCATCAAGTCAATAGCGGGTCCAGCCCGCCTTGCCGTTCCAGCGCCGCCAGTTCGTCCGACCCGCCGATATGCCGGTCGTCGATGAAGATCTGCGGCACCGTTGTGCGCCCGCCGGCGCGCTGGATCATCTCCGGCCGCCTGGGTCCGCCCATCGTGATGTCATACTCTTCATAATCGGCGCCCTTGCTGTCGAGCAGCGCCTTGGCCCGCGCGCAATAGCCGCAGAACGCCTTGGTATAGATTTCGATCTTCGCCATATCGTCTCCGCAGGTGAGTGTGCGCCCGCCGCTTGTCAATCCGCCCAGCTGTCCTCGGCTTCGATCACGCGCGCCCAGCACAGGATGGTCACCCGCGCCGCCCCCGCCCGCTTCAAGACCCGGACACAGGCATCGGTGGTGGCGCCGCTGGTGTACACATCGTCCACCAGCACAACCGACCGCCCCTTGAGCCGTTCCTTCGCGCCCGGCGCCAGCGCAAACGCCCCCGCCACCGCCTTGGTCCGCCCGCGCGGCCCCAGTCCGCGCAGCACCGGCGTCGCCTTCACGCGCCGCAGCAGTTCCAGTTCCGCTGCCACGCCGCTCGCCCGCGCCAGCCCCTGCGCGATCAGCGCCGCCTGGTTGAACCCGCGCCCCCAGATGCGCCAGCGGTGCAGCGGCACCGGCACCAGCAGGTCCGCGCCTTGGGGCATATGCCGCGCCATCAGCCGCGCCGCGGTCGCCGCGTGCGACGTTCGCCCGCCATATTTGAGCCGCAGCGCCAGCGTCCGCGCGGTCGGGCCATAGGCCACCGCCGCCCGCACCCCGTCATGCACCGGGGCCGTCGCCAGACACTCGCCGCACAGCGCGTGCGGCCCGCGGTCGAAGTCGAACGGCAAATTGCACGCCGCGCACCACGGCGGCGCGATCATCGCCAGCCCGGTCCAGCAGGTCCCGCAAAAGCGATGATCGGCATCGACCACCTCGCCGCAACCCGGGCAGCGCGGCGGCAGCGCCAGTGCGACGAGCTTCACGACTGAGTTTCCGACCTCCATTAGGGTCTAAACTCAGTTGGAACGAGGTCGAGACGGAGCCGAATTTGGCGCCAGGCCAGGAGCAAGGAGGGCGCGATGCGGTGCATCGTGACCGACGCGCGACGACGCCTGGCGCCAAATTCGGCCCGCCGCTGCGCGGTCGCCCGTGGAAGGCCGCCGAGCGTCGTCGCTCGCTTGCGCGTAGCTTCAGCTACGCGTCTGCGCTGCGCTCCTTGTCGGCGGCCTTCCACGGGCGATCTCGATCCTCGTTCCAACTGAGTTTAGACCCTTAACCTTGTCGCGCGGGAGGGAAAGCGGCACAAGCCGCCCCGTGAGTCCCCCCGATATCTTCGACCGCGCTCGCCGCCGCATCCGCCGCGACCGGGCCGCCCCGCGCTTCACCGAGTTCGCCTTCATCCGCGACTGGATGGTCGAGGGCATCGCCGAGCGGCTCGACGCGGTGCGCCGCGACTTTACCGACGTCCTCGATCTCGGCGCCTTCGACGGCAGCTTCGCGCCGCCGCCCGGCGCGAACGTCACCCGCCTCGACGCCGGCGCGCGCTTCGCCGCACGCACTGGCAGCGTTCAGGGCGACGAGGATCAGCCGCATTTCCCGGACGCCAGCTTCGACCTCGTCGTCTCGGCGGGCGTGCTCGACAGCGTCAACGACCTGCCCGGCGCGCTCGCGCTGGTCCGCCGCGCATTGCGCCCCGACGGCTTGTTCCTCGGCGCGTTCCTCGGCGGCGGCACGCTTTCCACCCTGCGCGCCGTGCTGCTCGAGGCCGAGGCTGACCGCCCCGCCGCGCGCATCCACCCACAGGTCGATGTGCGCTCGGCCGGCGACCTGCTCGTCCGTGCGGGATTCGCGCTGCCCGTCGCCGATGTCGAGACGCTCAACGTCCGCTACGCCAGCCTGTTCGATCTGGTCCGCGACCTGCGCGGCATGGGCGCGGCCAGCCTGCTCCCCGGCACGCCGCCGCTCGCCCGCGACACCGTCGCCCGCGCCGCCGCCGCATTCGCGAGCCGAGCCGATGCCGAGGGCCGCACCACCGAACGCTTCGACGCGATCTTCGTCACCGGCTGGGCGCCCGACCCTTCGCAGCCCCAGCCCGCGCGCCGCGGCTCCGCCACCACCTCGCTCGCCGACGCGCTCAAGCCCAAACTCTAAAGCAACCTCTCCAGCAGCCCGATCAGCGGCAAATCCGCCGGCGGCATGTCCAGCGCATACAGTTCGGCCGGCGACACCCACTTCAACGCCGTCGCATGATGCGCCTCGGGCGACCCCTGCCAGTCGCGCAACGTATAGAGCAACAACAGCAGGTGCCGTTCCCCCAGCGATTCGCTCGCGAACGCCGCCGGGGTCAGGCTCGCGCCATCGACCGCAACGCCCAGCTCCTCCTCCAGTTCGCGGCACAGCGCCGCCTCGGGCAGTTCGCCCGCATCGACCTTGCCGCCGGGAAACTCCCACAGCCCCGCCATCGGCTTGCCGGGCGGGCGTTGCTGCACCAGCACGCGGCCCTGCGCATCGACCATCGCCGCGGCGACGACGATCAGCAGCTTGGTTTCAGGAAGTTTGAGGTCCGGCATCGACACTTCGTTAACGCTCTTCCCGGTAGTTTCAGCTCGCGTGATTGGGAGATTGCCGGAAATGCGGCTGCTCGGAAGCCTATATCGACGACTGGTTCGCGACCGCAAGGGCGCGACCGCGGTCGAATATGGCTTCATCCTCGCGCTCATCGTGATCGCGATCATCGCCAGCATCCAGGGCCTCGCCGGCGCCACGACCGGCATGTGGGGCAATGTCCACGACAAGGTCCAGAAGGCGAGCTGAATTTTTTTGCCGCGCCTCGCGGCGCGAGACGGCACCGGCCCGCTCCCCCACCCGGCCACCCACTTCAGGGTATCTTTGATGGGTGGCCGGGTGGGGGAGCGGGCTGGAACCGCACTCGAACGCGCTCTTTCGCGCGTTCGACAAAAGCTCCCTCACCTAGACCATTTGTTAACCTCCACCCCGTAATTTCCGTAATTGCTGAACCGGGTCTCGATCCGGCGAAGCCGGGAACTGAAGCTTACGAACAGGATGGAGACCGACATGCAGAAGATCCGCAACTTCCTTCGCAACAACAAGGGCGCGACCGCCATCGAGTACGGCCTGATCGCCGCGCTGATCGCCGTCGCCGCGATCGCCGCGATGCAGGGTCTGGGCAACCAGCTCAACAAGACCTTCGGCAACGTGACCTCGAACATGAAGGCGTCGTAAGACCCTTTCTTTCGAACGAGATGGTGGGGCGGCGAACTTCGGTTCGCCGCCCTTTTCATGTGTATCGTTCATTACCTACCCGAAACGATTAACCCGATCTTGTCCATGAACCTTATCGGGACGTGAAGGCGCGGTCGTCATGGTGGGTAGCGCCGGGGGCGGCAATTCAGCTCGCCTTCGCGGGGGACGTCACATGTTTCGTGCGCTTTTCCGCAGTCGCAAGGGTGCGACTGCGATCGAATACGGCCTCATCGCCGCACTCATCGCGGTCGCAGCGATCGCCGCCATGCAGGGGCTGGGCAACCAGCTCAACACGACGTTCGGCAACGTAACGGCGAACATGAAGGCGTCGTAAGCGCCTTTAATCGATCGGACAGCAAGAGGGCGGTGGACGCAGGTCCGCCGCCCTTTTTGCGTTCAGGCGCGGCCCATCGCCAGGAACTTGGCGCGCCGGCTCTGGCGCAGCGCTTGGGCGCTCTGCCCGTCGAGCTCGCCCAGCGCCGCTTCGATCGCATCGCCCAGCGCATCGATCGCCGCGCCATGGTCGCGCTGCGCCCCGCCCAGCGGCTCGCGCACGATCGTGTCGATCACGCCCAGCTCCTTCAGATGCTGCGCGGTCACCTTCATCGCCTCGGCGGCGTCGGCGGCCTTGTCGGCGGTGCGCCACAGGATCGACGCGCAGCCTTCGGGCGAGATCACCGAATAGACCGCATGCTCCATCATCAGCACGCGATTGCCCGCCGCCAGCGCCACCGCGCCGCCCGAACCGCCCTCGCCCAGGATCGATGCGACGATCGGCACCCCGGCATTCAGGCACGCCTCGGTCGAGCGCGCGATCGCTTCAGCCTGCCCGCGCTCCTCGGCCTCCATGCCGGGGAATGCGCCCGAGGTGTCGACCAGCGTTACCACCGGAATCCCGAACTTGTTCGCCAGCTCGACCAGCCGGATCGCCTTGCGGTAGCCCTCGGGCTTGCCCATCCCGAAATTATGCTTGAGCCGGCTCGCGGTGTCGTCGCCCTTTTCGTGGCCGATCACCATCACCCGCCGCCCGCGAAACCGCCCCAGCCCGCCCTGGATCGCCTGATCGTCGGCGAATGCGCGGTCGCCGCCCAGCGGCATGAAGTCGCTGATCAGCCGCGCGACATAATGTTTGAAGTGCGGGCGCTCGGGATGCCGCGCGACCTGGGTCTTCTGCCACGGCGTCAGCCTGGCATAGGCGTCCTTGAGGAACTTGTCGGACTTGCCCTGAAGCTTCGCGACCTCGGCCTCGATATCCACCTCGCCGCCCGCGGCGGTGTCGCGCAGTTCGTCGATACGGTTCTGAAGCTCGGCAATCGGCTTCTCGAAGTCGAGGAAAGTAGCCATTCCGGGCACCTATGCGTCCCGCTTGCCTACGTCAACGCGCGGCTTGTCCGCCAGCGGATGCCGCTCGTTGACCAACGCCACCAGCCGCGCGCTGTCGACATGGGTGTAGATTTCGGTGGTCGCGATATCGGCATGGCCCAGCATCGCCTGCAGCGCGCGCAGGTCCGCCCCGCCCTCCAGCAGGTGCGTCGCGAACGCGTGGCGCAGCACATGCGGACTGATCCGGTCGGGCGGAATCCCCGCCTCCGCCCCCAGCGCGCGGATCATCTGGAACAGCCGCACGCGCGAGAGATGCGCCTTGCCCGACGGAAACAGCCACGGCCGCTTGGCATCGACATGCTCGCGCCACACCGCCACCGCCGCGCGCGCGCGGTCCGACAGCGGCACCAGTCGCTCGCGTCCGCCCTTGCCCTTGAGGATCAGATAGGGCTTGTCCGGCTGCACCGCCCCGCGCGGCAGCGACACCAGTTCGGTCGCGCGCAGCCCCGACCCATAGAGCAGCTCCACCAGCGCCAGCAGCCGCAAATCGCGCGGGTCCTTCGGCTCGCGCGAAATCCGCGCCTCGATCGCGGCGAACAGCCGCTCGACATCCCCGCCCGACAGCGTCTTGGGCAAAGACCGCCCGGCCCCGGGCCGCGGCAGCGCCTTGCCCGGATCGTCCGCGCGCAGCCCCTCATCCGCCAGAAACGCATAGAAGCGCCGCAACGCCGCCGACTTGCGCGCCACCGTCGCCCGCGACAGGTCGCGCCAGTCCTGCGCCAGCCGCTCGATCCCGGCCTTGTCGGCCCCCGCCAGCCCGCCGCTCAGCACGCCTGACGCCAGCCGCAAATCGGTGCCATAGGCCGCGATCGTGTTGGCCGAAGCCCCCGCCTCGGCCGCCATCATCTCGAGAAAGCGCTCGATCAGCGCGGCATCGTCCGCGGCGCTCAAAGCCGCGTGATCGCCTCGACGGCGATCATCCGCGCATAGCCATCGAGTCCGACGCGGGTCAGCGCCCGCGTGATGTGGTACAGCGTGGCCGGCGACACGCCCTCCCACACGCGCGTCTGCATCCCCACCGCCGCCAGCAGCACCACCGTCCCCGGCTGCCGCTGTTCCGCCGCCAGTGCGATCGCGCGCGTCCAGGCATTGGCCGCCTCGAACTCGACGCCCGCGCCGCGCATCAGCCGCTCGCCCTCGCCGCCCGGCAGCCGACCCATGCCCGCCATCGCCGCGACCAGCATCGCCCGGTTCGCCGCATCGCCCTTATACGCCTCGACCTCGCTCGCCGCGACCTGCGCGCGCGACGGATCGGCGAGCAGCAGCATGCCCCACCCGTCGCTCCCGCGCGGCGCGAGACTGCGCCAGCGCATCGCCGCGCGATCGAGTCCGGCGCTCAGCATCGATGCGATCAGCCGGTCACTGTCCTCGCGCAAGGCTTCGGACGGCTCCAGCCGCGCCGCCGCGCGCGCGGTCAGGATCAGCCGGCTATACTTCGCCCGCGCGCCCTGCGCCTCGTCCCACAGCCCGCGCATCTGCGTGACTCGCTCGGCCGGCGTCGCGGCGATGAAGGCGGTGCGCAAGTCGCGCGCCACCGCCACCTCGGCGGTCGCCGCGTCCTCCTGCTCCTCGATCTCGCCATACAGGTCGGTCAGCGCCTGGCTCGAGAACACGCCCTGCCCCGCCGCCGCCTCGGCCAGCTCGGCGCGCTCGCGCAACCCGCCCGCGGGCGAGGTCGCGCGCCAATAGCGCACCTGCGGCCCCGCGCTGTCATACAGCGCCGCCGGAATCTCGGTCGCCGACGCCATCGCCAGCCCCCAGCGCCACGCGCTCAACCGGTCGACCGCATCCCATTCGATCGTCACCGCGCGCCGCCCCGCGACGCCCATGCCGACCACCTTTTCGGCCAGCAGCAGGTCGATTTCGTCGCCCATCCGCCGCCGCGCGGCGTCGATCAGCGGCCCGGCCTTGGCCGGATCGCCCGCCAGCCCGGCGCAGATCGCCTCGGCCAGCCGCCAGTTGCGGTCGGGCGAGGCGCGCAGCGCCGGGTGTACCATCGCGCACATGCCGCCCGGATCGGCGGCGGCGAGCATCGCCTGCATGCCGACCTGAAACAGCTTTGGGCTGTAATTCTCGATATCGACCGACTGCACCATCGCGCGCGCAGCATCGGCTTCGCCCATGCGGATCAGCAGCCAGGCGCGCTCGGCGGCAAAGTCCGCGCCATGCACCCCTGCCGGCGTATTCACGCGCGACAGCAATGCGCGCCGCAGCGCGATCGACAGCCAGCGCGACGCCACCGGCGCATTCGTCCGCCGCATCAATATCTGCAGGAACTTGCCATCCGCCGTGCCGAACGCATCCGCCGCCAGCCCGTCGCTCGCGGGCGAGGATGGCCCCACCTGCGCCAGCGACCGTTTGGCGAAGTCGGGCAGCTCGTAACGCGCGATCACCGCATAATCGGTCTGCCCGTCGCCATCGCGGTCGATCGCGCTCGGCACCGGCGTCGGCGTCCCGCCCGGCAACGGCGTCGCCCCGGCCACTGGTGCCCCGCTCACCGGCGCAGGCGCGGCAGGCGTCCCCGGCTGGCTCGGCCGCGGCGCGGTCGTCGCACGCGGCGTCGGCGCGGGCGCCGGCACCGGATCGTCGAATCCCGGCGGCAACAGCGATTCGGGCCGATCCTGCCCCAGCGCCGGAATCCCGACGCTGGCGATCACGGCCAGCGCGGTTCCGACGACCAGCTTAGTTCGAGAGATTTTCAAGCGGCACGACCTTCTCGACGCGCACCGGCTGCTTCTCGGTATCGCGGCCAGAAAGGAAAAAAAGTCCGCCGATCAACAGGATGACGACGGCGATCACAAGGACGAGCAAACGGGACATCGATCCCCTCAAAGCGGGTTTTGCATACAGGCGCCGGGCCTTTTGCCCGAGCGCGGCCCTCGCTGTATAGCCCCCGCGATCATGGCGCAAACCCAACCCTCAGCACCCATCCCGCCGATGCGCCCGATCGTACTCGTCGGGCTGATGGGTGTCGGCAAGACCACCGTCGGCCGCCGCCTCGCCCAGCGCCTCGGCCTGCCCTTTGTCGACGCGGACGCCGAGATCGAGACCGCCGCCGGCATGACCATCGCCGACATCTTCGAACGCTTCGGCGAAGCGCATTTCCGCGATGGCGAGCGCCGCGTCATCGCCCGGCTGATCGATGGCCGCCCCAAGGTCATCGCCACCGGCGGGGGCGCGTTCGTCAATGACGAGACGCGCGCGCTGATCCTTGACCAGGCGACCGCGGTGTGGCTGGACGCCGATCCCACCATCCTGGCGGAGCGCGTCGCCAAGCGCGACCACCGCCCGCTGCTCCGCGGAAAGGACCCGCTCGCCGTGCTCACCGAACTCGCCGCGGTGCGAAACCCCTATTACGCGCTCGCCCCGATCCATGTCGCGAGCAAGGCCGTCCCGCACGAGACCACGGTGACCGCGATCCTCGAGAAACTGGCGCTATGAAGACCGTCCCCGTTGCGCTCGGCGACCGCAGCTATGATGTGCGTATCGAGGCCGGGCTGCTCGCCCGCGCCGCCGAACACCTCGCCCCCTTTGCGCGCAAACGCCCGTTCGTGATCGTGACCGACACCAATGTCGCGCCGCACGCACAGACGCTGGCCGCCACCCTCCCCGGCGCGGAGATCATCACGCTCCCGGCGGGCGAATCGACCAAGAGCTGGGCCAACCTCGAAACGCTCACCGACCGGCTGCTGGAACTCGGCATCGAGCGCAACGACCATGTCATCGCGCTCGGCGGCGGCGTGATCGGCGACCTCGTCGGCTTCGCCACATCGATCCTCAAGCGCGGCTGCAACTTCGTCCAGATCCCCACCACGTTGCTCGCACAGGTCGACAGCAGCGTCGGCGGCAAGACCGCGATCAACAGTGCCGCGGGCAAGAACCTGATCGGCGCCTTCCATCAGCCCAGCCTCGTGCTGATCGACCCCGACCTGCTCGACACGCTCCCCCGGCGCGAAACCGCCGCCGGCTATGCCGAGGTCGTCAAATACGGCCTGATCGACGATTTCGCCTTCTTCGAATGGTGCGAGGGCAATGGCGCCGCGCTGCTCGACGGCGACCCGCAAGCCCGCACCCACGCCATTGCTCATTCGGTCGCCGCCAAGGCGCGCATCGTCGCCGAGGACGAACGCGAAACCACCGGCAAGCGCGCGCTGCTCAACCTCGGCCACACCTTCGGCCACGCGCTCGAGGCCGAGACCGGCTTCTCCGACGCGCTGCTCCACGGCGAAGGCGTCGCCGCGGGCATGGCCCTCGCCTTCGCCTTCTCGGCACGGCAAGGCCTCTGCCCCGGCCGGGACGCCACCCGCGTCGCCGCCCACCTCGCTGCCATCGGCCTCCCCCACGACCTCAAGACCGCCGGCATCACCGCATCGGGCGCGCGGCTGGTCGAACACATGCTCCACGACAAGAAGATGGACGCCGGCACCCTGCCGTTCCTCCTCGCGCGCGGGATCGGGCAGACATATTTGGACAAGACGGTAGATTTGGCCGAGGTGGCGGCATTTCTGGACGAACAGCCGCGCTAAATTGCAGGCACCAGCTTATCCAGGCTGGCGTAGCAGAGCGACGCGAAAGGTCGCGACGCCGCGTACCGGGTTGCCGCTGGCATCTGTTGCCGGCGTAAACAGCCGCCGGTTTCTCACTGCCGTGCAAGCGGCCTTTTCGACCGCCTTATCGACGTTGGTAGAGACCAACGAGCAGTCGTCGATGGCACCTGACGTCGATACAGCCACGCGGAATACCGCGTCGACGGATTGCCCGGATATCTTGGCAACCGCCATCAATTCGGTGTTCGACAGCCACGCGTCGCGATCTTTCAAAGCTACGGGTGTTTTTCCGCCGGGTGCGAACTGGGCTGCATCGGCACCCCATTCAATCAACTGATCAGCTTCACATTTCCGCAGCGCCGCAACGGCCTTCGCTGCAGCGGGAACCGCTACTGCCCCCGAAATGTCGGACGTGACCGCTATCGCAACCGTCCGAGCCTCGGAAAGGCCGTCCAGCACTGCGGGCGAGACGCCTTGCATCCAGATCGCGTGCATGCCGTCCGGCAATTTTGAAACGCTGGCGCGCCCCTTGATGACTCTTGGCGATGGCTGGAAGCTCAGCGATGCAACAGTCGGTGTTGTGGTGCCTTTGATCTCCTTGCTGGCAAATCGCCACGAGATAAGTGTCGCTGCCCGGCGTTGTCTCGATCGAGAGCTTAGCAAGAGGGTCAACGCTGTGTCGCTCCAGCACGCAGCGCGCCGGATCGTCGCGCAAGGCCCATCGCGGCACCGAAGCGGCTGGCGCCGCTTGCATTGCACCGATGAGCACCAGCGCTGCCGCGGACGCGATGATCATATGAGCTCCTCAGGTCGCCATTCTTGCCGCCGAAGGTATCATATCTCGGCGCAAGAACGTTGTACCCATTCGACATTCCCCTCGGCAAACGCGACTCCCGATCAGCGATCCATCACAACATGTGCGTCGTCATTGTCGCTTTACGAATTTTCCGCACTACCGGTTTCGGCCGCCAAACGCCCTTCGACGCGCTCCCGGCACGTCCAGCCACCACCCCGCAAACCCGCAGAAAACCGACAAAAACCGCGAGCCGCTTTCCTACACGATCCCATTTGGCTATAAACAATTCAAGAAAACAAACCGAAACGGCAAATCAACACGGACCCGTTTCGCGCTCTTTGAACTTTCCGAACACCCGCCCCTCACTCCGCCGGAAAGCCCTGCCGCTTGCCGCCGGCCTTGTGCACCACGCCGTGCCGCATCACGAATTCGACTCGCTCCATCCGCGTCACATCCTCCAGCGGACTGCCCGCCACCGCGATCAGGTCGGCATCCTTACCCGGTTCGATGCTCCCGATCGACGCCGAGCGCCCCAGCGCTTCCGCCGCATTCACCGTCGCCGCCTTGATCGCCTGCGCCGGGGTCATCCCCGCCTTCACCATCAGCGCGAATTCCTGGGCGTTGTCGCCATGCTTCGACACGCCGGTGTCGGTGCCGAACGCCACCTTCACGCCGGCCGCGAACGCCTTGCTGTGGCTGGCGAACGCCGCCGCCGCCGCTTCCTCGGCCTTGGGAATCACCGCGGGCGGCAGCATCCCGGCGCGCGCCTGCTTGAGCGCGGCCTGCGGCGCCATCATCGTCGGCACCAGCCAGGTGCCCCTGGCCTTCATCGCCTTGATCGCCTCGTCGTCGAGGAACGAGCCGTGATCGATCGTATCGACGCCCGCCGCCACCGCCGCCTTGGTTCCCGCCGCGGCATGGCTGTGAGTCGCCACCTTGCGGCCCAGCCCGTGCGCGGTGTCGACGATCGCGCGCATCTCCTCGTCGGTCATCGCCCGGCCGAGCCCGCCCGACACGTTCGACAGCACGCCCCCGGTCGACATGTACTTGATCACCTGCGCACCCAGCGCGACCTGCTGGCGCACCGCGCGGCGGCAATCGTCGGGGCCGTCGCAGGTGTTGACCTGATGCCTGTGGATCGCGTCGGCGAACACCGCCGCCGCGCCGTTGGTGCCGTCGCCATGCCCGCCCGAGACCGAGATCGGCGCCCCGGCATTGACGATGGTCGGCCCGGCGATCACCCCGCGCTCGACGCCTTCGCGCAGCGCCCGCATCCCGCGCGCGTCGCCGCCCAGGTCGCGCACCGTGGTGAACCCCGCGTCGAGCGTCACCCGCGCATTGCCCACTGCCCACATCATGTCGTCGGCATCGTCGCGGTTGAGCGCGGTCAGCCGATCCTGCAACGGATCGCCACCGATCCCCCACAGATGGACATGCATGTCGACCAGCCCGGGCAGTACGAACCGGTCCCTGAGATCGACCAGCTCCGCCCCCGCCTCCGGCGCGACATGGCCGTCGCGCACCTCGGCGATCTTGCCGCCGCGCACGATCACCGTGCTCGCCCCGCGCGGCGCTTCCCCCGGTCTGGCCAGCAGCGCCCCGGCGTGAATGTAGGTCGTTTTGGGGGCGGTCTGCGCCGCCAGCGGCGTGGCGGCGAGCAGAACGGCGGCGATGGCGGCAAAACGGCGCATATTGGTCTCCCCTGTTACCGCCAGCTTAGGCAGCAATCGGAAACCGCGCCAGCCTCACCCGCCCGGCTGGGTGATCGATGGCGGATCGCTTGCCGGAAAGCTGTCGCGGAGTTCGGCGTCCAGTTCGGCATCCGCCTTGTTCTTCGCGACGCTGGCGTTCATCCGCTCGATCTGCTCGGGCGCCGCCTCGCCCTGATGCTGCGCCTTCCACTGCGCATAGGGCATGCCATAGATCGCCTCGCGCGCCGCCTCCTTGCCGATCTCGCCCTCGCTCGCCTCGGCCACCCAGTCGCTCAGGCAGTTGCGGCAGAAGCCCGCCAGCCCCATCAGCTCGATATTTTCCGCGTCGGTGCGGTGGCGCAGATGCCGCACCAGCCGGCGGAATGCCGCCGCCGCGATTCGGTCGTCGAGCTTGTCCAGCGCTGGCATAATTATCTCTCCCCGGTTGAACGAACCGCATTTGCCGTTAGGAACCGCACGGCACAAGCCGGAGACGATGCGCGATGACCAAGTCCATGCACCCGCGCTCCCGCAAGGTCCGCGTCCTCGCCACGCTCGGCCCGGCGAGCAACACGCCCGAGATGATCGCCGCGCTCCACGCCGCCGGCGCCGATGCCTTCCGCATCAACATGAGCCATGGCGATCAGGCGTCGAAGATCCCGGTCATCCAAGCAATCCGCGCGCTCGAAAAGACCACCGGCCGCCCCAGCACGATCCTCGCCGACCTTCAGGGACCGAAACTCCGCGTCGGTAAGTTCGCCGGGGGCAAGGTGCAGCTCGAGACCGGCGCCACCTTCCGCCTCGACCGCGACACGGCGCCCGGCGACGCGACCCGCGTCGAGCTGCCCCACCGCGAGATTTTCGAGGCGGTGGCGGAAGGCGCGCGACTGCTGCTCGACGACGGCAAGATGGTGCTGCGCGTCACCCGCTATGGCATGGACTGGATCGAGACGCGCGTCGAGGTCGGCGGCACGCTCTCCAACTCGAAGGGGCTCAACGTCCCCGACATGGTGCTCCCGCTCGCCGCGCTGACCGACAAGGACCGCAGCGACCTCGCCTTCGCGGTCGAGCAGAAGGTCGACTGGATCGCCCTGTCCTTCGTCCAGCGCCCCGAGGATCTCGCCGAAGCGCGCCGGCTGATCGGCGGCGGCGCGGCATTGCTCGCCAAGATCGAGAAGCCGAGCGCCGTCACCCGGCTCGAAGAGATCATGGAAGCGTGCGACGGCGTGATGGTCGCGCGCGGCGACCTCGGCGTCGAACTGCCGCCGCAGAACGTGCCCCCGCTGCAGAAGCGAATCGTCGAGACCGCGCGCCGCATGGGCCGCCCGGTGATCGTCGCGACGCAGATGCTCGAATCGATGATCAGTTCGCCCTCGCCAACCCGCGCTGAGGTGTCGGACGTCGCCACCGCGGTCTATGACGGCGCCGACGCGATCATGCTCTCGGCCGAAAGCGCGGCGGGCGACTGGCCGGTCGAATCGGTCACGATGATGAACGACATCGCCGATTCGGTCGAACGCGACCCCGCGCATGGCGACCGCGTCCACTTCACCGTCACCAAGCCCGATCCGACCACCGCCGACGCGCTCGCCGAAGCGGCCAAGTCGATCGCCGCGACGGTCTCGGCGGTCGCGATCATCTGCTTCACCATGTCCGGCTCGACCGCGCGCCGCATCGCCCGCGAGCGCCCGGCGGTGCCGATCCTGGTGCTGACGCCCAAGACCGAGACCGCGCGCCGCATGGGCATCCTGTGGGGCACGCACGCGGTCCATACGCGCGATGTCGACTCGTTCGAGGAGATGGTCGCCAAGGCCAAGCGCATGGCGCTGCGCCACGGCATCGCCAAGGCCGGCGACCGCGTCATCGTCTGCGCCGGTGTCCCCTTCGGCACGCCCGGCTCGACCAACGTCCTCCACGTCGTCCGCATCCTCGGCGACGAGCTCAAGGGCCGGGCCTAGACGCAACGCAGGCGGAACGATTACGCTCGCTCGTGCATTTTAACGCCGACGACTCTCGATGGAGGAAGTGATGCGTAAGCTTGTAGCCCTGGCGCTGGCGGGATTGGTCCTGTCGGCCTGCAATACGATCGAAGGCGTCGGTAAGGACGTGAAGTCGGCGGGTGAAACCGTCGCCGACACCGCCGACGGCGCCAAATAAGTTCCTATTCCCCGGCGGCGGCTTCGGCCGCCGCGTCCTTGTCACGCCGCCGCCGCGTGAACCAGATCGCCACCAGCGACAGGAAATAAAGCCCGCACAAGGGTCCTGCGAGCAGCAGCTGCGAGCCGATATCCGGAGGCGTCAGCACCGCCGCGACCGCGAACGCCGCGACCACCGCATAGCGCCACGCCCCCTTCAACTGTTCATAGGTCACGACGCCCGCCCGCTCCAGCAGCATCAGCAGCACCGGCAGCAGGAACGAGATGCCGAAGGCGAACAGGAACTGCATCACGAAATCGAGATAATTGCCGACCGCGGGCAACGCTTCCTGCTTCACCCCGCCGCCAAGATCGCCCTCGAGCCCCAGCAGAAATTTGAGCGCCACCGGGATCGCGAAGAAATACGCCAACGCGCAGCCCATCGTAAACAGCACCGGCGTCGCCAGCAGGAATGGCAGCAACGCCCGCTTTTCCTTGCGGTACAGGCCCGGCGCGACGAACTGCCACAGCTGGTTGGCGATCACCGGGAACGAGACCATCATCGCCGCGAAGAAGGCGACCTTGATCTGCACCATGAAGGCTTCGAAGATCTGCGTGAAGATCAGCCGGTCCTGCCCCGCCGCCGCCAGCGGGTGAACCAGGAAACCGAAGATCGGCTTGGCGAAGTAGAAGGCGACCGCGAAGGTCAGCACCAACGACACCACGCAATAGAACAGCCGCCGCCGCAACTCGATCAGGTGATCGAGCAACGGCGCTTCGGTGCCGTCGAGTTCGTCGTCGCTCACGATGCCGCCTTCTTAGCGCGCGGCTTGCGCTTCGGCTTGGGCGCCGGCTCGACATCGCCGCCGGGCTTCAACGCCGGCGGTTCGGTCATCACCGGCGGCATGTCCTCCGGTTCGACCATCGCCGGCTCGGCGCCTTCGGGACTGGGGTCATAGACCGGCGCAGGCAGCGACTTCTCGGGCGGATAGTCGCGCATGATCCGCGCATTTTCTTCCGCCCATTTCTTTTCCATCTCGGCCAGTTCGGCCTCGCGCACCATATTGTCGAAACCGCTGCGGAACTGGCGCGCGACGCCACGCGCCTTGCCGACCCAATGGCCGACGAAGCGCATCGCTTTGGGCAGATCTTTCGGCCCGATCACCAGCAGCGCGACGATCGCCACCACCAGAAATTCGGGCGCATTGAAATCGAGCATCTATCGTGCGGCCCGGTCAGCCGCGGCGCGGGGCCGCGGCGCGAAACTTACTGCTTGTCCGCCGGGCGCGCTTCGGTCTGCGCTTGCGGCTGCGGATCGGCGACTCGCTTGGCTTCGATCTCGGCGGGCTTGGCGGCCGTCTCTTCCTCTTCCGCCATGCCCTTCTTGAACTGCTTGATGCCCTTGGCGACGTCACCCATCATGTTCGAGAAGCGGCTGCCCCCGAACAGAAGGATTACGAGAACACCGACGATCAGCCAGTGCATCAGACTCATGCTACCCATCGGAACTCTCCGTTGATTCCGCGCTCATCTAGTCGTCTTCGTGCGCACTTTCCATGACTTCCTCACCAGAATGCGCCGCCTCGAACGCCAAATCGACGGGGTCGAGCAGCCCGGCGGCCCGCAGATCGTCGATACCGGGCAAGTCGCGGCGGCTGGCGAGGCCGAAATGGGTGAGGAATTCGCCCGTCGTCGCGAACGTCAGCGGCCGTCCCGGCACCTCGCGACGGCCTGCGGGGCGGATCCAGCCAGCCTCCATCAGCACGTCGAGCGTACCCTTGCTGATCTGCACCCCGCGGATCGATTCGATCTCGGCGCGAGTCACCGGCTCGTGATAGGCGATGATCGCCAGCGTCTCGATCCCGGCGCGGCTGAGCTTGCGGCTGTCCTCGCGGTCGCGGCGCAGGAAATTGGCGAGGTCGGCAGCGGTCTGGAAATGCCAGCGCCCGCCGCGCTCGACCAGTTCGATCCCGCGCCCGGCATAATGTTCGGCCAGCGCCTCCAGCGCCGCCGGGACATCGGCCTCCGCACCGACATAGGCGCGGAGATCGGCGAGCGTCAGCGGCTGGTCCGCCGCGAATAATACCGCCTCGACCGCGCGCATCGTTTCGTCGGGCAGCGTCATGCCTCGGCAGCCTTGAGGTAGAGCGGCGCGAACGCCGATTTCTGGCGAAGCTCGACCCGTCCCTGCCGCGCGAGCTCGAGCGCGGCGACGAAGGACGAGGCCAGCGCCGACCTGCGGTACAGCCCCTCGGCCTCGACCGGCAGGAAGCTCTCGATCGTCGACCAGTCGATCCGCTCGCCGACCAGCGCCGAAACCCGCGAAATCGCGTCCTCCAGCGTCATCACCGGCCGCACGGCGACGATGTGCATCACCGGGCGCGTGCGCGCGCTGATCTGGCCATAGGCGGCGATCAGATCGTAGATCTCCGCCGCGTAGCGCGACTTGCGCACCACCCGCAGCCCCTCGGGCGCCCCGCGCGGGAAGACGTCGCGGCCCATCCGGTCGCGCGCCACCAGCCGCGCCCCGGCGTCACGCATCGCGTTCAATCGTTCGAGGCGCAGCTGGAGCCGCAGCGCCAGTTCCTCGGGACTCGGCTCGATCTCCGGATCGCGCGGCAGTAACAGCGCCGATTTGAGATAGGCGAGCCACGCCGCCATCACGAGATAGTCGGCGGCGACCTCGAGCTTCAGCTCGCGCGCTTCGTTCACATAGGTGAGATACTGGTCGACCAGTTGCAGGATCGAGAGCTGGCGCAGATCGACCTTCTGGTTGCGCGCGAGCGCCAGCAACAGATCGAGCGGCCCTTCCCAGCCGTCGATATCGATCGTGAGGGTTTCGCTGTCGGCGGTCATGAAACAGCCGTCACCCGGGTCTTGTGCCGGGGTCCATCAAGCCGCCCTCGATGCCGCATCGCCTCCATCGGCACAGCTTGCGGCACGGTGGACGCCGGCACAAGGCCGGGGTGACGAAATTGGATCAGACGAGAGCCAGCAGCTCGTCGCGCTTGGCGATCAGTGCGGTCATCTCGCCGGGTTCAGGCCTGATGCTGGCCATCGCCCGTTCGAGCCGTGCCAGCGTCTGCGGCGGCGCATCGCCCAGCCGTCCGGCGATATCCTCCATCTCCGGCATCCTCGCCCAGCAGTCGAGCGCGACGTCGCAGCCCGCCGCGACCGCCGCCGCCGCCTTCTCGCCGGCGCTGCCCGACAGCGCCTTCATGTCGATATCGTCGGTCATCAGCAGCCCGTCGAAACCGATGCGGCCGCGGATCACCTCCGAAATCACCGCCGGCGAGAGCGTGGCGGGGTTCTCAGCATCCCACGCCTTGAACACGACATGGCAGGTCATCCCCATCGGCGCATCGCTGAGCGTCCGGAACGGCTCGATATCGCGCTCCAGCTCGGCATCCGACGCGGCGACCACAGGCAATTCGTAATGGCTGTCGACCACGCCGCGGCCATGGCCGGGCATGTGCTTGATCACGCCGACAACCCCGCCTTTGGCCAGCCCGTCGAGCATCACCCGGCCAAGCGCGGCGACCCGCATCGGGTCGCTGCCGAAGGTACGCTCGCCCACCGCGGCCGTCGTCTCGGGCTGGCGCACGTCGAGCAAAGGCGCGCAGTTCACGTTGACGCCGACGTCGGCCAGCATCAGCGCCAGCGCCTGCGCATTCGCGCGCACCGCCTCGATCGCCGAGGACGGCGCTAGATCGTAGAGCTTGTCGAAGGCGGGGCCTGCCGGAAATGGGGGCCATTCGGGCGGCTTCATCCGCGCGACGCGGCCGCCCTCCTGATCGATCAGGATCGGCAGATCATCGCGGCCGGACAGCTCACGCAGACTGTCGGTGAGCGCGCGCATCTGGCCGCGGTCGACGCAATTGCGACCGAACAGGATATAGCCGAGCGGGTCCGCCTCGCGGAAGAAATCGCGTTCGTCGGGCGTGAGAACCGGGCCGGACAGGCCGAAGATGACGGGCTTCATGCCCCCCGTCTAACGATCCCGCCGGACCCCGGAAAGACCTAGCTGGCCGCCAGGAAGCACGCCTCGCCCGCCGCCTTGAGCTTTCCGCACAGCTCGCGCGCCTGGCCGTTGCTGCCGGCGTTGACGCGCAGGCGATAGACGGTCTTGCTGTTGACGTCCGCCTTCTCGATCGATTTGCCGAGCGGCGCGACATAGTTGAAGCGCTTCGACAGCCGCGCCCAGGCGGTGTTCGCTTCCGCCTCATTGGGGAAGGCGCCGAGCTGGATCACCGAGCTGTTCGCCGAGGCGCCCGGCGATTTCTGCGCGGGCGCGGTCGCGCGGTCGATCGCCGACGGCACCGCCGCGGTGACGCGGCTGGCGCCCGTGACGGGCTTCTGAGCGGCCTTGGGCGCGGCCTTGCCGGACACCGGCGTTTCCGGCGTCGCGCCGACATCGACCGAGCCGTTGGTGGTTGCGCCCTCGCTGGCGGCGAACACGGTGTCGCCCGCGCCATCGACCTTCATCCCGCCGGGATCGTCCGGCTTGACCTTGTAATCGCCTTCCTGCGCATTGATCAGCGCGCCGGTGCCCTGACCGCCGCTGCCGCGCTGAAGCAGCCACCAGCCGCCGAGCACCGCCGCGAGGATCGCCAGCCCAAGCGCGACCAGCGCCACGGCGCGCAACGGCGAGGGACGCTCCTCATAATCCTCGTCCGCCGTCTCCAGCCAGGGCAGCCGGTCCTCGCCGATATCTTCGTCCGCTGTCGCTTCCGCCGTCATCAGTTCAGCTCCTGAACCGCCTCCACGCCCATGATGGCGAGGCCGTTGCGGATAACCTGCCCGATCGCGTCGGCGAGGAAAAGCCGTGCGCAGGTGGCCGGGATATTGTCGGGCAGCAGGAAGCGGCGCGACGGATCGTCGTTGCCCATGTTCCACAGCGCATGAAATTCCGCTGCCAAGTCATAGAGATAAAAGGCGATCCGATGCGGCTCGCGCGCCGCCGCGGCGCCCTCGACGGTGCGCGGATATTGCGCCGCGAGCTTGACCAGCGCCAGTTCGCGTGTGTCGAGCTGGGACAGGTCGGGCGTGCCGCATGCGATGTTCGCCTCGGCCGCGCGGCGGTGGAGCGACGCGACTCGGGCATGGGCGTACTGGACGTAGAAGACGGGGTTGTCCTTCGACGCCTCGACCACCTTGGCGAAGTCGAAGTCCATCTGGGCATCGGCCTTGCGGGTCAGCATGGTGAAGCGCACGACATCCCTGCCGACTTCATTCACGACATCAGCAAGCGTCACGAAGTTACCGGAACGCTTGGACATTTTGACCGGTTCGCCCGCCCGCAACAGGCGCACCATCTGCACCAGCTTGACGTCGAAGCGAGTCTTGCCGCCGGTCAGCGCGGCGACCGCGGCGGTGATCCGCTTGACCGTGCCGGCATGGTCGGCGCCCCAGATGTCGATCAGCTGGTCGGCGGCTTGCGCCTTCTGGAAGTGATAGGCCATGTCGGCGCCGAAATAGGTCCATTGCCCGTTCGACTTCTTGATCGGGCGGTCCTGATCGTCGCCGAACTTGCTCGAGCGGAACAGCGGCAGCTCGACCGGCTCCCAATCGTCGGGCAGCTCGCCCTTGGGCGCTTCGAGCACGCCGTCATAGACCAGGTCGTGCTCGCGCAGCCAGGCTTCGGCGATTTCCGGCTTGCCCGCCGCCTGCAGCTCCGCCTCGGACGAGAACAGGTCGTGATGGATGCCGAGCAGGGCGAGATCGGTCTTGATCATGACCAGCATGTCGGCGACCGCTTCCTTGCGGAACAGCGCGAGCCAGTCGCGCTCGGGCTTGTCGACGAAGGCATCGCCATGCTCGCGCGCGAGCCGCTCGCCGACGGGCTTGAGATAGTCGCCCGGGTAGAGCCCCTCGGGAATCTCGCCGATGTCGTGCCCGAGCGCCTCGCGGTAGCGCAGATGCGCCGAGCGGGCGAGGACGTCGACCTGCCCCCCTGCGTCGTTGACATAATATTCGCGCACGACCTTGTTTCCGACCGCCTCAAGCAGGGTGGCGAGCGCGTCGCCGACCACCGCGCCGCGGCAATGGCCCATATGCATCGGGCCGGTCGGGTTGGCCGAGACATATTCGACATTGACGGTGACGCCCGCACCGCCGTCGGTGCGGCCATAGTCGCCGGCGGCAAGGTTGATCGCCTGAAGCTCGTCGCGCCAGGTGTCGTCGGTCAGTGTCAGGTTGATGAAGCCGGGGCCGGCGACCGAGACCGAGGCGACCTCGTCGAGCTTTTCCAGCTCGGCGGCGATCTTCTCGGCCAGCGCGCGCGGGTTGGTGCCGGCGGGCTTGGCCAGCACCATCGCGGCGTTGGTGGCGAGGTCGCCATGCGTCACGTCACGCGGCGGCTCGACCGTGACCGCGCGTCGCTCCAGCCCCGCAGGCAGGTCGCCCGCGGCGACCAGCGCATCGAGCGCGGCATTCAGATGAGCGGCGAAACGGAGGTAGAGCGTCATTTCACGGTCCGATGGTTGGCGAAGCGCGCGCCTCTAGCGCACCCGCGCGCTCACGTCACGCGGTGACGCGTCGCCGCCGGGCGGTGATCGTGCCGTGGATCGCCACGATGGCAAGGCCGGTCCAGATCAGCGCAAAGCAGATCGCATGCGCCGCCGTCATCGCCTCACCGAAGAAGGTGATCGCCGAGATGAAGCCCATGGTCGGCGCGATATATTGCAGCAGCCCCAGCGTCGAATAGGGCAGCCGCCGCGCCGCGCCCGCGAACAGCAGCAGCGGCGTGGCGGTGATCACGCCAGATGCGATCAGCGTCGCCGTCACGCCCGGCTCGGCTCCGAACGACAGCCCCGCCGCGCCTGACAGCCAAACGAGATAGATCGCGGCGAACGGGGTGAGGATCGCCGTCTCGATCGCCAGTCCTTCGAGCGCGCCGACCGGGGCGACCTTTCGCACCAGCCCGTAGAAGCCGAAACTGAAGGCAAGCGCGAGGCTGATCCAGATGCCCTGCCCCGCGCCATAGGCGAGCACGGCGACGCCGGCCACCGCCAGCGCCACCGCGACCATCTGCGGCCAGCCGAGCCGTTCGCGCAACAGCACGACGCCGAGCAGCACGTTGACCAGCGGATTGAGGAAATAGCCGAGGCTCGATTCGAGCACGTGATGATGCTGGATCGCCCAGATGAACACCAGCCAGTTGATCGAGATCAGCGCGGAACTCGCCGCCAGCAGCGCCATCGCGCGCCGGCTGCGCAACGCCGCGATCAGGGCCGGCGCGCGGCGCAGCGCGAGCGTCACAACCGCGAGCAGCCCGAGCGACCACAGCACGCGCATCGCTACGACCTCGCCCGCGTCGACGCCGGACAGCAGCCAGAAGAACAGCGGCAGCACGCCCCACAGGGCATAGGCGCCGAGTCCCTGGATCAGCCCGGTGCGGTCGAGACGCTCGGGCGCTGCGGGGGGATCGGCGCGGGCCATGCCGGGCAAATAGGGTCGATGCTGCGGCGCAACAAGGTAAGCCGCCTATCGCGCCGCGAAGCAAAGCTGTCGCCGATGAAACTTCCGCTCAGTCGCCGGTGAGAATGCGATCCACCAGCTGCTTCACGCTCGGCACGAACCCGTTGGAATAGAAGGGATCGCGCTTGAAATTATAGGCGGCATGGCCCGCGAACATCAGATTCTGGTCGGTGTCGCCGCCATGCGCGATGTCCTGCAGCGTCTTCTGAATGCAGAAGCTGCGCGGATCGACGAGGCGCCCGGTCGAATTGGTCTCGGTATCCGCCCAGGACGAGAAGGAGCATTGGCTGAGGCAACCCATGCAGTCGGCCTGGTCCTTGCGGATGATCTGCTTTTCGTCGGTGGTGACGAAGACCAGCGTATTGTCGGGCGTCTTGAGCGCATCGGTGAAGCCCAATCCGACCCATTCGCGCGCGCGCAGCAGGTCGTTGCGGGTCACCCAGAAATTACGCCCCTTCACCCCGACATCGAGCTGGAAGGTGTGATCCCCGGCATGCTCGGTCGAATAGGCGATCTGCCGCTCCGACCGCGCCTCGAGATTGCGCAGGAACGGATTGAGCACCGCCGAGGAATAGAAGCCGGTGGGCGAGAAGCGGTGCAGCAACACGTCGCCCTCTTCGATCTCCATCAGCTTGGATTTCCAGCCCTCGGGAATTGGCGATTCCTGCGTCAGCAGCGGGCGCGTGCCGAACTGGAAGGCGATCGTGCCAAGCTCGGGATTGTCGATCCAGTCGTTCCAGTCGCGCAGATACCAGACGCCGCCGGCCATCACGATCGGCACGTCGTCGCTGATGCCGCCCTCGCGCATCACGTCGCGCAGCTCTTTCACGCGCGGATATGGGTCCTGCGGCGCGCGCGGATCCTCGGCGTTTGACAGGCCGTTATGCCCGCCGGCGAGCCAGGGGTCTTCATAGACCACCGCCGCGAGCCATTCCGACGCCTTGGAATAAGCCCGCTTCCACAAAGCGCGGAAGGCGCGGCCGGAGCTGACGATCGGGAGATAGTTGACGCCGTAGGAGGCGGCGATCTCGCTGAGCTTGTAGGGCATGCCCGCGCCGCAGGTGACGCCCGCGACCATGCCGCGGGTCCGCTCCAGCACGCCGTGCAGCACGCGCTGCGCCCCGCCCATTTCCCACAGCACGTTGATGTTGATCGCGCCCTTGCCGCCGGCGATCTCGAACGCGCGCTTGACCTGCTCGACCGCGCCCTCGATCGCATAGGCGATCAGCTCCTCGTGCCGCTCACGCCGGGTCAGCGCCTTGTAGACCTGGGGGATGATCTTGCCCTCGGCGTCATAGCTGTCGGCATTGACCGCGCTGACCGTGCCGATGCCGCCCGCCGCCGCCCAGGCGCCGGCCGAGGCGTGGTTGGTGGCCGCGACACCCTTGCCGCCCTCCACGATCGGCCAGACTTCCTGACCGTTGTAGATGATCGGCGTGAGACCCTTGAACAACATATCCTCCGAAAAAATCGCGCGGACACTAGCCGCGTTCGCCATTGTTAGCGAGGGGATTCAGCCGAGCGCGCCCGGGCGTCCGGCTGCCTCCGAATAAAGCGCGGCATAGCTCGCAATCATTGCAGCCTCGTCGAACAACGCACGGGCGCGCGCCTGGTTCGCCTTGCCGACATGGCGGCGGAAATCGGGATAGCCGGCGAGCCGCTCGATCTGGTCGCGCAACTGCACCGCGTCACGCCCCTGCGTAATGAAATCCGCATTCTCCGGCGCAACCATCTGCGCGACATCGCCGACCGGGACCGACGCGATGGGCAGTCCCGCCGCCATCGCCTCCATCACCGCGATCGGCTGCTGCTCGCTGCGCGATGACAGCCCGAAAATGTCGAACAGGCCCATGTAACGGTGCGGATCGGCGGCGAAGCCGGGCAGGAACACGGTCTTCTCCATCCCCATATTCTCGACCGTATCGACGATCGCCTGCCGTTCCGGCCCCTCGCCGACGATCACCAGCTGCGCCTTGGTCTTCATGCCGCCCATCGCGCGGACCAGCATGGGCAGGTCCTTGACCTCGCGCAGCCCGGCAAGCGTGCCGACCACGACATGGCCGGGCAGGTGCCGGTAGCCGGGCAGAGCGCGCGGATCGGGCTTTTTGCCATAGCGCTTAGTGTCGATGCCGTTGGAGATGCGGTGGACTCGGTCCCGCGGCTGCTTCCATACGCCTAGCGCGATGCGTTCGAGCACGTGCGACGGCACCACCAGCGCATGCGCCACGGGCAGCGCGAGCCGGCGGTACACGTTGCGCACCGGATTGAGCCGCACCGCCTCATCGGCGTTGAAGCCGTCCTCGTGATGGATCAGCGGCGGCATGTTCTTGGAAAAAACGCGCCGCGCCATCACCCCGTCGATCGCCCCCCAATTGTACGTGAGAACGAGGTCGAACCGCGCCATGAACTTCGCGATTGCCTCATAGCGCGCGACAGTGGGCTTGCCGGTCAGCGGCGGCGGATTCTGCGCGATCTCGTAGCGGATGCCCGGCGCGATCGCCGCGCGGGCGCCGAGCGCATCGGGAACGCCCGAGACGATGACATGCTTCGCGCGGTCGCCGAACGCGTTCATCAGCCGGACGGCGCGCGCTTCCTTGCCGCCCAGATCGAAGCTGGAATGGAGGTGCAGGATGTTGAGCGGTGCGGCCATGACGCGGGCGAATAGCCGGACTTGGCCGCGCTTTACAACGCGGCCCGCACCGTCAGATCAGTTGCCGCCGATCTTGTTGTAGAACTCGACCACCTGATTGTTCTGCGCATTGACCGCGTTCCAGTCAGGGCCGGCCGAAATCACCACCACCCATTGCGGCATGTCGCAGCGCACGACCGTCGTTGTCGCGCTGCCCGGACGCACCATCCACGTGCTCAGCGTGTCGCCGCCGCTGGTCATGTCGAGCGTCAGCGCGACCGACTTGCCGCGCTCCTTGCACACTTCGGTCGAATGGTTGCGCAGCGCGCCCTTGGTCGCGATGTGCGTGGTCACCTGCGCCGACGCATTGCCCGCCGCCGCCAGCGCGGCGACTGCCGCGATTCCCATCGAATACTTCATGACTTCCCCCTCATCCGATCGTGGACAGCAACTTGTCGATCGCGGCGACAGCTTCGCATTCATTGAGCGTCGGCGCATGCCCCGTGCGGGGGATGACGGCGAGGTCGCTCCCTTTGACCCGCTTGCCCATTTCGGCAGCGGTGGCGGCGGACAGGATGTCAGAGCGCTCGCCGCGCACCACCAGCAGCGGCTTGCCCTTGAGCGCATCGAACGCGCGCCACATGTCCGGCCCCGCCTCGTTGCCGGGCACGCGGAACGGCTCGGCGATCTTCATGTCGTAATCGAGCACGATGCGGCCGGCGCTGTTGAGGCGGTAGAGCCGCTTGGCCATGTCGAGCCACTGCTCGGTGCCGTAATCGGGATAGACCTCGGCATTGCTTTCCGCGACCGCGCGCGCCGCGTGCATCCAGGTCGGGTGCCAGTTGGCCTTACCGACATAGGTCCGGATGCGCCCCAGCCCTGCCGCGTCGATCTCCGGCCCGACATCGTTGAGCACCGCGCCCGCGATCCGCTCGGGATGAGTCGAGGCCATCAGCATCGTCAATATGCCGCCGAGCGAGGTGCCCACCGCGACGAAGCTATCGAGCTTCAGTTCGCCGACCAGCGCCTCCAGATCCTGGAGATAGGTCAGCGGCACATAGCTCATCGGATCCTTGGCATAGGCGCTCTCGCCGCGCCCGCGCAGATCGACCGCGATCACCCGCCGCTCACCCGCCATCCGCGCCGCCAGCGCCTCGTAATCGCGCGCGTTGCGGGTCAGGCCCGGGATGCACAGCAAGGGCGGCTTGGCCGGATCGCCGGGATAGTCACGATAATGAAGGCGCAGCCCGTCGGGCGACCACCAATAGCCATCGGCATAATCGGGCAGGTTGCGCGCAGTCGCCATCACCCCCCATATCGCCGCATGGCCGATTTCCCGCAAGCGCCGAGCTACCGTCCCGATCCGGCGCTGTTGAAGCTCGGCGACGCATTCTACGACGAGGTCAGCGCGGCGGACTTCCCGCAGACCGTGCTGCGCTTCCGCAACGATCGCGCCGCGGCGGAGGCTGGGCTGGACACGCTCGACGACGACGCCTGGCTGCGTCATTTTGGCCGGTTCGAGCCGTTGCCCGGCAACCTGCCGCAGCCGCTCGCGATGCGGTATCACGGCCACCAGTTCCGCGTGTACAATCCGGAGATCGGGGACGGGCGGGGCTTTTCCTTCGCGCAGATGCGGCGGGCCGACGGGGCATTGCTCGAACTCGGCACCAAAGGCTCGGGCCAGACGCCGTGGAGCCGCTTCGGCGACGGGCGGCTCACGCTCAAGGGCGGCGTGCGCGAGGTGCTGGCGAGCGAGATGCTGGAAGCGCTGGGGGTCACGACCTCGCGCAGCTTTTCGCTGATCGAGACCGGCGAAGCGCTCCAGCGCAACGACGAGCCCTCCCCGACCCGCTCGGCGGTGCTGGTGCGGATGAGCCTCGGCCATATCCGCATCGGCACGTTCCAGCGGCTCGCCTATCATCGCGATGCCGACAATATGCGGCGGCTGGTCGATTACTGCCTCACCGAAATGTACGGCGTAACGCCGGGCGATCAGCCGGCGGCGCAACTGCTCGGGCTGGTGGTCGAGCGCACCGCCACGCTCGCCGCGCAATATATGGCCGCGGGCTTCGTCCATGGCGTGCTCAACACCGACAATATCAACGTGATGGGCGAGAGCTTCGACTATGGCCCCTGGCGGTTCGCGCCGACGTTCGAGCCCGGCTTCACCGCAGCCTATTTCGACCATGCCGGGCTTTACGCCTATGCCCGCCAGCCCGAGGCGATCATGTGGAACGCAGCGCAACTCGCGGTGTCGCTGCGGCTGCTGAGCGAGGCGCCGCCGCTGATCGAGCGGCTGGAGACGTTCGAGGCGCGGTTCAGACAGGCCTATGCCGCGCCGCTGCTGCGCCGCCTCGGCCTGACCGGCGACGATCCCGAGGCAGCCTGGCGGCTCAAGGACGCGATCGAGGACGCGTTGCTCGCGACCCAATGGCCGATCGACCGGTTCTTCTTCGACGCTTTTGGCGGCACGCTACCGTCCGGCTACGGCACGGAATGGGACGCGGTGCGCGCCACGCTGGGCGAATTCGAACCCGTCACCATCGGCCGCTCCCACCGCTATTTCGAAGGTGGCGAACCCTGCTCGATGCTGATCGACGAGGTCGAGGATATCTGGTCAGCGATCGACCGGCATGACGACTGGTCGCCGTTCCACGCCAAGGTCGCGGCGATCCGGCGGTTGGGTGAGGCACTCGACGCGGGCAAGCGCTAGAAACGCTTGACGAAATGATGCTAGAGCAGCCGCATATGGCGGGGGCCGCAACCGAAAGTCCTTAGAAGAACGAATGCCCGGATCGGAAATCATCTCGACCGAGCCCGCCACCGGCGCGGTGCTGTGGCGTCAGGCGATCGGCGATGTCGATGCCGAGGTGGCGAAGGCGCGTGAAAGCTGGGCGGAATGGGCGGCGCGTCCCTTCGCCTATCGCGTCGAGGCGCTGCGCCGCTACGCCAATGTCGTGCGGCAGAAATCCGACGCCTTCGCCGACCTGATCGCGCGCGAGACCGGCAAGCCGATCTGGGAAGCGCGGACCGAGGTCGAGACGGTGATCGCCAAGGTCGACCTCTCCGTCACCGCCTTTTCCGAGCGCACCGGCCAGCGCCGGATCGACGCGCCGATGAACACGCGGCTGGCGCTGCGGCACAAGCCGCATGGCGTGCTGGCGGTGCTGGGACCGTATAATTTCCCGGCGCACCTTCCCAACGGACACATCGTTCCGGCACTGCTCGCGGGCAATGCCGTGGTGTTCAAGCCGTCGGAAAAGACGCCCGCATCGGGCGCGTTCCTGGTCGAATGCCTGCACGCCGCGGGCGTGCCCGAAGGTTGTGTCCGCCTGCTGATCGGCGGCCCGGACGAGGGCAAGGCGCTGGCCGGGCATGACGGCATCGACGGGCTGCTCTTCACCGGCTCGGCGCGCACCGGCATCGCGCTCAACCGCGCCTTCGCCTCGAAGCCCGAAAAGATCCTCGCGCTGGAGATGGGCGGGAACAACCCGATCCTCGTCTGGTCGACCCCCGACATCTATTCCGCCGCGGTGCTGGTGGTGCAATCGGCCTTCACCAGCGCCGGCCAGCGCTGCACGGCGGCGCGGCGGCTGATCGTCGATGAGACGCTGTACGAACCGCTGATCGGCGAGGTGAACAAGCTGATCGGTCGCCTCATCATTGGCGAGCCGCATGCCGATCCGCAGCCCTTCATGGGGCCGGTGATCGACAACGACACCGCCGACCTACTGACCGAGAGCTTTCTCGAACTGTCCTTCCTCGGCGGCCGTGCGCTGCGCCATATCGAACGGCCGATCGAGGGCCGTCCGTTCGTTACCCCGGCGATGATCGACATGACCGACGCACGCGAGCGGCCCGATGTCGAGCTGTTCGGTCCGATCCTGCAGGTGATCCGCGCCAAGACCTTCGAGGACGCGATCGCCGAGGCGAACAACACCCGCTACGGCCTGTCGGCGAGCCTCGTCAGCCAGGATCCCAAGCTCTACGATCAGTTCTGGGCGAATATCCGCGCCGGCATCGTCAACTGGAACCGGCCGACCAACGGCGCCAGCTCGTCGGCGCCGTTCGGCGGGATCGGCTGGTCGGGCAATCATCGCCCGAGTGCCTTCTACGCCGCCGATTATTGCGCATATCCGGTGGTATCGAGCGAGGCCGATCAGGCGCGCGCATCGATCGGCGTCGGCATCCGCGACGGCTGACCGCATTTTCTTGCGCAATGCGACAAGCCGCGGAACCGGGCGGCGTCGCGCGAATTATGCGGGCCGTGACCCACATACCTCCGACCAAACCTCCGTCCCGTGCTCATAAACTCGCTCAGGAAGCCCGCAACTGCCTGTCGATCGCGGTCGGGCAGAAGGACAGCGACTTCGCCGCCGACCTGATCGACGAGGCGATTCGCCTCGCCGCACGCGCGCGCGAACTGGCGGCATAGTTTCGCTAGCGACGGCCCAAGCAAGCATCGGTTGCCGCATCGGGGTGCCCGGACCATCTGGCATCCATGGCTTCCCTACTCGATCCTTCCGCGCGTGGCCGCGTGATTCTGGTCGGCGCGGGTCCGGGCGATCCCGGCCTGCTGACCGTGCGCGCCGTCGAAGCGCTAAAGCAGGCCGATGTGCTCGTCCATGACGGGCTGGTCGATCCGCGCGTGCTCGACCTCGCCCCGCAAGCGCACCGTATCTCGGTGGCCAAGCGCCGCTCGAAGCACACCGTGCCGCAGGACGGCATCAACGCGCTGATCATCGCGCATGTGAAGACCGGCGCGATCGTCGTGCGATTGAAGGGCGGCGATCCGTTCATCTTCGGCCGCGGCGGCGAAGAGGTCGAGGCGGTGCGCGCGGCCGGGCTGCCGGTCGAGGTCATTCCGGGCGTCAGCGCGGCGCTGGGCGGCGCGGCCGAGGCAATGCTGCCGCTCACCCATCGCGACTGGTCGAGCGCTGTCAGCTTCGTCGCCGGCCAGTGCAAGGGCCTGTCCGAACAGGACTGGTCGGGCCTTGCCGGCAAGGGCCGCACGCTCGTCATCTATATGGGCGTCGCGACCTGCCCCGACATCGCCGAGAAGCTGATGAACGACGGCGTCGCCCCCGACATGCCGGTCGCGATCCTTGAGCGCGCGACGCTCGAGGGCAGCCGCGCGATGCGCACCCTGCTCGCCGATCTCGGCCCGCTGGTCGAGCGCGAGAAAGTCCAGAGCCCGGCGATCATCGTCGTCGGCGAGGTCGTCGCGATCTCGGATGCCGAGGACAAACTCGCCGGCTGGGCAAAGAAGGCCGAACTCATGCACGGATTTGACCTGTGAAGATCCTCACCGGAAACGATCTCGCCAGCGGCGACGTCACCTGGTGGACCGGCGATAGCTGGTCGCGCCATGTCGAGGAGGCGATCGACGTCGCCGATCAGGGTGAAGCGATCGCACAGGCCGAGGAAGGCGCCCGCCGCGTCAACGCCCCCTATGTGATCGATGCGACGCAGACGCCCGAAGGCCCGCGCCCCGCTCACATCAAGGACCGCATCCGCGCGCTCGGCCCGACCGTGCGCCCGGACCTGACGCTCAAACCCGCCGATCCCGCCGCCGGCAGCTGGGTGATCTGACATGTACAAGTACGACGAATATGACCACTCGATCGTCGCGTCGCGCGTCGAGGAATTCCGCGACCAGGTGCAGCGCCGCCTGGCCGGGCAGATCACCGAGGACCAGTTCAAGCCGCTCCGGCTGATGAACGGCCTCTATCTCCAGCTTCACGCCTATATGCTGCGCGTCGCGGTCCCCTATGGCACGCTCGACAGCCGGCAGATGCGGATGCTCGCGCATATCGCGCGCAAATATGACCGCGATTACGGCCATTTCACCACGCGCCAGAACATTCAGTATAACTGGATCAAGCTGGAGGACGCGCCCGACATCCTCGCCGATCTGGCGAGCGTCGAAATGCATGCGATCCAGACCTCGGGCAACTGCATCCGCAACATCAGCAGCGACCAATATGCCGGCGCCGCGGCGGACGAACTGACCGATCCGCGCCCCTGGGCTGAGCTGCTGCGCCAGTGGAGTACCTTCCACCCCGAATTCAGCTATCTCCCGCGCAAGTTCAAGATCGCGGTGATCGCCGCGGACGAGGATCGTGCGGCGATGCGGCTGCACGATATCGGCATCCAGATCGTCGAGCAGGACGGTGTTTTGGGGGCAAAGGTGTTCGTCGGCGGCGGCATGGGCCGCACCCCGATGATCGCGCCCGAGATCAAGGGCTTCGTCCCGATCGAGGACCTGCTGAGCTATCTCGAGGCGTGCCTGCGCGTCTACAATCGCTACGGCCGCCGCGACAATATCTACAAGGCGCGGATCAAGATCCTGGTCCACGAGATCGGCGCGGACTCCTACCGCGCGCAGGTCGAGGACGAGTTCGTCGAGGTCAAGAAGCTCGGCATCGATCCGCCCAAGGCCGAGTTCGACCGCATCGCCGCCCATTTCGCCGATCCGGCGTTCGAGACCGGCCTGTCGGACGAGATCGACCGCAGCGACCCCGATTTCGCGGTTTGGCTCGACCAGAACACGGTCGCGCACAAGCAACCGGGCTACGCCATCGTCAACATCAGCCTGAAGCCCGCCGGGGGCATCCCCGGTGACGCATCGTCGGCGCAGATCGACCTGATGGCGGACATCGCCGAGCAATACGGCTTCGACGAGCTGCGCGTGACGCATGCGCAGAACATCGTGCTGCCGCATGTGAAAAAGGCCGATCTTTACACGATCTGGCAGCAGCTGACCGAAGCGGGCCTGGCGGAAGCCAATCTCGACCTGATCAGCGACATCATCGCCTGCCCCGGCCTCGATTATTGCAGCCTTGCCAACGCCCGCTCGATCCCGGTCGCGCAGAAGATCGCGACTCGTTTCGCCGATCTCGGGCGGCAGCGCGAGCTTGGCGAATTGAAGCTCAAGATCAGCGGCTGCATCAACGCCTGTGGCCACCACCATGCCGGTCACATCGGCATCCTCGGCGTCGACCGGAAGGGCACCGAAAATTACCAGCTGCTGCTCGGCGGATCGGGCGCGGAAGATACGTCGCTCGGCCAGATCACCGGCCCCGGCTTCAGCGAGGACGGCATCGTCGACGCGATCGAGAAGGCGACCGACGTCTATCTCGCGCAGCGCGGCGAGGGCGAGCGCTTCCTCGACACCTATCGCCGCATCGGCATGGCGCCGTTCAAGGAGGCGATCTATGGTTGAGCTCCTGCGCTATCGTGACGACGAGCCGCATGACGAGCCCGCGGTGACGCTCGACTCGTTCCTCGGCCAGTCCAACGCCACCGCCGTCCGTATCGAGAGCGGCGAGGACGCGCGCGCGTTGCTGCCGCATCTCGGCCGGCTGTCGCTGGTGGAAGTCAGCTTCCCCAAGTTCCGCGACGGTCGTGGCTATTCCTCGGCGCGGATTCTGCGCGAGGCCGGCTATACCGGTGAACTGCGTGCGCAGGGCGACGTGCTGGTCGATCAGATCCCGCTGATGCGCCGCTGCGGCTTCGACAGCTTCGCGCCCGAAGCCGAGGTGGACGAGGCGGTGCTGACCGCGTCGCTGGCGCGCTACGACCATGTCTATCAGACCGCGGCGGACGCTTACGTCCCCGTCTGGAAGAAGCGGCATGGCTGACGTGGCCGACCGCAACATCGACCGCATCGACGTCGCCCCCGCTTTCACGGAGCGGGACGCGCTGCGCCTCAACAATTTGTTCCGCGGCGTATCGACCACTGAGATGCTGCGCACCGTGCTGGCCGAGCAGATGGTCGGCGATGTCGCGATCGTCTCGTCGTTCGGTGCGGAATCGGCGGTGCTGCTGCATCTGGTCGCCTCGGTCGATCCTAATGTCCCGGTGGTCTTCCTCGACACCGGCAAGCATTTCCCCGAGACCGTCGCCTATCGCGACACGCTGGTTCAGCGGCTCGGCCTCAAGAATCTGCGTATCGTCGAGCCCGAGGCCGACGTCATCGCCAAAAAGGACGAGACCGGTCTGCGCTGGTCCTACGACCCCGATGGCTGCTGCGAGATCCGCAAGGTGATCCCGCTCGAAAAGGCGATGGCCGGATTCGACGCGAGCATCACCGGGCGCAAGGCGTTCCAGGCCTCGACCCGCAACGCCCTGCCGCGCTTCGAGGTAGACAAGGCCGGCAAGCTCAAGGTCAACCCGCTCGCCGACTGGACCAAGGCCGATCTCGACGCCTATTTCGTCGAGCACGACCTGCCACCGCACCCGCTGGTGGCGGAAGGCTATCTCTCGATCGGCTGCGCGCCCTGCACCAGCAAGGTCAAGCCGGGCGAAGACCCGCGCTCGGGCCGCTGGGCCGGCTGGGACAAGACCGAGTGCGGCATCCACACGCCGGTCGACGACAACGACCCCAACCTGCCGGTGTTCTGAACGTCCGCCGTGCTCGTGCGTTGGCGCGGACATGGAGCGGGTCTGGTTCATCACCAATCGCGCCTCGGGCTCGGCGAGCGCCGGGAAGTGCGAGGCATTGGAAGCGGTGTTCGAGGAACGCGGGCTGACGCTCGCCGGCCGAACCGACTTTCCCAACGAAGACATTCCATCGGAGGTTGAGTTGGCGGCGGCGAACGCGGACACGATCGTGCTGTTCGCCGGCGACGGCACGATCAATGCCACCCTGTGCAAGCTCGCCGACTGGAACGGCGGCTTCCTGATCCTGCCCGGCGGCACGATGAACCTGCTGGCCAAAGCGCTGCACCACAGCCTCGACCCGGCCGAGATCATCCACGCCGCGCATGAACATGGCCGCCGCGTCCCTCTGCCCTTCGCCGAAGCCGGCCCGCACCGCGCCTTTGCCGGACTGATCGTCGGCCCTGCCGCGCATTGGGGCCGCGCGCGCGAAGCGGCGCGCGACGGCCAGCCGCGGCGCGTCGTCGAACTGATCGGAAAGGCATGGACGCGGACCTTCGGCAAGGGACTGCGGGTGAGCGGTGTGCCGGGCATGACGCGGCGCTATCAGGCGGTGTTCGTCCACCCGGCGGAACAGCGGCTCGAAGTCGCCGCAGTCGATGCGCGCGACCTGCGCAGTATCGCGCAACTCGGCTGGGACTGGCTCACCGGCGACTGGATCGACGCCCGCGCCGTGACCTATCGCCACACCGATCGCGTCCGGCTCGCCGCTCGCAAGCCGGTCCTGGCGCTGTTCGATGGCGAACCGGAGACACTCGCGCCCGATGCCGAGATCACCGGCGGCACCACCCGGCCCGTCTTCATCGCCACCAAAGCGGAGGAAGCATGATCCGCCTGTTCCATGTCAGCGATGTGCATTTCGGCGCGGAGGATCAGGCCGCGCTCGACTGGTTCGCGGGGCTTGTCCATGCCGAGCAGCCCCACGCCGTGATCGTCACCGGCGACCTGACGATGCGCGCGCGGCGGCACGAATTCGAGGCGGCGGCGAAGTGGCTGGAAGGTCTAGGCCGTCCGGTCACGGTCGAGGTCGGCAATCACGACCTGCCCTATTTCAACCTCTGGGCGCGGTTCGTGACGCCCTACAAACGCTATCAGGCGCTCGAACGCATGATCGAGCGGCCGCTCGACATCAGCGGCGTGTCGATCGTTCCGCTCAAGACCACCGCGCGCTTCCAGCTGCGGCTCAACTGGTCGAAGGGCTATGTCAGCAACCGCGCGATGGATGACGCGCTGGCCGCCGTCGCGGCGGTGCCGGCCGGGAATCTGGTGTTCGTGGCCTGCCACCATCCGCTGGTCGAGGCGGGCACGCGGAGCAGCGGCAGCACGCGACGCGGCCCGCAGACGCTGAATGCGCTGGTAAAGGCTGGCGCGCATGCGGTGCTGACCGGGCATGTCCACGACCCGTTCGAGATCGATCACAGCACGCCCGCCGGCACGATCCGCCTGATCGGCGCCGGGACCTTGTCGGAACGCGTGCGCGAGAGCCGGCCTTCGTTCAACGAGATCCGGGTGGCCGATCGCGATTTCGAAGCCGTCGTGCGGGTGATGGTGTAACCTAGGGGCTTATCGAACTCACCAGCTCCCGAAGCCCGGCGCCAACCCGCTCCCATCCGGCCCCGGGCGCGTCGTCCGCCCCCAGCCATAGCGCGCCCGTTTGCGCAGCCGCAGCGTCGGCCAGTCGCCCATCGGCGTCCGGCCCGCCAGCCGCAGCCCATGCCGGCGATACGCATTGGCCACCCGCTCCGCCTGCGCGTTCAGCAGCCCCGCGACGATCAGCGTCCCGCCCTCGGCCAGCGCCGCGCTGAGGCTGGGCGCAAGGTCGATCAATGGCCCGGCCAGCACATTGGCGATGATCAAATCATAGGGCGCACGGCCGATCAGCAGTTCATGCTCCAGCCCCGGCGCAGCGGCCAGCGCGAGCTGGCCCGGTCCGCCACCGATCTCGACGCCGTTGATCGCGGCATTCTCTGCGGTCACCTCGACCGCGACCGGATCGATGTCCGACGCCGTGGCATAAGCCGTGGGCCACAGATGCATCGCCGCGAACGCCAGCAGCCCGGTGCCGGTGCCGACGTCGATCAGGTTGCGCACAACTTCGCCGCGCGCGCGCATCGCGTCGAGCGTCAGCAGGCAGCCGCTGGTGGTTTCGTGCGTGCCGGTGCCGAACGCCCGCCCCGCCTCGATCTGCAGCGTCTTCACCCCGGCAGGCACATGGCCGCGATTACCGCTGGTGTGGACGTAAAAGCGCCCGGCATGGACTGGCTCGATCCCCGACTGGCTAAGCGTCACCCAATCCTCGTCGGGCAGTTGCTCGACCTTGGGCCTGGCCTTGCCCGCGCTCGGCACCAATGTGCGGATCGCGGCGGTCTCCGCCTTGCCCGGCTTGGTCTCGAAATAGGCTTCGAGCTGCCACGCGGCAGGATCGTCGGGAATCGTCTCGCTGGTCAGCAGCACCGGCGAGGGATCGAGCGACAGCAGCTCCGTGCCCTCGAAGTCGATCGCTTCGGCCTCGGCGCGGGTGCACGGCAGCGTCAGTTTCCAGCTCATCGCTTCGCCTCGCTTGCCAGTCGATCGTCGAGCCGTTTCGCCGCCCCTGCCGCATAGGCCCTACAAGCGCTGCCATCGACCAGTTTCCGCTTGCCCGCGAACCGCTCGAACAGGCCGCTCCCGCCGGGATGCCCGGTAATCAGCAGTCCGCAATCGAGCGCCGCGACCTTGGCGAAGCTCGCCCGAAACATCGCGACACGCGGCGGATGGGCGCTGAAGCGGTAACTGTCCGCGGATACCGCATTCAGGCTGTCCGCAAACACCAGCGCCAGGCATTTGCCGCCTTCGCACGACCGCCAGCTCCAGCTGGTGCCACCCGTGGTGTGGCCCGGCGTCGCATGGGCGGTGAAGCTGTGCTTGCCGACGCGCACCACCTCGCCATCGGCGACGATTCGATCGACCTTCACGCCGGGGAAGCGCGACGCGATCGCCGCCTGCGGATCATCGGCATCGACGCGCCCGGATTCGAGCGCGGCCCGGGCCGGTGCCCGCGCAACCACCGTCGCCCCGGTCGTAGCCTTCAGCGCCGCGAGCCCGCCGACATGATCGTCATGCTCATGCGTGCTGAGGATCAGCTTCACATCCTCCGGCTTGAAGCCGAGCTTGCGGATATTGGCAAGGATGCCCGGCGCCGCCTTTTCGGTCGCGCCGTCGATCAGCACATGCCCGCTCGGCGTCGCGATCAGCAGCACGGTGATGCCGCAGGTGCCGACATAATAGGTGCGGTCATGGATGCGAGCGGGCGGCGCGGGGTCGCTCCAGCCATCCTTGCCCTGGCACGCCTGTGCGAGCGCGCGCTGGCCGGTATCGGCGGGTGTCGCGGGGACGAACAGCGCGAGCAGCGCCGCCGCCGCTTCAGCGAACATAGCTCGCCCCGTTCACGTCGAGCACCGCGCCGGTCATCGACGGCGGCGCCTCCAGCGCGCAGAAGCGCGCCATCGTCGCCACTTCGTCCGGACCGGCGACACGACCGAGCGGAATGTCGGCGAGCAATTTGTCGCCGCCGCGGCTCGACAGATACTCCTCCGCCATGCCGGTCATCGTGAAACCCGGGCAGATGGTGAAGGCGAAGATGCCCTCCTTGGCATAGCCGCGCGCGATGCTCTTGGTCATGCCGACCATACCTGCCTTGGACGCGGCATAATGCCAGTGCGCGGGCGAATCGCCGCGATAGGCCGCGCGGCTGGCGATGTTGACGAGCCGCCCGCCGCTGCCGCGCGCCTGCCAATGCCTCACGGCGAGGCGCGAGAGCTGCGCCGCGGCGGTCAGGTTGATCCGCATCGTGCGCTCCCACGCATCGAGCCAATCGTCATCGTCGAGCTCGATCGGCGCGGCTTCGAACACCCCGGCATTGTTGACCAGCACGTCGATCCGCCCGTCGAGCGCATCGAGCGCGGCATCCCACAGCGCGCGTGGCGCAGCCGGATCGGTGAAATCGGCGGGAATTCCGCTACGCGTTCCCTGCCCCACGGCGCGCACGCCGGGGCGTTCGAGCGCCTTGAGGATCGCGGCGCCGATACCCCGGCTGCTGCCGGTCACGAGGATGTTCGTTGTCATCCCGACCCTCTACCCGTGCGGATAGCGGGAAGTCGAGAATCCTATCGCGCCGACGCGGCCGAGGCCGAAAATTCCGTGGCGGTCGCGTTGAGCTGGGTGAGCTGCTCGTCGATCTCGCCGAATTCGCGCTCGAGCGTGTCCATTTCCTCGGCCACCGTCTTGGTGTCCTCACGGATCGCACCGATCGTCGCCGACATCGAATCCGCTGCCAGCGCGGTCTCGTCGACCGCCGCGGTGATCGCCGTCACCGTCTGCGCCTGCACCTCCATCGCCGTGCGAATCCGCTCGGCATTGGCCTGCACCTCGGTCACCGTGTCGCGAATAGAAGCGTTGGTCGTCACCGTTTCGCGCGTGGCCGACTGGATCATCGCGATCTTCGAGGCGATGTCGTCGGTCGCGCGCGCGGTCTGGTTGGCGAGGCTCTTCACTTCCTGCGCCACCACCGCAAAGCCGCGGCCGGCATCGCCGGCACGCGCCGCTTCGATCGTCGCATTGAGCGCGAGCAAATTGGTTTGCCCGGCAATGTCGCGGATCAGCCCGAGGATCGATTCGATCGACTTGGCGTGATCGGACAGCATCTCGCTGATCGTCACCGCATCGCTGGCCTGACCCGATGCGCGCGTCGCGATCGCGGCCGCGGATTCGACTTGCGTGCGCGCATCCTCGATCGCGCGGATCAGTCCGGCCGCGGTATGTGCCGCCTCGCGCATCGCCACGGCGGATTGCTCGGCCGCCGCCGCAACTTCGCTCGTCTTGCCCAGCATCCCGCGCGCCGACCCGGCGACGCCCTGCGCCTGCTGGCGCACCCGCGCGCCGCGTGCGCTCGCCGCTTCAATCGTCACCGCGATCTCTCCACGGAAACGCGCGAGCCTTTCCACGCGGCCAGCCTGCGCCAGCTCAGCGTCACGCGCACCGAGCTGCGAGGCCATGAAGTCCGATTCGAGCATCGACATGCGCTGCGCGACATCGCCGAGCCGCGCCAGCCGCTCGACATCGCTCTGCAGCTTGTCCTTCAGGATGCGATAGGTCACCGAATGCGCGTGCGCGAAGCCGGCGAGCAGCGCCGACAGCGGAATGCGCGAGCGGTGCGCGTCGTCGGCATGTTTCGCCGCCATCCTGAGCCAGCCATCGTCGAGCGGGCGCAGGAACTTGGCCGCCATATAGCCCGCGCTCGCGCGCAACTGGTCACGCATGCGGTCGCCCGTGAAATAGCCGCGGACATGCGCGGTCGTCGGCAGGCTGAGATAATGATCCCAGAACGCCTTCGAGATCTGATCGAATTCACCGTCGAGCAGCGTCGAAATCTCGGCGCAGCCGGGCGCGATCGCACCGTCCCAGTCATAGTCGCGGATCCGCTCGCTCAGCGGGCGGTCGTTGACGCTCCACTGACCGACATCCTTGGCCCGTTCAGCCATGTTCTCTCCCTCAGGCAGCGACTTTTGCGACGAACTCGCCCGCGCTGTTCTTCAATGTGCCGAGCTGCCCGTCGAGCGCGGCGAAGCCGTGGCCGACGCGGTCGATCTCGCTCGCCACCGTTTCGGTATCCTCGCGGATCGCGCCGATCGTCGCCGACATCGAATCCGCGGCGAGCGCAGTCTCGTCGACCGCCGCGGTGATCGCCGTCACCGTCTGCGCCTGAATTTCCATCGCGGTGCGGATGCGGTCCGCGCTGGCCTGGACTTCGAGCACCGTGTCGCGGATCGAGGCGTTGGTATCGACGGTGCCCTTGGTCGCCGACTGGATCGCGGCGATCTTCGACGCGATGTCGTCGGTCGCGCGCGCGGTCTGGTTGGCGAGGCTCTTCACCTCCTGCGCCACAACCGCAAAGCCGCGCCCGGCATCGCCCGCGCGCGCCGCCTCGATCGTCGCGTTCAGTGCGAGCAAATTGGTCTGCCCGGCAATGTCGCGAATCAGCCCGAGGATCGATTCGATCGACTTGGCGTGGTCGGACAGCATCTCGCTCATCGACACCGCTTCGCTCGCCTGGGCGGAGGCGCGCGTGGCGATCCCCGCCGCCGCCTCGACCTCGGTGCGCGCATCCTCGATCGCCCGGATCAGGCCCGCCGCGGTGTGTGCCGCCTCGCGCATCGCTACTGCCGACTGTTCCGCCGCCGCCGCGACTTCGCTGGTCTTGCCGAGCATCCCGCGTGCCGCCGCCGAAGTATGCGCGGCCTGCGCGCGCAGCGCCTCGCCTTCGCTCGAAACCTGCTCGACCGAGCTGCCGATCGACTCGCGGAACTGCCCCGCCAGCCGGTCTCGCGCCGCCTGCGCGCTGTGATCGCGATAGAGGTTGTAGAGCTCGACGGTGATGTCCGTCTCCAGCGCCGACAGCCGCATCAGCGTGTCGATCAGCGCCGGCAGCCGCGTCTCGCCCGCCTCGACCCGGCGGATCAGCACATCGAGCGCAGCGCGGTCGCTGGCGTTGATCATCGACAGCAGCGCCATCGGCTCGACATCGGCGGCATAGGCCGCAGCGACCGAACGCTCGATCGATTCAACCCAGGCGCGCCCGCGCGTGTCGAGAAAACGGTTGCGCAGGAACACCACGCCGACATCGATCATCTTCTGCGTGTCGTCGGTCGCCCAGTCGCGCTGATCGGCAAAGCAGCGCACCCACTGGTTCCAGTAAGCCTCGGAAATCTCGCGAATTTCGGGCTCGAGCAAGGTCCACACATCACGGCTCAACCGGTCGAGCGAGCCATCGACGTCGAAGATGCGCAGCCGCGCGGCGATGTCGATCCGCGCGGTCATCGCGCCCGTTGCGGGCATGTCCTTGGGCGTCGGCGCAGTCTTCACGAAATGAGTCCCCCGTTGCGGCGCACCGCAGTTACGCGCGGTCCGTCTGGCGGCCACGCTAAGGGGTCAGGTGTTAAGAGGCAGTTAGCCACGGCCCATTCGCGACACTCTGACTTGCATCGCTGGCCGCTCTGTCTCATTAGGCCCGCAAAATATCAGGGGACCCGCCTTGGCCAAGGCTCGCAACATCAATCGACCGCTCTCGCCGCACCTTCAGGTGTGGAAATGGGGACCGCACATGACGGTCTCGATCCTCCATCGCGTCACCGGCAGCGGCATGGCGACGGTCGGCGTGATCGTCTTCCTGTGGTGGCTCGGCGCGCTGGCGGCGGGCGAGCGCGACTATGCACGGTTCATGGACCTGCTGACGGTCAAGAGCGGCGCGCCCAACATCGCGGGCTATATCCTCGGCATCGGCCTGACGCTCAGCTTCTTCCAGCACATGATGACCGGCATCCGCCACTTCGTGATGGATGCGGGCGCGGCGTTCGAGCTCAAGGCGAACAAGAGCTTCGCGGTGCTGACCGTGGTCGTCTCGGTGCTGCTCACCGCGGCGCTGTGGGGCTATATCACCTATGACCAGCTGAAGGCCGCGCCTGCCGGCAACGCGCCGATCGCGGTGGAGACGAAATAATGGGCAACGGAACCCACATCGGCCGCGTTCGCGGCCTCGGCGCGGCGCATGAGGGCGCGCATCACTGGGTCACCCAGCGGCTGACCGCGGGCTCGAACCTGCTGCTGATGCTGTGGCTGATCGTCAGCCTCGTGCGCCTGCCCGAGCTGAGCTACGGCGTCGTCCAGTCCTGGCTGTCATCGCCCTGGGCCGCGGTGCCGATGATCCTGCTCGTGATCAGCGTGTTCAATCACTTCCGTCTCGGCCTGCAGGTGGTGATCGAGGATTATCAGCATGACGAAACGCGCATCGTGCTGATGAGCCTGCTCAACTATTTCACCATCGCGGCGGGCACGTTCGCGATCTTCTCGATCCTCAAGGTCGCCTTCACCGGAGCCGCTGCCTGATGTCCGCCGCATACAAGATCATCGACCACACCTATGACGCCGTGGTCGTGGGCGCCGGCGGCTCGGGCCTGCGCGCCACCATGGGTTGCGCCGAGGCGGGCCTGAAGACCGCCTGCATCACCAAGGTGTTTCCGACGCGTTCGCACACCGTCGCGGCGCAGGGCGGCATTGCCGCTTCGCTCGGTAACAACTCGCCGGACCACTGGACCTGGCACATGTTCGACACCGTCAAGGGATCGGACTGGCTCGGCGATCAGGATGCGATCGAATATATGGTGCGCGAAGCGCCCGCGGCGGTGATCGAGCTGGAACATGCCGGCGTGCCGTTCAGCCGCAACGACAATGGCACGATCTACCAGCGCCCGTTCGGCGGCCATATGCAGAATATGGGCGAAGGCCCCCCGGTGCAGCGCACCTGCGCCGCCGCCGACCGCACCGGCCACGCCATGCTCCACGCGCTCTATCAACAGAGCCTGAAGTATGATGCCGACTTCTACATCGAATATTTCGCGCTCGACCTGATCATGGAGAATGGCGCGTGCCGCGGCGTGATCGCGCTGTGCATGGAGGATGGCAGCATCCACCGCTTCCGCAGCCATTCGGTCGTGCTCGCCACCGGCGGCGGCGGCCGCGTCTATCAGTCGGCGACCTCGGCGCACACCTGCACCGGCGATGGCAACGGCATGGCGCTGCGCGCGGGCATCGCGCTGCAGGACATGGAGTTCGTCCAGTTCCACCCGACCGGTATCTATGGCGCGGGCGTGCTGATTACCGAGGGCGCGCGCGGTGAAGGCGGTTACCTCACCAACTCCGAGGGCGAGCGCTTCATGGAGCGCTATGCCCCCTCGGCGAAGGACCTCGCGTCGCGCGACGTCGTCGCCCGCTCGATGGCGATGGAAATGCGCGAGGGCCGCGGCGTCGGCAAGGACGGCGAGTATATCTACCTCCACCTCGACCATATCGACCCCAAGGTGCTGGCCGAGCGCCTGCCCGGCATCACCGAGACCGGCAAGATCTTCGCCGGCGTCGATCTCACGCGCCAGCCGCTGCCGGTCACGCCGACGGTCCACTATAATATGGGCGGCATCCCGACCAACTATCATGGCGAAGTCGTCCAGAACCGCGACGGCAACCCGGATTCGATCGTCCCCGGCCTGTTCGCGGTCGGCGAGGCGGCGTGCGTGTCGGTGCATGGCGCGAACCGCCTCGGCTCCAACTCGCTGATCGACCTCGTCGTGTTCGGCCGCGCCACCGGCCTGCGCCTCAAGGAGACGCTCAAGCCCGGCACGCCGCACAATCCGCTGCCCAAGGGCTCGGAGGATTATGCGCTGGGCCGGCTCGATCACTTCCGCAACGCCAAGGGCGGCACGCCCACCGCGAAGATCCGCGCCGAGATGCAGCGCACGATGCAGCGCCATTGCGCGGTGTTCCGCGACAGCGCGCTGCTGGCGGAAGGCGCGACCAAGATGGACTCGATCTATCAGGGCTTCCAGGATGTCGGCGTCACCGACCGCTCGCTGATCTGGAATACCGATCTGGTCGAGACGATGGAGCTCGACAATCTGATCGGCCAGGCCGTGGTGACGATCAAGGGCGCCGAGAACCGCAAGGAATCGCGCGGCGCACACATGCACGAAACCTATCCGGACCGCGACGACGCCAACTGGATGAAGCACACCGTCGCGACCTTCGACGGCTGGGGCGGCAAGGGCGGCGCGGTCAAGATCGACTACCGACCGGTGCACGACTACACGCTCACCGACGAGATCGAGTACATCAAGCCGAAGAAGCGGGTGTATTGAGGCGGGTTGCCGGCCGCCGTCGCGCGGCCGGTCGATGGCTCAAGCTTCCGGCCGGTAACCGCTGACCGGACTTTGTAGCGTCATTTGAACGCGCGTAACGTCCATTCGCTCGTGCAGCACGCGCACGATCAGAATGGCCTCGTCGGTCACCCGATAATAAATGTGGTGTGACCCGCTACGCCACCTGTGCAGACCCGCCGAGAGCTGACTTTGATCGCTGCCGGCGAAAGCTGTCGACCGAATCTGCTCGAATTTGTCAGCGATCGCATCAACATAACGCTTTGCTGCCGCGCGGCCCCACTGTATCGCGGAGTAAGCTACAATATCGCGCAGATCAGCCCGCGCCTTCGGTCGAATCTCGAGGTTGAGCATCAAGCCTCGGGAAACTGTTCAGCGATCCACGCGCGCACATCGAAGGGTGCGGCTGGCCCGCTCTCATCACCTTCGCGAATAGCCGTTCGAAGCGCTTCCAACTTGCGCTCCTCGTCCTCGAGCAGCCGCAATCCCGCGCGCAGCACCTCACTCACCGTACCGTAACGGCCCGAGGCGATCTGCTCTTGCGCAAAGGCGGTGAAATGATCGCCGAGCGCGACCGAGGTGTTCTTCGCAACCATGCCGCCTACAGTACCAAATCCTGGTAGCATCCGCCAGCCTTGACGCATCCACTATGGGCGCTTCACTCTGCGCCAAGTCTTCGGGGGACCATCGATGCGCCTGTTGCTGCCACTTGCCGCCGTCCTCGCACTGCTCCCCACCGCCTCCGCCCAGCAACAACCCTATTCCCCGCCCCAGCATACCGCCCCGCCGCCTCCCGGCATGGCGCGCTCGACCGAGTTCGAGATCGTCCAGCAGGCCAATGGCGGCACGCAGATCGAGCGCGACCGCCCCGCGCGCCATGCCCTTGCCGAGCATCGCCGCCTCGCCCGCGCGCTCGCCACGCTCGCGCCGCAGCGCAAGGGCGTGGTCGACGCCTATGTGCTCTCGGTCGCGCTCGACAGCGACCCGGTTTTCGGTCGCGAGGCGCGCGAAGCCACCAGGGTCCTCGCCCGCCGCTATGACGCCGCGGGACGGACGATCACGCTCGGCGGCAGCGACGGCAGCGCGCCCTCCCCGCTGCCGATGGGCTCGCCGCACAATATCGAGGCCGCGCTCGCCCGCATCGCCGAGACGATGGATCCGGCCGAGGACGTGCTGATCCTCTACACCACCAGCCACGGGGCGCCGTTCGGCGTGGTCTATAATGACGGTAACGAGGGCTATGGCGCGATCTCGCCCACCCGGCTCTCCCGCCTGTTCGATGCGTTCGGGATCGAACGCCGGCTGCTGATCATCAGCGCCTGTTATTCGGGCGTGTTCGTGCCGGTGCTGTCGGGGCCGCAGACCGCGATCTTCAGCGCCGCCTCGTCCGACCGTTCGTCCTTCGGCTGCATGGCCGAGAATGACTGGACCTTTTTCGGCGATGCGATGATCAACCGTGCGCTGCGCAAACCGCAACCGCTCGGCACCGCCGCGAACGAAGCCGTGTCGCTGATCCGCCAGTGGGAACGGCAGGGCGATCTAAAGCCATCGCTGCCCCAGCAGAGCATCGGGGTCGAGGTCGGCAACTGGCTCACGCCCCTGGAAGCGCGTATGCCCAAGGTCGCGACCGCACCGGTCGGTCGCCCGTCAGTCGACAGCCTGAGCGAGTTGCAGCGCCGTTAGGCGCGGAACCTCCCCGCGCGCCGTCGGTTGCGCGGGGCATGACCGATTTCGCCGATTCTGCCCCGCAATCAGCTGCTTCAGTGCAGGAAACGCCGGCCGATACCCCCAACAGCGTCAACTACCCGCTGCTCGCGCGCCCGCATGTCTGCCTGTCCGGCCCCGTCGATCAAGCGATGTACCAGAGCTTCCGCGAGCAGCTCGAGGCCGCTCCGTCCACAGGCATGCTCGTCTTCGCCATTTCGACGCTTGGCGGCGACCCGGAGGTCGCGCGGCTGATGGGCGACGAGGTGCGGCTGATCCGCGAGTTCGAAGACCGCGAGACGCTGTTCCTCGGCAAGGTTGCGGTCTATTCCGCGGGCGCGACGTTCATGGCGCATTTCCCGGTCGACAAGCGTTTCCTGACGCGCGGCACGCGTATCATGATCCACGAGCGCAAGCTGAGCCAGGACCTCCATCTCGAAGGCTCACTAAAGACGCTCCTTCCCACCCTCCGCGCCAAGCTGCACGAGATCGAGGAATCGATCCGCATCGAGGAGGAGGGCTTTCGCGACATCGTCGCCGGATCGAAGATCACGTTCGAGGCGATATGCCAAAAGGCCCCGGCCAACCTCTATCTGGAGGCCGAGGAAGCGCGCGATCTGGGGCTGGTCCTCGACGTCATCTGACCGCGCTCAGCAAAAGCTCACCTGCCCCTCATGACGCTCACGCGGCATTGCGTTACGCATCGCACTCCACCGGCTGGAGTCGACCATGGACACCGATCTGCCCGAACGTTCACATGCCATGAAATTGCTGCTGGCGCTGCTCGTCGGCGCGCTGCTCTCGATCCCGCTCTTTTCGATCTACCTGTTGAACTGGGATCGCCAGACTCAGTCGGAAACCGCGCGCACCTCGATCTCCGAGGGCTGGGGCGGGCCGCAAACGCTGGCCGGGCCGCTGATCGCGATCCCCTATGACGCGCAGGTGACCGAGACGGTGCAGGAGAATGGCAAGCCCGTCACCCGCACCTCCGTCCAGCGGCGCGAGCTGTTCCTCGCCCCCGCCGCGCTCGAGATCGATACCAGGGTCAAGCCGGAACGCCGCTCGCGCTCGATCTACGAAGCGGTGGTCTATGACGCCGAGGTCTCGGGCAAGGCGCAGTTCCGCCTCCCCGCCGACACGGGCCGGCTCGGCGTGGACGTCGCGACCCTCATGTTCGACAAGGCCGAGCTGCGCTTCGGCGTCGCCGACCCGCGCGGGCTCAAACCCGCCAATCGCATCGTCATCGACGGCCAGTCCGCCGCGGCGCAGCCGGGCAACGGCCTTGCTGCCACCAATGGCTCGGGCTTCTTCACCGGCCTCGATGCCACGCCGCTGACCACCCGCCCGATCGCGGTCGAGTTCGGCTTCGCGCTGCGCGGCCATTCCGTCATCGCTCTCGCCCCGCGCGCCGGTGCCACGCGCTGGACGGTGACTTCGCCCTGGCAGCATCCGAGCTTCACCGGCGGCTTCCTTCCCGAAGCGCGCAGCGTGACGCCGGACGGCTTCAGCGCGACCTACAAGATCTCCAACCTCGCACTCGGCACGACATTGGTCAGCACCAGCGACTCGGCGGTTGAGCTGCGCGCGCCCGAAACGCCCTACAGCCGCATGTCAGGCGCCACCCCGACCTCGGAAGCGCAGGTCGGCCTGATCCAGCCCGTAGACCTCTACAGCCAGGTCAACCGCAGCGTGAAATACGGCTTCCTGTTCATCGGCTTCACCTTCATGGCGTTCCTGATGTTCGACGTCGTCGCGGGCGTGCGCGTCTCGGCGGTCGAATATCTTCTCGTCGGCGCCGGCCTCGTGCTGTTCTTCGTCCTGCTGCTCGCCTTTGCCGAGGTGATCGGCTTCACCCCGGCCTATCTCGTCGCCGGCGGCGCGATCATCGCCTTGCTCACCGCCTATTCCGCCGCGGTGCTGAAAAGCCGCAAGCGCGCCGGGTTCATCGCCGCCTTGCTGGTCGCGCTGTACGGCGTGCTCTACGTGCTGCTCAGCCTCGAAGCCTATTCGTTGCTGATCGGATCGATCCTTCTGTTTGCAGCCTTGGCAGCTGTTATGTATCTGACGCGCAATTTGGAGTGGGGCGGCCGTCGCGCAGCCCCCTCCACCTGAGTGAAAAGCGGGGTTTCAGATGGCTGATTTCGTCCTTCCCAAGAACAGCAAGATCAAGAAGGGCAAGACCCATCCGGCCCCGCAGGGCGCGACGCGCGCGCGCACCTTCACCATCTACCGCTACGATCCCGACTCGGGCGAGAATCCGCGCTACGACAATTTCACGATCGACCTCGACGATTGCGGGCCGATGGTTCTCGACGCGCTGATCAAGATCAAGTCGGAGATCGACCCCTCGCTCACCTTCCGCCGCTCGTGCCGCGAGGGCATTTGCGGGTCGTGCTCGATGAACATGGACGGCAAGAACGGCCTCGCCTGCACGACGGCGATCGAGGACATAAGGGGCGACATCCGCATCACCCCGCTGCCCGCGATGGACGTGGTCAAGGATCTGGTGCCCGACTTCACGCACTTCTACGCGCAATATGCCTCGATCCAGCCCTGGCTGAAGACCGTCTCCCCGCCGCCTTCGGGCAAGGAGCGGCTCCAGTCGCCGGAGGATCGCGCCAAGCTCGACGGCATGTACGAGTGCATCCTGTGCGCCTGCTGCTCGACCTCGTGCCCGAGCTATTGGTGGAACAGCGACCGCTTCCTCGGCCCGGCGATCCTGCTGCAAGCCTATCGCTGGCTCGCCGACAGCCGCGACGAGATGACTGGCGAGCGGCTCGACGAGCTGGAAGATCCCTTCCGCCTCTATCGCTGCCACACGATCATGAACTGCGCGAACGTCTGCCCCAAGGGCCTCAGCCCCGCCAAGGCGATCGCCGAGATCAAGAAGATGGAAGCCGAGCGGATCGTTTGATCGGAACGCGCGCCTGGCTTGCCGCGCTCCTGTGCCTTGCGGCCCCGGCCGCCGCGCAGGACGCCAGGCCGGTCGCGCCGGGCGTGTGGCTGATCGCGGGCGGTTACGAAGCCGGCAAGCAGCCCGATGGCAACAGCGTGATCTTCGAGAGCGACGACGCGCTGCTGCTGGTGGATACTGGCCGCCACGCCAGCCACGCCGCGAAGATCGAGGCCGCCATCGCCGCGCTCAACAAACCGCTGGTGCAGATCGTCAACACCCACTGGCATCTCGATCATGTCAGCGGCAACCTCGCACTCAAGGCAAAGAACCCCAAGGTGCGCGTCTCCGCCAGCGATGCGATCGACGGCGCGCTGACCGGCTTCCTCCAGCGCAGTGCCGACAGCGCCCGCGCGGCTCTGGACGCAGGCAAAATCCCCGAACCGATGGCCAGTGAAGTCCGCGGCGATCTCGCCACCTTCACGCGCGGGCAGGAATTGCGGCCTGACGATGTCATCACGCGATCCGGCACGATCACCGCCCTGCGCAAGCCGATCGAGATCAAGCTGGCCCGTGGCGCCGCGACCGGCCGCGACGTCTGGCTTTACGACCCCGGCACGCGCGTGCTGATCGCCGGCGATCTGGTGACGATGCCCGTCCCGTTTCTCGACACGGCCTGTCCCGACGGCTGGCGCAAGGCGCTCGACCAAGTCGCTGCCGTGCCGTTCGTTACGCTGGTCCCCGGCCACGGGTCACCGATGACCCGCGCCGGGTTCGAAAGCTGGCGGCGCGCGTTCGGCGCATTTCTCGATTGCGCACGCAGCGACCGGCTGGCGAGCGCTTGCGCGACCGGCTGGCACGATCCACTCTCGCACGTGCTCAGCGCGGCGGAGCAAGTGCGCACGCTATCGATGGCGACCTATTATGTTACGCGCATCCGCGGCGGCGAACTCGACAGGAATTGCGCGGCATGAGCGATCGGTACGCTTTTATCGACGACCCCGACCTGCCCGGCTGGAAGCGCTGGGACAACGGCGACGAAACCCGCTTCAGCGCCCTGCTCGGCCCGGTCTGGGGCAGGCTGATCGATGATCGGCGCGCGCTGGTGCGCATGGTCCCCGAGCGGCGCCATTCGAACCTGCGCGATTCCACGCATGGCGGCGCGCTGCTCGCCTTCATGGACGTGGCGCTGTTCGCCGCCGCGCACAGCCTCGGCGTGATGGAGGGCGGCGGCGCGGCGACCCTTGACCTCTCCGCACAGTTCATCGGCACCAGCCGGATCGGCGATCCAATTGTTGCCGAGGTGGAATTACTGCGCGAAACCGGCCGCCTGCTGTTCATGCGCGGCCTCGTGAAGCAGGACGAGAACATACTCGCCAGCTTCACCGGCACCATGCGCAAATCATCACCGCCCAAATGACTCAGGTTCTCGCCCGTTACGACGCGCTGGTCGCGGCCGGCGAGCTGCGCCGCGATCCCGACCAGGCCGCCGCCGCGCGCCGGCTCGACACACTCGCCCGCGAGCTCGAACAAGGCCCGCGCAAGGGCAGCATCCTCTGGCGCCTCGCTGGAAAGCCCCCACAGGCGCCTCGCGGCGTCTATCTGTGGGGCGGCGTCGGGCGCGGCAAGTCGATGCTGATGGACCTGCTGTTCGGCGCCGTGAAAATCGAGCGCAAGCGCCGCGTCCATTTCCACGAATTCATGATCGAGGTGCATTCGCGCATCGCCGAGGAGCGCAAGAAGGAAGCCGGCGACCCGATCGCGCCCGTCGCGAAAGCACTGGCGGAGGATTTGCGTCTGCTCGCCTTCGATGAGATGGTGATCAACAACACCGCCGACGCGATGATCCTCAGCCGCCTGTTCACGGCGATGATGGCGGAGGGGCTGAGCGTCGTGGCGACCTCGAACCGCCCGCCGCAGGACCTCTACAAGGACGGACTCCAGCGCGACAGCTTCCTGCCGTTCATCGCATTGCTCAAGGACAAGCTCGACGTCCTGCCGCTCAACGGCCCGACCGACTACCGCCGCGACCGGCTCGGCGTGATGGACATGTGGCTCGTCCCCAACAGCCCGGCCAATACCGCCACGCTCTCCGCCGCCTTCTTCCGCCTGACCGACTATCCGCCCGAGGACCGCGCGCATGTCCCGACCGAGGAGATCGAGGTTCAGGGCCGCACGCTGCACGTCCCCAAGAGCCTCAAGGGCGTCGCGGTCTTCTCGTTCAGGCGCCTGTGCGGCGAGCCGCGCGGCGCGGCCGACTATCTCGCCATCGCGCGGCGCTATCACACCGTCATCATGGTCGGCATTCCGCGTCTGGGGCCTGAGAACCGCAACGAGGCCGCGCGCTTCGTGACGCTGATCGACGCTCTCTACGAGCACAAGGTCAAGCTGCTGGCGATGGCCGACGCCGCGCCGATCGACCTGTACCGCGAAGGCGACGGCAAGTTCGAGTTCGAACGCACGGTGAGCCGGCTGATGGAGATGCAGTCCGAGGAGTATCTGGCACTGGGGCACGGCGAGGCCTGACGTTCGCCTCGCCGAGCCTCGTCCGATACCAGATAATCGTCACCCCGGCCTTGTGCCGGGGTCCACGCCGCCGCGCGGCATGCGCTAGAGCCTCTGAATGCACCGCTTGCCGCACGGTGGACCCCGGCACAAGGCCGGGGTGACGAGGGAGCGCTAAGGCCCTCAAATCATTTATTGCAATTAATTCGCAACTGCAAAGATTTCCTTGACAACCCCCATTTCCCCTGTTGCCGTAGGGGGACAATCGGCCTAAGGCGCCCCCGTTCCCGTGCGGCCCACACGCAACAGAGCCGCCCAACGACGATACGAGGGAGGTTCCATTGGCCCGCAAGAAGATCGCGCTCATCGGCGCCGGCAACATCGGCGGCACGCTCGCCCATCTCGCCGCGCTCAAGGGTCTGGGTGACATCGTGCTGTTCGACGTGGTCGAGGGCGTGCCGCAGGGCAAGGCGCTCGATCTTTCGCAGTGCGGCCCGGTCGAAGGCTTCGACGCCAGCATCACCGGCACCAACGACTATGCCGACATCGCGGGCGCGGACGTCATCATCGTCACCGCCGGCGTCGCGCGCAAGCCGGGCATGAGCCGCGACGACCTGCTCGGCATCAACCTCAAGGTCATGAAGGCCGTCGGCGAGGGCATCGCCGCCAACGCCCCCGACGCCTTCGTCATCTGCATCACCAACCCGCTCGACGCGATGGTGTGGGCGCTGCGCGAATTCTCGGGTCTGCCGCATCAGAAGGTCGTCGGCATGGCCGGCGTGCTGGACAGCGCGCGCTTCAGCCACTTCCTCGCCGACGAGTTCAAGGTCTCGGTCAAGGACGTCAACTCGTTCGTCCTCGGCGGCCATGGCGACACCATGGTCCCGGTGATCGAATATTCCACCGTCAGCGGCATCCCCGTCCCCGACCTGATCGAAATGGGCTTCTCGACCAAGGAACGCATCGACGCGATCGTCCAGCGCACGCGTTCGGGCGGCGGCGAGATCGTCGGCCTGCTCAAGACCGGCTCGGCCTTCTACGCCCCCGCCACCAGCGGCATCGCGATGGCGGAAAGCTATCTCTACGACCAGAAGCGCGTGATCCCGGCGGCGGTTCACCTGACCGGCCAATATGGCGTCGATGACCTTTACGTCGGCGTGCCGGTGATCATCGGCAAGGACGGCGTCGAGAAGGTCATCGAGATCAAGCTCAACGACGAAGCCAAGGCGAACCTCGCCGTGTCGGTCGACGCGGTCAAGGAACTGCTGGTCGCCTGCAAGGGCATCGACAGCTCGCTGAACTGATGTCGGCAGTCGCCGCCTTCGCAATCATCGCAGCAGCGGCGCAGGCAACGCCTTCGCCGCTGTTCGATGCGTTCAAGGCGGCCTGCTTCAACGTCCGCCAGTTCGATGGCGTCGGCAAGGCCGCGCTCGCCGCGGGCTGGACCGAGGTCACCCCGGCCAGCGCCGATCCGCGCATCGCCGCGATCCTCGCCAAGGGGCTCGACGCGGTGAAGAAGGAAGAGCCGACCGCGTAGATGTCGGGCCAGCTGTTCCGCCACAAGTTCGACGGCCGCGACGTATGGCTCGCCACCAGCCGCGTCGAGTTCAAGATCGACGGCAAGGACGGCTGGGCCAATGGCTGCCGCGCCTACGACCTCGACGCCCCCGCCGCCCCGACCACGGAGGCCGTATCGGGCTGGGTCGGCAAGGGGCCGTCCGGCGTAACCGGCGCCGGCAATGCGGCGAAGCTGCATTGGGAGCCGTGGCAGGACGGCGTCACGCTCGAAATCACCTATGTGCCGCGCGACAATCCGCTCGGCGCGCAATTCGGCATCCAGGGCCTGATCCTGGTTTCCCAAGCCATTGGAGGCTTTTGAATGTCCATTCTTATCGACAAGAACACCAAGGTCATCACGCAGGGCATGACCGGTGAGACCGGCAGCTTCCACACCCAGACCGCGCTCGCCTATGGCACTAAGATGGTCGGCGGCGTCACGCCGGGCAAGGGCGGCACCACCCATCTCGACCTGCCGGTGTTCGACACCGTCGCCGAAGCCGTCGAGCGCACCGGCGCCGACGCCAGCGTGATCTATGTTCCGCCCCCCTTCGCCGCCGACTCGATCCTCGAGGCGATCGACGCCGAAGTCCCGCTGATCGTCTGCATCACCGAGGGCATTCCGGTGCTCGACATGGTGAAGGTCAAGCGCGCGCTGTCGGGTTCCAAGTCGCGCCTGATCGGGCCGAACTGCCCCGGCCTGCTGACGCCGGGCGAATGCAAGATCGGCATCATGCCGGGCAACATCTTTTCCAAGGGCAGCGTCGGCGTCGTCTCGCGCTCGGGCACGCTGACCTATGAGGCGGTGTTCCAGACCACCAATGCCGGCCTCGGCCAGACCACCGCGGTCGGCATCGGCGGCGATCCGGTCAACGGCACCAACTTCATCGACGTGCTCGAGCTGTTCCTGGCCGATGACGCGACCCAGTCGATTATCATGATCGGCGAGATCGGCGGCGACGCCGAGGAGCAGGCCGCGCAGTTCCTGATCGACGAGGCCAAGAAGGGCCGCAAGAAGCCGATGGCGGGCTTCATCGCGGGCCGCACGGCGCCTCCGGGCCGCCGCATGGGCCATGCCGGCGCGATCGTGTCGGGCGGCAAGGGCGATGCCGAGAGCAAGATCGCGGCGATGGAAGCCGCCGGCATCCGCGTGAGCCAGTCGCCGAGCCTGTTGGGCGAGACGCTGCTCGAGGCGTTGAAGGCCTAACTGAAGCGGGCGCCCCGGCGGGGGCGTCCTCACCGTCCCATGGTTCGGGACGAACGGATGATGGGAACGACCGATGGGCTATGAAGGGCTCGATTTCGCGGAGATCGCCGGGGGCGTGAGCCCGGCGTTCGTCGAGACGCTGTATGCGAAGTGGAAGGCCGACCCTTCCGCGATCGAGTCCGGCTGGCGCGACTGGTTCGACGGTCTGGAAGGCGCGGTAACCGGTCCCAGCTGGGCGAACGCGTCCTGGCCGGTCAAGGACACCGACGCGCTCACCGCTGCGCTCGACCCGACCCAGATGGAGCCCGCGCCCAAGCCCGCCAAGGCCGGCGCCGCGCCTGCCAAGCCCGCTGCCTCCACCGCCGACATCGCCAGCGCCGCGAACGATTCGATCCGCGCGATGCTGCTGATCCGCACCTATCGCGTGCGCGGGCATCTGGCGGCCAATCTCGACCCGCTCGGCCTGTCCAAGCAGGACCTGCCCGCTGACCTGACGCCCGAATATCACGGCTTCACCGCCGCCGATCTCGACCGTCCGATCTTTCTCGGCGGCACGCTCGGCCTCGAAAAGGCGAGCGTGCGCGAGATCGTCGCGATCCTGCGCCGCAACTACTGCGGCAATGTCGGCCTCGAATATATGCACATCGCCGATGTCGAGGAGCGCCGCTTCCTGCAGGACCGGATCGAGGGCCAGCACAAGGCGATCGAGTTCACGCCCGAGGGTAAGAAGGCAATTCTCTCCAAGGTCATCGAGGCCGAGCAGTGGGAGAAATTCTGCGGCAAGAAATATGTCGGCACGAAGCGCTTCGGCCTCGACGGCGGCGAGTCGATGATTCCGGCGATGGAAGCGATCATCAAGTACGGCGGCCAGCTCGGCGTGCGCGAGATCGTCTATGGCATGGCGCACCGTGGGCGTCTCAACATGCTCGCGAACGTGATGGCCAAGCCGTACAAGGTCATCTTCCACGAATTCGCCGGCGGCTCGGCCAATCCCGACGACATTGGCGGCTCGGGCGACGTCAAGTACCACCTCGGCACCAGCACCGACCGCGAGTTTGACGGCGTCAGCGTCCATATGTCGCTCGTCGCCAACCCCTCGCACCTCGAAGCCGCCGACCCGGTCGTGCTCGGCAAGGTCCGCGCGCAGCAGACCAACCGCAACGACCTCGCCGATCACCAGCAGGTGCTCCCCGTGCTGCTGCACGGCGACGCCGCGTTCGCGGGTCAGGGCATCGTGTGGGAGTGCCTCGGCTTCTCGGGCATCCGCGGCTACAATACCGGCGGCTGCATCCACTTCATCATCAACAACCAGATCGGCTTCACGACGAGCCCGCAATTCGCGCGCTCCTCGCCCTATCCGTCGGACGTGGCGAAGGGCGTGATGGCGCCGATCTTCCACGTCAATGGCGACGATCCCGAGGCGGTGACCTTCGCGTGCAAGATGGCGATCGAGTACCGCCAGACCTTCAAGCGCGACGTCGTGATCGACATGTGGTGCTATCGTCGCTTCGGCCATAACGAGGGCGACGAACCGTCCTTCACGCAGCCGCTGATGTACGCCAAGATCAAGGGCCATCCCGGCGTCGCCGAGCTCTATGCCAAGCGCCTCGAAGGCGAAGGCGTGATCGATAGCGGGTTCGCCGGCCAGCACATCGCCGACTTCACCGCGCATCTCGAGGACGAGTTCGGCGCGGGTGCGAGCTACAAGGCGAACAAGGCCGACTGGTTCGGCGGCCGCTGGCAGGGGCTGAGCGCGCCGGTCGATGAGGAAACCGCGCGCCGCAACGTCGAGACCGGCGTCGACAAGAAGCTGTTCGACAGCCTCGGCCGCACGCTCACCAGCGTTCCCGAGGGGCTGACCCCGCACAAGACGCTGCTGCGCGTGCTCGATGCCAAGGCGAGCATGTTCAAGTCGGGCGAGAATTTCGACTGGGCGACCGGCGAGGCGCTGGCGTTCGGCGCGCTACTCTCCGAAGGCTATGGCGTGCGCTTGTCGGGTCAGGATTCGGGCCGCGGCACCTTCTCGCAGCGCCACGCCGTCTGGGTCGACCAGACCGATGAGCGTAAGTACATCCCGCTCAGCGAAATCCCGCACGGCCGCTTCGAGGTGCTGGACTCGCCGCTCAGCGAATATGGCGTGCTCGGCTTCGAGTACGGCTATGCCCTCGCCGACCCCAAGACGTTGGTGCTGTGGGAGGCGCAGTTCGGCGACTTCGTCAACGGCGCGCAGATCATGATCGACCAGTTCATCGCCGCGGGCGAGGCCAAGTGGCTGCGCGCCAACGGCCTCGTGATGCTGCTCCCGCACGGCTATGAAGGCCAGGGCCCTGAGCACAGCTCGGCGCGCCCCGAGCGCTTCCTCCAGCTGTGCGCGGGCGACAATATGCAGGTCGCCAACTGCACCACCCCGGCGAACTATTTCCACCTGCTGCGCCGGCAGATGCACCGCAACTTCCGCAAGCCGCTGGTCATCATGACTCCCAAGTCGCTGCTCCGCCACAAGCTCGCGGTCAGCAAGACTGCGGACTTCACCGGCGACACGCACTTCATGCGCATCCTGTCCGACCCCTCGGCTCCGGCCGACACGGACGTGAAGCGTCTGGTGCTGTGCACCGGCAAGGTCGCTTATGACCTGATCGAGGCGCGCGATGCCGCAGGCGACAAGAACACCGCGATCGTGCGGCTGGAGCAGCTTTACCCCTTCCCCGGCGAGCCGCTGGTCACCCGCCTCAAGCGCATGACCAACCTCGAAGAGGTGGTGTGGGCGCAGGAAGAACCGAAGAACAACGGCTACTGGTTCTTCGTCGAACCGTTCATCGAGGGCTGCATGGTCGAGGCGGGCATCAAGCCGCAGCGCCCGCGCTATGCCGGCCGCGCGCCCGCCGCCTCGCCGGCCACGGGCTTGATGAAGCGCCACCAGGCCGAACAGGGCGCGCTCGTCGCCGACGCGCTCGGCCATAATGTGCGCGAGGAAATCCGCCGCGCACGCAAGACCGAAGACCCCAAGACCGCCGGCAAGGCCGGGGCTTGAACCTGATCCCCAGGAAGGATTGAACGATGGCAACCGAAATCCTCGTCCCCGTGCTGGGCGAATCGATCACCGAAGCGACGGTGGGCGAATGGCTCAAGCAGCCCGGCGACCGCGTCGAGGCCGATGAGCCCGTCGTCAGCCTCGAGACCGACAAGGTCTCGGTCGAAGTCGGCGCGCCTGCCGCAGGCGTGCTCGGCGCACATGCGGTCAAGGTCGGCGACACCGTCAATGTCGGCGCGATGATCGGCACGATCGAGGCCGGCGAAGGCACGGCACCGGCGCCCGCGCCCAGGGCTGAAGCGCCCGCCGCGGCGCCTGCCGCCCCAGCGCAACAGGCACCCGCCGAACCCGGCTCCGAAGCCGCCGCGCTCAGCCCATCGGTCCGCCGCGCGGTGCTCGAACATGGCGTCGACCCCTCGACCGTCACCGGCACCGGCAAGGACGGCCGCATCACCAAGGACGATGTCGTCGCCGCCGCCTCGGCCAAGACCAGCGCGCCCGCTCCGGCCGCGGCGCCCGCCCCTGCCCCCGCAGCGGCTCCGGCCACGGGCGACCGCAAGGAAGAGCGCGTGCGCATGACGCGCCTGCGCCAGACCGTCGCCCGCCGCCTCAAGGACGCGCAGAACACCGCGGCTTTGCTCACGACCTTCAACGACGTCGACATGACCGCCGTCATCGAGGCGCGGACCAAGTACAAGGACCTGTTCGAGAAGAAGCACGGCGTGCGCCTCGGCTTCATGGGCTTCTTCGTGAAGGCCGCGTGCATGGCGCTCAAGGACATCCCCGCCGTCAACGCGCAGATCGACGGCGAGGAGATCGTCTATCACGACTATGCCGACATCTCGGTCGCCGTCTCCGCGCCGCAGGGTCTGGTTGTCCCCGTCATCCGCGACGCCGACCAGATGAGCGTCGCGCAGGTCGAGAAGACGATCGGCGATTTCGGCAAGCGCGCCAAGGACGGCACGCTCAAGATGGAAGAGATGAAGGGCGGCACGTTCACCATCTCCAACGGCGGCGTGTTCGGCTCGCTGATGTCGACCCCGATCATCAACATGCCGCAGAGCGCCGTCCTCGGCCTCCACCGCATCGAGGACCGCCCGGTCGTCCGCGACGGCCAGATCGTCATCCGCCCGATGATGTACCTCGCTTTGTCCTACGACCACCGCCTGATCGACGGTCGCGAGGCGGTGACGTTCCTCGTCGCGCTCAAGAACGCGATCGAGGACCCGACGCGCCTGCTGATCGACCTGTAATTTACCCGAGCACGTCCCCACATCGCGCGCCGACAACAAGGGGCGAACGGAGCAAGAAATGGCTGAATACGACTTCGACGTTCTCGTGATCGGTGCCGGCCCGGGCGGCTATGTCGCCGCGATCCGCGCGGCGCAGCTGGGGCTCAAGACCGCCTGCGCCGAAGGCCGCGAGACGCTGGGCGGGACCTGCCTCAACGTCGGCTGCATCCCGTCCAAGGCGCTGCTCCACGCGTCGGAGCTGTATGAGGAAGCCGCGGGCGGCCATCTCGCCAAGCTCGGCGTCAAGCTGGGGTCCGTGGAACTCGATCTCGACGCGATGCACGCGCAGCGCGTCGATGCGATCAAGGGCCTGACCGGCGGCATCGAATTCCTGTTCAAGAAGAACAAGGTCGAATGGCTCAAGGGCTATGCCGCCTTTACCGGCAAGGATTCGGTCAAGGTCGGCGACCGTGAGGTCCGCGCGAAGAACATCATCATCGCCACCGGCTCCAGCGTCACCCCGCTCCCCGGCGTCGAGATCGACCAGAAGGTCGTGGTCGACTCCACCGGCGCGCTCGAACTGGCCAAGGTGCCCGAGCATCTCGTCGTCATCGGCGGTGGCGTGATCGGGCTAGAGCTCGGCAGCGTGTGGCGCCGCGTCGGCGCCAAGGTCACCGTGGTCGAATATCTCGACCAGATCCTCCCCGGCTTCGACGGCGACGTGCGCAAGGAATCGCAGAAGCTGTTCAAGAAGCAGGGCATCGAGTTCAGGACCGGCACCAAGGTCACCGGCGTCACCGTCAAGGGCGGCAAGGCCAGCATCACCGTCAAACCGGCCAAGGGCGGCGCGGCGGAAACGATCGAGGCGGACAACGTCCTCGTTTCGATCGGCCGCAAGCCCAACACCGACGGCCTCGCGCTCGACGTTGCTGGCCTCGCTGTCAACCAGCGCGGCCAGATCGAGACCGATCACGACTTCGCCACCAGCGTCCCCGGCATCTGGGCGATCGGCGACGTCATCCCCGGCCCGATGCTCGCGCACAAGGCCGAGGACGAGGGCATCGCGGTGGCCGAGAACATCGCCGGCCTCACCGGCATCGTGAACCACGACGTCATCCCCTCGGTCGTCTATACCAAGCCCGAGATCGCCGGTGTCGGCCTGACCGAGGAAGCCGCCAGGGAGCGCGGCGAGGTCAAGGTTGGCAAGTTCCCGATGGCCGGCAACAGCCGCGCCAAGACCAATCACGAGCCCGATGGCTTCGTGAAGGTGATCGCCGACGCCAAGACCGACCGCGTGCTCGGCGTGTGGATCATCACCTCGGTCGCGGGCACGATGGTTGCGCAGGCCGCGCAGGCGATGGAATTCGGCGCAACCAGCGAAGACATCGCCTATACCTGCCACGCCCACCCGACGCACAGCGAGGCGATCAAGGAAGCGGCGATGGCGGTGACTGGCAAGCCGATCCATATCTGACGCGCCGGCAAAGCGATTAGCGCAGCTAATCGCCAGCGAACTAGGCGCGTCCGGCCGGCGGCGCTTAAAGCGCCGTTCGACGTCACGGCTTTGCCGTGACGCAACTCCGTCACCGTCACCCCGGCCTTGTGCCGGGGTCCACCGTGCGGCAGGCGAGACGTTCAAGCCTCCATTGGCCACACTCGCGGCTTAGTGGCCCCCGGCACACGGCCGGGGTGACCGTCGCCCCAAACCCGCCGTCGCACGCACAACACGTCTGACCGCGCATTAACCGTCATCGTTTGCGGTTGCGGCAGCTTTGCGTTCCAAGCTGCCCTCATGCGTACCGCCCTGTATCTGTCCGCTCTGGCCACCGCGCTGGCCCTGACCGCATGCGATTCCGGCGGCGGTGGCGGTGGCGGCGGCGGCACGATCGTCACGCCCACCCCATCTCCGACCGCATCCCCCTCACCCAGCCCGAGTCCGTCGCCGAGCCCGAGCCCTTCCGCCTCACCGCTCCCCACCAGCTGGGCCGATGTCGCCGGCTATTACGACGTCCAGCCCGACGTCGCCACGTGCCGCGCGGGCACGCTCAAGGCCGCGGTCAAGGCCGAGTTCCTTGCCCGCCTCAACGAGATCCGCGCCCGCCACGGTCTCGCCCCGGTCGTCTATTCGACCACCGAGGACGCGCAGGAGCAGGAAAGCTCGCTGATGATGGCGATCGCCCAGACGCTCAGCCACACGCCGCCGAGCAGCTGGACCTGCTACACCTCCGGCGGCGCCACCGGCGCGGGCGCGAGCAACCTGATCGGCGGCTGGGGCACAGGCCTGCCGTTCGACAGCGAGGACGGCCTGCTCGCCGGCTGGCTGCGCGAGGGCGGCGCGCCGCAGCTCGGCCACCGCCGCTGGATCCTCCACCCCTTCCTCGGCCAGACCAGCTATGGCCGCGTCTCGGTGACGCTCGCCGGCGGCCGCCGCGCCACCACCGCGTCGATGCGGGTGTTCAGCTTCGCCAGCGGCGCGCCCGCCCCCTCGACCGTCCCGCCCTATGTCGGCTTCCCGCAGGGCGACTATCCGGTCCGCTATTTCGCGCTGACCGACTATCTCTCCTTCTCGGTCATCCCCAGCAGCAGCAACAACGGCGCCGACCGTTCGGTCGATTTCAGCGCCGCGACGGTCAGCGTGCGCAACGGCAGCACCAACATGACCGTCACCGACATCAGCCGCGACAATGACGGCTATGGCATCGCCAACAACATCCAGTGGCGCGTCACCGGCCTCGCCAGCAACACCAGCTATACCGTGACGATCGCCGGCGTCCGCAACGCGCCGCAGACGAGCTATACGTATAATTTCCGCATCGTCCCGTGATCGTCTCTAACGGCTTCTGACAGCCCATCGCGCCGCATTCTCGCAGCCGCTATGACCGGCGGCAGGCAAAAAGAGGATGCCGCGATGCCCTGCCTGTTCGCCCTCGCGCTCTGCGCCATGGCTCCCGTGCTGCCGGCGCAAGCGAAGAAGCACGACCCGATCGTCGACATCGCCAAGGGCAAGCCCGAAATGGCGGCCGCGATCCGCAAGGCGCGCGCCGGCCTGCCCGGCTTCTGGCAGCGCGCCGCTGCGCCCGGCCCCGGCGAGAGCTATTTCCTCATCAAGTTCGACCTCGTCCCGGGCGAAGTCGACGAATATATCTGGGCACAGGTGATCACCCGCGCCGGCGGCGCCACCACCGCCCGCCTCGTCAACCGCCCGCGCGCGCCGGGCTATGCCAAGGGCCAGGAGGTTCAGGTGACCGACGCGCAGGTGATCGACTGGAGCTACGTCAAGGACGACGTGCGGGTGATGGGCGCCGAAACCACGCGCGCCTTGCTCGCCATGGTCCCGCCCGCCGAAGCCGCTGCATTGCGCCGGTCGCACGGCTGGGATTGATCCGCCGCGCCGCGAGTGAGACACGGGCGGCATGAACCCCGCTCTCCCCCAGCTCGGCAACTTCCTCCCCTGGCTCGACCTGCTCGGCATCGCCGTGTTCGCCGCGTCGGGCGCGCTCGCGGCGCGCGACAAGGGCGATGTCGTCACCGCCGCCTTCTTCGCGCTGGTCACCGGGGTCGGCGGCGGCACGTTGCGCGACCTGCTGATCGGCGCGCCGGTGTGGTGGGTGCACCACCCGTTCGTCGCCGCGCTCTGCCTCGGCGTGGCGGTGCTGATCTGGTTCACGCCGGTGCGCTGGTGGAGCGGCAAGGCGCTCGACTGGCTCGATGCGCTGGGCCTCGCCGCCTATGCCGTGTTCGGCACCGCCAAGGCGCTGAGCTTCGGCATCCCGCCGGTGCCTGCCGCGCTGATGGGCGTGCTCACCGCCTGCGCCGGCGGCATCCTGCGCGACGTGCTGGCGGGCGAGCCGTCGAGCCTGTTGCGGCCCGAACTCTACGTCACGCCCGCCGCGCTCGCGGCCGGGCTGCATGTCGCGCTGACGCTGCTCGGCCTGCCCGTGTTCGGCGCCGCGCTGATCGCCGCCACCGCCGGCTTCGCGCTGCGCGCCGCCGCGATCGTGTGGCGGCTCAAATGGCCGGGCTATTTCGGACGCAGCTGATTGCGAACCGCGCCGTTCTCGCGCAGGCTGGTGGTGTGGAGGAGCCGAGTCGCATTGCCCGGCTGATGGCCGATGGCGACGCCGCACGCCGCGACGGGCGGTCGGCGGATGCGCGGCATTGTTTCGGCGAAGCGGTCCATGCCTGCCGCGAGGATGGCGACCTGATCTGCGAGGCGCACGCGCTGACCCGCTGCGCGCAGGTCGCGCGCGACACCGGCAATCTCGACTGGGCGATCCACGACCAGCAGGAAGCGATCGCACTCTACCGCAAGGCCGGCGCCGGTCCCGAGCTCGCGCATGCGCTGCGCCATGCCGGCGAGATGTTCCTAGAACAGCAGCGCCACGCGCATGCCGCCACGTCGCTGCACGAAGCGCTCGACCTCTATCGCGCCGATGCCGAAGCGGCGCCGCTCGATGTCGCCAACGCGCTGCGCGCCGCGGCGTTGCTGGCCGAAACGCTGGACGAACGCGACGAGGCGCGCCGCTTCTGGACCGACGCGCGCTCGCTCTATGAATCGTCCTGCGAATCCGGCGTCGTCGAAGCCGATCAGCGGCTCGCAGCGCTCGGCTGAGCCTCAGTCGGCGAGCAGCCAGGCCAGCGCTTCGTCGCGCGTCTCGAAAATGCCGATGTCCGCCCGCGCCTCGCGAATCCGCTCGATCTGCCGCCGCAACAGCGACGAGGGCGAGCAGAACGCCACCTTGCGCGCCCAGAGCGGACGATAGACCGGATTGGCGAAGCCCATGCGGATCAGCTCGACCGTCTCGGCGGTCGACGGCGCGGTCTCGGTCATGTCGTAGAGCGTGAGATGCTGCCCGACCGCGCTGCCCAGCGACTGGATCGCATAGCGCGTCTCCATGGTCGCGCGGTGCGCCGCCTCGGGCGAGAAGAAGCCGGATACCTTGACCACGACCAGGTTGCGGTCCCGGTCGATCTCGATTTCCTGCCGCGCCTCGCTGCTGGTCATGTGCAAAAGCTAGCGGAAATATGCTGACAAAATGGTGAACTCGTGCGTCAGTCGCGCACGATCCCCACTTCGCTGAACGGCCTGGGCTCGACCGGCGGCACCACGCTGTCGTTGAGCTCGCACTGCCACAGCCCGATATCGACCCAGCGCCCTTCCTTGTACCCGACTTCGCGCAGCTGCCCGGCGCGGCGGAAGCCCACCTGCTCGTGCGCGCGGATCGAATTTTCGTTGGGCAGCGAGATCACGCCGATCGCCTGCGTGAAGCCCTGCGCGCGCAGCGTGTCGACCAGCGCCTCGTACAGCAGCCGCCCGACGCCCTGCCCCTGCAGCGCGCCCGCCACATAGACCGAGGTCTCGACGACATAACGATACGCCGCCCGCTCGCGCCATTTGGTGGCATAGGCGTAACCGAGCACGCCCTTGCCCTCGGCATTGGTCGCCACGATCCACGGGTACAGCCCGCCCGATGCCTCCATCCGGCTGCGCATCTGGCGCGGATCGGGCGGGTCGAACTCGAAGCTCACCGTGCCGGTCAGCACATAAGGCGCATAGATCGCCGCGATCGCCGCGGCATCGCCCGGCTCGGCAGCGCGCAACTGGATCTGAATCACAGGCCGAACCCCAGCTTCGCCAGCACCACATCGATCAGCCGGGCATCGGCGCGCATCGTCGCCGCGACCGGCCCGAACGCGCCGCACTCCAGGCAGCGCGCCTGCATCGACGCCCCCATCGCCAGCCGCTTCGCATCGCCCAGCGCCTGCGCGAACACCGCGCGGCGGTCGCCCGCGATCCGCGCGAACAGGTCGCTGCCGCTCTCCGGCTCGGCCTCTTCCTCGTCGTCGCCGCCCGCCATCAGCCCGGCGATCAGCCCCTCGAGGAAGCCCGGCTCACGCTCGAGATACAGCGCATGAACCTTGGCCGGATCGAGCTTGGCGCGCTTCGCCGCCTCGGCCACCGCGTCGTCGATCCCGCCAAAGCGGTCGACCAGCCCGAGTTGGCGCGCAGTGCCGCCGTCCCACACCCGGCCCTGACCGATCTCGTCCACACGGCTCACGCTCATCTTGCGCGATTGCGCGACCAGCCCGGTGAAGCGCGCATAGCCCTGCTCGACGCCCGATTGCAGGATGCGGTCGACCGTCTCGTTGGTGCCGGCATAAAGGTCCGGCTGCCCGGTCAGCGGCGTGGTCTTCACCCCGTCGCTGGTCACGCCGATCTTGGCGAGCGTGTTCTCGAACGTCGGCAACAGCCCGAAGATGCCGATCGACCCGGTGATCGTGTTAGGCTCGGCGAAGATCACATCGGCCGGGGTCGAGACCCAGTAACCGCCGCTCGCCGCCAGGCTCGCCATCGACACTACGACCGGCAGCTTCTGCGCCTTGGCCTGCAGGATCGCCTGGCGGATATGCTCCGACGCCAGCACCGACCCGCCCGGCGAATCCACGCGCACCACCAGCGCCTTCAGCTTCTTCTCGGCCAGCCCCTTGAGCAGCAACTCGGAGACGGTGTCGCCGCCTGCCGTGCCCGGCCCGGCCTTGCCGTCGACGATCTCGCCCGCGATCGTGATCACGCCGATCGCGTCGCCTTCCTTCTTCGCCGGATTGGCTTCGAGCCAGTTGGCGAGCTTGATCGACTTGAAATTGCCCGCCGGCTTGTTCGCGTCCGATCCCGCGATCTCGGCGACGCGCTTGCCGAACGCCATGCGGTCGCCGCGCTTGTCGACCAGCCCCATCCGCTCGTTGGCGAGCGCGATGTCGCCCTGCGCCGCTGCGACGACCACGTCGGGCTGCTGGATCACCTGTTGCAGCTTCGCCTGCGGCCGCGCCTTGGCCACCGCTTCCTGCCACTGGCCCCAAATCGCGCCGTACAGCGCCTCATTGGCCTCGCGCGCCTCGGGCGACTGCTGGGTGAGGATATAGGGCTCGACCGCCGACTTGAACTTGCCGACCTTGTAGACGTGCGCGGTCACGCCGAGCTTGTCGATCAGCCCCTTGTAATAGAGCCGCGACCCGCCCGGCCCCATGAACAACGTCCCGCCGAACGGATTGACCCAGATCTCGCTGGCGTTCGATGCGATGCGATAGCCGCTGTCGGTATAGGCGGTAGCATAGGCCAGCACCGGCTTCTTCGACGCACGCACCCGCGCCACCGCGTCGGCGACCTCGGCCACCGCGGCGGGATAGCCGCCCATGAAGCGGTCGAGATCGAGCACCACAACCTTGACCCGGCTGTCGTCCTTCGCTGCATCGAGCGCGCGCACCAGATCGCGCGTCTGGAACTCCTTGGGCGCGTCGCCGCCGCCGATCGCGGCAAAGGGATCGGCCTTCGACGCCTGCTCGACCACCATCCCGTCGATCGCCAGCACCAGCGCGCCGTCATGCACTGCACCCGGATTGGGCCGCGCCGACAGGATCGCGAACAGCGCGCCGAAGAAGCACAGCATGAACAGCAGGACGAGCGCGTCCTTGATCCCGACCAGCAGCTTCCATGCGCCGCGCACCAGTTTCACTTGCTTCTGCTCCCGCGATTGCCCCGCGCCAGTTGACGCACAGGGAAGGCTCTGGAGCAAGCCAATAACGGAACTGTGTTAATCAAGCAATACAGATGGGGGTTTACGCTAAGCCCCTTCCCTTCAGGGGAGGGGTTGGGGTGGGGCAGTGCCCCTAGGCGCCGGTTTCAGTGAGACATCCGAGGGGCTTGATCACCTCACAGTGACAATTTCCACATCACCGACACCCGCCAATCCTCGTCGAACCCCGGATAGGGATCGTCGATCGCCGTCGCCGCCTCCAGCCCCAGCTCGGCCTTCTCGCGGAACTTGAGCCGCCCGCCAAACCCCGCCGAGGCCATCGACAGGTCGATCCGCGGGTCCGCGCCGCGCGCGGTGACGCCGATCCAGGCGCGGTCGGCAAAGGCATAGAGCTCGCTCGCCGCCAGCGGCCCGCCCTTCAGGGGCCGCACCGCCAGCTCGCCCAGCACGCCCGCGCCGCGGTCGGCGGTCAGAAAGGCGGTGTCGAACGCACGGCCCAGCGTCTCGCCGCCGACCGAGAAGCGCTCCGCCGCGGGCAGCCGGTTGTTGCTGAGCTGGCCCGACAGATTGACCCGCAGCGTCAGCTTCTTGCCCAGCGCCTGCGCCACGCTCGCCGCGCCGCTCAGCTTGCGGAAGCGCTTCTGCGATTGCGCCGCCACCGTCCGCGCGCCGAGCATGTCGAGCCCCTGCGACGCCGCCGCGCTCACGCTCCACGATCGTTTCTCGCGCGCATCGGTGACCCCGGCGGCGATCCGCACCGCGCGCGTGCGCTCGGTCGCGATGAGGTTGCCGAGCACGGCATTGTCGCTGTTGATCCCATCGACGCCGATCATCACGTCGGCGGCGCGGTGAAAGCGGCGGATCAGCGGCCAGGTCAGCGACGCCCCTGCCAGCTTCGCCTTGCCGCGCACCGGATAGCCGCGCGGCCGCGTCTCCAGATAGGCGGTGTTGACCGCGGCGGTCAGCCCGCTTGCGCCGACCGGTGCCTGATAGCCGCCCGCGACATAGCGGTAGCGGCCCAAATCGCTCGCCGCCGAGGCCGACAGCGTCAGCTGGTCGCCGTCGCCGGCCAGCCCATAGAATTCGGCATTGACGTCGAACTGCCCGTCGCCGGTCAGATCGACGCCGCGATTGCTGAAGCCCGCGCTGATCTTGCGCCGCCGCTGCTTGGGGGTGAGCGTGAGCGTCAGCGCGCCATTTGCCTCCGGATCGGAGAAATCGGTTGCGACGGTCAGCCCAGGAATCGCACGCATCAAGGTCAACTGCCGCTCGAATGTCGCTCGACTCAGCGGCGTTTCGAGCGTCATCGGTCCCGCGCGGCGCGCCAACAATGAATGCCGTCCCGGCTCGGCCTTCAACTCGACCTTCGCGATTCGCCCTTCGGTCAGCAGCACGTTGACCACGTCGTTCGCGAAATCCTGCTCGGGGATCGCGGTGGTATAGAGTGCGACATCGCTCTTGCCATAGGCGCGCGACAGCGCGCCGGCGAGCTCGGCCAGCGTGTCCGCATTCATCGGCTTGCCGAGGAACGTCTCGGCCGCGCGCGCCACCGGACGTGGCGCCTGCGCGCCCTGAAAGCGGATGCCCCTGATCGGCCGGCCGGTGCCGATGGCGGCGACCCGCGCCTTTTCGGGTGCCGGCGCCGGCTTCAGAACCGGCGCAGGCGCACGCGGCCGGTCGATTCGGTTGCGGTCGATCAGCCGTGTGCCGTCCTGCGGGTCCGCCGCAGCGGCAGCCAGCGCCATCATCGCGGCCAGCATCATCTCGCGATCCTTGATCCAGGGAAGGGGTGAACCCGCGCGCCGCGCTTGGGGGATCGGGATGCGGCGCGCGGGTTCGGGGCGCGCTATTTGTCGGTCTTGGGGCTCAGCAAGCCGCCGGTCACGCCGCCGACGACTCCGCCGACCGTACCGACGGTCGACTTGACCGCGCCCTTGGCGGTGCCGGCGAGATTGCCGGGCTGCGGGGCGTTGGTGACGCCGCCGAGCAGCCCGCCGCCGGTCGCGCCGCCCAGGCCGTTGACGTCGACCGTCAGCAGCTTGCCGCCGGTGCCGCCGCCGACCGTGGCGAGCGTCCCGGTGGTCGGATTTTGCGCCAGCACATTGACGCCGATCAGCGACTTCGAGCCCTCCGGCGCGGCGATCACGGTGCCCTTGCCCAGATCGATCCCGACCAGCGCGCCGACCTTGCCGCCCGCGCCGTCGAGGATCAGTCCGCCGCCGGTGCCGCCCTCGCCCAGCCTGACCAGGGTCTGGCCGGTCTTGGCGAGGACGCCGGTGACCTTGCCGGTGACCACGCCCGCAGTCGGCAACACGCCGCCCTGGACCAATCCGTTGGCCTTGCCCGCCGCGCCGATCACGGTGTTGCCCGCGGTGACGAGCACGTTGCCGACCAGACCCTGCGCGCCGGTGCTGCCGCCGCCGCTGCTTGCCGTGCCGCCGGAGCTCGACGACGATCCGCTTCCGCCGCTGCTCGCGGTGCCGCCTGAACTCGATGACGACGAACCGCCGCCGCTGCTGCTCGCGGTGCCGCCGCCCGAGCCGCCCGAACTCGACCCGCCATCGTCGCCGCCGGTGCTGCTGGAACTCGCCGATCCGCCCGGCGGCGGCGTATCACCCACCCATCCGACGCGGTAATTGCCGGAACTTTCGCAAGCCGCCAGCGCCAGCGCCGCCCCCGAGGCGAACACCAGCGCCGGCAGAACTGCCGTTTTATTGATCATGGCGCATCTCCTGTCCGGTCGATACTTGATCGGATCGACATAACGGAAAAGCTGTTTTGATTTAGACGGTTCCATGTTCTTGGTAACAATCGTAGTTAACTTTGAGTTTACTTGGTATGTACTTGAGACGATACATCCGAAACGGATGCTTCTTCTTGAAAGACCGGCTCGCCTGATTCTTTCGGTCGCCTGGCCGCTGACCCGTTGACGCCGCGCCATGCCGCATCCATATGCCTCGCGCTGGCACTCACCCAGGGGGAGTGCCAACAAGTGATTCCAACCCGTTCAGGAGAGCTCCATGAACTTTCGTCCGCTGCACGACCGTGTGCTCGTTCGTCGCGTCGAGGCCGAAGCCAAGACCGCCGGCGGCATCATCATTCCCGACACCGCCCAGGAAAAGCCGCAGGAAGGCGAAGTCGTCGCCGCCGGCTCGGGCGCCAAGAACGAGAAGGGCGAAGTGACCCCGCTCGACGTCAAGGCCGGCGACCGCATCCTGTTCGGCAAGTGGTCGGGCACCGAGGTCAAGGTCAACGGCGAAGACCTGCTGATCATGAAGGAAAGCGACATCCTCGGGATCGTCGGCTGACCCTTCTTCTAGCTCACTTTTGTCATCTTCCAGATTTTGAAAGGGCAGTCACATGGCAGCCAAGGACGTAAAATTCAGCCGCGACGCGCGTGAGCGCATCCTGCGCGGCGTCGACATCCTCGCCGACGCGGTCAAGGTCACGCTGGGGCCGAAGGGCCGCAACGTCGTGATCGACAAGAGCTTCGGCGCCCCGCGCATCACCAAGGACGGCGTCACCGTCGCCAAGGAGATCGAGCTCAAGGACAAGTTCGAGAACATGGGCGCGCAGATGGTGCGCGAAGTGGCCTCGAAGACCAATGACATCGCCGGCGACGGCACCACCACCGCGACCGTGCTCGCCCAGGCGATCGTACGCGAGGGCATGAAGTCGGTCGCGGCCGGCATGAACCCGATGGATCTGAAGCGCGGCATCGATCTCGCCGTCGCCAAGGTCGTCGAGGACGTGAAGTCGCGTTCGAAGCCGGTTTCGGGTTCGAGCGAGATCGCTCAGGTCGGCATCATCTCGGCCAATGGCGACCGTGAAGTCGGCGAGAAGATCGCCGAAGCCATGGAGAAGGTCGGCAAGGAAGGCGTGATCACCGTCGAGGAAGCGAAGGGTCTCGAATTCGAGCTCGACGTCGTCGAAGGCATGCAGTTCGACCGCGGCTATCTCTCGCCCTACTTCATCACCAACCCGGAGAAGATGGCGGTCGAGCTCACCGATCCGTACATCCTGATCCACGAGAAGAAGCTGTCGAACCTGCAGGCGATGCTCCCGATCCTGGAAGCCGTCGTTCAGTCGGGCCGGCCGCTGCTGATCATCGCCGAGGACATCGAGGGCGAGGCACTCGCCACGCTCGTCGTCAACAAGCTGCGCGGCGGCCTCAAGGTCGCAGCCGTCAAGGCGCCGGGCTTCGGCGATCGCCGCAAGGCGATGCTCGAGGACATCGCCGTCCTGACCAAGGGCGAAGTGATCTCGGAAGACCTCGGCATCAAGCTCGAGAGCGTCACGCTCGGCATGCTCGGTACCGCCAAGCGCGTCTCGATCGACAAGGACAACACCACCATCGTCGACGGTGCGGGTGAAGCCGATGCGATCAAGGGCCGCACCGACGCGATCCGTCAGCAGATCGAAGTCACCACCAGCGATTACGACCGTGAGAAGCTCCAGGAGCGTCTCGCCAAGCTTGCCGGCGGCGTGGCCGTGATCAAGGTCGGCGGCGCTTCGGAAGTCGAAGTGAAGGAGCGCAAGGACCGCGTCGACGACGCGCTTCACGCGACCCGCGCTGCGGTCGAAGAAGGCATCGTCCCCGGCGGCGGCACCGCGCTGCTCTATGGCACGCGTGCGCTCGAAGGCCTGACCGGCGCCAACGAAGACCAGACGCGCGGCGTGGACATCGTCCGCAAGTCGCTGACGGCGCTCGTTCGCCAGATCGCCCAGAATGCCGGCCATGACGGCGCGGTCGTCTCGGGCAAGCTGCTCGACCAGACCGACACCTCGTTCGGCTTCAACGCGTCGACCGACGTGTACGAGAACCTGGTCGCGGCCGGCGTGATCGATCCGACCAAGGTCGTCCGCACCGCGCTGCAGAACGCGGCCTCGGTCGCCGGCCTGCTCATCACCACCGAAGCGGCGGTGAGCGAGTTGCCGGAAGACAAGCCGGCGATGCCGATGGGCGGCGGTGGCATGGGCGGCATGGGCGGGATGGACTTCTAAGTCCTGACGCTCGGCTATCCAGTCGAACCGAATGCAGAGGGCCGGCGGAGAGATCCGCCGGCCCTTTCGCATCATTGTCCCGCGGCGAGCATGGCCTCGAGCCAGTCATTGACCTCGGCATCGATCACCAGATGCACGCGGTCGACCGCATCGTCATTGTCCACCGCATGCGGATCGGACAGCCTCAGATACCACAACTCGCCCGGCGCCATCACGACTGGCGTGCCGTTCACCCGGAAAGACACCCGGCCCCCGGTTCGGATCGGCGCATGCAGCCGCACCAGGCCGCTTTCGGCATTCATGCCCGGGTCGCAATGCTCCAGGATCGCCGACCCGGCGGTCAACCGCATCAGCCGTACGTTGCGCAACGAACAGCGAAGCTTGGTCAGAACCGAGCCGATATAGGACGCTCCGGCGAGCAGCGGGCTATCGACATGGGCGATCGCGCCCGGCACCGGCATCGCCTGGCGGATCGGGTGCGTCTCGCCAGCCGCATGCCGCAGCGGCAATACATCCCAATCGCCCCGATAATTCTGCCGCACAACATGGCGCGTCCAGTCGCGCGCCTCGATCCGTCGCAGATCGGCCTCCAGCGCCGCCCCATCCAGCGCGAGGGGCAGTTTCACCCGATCCGGAAACCGCCATTCCCGTGCTTGCTCGATACACTCCATGCGCCCAGTCTTAAGCGCGACGATCGCGGCTGCAAGCCGGTCGGGTCAACCTCCGTCGCCGCGGCGGAACACTGCCCCGACATGCGTATCGCCGCGCGCCGCAGCCAGCTGCGCCTGACGATGCCGTTCGCGATAGCTCGTCCGCTGCGCATCGCTGCGTTCACCATGACAAGCCGGGCAGCTGACGCCCTCCACAAATAGTGGCGAGGCCCACTCGGCGTCGCCAACGGGCATCCGGCACGCGCGGCACAGGCCGTGAGTCCCGAGCGCCAGCCCGTGGCCCACCGAGACGCGCTCATCGAACACGAAGCATTCGCCCCGCCACCGGCTGTCCGCTTCGGCCACCTGTTCCAGATAGGCCAGGATGCCGCCCTTCAGATGGAAAACTTCGTCGATGCCTTCGGCCTTGAGAAACGCAGTCGACTTCTCGCAGCGGATGCCGCCGGTGCAGAACATCGCGACCTTCTTGCCCGCCAACTCGTCGCGATGCGCGCGGAACCAGTCGGGGAAATCGCGAAACGTCTTCGTCCCGGGATCGACCGCCCCGGCGAACGTCCCGATCGCCACCTCGTAATCGTTGCGCGTGTCGATCACGACGGTATCCGGCGCGTCGATCAGAGCATTCCAGTCCTGCGGCGCGACATAATGGCCGACCTCAGCCAGCGGATCGATGTCCGGCTGCCCCATCGTCACGATCTCGCGCTTGAGCCGCACCTTCATCCGGTGGAACGGCATCACCGCGGTTCGCGACTGCTTGACCTCGATCGCCGCGCATCCGGGCAGTTCGCGAATATGCGCCAGCACCGCCTCGATCGCATCGTCGCTCCCGGCGATCGTGCCGTTGATCCCCTCGCCCGCCAGTAACAGCGTGCCCTTTACGCGCTGCGCGCAGCACAGCGCCGCCAGCGGCCCCTTGATCGCGGCCGGATCGGCAAAGCGGGTGAACTGATAGAGCGCGGCAACGCGGATCGGATCGGCGGCGTCGGACATGCAAAGGCTATTTCTTCATCGCCTCGATGATGCGCTTGACGTCCTGGCTGCGACCGCGCGGCAAAATCAACACATCATCGCCATCCACCACGACGATCAGGTCCGACACGCCGACCAGCGCCACGCGCTTGCCGGCAGCCGCGCGCACCAGGCAATCCGCCGTGTCGATCGCCACCACGTCGCCGCGGCAGGCATTGCCATGCGCGTCGCAGTCGCTGATCGCATGCAGCGCGTCCCAGCTGCCGACGTCGGACCAGCCCATACTGACTGGCACCACCGCGACGCGCGGCGCCTTCTCCATCACCGCATAGTCGATCGAATCCGACGGCGACTTCGCGAACTCGGTGGCGTCGGGCAGGATGCGCGTACCCTCACGCACCGCGCGGTCCATCGCCGCCTGCGCCGCCGCCAGCATGTCCGGCGCGAACGAGGCCAGTGCGCCGAGATACACGTCGGCGCGGAACAGAAAGATGCCGCCATTCCAGGCATGATCGCCGCTCGCCAGCATCGCCTCGGCGGCTTCGCGCTGCGGTTTCTCGACAAAGCGGTCGACACGGTGCACCCCGGGGCCGATCGCCTCGCCGACCTTGATATAGCCATAGCCGGTTTCCGGCGCGTCGGGCGCGATGCCGAAGGTCACCAGCCAGCCATCCTCGACCGCCGGCAACGCGGCGTCTATCGCCGCATGAAAGGCATCGATATCGGCGATCACATGGTCCGACGGCATCACCAGCAGCGGATCGCTGCCCCCGCCGACCGCCAGTGCGGCGAGCGCGATCGCCGGCGCGGTGTTGCGCCCCATCGGCTCGAGCACCAGCGCCTGCGCCCGCGCCTCGACCGCGCCGAGTTGCTCCTCGACCATGTCGGCATGCAGCGCGTTGGCGACGATCACCGGCGCGGCGAAACGCTCCCCCGCCGGCGTGCGCCGCGCGGTCAGCTGCAGCATCGTCTCTTCCGCGGTCAGCGCCAGCATCTGCTTGGGCCGCTCGGGCCGCGACATCGGCCATAGCCGCGTGCCCGACCCGCCAGAGAGGATCACGGGAACGATCGGCTTGTGGTCGGTCATGCTTGGTCCTCTTGCTCATGCGCACCTAACGATGCGCGCCCGTCCCGCCAAACACTTATCGCGCAACAGATGTCCGCCCGTTCAGCATTTCTTCGTCAATTTCGCCGACATGCAGCTAGCGTGTCGGAAATATTTACACATCGCGATTAGGGTGCGGCCATCATGATCCGGCTGTTCAAACATTATATCCCCAACGCGGTGCTGCTGCTGGCGCTGTTCGACGTGCTGCTGCTGTTCGGCGCAGCGGAGTTCGGCTGGCTCTACCGCGCGCACCAGATCGGCATGGATATCGAGCCGATCTACAGCCGCGTGCCGCAGATGGTCAGCTTCGCGCTCAGCCTCGAGCTCGCGATGATGGCGGTCGGCGTCTATGGCGCGGATTCGCTGCAATCGATCCGCGTCGCGACGGCGCGGCTGCTGATCGCGATCTCGCTCGGCACGATCTTCCTATCGGTGATCTTCTTCCTCGTCCCGGCGCTCACCTTCTGGCGCTCGAACCTGCTCTACGCGATGGGCGCGGCGCTGGTCGGGCTGTTCATGCTGCGCATCCTGCTCGGCAAGACGCTGGGCGGCCAGGTGTTCAAACGGCGCATCGTCGTGCTCGGCGCCGGCGCGCGCGCCGAACGATTGAAGCAGCTCGCGCGCAAGCCCGGCTCGGGCTTCGTCGTGGTCGGCTATGTCGCGATGAGCGAGCCCAACCGGGTGATTCCCGAGGCGATCGCGCGCGACGCCATCTACAATCTCGCCGACCATGTCGTGCTGCTCAACGCCAGCGAGGTCGTGCTCGCGCTGGAAGAACGCCGCAACGCGCTCCCGCTCAAGGACCTGCTGCGGATCAAGACCACCGGCGTCCATGTCAACGAAATCTCGACCTTCCTCGAGCGCGAGACCGGGCGCGTCGATCTCCAGTCGGTCAATCCGAGCTGGCTGATCTTCTCCGACGGCTTCTCCTCGGGCCGGATGTTCTCGAGCATCTTCAAGCGGCTGTTCGACATCACCGCCAGCCTCATCCTGCTGGCGCTGACGCTGCCGCTGATCCTGCTCGGCGCACTCGCGGTGAAGCTGGAAAGCCGCGGTCCCGCTTTCTACCGCCAGCGCCGCGTCGGCCTGTACGGCCAGGGCTTCGACATCATCAAGCTGCGCTCGATGCGCCAGGACGCCGAGGTCGCGGGCAAGGCGGTGTGGGCCGAAAAGGACGATCCGCGCATCACGCGCGTCGGCCGCTTCATCCGCAAGGTTCGCATCGACGAACTGCCGCAATGCTGGTCCGTGCTCAAGGGCGAGATGAGCTTCGTCGGGCCGCGCCCGGAGCGACCGCAGTTCGTCGAGGATCTCGAGCAGCAAATCCCCTATTATGCCGAGCGTCACATGGTGAAGCCGGGCATCACCGGCTGGGCGCAGATCAACTATCCCTATGGCGCGTCGATCGACGACAGCCGCCAGAAGCTCGAATATGATCTCTATTACGCCAAGAACTACTCGCCCTTCCTCGACATTCTGATTCTCCTCCAGACGATCCGCGTCGTGCTGTTCCCAGAGGGCGCGCGATGATGATCCCCACCCTCATCCTGTGGGGCCATGCCCTCGCCGCGCTGCTGTTCGGCGCACTGGCGCTGTGGGCGCTGCGCGGCGGCGGCGGGGGTGGCGTGCCGCGCAAGCCGCTCGCTGCCGCGCTGGTGATGACCGCGCTGTGGGCGCTCGCCGTCGCCGGCATCGGCGAGGAGGATCTGGTGACGCAGATCGCGCGCGGTGCGCGCAACCTCGCCTGGCTCGCCTTCATGATCGTCGTGCAGCGGCGCAGCGGAATCGAACGCCCGCCAGCGGCGATCGGCACCGTCTATGGCGTCGTCGCCGTCCTTATCCTGGTCGCGCTCGCGCTCGACGCGACGGCGGTCGCCAGCCCCGAGATCGCGGCGAAGGCCACCGAAGCCGCGCTGCTGCTGCGGATGATGGTGGCGGTGGCCGCGCTCGTGCTGGTCCAGGGCCTGTACAATGCGGTCAAGCCGGTCCGCGGCAGCGGGATGCGCCCGATCGTGTTCGCGATGGGCGCGATGTGGCTGGTCGATGTCAATATCCTGAGCGTCGCCTATCTCACCGCGGCCTGGCCCGCCGAGCTGGCCGCGATGCGCGGACTCGCCATGGCGTTGATCGCGGTCACGATCGCCGCCGGACTCCAGCGGCGCGGCGAATGGCCGATGCAGATTTCGCGCACGGTCGCCTATCAGTCGCTCAGCCTCGTCGCGATTGGCCTGTATTTCGCGCTTCTCGCGCTCGCCACCACTGCCATCGCCGCGATCGGCGGCGCCAATGCGCGCTTGTTGCAGACGGCCTTCGTGTTCGGCTCGACGGCGGCAATTCTGACGCTGGTGTCGAGCACCTGGCTGCGCGCCTGGATCAAGGTCAAGCTCGCCAAGCATTTCTTCCGCCATCGCTACGACTATCGCGCCGAATGGATGCGCTTCACCGAGACGCTGGGCGAGCCCGAGGACAGCGCCCCGCTCGACGAGCGCATCGTCAAGGCGCTGGCCGATCTCACCGACTCGCCCGCCGGCGTGCTGCTCCTGCCGCATGCCGAGACGCTTTGCGTGGGTGCGACGTGGAACGTCGATCGCACGTCGCTCCCCGCCAATCAGGGCGAGGACTGGACGCGCGCCGCGATCGATCCCGCGCTCATTCTCGAACTCGACACGCCCGCCGGGGCCGACGTGGTCCCTGCTTCGATCCGCGCCTGGGAGCCCGCCTGGGTGATCGTCCCGCTGGCCCATCACAAGCGGCTCGCCGGCGTCATCCTGCTCGCCCGCCCGCCGGTGCCGCGCGCGCTCGACTGGGAGGATTTCGACCTGCTCAAGGCCGCCGGGCGTCAGCTCGCCAGCTATATCGCCGAGGAACGCGCACAGGAGGCGCTCGCCGAGGCACAGCGCTTCGACGAGTTCAACCGCCGCTTCGCCTTCATCATGCACGACATCAAGAATCTGGTGAGCCAGCTTACTCTGGTTGCTCGTAATGCCGAACGTCATGCCGACAATCCCGCCTTCCGCGCCGACATGCTCGCGACACTGCATGATTCCGCAGGCCGCATGAACGACATGCTCGCGCGCCTGTCGCAGCACCACGCGGCGCGTGGCGAAGCGCCGGTGGCGACCCCGCTCGTCCCGCTCGCCCGCCGCGTCGCCAAGGCGCGCCGCGCGCAGCGCAAGATCGACGTCACCGTGACCGGCGATCCGCTGGCGATCGTCGAGCCGGCGCTGCTCGAAACCCTGCTCGGCCACCTCATCCAGAACGCGATCGAGGCGAGCCCGGACGATGCGCCGGTGACGCTCGCGATCGGGACGGCGCAGGGCGAGGCACGAATCGATGTGATCGACCGCGGCTGCGGCATGTCTCCCGCCTTCATCCGCGAAAAGCTGTTCAAGCCCTTCGTGTCGTCCAAGCCCGGCGGCTTCGGCCTCGGCGCGTTCGAGGCGCAGAAGCTGGCTGCGGAAATGGGCGGGCGGATCGAGGTCGAAAGCAGCGAAGGCCATGGCACGCGCTTCAGCGTGGTGCTGCGCGCCGCCGGGCGGACGGCAACTGAAATCGGAAAAGCGGCATGAGCGACAAGCCCAAACTCCTGATCGTCGAGGACGATGCCGGCCTCCAGCGCCAGCTGCGCTGGGCCTATGAGGGCTATGAGATCCTCACCGCGGGCGACCGCGAGAGCGCCATCGCCATCCTGCGCGCCGAAGAGCCCGCGGTGGTCACGCTCGACCTCGGCCTGCCGCCCGATCCTGACGGCACGACCGAAGGCTTCGCCGCCCTCGAAACCATCCTCGCGCTCAAGCCCGATACCCGCGTCATCGTCGCCTCGGGCCATGGCGAGCGCGAATCGATGCTGCGCGCCATCTCGATGGGCGCGTGGGACTTCTACCAGAAGCCGATCGATATCGACGCGCTCGGCCTGATCGTCGCGCGCGCCTTCCACGTCCACGCGCTCGAAGCTGAAAACCGCCGTCTCGCCGCCAAGGCCGAAACCGGCACCGCTTTAGGCGGTATCATCACCGGCTCGGCCGAGATGCTCAAGGTCACCCGCACGATCGAGCGCGTCGCCCCCGCCGACGTCTCGGTGATGCTCCTGGGCGCCAGCGGCACCGGCAAGGAACTGCTTGCTCGGGGGCTGCACGACGCCAGCCGCCGCAAGGGTGCGTTCGTCGCGATCAACTGCGCCGCGATCCCCGAGACGTTGCTCGAATCCGAGCTGTTCGGCCACGAAAAGGGCGCGTTCACCGGGGCGGTCAAAACCACCCCCGGCAAGATCGAGCAGGCGCAGGGCGGCACGCTATTCCTCGATGAGATCGGCGATGTGCCCCTGCCCCTCCAGGTCAAATTGCTGCGCTTCCTTCAGGAGCGCGTGATCGAGCGCATCGGCGGCCGCCAGCCGATCGCGGTCGACACGCGCATCGTCTGCGCGACGCATCAGGACATCGACGCCATGGTCGCCGCCAGCACCTTCCGCGAGGACCTTTATTACCGCCTCGCCGAGATCGTCGTGCGCATTCCCTCACTCGCCGAACGGCCCGGCGATGCCGGCCTGCTCGCGCGCCACCTGCTGCACAAGCACGCCGCGGGGATGAAGCTCGGCAACAAGAGCTTCGCGCCCGACGCGCTCGCCGCGATCGACGCCTGGCACTGGCCGGGCAACGTCCGCGAGCTCGAAAACCGCGTGAAGCGCGCCGCGATCATGGCCGACGGCAAGCTCGTCACCGCCGCCGATCTCGACCTCGATGCGGGCGAGGAAGCCGGGCCGATCAACCTCAAGGCCGTGCGCGAAGCCGCCGACCGCCGCGCCATCGCGCATGCGCTGTCGCGGTCGGAAGGCAACATCTCCGGCACCGCACGGCTGCTCGGGATCAGCCGCCCCACCCTCTATGATCTGATGAAGGCCTATGACCTCCAGCCGTAACCGCCCGCGCCGCGCGCGCCGCTTCAACCTGCGCCGACTGGTCGTCTTCGCGCTGTGCCTCGGCGCGTTCGGCGTGGCGCTGCTCGCGTTCCGCTCGGTCGTCACCGGCGGGCCGGACCCCGCAGCCGCGCGTGAAGCGCTGGCCAGGAGCGATACCTATCTCAAGGCCAACAATGCCTCTGCCGCGCGCAGCCAGGCTTTTCAGGCAGTCAAGGCCGACCCGCAATGGGGCGAGGCGCATCTCGCGCTCGCCCGCGCCGCGCTGATGCTCGACGAGGGTGTCGCCGCCGAAGCCTCGCTACGCCGCGCGCTCGACAGCGGCGTCGATGCAAAACGCACTCACGCGCTGATGGCCCATGCCGTACTGCTGCAAGGCGACCCGCGCCGGGCAATCGTCGAAGCGGACAAGGCCCCCGCCTCCGACCGGCTTTACGCGCTTCGGATCAAGACGCGAGCCTACACCGCCGGCGGCAACCTCGCCGCCGCGCAACAGGCGGCCGCCACGGCCATCCGTATCGCACCGCGCAGCGCCGATGCCTGGACCGAGCTCGGCCGCTTCCGCTTCAATGCGGGCGATGTCGCCGGGGCGATTCAAGCCTCGGCCAAGGCGGTCGATCTCGACAAGGGCAATACCGACGCCCTGATCCTGCGCGGCGAACTGGTCCGCACCCAATATGGCCTCGTCGCCGCGCTGCCGTGGTTCGAGGCCGCCCTCAAGCGCGATCCCTACCGCCACGCCGCGCTGATCCAATATGCCTCGACGCTTGGCGATGCCGGCCGCACGCGCGACATGCTGACGGTCACGCGCAAGGCCATGGAGGTTCGCCCGCGCAGCCCGCAGGCGCTCTACCTGCAAGCGGTTCTGGCGGCGCGCGCCGAAGAGTTCGACCTCGCCAGCGACCTGCTCGACCGCGCCGGGAGCGGCATCGGCCAGTTGCCCGGTGCGCTGCTGCTCGGCGGCTCGATCGACCTGGCTGAACGCCGATACGAGCGCGCGATCGAAAAGCTCCGCAACCTCGTCAGCCTCCAGCCGATGAACCTCACCGCGCGCAAGCTGCTCGCCACCGCGCTGCTCCAGTCGGACGCATCGAAGAACGGCATCGACGTGCTGCGCCCGGTGATCGCGCGGGGCGATGCCGATGCCTATGCTTTGATGCTGGCGGCGCGTGGTTATGAGCGGATCGGCCAGCGCGACACCGCCGCCCGCTATTTCGACCGGGCTGCGACCCCGTCGCGCGCCGACGCCGACGGTTTCACCGCCGACGACGCCATGCCGCAGCTCGCCACCGCGGTCGCCAAGTCCGCCCCCGACGATCCCCGCGCCACCATCCCGCTGCTGCGCGGGCTGATCGACGGCGGCGACAAGGCCGGTGCGCTGGCCAAGGCGCAGGAGATCGCCCGCCGCAATCCCGGCGCGCCCGCATCGCACCAGATCGTCGGCGACACGCTAATGCTGCTCGGCCGCCCGGCCGACGCTGTCACGCCCTACAAGGCCGCCGCCAGCATCCGCTTCGATGAACCGGCGATGCTGCGGCTGGTCGAAGCGCTCGACCGTTCGGGCCAGCGCCAGCAGGCGTCGAACACACTGGCACTGTTCCTGTCGCAAAACCCGCTCAACCTCGCCGCGCTGCGCCTGTCCGCGCAATGGCAGGCGGCGGCGGGGGACTACGACGCCGCGATCGACTCGCTCGAAGCGGTCCGCCTGCGCACCGGCAACCGCGACGCCGCGCTGCTGGCCGAACTCGCCTTCGCCTATGCCGGCGCGGGCGAAACCGAACGCGCCGCACAATATGCCGAAGCTGCCTATCTGATCGCGCCCGGCAACCCCGCGGTCGCCGGTGCGATGGGTTGGACGCTGGCGCAGAGTGGCGATCTCGATGGCGGTATCGAGCTGCTCAGGAAAGCCGTCGCGATGGCCCCGCGTCATCCGCTGCTGCGCTGGCAGCTCGCCCAGACCTATGCCGAGGCGGGCCGCAAGGCAGAGGCCAAGGCGCAGGTCCAGGCCGCCCTCGCCACCCCCGGTTTCGCCGATCGCGGTGCGGCCGAAGCATTGCTGGCAAAGCTGGCCTGAAGCCAGCCCAAGCAGACAGCCATTGCCAAGCGCGCGGGCACACCATAGCCCGCTGGGCATGAGCGACCCGCTGGACCGCATCGCCGCCGCGCTCGAGCGGCTCGCCCCGCCGCCGCCGCCGGTGCCCGACCTTGCAGCGCACCCGGCCTATGTCTGGCACCGCGGCTTCCTTCAGCCCGCCCGCGCTTTTGCCCCGCTACCGCTCGCCGAGCTGGTCGGGATCGAGGCGCAAAAGGCGACGCTGCTCGAAAATGTCCGTCGTCTCGCCAATGGCCTGCCCGCGCACGACGCGCTGCTTTGGGGCGCGCGTGGCACCGGCAAATCGGCGCTGTCTAAGGCCGCAGTCGCCGCGATCCAGGCCGAAGGCGGCAAGATCGCCCTGATCGAGGCCCAGGCCGACGCGCTCGACACCCTCCCCGCTCTGTTCGCGCTGATCGACGGCAGCGACCGCGCCTTCGTCATCTTCCTCGACGATCTCGGCTTCGACGCCGCCTCGGATGGCCGCGCGCTGCGCTCGCAGCTCGAAGGCGGCGCGGAAGCGCGCCCCGCCAATGCCCGGCTGTTCGTCACCTCCAACCGTCGCCACCTGATCCCGCGCAACCTCGAGGAGCAATCGAGCGCGATCAACCCGCGCGACAGCATCGACGACAATCTCGCGCTGTCGGACCGCTTCGGCCTCAGTCTCGGCTTCCACGCGATCGACCAGGATACCTATGTCGAGATCGTGCGGACCTATGCCGCCGACCATGGCCTGCCGTTCGACGCAGCCGAGGCGATCAACTGGGCAACTCGCCGCGGCAGCCGCTCGGGCCGCGTCGCCTGGCAATATGTCGTCGACCTCGCCGGCCGCTCGGGCAAGCAACTCTGAACCTGCCCGCCTCTCGACCGTTATAGCGCGGTGACGACCAACCTCCCCGTCCCGCGCGAGGCGGTTCTCATCGTCAACGCCCGCTCGCGCCGGGGCGCCGCGCTGTTCGAACAGGCGCGCCGGAAGATCGAGGCGGCGGGCATCCGCCTGATCGCCGCCCATCCGGTCACCGACCCCGATCTGCTCGACGACACCGTCCGTGACGCGATCCGCGCGGGCGCGCCGATGGTGATCGTCGGCGGCGGCGACGGCTCGCTGTCGGGCGTGGTCGATGATGTCGTCGGCAAGGACGTGGTGTTCGCGATCCTGCCGCTCGGCACCGCCAACAGCTTCGCGCGGACGCTAGGCATTCCGCTCGACCTCGACGGCGCGATCGAAACGATCGCCACCGGCAAGCGCCGCCGCGTCGATCTCGGCATGATTGACGGCGATTATTTCGCCAATGCCGCCGCGATTGGCCTGTCGCCGATGATCGGCGAGACCGTGCCGCACGACCTCAAGAAATATGCCGGCCGCATCGGCTATCTCGCCTGGGCGGTGTGGTGCTTCGCGCGCTTCCGCCCGTTCCGCGTGTTCGTCGACGATGGCGAGAAGACTCATCGCATGTGGGGCAGCGAAGTGCGCATTCTCAACGGCCGCTTCCATGGCGGGGTCGAGATGAGCGAGGACGCGTGCGTCGAGAGCGGTGAGATGATGATCCAGATCGTCACCGGCCGCAACCGCTGGCGGCTCGCCTGGGACTGGTACGCCCGCTTCTTCCGCATCCGCCGCCGCGACCAGACCGTGAGCGAATTTCGCGGCCCTCAGCTCAAGCTCGACACCCGCCCGCACCACCGCATCTCGATCGACGGCGAAGTGCTGGCGCGGACGCCGGTGACGGTGCGGGTGGCCGAACGCGCGATCGACGTGGTGGTGCCGACTTAGCCGAGCGCTTCGGCCATCTCCGCCAGCTCCAGCCAGCGCAGTTCCGCCGCATCCTTCTCGTCGCGCGCCTTGGCGATCGCCGCCATCAGCTTGTCGAACTGCCCCGGGTTCCTGGCGTACAGGTCGGGATCGGCCAGTGCCGCCTCATCCTTCGCGATCAGCGCATCCAGTTCCTCGATCCGCTTGGGCAGCAAGTCATAGTCGCGCTGGTCCTTGTAGCTCAGCTTGGTCCGCGCCTTGGGGGCTTCCGCGACCGGTGCTGCCTTCGCGGCAACCTTCCTTGCCTCGGTCCGCACCTTCCTTTTGGCTTCCCAGTCGGCATAGCCGCCGACCACCATGTCGACCGTCCCCGAACCATCGAGCCCGATCGTCATCGTCACCGTGCGGTCGAGAAAGTCGCGGTCGTGGCTGACGATCAGCACCGTGCCGTCATAGTCCGCAATCACTTCCTGCAGCAGATCGAGCGTCTCGAGATCGAGATCGTTGGTCGGCTCATCCAGCACCATCAGGTTCGACGGCCGCGCAAACTCGCGCGCCAGCAACAGCCGCGAGCGTTCCCCGCCCGACAGAGTGCCGACCTTCGCCTCGACCATCGTCGGCTCGAACAGGAATTCCTTCAAATAGCCATGGATGTGCTTGCGCGCGCCGAGCACGTCGATCCATTCGCCGCCATCGGCGACCACTTCGCGCACTGTCTTTTCCGGCTGCATCCGGCTGCGCTGCTGGTCGATAATGACGGAATCGAGCGTCTTGGCGAGCCGCACGCTGCCCGTATCCGGCGCAATTTCGCCGGTCAGCAGCTTGAGCAGGGTCGACTTGCCCGCGCCATTCTTGCCGACGATGCCGATCCGGTCGCCCCGCGTCACCCGCAGCGACAGGTCGCGGATGATCGTGCGGTCGCCATAGGCTTTCGACGCATGCTTGGCGTCGATCACGACCTTGGTCTTCGAATCGTCCGACGCCGTCGCCAGGTTCGCCGCGCCTGCCGGCCCGGTCATCGCCGCGCGTTCGGCGCGCATCTCATAGAGCTTGGTCAGCCGCCCCTGGTTGCGCTTGCGCCGCCCGGTGACGCCGCGCTGGAGCCAATGCTCCTCCAGCTTCAGACGAGCATCCAGCTTCTCCGCCGCACGCTGCTCCTCGGCATAGACCTGATCCGTCCACGCCTCGAACCCGCCGAACCCGATCTCCGCCCGCCGCATCGATCCGCGGTCGAGCCACAAGGTCTGCCGCGTCAGCCGCGTCAGGAAGGTGCGGTCGTGGCTGATCACCACGAACGCGCCACGATAGCGGTTCAGCCACTCTTCCAGCCATTCGATCGCATGGATGTCGAGATGGTTGGTCGGCTCGTCGAGCAGCAGCACGTCGGGGTTCATCGCCAGAGCGCGCGCGATGCCCGCCCGCCGCCGCTCGCCCCCGCTCGCCGTCGCCGCCTCGCGCGACAGATCGATGTCGAGCTGGTCGGCAATGGCCTCGGCCTCGTGCCGCGCCGGCGCATCGTCGCCCGACAGCACATAGTCCATCAGCGTCGTGCAGCCGGTCATGCGCGGCTCCTGCTCCAGCATCACGACGCGCGTGCCCGGCTGGATCGTCCGCCGCCCCTCATCGGCATCGACCTGTCCCGCGAGCAGCTTGAGCAAGGTCGTCTTGCCCGCGCCGTTGCGCCCGATCAGCGCCAGCCGGTCGCGCGCGCCGACATAGATGTCGAGGCCGCGGAACAGCCAGCCCGAGCCCTGGACGAGCCCTAAATTTTCATAAGCGAGAACGGGAGCAGCCATAGGCCCGCGCAGGTAGGGCGACAGGCACGGCGGGGCAACCGCCTTCTAGCGTCCCGTCGCCTCGCTCCGCAGCGCGAGCGCCATCGCCGCGGCGATGCAGCCAGCGAACAACGCCCCCTCCATCGCCCCTGACACGACCTGGCTGGCGAGGCCGAACCCGGATTCGCCCAGCACCGCGCCGACATGATCGAGCCGCAGCCGCGAGTCCGGAAATTGCCGCGCTAGGCTGTCGAGGCTGCCGCTCATCAACCGCCCGCCGAGCAACGGAATTGCCGCTCCCGTCACACCCCCGACCAGCGCCGCCACGCCCGCGCGCGGCGCGATCGGCCGCACCGGATCGCCACGCATCGCCAGCCAGCACGCAAGTCCGACGCTCGCACCGAGCAACGCGCCCTCCCCGCCGCCTGTAATCCCTGCCGGCGCCGCACCGAACAGCAGGTTGAACGCGTCGGTGCCGAGCAACTTGACCACCGCGCCGACGACAAGCCCGCCCGCCGCGCCGCCCAGCACGCGCCAGTACCAGCGCCGGTCCGGCGCGAACTCGGCCGCCGCAAGCCCGAACGACACCGCACCGCCGCCGACGAGCGCGATGGCGATGGTCAGGCACAGCAGCACCAACAACGTCGAAGCCGCCCCGGTCCCCGGCTGCGCAGTGGCGATGAAGCCATAGACCAGTCCGCCGAACAGCCCCGCGACCCCGCCGCCCATCGTCCCCATTCCGCCGAGCAGCAAGAAGCGTCGCCACGGCAAGGGTGGGACCATTGCGGGTGTCTGCGCGACGGTCTCCGGCCCGCCGCCGACCGCCGCGATGAAGCGATAACCGTGCTTGGGCACCGTCTCGATGAAGCGCGGACTGGCGGCATCGTCGCCCAGCTGCCGCCGCAGCGTGCGGATGCACTGGGTGAGCGCCTCGTCGGTGACGGGAATGCCGCGCCACACCTCGTCCATGAACCGGTCCTTGGTGACCAGTTCGCCCGGCGCGCGCGCCATCAGCGCCAGCGCATCGAAATAGCGCGCGTTTAGCTCGACCGGCGCGCCATCGCGCGTCAGCGTGCGCTGCCGCGGGTCGAGCACGAAGTCGCTGAAACGAACGGTCATTGCCGCAGCGATGTCAGCCATCGCTGCAGGCTGCGCAACCGAAATCAGTCGCGAAGCAGCTCGTTGATCCCGGTCTTGCTGCGCGTCTGCGCGTCCACCGTCTTGACGATCACCGCGCAATACAGGCCCGGCTTGCCGTCCTCGGCCGGCAGCGTGCCCGGCACCACCACGGCATAGGGCGGCACTTCGCCGCGATACACCTGCCCGGTCGCGCGATCGACGATCTTGGTCGATGCACCCAGATACACGCCCATCGACAGTACCGCGCCCTCGCCGACGCGAACGCCTTCGGCGACCTCGGCGCGCGCACCGATGAATGCGCCGTCGCCGATGATCACCGGATCGGCCTGCAGCGGCTCGAGCACGCCGCCGATGCCGACGCCGCCCGAAAGATGGACGTTCTTGCCGATCTGCGCGCAGCTGCCGACCGTCGCCCAGGTATCGACCATCGTGCCCTCATCGACGAACGCACCGATATTGACGAAGCTCGGCATCAGCACGACCGACTTGCCGATATGCGCGCCGTGGCGAACGACGCTGCCCGGCACCTGACGGAAGCCGGCGGCGCGGAAGCGCGCATCGTCCCACGCGGCGGTCTTGAGCGGCACCTTGTCGAAGCCCCAATCACCCATTTCGGTGCCCATCACGGCGTTGTCGTTCAGCCGGAACGAGAGCAGCACCGCCTTCTTCAGCCACTGATTGACCTGCCAGCCGCTCGCGGTCGGCTCGGCGACGCGCGCCTGCCCGCTGTCGAGCAGATTCAGCGCCTCGGCCACCGCCTCGCGGGTCGCGCCGGTCGTGGCGATCGAGATGTTCGCGCGGTCTTCCCAGGCGGCGTCGATGGTGGTGGCGAGGTCGGTCATTGTTCCTCCAGGATGGATTCAAGCCAGTGGCAGATGTCGTGAGTCTTGAAATCGATATAGCTGCGGTCCGCGTCCGGCGCCTGTTCGGAGCCATTGTCGACCCAGATCGTGGTCATGCCGATCGCTTTGGCCGGGGCGAGGTTGCGCGCCATGTCCTCAACGAACGCCGCCTTCGCCGGATCGATCAGCCACGCCTCGCACACGCTGCGATAGGCGTCGGGGTGGGGCTTGGGCGCATAATTGCTGGCATGAACGTCGTGGATCGCTTCGAAGCTCTCGGCCAGCCCCAGCCGTCCCAGCACCTTCTCCGCATAGGGCGCGTCGGCGTTGGTGAAGACGATCTTGCGCCCCGGCAGCTTGGCGATCGCGGCGGCGAGCGGGGCGTTGTGCTCGAGCACGTCCATCTCGATATCGTGGACGTCCGCCAGATAATGGTGCGGATCGACGCCATGCTCGGCCATCAGCCCGGCGAGCGTCGTGCCGTGCGAGATGAACCAGCCCTTTTGCACGCGATGCGCCTCGGCCGGATCGAGCTTCAGCAGCCGTGCGACATAGGCGCCGATGCGCTGGTCGATCTGCGCAAAGAGCTTCGCGCTCTCGGGATAGAGCGTGTTGTCGAGGTCGAACAGCCAGGCGTCGATATGGGCGAGGTCGGGGCGCATGCTGGCCGTGCCTCTAGGCGTTCATGCAGGCGCGGGGAAGATGGCGCGCACAGGAAAGCCTTGCCGTGCGCCAAGCCTTCCTTCCGTAGCAAATCGCAACTCGCCTCCCCATCTCCCCGGCCATGACCGCCTATTCCCTGCTCGACCTCGTCCCGATCACTCAGGGCGGCAGCGCCAGCCAGTCGCTCGCCAACGCCGCCGACCTTGCGAGCCATGCCGAGGCGGAGGGCTTCACCCGCTATTGGGTGGCCGAGCATCACGGCATGCCCGGCATCGCCAGCGCAGCGACTGCAGTGGTGATCGCGCATGTCGGCGCCGCGACCTCCACGATCCGCGTCGGCGCCGGCGGGATCATGCTGCCCAACCACGCGCCATTGGTGATCGCCGAGCAGTTCGGCACCCTCGATGCACTGTTCCCAGGCCGCATCGATTTGGGCCTCGGCCGTGCGCCCGGTAGCGATGGCCGCGTCGCCCGCGCGATGCGCCGCGACCTTCAGACCAGTAGTGAAGCCTTCCCGCAGGAAGTCGTCGAGTTGCAAAGCTATTTCGCAGATGACGGTCAGACCGGCATCCACGCCGTTCCCGGCGGCGGCGCAAAGCCCGAACTCTGGATTCTCGGCTCCAGCCTGTTCGGCGCGCAACTCGCCGCGGCGCTCGGCCTGCCCTATGCCTTCGCCTCGCATTTCGCGCCGGGTTCGCTCGATGAGGCACTCGACCTCTACCGCCGCCACTTCCGCCCATCGGCAGTGCTCGACAAGCCCTATGCCATGGCCGGCTTCAACGTCTTCGCCGCCGACACGCAGGACGAGGCCGAACTGCTCGCCACCTCGATGCAGCAGACCTTCGTCGCGCTGCGCACCACCGGCACCGGCATCCGCATGCCCCCGCCCGTCCCCGGCTATCTCGACACCATCCCTCCACAGGCGCGGGCGATGCTAGATCATGTCCTGTCGGTCACGTCGATCGGCACGCCCGACAAGGTCCGCGATGACCTCGCGGCGTTCATCGCCCGCAGCGGCGTGGACGAAGTCATGCTCGTCAGTTCGATCTATGACCACGCCGCGCGGAAACACAGCGTTTCAATCGCGGCGGACGCAATGCGGCGTCTTGTTGAGTAAGACGCGGCACCGGCCCGCTCCCCCGCCCGGCCACCCACTTCAGTGTATCTTGATGGGTGGCCGGGCGGGGGAGCGGGCCGGTGCCCCAATTCAACAAAGAGAAGCCTGAAAGCCGCCCCATTCCGCCGCCAGCAAAGTCGTTGCAGCAGGGGAACGGAAAGGAGACAGGCGATGCCACCGCCCAAACCAACCGTGCGCTGTCATGAAGGCGTACACCGCACGCGCAAGCGTGACCGGATCATCCACGGCCATGCCAAATGCCGTGACTGCGGCTGCGACCTCGTCGTCAGCCCGGTGACGGGGAAATGGCGCTTTTCCGGCGTGCTGGGTTAGCCAGCCGCCGGCAGGCGCAACCGCACCAGCAATCCGCCCAGATCGTCGCTCTCCTCGAGGCTGACCGTGCCGTCATAAATTTCGGCCACGTCGCGCACGATCGCGAGGCCCAGCCCCGTGCCGGGCTTGCCTGTGTCGAGCCGCACGCCGCGGTCGAAGATGCGGATGCGGTCGGCCTCGGGGATGCCCATCCCGTCATCCTCGACCAGGATCTCGACAAACCCGGCTTCGACCCCCATCGTCACGAACACGCTGCCGCCGCCATATTTGGCGGCATTCTCGACCAGATTGCCCATGATCTCGTCGAGGTCCTGCCGCTCGATATGCGCGATCAGGTCGTGCGGCCCGTCGGTGTCGATGCGGACATGCGGATAGAGGCGCGACACCGCGCGCTCGACCGATTCGACACTCGGCCACACCGGCGCGCGGCTGTGCGCCGATCCGCGCCTGCCGACGGCACGCGCTCGCGCGAGGTGATGATCGACCTGCCGCCGCATCGTCCGCGCCTCCCGCACCACCGTCGCGGGCAGATCGTCGGCCTGCGCCGTGGCGGCGTTCATGATCACGGTCAGCGGCGTCTTGAGCGCATGGGCGAGGTTGCCTGCATGGCGCCGCGCCTCCTCCGCCTGCTTGTCGTTATGTGCGACCAGCGCGTTCAATTCCTCGACCATCGGCGCGATCTCGGCGGGCATCGCGCCGTCGATCCGCCCCGACGCGCCGGTGCGCATCCGCTGAATCGCCAGCCGCAAGCGCCGCAGCGGCAGCAGCCCATACCAGGTCTGCAGCCCCGCCAGCACGATCAACCCTGCCGCGAGCAACAGGAAGCTGCGCAGCAATGTTCCTCGCAACGCCGCGATCTGAGCGTCGAGGGCATCGCGCGCCTGCGCCACCTGGAACCGCCAGCGCACCTTCGACCCCGGCAGCGTCGCATCGCGCTCGACGACGCGCAGCCGCTGGTCGGTAAACTGGTCGGAATCATAGATATGGACGTTCTGATCGGCATGCGCGGCGCCCGTCCGCAACTGCCGGTCCCACAAGGATCGCGAGGGAAAGGTCTCGTATCCCTTGCCGCTGACCTGCCAATAGGCGCCCGAATAAGGCTCGAGAAAACGCTGGTCCGACAATTGCCGGTTGAACGCGATCTGGCCCATCGGATCGATCTCGGCCGACGCGATCAGCGAGGTCAGGATATATTCGAGGCCATCGTCGAAATTGCGCGTGATCGCGTTGGTCAGCACCCGGTCGAGCGCGAATCCGCCGCCCGCCAGCAGCAGCGAGATCCACGCCGCCGCGATCAGGATCATGCGCCGGCTTAGCGATCCGGTGGTGCGGACATAGGGCCGCGGCGCCGGATCGCCCGGCGCGGGGGGAAGCGGCACGGCAACGGGCTCGGCCCGGCGCAGAAACGGAAAGCGGGGGCCGAGCGTCAGGCCAAGCAGATCAGGCACCGGCCTCCGCCGGCTCGTCCAGGCTATAGCCAAGGCCGCGGATCGTGGTGATCACGTCCGGACCCAGCTTCTTGCGGATGCGCGTCACGAACACCTCGATCGTGTTCGAATCGCGGTCGAAATCCTGGTCGTAGATATGCTCGATCAGTTCGGTGCGGCTGACCACCTTGCCCTTGTGATGGAGCAGGTAGGACAGCAGCTTGTACTCCTGCGCGGTCAGCTTCACCGGCTCGCCGGCCTTGGTCACCTTGCCGCTACGCGTGTCGAGCCGGATATCACCCGCGATCAGCTCGGCCGAGGCATTGCCCGAAGCACGGCGGATCAGCGCGCGCAGCCGGGCGATCAGTTCTTCCGACTGGAACGGCTTGGCGACATAGTCGTCGGCGCCCGCGTCGAGCCCGGCGACCTTGTCCGACCAGCTGTCGCGCGCGGTCAGCACCAGCACCGGCGTGGTCTTGCCTTCCTTGCGCCAGCGGTCGAGCACCGTCAGCCCGTCGACCTCGGGCAGGCCGAGGTCGAGGATGATCGCGTCATACGCTTCGGTCGAGCCCATATAATGGCCCTCCTCGCCGTCCGACGCGGTGTCCACGGCATAGCCCGCGCCTTCCAGCGTGGCCTGCAGCTGATTGCGCAGATTGGGTTCGTCCTCGACGATCAGAACGCGCATGATCTTCCCTTTCTCAGCCGCCCGAGCGGCTCATCACCTGACCCGAGCGGCCATCGACATCGACCCAGATGACGTTTCCATTGCGCAGGAACTTGAGCGTGTAAATGCCCGTCGCCGAATCGAAGTCGAAGCCGATATATTGCGCGCCCTTGCGCGCCATCACCGGCACGACGCGCGCCTCGATCACGCGCAATGGCAACAGCTGCCCCTGCATGCGGCCCTTGCGCGCAGCTTCCTGGTCGCTGCGCCGGTCCTGCGGCGAAGCGTGCGCGGGAGCCGCGGCGGCCGCAAGACATGCGCCGAGAGCGAGTACGCCAAACATCTTCATTGGAATTCGCATAGGGGCGAACCGTTGAATAGCCCATGAATGCGCGCGAAAGCCGCGTGAAAGGTCGCATCCGTCCCGCAACAAAGCGCTGTCGCGCTGCGCCCGGCTTCGCGCTATCGGTTACGCATGCGACGATTTGCGAGACCATCATGACCGAACCGATGACCTATTCGCGCTATCTCGCGCTCGATCAGCTGCTGTCCGCGCAGCACCCGGTCTCGGACGAGCATGACGAATTGCTGTTCATCGTCATCCACCAGACCAAGGAACTGTGGCTCAAACAGGCGATCGCCGAGCTGGAGGTCGCGCTCGACCTCGTCCGCACCGACCGGCTGGTGGAGGCATATAAGGGCCTTGCCCGCGTCAGCCGCATCCAGGCGGTGATGACGCTGTCGTGGGACGTGCTCACCACGATGACGCCGAGCGATTATACGCTGTTCCGCGGCGTGCTCGGCACGAGTTCGGGCTTCCAGTCCGATCAGTTCCGCGCGGTCGAGACGCTGCTCGGCCTGCGCGGCGGCGGGGTTCCGGGGCCGCTGACCACCCGATTCGCCGCGCAACCGAGCCTGTGGGACGAAGCCAATGCCGCGCTCGCTCGCGCCGGGTTCGACCTGCCCGATGCGGCGCTGAAGCGCGACTGGACCCAACCCTATCGGCCCGATCCCGCGGTCGAGGCCGCCTGGGCACAGGTCTATCGCGACCCGCATCGCTGGTGGGAACTCTACCAGCTCGCCGAGAAGCTGGTCGATATCGACGACGCGCTCGCGACCTGGCGGCATAAGCATGTCCTCACCGTCAGCCGCGTGATCGGCATGAAACCCGGCACCGGCGGCACCCCGGGCGTGCCCTATCTCGAATCGACGCTGGCGAAGCGCGCCTTTCCTGAATTGTGGACGCTGCGGACGCTGCTGTGAGGATTGGGCTGTGAGCTACAAACACCTCTTCCAGCGCTCGCTCGCCGCCGCCCCGGACCGGCTGCACTTCGCGGCGCACAGCCATCATCTCTGGCCCGATGCGTCCTGGCTGGGTCATCAGGCGGCGTGGCAGGACGCGGCGCGCCTCGCCGATCATAAATGGGGCCGGGTGATGGAGGCGATCTGGCCCGTCGCGCAGCGGCACGTCTCCGACGAACTCCGCCTGCCCGATCCCAGCACCGTCGTCTTCGCCGGCAACACGCACGATCTGATCCTGCGCATCGTCTCCGCCCGCGTCGAACACCCGCTGCGCGTCCTCACCAGCGACGGCGAGTTCCACAGCTTCCGACGCCAGTCGCAACGCTGGATCGAATCCGGCCGGATCGCGCTCGACACCGTCCCCACCGGCGAACGCTTCACCGAACGCTTCCTCGCCGCCGCGCGATCGGGGCGCCACGATCTCATCTTCGTCAGCCAGGTCATGTTCGGCTCAGGCGAGGTGTTCACCGCACTCGCCGATCTGGCCGCACTCGCCGATCCGAAAGGTCCATGGATCGTGATCGACGGCTATCACGGCTTCACGGCGATGGAGAACGACTTGTCGGCCGTCGCCGATCGGGTCTTCTATCTCGCCGGCGGCTACAAATATGCGATGGCCGGCGAAGGCGCCGCATTCCTCCATTGTCCGCCGGGCTTCGGCCAGCGTCCGGAGATCACCGGCTGGTATGCCGAGTTCGCCGGTCTCGAAGCTCCACCAGGCCAGATCGGCTACGCCACCAACGCGATGCGCTTCATGGGTTCGACCTTCGATCCCTCGGGCCTCTACCGCTTCGTCGCCGTGCGCGACATGCTCGCGGATGAAGGCCTGACCACCGCCGCGATCAACGCGCATATCGCGCCACTGCGCGAACAGCTGCTGGCCGGGCTGACCGGCACGCCGCTTGCCGATGCCGAGTTGCTCAACCCCGGCGGCGATCCGCGCGCGCGCTTCCTCGCCTTTCGCTCAACCCAGGCCGCTGCATGGAAGGCGGCGCTGGACGCACAGGAAATCGTTACCGACGTGCGCGGCGAGGTGCTGCGCATCGGCTTCGGCCTCTATCATGACGTCCGCGACGTTCGCCGGTTGCTGGATGCGCTCCCGAGCCTGTCAGCCTGACGGCAGCGCGATCTCGAACAGTTTCGGCCAGTCCTTGCCGGTGACGTAGAGCTTGCCGGCTTTCGCGTCATAGGCGATGCCGTTGAGCACCGCCTCGGGATCGGCCAACTGCAGCGATGCCGTCACCGCGCTCAGGTCGACGAACCGCTTGATCGCCCCGCTTACCGGATCGATCCGCGCGATCAGGTCGGTGTGCCAGATATTGGCGAGGATCTCGCCGCGCACATATTCAAGCTCGTTGAGGTCGCTGATCGGGCGCCCCTGCCAGGTCACGCGCAACCGCCGCCGCTCGGCGAAGGTCGCGGGATCGAGGAAACGCAACTCGGCAGTGCCGTCGCTCAGGATCAGGCTCTTGCCGTCCTGAGTCAGTCCCCAGCCCTCGCCCGGATAGCGGAACTGCCCCAGCTCGCGGAACGTGTCGCGGTCCCAACGGAAACCGGTGCCGTGCTGCCAGGTGAGGCTGACGATCGTCTTGCCCCAGCCGGTGCTGCCCTCGCCGAAATAGCGCTGCGGCAGCTTGACCTGGCGCTTCACCTTGCCGGTGCGCAGATCGACCTCGCGCAACGCGGACCGGCCGTGCTGGCCGGTGCTCTCGAACAGCCGCCCGTCCGAGAAGAACAGCCCCTGCGTGAACGCACCCGCATCGTGCGGATGGCTGGCGATCACTCGCGCCGCCTCGACCGGAGGGCGTGCCGGCGCGGCGGTTTGCAGGGTTGCGGGGCGTCCGGAAACGACAGGGGCCGCCCCGGCCAGCATGGCCAGGGCGACCCCCGCAACGATCCCGCGCCCGGCTCGAACAAGCCGGAACATGGATCGGTCCGTTACTGCGACGGCGTCAGGTTCACCGCGGCGTACTTGCCGCGGCGATCGACCTCCAGCTCGAACTCGAGCCGGTCGCCTTCGTTGAGCGTCGGCATGCCCGCACGCTCGACCGCCGAAATGTGTACGAACGCGTCGGGCTGTCCGTCGTCGCGCTGAATGAAGCCGAAGCCCTTCATCGCGTTGAAGAACTTGACCGTACCGGTCGCCTTCTCACCGGTCAGCTGGCGCTGCGGCCCGCCGCGGTCGCCGCCGCCGAAGCCGCCACCCGGGCCGCCGCGATCGCCACGATCCTCACGCGGCGCACGCTCCTGCACCGGCAACGGCTCGCCTTCGATCTTGAGGTCGGTCGCCGAGATGCGTCCGCCGCGATCGACCAGCGTGAAGCCCAGCGGCTGACCTTCGGCCAGACCGGTCAGACCGGCCTGCTCGACTGCGCTGATGTGAACGAACACGTCCTCGCCGCCATCGTCGCGAACGACGAAGCCGAAGCCCTTCTGACCGTTGAAGAACTTGACCACGCCAGTGCCTTCGCCAACGACCTGTGGGGGCATGCCGCCACCGCCGCCGCCGCGACCGCCGCCGAAGCCGCCGCCACCACCACCGCCGCCGCCGAAGCCACCACCGCCGCCACCGCCGCGGTAACCACCGCCACCGCCGCCGCCGCCGAAGCCGCCACCGCCGCCAAAGCCGCCACGGTCACCGAAACCGCCGCCGCCAAAGCCGCCGCGATCACCACCGCCAAAGCTGCTGCCGCCGCCAAACTCGTCGCCGCCGAAACCGTCGCGCTTGTCTCTGCCGCGCCCGCCGCGATCACCGCGGCGCCCTCGATCAAAACTCATTGCCCTGTTCGTCTTCCCGGTCGCCCAACTTCACTCCGAAAACCATACGCTGGACGAGGGCGCAGGCATTCAGGCGCTCCAACGGGACGCCTACAGAATCAGGTCATAACCGAGAAAAGATCAATGCGCGAACATTTTCGTCGCGATTTTGCGCTCGTTCCGGCCGATACTTGCGTCTGTCACGCAGTAGCGGCATTTCGGCAACATGGACATCACAACGTTGCTTGCCGACCCGGCCGCCTGGGCCGCCCTTCTTACCCTGATCGTGATGGAGGTGGTGCTCGGCATCGACAACCTCATCTTCATCTCGATCCTGACCAACAAGCTGCCCGAGCATCAGCAGCAAAAGGCCCGCCGCATCGGCATCGGGCTCGCGCTGGTGATGCGCATCCTGCTGCTGTCGATGATCTGGGTGATCGTCTCGCTCACCGCGCCGGTGTTCGATCTCGGCCTGCAGGGCGCGCCCGGCGCGCATGGCGAACCGAGCTTCGAGACGGCCTTTTCATGGCGCGACCTGATCCTGATCGCAGGCGGGCTGTTCCTCGTGTGGAAGGCGACCAAGGAAATCCACCACACGATCGACCCGGTGCCGAGCGACGACGAACTACTCGACAAGAAGCAGGTCGCGACGCTCAACTTCGGCTCGGCGATCTTCCAGATCATCCTGCTCGACATGGTGTTCTCGGTCGACTCGATCCTGACCGCGGTCGGCATGACCGACGAGATCGCGATCATGGTCACCGCCGTGATCGTCACCGTCGGCGTGATGCTCGTCGCCGCCGATCCGCTCGCCAATTTCATCAAGCGCAACCCGACGGTGGTGATGCTCGCGCTCGGTTTCCTGCTGATGATCGGCGCGGTGCTGATCGCTGACGGCTTCGGCGTGCATGTGCCCAAGGGCTATATCTACGCCGCGATGGCGTTCTCGGCACTGGTCGAATCGCTCAACATGATCGCGCGCCGCTCCAAGACGAAGCGCGACGGCGGCACGCCGCCTACGAGCCATTGAGCGTTCACACTTAAACCGCTAGGCGGGCGCATGGCCGTTTACCTGCACGAAGAAGACCTGCCCGCCGACGTGTTCGCCCCGGGCGCCGACATCGCCGTCGACACCGAGACGATGGGGCTGCTGACGCCGCGCGACCGGCTGTGCGTGGTGCAGCTGTCGGACGGCGGCGCGGACGAGCATCTCGTGCGCTTTTCGCCCGGCAGCGACTATGCCGCGCCGAACCTCAAGGCGCTGCTCGCCGACCCATCGCGGGTGAAGCTCTATCATTTCGGACGCTTCGATCTCGCTGCGATCCGTCACTATCTCGGCGTTACTGCCGCGCCGGTCTATTGCACCAAGATCGCCTCGCGGCTGGTGCGCACCTATACCGACCGCCACGGCCTCAAGGACCTGGTGCGCGAACTGCTGGGGCAGGAAATTTCGAAGCAACAGCAGTCGTCCGACTGGGGCGGCCCGGTGCTCTCCGACGCGCAGAAGGACTATGCCGCGTCGGACGTGCGCTACCTCCACGCGATGCGCGAGGAACTCGACCGCCGCCTTGCCCGCGAAGGCCGCACGGCGCTGGCCAAGGCCTGTTTCGATTTTCTGCCACATCGCGCCGAACTGGATCTCGCCGGCTGGCCGGAGGTTGACATCTTCGCGCATGCGTAAGTTGTTCGAATCCCGGCACCGGCCCGCTCCCCCACCCGGCCACCCAACGCCAGTATCCTACGGGTGGCCGGGTGGGGGAGCGGGCGGAGCGGCCAAAGGCTCCGACGATGCGAAGCATCGGTGGACAGGCAGCGGAGGGCGGTGCCGCTTCCTCGCTTGCGAGCACAAGAATGTCTGAGATCGCGGTCCAGGAACGTTCGCGCCGCAAGCACTGGGCGCGGCCGGGCGGCAGCCACGATCATATCGTGCGCACGCTGCTGATGGTGCTGCCGGCCGGAATCGGCGTGCTCGGCGCATTCCTGGTGATGGCGCCGCTGTTTATGGGCGGCGACGTGTCGTTCGTGCTCGACAAGAACAAGGTCGATGTCGCGAGCGAGCGGCTGCGCATCCAGTCGGCGCGCTATCGCGGCGCCGACGCCAAGGGCCAGCCCTTCGTGCTGCAAGCCGGGTCGGCGGTGCAGAAGAGTTCGGCCGAGCCGGTCGTCCAGCTCAGCGACCTCACCGCGGGCATCCGTTTGTCCGACGGCCCGGCCGAGGTCCGCGCCGAACGCGGCCGCTACAATATGGACAGCGAGCAGGTCGCCGTGGACGGTCCGATCGCCTTCCGCACCAGCGACGGCTATCGCCTCGACACGCGCGATTCGACGATCGACCTCAAGACCCGCCGGCTCACCGGCACGGGCAATATCGACGGCAGCACGCCGCTCGGCAACTTCCGCGGCAACAAGATGACCGCCGATCTGGACAAGCGCACGGTCCGCATCGACGGCAATGCCCGCTTGCGGATCGATCCCAAGCGCGCAAATAGGTGATCATGTCCCGCCCGCTCGCAATCGGCCTGTTCGCCGCCATCACCACCACCGCCACGCTTGCCGGTTCGGCGATGGGCCAGTCGCGTCACGATACCAGTGCGCCGATCGACTTCGCCGCGCAGAGCATCGAGCTGCAGGACCGCGCGAATCGCGCCATCCTGTCGGGCGGCGTCCGCATCACCCAGGCCAATATGACGCTGACCGCCGCGCGCGTGACGGTGAGCTATACCGGTCAGGTGATCAGCGGCTCGCCTTCGGTCTCGCGCTTCGATGCCTCGGGCGGCGTCACCGTGTCGCGGCCCGACCAGACCGCGCGCGCGCAGTATGGCGTGTACGACATCAACCGACGCGTGATCACCATGCTCGGCGGGGTCACGCTGACGCAGGGCGCCAACACCGTGAGTGGCGGGCGGCTGACGATCAATCTCGACACGGGCCGCGCCTCGATCGACGGCTCGGGGGTCGGCACCACGCGCGCGCCCGATGGCAGCGTGATCCGCTCGGGCGGCCGCGTGACCGGCCGCTTCACCGTGCCCAAGCGCGACTGATCGGCACGCGCCCCGCTCGCTTCGTCGTTTTTCGCCATGCATGAAACTTGCCAAGTGACGCGCATGCAAGGATTCGCTAACCACTTCGTGCGAGCAGGGAAGGCAATATGGCGGACATCGAGACCCTTGAACCGGTAACGGCGGCAACGGACAACCCGTCCGGGTCGGGCCTTTCCGTGGTGTCGATCGCCAAATCCTACGACAAGCGCGTCGTGCTGTCCGACGTCTCGCTCTCGGTCGGTAAGGGCGAGGTGGTCGGTCTGCTCGGCCCCAACGGCGCCGGCAAGACGACCTGCTTCTATTCGGTGATGGGGCTGGTGAAGCCGGATTCGGGCCGCATCATGCTCGACGGCGTCGATATCACGCCGCTGCCGATGTACCGCCGCGCGATCCTCGGCCTTGGCTATCTGCCGCAGGAAACCTCGATCTTCCGCGGGCTCACCGTCGCCAAGAACATCTCCGCCGTGCTCGAACTGTCCGAGCCGGACAAGACCGCGCGCGCCGGACGGCTCGAGAAATTGCTCGACGAGTTCGGCCTCACCCGGCTGCGCGACGCACCGGCGATGGCGCTATCGGGCGGCGAGCGGCGACGTGCCGAAATCGCCCGCGCGCTGGCCGCCGACCCTTCGATCATGCTGCTCGACGAGCCGTTCGCGGGCATCGACCCGATCTCGATCTCGGACATCCGCGACCTCGTCAAAGAGCTCAAGACGCGCAACATCGGCGTGCTGATCACCGACCATAATGTGCGCGAGACGCTCGATATCGTCGACCGCGCGTCGATCATCTATGACGGACGCGTGCTGTTCGCCGGCTCGCCCGCTGACCTGGTGGCGGACGCCAATGTGCGCCGCCTGTACCTTGGCGAAGGCTTCTCGCTCTAACCCATGTCACTCGCGCCACGCCTCGATCTAAGGCAGTCGCAATCACTGGTGATGACGCCGCAGTTGCAGCAGGCGATCAAGCTGCTGGCGCTGTCGAACCTCGAAATCGAGACCTTCATTGCCGAGGAGATCGAGCGCAATCCGCTGCTCGATACGAGCGGCGGCGAGGATGAGCGCGGCGCGCCCGACGCGGAACCCGAACTGCAAGCCGAGCGCGACGGGCCAGCCGATTCCAGCGAGCTGCTCGACGGCGGCGCGACGACCGGTGAACCCTCGCTGGACGTCGATTTCTCTACCGAAACCTTCCATCACGACAGCGCCTCGGATTCGATCGGCGGCCTCGATGGCGGTCTCGGCATGGGCGGAACCGGCGGCGGCGGAAGTTCGGCGGACGACGGGCCGGACTTCGACAGCTTCTCCGCCCCCGACCTCAGCCTCGCCGATCACCTGACCGCACAGGCCGGAGCGAGCATCGCCGGGCCGGACCTGTTCATCGCGCAGCACATCATCGACCAGATCGACGAAGCGGGTTACGTGACCGCGCCATTGCTCGACATGGCGACGCGGCTCGGCGTTTCGCTGGCCCGGGTCGAGGCGGTGCTGGCGATCATCCAGACCTTCGACCCGACCGGTGTCGGCGCGCGCGACCTCGCCGAATGCCTGACGCTGCAAGCGAAGGAGGCCGACCGCTACGACCCGTGCATGGCCGCGCTGATCGCCAATCTCGACCTGCTCGCGCGCGGCGAGCTGGGTCGGCTCAAGCGCATCTGCAGCGTCGATGACGAGGATATGGCGGACATGATCCGCGAGCTGCGCAACTACGATCCCAAGCCCGGCTGCCGCTATGGCGGCGAGCCGGTGCCCGCGGTCACGCCCGACATCTTCGTCGCGCCGCGCGGCCAGGGCTGGGCGGTCGAACTCAACAGCGCCACCCTGCCCCGCGTACTGGTCAACCGCGCTTATTATGCCGAGGTGTCGGCAGGCCCGCAGGACAAGTCGAGCAAGGCGTGGCTGTCCGACATGCTCGCCAGCGCCAACTGGCTGGTCAAAGCACTCGACCAGCGCCAGCGCACGATCATCAAGGTCGCGAGCGAGATCGTGAAGCAGCAGGAAGCCTTTTTCCGCAACGGCGTGTCGCATCTCAAGCCGTTGACCCTGCGGCAGATCGCCGACGCGATCGAAATGCATGAATCCACCGTCAGCCGCGTCACCTCGAACAAATATCTCAGCTGCGCGCGCGGGATGTTCGAGTTGAAATACTTCTTCACCTCGGCGATCCAGTCGTCCGAAGGCGGCGACGCGGTGTCGGCCGAAGCGGTCAAGAGCGCGATCCGCACGCTGATCCAGGCCGAGGACGCCAGGAAGATCCTGTCCGACGACACGCTGGTCGACATGCTCAACGCCAAGGGCTTCGACATCGCGCGGCGCACGGTGGCGAAATACCGCGAGGCGATGGGGATCGGCAGCTCGGTCCAGCGCCGCCGGCAAAAGGCGCTGGAGGGGGCTTAGCTCTCCGCCGGCTTGCGCAAGATCTTCGCCATCGCCTTGCCCTTGGCGAGTTCATCGATCAGCTTGTCGAGATAGCGCAGCTCACGCATCAGCGGCTCCTCGATATTCTCGACGCGAATGCCGCAAACGACGCCAGTGATCAGCGACCGCGCCGGGTTGAGCGCCGGGGCCTGCGCGAAGAAATCCTGAAACGTCGTCTTCTTCTCGAAATGATCCTCCAGCGCCGCCTGACTGTACCCGGTCAGCCAGCGGAAGATCTCATCGACCTCCGCCTTCGTGCGCCCCTTCTTCTCCGCCTTGGCGATATAGTGCGGATAGACGCTCGCGACGCTGATCGAATAGATGCGATGACCGGTCATGATGGCTCGCACTATATCCGACGATATCGCAGACCGAAATCGGCTGTTGCGGTTTCCCACATCCAGCGCCAAGCAGCGGCGATGAGCAGCATCGGCATCTATGGCAGCCAGGGGCGTATGGGCCTCGCGATCCAGGACATCCTCGCGAGCGAAGGCGTGCGCTATGCCGGCGGTGCGGACGCCAGCGACGATCCTGTGCCGGTGGCGCAGGCCGCCGACGCGCTGGTCGACTTCTCCTCGCCCGCCGCGCTCGAATCGCATCTTGCCGCGGCGCGCGCCGCGGGCACGCCGATCGTGATCGGCACGACCGGCATCAACGCGCAGCATCACGCGCTGATCGACGACGCGGCGCGCGACATCGCCGTGTTGCAGACCGGCAATACCTCGCTCGGCGTGGTGCTGCTCGCGCGGCTGGTGCGCGAAGCGGCGGCACGGCTCGGGCCGGACTGGGACATCGAGATCGTCGAGGCGCATCACCGCCACAAGCTCGACGCGCCGTCGGGCACCGCGCTGATGCTCGGCGAAGCGGCTGCGGCGGGCCGCGAGGTCGCGCTGGGCGAGGTCCGCGTGGCCGACCGCGCGGGCCTGAGCGGCGCACGCGCAGAAGGCACGATCGGCTTCGCCTCGATCCGCGGCGGCAGCATCGTTGGCGACCACCACGTGATCTTCGCCGGCGCCGGCGAGCGGATCGAGCTGGCGCATCTGGCGCAGGAACGCGCGATCTTCGCGCGCGGCGCGGTCAAGGCGGCGCTGTGGCTCGCGAAGCAGCCCGCCGGGCGCTACACCATGGATGCGGTACTCGGCCTTTGAAGAGGGGAGACGTCTTCCATTTCTTCGAGCGGCTCGCCGCGGCCAATCCGCATCCCGAGACCGAGCTCGAATCGGTCAACGACTATACCTTGCTGGTCGCGGTGGTGCTGTCGGCGCAGGCGACCGACGCCGGGGTCAACAAGGCCACCCGCCGCCTGTTCGCCGAGGTCGATACCCCCGAGAAAATGGTCGCGCTGGGCGAGGACGAGCTCAAGCAACACATCAAGACGATCGGCCTGTTCAATACCAAGGCGAAGAACGTCATCGCCCTGTCGCAGGCGCTGATCGCCGATCATGGCGGCAAGGTGCCCGCCGACCGCGACGCGCTGGAAAAGCTGCCCGGCGTCGGCCGCAAGACCGCCAATGTCGTAATGAACGTCGCGTTCGGAGCGGAGACCTTTGCGGTCGACACGCACATCTTCCGCATCGGCAACCGTACCGGCCTCGCCCCGGGCAAGACCCCGCTCGCGGTCGAGAAGCAGCTCGAGAAGAAGGTCCCCCAGCCGTTCCGCGTCCACGCGCATCACTGGCTGATCCTGCATGGCCGCTATGTCTGCAAGGCGCGCACGCCCGAATGCTGGCGCTGCATCGTTGCCGACCTGTGTGCATACAAGCCCAAAACGCCGCCGCCGAAGAACTGGAAAGACCCCGCCGTTTAGCGCTGGCGCGGCGCGTTCGCCTTTGCTAGTCGCGATCGCCACGCACCCGTAGCTCAGCTGGATAGAGTACTGCCCTCCGAAGGCAGGGGTCACAGGTTCGAATCCTGTCGGGTGCGCCATTACCCTTCTCTTTGCTTGCGAGCCGCGCCAAGGTGCGGCACCAAGCCACCCGCCGAACAGGCGGATTAATATGATAAAAGGGGGAGTGATGGCAGATCAGGAAGTGCTGGAGCGTGTCGCAAGCGATCCGCGCTACGTGCCGCTGGTGCGCGAGCGCACGCGGTTTGCCTGGACGCTGTCGGCGGTCGTGGTCGGGCTGTTCATGGCGTTCATCCTGGTCATCGCGCTCGACAAGGCGCTGCTGGCGACGCCGGTCGGCGGGCTGGTCGCGACCTGGGGCATTCCGGTGGGGCTCGGTCTCATCCTGCTCGCCATCGCCTCGATCGCGCTGTTCACGCGGCGCGCCAACCGGCGCTGGGACCCGGTGATGGCCGCCATCCTGTCGGACGCCGTCGCGAAGGATGCAGCCAAGTGAACCGCCTCTATTTCGGCCTCACCGCGCTGTTCGTGCTGATCGCCACCCCGGCGCTGGCGGATGCCCTCACCGGGCAGACCCAGCAGCAACCGCTCAACTGGATCGCGATCGCGATGTTCGCGGCCTTCGCGACGCTGACCATCTTCATCACCCGCTGGGCTGCGCGGCGCACGCGCACCGCATCGGATTTCTACACCGCGGGCGGCGGCATTTCGGGCTTCCAGAACGGGCTCGCCATCGCCGGCGACTTCATGTCGGCGGCGTCGTTCCTCGGTATTTCGGCGCAGATCTACACCGACGGCTATGACGGGCTGATCTACTCGATCGGCTTCCTGATGGGCTGGCCGATCATCTCGTTCCTGATCGCGGAAAAGCTGCGCAACCTCGGCCGTTTCACCTTTGCCGACGTCGCCTCGTTCCGCTTCGCGCAGGGGCCGGTGCGCAGCTTCGCCGCGATCAGCACCTTGCTCATCGTCGCCTTCTACCTGATCGCGCAGATGGTCGGCGCGGGGCAGCTGATCAAATTGCTGTTCGGCCTGCCCTATCCGGTCGCGGTGGTGCTCGTCGGCGTGCTGATGATCATCTACGTACTGGTCGGCGGCATGACCGCCACCACCTGGATCCAGATCTGCAAGGCGGTGATGCTGCTCGCCGGCGCGAGCTTCATCGCATTGTCGGTGCTGTGGCAGTTCGGCTTCTCGCTCGACGCCTTGTTCGCGCGCGCGGTCGAGGTGAAGACCAGCCTCGCGCTCGACAAGGGCATGGCGCCAGCCGAGGCGGCGGCGAAGGGCGCCGCGATCATGGGTCCGGGCAGCTTCATCAAGGACCCGATTTCCGCCGTTTCGTTCGGCCTCGCGTTGCTGCTCGGCACCGCCGGCCTGCCGCACATCCTGATGCGCTTCTTCACCGTTCCGGACGCCAAGGAGGCGCGCAAGTCGGTGCTATGGGCGACCACCTGGATCGGCTATTTCTATATCCTGACCTTCGTCATCGGCTTCGGCGCGATCGTGATGGTCGCGACCGATGGACGCTACCAAGACGGTGCGGGCGCGCTGCTCGGCGGGGTCAACATGGCCGCGATCCACCTCAGCCACGCGGTCGGCGGCGACCTGTTCCTCGGCTTCATTTCGGCCGTGGCGTTCGCGACGATCCTGGCGGTCGTCGCCGGGCTGACGCTGTCAGGCGCGTCGGCGGTCAGCCATGACCTTTACGCTTCGGTGTGGAAGCACGGCACGGCGACCTCCGCCGACGAGTTGCGGGTCTCGCGGATCACCACGCTGACGCTGGGCGTGGTCGCGGTGCTGCTCGGCATCCTGTTCGAGAAGCAGAATGTCGCCTTCATGGTCAGCCTCGCCTTCGCGCTGGCTGCCTCGGGCAATGTGCCCGCGCTGATCCTGTCGCTCTACTGGAAGGATTGCACCGGACGCGGCGTGATGGTCGGCGGGCTGCTCGGTCTGCTCTCGGCCTTCATCCTGACCCTGTTGTCGCCGACGGTATGGACGACGACCTTCGGGCTGGGCGACGCGCCCTTCCCTTATTCGTCGCCCGCGATCATCTCGGTGCCGCTCGGTTTCATCGGCATCTGGCTGGTGTCGCTGCTCGACCGTTCGGCCAATGCGGCGGAAGAACGCGCCCGCTTCCGCGATCAGCAGATCCAGTCGGAGACGGGGATCGGCGCCTTCGCCGCATCCGATCACTGAGGGTCCAAACTCAATTGGAACGAGGTCGAGACGGAGCGGAATTTGGTGTTGGGCTAGGAGCAAGGAGGGAGCGATGCTGAAGCATCGTGACCGACGCGCGACGACGCCCGGCGCCAAATTCCGCCCGCCGCTGCGCGGTTGCCCATGGAAGGCCGCCGAGCTGCGTCGCTTGCTTGCGCGTAGCTTCAGCTACGCGGCTGCGCCGCCCTCCTTGTCGGCGGCCTTCCATGGGCAATCGATCCTCGTTCCAATTGAGTTTGGACCCTAAGCGTCAGGCGGGAACCGGCGCGTCCTCTCGGATCAGGTCCGCCTGTCTGAGTTCGGCCCACAGGGCAGCAGGGATCGGCTGCGCCATCAGCGCAATCGCCTGATCGACCTGTGCGGCCGAGCCCATGCCCGGCACGACCGAGGCGACCTGCGGGTGCGCGAGCGGGAATTGCAGCGCCGCCGCCGCCAGCTGGACGCCATGGCGCGCGCAAATGTCCTCGATCGAGCCGACGCGCTCGACGATCTCGGGGAACGCAGGCTCGTAGTTGAAATTGGGGATCGCCCCGCCGTGGCGCACGCCCTTGGCGAGGATGCCGGAGTTGTAGGGACCGGCAATCACCAGCTGCACCCCACGCGCCGTACATCGCGGCAGCAAATCGTCGAGCGGATCCTGTTCGAGCAACGTGTAGCGGCCCGCGAGCATGATGATGTCGATGTCGCCAGCGTTCAGCATCTCGATGCAGACGGCAGTCTCGTTGACGCCAAGCCCGATCGCACGGACCGCACCTGAATCGCGCAGCTCGCGCATCGCCCGGTAGCCGCCATCGAGGAACTCGCGGAACAGCGCGGGATGCGCGTCGCCATGCGCGAAGCTGCCGATATCGTGCGCGTAGAGAATGTCGATGCGGTCGCGGCGGAGGCGCTTCAGACTGCCCTCATAGGAGCGCATCACGGCATCGTAGCTGTAATCGAACACGCTCTCATAGGGCTCGGGCGACACGAATGCCTGGCGCACAGCCGACAAATCGGCATCGGGCCGCGGAGCGAGGCGGCGGCCCACCTTGGTCGAGATTATCGCAGTCTGCGCGGCGTCGAGCTCGGCCAGCGCGGCCCCCAGCCGCTTTTCGCTCAGGCCGAAGCCATAATGCGGCGCAGTGTCGAAATAGCGGATACCGGCGTCCCATGCCCGCTCGACCACCGTGCGTGCCTGATCGTCGGGGACCTCGCGATAGAGATTGCCGATCGACGCCGCGCCGAAGGCGAGATCGCCCAGTTGCATCATGCCCGCACCCGCACGTCGCCGATCGCGATTCCGCTGCTGTCCTTTGCCGATACCGCGGCGTCGCGCGGCTTGCTCGACATGAGGCCATCGATCAGCGCGCCCTGCACATTACGCAGCGCGATGGTCGGCCGCGCATCGGCCTTCTCGACCGCAAAGCTGCAATCCCTGACCGTCAGCCGCTTTGCATGCCGCGCCCACAGGCCATGCGCCGGAAGGGTCTTGAGATAGCCGACCTCAAGGCTCGTCTCACGGCGATATTCGGGGTCGCGCGCCACGTCCGCCGCCGTACCACCGCCAGCCGAGGTCACGTCGACGCCACGGAAGGTCACGTCCTCGACCGGTCCGTCGGCGATTCCCTCGACCCCGCAGGGATAGCGCGGATCGACGCCCGAGGCCTGCACATCGTCGAACCGCACGCGGCGGATCTTGCCGACCGGCGTTCCCCTGGGCGCGCGCATCCGTGCGCCATGGTGGACGAACAGCGGCGCGTTGACCGGATCACGCAGCGTGATCCCGCTCACCACCACATCCTCCATCGTCCCGCCGTCGACGATGCCGACAAGGATGCCGCGGCTGTTGGTGCAGATACAGTCGCTGATGCGGACATTGCGGAACCCGCCGACCGTCTCGGTTCCCATCTTGATCCGCCCCAGCACGCCGCCGCCCTCGATATTGTAATCGGACTTGCGATAGCTGCCGTCGAGCAGCGACCCCATCAGATAGCCGCTGGTCTTGCACCCCTGCACCAATATGTCCTCGCAGATCACCGGCCGGCCGAGCGCATAGCTGCTCTTGAGCACGATCGCGTCATCCTTGGGCGCGTTGACGGTGCAGTTGGTGACGCGCACGTCACGGCAGCAATCGACATCGATCCCGTCGCGGTCGGTGTCGATCACCACATTGTCGATGGCCATATTGGTGCAGCCATGCGCGATGATGCCGAAATGCCCGCCCTGCAGGATGGTGAAATCGCGCAGTTGCACGTTGCGGCAATCGCGCAGGCCGATCGCGCGGTTGCCGCGCCCGACCATCGCCGCCTCCTTGGGATTGCGCAGCACCAGTTCCCTGGGGCTGATCCCCAGCGCCATCGCCGACTGGAAATTCTCATGCTTCCACCAGCGGTCGTTCGGCCCGTCGCGATCGAGGCCCACACCGTGCAGCATGCCCGGGCCGATCACCCCGATATTCGACGCGCCATCGGCATAGATCAGGCTGTTGTGGACATGCGTGATCCCGAAGTCCTGGAACTGCTCTTCCATATAGTTTTCGGGCGGATCGTAGTTGCGGCCATGCGTGTCGGGGTCGGCCGCCTCGATCACTGCGCCTGCGGACAGCGCCAGCGTGATGTTGTCGACCAGCCGAATCGAGAAACTGAGATAGCGACCCGGCGGCACGAGCACGACGCCCCCGCCGCGCTTCGCCGCGGCCTTGATCGCGCGATTGATCGCCGGGCTGTCGATCGCCTTGCCATCGCCGCGCGCGCCGTGCTGACGAACATTCTCGACACCGCCGCCGGTCAGCGCCGATTGCGCAGCCGCCGGACTGCCGAGCAGCAATGCGAGGAGTCCGAGGGTGGAGCGCCGATCAAGGCTTGCATGAGGCTCAAACATAATTCATCATACGAATGTTCGCGAGCATGTCCATGCCGCATTACCCCTTGGGAGAGTATGATGGGCCGTCTGGAAGGCAAGATCGCACTGGTGACCGCTGCGGGCCAGGGCATCGGCCGGGCCACCGCCGAAGCATTCGTGCGCGAAGGCGCCCGGGTGATCGCCACCGACGTCCGCGCCGAGGCGCTCGAGGGTCTCGAAGGCGCCGAAACGCGCGAACTCGACGTGACCGACAAGGACGCGGTGAAGACGATCGCTGCCGACTATCCCGAGCTCAACGTGCTCTACAATTGCGCGGGCGTCGTCCATGCCGGCACGATCCTCGATTGCGAAGAAGACCAGTGGGACTTCGCCTATTCGCTTAACGTCACCGCGCAATATCGCATGATCCGCGCCGTGCTGCCCAACATGATCGCGCGCGGCGGGGGCTCGATCATCAACATGTCCTCGGTCTGCTCCAGCATCAAGGCGGTGCCCAACCGCTTCGCCTATGGCGCGACCAAGGCCGCGGTGATCGGGATCACCAAGTCGGTCGCGATCGATTATGTGACCAGCGGCATCCGCTGCAACGCGATCTGCCCCGGCACGGTCGAGACGCCGTCGCTGATCCAGCGGCTGCACGACACCGGCGATTTCGAGAAAGCCTATGCCGAATTCACCGCGCGCCAGGCGATGGGCCGCTTCGGCCGCCCGAGCGAGCTGGCGGCGCTCGCCGTCTATCTCGCCTCGGACGAGAGCGCCTTCACCACCGGCACCGTCAACGTGATCGACGGCGGCTGGGTGAACTGACAAGATCGAACTGGAGAGGGTAGAAATGATCGCACGGACGCTGGCGCTGGCCGCCGCGCTGCTGAGCGCTTCCACTGCGATGGCGCAGGTGACGGTGCATGTCGCGCCCGCCGGCGACGACCGCAATCCGGGCACCCAGGCGAAACCCGTCCGCAGCCTCGAACGCGCGCAGGCGCTGGTCCGCGCGAAGAACGCCAGGGACGACGTCACCGTCATCCTCGCCGACGGCAGCTACAAGCTGACCGCCCCGCTGATCTTCCGCCGCGCCGATGGCGGCCTCAATGGCCGGAAGGTCGAATGGCGCGCGGCCGATGGCGCCAAGCCGGTCATTTCCTCCGGCATCGAAGTCGCCGGCTTTACGCTCCACGACGAGAAGGAGCGCATCTACGTCGCCGCCACCCCCAAGGGTCTCGACACCCGCCAGATCTGGGTCAACGGCACCGTCGCCGAACGCCCGTGGATCGAGCTCAGATCCTCCGACGTGAAGTTCGGCGCCAGCGGCTTCGAGATCACCAACCCCAAATACGCTTATATCGGCAAGCTCGCCCGCCCCGACCGGCTCGAGCTGGAAGCGACTGGCTTCTTCACCGACCGCTATTCGCCGGTGAAGTCGATCGACGGCACGCGCATCACGATGCAGCAGCCGGCCTGGGACAACAACACATGGGGCTATGACACGATCAGCAAGCCGATCTTCCCCGAGGATTCGCGCCTGTTTCTGGTCAACGCGCTGGAGTTCATCGGCAAGACCAACGACTGGCACGCGCGCTATCACCAGTGGGTGATCGATCCGCAGGCGGGCAAGCTCTACCTTCGCACCGGCATCGACGAGGACATCAGGGACCTCAAGGTCGTCGTCCCTACGCTCGAAACATTGGTCTCGATCAGCGGCACCCCTGCCGCGCCGGTCGAGCGCCTCACCTTCCGCGGCCTGACCTTCGCGCACAGTTCCTGGATGGGGCCGAGCAAACCGACTGGCTATGCCAATCAGCAGAGCGGCTCCTACCTCAGCGACGCCTCCCCGATCCGACCCAAGGACGCATGGGAAAAGTGCGGCTGGGGCTGTGTCGAGTTCGAATCGATGCGCCTCAAATGGCACCAGATGCCCGCCGCGGTGCAGGTTTCCGCCGCGCGTGACGTGACGTTCGAAGGCAACGAGTTCACCCAACTCGGCCAGATCGCGCTCGGCATCGGCAACGAGCCCCACGCTCATCTGACCGGCATCGGCCTCGCCACCAGCAACATCCGCGTCGCACGCAACCGCTTCAGCACGCTCTCGGGCGGGGCGATCATGGCCGGCGGCGTCCGCACCGACGCGCATCATCCGGCCGACCCCAACCTCATCAACCGCAACCTGGTGATCGAGGACAACACCGTCGTCACCGTCAGCCAGGACTATAAGGACAACGCCGCGATCCTCACGACGTACATCGACGGCGCGAAGATCCTGCACAACGACATCAGCGACGCCCCCTATGACGCGATCGCGGTCGGCTGGGGCTGGGGCTATAACGACGCCGGCGGCAACCCGAATTACGACGAGAACGCCAAGGGCTATGTCCACAACCCGAAGTTCACGACGCCCACCACGCTGCGCAACACGCTGGTCGAGGGCAACCGCATCCATGGCGTGAAGCTGTGGTACGAGGATGGCGGCGCGATCTACAATCTGTCGGCCAATCCCAATTCGGTGATCCGCAACAACCACATCTTCGACATCTCGAACCGCATCGCGATCTATCTCGACGAAGGTAGCAAGCACTTCACCGTGACCGGCAACGTCGTCGAGACCGGCGGCAAGTGGCTCAACATCAACACTGCCGGCAAGATGTATGCGCGCAAGATCTCGACCGACAACCGCGCGTCCGGCAACTGGCACAATTCGATGTCGACCGGCGGACGCTGGCTGCCCGAGATCGGCAATGACGCGCGCGGCAATTTCCTGGTCCCCGACCGCAACTGGCCGGCCGAGGCGCGCAAGGTGATCGAGGCCGCAGGGCCGAGGAAGTAGCCCGGTGATCCTGCGCAACCTGATCGCCCTCGCCGCGCTGGCTGCGCAAGTCACGCCCTACACCCCGCCACCGCGCGACCCGCGCAACTGGCCGACGCCGGTGATGGATTCCGTACCGCCAGCACTGCCCAGGCTGCGGCCCGGCGCGGTGCTGGTCCTCTCCAAGACCAACGGCTTCCGCGACCCCCAGCAGATCGCCGCCGCGAAGACCGTCCTGACGACGCTCGTCCGCAGCCAGAGCCGCGACGTGTTCGAGACCGAGAACGCTGCGATCGTCAATCCGCAAGACCTCGCCCGCTTTTCGGCGATCGTGTTCAACTCGACGAGCGGCGACATCTTCACCCCCGCCCAGCGCGCCGCGTTCAGATCGTGGGTCGAGCGCGGCGGTGGCGTGGTGCTGCTCCACGGCGCGGGCGGCGATCCCGACTATGCCTGGCGCTGGTGGCCCGAAACGCTGATCGGCGCGCAGTTCATCGGCCATACCGGCCGCCCCAAACAGTTCCAGCAGGCGACGATCGAAGTGGATCGCAGCCATCCAGCGACGCGAAGCCTCCCCGCCAAATGGGTGCGAACTGAGGAATGGTATTCGTTCGACCGTATCCCCACCGGCCACGGCACCCGCATCCTCGCGACGGTCGATGAGACGAGCTACGATCCCTTCCCCGAACGCGTGCGCATGGGCAAGCCGCACCCGATCGTCTGGGCTCGGTGCATCGGCCGCGGGCGCATGTTCTTCTCGTCGCTCGGCCACAAGGCGGAAACCTATGCCGAGCCGCTGCATCAGACATTGATCGCCGGCGCGATCCGCTGGGCAGTGCGGCGCGAAGCCAGGGGCTGCGGGAGATGACGATGAAGCGGATCAACCGGCGGCACGTCCTGCAAGGCGCGGGCGTCGCCGGCGCCACGCTCGTCGCCGCCGCCGCCGCGCTCGCCCCCGGTGCACTCGACGTCACCGGGCTGAAGGCACAAGGCCTGACCAATCCGATCGGAATCGACGACCGCGCCCCGCATCTGTCGTGGCGCCTCGAAAGCCGCGACCGAAATGTCTGCCAGACACATTACCGGATCGAGGCCGCCAGCACCCTCGAATTGCTCCGTGCCGGCCAGCCAGACCTGTGGGACAGCGGCGAAGTCGCCAGCGCCGCATCGCTCGACATCCCCTATGCCGGCAAGCCGCTCACCTCGCGCCGCATCGTCCATTGGCGAGTCACCGTCCGCGACGCGCGCGGCCGCGCCGCCACCAGCCAGCCCGCGCGCTGGGAAATGGCGCTGCTCGACCGCGGCGACTGGCAAGCCCGATGGATCGCCGCCGAGACACCGCTCGCGAAAGCCGATCGCGAAGCCGGCTTGCTGTGGGTCCGCGGCGACCGCTCAAAGGACAAGACCCCCCGCTATTTCCGCCTCGCCTTCGACCTGCCCAAGGCCGGGCCGGTGACCCTCATCTCGGTCTGCAACTTCCCCGCCACGCTCTGGATCGATGGCGAACAAATCCACCGCGGCCCCAATCGCGACACGCGCTCGGGCTCCGAGCCGCCTGCCGTCACCACGCACGACCTGCCCGCCGGTCGCCACGTGATCGCCGTCGCGGTCAAGGACCCGCGCGGCTTCAACGAGCGCAAGCTGAAGGAATGCGCGACGGCGCTGCTGGTCCGCGCTGGCGACCGGCACATCACCACCAGCGGCGCGCGCACCACGCTCAATGCGCCCCAAGGCTGGCAGGCCACCGCATTTAACGACAGCCAATGGCCGCTCGCCGAGCCCAGCAAATACCAGCTCCAGGCCTTTCCCGGCTGCGGCGCCTTCCTCCTCCGGCGCGACTTCACCGCGTCCAAACCCATTGCCCGCGCCCGCCTCTATGCCACCTCGCTCGGCGCGTTCGAGGCGGAGATCAACGGCCGCCGCGTCGGCGACGCGCTGCTGACGCCGGAGAGCACCGACTATCGCGATACCGTCCTCTACCGCGCCTATGACGTGACCGCGCTGCTGCGTCCCGGCGCGAACGCGATCGGCGCCATGGTCACCGATGGCTGGTATGGCAGCTTCCACGGCCTCGCCGGCCGCTTCGCCTTCGGCCCGCCGCCGCTGCGGCTCATTGCCCAACTTGAGCTGACCTATATCGACGGCTCCACCCAGATCGTCGCCACCGACGACAATTGGCGCCTGTCCGAAGCCGCCCCGGTGGTGAAGGCCGAAATCTACTATGGCGAGGACTATGACGCCCGCCGCGAGCAACGCGGCTGGTCGTCGCCCGGCTTCGACCCCAGCGGCTGGCGCCCCGCTCAGATCGGCGCCGCCCCGCCATGCGAGGTCAAGGCGAACGCCGGCCCGCCGCTCCGCCGCGTCCGCACCGTGCCGCTCAAGTCGGTCAGGCAGGTCGGCCCGGACGCCTACACGCTCGACTTCGGCCAGAATTTCGCCGGCTGGATCCGCATCAAGGCAAAGGGCGAGGCAGGGCGCAAGCTCACCCTGCGCTTCGCCGAAATCCTGAACCCCGACGGCAGCGTCAGCCGCAAGAATCTGCGCACCGCCGAAGCCACCAACAGCTACACCTTCCGCGGCGATGCCCCCCCCGAAAGCTACGAACCCCGCTTCACCTATTTCGGCTTCCGCTATGCCGAACTGACCGGCCTCGGCCGCGCGCCGACCGCCGACGAGTTCGAAGGCGTCGTCGTCTCCAGCGACCTCGGCGAGACAAGCCTGCTGCGCGTCGATGACCCGATCATCACCGGCCTGTGGCGCAACACGCTGTGGAGCCAGCGCAGCAACTTCTTCGGTATCCCGACCGATTGCCCGCAGCGCGACGAGCGGCTTGGCTGGACCGGCGACGCGATGGTGTTCTGGGACGCCGCCGCGTTCAACATGGACGTCGCCGCCTTCACTCGCCGCTATCTGCGCGACATGCGCGACGCGCAGGGACCGAAAGGCGAATATCCCGACTATGCCCCCTCGGGCTGGCGCGACTATTCGAACGGCACCTCGCCCGGCTGGGCCGATGCCGGGGTGATCCTGCCCTGGACGGTGTGGCAGCGCTATGGCGACACCGCGATCATCGGTGAACATTGGGCGTCGATGACCCGCTATCTCGACTATCTCCGCGCCAACAATCCCGACCTGGTCTGGCGGACCAAGCGCGGCTATGACTATGGCGACTGGGTCGCGTTCGACGCGAAGGAAGCGGGCGACGAAACCACGCCCAAGGCTCTGATCGCCACCGCGATGTGGCAGCGGTCCGCCGCGAAGCTCGCCGACATGGCGGCCGCCACCGGCCGCACCGCCGACGCGAAGACCTATGCCGCACTGGCCGCCGATATCGCCCGCGCCTTCCAGCGTGAGTTCGTCCGCTCCGACGGCAGCGTCGGCAACGGCTCGCATTGCGGCTACATTCTCGCGCTGCATTTCGGGCTGGTGCCGGACAAGCTGCGCAGCGCCGCTGCAACCAGGCTCGCCGCCGATATCCGCCGCCGCGGCACGCTGATCTCGACCGGTTTCCTCGGCACCCCCTTCAGCCTCGACGCGCTCGCCGACACTGGCCACGCCAGCCTCGTCTACGACTTGCTGTTGCGCACCGAACTCCCCTCCTGGGGCCATATGATCAAGGCCGGCGCGACCACGATCTGGGAGCGCTGGAACGCCGACACCAGCAATGCTGAGATGAACTCGTACAATCACTATGCGCTCGGCGCGGTGAACGGCTTCGTCTTCCGCCGCATCGCCGGGATCGACCCGCTCGCGCCCGGCTTCGCCCGCTGGCGCTTCGATCCGGTGCTCGATCCGCGCGTACCCACGGGCGGCGCACGCTACGACAGCGCGATGGGGCGGATCGAGACCGCGTGGGCGCTTCGCCCCGATGGCAGCTTCACCGCGCAGCTTCATGTGCCGGCCAACACGATCGCCGAACTCCACCTCCCCGCCACGTCTCCCGATCGCGTGCGCGAAAGCGGGCAGCCACTCGCACGACGAACCGGGATCGCCATTCAGGGCATCCGAAACGGTCGCCTCGTGATCGAAGCAGGCTCCGGCAATTATCGTTTCGACACCGCCTGACCGGATCGCGCTAACACACGTCAAGACCGGGAACCCTTGCCCCTTCTCCTATGTTTTCCAGGCCAATAGGAGATATCTTTCATGGCAACCCGGTTCATTCGCGGCGATGCGCCCGCGGAATCGCAGTTTCTCACCCCGAGCTTCCAGCGCGGTCTGGCGCATTGGAATCACGAGCGGCTTTCACCCGGCTTTCCCGCCGCCGACTGGCAGCGGACCCTCGACCGCGACGTCCGCATGCAGCGGCTGGAAGGCGCGTTCCTTGAGGAATTGCGCGCGCAGGTGATCGACGAAGCCGCCACCGCGCCGACCGATCCGGATGGGTTCATGCTGTGGTTCGAAGGCCTGATGGAGACCGGTCCCGGCCAGGGCGACCCGCTCTTCCCCTGGCTCCGCGACACCGCCGATATCGACCAGTTCCGCTGGTTCTTCGAACAGGAAGCCGCGGGCGAAGCCGGGTTCGACGATCTCGTCGCGATGACTCAGGTCAAGCTGCCCACCCGCCCCAAGCTCGAGCTTGCGCGCAATTACTGGGACGAAATGGGCCACGGCACGCAGATCGGCATGCACGGCCCGATGCTCGACGCGCTGGTTGAGACGCTCAAGGTCGATCCGTCGATCGAGCGCACGGTGTGGGAGAGCCTGTGCCTCGCCAATGCGATGACCGCGATGGCGTCCACGCGCCGTTATGCCTGGCATTCGGTCGGCGCGCTCGGCGTGATCGAGCTCACCGCGCCGGGGCGTTCGGCGATGGTCGCCGATGGCCTCAAACGGCTCGGCTTCTCGGGCAAGGAGCGACGATATTTCTCGGTCCATGCCGTGCTCGACGTCAAGCACAGCGCCGCCTGGAACAAGGAAGCGATCCGGCCCGCGGTCGAGGAGGACCCGAAGCGCGCCACGGCCATCGCGGAAGGCGCGCTGATCCGCCTGTACTGCGGCGCACGCTGCTTCGACGCCTATCGCGGCATGCTCTGGGGATAGCGGTCAGGCCGACGTCGCGACCGACCCCACCGTCACGTTGCGGCTTCCCGCACTCGCCCGCACCGCGCCCGCGCGCGGCTTTGGCGAGGCGAGCCGATCGATGACCGCGCCATTCACATTTTCGAGCACGGCCGCCGGGCGGGCGTCAGGCGTAGCGGTATCGAACCCGCAATCGACGACGCTCAAATTGCGGACATGCCGCGCGTACAAGCCATGCGCCGGCAGCGTTCCCATGAAGCTCGGCTCGAGGCTCGAATTGCGCCGCTCCGGCACCTCGCGCGCAGCGTCTGCCGGCGTCCCGCCGCCCGCCGCGGTCACGTTGACGCCGCGAAAGCTCACATCCTCGATGATCCCGTCGGCGATGCCGACCACGCCGCACGGATATTCCATCCGCGCGCCCGACACCTGGATATCGGTGAAGCGCACCCGCCGCACCCTGGCCACCCCCGCACCCTTCGGCGCCCGGTTGCGCGCGGACAGGCGCAGGAAGATCGGATGGTTGACCGGATTGACGAGGTTGATGTCGCGGAAGGTCACGTCCTCCAGCACCCCGCCGTCGATCGCGCCCAATTGCAGCCCGCGCGAGTTTTCGCAGATGCAGTCGGCAATCAGCACGTTGCGGAATCCCGCGACCGAGTCCGTCCCCAGCTTGATCCGCCCGAGCACGCCGACCTTGTCGGTCGAGACATAGGGCGAGCGCTGGTACGTCCCGTCGAGAACCGACCCCAGCAGATAGCCGCTGGTCTTGCAGCCGATCACCTGCACGTCCTCGCACAGGCGCGGTTCCTGCAGGCCATAGCTGCTCTTGAGGCAGATCGCGTCGTCCTTGGGCGCGTTGACCACGCAATTGGTCACGCGCACGTCGCGGCAGCAATCGACGTCGATGCCGTCGCGGTCGGTATCGACCGTCAGCCCGTCGATCCGCAAATTGGTACAGCCGATCGCATAGCAGGCGAAATGCCCGCCCTGCAGGATCGAGAAATCCTTGAGCAGTATGTTGCGGCAGCGCGTCAGCCCGATCGCCTTGTTGCCGCGCCCCTCATATTTCATCTCTTCAGGATTGGCGCGGCGGGCCTCATCCGGCGTCATCCCGCGCTCGCGCGGCGACTTCCAGCCGGGGACGCCATGCCAGCCCTGTGCCGGCCCCTCGCGGTCGAGGCCCAGCCCGTGCAGCAACCCCTGTCCGATAATCGCGATGTCGCTGACGCCGTCGCCATAGATCAGGCTGTTGTGAAAATGCGCGAGGCCATAATCGACGAACTGCTCCTCATAGACGCCCTCGGGCAAGTCATACCGGCCCTTGTGCCGGTCCGGGCTCGCCGCCTCGATCACCGAACCCGGCATCAGCACGAGCGTGATGTGACTCTTGAGCCGGATCGAGAAGCACAGATACCGCCCCGGAGGCACCACGATCGTCCCGCCGCCCTTCGCGCTCGCAGCCTCGATCGCGCGGTTGAAGGCAGGCGAATCCACCGCCCTGCCATCGCCCTTCGCGCCATAGTCGCGGACATTGTGGAAGCCCGTCAGCGATCCTGTCGCGCGCACCGGCATCGCGCCGGCTGCCATCGCCACACCGAACCCGGCCATCGCGGCACGCCTGCTGAACTCGGCACGCTCCAGCATTCCGCCTCCTGTCATTATCCTTATTGTTGTATGATGAATTATGTCGCGGTGGCGCGCAACCTGTATGTCAGGTTTTTGCGTTTCGCATTTCATCGAGCTGCACCGTCAGATCGGCGCGTGCCGGCATTTCGCGCAGGATCGCGCGCGTAATCCGCTCATAATGTGCGATGAAGCGGCCGATTGCCTGGTCGTCCATCGCCAGCCCAGGATCGCGGCCATCGGCGGCAAGCCGATCGCGCAACTCATGCTCCTGTTGCGTTCGCCATGCGCGCACGACCTCGAAGCCCGGCGCGGCGAGCAGCACCAACCGGTCGATCCGCGCAAACAGCGATTGATAGGGTCCAGCGAGCGCAGCGTTGACGGCGCGGCGCCAGACGCCGTCTTCGTCTTCTTCGCGTTCGAGATCGTTGACCGGCGTCACGAGTTCGACGCCGTCTTCCGCAGCCGCACCCACGCACCAGCCCTCGAAGATCAGCAAGTCGAGCGGCCCGTCCACGCGCTCACCCCGCGCCAGCGGCTCGTCGCTGGCCTTGTCGAAGCGCGGCAGTTCGAACGACAAGCCCGCCTTCGCAGCATCGAGAATTGCGCAGCCCCGCTCCACGTCATGCGTGAGCGGCACGCCGCGCGTCGCGAGCAATGGATGCACCGCACGCGCCAGTTCTGCACGCGCCGCCTTGCCCAGATAAAGGTCATCCAGCGACAGCGTAGCAACGCACAGACCCTGTCCCGCGAACCGCTCGAGCAGCGCATTCGCAAGCGTCGATTTGCCGCTGCCCTGCGAGCCGCACACCCCCAGAATCAGCGGGCACGGACCCTCGTCCAGCCAGCGCGTCACCGCATCGGCAACGATCTCAAGCGATGCGGTCAAACGGCTCGCGCCCGGCGAAGAAGGCGTCGAGATTGTCGGCCACCTTCATCCCCATCGCCTCGCGCGTCTCCAGCGTCGCCGAGCCGAGATGCGGGAGCAGCACGGCGTTCGGCAGGCTGGTCAACGCCGCCTCGACCGCCGGCTCGCGCTCGTACACGTCGAGCCCCGCCGCGGCGATGACGCCGTCGCGTAACGCCACCGCCAATGCCGCCTCATCGATCAGCGTCCCGCGCCCGGTATTCACCAGCACCGCATCGCGCTTCATCGTCTGCAATGCCGCCGCATCGATCATGTGCCGCGTCGCCGAGCCCCCGGGCGCATGCAGCGACACGACATCGGACACGCGCAGCAAGCTCTCTAGCGTCGAATGATAGGCATCCGGCGCGACATCGTCCGCACGGCTGCGGCTGTGCACGACCACCGTCATCCCGAACGCCACCGCGCGTTCCGCCACCGCGCGCGCGATCCGGCCATAGCCGACCAGCCCCAGCACCTTGCCGCGCAGCGACCGCCCGAGCAGATGCGTCGGCCGCCAGCCGCTCCATTCGCCGGCGCGCAGCTCGCGCTCGCCCTCGCCCGCGCGCCGCGTCGCCATCAGGATCAGCGCCATCGCGATATCGGCGGTCGCGTCGGTCAGCACGTCGGGCGTGTTGGTGATGGCCACCCCCGCCTCGCGAGCGGCATCGAGATCGATATGCTCGAAGCCCGCGCCATAGTTGCCGATGATCCGCGCCCGGCGGTCCTCGGTCAGGATGACCTCGCGCGGTATCTTGTCGGTCACCGTTGGGCACAGCGCGTCATGTTCGCGCATCGCCACCGCCAATGCCGCCGCGTCCAGCGGCACGTCGGCCTCGTTCAACGTCACGTCATAGCTCGCCGCCAGCCGCGCCTCGACGGCTTCGGGCCAGCGGCGGGTGAGCAGGATCTTCGGCTTGGTCACGCGACTACCCTAGCGCCGCCGGAACACCGGCGCACGCTTCTCGGCAAAAGCCGCTCGGCCTTCCTTCGCATCCTCGGTCGCGAAGCAGATCGCCTGCAAGTCCCGCTCATATTCGATCGCCTTGTCCCACGGCATGGTATGCGACGCGCGCAGGTTGAGCTTCGCCGTTTCCGCTGCAATCGGTGCCCGCGACGCGATCGTCGCCGCAATCTCCTGCGCGCGGGACAGCAGCGCGTCGGGCGCCACCACCTCGCTCACCAGCCCCCAGGCCAGCGCCTGCTCGGCCGAAACCATATCCCCGGTCAGCAGCATCAGCGCTGCATTCGAAGGCCCAGCGGCATAGGTCAGCCCCGCCGCCATCCCGCCGCCGCCGATCCAGCCCAGCTTGATCTCCGGCGCCGCAAACCGCGCATTGGTGCTGGCGATGCGGATATCCGCCGCCATCGCCGTCTCCAGCCCGCCGCCCAGCGCATAACCGTTGACCGCTGCGATCACCGGCTTGCGGCAGGCGCGCAGCGCATCGCAATAATCGTCGCGATTCCTGAAGTCCCATGGCGTCGCATAGCCATCGAGCGTGGTGATGTCGGACCCGGCCGAGAACGCCTTCTCCCCGGCCCCGGTGATCACCACGCAGCGCACCGCGTCGCTGCCATTGCACTCGCTGACCGCCGCGATCAGCGCCGCCGCCATTTCGGGCGTCAACGCATTGAGCTTGGCCGGGCGGTTGAGGGTGATGGTGGCGACATGGTCGGCCACGGTGAACAGCAGATCGTCGGTCATGTCTCGGCTCCGGCCGGGTGATGGGTGCGGTAAAGGGCTTCGATATCGTCGAGCACGGGATCCGCGGTTTCGCCGGACAGCAGCGCAGCGCGCAGCCGCGCCGACGCCGCTGTCTGGAAGGCGATGGCGCCGTCGTGCCGCGGGCGCAGTAAAGCGGCCTCGACCGTCGCCAGCGTGTCGGCGAAGAAATTGCCTGTCGCCGCGTTCACCGCCGCATCCTGCCAAGCCGAACGCAGCGCCGGCTGCCCGTCATGCTGCGGAATGAAGCCGCGCTGCACCGCGTCCGACATCAGCCAGCGCAGATGATCGAGCAGTGCCGGCGTCACCTCGCACCGCCTGGACACGGCGATCCCGGTGCCGCCGAGCGTCGATCCGATCCGCCCGCCCGGCCCGGCCGGCGCATCGGCAAACCCGACACCACGCGTCGCATAATTCACATAGCCATATATCAGCGGGCACAGGTCGATCCCCTCGCCGCGCTCGATCGCGCCCAGCATCGCGATCGGGTTCAACCCCTGCGCCCGCACGGTCACGTCGCCGGTCAGCGCCGCCATCAGCGCAAAGGCTTCGCGCGCAATCGCTCGATCAACGAAGTCGTCGCCCGCACGCCCTGCGCCGAGCGCCCCACAGATCGACTGAAAACTCAGGATCGTATGCGGCCCGGCCAGCGACAGCGCGACCTTATGCTGCGCAGCAAAGTCCGGCAATTCGGTCCAGTTTGCCGGTGGCCTCGCTATCGTATCACGCCGATACGCCATCACCTGCGTCGCCGCATCGAGCGGCAGCGCCCAGTGCCTTCCAGAATAGTGATAGCTCGCAAGCGAAGGCCCCGCGACCGCCGCCCGCCACGCCGCGATCTCGTCCGCGCCGAACAAATCCTCGACCGGCATCAGGCAATCGCCCGCCACCGCTTCACCGACATGCGGATGATCCAGCACGACCAGATCATAGCGCGCGCAAAGGTCCGCGATCGGATGCGATTCGAACCCCTCCAGCGGCTGCTTCTCCCACGCGATCAACACATCCCCCGCACGCGCCGCCGCAGCCGCCAGCGCATTGTACCCGCGCGGATGGTCCCAGGTCAGCCCGCGATAGCTCGGCGCGCTCATCCGTGCTGCTTGACCACGCCCGCACCGATCAGCTTGTCGATCGCCGCCGCGTCCAGTCCCGCTTCCTCCAGCACCTCGCGGCTATGCTCACCCACCAAAGGCGCGCCGCGCTCGATCGTCGACGGCGTCTTGGAAAAGCGGATCGGGAAGCCCGGCACCTTCACCCGCCCCTCGGTGCGGTGATCATACTCCACGAAGGTGCCGTTGTGCTTGATCTGCGCATCATCGACCAGATCGGCATAGCCATAGACCGGCCCCGCCCAGATATCGCGCGCCAGCATCGCCTCCAGCCACTCGGCGCTGGTCCGCTTCACCAGATTCTCGCGCACCTTGGCGAAAATCTCGTCGCGCAGCCGCCAGCCGTCGCGCTGGTCCTCCAGCCCCTCGAAGAACGGATCGCCGAACAGCTCGGCCAGCTTGGCATAGGACGCCATCGCCAGCGTGATATAACCGTCCGCGGTCGCGAACACGCCATAGGGCGAGCGGATATAGCTGTGCGCATGCGGCTCGGCCGAGCGGCCCTGCGGCACGCCGCCGACGGTGAACACCGACAATTCCTGCATCTGGATCGTGGTGATCGCGTCGAGCATGTTGACCTGTACCAGCTGCCCCTCGCCGGTGCGTTCGCGATGGAACAGCGCGGCCAGCGCGCCCTCGAACGCCGAATAGGCGGTGATCGCGTCGACCAGATACTGCCCCGCGGCCGAGGGCGGGGCGCCATCCACACCCGCCGACATCATCGCCCCCGACATGCCCTGCAACAGCAGGTCCTGCCCCGGATGAAAACGATACGGCCCATCCTCGCCATAGCCCGACATCGAGACATAGATCAGCTTCGGGTTGATCGCCGACAGCGTCGCATAATCCACCCCCAGCCGCTCGGCGACGCCGGGGCGGTAGTTCTGCAGGAACACGTCGGCGTCCTTGACCAGCTCGAGCAGCAGCGCCTTGCCTTCGGGCGCCTTGAGGTCGATCGCCAGCGACCGCTTGTTGCGGTTGAGCGACAGGAACGACACGCACACCTCATTGCCCGCCGCGCCGCCTGCCGGGGCATGGCGCTGCCACTCGCCGGTAACCGGCTCGACCTTGACCACATCGGCGCCCATGTCGCCCATGCGCTGCGCCGCGAACGGCCCGGCCATCGCGATCGAGCAATCGAGCACGCGGATGCCGCTCAGGATATTCTGCACTTTTCGTCCTTTAATTCATTGTCCAGCCGCCGTTTACGTGCAGCGTCTGCCCGGTGACGAAACCGGACTCGTCGCTCGCGAAAAAGGCGATGGCGTTGGCGATGTCATGGGCATTGCCGCGGCGCTTGATCGACTGCGCGTCGAGCACCATGCGGTTATAGCCCTCAGGGTCGGGGTGGATTTTCTCGGCGTCGGTCGGGAAGGCACCGGGGGCGATTGCGTTGACCGTCACCCCATAGGGGCCGAATTCACGCGCCCAGGCCCGCGTCAGCCCGACCAGCGCCATCTTCGACGCCACGTAAGGCGACAAATTCGCCCAGCCGCCCGACAGCGTGATGCTCGACACGTTGATGATCCGCCCGAAACCCTTGGCCCGCATCCCCGGCAGCGCCGCCTGCACCGCGACGATGCCGGCGTCGACATTGACGCGCTGCACCGCCTGATGCTCCTCGATCAAATAGTCCTCGAACGGCTTGGACGGATAGATCGCGGCATTGTTGATCACCACGTCGAACCCGCCGGCACGCTCGATCAGCCCGTCCAGCGTCGCGCGGAAGCCGGCGAGATCGGACAGGTCGGCGGTCGAGACGATCAGTTCGCCTTTGGCGCCGTTGCCTTTTTTTGGCGCCGCCGCCTGCAACGCCGCAACCTTGGTCAGGTCATTGTCGATCGCCACCACGCTCGCGCCGCGCTCGAGCAGCAGCAGCGTGGTATCGAGCCCCAGCCCGCCAGCGGCGCCGGTGTAGAGGACCACCCGCCCCTTCACTTGGCCGCTCCGATCGGCGGAAACACACCCGACGGGGCGGGATACTCATCGGCCGGCTGCGTCACGACGCCCTCGATCCGCGCCACCGCATCGGCGACCGCTTCGGCATCCGGCAGCACGCGAAACACGCTGTCGTAACGCCGCTCATCGCCATGCTCGAGCCAGATCAGCTCGCCGCGCTCGCGCGCGAAATCCTTGCCCATGACATGGTTGGTCGAAGGCTCGATCCCCACCGCATAATGGCCGGCATGAAGGTTTTGCCACTCGAACATTGCCGGGAACTGGTCCTTGCGCGTCTCGACCTCGAACCCGAAACCGAGCGCCTCATTGACCAACGCCACGTTGACCTTGCCGGCGGCATCGGCGGCCATGTCATGCTGCCACACCTGCTCGTGGAAATTGACGATCGGCGCCGGCAGCGTGCGATAGCCCACACCCTGCTCGCGATACTTGCCCTCATGCGCCGCCCAGATCACGTCGCGGACCGGCGCGACATAGCGCGACCCCTCCGCCACCACCGGATGGCTGACATTGATGTGGTAGCAATACATATGCGGCGTGCGGTAAAAGCCGTGATTGACCACGCGGTCGGTCAGCCGGATCTCGTTGCCGCCGACATCCGCCTCGATCCGGCGGATCAGATGAAGATCCTCGCCGAACACCGTCGATTGCTGAACGATGCCCTCGGCCCACAGCACGCATTCGTCGCCGTCCCACGTCTCGCCATAGCCGGTCAGCTTCGCGGGAATCGTCCCCACGCGCCCATGCAGCGATGACGACACCTTCTCGCGCGGGCCGTAGAAATAATGCCCCGCCGGATCGTCATGCATGAACAGCACATGGTCGAGCCCGCAGGTAATCAGCAGGCCGGACATCGACCGGAACCAGCCCAGCCCGCCCTCGCCCTCATAATCATGCAACCCCGGATGCCGGAACCCCGACGGCGAGTGCCACCCCACCGCGCGCCCATTATGCTCGCACTCGGCGATATCCATCGCGCGGTCGACCAGCACCGTGAAGCGCAGCCCCGATCCGGTGCGGAACTCGAGCTGCCGCACCCCGCGCTCGACTCCGTCGCCGAGCGTCGAGAGCCGCACGCCGGCAAATTGCGACAGGGAACCCGACCGCGCGGCAAGCTCGCGCCGGGCGATACGTTCGCCATATAGGTCAGGCACCCATCCGCTCCATCTTATGTTGTAAGACGTATGATGTTTAAGGCAGGATGGGGCACCGCGTCAATCGATGCGATTGGAGATTGTCGAAATGCCGCTCATCCGCCGCTGCTTCGCCGTCGATCTGCACGACGATCCCGAGCGGATCGCCGCCTATCGCAAATGGCACGAACCCGGCGGTCCGCCCGCCGCCGTCAACACCGCGATCCGCGCGGATGGGGTTGAGTCGCTCGAAATCTGGTGGGCTGGCGACCGGCTGTTCATGGTGATGGAGCAGGACCCCGCCCGTGCGCCCGATCCTGAGACCAAACGTGCCCGCGACACCGCCGATCCCGACGTCGCCGCATGGGACGCGCTGATGGCGGGGTTTCAGAAGTCATTGCCGTTCGCACCCAATCAGACCTGGGTCGAGCTGGACAGAATCTATTCGCTGGGCGAGCAGCCCTAAAACCCACCCAACCCGTCACCCCGGCCTTGTGCCGGGGTCCACCAAGCCGCTTGTCGTGCCCGCTGAGCCTCCACGGGCAATGCCTGCCGCCCGGTGGACCCCGGCACAAGGCCGGGGTGACGAGGGAAGTTCAAGGGCGATCAACCCCGCGGCTGCGCCCTGCGCTTGTCCCACGACCCGGCGATATGCTCCCGCATCGCCGCCGACGCGCCATCCGCATCCCCGGCCGCGATCGCCTCATACACCTTGCGATGCGCCTCCTGCGTCGCCCGGACATGCTCGACCGACAGCTTGCCCGAATAGCCGTGGGTGCGCAGCGCTTCGGACTGGATGCCGTCGATGATCGCCTTGCTCAGCCGGTCGCCGGACATGCGCATGATGATGTCGTGGAACTTGAGGTCCTCATGGACATAGGCCGAGGGCATCGCCACCAGCCCCTCCAGCTTCTCGATCTGCGCGGTCAGCTCGGCGACCGACTCGGGCGTCACATTCGCAGCCGCCTTCGCCGCCATCGCCGATTCCAGCAACGTGCGCACCTCCGACAGATTGTCGAGATAACGCAGCCCCTCTTCGCCCTGGAACAGTGCCGACAGGATCATCGGGTCGAGCATGTTCCACGCCCGCCCGTCGCGCACGATCGTGCCGCGCCCCTGCTGCGAGACCACCAGCCCCTTTTCGGTCAGCGCCGTCGTCGCCTCGCGCACCACGGTGCGGCTGACATCGTACATGTCGCACAGCATGTTCTCGGGCGGCAGCGCGGTGCCGATCGGATACGTGCCCATCACGATCGCGTTCACCAGATCCTCGACCACCGCGGTCGACAGGCGCGGGCGTCGGCGGACGCGTTGCGGGGCGGCGGCAGCTTCGTCGTTCATTCGCTTCTCTCGTTCTCGCCTTCTTGCGCCACGGATGGAACCGCAACCGCCGCAGCGTCAAGTCTCGGCAGCAACTGGGGGCTTGCGGATTTGGATAGATCATACATAATACAACTGGACAGACAGGCGGCACGGCGCCTGGCGAGGGGATGCCGACGCGCATGAAGATCACTGGTTATCGCAGCCTGACGACGACGCACGACTGGGGCCGCCCGGTCGGCGATGTGAACGGCGTCGTGGCGTGCGGGATCACCGAGGTGCCGATCCTGATCCTCGAAACCGACGGCGGACTGACCGGCATCGGCCTGGGCCAGCATGCGGATGTCGACCGCGTCTTCCCCGCTGTGGAAGGCAAGGATCCGCGCGCGGTCACCGCGCTCTACGATTCGATGCTCGCCCATGTCTTCAAGAGCGGCCATGCCGGCGCGACCTATGGCGCGATCGCCGCGGTCGACATGGCGCTGTGGGACCTGAAAGCCAAGATGGCGGACGAACCGCTGTGGCGCACGCTCGGCGCGCTCGACCGTTTCGTGCCGGGCTATGCCTCGGGCCTGTGCTACGGGCTCGACGACGATGCCTTCGCCACCCATTATCGCGGCTGGGCGGAGCGCGGCTTCGCATCGGCCAAGATCAAGGGCGGCAAGGATGTTGCGCGCGATATCGAACGGCTGCTCGCGGCGCGCGACATCCTCTCGGCCAACACCTCGCGTCCGGCGATGATGCTCGACGTCAATGAAGCGTGGAACGCCAAGCAGGCGATCCGCCACCTCGCCGAGATCGAGAAGCAGCTCGACCTCACCTGGATCGAGGAGCCGGTGCGGCGCTGGGATGCTGCTGGTCTCGCGCGCATCTCGCGCGCATCTCGCGCGGCGGTCGCGACGGGCGAGAATCTGACTGGCCTCGATCAGTTCGCGCCATTGTTCGATGCGAAGGCGGTCGATGTCGTCCAGACCGGCAGCGTGTGGGGCATCACGCATTTGCTGCGCGTCGCCGCAGCGGCGCATTCGCGCGACCTGCCCGTGTCGCCGGTCGGCTATGACTGCAATCCGTGCGCGCATGCCGCGGCGGCGCTGCCCAACATGATCGGGCTCGAGGTGCAGGACGTGAACTGGCCCGCCGGCCTCACGGTCGATCAGCAGATCGGCGACGGCGGCATCCGCCTCGGCGACGCCCCGGGGCTCGGCATCGAGCTCGACGAGGCGGCATTGACCAACGCCACTGCCGGGGGCTGGAACAGCAATGGCGGCCCGCATAAGCGCTCGCGCAAGGCTGGCCTCAGGCTGGTCCCCGACGGGCCGCTCGCCGCCGAATAAGAAGACGCAAAGCAGAACAAGACCACTGGAGAGCAATGATGGCCACGGCCGCAGCGACCACCCCGTCCTATGTGCTCGGCCCGCAGCGCATGAAGCTGCAGCTGTCGCTGATGGTCAATTTCTTCCTGCTGATGGCGCTCTACAGTGGCGTGCTCGGCGTGCTCCTGCCCAACCAGATCGCCGAGCTCGACGAAGGGTCTAAAGCCAACAACCTCGCCCTCATCTTCTTCATCACCTCGATCTTCTCGACGCTCACCACCCCGATCGCCGGCGCGCTGTCGGACCGCACGCGCAGCCGCTGGGGCCGCCGCTCGCCGTGGATCGCAATCGCCTCGCTGATCGGTTCGCTCGCGCTGTTTGGCGTGTCGTGGATGACCAGCTTCTGGTCGCTGATGGTGCTGTGGGTGATGGCGGCGGTCGCCTATAATTCGATGCAGCCCGCGATGACGACGCTGATCGCCGACCGCTTCGCGCCGGAGACGCGCGGCGGCGTATCGGGGATCGTCGGCGCGGGCATGACCGCCGGCCTCACCGCCGGCACCGTCGTCGCCGGCTATCTCGCGGGCGAACGCGTGCTCGCCTATGGCCTGTTCGCCGGCGCCATCGCCGCCTCCTGCCTCGCCTTCGTCGCGCTCAACCGCGAGCCGCCGAGCGACGCCCTGCCCCGCCGCCCGATCCATTGGGGTGAGTTCCTCAAGGGCTTCTGGATCAGCCCGCGCGAGCATCCCGATTTCGCCTGGGCCTTCGCCAGCCGCTTCTTCATCTATATGGGCTATCAGGCGGTCGCGGCGTATCTGCTCTACATCCTGCGCGACTATATCGGTCTCGGGAACGCCGAGTCGAATATCGCCATCGCCAACATGGCGATCGTCACGTTGATCTGTCTGGTCGCATCCTCGCTCATTTCCGGCTGGCTCTCCGACAAGTTCCAGGCGCGCAAGCCGTTCGTGATTCTCGGCAGCCTGATCATGGGCTGCGCGATGGTCGCCCCGCTGGCGCTGCCCAACATGCAGGGCATGTGGATCTATGCCGCGATCATCGGCGTCGGCTACGGCATGTTCATGTCGATCGACATGGCGCTGATGACTCAGGTGCTGCCCAAGAGCGCGCTGGGCGACGAGGGCAAGGACCTCGGCATCCTCACCACCGCGGTCAACATCCCGCAGATCATCAGCCCGGTGATGGCCGCGGTGCTGCTCAGCGCGTTCGGCAACGATTACCGCACGATCTTCTGGGCGGCGGTGATCTTCGTGTTCGGCTCGGCGATCTGCGTCTTTCCGATCAAGTCGGTGCGCTAATCCGCAAACTTGTAATACATGTTATGTCATTTGACTCCAGCGTCCAACGCTGGCATTAGTCACACTAATCAATATTTCTTGGAGGGGATTCCCATGCGGCAACGTCTCGTATTTCGCCGTTCACTGTTTCTCGCTGCTGCTGGCAGCGCGCTGATCACCGCGCCGGCACTGGCGCAGGACACGCCCGCCGCCGCCCCGGCGGAGGAAGAGGAGGCGATCGTCGTCACCGGCATCCGCGCTGCGGAGCGCGCCGCGATCGACATCAAGCGCAACTCGGTCTCGGTGGTCGATTCGATCGTCGCCGAGGATCTCGGCAAGCTGCCCGACCAGAATGTCGCCGAATCGCTCCAGCGCATCACCGGCGTGACGATCGAGCGCAACCGCGGCGAAGGCCGCTTCGTCACCGTTCGCGGCTTCGGGCCCAAGTTCAACGCGGTCACCGTCAACGGCCGCACGCTCGCCACCGACAATAACGGCCGCGAATTCTCGTTCGACGTGATCCCGTCGGAGGTCATCTCGGGCGCCGACGTGTACAAGTCGCCGCAGGCGAACTTCATGGGCTCGTCGATCGGCGCGACGATCAACGTCAAGACGCTGCGTCCGCTCGACCAGAAGGAAGGCTTCAAGGTCGCCGCTTCGGCCACCGGCATGTATTCGGAACTGGCGAAGAGCTGGAACCCGGAATTCTCCGGCGTCGCCAGCTGGAAGAATGAATCCGGCAGCTTCGGCGTCGCGCTCGCCGGCGTCTATTCCGAGCAGGAAAGCCGCTACGACGAATTCACCATCGGCGCGGGCCATGTGAAGCGCGGCAGCCTCGCCGCCAACGCCGCCGCCGGCCGCCCCGCCAACGAATATTGGTTCGGCCGACTCGCCGCGGGCGTGACGCCGTTCACCGGCGTCGATGCTCCGTCGAACCTGTCGCCCTTCTTCTTCGAACGCGACCTGACGCGCTGGGCCGTCAACGGCTCGGTGCAGATGCGCCCGAGCGAGACGCTGACCGTCACGGTCGACACGCTCTATTCGCGCGCGCGCTTCCGCGAGCAGCAGACCGGCCTCGCCTATGACTTCTCCGGCGGCACGCTGGCCGAGCATGTCGTGTCGGGCGGCAGCATCGTCAACGGCGTGCAGACCGGCGGCAAGACGCTGTACCAGCGCGTCACCGGCGGCTTCGTCGATCAGATCATCCAGTATGACGACCGCAACGTGACCACCGACCAGTTCGGCATCAACATCGACTGGAACCCTACCGACACGCTGCGCGTCCGCCTCGACGGCTCGGTCTCCGACGCGCGCCGCCGCGGCAAGGAGAACAACCTCTTCACCACCATCCGCCGCAAGAATATCGACTATTCCTACGATCGGCGCAGCGGCAGCCCGATCTACGACTACACGCTGTCCAGCCCCAACTATGCCAACGCGGCGACCAGCTCGCAGGGCATCACCGCGCATTATTACATCTGGGGCGGCGGTTCGAACATCGACGACGAGATCGAGGAATATAAGGCAGACGTCGAATGGAACCCGGGCAAGGGCGACCTGACCTTCTATGCCGGCCTGTTCAAGCAGAGCCGCATCAAGACGATCACCGCCGACGAAATGCCGTTCGGTGAGCAATGCGCCTATTGCGGATCGGACCGCGTCCTTCCCGCCGCCCTGTTCTCGCCCACCAACCGCAACTTCTTCGAGGGCAGCGGCGGCAACATCTTGCGCGACTGGGTGATCTACGACCCGCGCGCGCTGGTGCTTCAGGTCGATCAGTTCGCGACCGCCGACGGCCGCACCTTCAACCCGGCCACGCCGTCGGCCTCGGCTTCGTCGCAGGTCAACGAGAAGGTCTGGGGCGGCTATCTCATGGCGTCGCTCGACACCGAAGTCGGCGGCCTGCCGCTCGCGGTGAATGTCGGCCTGCGTTACGAGGATACCGACTATACCTCGGCCGGCGCCTCGCGCACCATCCTCAGCGCCGTCCCGAACGGTCAGGGCCAGAACATCATCACCGTCTCGCCGATCGTCCCGGTCAGCTTCCGCGGCAAGTATCGCGACTGGCTGCCCTCGCTCAACGCGCGGCTCAACCTGACCGACGACCTGCTGGTCCGCATCGCCGCGTCGAAGGTGATGACGCGCCCGACGCTGTCGGACCTGTCGCCGCGCCAGACGATCCAGACCAACCCCGGCAACGAGACGATCCGCCGCGGCAACCCCGACCTTCAGCCGTTCCGCGCGAACCAGGTCGAGGGCGGCGTCGAATGGTATTTCGCCCCCGGCTCGCTGATCTCGGCGGCGGCGTTCTACAAGGACATCCAGTCCTTCGTGACGCTGACGACCTCACCCCAGCGCGTCGACCAGGTCACCTTCCAGGTCACCGTGCCCAGCAACGGCGCCGGTGCGGTCGTGAAGGGCTTCGAGATCGGCTATCGCCAGTCGTTCGACAACTGGCTGCCCGCCCCGTTCGACGGCTTCGGCGTGCAGGCGAGCTACAACTTCACCGACTCGAACGCAGAATATCGCAACGCGGTCGCCAACGTGACGTTCGGGCTCGAGGGGCTGTCGAAGAACTCGTACAGCCTCGTCGGCTTCTACGAGAAATACGGCCTCACCGCACGCGTCGCCTACACCTATCGCGACAACTTCCTGCAGATCGCGTCGGGCCGTAACGGCGAGCCGGAATATTTCGACGCCTATGGCCAGCTCGATGTCGGCGTTTCCTACGACATCACGAAGAACTTCACGGTCTTCGCCGATGCGGTGAACCTCAACAATGCCAAGGAGTTCATCTACTCGGTGAGCGAAGACCGCACCAAGGAATACCGCACCACCGGCCGACGTATCTCGGCCGGCGTCAGAACGCGCTTCTGATGTAGCGCGGCACCGGCCCGCTCCCCCACCCGGCCACCCACGTCAGTATCCTTGATGGGTGGTCGGGTAGGGAGCGGGCCGGCACCGCAACCGGTTCGGCTTGCCGAACCAACAAAGGCACCCCCCTTCGCTCCCTCCCCGGAGCGAAAATCTGCGCCCCGGCACGCCGCAACACGTGCCGGGGCGCCTCCTTTTTCGGACGTCCGAATTTGCCGGATGGAAAAGTAGTATTTTTCCCCGCATAAGAGCGCGAACAGCCACGATCGGACGCGACGCTTGAAGCAGATCCCCGAACTCAAGGGCAGCCGGCGCGACATGATGCGCGGCGTTGCGCGCTCCAGCCACGACCAGGTCGCACGCGTGCTCGGCACCGAGATCCTGTCGGGCGAGCTCGAACCGGGCACCAAGCTCGCCGAGGACGACATGCTCGCGCGTTTCGAAATCTCGCGGACCGTGCTGCGCGAGGTGAACAAGACGCTCAAGGCCAAGGGCTTCATCGCCGCCAAGCCGCGCGTCGGCACCACCGTGCTCGACAGCACGCACTGGAATTATTTCGACGCCGACGTGCTGGCGTGGAAGGTCGAGCAGGGCCTCGATCTCGGCTTCCTCACCGATCTCGCCGAAGTGCGCATCGCGATCGGCGCCGCCGCCGCGCGCGCCGCGGCGACCCGCCGCACCGAAGAAGATCTCGCCGCGATCCGCGACAGCCTCACCGCCATGCGCGCCGCCGGCAACCGCGACGCCTTCGCCGCCGCCGATCTCGACTTCCGCAAGGCAATCGCACGCGCGTCGGGCAATGCGCTGATGAGCTCGCTCACTGGCGTGATCGAGACCACGCTGACCGCGTCGTTCCAGATGCGCCAGCCCGCCGCGAAAGGCGATCCGGACCTGCTCGGCCATGACGAGCTCGCCGCGGCGATCGAGTCCGGGGACGGCGACCGCGCTGCCCGCGCCATGCGCACGCTGATCGGCGAAGGCTTTGCACGCGGCGGCCTTGCTTGATTTCAGAGGCGCGATTGCGCCGCTCGAATAATAATACTATTATATTCTGACTATCGGCAAGGGTGCCCGAATCGCGCCCGGCCGCAGGAGGGATCGAGCGATGACCGAAGCAGTTTCGCGGCGCCATTTCATGCACTGCGCCGCCTGTGCCACCACTGCCGCCAGCGTCGGCGCGCTACCGGCCAGTGCGCTCGCCGCCCAATATACCGGCACCCGCGCGTCCGGCCCCGGCGGCAAGGAGGCGATGCGCGAATTCCCCTATGGCGCGGTCAAGCTCACCGGCGGCCGCATCAAGCGCCAGTTCGATCACATCCATTCGCACTTCCTCGCGCTCGACAATGACCGCATCCTCAAGGTCTTCCGCCAGAATGCCGGCCTCCCCGCCCCCGGCCCCGACATGGGTGGCTGGTATGACCGTGACGGCTTCGTCGCCGGGCTGACGCTGGGCCAGTACATCTCCGGCCTCGCGCGCTATGGCGCGGCGACCGGCGACCAGCAGGCACATGACAAGGTCAAATTGCTGGTCAGCGAATGGGGCAAGGCGATGGTCGCCGCGACCAATCCCTATGCCGGCCCCAGGGCGCAGGCGCAGTGGGCCGCCTATGTCATGGACAAGTACGTCGTCGGGCTGATCGACGCCTATCGCCTGTCCGGTGTCGAGCAGGCCAGGTCGCTGCTGCCGATCATCATCGAAAAGTGCCGCCCGTACATCTCGCCCGTCTCGCGCGACCGCATCGGCAAGACCGAGCCGCCCTATGACGAGACCTATGTCCTCTCGGAAAACCTGTTCCACGTCGCCGAGATCACCGGCGACAAGAAGTATCACGACATGGCCGTCCACTATATGCTGGACAAGGAGTGGTTCGATCCGCTGGCCGCCGGCCAGGACGTCTTGCCCACCAAGCACGCCTATAGCCACACGATCGGCAACGCTTCGGGCGCGCAGGCCTATCTCCACCTCGGCGACGACAAATACCGCAAGGCGCTGATCAACGCGTGGAAGTTCATGGAGCCGCAGCGCTTCGCCAGCGGCGGCTGGGGGCCGGAGGAGCAATTCGTGGTCCACGGCCAGGGCAATCTCGCCAAGAGCCTCAAGACCTCAAAGGCGCACTTCGAGACCCCGTGCGGCGCCTTCGCCGACCTGAAGCTCGCCCGCTACCTCATCCGCTTCACCGGCGACGCGCAATATGGCGACGGACTCGAGCGCACGCTGTACAACACGATGCTCGCCACCCGCCTGCCCGACAGCGACGGCGGCTATCCCTATTATTCGGACTACGGCGCGAAGGGCGAAAAGCGCTATTACCACCAGAAATGGCCATGCTGCTCGGGCACGCTGGTTCAAGGCGTCGCCGACTATGTCCTCAACGCCTATTTCCACGATGACAATGACTTGCTGGTCAACCTCTACACCCCGTCCGAAGTGAAGTGGGACCGTCCCGGCGGCGCGGTCGAGATCGTGCAGGAAACCGACTATCCGGTCGCCGACACGGTCAAGCTCAAGGTGCGCAAGGCCGGCAATGGCCGCTTCGGCCTCAAGCTGCGCATTCCCGCCTGGACCAGGGATGCGACGCTGACCATCAATGGCAAGCGCATGCCCACGGTACCCGGCCAGCTCGCCACGCTCACGCGGACGTGGAAGGCCGGCGACACGGTCGAACTGACCATCCCGCAGCCGCTGCGCACGCTTCCGATCGATCCGGAGAACCCCAATTTGCAGGCGGTGATGCGTGGTGCGGTGATGTATGTCGGCCTCAACCCGTGGGACGGCATCGACAAGGAAACGATCGCGCTCCCCGGCGCGCTCACGCCGATGCCGGGCCACCCCGAATCCTATCGCGCCCGGGTCGGCGAGCGGAACCTGGTGTTCGTGCCATACTATGCGGTCGATACCGAGCGCACGACGACCTACTTCAAGACGGCGTAAGATGAGCCGGGTCACCGCCACCTACGAGATCGAAACCGCCTTCCCGCTGGCGCAGGCCGCAGCGACGATGGCCGGCGAGCAATCCACCGGAACCTTCGTCCGGGTGCCCGGCGAGACCGACGAACTGCGCGAGGCCCACGCCGCGCGTGTCGAACAACTGGTCGAGCTGGGCGACGTCGCCGAACCTTCGCTCCCCGGCGCGGGCACGCCGAAGAATTGGGACGGCAAGCGCCGCCGCGCCCGCGTCGTCCTGTCCTGGCCGATTTCCAATTTCGGCCTCTCGCTCCCCAATTTGCTCGCGACGATCAACGGCAACCTGTCGGAGCTGAAGGCATTCTCCGGCCTGCGCCTTATCGACGTCACGCTGCCGCCGGAATTCCTCACCCGCTACCAAGGCCCGCAATTCGGGGTCGCCGGCACGCGCGAGCTGGCGGGGGTGTATGATCGCCCGATCATCGGCACGATCATCAAGCCCAGCGTCGGCCTTTCGCCGCAAGCCACCGCCGAACAGGTCCGCGTGCTGGTCGAGGCCGGGGTCGATTTCATCAAGGACGACGAGTTGCAGGCCGACGGCCCGCACTGCCCGTTCGGCGAACGCGTCAGCGCGGTGATGCGCGTCATCAACGACCACGCCGAGCGCACCGGCAAGAAGGTGATGTTCGCCGCCAACCTCACCGGCGAGATCGACGAGATGCTCGCCCGCCACGATCATGTTCTCGCCAATGGCGGCACCTGCGTCATGGCGAGCATGAACTCGATCGGTCTGCCCGCGATGAAGGTTCTGCGCGCACATTCGCAGCTGCCGATCCACGGCCACCGCAATGGCTGGGGCATGCTCGGCCGCTCGCCCGCGATCGGCATGAGCTACATCGCCTTCCAGAAATTGTGGCGCCTCGCCGGCATCGACCACACCCATGTCAACGGCATCGACAACAAATTCTGCGAGAGCAACGAGAGCGTGATCGCATCCGCGCGCGAATGCCTGACGCCGATGTTCCCTGCCCCCCATCCGGGCTGCGAGATCATGCCGGTCTTCTCCTCTGGCCAGTCCGCCAAACAGGCCGCCCCGACCTTCGCCGCGCTCGGCAGCGTCGACTGCATGTTCGCCGCTGGCGGCGGCATCATGGCGCATCCCGGCGGCCCGGCAGCAGGCGTCCGCGCGCTGCAACAGGCGTGGCAGGCCGCGGTCGCCGGCGTCCCGGTCGAGCAGGCCGCGAACGACGCCCCCGAGCTCAAGGCGGCGCTCGGCGCGTTCGGCGGGTGACGCCGCTCTACGCCTTTATCGGCGATGATTTCACCGGTTCGACCGATGTGCTCGAGCAGCTGGCGGAAGGCGGCGTGCCCGCCGTGCTGTTCCTGCGCCCGCCCGACGCGGAACTCCGCGCCCGCTTCCCCGAAGCCCGCGCCATCGGCATCGCCAGCGACGCGCGCAGCCGTTCACCCGAATGGATGGAGGCTCACCTGCCGGCGATGTTCGCGGCGCTGAGCGACGCGGCGCTCGTCCACTACAAGACCTGCTCGACCTTCGACAGCGCACCGCACACCGGCTCGATCGGCCGCGCGCTCGACATCGGTCTGCGCATCTTCGGCGGCCCCGCCGCGATCGTCGTCGCCGCGCCGCACCTGCGCCGCTACGTCGCGTTCGGCAATCTCTTCGCCGCGGCGGGCGAGCAGGTTCACCGCATCGACCGCCACCCCACCATGTCGCGCCACCCGGTTACCCCGATGCACGAAGCCGACCTGATCCGGCACCTCGCCGCGCAGACCGACGCCCGCATCGCGCTGGTCCCGCTCGACCGCATCCAGTCCGGCGAAGCCGAAGCCGCATTCGATGCGGTCGCCAACGCCGATGCGGTGCTGTTCGACGGCACGACGTTCGACGATCTCGCCGCCACCGGTGCGATCCTGCGCAGCCGCAACGTCCGCTTCGCCGCCGGCAGCTCGGGCGTCACCCGCGCGCTGGTCCTCGACTGGCAGCGCAGCGGCGAGAGCGCGTCCGAACCCATGCTCCCGGCCGCCACCGAAACCGATCGCCTGCTCGTCGTCAGCGGCAGCTGCTCACCCGTCACCGCACGCCAGATCGCGCGCAGCACGAGCGACGGCTTCGCTGTGGCCCGTGCCGACGTCTCAGCGCTGGTCGAAGGGTCATCTGCCGAGGAAGTCCGCCTCGCCGACGCCGCGCTTGCCGCGCTCGCCTCCGGCAATCGCGCCGTCATCGCCTCCGCCGAAGGCCCGCTCGACACCGACGCGTCCGCTGCCGGCGAAAAGCTCGGGGCAGCGCTCGGCCGCATCACAAGCGACATCGTCCGCCGCGCGCGCCTCACTCGCGTGCTGTTCGCGGGCGGTGACACCTCCAGCCACGGCGTCGCGCAACTCGGCATCGACGCGCTGACCTGGGCCGCCCCGATCGAGCGCGGCGCGCCACTCGTCCGCGCCCATGCCGCCGACCCGGCGATCGACGGACTCGAACTGGTGCTCAAGGGCGGCCAGATGGGCGGCGACGATTTCTTCGAGGTGGTGCGCCGCGGCGGCTAACGCTGCAGCACCGCCACTCCTTCCTCCTTCAGCTCGACCGAGCGCACCGACCCGCCGCCCAGCACGTCGCGCATCGCCGCCGGCAGCGCCACCGTCCGTGCCTGCGTGCCATGGTTGATCAGGATGACGACCCGCCGCCCCTGCCCCTCGCGCGTCATCAGTTCGACATCCTCGGGCAGCGCGAAGTCCCGCTCCACCTTCGCCCCGGCCAGCGCGACATCGATCAGCCCCTTCATCACCGCATCGTCGATCAGCGCGCCGATATAGGTGATCCGCCCCTTGCCCACCTTCCGGCTGATCGCCGCCGGCTTACCGTCGAGCCAGCCATTGGCCTTGCCATAGCTCAGCAAGACCTCGGCATCCTTCGCGCTCACCGACAGTTGCTCGGCCCACACCGACGCGGTTCCGCTACCGACCGCGACCGGCTCCAACAGCGCATAATATTGCTCGACCCGCCCGCCCAACAGCTCGGCCAGCAGCCCCGGCTGCCGCTGCATCTGCAACCGGTTATATTCGTCCTTCATCCCCGAGCGCGGCCCCAGAATCAGGTGCCCGCCGCCGCGCACATAGTCCGCCAGCCGCTTCGCCGTCGCTTCGGTGATGACGTTCAGGCTCGGCGCCACGACCAGCTTGTAGCCGGCCAGCGGTGCGCCCTCCGCCTCGACGATATCGACCGCACCCAGCGCGCGCTTCAACGGCTCGTAATAATCGAGCAGCACCTCGATCTGGTCGTAATCCTTGTGGTGCAGCTGGAAATCGATCGCCCAGCGGCTGGCATAATCCTGCAGCAGCGCGACCTGCGCCACCGGATGCGTCCCGGCGATCACCGGCGTCGCCCTCGCCATTTCGCGGCCGATCTGCGCGACTTCGGCATAGACCGGCAGCGGCGTGCCGTCCTGCCCGACCAGCGCGCCGTGCATCGTCTCCTGCCCGTTGCGCGCGTTGCGCCATTGCCAATAGAGGATGCCGTCCGATCCGTGGCCGATCGCCTGCCACGCCATCGCGCGCGTCTCGCCCGGGTGCAGCATGTTGCTGACCCCGGCCCAGTTCACATAGCCGGGCTGGATCTCCATCACCCAGAAATTCTTGCGCTTCCACCCGCGCACCAGATCGTGCGTCGCGCCGTTGCGAAACGGCTTGAGGTGGCCGCTCCCGACATAATTGTCCCAGCTGGTGAAATCGAGGTCGCGGTTGGCGGCGTAGCGGTCGAAACGGTTCGCCCAGCCCAACCCGCCGAAATTGATCGTGATGAACTGCTTTGGCGCCGCATGTGCGCGGATCGCATCGAGCTGGTTGCGGTGGAACGCCACCCATTGCGCGGTGATGAAGCGCCGCATCTCCAGCATCCAGCCGGGATTGGCCTTGTCGCTGCTGAACGGCACCTGCTCCCACGCCGAATAGGCCTGCGACCAATATTGAGTCGTCCACGCCTCGTTGAGCTTGTCCAGCGTGCCATAGCGCTGCTTGAGCCACGCCACCCACGCTGCACGCGCTTCGGGATCATAGCTCTCGTCGATCGGCTCGTTGCCGATCTGCCAGCCGATGACATTGGGTTCCTTGCCCAGCGCCTGCGCCATCCGCCCGACGATCTCGCGGCAAAACATGCGATAACGCTGCGACGAGATCGAGAAATGCCGCCGCATCCCGTGCGCGACCGGCGTGCCGTCGCTCCTGATCTGAACCACATCGGGATATTTCGCGGTCATCCACGCTGGCGGCGTGTCGCTCGGCGTCCCGATCACGACGTTGATGTCGTATTTCGCCGCCAGCCGCACCGCGCGGACCAGCCAGTCGAGGTCGTACTGCCCCTCCGCCGGCTCCATCCGCGCCCAGCCATATTCGCCGATCCGCACGACGTTGGCGCCGTGCGCCTTCATCAGCCGCAAATCCTCTTCCCAGCGCGCCTCCGGCCATTGCTCGGGATACCAGGCCGAGCCGAGCCACAGCCGCTTGAATTGCTGCTGACCCGGCGGCGCATCGGTCTGCCCGGCCGCTGGCGACCCACCGGCCAGCAATGCCGCGGCGAGACATGACAGGATACGCTTCACAAGGGCCGCCCCGCGGCTTCATCGTCGAGCACCAATGCCCAGTCATTGCCCGGCGCCGGCGTCCCCGGCGGGGTGAACAGCCGCTGGCCGCGATTGGCGACGCTGCCGATCAGCTGCGTCTTACCGGTGCGCGGATCGTACCAGGCGGCGCGCACGCGCATGCCGCTGATCTTGCCCAGCTGCACGCGGAACGGCGCGCCGGTATAGCTGTACGCGATGGCATAGCTCGACCCGCGCGTCGCCGCGACACGCTCGTAGCGCTTGCCGTTGCCGACGATCAGCGACTGGTCCGGCACCCGCTCGAGGAAGGGACGCGACAGGATCAGGTCCTTGAGGTGTCGCATCTGCGTGCCGCCCGGCGCATCCAGCGCCTCGTCCCACGACAATTTGGGCCAGTAAGCGTTCGCCTTCCCGCCGCGCATGAAGAACTGCATGACGCTGTTCTCGCCATAGCTGTGGCCGAACGCCCCGGCGAGCACCGACCACCACGCATAACGCCGCACATCCGCCGCCTGCCAGCGCGGCTCGGGTCCGCGATCCAGCCCATGCGGGATATTCTCGTAACTCGGTTCGCCATCGATCGTCGGCTTGGCCGGCGTGCGCGACAGATCGTCGGCGGTGTAGACCCAATTGTCCTCCCCGCGCGCATTGAGCTGCTGGTCCTGCGCATAGGTCTGATGACCCGACTGATACATGTTGAAGTCCAGCCAGTCGGCGCGATGAAACATCCATGACGAGCTTGCGCGGCCCGCCGGGTGGTAGGTCATCAGGTGTTCCGGATCGATCGCGCGGATCGTCTTGCCCAACGCATCCCAGGCATTGGGCGACAGCTCGGCATAGCGGTCGCCGCCATTCACCCAGATCAGGTTGCGCCTGCCCTTGTACCGCTCCGCCACAAAGCGGCCGATGACCGGCGCGGTGTCGGTGTTGAACAGCCGGAAATCTGCGAAATCGCCCCATACGGGCACCAGCGCGATGTAGAGACCATGCGCCGCCGCCCGATCGAACACCCAATCGAGATGGTCCCAATAATCATACTCGCCGGGCTTGGCGTGGTCATTGCCGGGGGTGACGCGCGGACGCTTCAAATCGCCCTCGATCAGCGCCGCGCCGGCCACCGGGTTCGCCATTTCCGGCCGGTGCAGCATCATCACCTGAATGACGTTGTAGCCCTGCGCCGCGCGCTTGGCGAAATAGCGTTCGGTCGCCTCGCGATCGAGCTTGGCGAGCAGCAGCCAGCCGGTGTCGCCGAGCCAGAAGAACGGCCTGCCGCCCGCTTCGAGGTATCGGCCATTGGCCGACACCTTGAGCGGCGGCGTGCGGTCCTGCGCGGCCGCGGGCGCAGCCAGCCCCGTGAACATCGCAACTGCGAGCGCCGATGTGATCCAACGCATCCGATCTCTCCTGTCGGCCCGTTGTGAAGGCGAGGTCAGGCGAGTGCTGGCGCGGCCTTCTGGTCGAAGCCCTTTGAACTGTCGATCAACGCGAACAACAGCGCCGCGATCAGCACCATCGCTGCCACACCCTGCACCGGCACCGCATAGCTGCCAGTCCCGGCGATGATGTAGCCGATGATCACCGTGCAGATGAATCCGCCAAGATTGCCCGCCGTGTTCATGAACCCGGTCGCGACGCCGCCGTGGCGCCCGCCGATCGACATGCACATCGCCCAGGCGGCGGGCAGCATCAGGTCCATCACCGCGAACGCTGCGCCCGCCAGCACGACGATCGCCAGCTTGCCGGTCGCCACGCTCATTGCGAAGATCAGCGCTGCCGTGACCGTCAGGCAGATGCTGGTGATCAGCCGATAGGCGGTTTTGAACCCGATCCGTGCGCCCAGCCGGTCGCACAGCACGCCGCCGATCAGATTGCTGACGATGCCGAGCAGGAACGGGATCGAGCCGTACAGCCCCATCTCCGCCACGGTGAATCCCGCACCCTTGACCAGCCAGGTCGGGAACCAGCCGAAGAAGAACCAGCTGCCGAACGCGTAGAAGCAATAGGCAAGGCTGATCAGCCACAGCTGCGGCAGGCTGAGCAGCTTCTTCCACGGCGTACCGCTATGCCCGCCGCCCTCGTCGCTGCCGATCTCCGCCACTTCCTCAGGCGTGATGCCGGGCTGGTCCGCGGGGCGGTCATGATACCAGCGCCACCACAGCACCGCCCAGACCATGCCGATCACGCCCAGGATCGCGAAGACGGCCTGCCAGCCGAGATAAACGTTCATCGGCACCAGCAGCAGCGGCGCGAGCGCGCCGCCGAGCCGGCTCGCCGACCAGATCACCCCCTGCCCCCGCGCTCGCTCGTGCTTCGGCAGCCAGCGGTAGAGCACGCCCGACATATTCGGATAGGCGCCCGCCGCGCCGAGCCCGAACAGGAAGCGCGCGGTCGCGAGCTGCCAGAAGTTGCGGCACAGCGCGGTGATCGCGGTGAAGAACGACCACCAGATGGTGATGCGCGTCAGCTCCTTGCGGTAGCCATGCTTGTCACCCATCGCGCCGGAAGGAATCTCGAACACCGCATAGGCGATGACATAGGCGCTCAGCACCCAGCCCCATTGCTGCGGCGTGATCGCAAGGTCCTTCTGGATCGTCGGCCCGGTGACCGCGATCGCCATCCGGTCGATGAAGGTGATGACGGAAAGCCCCGCCAAAAAGCCGAGAACGACATGGCGCTTCTTCATTGCCCCAACCCCTTCAGCACTTCGGCCGCGCGCAACATGCCGAGTTCGGGGCTGGACAGCACCGGCGCCTTGACCGCGCCCTCGGGCAGCGCCGCGACGACGCGCGCCATCGATGCTTGCGCCAGCACGATCGCATCGACATTGGCCATCGCGCCGGTCAGCGCCTCGCCGACGATGCGGTCATGGGTCGCGCCGTCGCCGGCCATCACCGCTTCGAACGCGCCTTCGCAAAGGTGCGGCGTCAGTTCGATCGCCTTGCCCTGCTCGGCGGCGACGCGGCGGACGAGGTCGGCGGTGGGATCGAGCGTGGTCGAGAGCGTCGCGACCACGCCGATCCGCGTCGCGCTCGCCACTGCCTGTTCGGCCATCGCGCGGTCGACGCGCAGCACGGGCTGGTCGTACAGTTCCGCCGCCATCTCGACCGCGCGCCCGATCGACGAGCATGTCACCATCGCCACGTCGCACCCGGCATCGAAGGTCGATCCGACCAGCCGGATCACCTGCCGCATCGTCGCTTTCTGCAGATGTCCGGCGGCGATCGTGTTCTTGATCGTGCTTTCATCGACGAAGTGGAGGATGCGGACGTCGGGCATCACCCGTGCCGCGATCTCGTTGAACACCGCCGCCAGCATCGGCGAATTATGGACCAGTCCCAGCGTCGGCATGGCGTTCCCTCTCCGTTATCTCATGAATTCGTAGGTGCCCGCGCCGATTTCGAAGCGCAGCACGCCGCTCTTTTCGCCTGAATCTTCAGGGACGCCCCGCCAGTTTCCTGCGGGCAGCTCGACCTCGGCAATGGCGTTGGCAGGCACGGTCAGCTTGAGCCGGTTTAGGCCGTTCGCGTCGCCGCCGGTCTCGGTCGCAATGGTGCCGACCAGCGACTCGTAGCTCGCCGATACGCGCCCGACTTGCGGCAGCCACACCGGCCGCACCGCGATACGGCGAAAGCCGGGCGCGGCTGGCGCGATCCCGGCGAGGCGGCGCCAGAAGAAGCCGACCACCGCGCCGAACGCATAGTGATTGTAGCTGTTCATGCTGAGATCGCCGGTGTCGCCGTTCCACCGCTCCCACATCGTCGTCGCGCCCTGCTCGGGCATATAGCCCCAGCTCGGATAGCCGGTCTGGAGCATCAGCCCCGACACCTCGTCCCACAGCCCGGCATCGGCCAGCACGTCGAGCAGATAGGGCGTGCCGAGGAAGCCCGTCGACAGCTTCATGCCACGCCCGCGGGTCTCGTCGGCGAGGACCTGCGCGGCGGCGGCGCGGCGGTCGTCGGGAACGAGACCAAAAGCGAGCGAGAGCACCTGGCTCGTCTGGCTGCCATTGCCGCAAATGCCACTTTCGGACACGAACTCAGCCGCATAGGCCTCACCGATCGCCGCGCGTAACATGCGCCAGCACGCGGCGTCGCGCCCTGTCGCCTCCGCCATCTCGGCCATCAACTGCGCGCTCCACGCCCAATAAGCGGTCGCGCACAGGACGCGCGGCGTGGTCTCGTCGTCGGGCTTGATGGCATCGACCGAGAGCCAGTCGCCCAGGTCCAGGCCGCGGTCCTCGCGCCAGATATGGTCGGGATTGGACCGTGCGACAAAGGCCATCCATGCCTCCATCGCGGCCCAGTTCTCATCGATCACCGCGGTATCGCCATAGCGCTGCCACAGCTGCCAGGGGAGGATGATCCCGGCCTCGCTCCACCCCGCCGTCACCACATCCGGGAACGACAAGGGCTGCGGCACGACAATCGGATAAGCACCGTCGTCACGCTGCGCGGCGCGGGCTTCCAGCAGGAAGCGGCGAATGAACGGATCGACCGCCATGTTGAACGCGGCGGCGTCGAGGAAGACCTGAATGTCGCCCATCCAGCCCATGCGCTCGTCGCGCTGCGGGCAATCTGTGGGCACCGCGAAGAAGTTCGAGCGCTGCGCCCACAAGGCATTGTTCGCGATCTGCTGGAGCAGCGGCGAATCCGGAAAGGACAGCGCACCGGTTTCAGCGCAGGCACTGTGCACGACCACGCCGACGACATCGTCGATCGAGACCGCGGAGAAGGTCCCCTCCACTTCGACGTAGCGAAATCCGTGATAGGTGAAGCGAGGCTCGAACACCTCGTCTTCGCCGGTTCCGGCAAGAATGAAAGTGTCGGTCGCGCGGGCAAGGCGGAGGTTGGCCTGATCGACCGTGCCGTCGGGATTGAGCAGCTCGGCGAATTTGAGGCGGATCGTCGTACCGGCGGGACCACGGGCGCGGAGCCTGACCCAGCCGGAGAAATTCTGGCCGAAATCGAGAACATGGCGGCCCGGTTTGGGCTCGCTGATCGACCGGGGTTCGAGGACGCCCATGCGTTCGAGCGCGGGCGAGGTCTGGGCAATCAGTCGCGTGTTCGGGGCGACGCCGAGCGTGACGGCGCTCCATCCGCTGTCGTCGAAGCCGGGCGCATCCCAGCCGGACTGCACCATCCGCGCGTCGAACGTCTCGCCGTCATAGATCTCCGACTTGAGGATCGGCGAGGTCGCGATCTTCCAGTCGGGACCGGTGGTCACCCAGTCCTGCGTCCCGTCGGCGTAGTCCACCCGCAGCATCGCGCGAAAACGGCGCGGCGCAGGACCGAAGCCATAGCGCTCGATCCGCCACCCAAATGGCGAAGCGTAAAAACCGTCAGCGACCGTCGCGCCCAGGACGTTCCCGCCCTGCGCGATCAGCGCGGTGACGTCGTAGCTCTGGTAGAGGATATGACTCCGGGCGACGGTGATCTCCGGCGCGAGGATCGCGTCGGACACCGGCTGCCCGTTGATGCTCGCATCATAGGCGCCGAGCGCGGTGGCGTAGAGCCGCGCGGCGGCGACGGGCTTGGTCACCTCGAAGCCGGTGCGCAGCAGCATCGCGGGCTCGCTCGGGCGGGGATCGCCCTGCGCCCAGCTGGTGCTCGCGACGACCGGCGCCCAGCCGCCCGCATCGAAACCGGTGTCAGTCCAGCCCGAAGGCGGATCGGCGAGCACGCGGAACGCCTTGCCCACGATCCGCTCGACGCTGCCGTCCGCGCGATGCAGCCGGATCAACGCGGCGAAGGCACCGCCATCGACCGGGAAGAAGCCCGTCGTATCCGCCTCGACCAGCGCGCAGACGCTGTTGCGCCCGGGCGTCACCTCGCCGTCATAAGCGCCGAGCGTCCCCCAGAAGGGCAGATAGGTGTCCCAGTCGAAATGCCAGTCGAGCGGCGATTTGGCGCCGTTCACCCACACACCGCGCAGATGGTCCTTGCCCGCGATCAGCACCTCGGCGCGGACGAGATCGGCCGGCGCGTCGAAATCGAGCCGAAAGGCGTGCGGGCGCGCGTCGAGCGAGGTCTCGCCCCACACCCAATTCACCCCAGCGGCGCGATCGGCGGCGGCGAACGCGTCCTCGGCCTCGATCCACTCGCCGCGCCAGTCGTCCGGCGAGAGCAGCCCCGCTTCGAACCATGACGCGCCGGAACGGGCGGTGCCGTCGTCACTGGTGACTTCGACACTCCACCAGACCCGCTGCATCGAAGCGAGCGCGGGGCCGCCATAGGCGATGTCGAATGTCGCATCGCCGGCAACGGTGCCGCTGTCCCACAGCAAATCGTCTTCGCCGAGCGCGGTTTCGCCGACGGCGGCGCGGATGCGACAGGCAAGCTGCTTCGCCGCCCCCTCGATCCGCCACGACAGCCGCGGATGCCGCACCTCGGTGCCGAGCAGGTCAACCGTATATTCGGCGCGAAGATCAACGACACGCACGGCTACAGCTCCATCCCCAACCGGTAGATTCGATTGGCATTGCCGCCGAACAGCGCGGCGCGTTCTTCGCCCGAAAAGTCCGCGGTGATCGCGTCATAGGCGTCGAAATGCTGGTCGAAGCTGCCGAACAATTTGTCGGTCGGGAAGTTGCTCGCGAACATCGAGCGATCGGTGCCGAACAGGTCGATCGTTTCCAGTACATAGGCCCGCGCCTGCTCCAGCGCCCAGGGCCGCCAGGTAAAGCCCATGCCCGAGATCTTCACCGCGACATTGGGCAGCCCGGCGAACGCCGCCATGCCGCGGCGCCATGTCTCCCACCCGTCCATATCGCCCGGGATCGCCATGCCGGTGTGGTTGAGAATCACCTGAGTCTCGGGATGCTTGGCGATCAGCGCCGCGAGATGCGCGAACTGGCCGGGATAAGCTTGCAGGTCGAAGCTCAGGCCAAACTTCTTGAGCAGCCCGAAACCGCGCATCCACGCACTCGTCGTCGTCACATCGGCCGGCGAATAGCTGCGCGCGGGATCGGGGTGCCAGTTGATGATGTGGCGGATGCCGCGGACATTGGCATGCTCGACATGCGCGGCGAGGAGGTTCTCGACCTGCGGATCATCGAGCGCGGCAAAGGCGACGATGCCGCTCGGCAGGCCCCGCTGATCCGCCATGGCCTGCAGCCACTCCGTCTCCTTGAGCGCATCCGCCGGATCCGCCCCCGCATCGATATGCACGATCCCGCGCACATCCCATTTGCCCGCATCGGCGAGATAGGCGTCGAGCGGATAGTCGACCGCGATCGGCTCGACGCTGCCATTGGGATTGTCGCTGTCGAACGGCCCCGTCAGCCAGGGGTAGCGGATGTGCGCGAGGTCCCACAGGTGGACGTGCGGATCGACCAGAGGCGGACGGGTTGCCATATCAGAAGGTGGTCCGGCCGCCCGACGTGTCGAAGGTCGAGGCGGTGGTGAAGCTGCATTCCTCGCTCGCCATGAAGCACACCATCGCGGCGCTTTCATGGACTTCGCCAAGGCGGCCCATCGGAATTTTCGAGCGCATATAATCGACCTGGCTCTGCGGCAGCTGATCGAGGATCGGGCTCTCGAACGTCGCCGGTGTCAGCGTGTTGGCGATGACGCCCTTGCCTGCCAGCTCCTTGCCGAGCGACTTGGTGAGGCCGATCACCGCCGCCTTCGACGCGGAGTATGCGCTGGCGTTGGGGTTGCCTTCCTTGCCCGCGACCGAGGCGATGTTGACGATCCGGCCATAGCCCTGTTCCAGCATCAGCGGCACGATCGCGCGGTTGCAATAGAACAGGCCGTTGACGTTGATGTCGAACACACGCAGCCAGCTGTCGATCGGGAATTCGTGCACCGGCACGGTGGCGCCGGTGATGCCCGCCGAGCAGACCAGAATGTCGACCTTGCCGAGCGCGGCGGCACTGGCCTTGGCAGCTGCCTCGACTGCCGCGAGGTCGGACACGTCGAGTGCCTGAACATCGCTCGCGCCGACCTCGGCCTTCGCCGCAGCCAGCGTTTCAGGGTTGAGATCCCACAAAGCGACGCTGCCGCCCTCGGCGACGATGCGCGCGGCGACCGCCTTGCCGAGGCCCGACGCGCCGCCGGTGATCACGGCGGTGCGGCCCGCGAACCGGCCTGCCCAGGAACTGACGGCGCCGCTCACTTGGCCGCATCCCATGCGACGAAGTCCTGGCGCTGTTGCCCGAGCTTCTCGATGCCGAGTTCGACCACGTCGCCGGCTTTCAGATACCAGGGCTCGGGCTTTTGGCCGAGGCCGACGCCCGGCGGGGTGCCGGTGGTGATCACGTCCCCCGGCAGCAGCGTCATGATCTGCGAGCAATAGGCGACGATCTGCGGCACGTTGAAGATCATCGTCGCGGTCGAGCCATTCTGTACCTTCTTGCCGTTGACGCTGAGCCACATCGACAGGTTGTGGACGTCGCCGACCTCGTCCTTCGTCACCAGCCAGGGGCCGATCGGGCCAAAGGTCGGGAACCCCTTGCCCTTGTCCCAGGTCATGCCGCGCTCGGTCTGCCACTCGCGTTCGGACACGTCGTTGATCACGCAATAGCCGGCGACATGATCGAGCGCCTGGTCTTCGGTGATGTTGTGCGCGGCGGTGCCGATCACGATACCGAGCTCGACCTCCCAGTCGGTCTTCCTGCTGCCCTTGGGGATGGTGACCGGGTCGTTCGGCCCCTGGATGCAGCTCACCCATTTGTTGAACACCACCGGCTCCTCGGGGATCGGCAGGTTCGATTCGGCGGCATGGTCGGCATAGTTGAGGCCGATCGCCACGAACTGCCGCGTGCCGGCGACGCACGGGCCATAGCGCACCTCGCCCTCGACCAGCTTGAGCGTCGCCGGATCGACCCCGGTGAGGTTGGCGAGCGTCTCGGGCGAGAGCGTCTTGCCGTCGATGTCGGCGACATAGTTGGAGAGGTCGCGGATGCGGCCATCGGCGTCGATCAGGCCGGGCTTCTCGGCACCCGGGGCGCCATAGCGGCAGAGCTTCATGGGTTCAGTCCTTTGGGTTCAATCGTTGGGATAGGGGCGGTGGAGCGCGATCTCGCGGTTGAGCTCGACCCCGAAGCCGGGCTTGTCGAGCTCGCTCGCGCGGATCTTGCCGTTGACGGGCACCGGCTCGCCGAGCAGCTGGGGCGCGAACATCGGTACCACTTCGGTGGGTCCCGGGTGCATCATCAGGAACTCGGCGAAGGGCGAGTTGTGGCGCGTGATCACGAAGTGATAGCTGTAGACGCTGCTGCCGTGCGGGACCATCATCACGCCGCGGCTGTCGGCATAGTTGGCGATCTTGATCAGCTCGGTCACGCCGCCGCACCAGCCGACATCGGGCTGGATAATGTCGCAGCAGTCCATGTCCATCAGCATGCGAAAGCCCCAGCGCGTCGCCTCATGCTCGCCAGTGGTGACCAGCAGCCCTTTGGGCGCGTTCTTCTTGAGCGCGGCATAGCCCCAATAATCGTCGGGGCTGAGCGCCTCCTCGATCCATTTGAGGCCGCATTCATTGTACGCGCGATGCGCGAGGCGGGTGGCGTAATCGAGGTCGAGGCTCATCCAGCAATCGAGCATCAGCCAGAAATCGTCGCCGCACCTGGCGCGCATGTCGGCGAGTTGCTCGATATTCTTCTGCAAGCCCTCCAGCCCCTCGGCCGGGCCGTGATGCAGCGGCAGCTTGCCGCCGATAAACCCCATCTCCTTCGCCAGATCGGGCCGCGCGCCGGTGGCATAGAATTGCAGCTCGTCGCGCACCGCGCCGCCGAGCATGTGATAGACCGGCTCGCCGCGCAGCTTGCCGAGCAGATCCCAGATCGCCAGATCGACGCCCGAGATGGCGTTCACCACCAGGCCCTTGCGGCCATAATATTGCGACGAGAAGTACATCTGGTCCCAGATCTTCTCATACTCCGCCGGGCTGCGGCCGATCAGGAAGCGCGACAAATGCTTCTCGACGATGAAACACGCCGGCTCGCCGCCAGTGGTCACCGCAAAGCCGATCGTGCCGTCCTCGGCCTCAAGCTCGACCACCAAAGTGCCGAGCACATTGATGCCGAAGCTCTGCCGCGACTGCCGATACTCCGGATAGCGCGACATCGGCGTCGCGATATGATCGTCGATCCAGTGGCCTTCGCCCTGATCGTGATAGTCCGCACCGCCACCGCGCACCGTGTACGCCCGGACATGCTTGATCTTGGGAAGACCCGTGAAGGATTCCTTGGTCATTTGTCGGTTCCATCGAGGACGAGGACCCAGTCGTTGCCGGCCTTGGTTTCGCCGGGCGGGTCGAAGCGGCGCTCGCCGCGGTTGGCGAACGTCGCGATCGGCGTGAACGCGCCGTCGCGCGGCGAGTACCAGCTCGCCTTGACCTGACGGCCGGCGATCGCGCCGAGCTTCATCGTGAACGGGGCGCCGGTATAGCTGTAGGCGAAGGCGTAGGACTTGCCGCGGCTGGCGGCGACGCGGTCGTAGCGGGTGCCGTTGTCGCGGATCAGGCTCTGGTCCGGCACGCGTTCGAGCATCGGACGCGATTCGATCAGAGTGCGCAGATGGCGCATCTGGGTTGCGCCGGGCGCTTCGATCGCGGGTCGCCAGTGCAGATTGGGTTCGAAATTGGCGTCCTTCGATCCGGCCGCGAAGAACTGCATGATATGGTTCTCGCCATAGCTGTGGCCAAAGGCGCCGGCCATCACTGCCCACCAGCCGTAGCGGCGGACATCGGCGGCCTGCCAGCGCGGCTGGTTCTGCTCGTGCAGGCCGTGCGGGATGTTCTCGTAGCTCGGCTCGCCGTCGATCGTCGGCTTGGGCGGGGTGCGCGCGAGATCCTGTGCGACATAGCGCCAATTATCCTCGGCGATCGCATTGGGGCCTTCCTGCGCATAGCTGCGGTGGCCCGACTGGAACATGTTGAAGTCGAGCCAGGGCGCCTCGTGCCACTGCCACGAGGAAGCGGTGCGGCCGATCGGGTGGAAGGTCATCAGCTGCCTTGGCGCGATCTTCTTGATCGTCGTGCCGAGCGCGTCCCACACCGCGCTGCGCATCTCGCTGCGGGTGTCGCCGCCGTTGAGCCAGACAATGTTGGGCGCCTTGCCATAGCGTTCCGCCATGAAGCGGGCATAGGTCGCGACATTCTTCTCGTTGAGCTGGCGCTCCATCGCCAGATCGCCCCAGGCGGGGACCATCGCGACATAGATGCCGTGCGCGGCGGCGCGCTCGACCACCCAGTCGAGATGGTCCCAATAGTCATACTCGCCGGCCTTGGCCGGGTCATTTCCGGGCGTCGTGCGCGGGCGGCCGGGATCGCCCTCGACCAAAGCGGGGGCGTCGTAGCGGTTCGTCATCTTGTTGGTGTGGAGGACCATCACCTGGATGACGTTGAAGCCCTGCCGCTGGCGCGTCGCGAGGTAGAAGTCGGTTTCTTCGCGGTTCAGGCGGCTGAGCAGCAGCCAGGCGGTATCGCCCATCCAGAAGAACGGCTTGCCCCCGGCCTCGAGATAGCGGTGGTTGGCCGAAACGGTGAGCGGCGGAGTCTGCGCCGATGCCGCGACGGGTGTCAGCGCCAGGGTGACGGCGAGCATGAGCTTGCGCGCGTTCATACGATTCCACTCCCGAAATGCTGCCGGAATCTCATGCCGACGAACGGGCGATATTCTAAATATGATCATACTATTTGGCAAGCGCTAGCGCGGCCGGCCGCGGCCCGCCCGTCGCCCAGTCGAGCAGTTCGATCGTATGGACGACCGGCGTACCCGAATAGCGGGCGATCTGCATCGCGCAGCCGACATTGCCAGTGGCGATGACATCGGCGCCGAGCTGGGCGATGTTCGCCGCTTTCCGCGCGCCGAGTTGCCCCGCGATCTCGGGCTGGAGGATATTGTAAGTGCCCGCCGAACCGCAGCAAAGATGCGCCTCGACCGGCGTTCGGACGGCGAAACCCGCCGCAGCCAGCAGCCGCTTAGGCGCTTCGGTGACTTTCTGGCCGTGCTGGAGCGAGCAGGCGGCATGATAGGCGACGGTAAGGCCGCGACCGTCGCCGCGCGGGAGATCGGCTTCGATCAGCAGTTCGGAAATGTCCTTCGCCAGCGCCGACACCCGCGCCGCCTTCTCGGCATAAGCGGGGTCGTTCCGCAGCATGAAGCCATAGTCCTTGACCATCGTGCCGCAGCCCGAGGCGGTGACGACGATCGCGGCGAGGCCCTGCCCTTCGATCTCCCGCATCCAGGCGTCGACGTTGCGGCGCGCGGCGGCGAGGCTGTCGGACTCGCGGCCCATATGATGGACCAGCGCGCCGCAGCAACCTTCGCCGGGAGCGAACACCACGTCATAGCCGGCGCGGTTGAGCAGGCGGATCGCGGCGGCGCGGTATTCGGGCTTGAGGACCGGTTCGGCGCAGCCTTGCAGCAGGGCAACGCGGCCTTTGGCGCCGGGGACGGCGGCGTTCGAGGGGGGCGTTGCGGCGGGGATTCGCCGGGGCGCCATCGCCAGCATCGCGGCAAGCGGCTTCACGCCCGCAAACAGCGGCGCGAACGGGCGGCCAAGCTTCGCCAGCGTCAGCGCGGCGCGGAAGCGGCCGGGATAGGGCAGCACGGCCGCCAGCAGCCGCCGCACCGCACGCTCATGCCACGGGCGGCGGTAATTCTCATGGATGTACGCCCGCGCATGATCGACGAGGTGCATGTAATTCACACCCGACGGGCAGGTCGTCATGCACGACAGGCAGGAGAGGCAGCGGTCGACATGCTTGACCGTCTCAGGCCCCGGCTCGCGCTGGTTCTCCAGCATGTCCTTGATCAGATAGAGGCGCCCGCGCGGGCTATCGAGCTCATCGCCGAGCAGCACATAGGTCGGGCAAGTCGCGGTGCAGAAACCGCAATGCACGCATTTGCGGATCACGCCTTCCGACGCGGCCATTGCGGGATCGGCGAGTTGTTCGGGCGAGAAGCGGGTCTGCATCTAGAAGCGCCCCGTTTCGAACACGCCATTGGGATCGAAGGCGCGGCGCACGCGGGCTTCGAGCGCGGCGAGCGCGGGTGGCTGTGGGTGCAGCGTGGGAACGGCCGCGCGCATCGCCGCATCGGCGCGGAAGATCATCGCGTGCCCGCCAGCAGCTTCAGCTGCGGTTCGGATCACAGCGGGATCGGCGTTGGTGGCGAGCCAGATCAGGCCACCCGCCCAATCGAACAGCCATGCCGCATGGGGTAGTGCCGATATCACGCCCGGCGCCTTGCCGGGCGCGACGATCAACCGCCACAGCGGGCGATCGAGCGGCAGCGGGGCAGCGTCGCGGACAGCAGTCCACAGCGCGTCGGCGTCCTCGGCCGGCTCGAACTCAGGCAGCATCGCCGCGCGCGCCGCGATCGACTCCGTGAAACCGTCGAGCCGGATCGCGGTGACCGCCCCGCCCTGCCAATCCGGCAGATGCGCTGCGGCGGTGACTTCGGCTGCGGTGCCGAGCGCATAAGCCATTGCCGCGACCGCCTGTGCCGCATCGAGACCTCGGCGGATCAGCGTCCGTCGCGTGCGCGGTGCGGGCAGTACCTTTAGCGTGACTTCGGTCAGCGCGGCGAGCCGGCCCCAGCTGCCCGCCATCAGCTTGGGCAGGTCGTAGCCAGTGACGTTCTTGACCACCTTCGCGCCCGCGACGAACTTCTCGCCGCGGCCCGAGACCGCCGTGAAGCCGAGCAGATGATCGCGCACGCCGCCACGCGAAAGGCGGGCCGGGCCGGCCACGCCTGCGGCAATGATGCCGCCGATCGTCGCCGCGCCTTCGCTGCCCAGCATCCGCGCGTGGTCGAAGGGATCGAAGGCGAGCATCTGGCCTTCGCCTGCCACCAGCGCCTCGATCTCGGCGAGTGGCGTTCCGGCACCGACCGTCAGCACCAGCTCGGGCGGGTCGTAGTCGATCACGCCGGCAAAGCTGCGCATGTCGACGACTTGAGCCTCGCATGGCGCGCCGACCGTGTCCTTGGTTCCGCCCCCGCGCAGGCGGAGCTTTTCGCCTGCCGCGATCACCTCGCACAAGTCACCGATGGAAGCAGGCCGCAGCATCAGAAGCGCGGCAAATCAGGAAATGGCACTTCGCCCCGATGGATGTGCATCCGGCCCAGTTCGGCACAACGGTGAAGCTCCGGAAAGACCTTGCCGGGGTTGAGCAGCAACTCGGGGTCGAACGCACATTTGACGCGCTGCTGCTGCGCCAGATCGGCCTCACTGAACATCACCGGCATCAGGTCGCGCTTCTCGACGCCGACGCCATGCTCGCCGGTCAGCACCCCGCCCACCTCGACGCACAGCCGCAGGATATCGGCGCCGAACGCCTCTGCCGCCTCGAGCTGGCCGGGCTGGTTGGCGTCGTACAGGATCAGCGGATGGAGGTTACCGTCGCCGGCGTGGAAGACGTTGATCACGCCGAGGCCATATTGCCCGGACAGCTCGTTCATACGGTTGAGCACGTGCGGAAGGCGGCGACGCGGAATGGTCCCGTCCATGCAGTAATAATCGGGCGAAAGGCGGCCCGCCGCCGGGAACGCCGCCTTGCGCCCGGCCCAAAAGGCGATGCGCTCGGCCTCGTCCACCGAGGCACGGACCGAGACGGCGCCATTGGCAAGGGCGATGCGCTCGACCTCGCCGGAGAGATGCCCGCATTCCGCGACGGGGCCGTCCAGCTCGACGATCAGCAACGCCTCGACGTCGAGCGGATAGCCGGCATGGACGAAATCCTCGGCGGCGTGGACGGCGGCGCGGTCCATCATCTCCATGCCCGCCGGGATGATGCCGGCAGCGATGACGTCGGCGACGCACTGGCCGGCGCTTTCGACGCTGGGGAAACCGATCAGCAGCGCCTGTGCGGTCTGCGGGCGCGGCAGGATTCGCACGGTGACTTCGGTGACCACGCCGAGCAGCCCTTCGGAGCCGACGATCACACCGAGCAAGTCGAGACCCGCGGGTTCGAGGCCGCGTCCGCCAAGCCGGATCACGTCGCCCTCCATCGTCACCAGTTCGACACCGAGGACGTTGTTGGTGGTGAGGCCATATTTGAGGCAGTGCACGCCGCCCGAATTTTCCGCGACATTGCCGCCGATCGTGCAGGCGATCTGGCTCGACGGATCGGGGGCATAGTAGAAACCCGCATCCTCGACCGCGCAGGTGATGGCGAGATTGGTGACGCCCGGCTGCACAACCGCGACGCGATCGGCATAGTCGATGTCGAGCACGCGGTTGAAGCGCGCCATGCCGAGCAGCACCCCATCGGCAAGCGGCAACGCACCGCCCGACAGCGACGTGCCTGCACCGCGCGGCACCACCTTCACGCGATTGCCGTGGCACCAACGCAGGATCGCGGCGACTTGCTCGACGGTTTCGGGCAGCACGCACACCATCGGCGGCTGGCGATAGGCGGTAAGGCCATCGCTCTCATAGGCGCGCAGCGATTCGATGTCGTCGATCACGCCCTCGCCCGGCACGATCGCCCGCAGCGCCGCGACGATCTCCGCCCGCTTTGCCAGCGTGGCGGGATCGGGTGCGGGCATGACGAGCGACATGGCGCTATTGCAGGTTCACGAAGGCGCCGCCGTCGACGAGCAGCGCGGCGCCGGTGACGTATGCAGCCATGTCGGAGGCGAGGAAGACGATCGGGCCGGCAAGGTCCTCGGATTCGCCCAGCCGCCCGAGCGGGATTCGCGCGGTCATGCGGTCGCGCTTGTCCTGATCGGCAAGGTCCTCCTTGTTGATCTCGGTCAGGATCGTGCCGGGCAGCACCGAATTGCAGCGAATGCCGTACTTGCCCAGCGCGATCGCAGCCGATTGCATCAGCGAATGCACGCCGGCCTTGGTCGGGGTGTAATGGGTCTGGAATTCACCGCCGACCAGCGCCGAGATCGACGAGACCGCGACGATCGCCCCGCCCTGCCCCTGGCGGACCATCTGGTTGGCTGCGGCCTGCACCATGTAATAGGCGCCATGCAGGTTGACGCGGAAGGTGCGGTCGACCGTCTCGACCGGCATGTCGAGAAAGGCGTGGAACGGGCAGATGCCGGCGTTGGAGACCATCACATCGACGCGGCCGAACGCCTCGACCGCCTTGTTGACGAAATCGGTGGCGCTCTCAGGCAACGCCACGTCACCCTTCACCGCGAGCCCGCGCTGGCCCAGCGCCTCGATCTCGGCGACGCACGACGCCGCCTTGTCGTCGGACGAGGCATAGTTGATCGCGACGTTCGCGCCATGCTGCGCCGCGCCGATCGCCGCTGCGCGGCCGATACCGGTCGAGCCGCCGGTGACCAGCACCGTCTTGCCTTCGAGAAGCTTCACTTGATTTCCTCTGCGAGAATGGAGCGGTCGATCGCGCCGATCGAGTTGACGCCGGTCAACGTCATCGCGACCCGCATTTCCCTGGCCATCAGGTCGAGCAGCTTGGTCACGCCCGCCTCGCCCTGCGCGGCGAGCGCGTAGAGCCACGCTCGCCCCAACAGCACGCCGTCCGCGCCGAGCGCGACCATTCGCACGACGTCGAGCCCGGTGCGGATGCCGCCATCGGCCAGCACGGTGAGCTTGTCACCCACCGCCTCGGCGATCGGTGGCAGCGCACGCGCGCTGGACAACACGCCGTCGAGCTGACGCCCGCCATGATTGGACACGACGATGCCGTTCGCGCCGATCGCGGCGGCCTCCCGCGCATCCTCGGGATCGAGAATGCCCTTGATGATCAGCGGGCGATCCCATTCGGACCGGATCCAGTCGAGATCCTTCCACACGATCGACGGATCGAAATTCTTGCCGAGCCAGCCCATATAGTCGTTGAGGCCGCTGTCCTTACCCAGCACCGGAAGCAGATTGCCGAGCGTGTGCGGGCGGCCGTGCACGCCGACATCCCACGCCCAGGCCGGCTTGCCCATCGCCTGAAGCACGCGGCGGATCGGGCCGCTGCGCCCGGACATGCCCGAATGCGCGTCGCGATAGCGCGCGCCCGGGATCGGCATGTCGACGGTGAACACCATCGCCTCGGCGCCGCATGCCTTGGCGCGCGCGATCAGGTCGCGCATGAAGCCGCGATCGCGGATCACATAGAGCTGGAACCAGAACGGATCGGCCGCCTTGGCGACATCCTCGATCGTGCAGATCGAGACGGTCGAGAGGCAGGTCGGAATGCCCGCCGCCTTGGCCGCGCGCGCCGCCTGCACCTCGCCGCGGCGCGCATACATGCCGCTGATGCCGACCGGACCGAGCGCGATGGGCAGCGCGACGTCGCGGCCGAAAAGGCTGGTGCTCAGGTCGACATTGGCGACGTCCTTGAGCACGCGCTGGCGCAGCGCGACCGACTGGAGATCGCTGACGTTGCGGGCGAGCGTCACCTCGTCATAGGCGCCGCCCGCGGCATAATCGAACAGGAAGCGCGGCAGGCGGCGCTTGGCCGCCGTCTGGAAATCATGCGACGAGGCGATGGTCATGCGGCGCCCTTTCCGGCGGCGGTCTCGTTCAGATATTCCTCCAAATTGCTGTAGCCGTCCCTGTCGCGGTCGGCTGCCCCGTCGGCGCGGGACGGATCGAGGTTGCGGGCGCGTTCCCAGGCATCGGGCATGCCGTCATTGTCGGTATCGGCGAGTGCGGCGCCGGACTTGAGCGCGGGCCAGCCACCGTCCTGCGCCTCATTATCGATGATGCGGCCCGTGCCCTCGCGCACGCCTTCGACGATCTTTAGGTCAACCGCATCCCGGACTTTCGACGCGCCGGCGCCTGCCAGCACGCGGTGATAGGCGCGGCGGGCAGGATCAGGGGTCACCGCGCCGACGTAGAGCGGGTCGGCGAGCCAATAGCCGGTGGGGATGTTGCCCTTGACCAGCGTCCGCTGATCGGCCGGAACCGCACCGTTCATGCTGTTGCCCGACCAATATGCGCGGGCGAGCTGGTTCTGCTCCTCGAACGCGAAATTGCCCTTGCTGTCGGGGCCGGCGAAATAGGCATTGTCGATGAAATTGTAGCGCGCGTGAGTCGAGACGTCGTAATTGTAACCGGCGCGGTCCTTGCCCCAATTATAGAAGACGTTGGAGCGGAACTCGAACACCGCGCCCTGATCGTCCTCGCTCGGCATCGAATAGTTGCCGGGGCGCGGCATGCGGTCGAGATGGTTGGCCCACAGATTATGGTGCCAGCTGATCTTCGCCCCGCGCGCAGCACGGACCAGGCTGCCAAAGCCATGCTCGCCCTTGTCGTGGTTCGACTTGCGCAGCGAATTGGCGATGATCGACCATTGCACGGTCAGGTCCCACACGCCGTCGCCGGGCTTGTCGTAATGCGCGGAGGCCGACAGCGTCTCGTCGATCGACCAGCTCGCCGAGACATGGTCGAGGATGATGCGGCGGCCCTTGGTAACGGTCAGCGCATCCTGCTGCGTGCCCGAGGCGGCCCCCAAACGCGCGCGGATGTAGCGCACCACGACATCGTCGGCGGCGATATCGAGCGAGCGGTCGCGGATCGTGATGCCGTCGCCCGGCGCGGTCTGGCCGGCGATGGTGAGGCGGCCGTTGGTCACCTTGATATCGGTCTTGAGGGCGATCGTGCCCGACACGTTGAAAATCACCGTGCGGGGCCGGTCGGCCTCGAGCGCGGCGCGCAGGCTGCCGGGGCCGGCATCGTCGAGGTTGGTCACGGCGATGACTCGCCCGCCGCGACCGCCCTCCGAATAGCGCCCCGCCCCCTCCGCACCGGGAAAGGCGAGCTGCTGCGCGGCGGCGGGTGCCGCGGCGCAGGTCAGCAGGAGGAGGGCGGAACGGATCATCAGAAGGAGGTGAACAGGGCTTCACGCGCAAGCCGTAGCGCGGTGACGGCATCCTGCCGGTCCTGCGCGTCCTGCATCGCTTCGAAGTCGAGCTTGTCGAGCGCGCGCTCGATACCCTTGAGGAAGCTGATCGCGCCATTGGCGACTTCGATGCTGTCCTCGCGGAACGGGAACTGGTCGAGCTGCCACACGCCCTCCCACTTGTTCTTGCGCAGCGTGTAGAAGAATTCGAACAGCTCGATCGGGTGGACCGATCCGGCCATCAGATCGTCGTCCCAGCCGCGGAAATTGTCGTTCACGTCCATGCCGAACAGCCGGCCATGATCGATCGCGAGCTGCGCCGAATCCGCCGGGCTTTCGCCGCCGTACAGCGCATGGCCGAAGTCGAGCAGGATGCCGACGTTCGGAAGCCCCATCCGCTCGATGCCGAGCAGCGTGCGCGACACGCTGTCGTAGGACATATGGCAGCGCGGCTCGCGCGGCTTATATTCGATCACGAATTTGAGGTCGGGATTCTGGCTGGCAAGTTCGCCGATTCCCTCGACGCTCATCTGCCACAGCTTCTTGTGATCGACCTGGAACGGATAGTCCCAGCCGTCCTGCCCGGGCCACAATTTTACATAGTCCGCGCCGAAATGGCGGACCACCTTGGCGGCATCGTTGCACATTTCGTTGGCGAGGCGGCGGACCCCTGCGTCGGGATTGGTGAAGGCGCCCTTGGCGAACTGACGCGTGTAGATTTCCGGCGTGATGCCGATCACCGAGAGGTTGTTGCGCTTGAGCGCTTCATCGACGCTCGCGAGCGACAGGCTGGGATCGACGAAGGGATAGTTGATGTCGACCACCGACAGGTCATCGACCTGGCCGGCAATGTCGATCATCTCGATTAGCGACCGCGCGGGGCCATAGCCGTCGGTCGCATAGCGATCGACGAAGGTCGCGAAATGCCAGATCCCGGCCCCATATTTCTGATTGCTCATTTCTGGTTGCTCACGTCTCGATCCCTATCGCGTTGGAAGGTGGGGGTTTCAAATTCAGGCAATCAATATCTCGACACCTGCCGCTTCGATCGCAGCGCGGTCTTCGGGCCGGATCGCGTCGTCGGTGACGAGCACATGGACAAGCTCGATCCCGCCCAGCGCGGAGAAGGAGCGCAGCCCGATCTTGCTCGAGTCGGCGACGAGGATGACCTTCTCCGCCGCCTCGATCATCGCGCGCTTGACCGGGATGTCGGACAGCGCGGGATAGGTCAGCCCGGCATCGAGATCGATTGCGGCGGTCGCCAGGAACAGCTTCTGTACGAACAGCCCGCGGAAATAATCGGCCGAGCGCTCGCCCGAGAGCGAGAGCGTCGGCGCCTTGAAATGGCCGCCGGTCATGTGGACGTCGAAGCCCGGCTCGGCGCCGAGCATCAGCGCGATGTTGAGCGCGTTTGTGATCACGGTCATGTCGCGCCGGCCGATCAGCTGCGCCGCGACCTCGGTCGTGGTCGAGCCCGAATCGAGGATGATCGTCTCGCCGTCACCCGCCAGCGCGGCGGCGGCGCGGCCGATGCGTTGCTTGGCGTCCATATTCTCGAGATGCTGCAGCGCCATCGCACGCACCTGCTGAGTCACCGACTTCAGGAACGCACCGCCATGCTCGCGCACGATATGGCCGTCCGCCTCGAGCTTCTCGAGATCCTGGCGCATCGTGACTTCGGAAACGTCGAACGCCTCGGCCAGCGTGCGGACGCGCGCGCTGCCCTCTTCCTGAAGCCATTCGAGGATCTTGGCGCGGCGCGCCTCGCCCAGCATGCGCGCTCGCGAACCGCCGCTCATATCGCCGCGCTCCCGCGCAACACGGGCCGCCGGAACCGCGGATGCCTTTGCCACATTGCCACTCCCAAGCGCGTCCGGCTCAGCGGCCGGTGCGATTTACGGCTTTCGTAGTGCGAAGTTTCGGTTGCTGTCAATTTTATTGCGTTGCGGCATATAAAACGAAAGCAAACGTAAGCAAATCTCTTGTGTTCGTTACGACTCACGACTATCAACTTCCGCCAGGAGAGGATATCAATGGAACATCCGGGCACGCTTCGGCACGCCGACGCGCACCTTCATACGCTGGAAGACCGTGCCGCGCACGTTCGCGAACGCGCGAACTGGATGCGCCGCCGCCTGCTCCAGATGATCGTCGATGCCGGCCAGGGACATCCCGGCGGGGACCTTTCGTCCGCCGACATCATCGCTTCGCTCTATTTCGACATTCTTCGTATCGACGGGTCCTCCCCTACTGCCCCGGACCGCGACCGTTTCGTGATGAGCAAAGGTCATTGCACCGGCGCTCTGTACACGGCGCTGGCCGGGGCAGGATTTTTCCCGGAGGCCGAGCTCGATACCTATCTCAAGCCGGAATCGCGGCTCAACGGACACCCGAACCGCACCTATCTGCCCGGCGTCGAGACCAATACCGGGCCGCTCGGCCACGGCATGCCGGTCGCCGTCGGGATCGCGGTGGCGGGGCAGATCGACAAGGCCGGCTATCACGTGTTCGTGCTGACCGGGGACGGCGAACTTCAGGAAGGCAGCATGTGGGAAGCGGCGATGTTCGCCGGGCACCGCAAGCTGGGCAACCTCACCGTCATCGTCGACCGCAACCGGCTTCAGCAGGGTGCGGGCACCGAGGACACCAACAGCCTCGAGCCGCTCGCCGACAAGTGGCGGGCATTCGGCTGGGACGTCGCAGGTCTCGACGGGCATGATCACGCCGCGCTGCTGACCGCGTTCGACGCCGCGCGCCAACCACGCGAGCGCCCGCTGGTGATCATCGCCGATACCCACAAGGGTCAGGGCGTCAGCTTCATGCGCGATCAGGCCGGGTGGCATCATGGCGTGCCCAACGCCGAACAGATGGCTCAGGCGCTCGCCGAGCTGAACGCCGAATTGAAGGCGGAGAAGAAATAATGGCGGCCGCAACCATCCCGACGCCGGGCACCTTCGACTGCCGCGACGCCTATGTCGCCACGGTCGAGGAACTCGCCGCCAATGACGACCGCATCGTCGCGGTGGTCAACGACTCGGTCGGCTCGTCGAAGCTCGGCAAGTTCCGCGAGCGCTTTCCCGAGCGGCTGATCAATGTCGGCATCGCTGAGCAGAATATGGTCAGCGTCGGCGCGGGTCTCGCCAATGGCGGCAAGATCCCGTTCGTCAGTGGCGCGGGCTGCTTCCTGACCGCACGCGCGATGGAGCAGATCAAGGCCGACTGCGCGTACAGCCAGCAGAATGTGAAGCTGTGCGGCATCTCCTCGGGCGTCGCCTATGGCGAACTCGGCGCGACGCATCACAGCATCGAGGACGTGGCCTGGCTGCGCGCGATCGACAAGCTGACCGTGATCGTGCCGTCCGACCCGTGGGAGACCGCGGAAGCGATCAAGGCCGCGGCGGCGTATGACGGCCCGGTCTATATCAAGATCAGCCGTATGCCGGTCCCCGCACTCGAACGGCCCGAAGGCGCGGCATTCGCGATCGGCAAGGGCGAGACGTTGCGCGAGGGTGGCGACATCGCGATCGTCGCCAACGGCACGCTGGTGCATCGCGCGCTTGCTGCAGCCGAAGCGCTGGCCGCAGAAGGCATCGCGGCGCGGGTGATCAACCTGTCGACCGTCTCGCCGCTCGATACCGATATCATCGCGCAGGCCGCGAAGACCGGCGCGATCGTCACCGCCGAGGAGGGCCTGGCGCATGGCGGGCTGGGTGGCGCGGTCGCCGAATATTGCGCGCAGCACTCGCCCGTGAAGATGCGCATGGTCGGCTTCCCCGGCTTCCTGCCGACCGGATCGGCCAAGTGGCTGATGGAGAAGTTCGGGCTGACTGCCGAGGGCATCGCCGGCGCCGCGCGCGATCTGCTGGGCGCAAAGGGCATCTGATGTCCGGCCCTGTCATCCTCGCGCTCGATCAGGGGACGACGAATACCAAGGCGCTGCTTGTCGCGCCTGACGGATCGGTGCTGGCCGCGCGCTCGCGGCCGATGCAGGTGAACTACCCGCAGCCCGGCTGGGCCGAGCAATCGGCGTCGGACATCTGGGAAGCGGTCGCAGCGTTGATCGCAGAGCTAGTCGCAGCAGAACCACACGCCGAGATCGCCGCGCTGGCGATCTCGAACCAGCGCGAGACGGTGGTGCTGTGGGAGGCCGAGACCGGCCGTCCGGTCGCGCCCGCGGTGATCTGGCAATGCGCGCGTTCGGCCGAACGCTGCGCGGCGCTCAAGACGGCGGGGCATGGCGACGAGATCGCGGCGCGCAGCGGCCTCGGCATCGATCCGCTGTTTCCGGCGGCGAAGATCGCCTGGCTGCTCGATGCCGTGCCCGGTGTGCGCGAGCGCGCGGCCAGGGGCGAGATCAAGGTAGGCACGATCGACAGCTGGCTGCTGTGGAACCTGACCGGCGGCGCGGTTCACGCGACCGACCACAGCAATGCGTCACGCACGCAGCTTTTCAACCTCGACACGCTCGATTGGGACGCCGAGCTGGCGCGCATCTTCGACGTGCCGCTCGACGTTCTGCCGCGCATCGCGCCATCGGACAGCGGCTTTGGCGCGGTCGCGGCAGGCATCACCGCGCTGCCCGCGGGCACGCCGGTGCAGGTCCTGCTGGGCGACAGCCACGCCGCGCTGTTCGCGCACGGCATTCATGCGCCGGGCCGGGTCAAGGCGACGATCGGCACCGGCAGCTCGCTAATGGCTGCGACCGACGGCCGGGTGCGCTCGTCGCACGGCCTCTCCAGCACGATCGCGTGGAGCCGCACGGATGGCGGCGTGCAGCATGCGCTGGAAGGCAACATCTCGGTCTCGGGCCACGCCGCGGCATTCGCTACGTCGCTGCTGGGGCTGGCCGATGAGCAGGCGCTGACCAGTCTCGCAGAGAGCGTGCCGGACAGCGCGGGCGTCGCGTTCATCCCCGCACTTGCCGGGCTCGGCGCGCCGCATTGGGAAACCGCCGCGCGCGGCACGATCAGCGGCATGACGCTGGCGACGCGGCCGGCGCATGTCGCTCGCGCGACGCTTGAGGCGATCGCGCTGCAGATCGGCGACGTGCTCGACGCGATCGAGGCCGATCTCGGCATCAAGCTCACCGAATTGTCGATCGACGGCGGCGCGGCACGCAATCCGCTGCTGGTGCGGCTGCTCGCCGACCTGACCGGCCATGTCATCGCCGTGCCGCAGATCGCCGAGGCGAGCGCGCTCGGCGTGGCGCGGCTGGCGGCGGCGGCGCTGGGTCTGAACGGACATGACACCGGTGGCGCAGCGGAGCGGGTGGCCCCTGCCCTCGCCGCCGATGCGCGCGCGTCGATCCGCCGCAACTGGCGGCTCGCGGTCGATCAGGTGATCGCGCGGGCGCGGGAGACCGGCGTGGCCTGACCTTCGAATTCAACGACGAAAGAGGCGGCAAACGCCCGGAAAAGCAAACAACATGGGAAGGAGTGGGGAAATGAAAGTTGCACACACATCACGCGGCATGCGTCACGCATTGCTGCTGACCGGCGCGAGCGCGCTCACGCTGTTCGCCGCCGCTGCGCAGGCGCAGGATGCTGCCCCCGTCGGTGAGCAGTCCGCCGCGCAGGCCGAAGCCGAGATCGTCGTTACCGGCAGCCGCATTGCGTCGCCCGCGCTGACGTCGCCGAGCCCGTTGCAGGTGGTCACCGCCGAGGCGCTGGAAAATCAGGGCGTCGTCAACGTCCAGGACGCGCTGCAGCAGAACCCGGCGGTCGGCGTTCCGGGTCAGAGCCGCACCACCAACGGCGCGAGCACCAACCCGGGCCTCGCCACCGTCAACCTGCGCAATCTCGGCGCCGACCGCACGCTGGTGCTGATCGACGGCCGCCGCTCGGTCGCGGGCGTGCCCGGCACGGCGCAGGTCGATCTGTCGATGATCCCGACGCCGTTCATCGAGCGCGTCGATGTGCTGACCGGCGGCGCTTCCGCCGTCTATGGCTCGGACGCGGTCGCGGGCGTCGTCAACTTCATCTACAAGAAGAAGTTCGAGGGACTTCAGCTCAACCTGCAGTCCGGCATTTCCGAGCGCGGCGATGACCGCCAGATCGTCGGCAACGTCACCTATGGCGCCAACTTCGCCGGCGACCGCGGCAACATCATGCTCTATGGCGGCTACGTCAACGAAGGCGTGGTGCGCAACAACAGCCGCGACTTCTCGCGGCTCGACTATACCAGCCTCGGCACCACGCAGCGCGTTGCCGGCAACAGCGACACCAACCTGACCGCCGCGCAGAACCTGTTCACGCCCTTCTACAACCCGTCGAACGTCGGCCCGGGCGGCGTGTTCGTGATCGGCACGCTGACCAACCGCATCATCAATCCGGACGGCAGCTTCCGCGCCTACAACGCCGCGACCGACGGCTATAACCGCGAGGAATACAAGCTGCTGGCGGCCCCGTCGGAGCGCTATACCTTTGCCGGGCGCGTCAATTACGACGTGACCGACAATGCCAATGTGTTCGCCGAAGCGACCTACACCAACGTGCTGACCAAGGGGCGGATGGAAGCCTCGCCGATGCGCACCGACAGCGCCCTGGGCGCCTTCCCGGGCAATGGCGGCTTCTACCCGATCGAGTTCTCGGTGGTGAACCCGACCAACCCGGCCGACGTCCGCCGCCTCGCCAACCCGCTGGTGCCAGCGGCAGTGTTCGCCGCGGCGACCAACCGCAACGTCAACGACGCGATTGCGTCGAAGGATCTGAGCTTCCTCGTCCGAACGACGATGTTCGACGACGGCACGCGCACCATCCCGACCGAGCGCGACAATTTCCGCGTGGTGATCGGCGGCGACGTCAACCTCGGCGGCAGCTGGAAGCTCGACGCTTACTACCAGTACGGCTTCACCAAGCAGAACCAGTCGATGAGCGGCCTCGCCAACCTCTACAATCTCGCCGAGGCGGTTCAGGCGATCCCCGACGTGTTCGACTATGACAATGACGGCAACCGCACCGAGGCGGTGTGCGTCAACGCCTCGGCACGGGCGCAGGGCTGCGTCCCGGTCGATGTCTATGGCCTCAACGCCAACGGCACGTCGAAGATCTCGCCCGAAGCGGTCAAGTATCTCAAGACCAGCCTGACGCGCGCGTCCAAGCAGCAGATGCACGTCGCCGCGGCGAACCTGACCGGCACGCTATTCACTTTGCCCGCCGGGCCGGTGCAGGTCGCGGTCGGCGCCGAGTATCGCAAGGAGGAAAGCCGCGACATCTTCGATCCGCTGACCAACCAGGCGCGCAACGGCTATGTCCAGCTGACCGACACCGCTGGCAAGTTCGACGTCAAGGAAGCCTATGGCGAGATCGTCGTGCCGATCCTGTCGGACACGCCGTTCTTCCACGCGCTGACGCTGCGCGCGGCCGGCCGCATGTCGGATTATTCGACGGTCGGCACCTTCTACGCCTGGAACGTCGGCGGCGAATGGTCGCCGGTCGAGGACATCCGCCTGCGCGCCGTCTATGCGCATGCGGTGCGTGCGCCGAACATCGGCGAGCTGTACGCGGCGCCGGCGGCGGGGATCATCTCGATCACCGATCCGTGCCAGGGCATCACCGCGACGACCACCGGCACGCTGGCCACCAATTGCCGCGCGGTACCGGGGATCGCGGCCAACATCGCCGCGAACGGTTCGTTCACGCTGACTCAGGCCGATCTGGCGGGCGTCGGCAGCCTGACCGCCAACAACCCGAACATCCAGCAGGAGACGGGCAAGACACTGACGCTGGGCGCGGTGATCAACCCGCGTTCGATCAACGCGCTCCGCAATCTGACCATCTCGGTCGATTATTTCGACATCGAACTCGAAGATGCGATCAACCGCGTGGCGGCGGCGACCGTGCTCAACAAATGCTATCGCGAGGGGCTGCCGGAATTCTGCCAGTTCGTCACGCGCCGCACCGGATCGTCGGGCGCGTACAGCAGCGGCTCGGTCGAGCAGGTCGTGCGCGGCCTGGTCAACAGCGGCGGCTCCTTCAGCCGCGGCATCGACGTCACGCTGAACTACAGCCACGAGGTTGCGGGCGGCAAGGCGAGCCTGTCGGCGGCATGGACTCATCTATTCAAGAACGGGTTCATCGCGCTCACCGGCGACCCCTATGACAACACGATGGGCGAGCTCGGGACGCCACGCGACGCCGTGACCGCCGGCATCGGCTGGGAGAATGACGATTTCGGGTTCAATGTCAGCGGCGAATATATCGCGCCGCAGGTGCTGGATTACGAGAACTTCCAGACGCTGTACCGCACCGCGAGCGGCGCCGTGCCGGACGAGAAGTATTTCCGCATCGGCTCGAAGATCTACACCGATCTGCAGGTCCGATACACCGGGATCGAACATTTCGAATTCTATCTCGGCGTGAAGAACCTATTCGATGTGGAGCGCCCGGGGATCTGGGGCGGTCTGCCCGGCCCGGTCAACGGCGTGTACGACGTAATCGGCCGCCGCTTCTACACCGGTGCTCGCCTGAAGTTCTGACGACCGGAGGCGGGGAAGGTTCGCGCCTTCCCCGTCTTTTCCGACGGACGACGCCGGGGCCGCGGCGACAACATAACGGCTGACGACAAAGCCATATCCCGGAGAGCATGACATGACCGCAGCCACGGACAGGGAGGACTGGAAGAACACCATCCTCGCGGGCCTTGCCAATTATATCGACGCAGGTTCGATCGTCGCGGGTGCGGCGGCGCTGGCACTGTGGGTCGAGGCCTATGGCCTCTCCACCGATTTCGTCGGCATGATCGGCGCGTTCGGTCCCAATGCGATCGCGGCGGGCATCGGCGCGCTGATTGGCGGGCGGCTGTGCGATCTGTTCGGCCGCAAGAAGATCTACCAGTACGACATGCTGTTCTACGCGTTCGGCATGCTGTGGCTGGTCTTCGCGATGAACGCGTGGATGATCGTGATCGGCTTCTTCCTGGTCGGTCTCGCGGTCGGGGCGGACATTCCGGCAAGCTGGTCGCTGATCGCCGAGATGGCGCCCGACGACAAGCGCGGCAAGCATAGCGGCGTGGCGCAAGTGCTGTGGTACCTCGGCCCGGTCGTCGTGCTGGTCCTGTTCCTGATCCTCGAGCCGCTCGGGCTGCTCGGCGCACGGATCGTGTTCGCGCACCTCGCGGTGCTCGCCATCGCGCTGACCTTCCTGCGATCGAAGATGCATGAATCGCAGCGCTGGGTGGAGGCGCAGCAAAGCGCCGACAAGGCCGAACGCGGGCGCTGGCAGGACCTGTTCACGCGCCAGCATATCGGATCGATGGCGTTCCTCGCCGGCATGTACCTGTTCTGGAATCTGTGGGCCGGCACCAACGGCTTCTTCTTCCCCTATATCCTGCGCACCGTCGGCGATCAGAGCCAGACGATGTCGGTGGCGCTGCTGACGCTCTCGTTCCTGCTCGGCATGGCGTCGATCTTCTTCATCTTCATGAAGCTGTCCGACAAGGTGAACCAGCGGCTGCTGTTCGGGGTGTCGGCGATCACGCAGATCGTCGGCATGGCGCTGCTCGCGATCTTCCCGCTGACGCTGCCGGTGGCGATCATCCATGTCGTGCTGATGGCGGTCGGCGGCGGGTTCGGCGCGCAGAGCTTCTTCCAGCTGTGGAGCTCGGAGATGTTCCCGACGATGCTGCGTTCGACCGCACAGGGCGTGATGTTCGCGGTGGTGCGCATCGCGCTCGGCATCTTCAGCTTCTTCGTGCCCTGGCTGACCGCGACCGGCTTCACCACGCTGGCGTGGATCCTGGTCGGCTTCCTCGCGATCAGCGGCGTGATCGGCTTCGTGTGGGCGCCGCGCAACGAGGGCAAGTCGCTCGAGCAGCTCGAGGCGGAGCGCGCGGTATGAGCATGTCGCGGCGGACGGTTTTGACGACTGGGCTCAAGACCGGGCTGGCCGCCGGCGCGGCCGCCGCGACACCCGTGCTGGCGCAGGGTGCGCAACGGACCGAGCGCTGGGGCGTGCACGAGCTGGTGTTCGACGGGCCGCAGACCGGCAATCCCTTTGTTGATGTGGCTGTCGCCGCCGTGTTCAAGGGCGCGGGCAAGACGATCCGCGTGCCGGGCTTCTACGACGGCAAGGGCGTCTATCGCATCCGCTTCAGCCCGCCCGACACCGGGCGCTGGACGTGGGAGACCGAAAGCAGCGCGAGCGAACTGGCGGGGAAGCGCGGCGGGTTCGAATGCGTCGCCGCGTCAGCGGGCAACCATGGCCCGATGCGCGTGACTCAGGACGGCTATCACTTCGCCTATGCCGACGGCACGCCGTTCCGACAGATCGGCACGACCTGTTATGCCTGGGCGCTGCAATCCGACGCCAAATGCGCGCAGACGATCGAGACGCTCAAGGCCGCGCCGTTCAACAAGATGCGGATGCTGGTCACCCCGAACGTCGACGCGGTCGCGACCAATCCGTTCGTTCGCACCGGCAAGGGGCCGCGCGACTGGGACCCCACCCGCTTCGATCCCGATTATTTCCGCCGCTACGAAGACCGCATCATCCGGCTCGGCCAGCTCGGGATCGAGGCGGACGTCATCCTGTTCCACCCCTATGACGAGAAGCGCGGTTACAACGACATGAAGCGCGCCGATGACGAGCGTTATGTCCGTTACTGCGCGGCGCGCTGGGGCGCCTATCGCCATGTGTGGTGGTCGATGGGCAACGAATATGATGCGATCAAGACCAAGAGCATGGACGATTGGGACCACCTCTTTGAGGTGCTGGTCGGCGCCGATCCGCACGACCGGCTGCGCTCGATCCACCAGATCAATGTCTATTACGATCACCGCAAGCCGTGGATCACCCATGCCAGCATCCAGAACGGTGCAGCAGTCCTCGACGATATCCGCGCGGCGATGCACCGCGACTTCGCGCTGAAGCCCGTGATCTTCGACGAGGTCGTCTATGAGGGCAATTCGGACAAGCGCTGGGGCCAGCTCACCGCCGAGCAGATGGTCGAGCGCTTCTGGTGGGGGCTGATCGGCGGGACCTATGTCGGTCACAGCGAGACCTATGACCCCAACCGCAACGCCGACTATTCATGGCTGGGCCAGGGCGGCGTGCTCAAGGGCACGAGCGCGCCGCGGCTGGCGTTTCTCAAGAAGATCATGGAGGAAGGGCCAGCGCCGGGGATCGACCCGATCCAGCATTGGTGGAACTATCATATCGGCGGCAAGCCGCACGAATATTTCCTGAAATATTTCGGCGCGGCCAGCCCAAGCGAGTGGAAGGTGCAACTGCCGGGGCGCAAGAGCGATCCCAAGCACAGCTTTCGCGCCGACATCATCGACACCTGGAACATGACCGTGACCCCGGTCGACGGCGTGTTCACGATGCAGCAGCTCAACGAATATGACGTCCATGACCCGGCGCGGCCGAGCATTGCGCTGCCCGGCAAGCCGTGGATCGCGGTGCGCATGGTCAAAATCTGAGACTTACGAGACCCCAAGGGGTGGCTTGAACCTTCGGCTGCGGTGCCCCCTTAGGCGCCGCAGCCGATCTTTTATTCGCCGTCCACCCAGTGCCGCAACAGGCTGTGCGCGATGGCATAGGGTGGTGGGGCACCGAAACGGGCGGTTGGATCGCCGGCGAGCGCGGCACGCACTTCAGCGCGAGTGACCCAGAAGCCGTCTTCGAGCTCGTTGGCATCGAGCGTGAGCGTATCGCCCTCCGCCTCGGCGACGCAGGCGATCATCAGCGAGGATGGAAACGGCCAGGGCTGGCTGGCGACGTAACGGACATTGCGGGTGTGGACGCCGGCTTCCTCCAATATCTCGCGAGAGACGGCTTCCTCCATCGACTCGCCCACCTCGACGAACCCGGCCAGCGCGGAATAGCGGCCCGGCGGCCAGCTCGCCTGCCGCGCGACCAGCGCCTTGCCCTCATATTCGGCGAGCATGATCACCACCGGATCGGTGCGCGGGAAATGCTCGGCGTTGCAACCCGTGCAGCGCCGCGCCCAGCCTGCGCGGAAAATTGCCGTGGCGCTCCCGCAATTGGCGCAGAAGCCGTGCCGCTGGTGCCAGTCGATCAGGCTGCGCGCCGCGGCGTAGAGGCTCGCCTGATCGGGCGGCATCAGCCCGAGCATGTGGAACAGCGACGGCGAACGCGCCGCGGCGTGGCGCTCGGTTTGGCGCAGCGGGGCGAAGTGCGGCTTGCCGGCGATATAGCCGAGCAGCAGCGGCTCGGCGTCTTCGGGCAGATCGGCGAGACTGGTCCAGACGAGCTGGCCTTCCTGGTCGAGCTGTGGGTCCAGCCCGTCGAGCTTGAGCAGCCGTGCGCGCCAGTCGCTCAGCGCGCGCTCGAGCGCCGCCGGATCGTTGCGCTCATGATCGGCGCGGTCGAGCGTCGCGCCGGTGAAGCCGACCGCGACGTTCACTTGCGCGCCGGGCCGTAGATCGCGTCGACCGCATCCTCGCGCAACGGCCATTTGCCTGGCGGCATGTAGTTGACCATCACCGTCGCGCGGACCTTGTTGACCGGATCGACCCAGGCCGCGGTTCCGGCCGCACCGCCCCAGCCATAGGTGCCTTTGGCCGGTCCGCCCGGTGCATCGCTAAGATAGACCGATCCGCCGGCGCCGAACCCCATCTTGACCGCCGCAAGGTCGCCGCCGCTGCGTCCGGGGATCGAGAAGGCCGGCACGCCTTCGGGCAGGAGGTTCGACATCGCCAGCCGCACCGTCTCGCGCTTCATCACGCGCTTGCCGCCAAGAGCGCCCTCATTGACCAGCATGTGCAGGAAACGATCATAGTCGCGCGCCGACATCACGAGCCCGGCGCCGCCATAGGGAAAGGATGGCGGCGAGGTGAATGCCGAGGATTCGGGCCGGTCGAACGCGGCCATCCCGTTCTCACCGATCAGATAGTTGGTCGCGAACCGGCCGATCTCGCTCTGCGGCACGGTCCAGTAGGTCGAGTTCATGCCGAGCGGCTTGAACATGCGCGTTTCGAGGAAGCGCTCGAACGGCATGCCCCCGGCGACCTCGATGACGCGCGCGAGGACGTCGAGGCTGATCGAATAGCTGAACAACGTGCCCGGATCGGCGATCAACGGCAGGGTAGCCACCCGGTCGGCGAACGCCTTGAGCGAGGTCGGGCGGACCTTGCGCAACTCCGGCTCGAGCGCAGGCGCCAGCGCGGCCGGAACGATGCCGAGGCGGTTATATTCGGCCAGCAGCGGCCCTTTCGTAATGATCGTATAGCCCAGACCCGCGGTATGGGTGAGCAGATGGCGCACCGTGATCGGCCGGGCGGCGGGGCGTGAGGCAAGACTGTTGGCCGGATCGGTCAGCACCTTGCTGGTCTTGAACCCCGGAATGAAGTCGCTGATCGGCTGGTCGAGGCGCAGCTTGCCGTCTTCGATCAGCATCATCGCCGCCATGCCGGTGATCGGCTTGGTCATCGAATAGACGCGCCACAGCGAGTCGGCGTCCGCCTTCCGTGCGCCCGCATCGGACGCGAGCGCGCCGGCCGCGGCGATCGTCGGCGCGGTATCGCCCCGGGCATAAGCGATGACGATGCCGGGCACCTTGCTGCTTGCGACATAGCTCCTGGCGAGCGCAGCCGGGTCGGCGGCGGACGCCGCCTGGACCGGGGACGGCGGCGTGACCGCCTGGCCGATCGCAACCGGCGCAGCGGCGATGGCAATGACGATCGACGCCGCACCGGTCAGCCAGAATTTCCTCATCGCATCCTCCGCATCGTTTCAGCCGCTCTGGCGAACACGGTGGGCAACCCCGCCGAGTCGAGCTCGGCGATCGGCCACCATTCGCCTTCGATTGCCCCTGCTTGCCCGTCGATCGTGACGCTCGCAAGCGCGCTGACCAGTTCGAAATGCGTGAAGCCGTGGCTTACCGTGGCGTTATGCAGCGCCCAGCCGGCGGCGAATGGCGCACCCTCGACCCCGGGCGGCGAGTCGGCCCAGGGACCGGTGGGCAGTGCGCGCATTCCGCCGAGCAGGCCCCTTGCCGGACGGCGCACGAGCAGCACCGCGCCGTTGCGTTCGACCCAGAACATCGTGCCGTAACGCGTTGGACGCGCTTTCTTCCTCGCCTTGACCGGATAGGCGTCGGGCCGCCCGTCCGCCCGCGCGTCGCAACGCTTCGCCAGCGGGCAGAGCAGGCATTTGGGCGAGCGCGGCGTGCAGATCGTGGCGCCGAGATCCATCATCGCCTGCGCGAAATCCCCGGCCCGTTCGTCGGGCGTGACCGAATCGGCCAGCTCACGGATACGCGGCTTGGCGCCGGGCAACGGATCGGCGACCGCGAACAGCCGTGCGATCACACGCTCGACATTGCCGTCGACCACCACCGCGCGCTCGCCGAACGCGATCGCGGCGACCGCGGCGGCGGTATAAGCGCCGAAACCGGGCAGCTTGCGCAGTTCCGCCTCGGTGCCCGGCAACTGTCCACCATGCTCCACAGCCACCGCGCGCGCAGCGGCGAGCAGGTTGCGGGCGCGGGCATAATAGCCAAGGCCGGCCCAGGCGCTCATCAGTTCGCCATCCTCGACCGCGGCGAGGCTCGCGAAATCGGGCCAGCGCGTGGTGAATTTCTCGAAATAGGGGATGACGGTCGCGACCTGAGTCTGCTGGAGCATCACCTCCGACAACCACACGCGATACGGGTCGGGCGCCGGCGTGCCGGGCGGCGCCCGCCATGGCAAAGCCCGGGCATTGGCGTCGTACCAGTCGAGCAAGGGTTCGGCGATTTCGCGAGAGGCGTTGTCGGGCACGCCCCGCCTATGGCATGGACGAACCCGATGCGTAAGCCGACCGCCCCCAAGGACGAACCCAAGCGCTCCAACCGCCTTCGCCAAGTGGCGGAGCTGGTGCCCGATGTCGGTCGCGTGGCGTTCCGCAAGTTCGGCTTCGTGCAGAGCGCGGTGGTGCGGCGCTGGAGCGAGATCGTCGGCGAGCGTTATGCCGGGGTGTCGTCGCCCGAATCGATTCGCTTCCCGCGCGGCGAGCGCTCGAACGGCGTGCTGAGCCTGGTCGTGCAGGGCGCGCACGCGCCGATGATGCAGCATATCGCGCCGGAGATCATGGAGCGGGTCAACCGCTTCTTCGGCTATCCCGCCGTCGCCAAGGTCGCGATTCGGCAGGGCGAGGTGGTCCGGCCGCCCCGCCCGGTCGCGCCGCCCGAACCCGCACCGGTACCGGCGGAGATGGGCGAGAGCCTGCGCGCCATCGCCGATCCCGAATTGCGCGCCGTCCTCGAAGGACTCGCCGCCGGGGTCGCGATGCCCGTCCTCAAGCTCGGAAAGATCGATTGATGCGGCTCATCGGCCTGTTGTTTTCCATGGTCGCCGGGATGTCGCTCGCGAGCCCCGCGCCCGCACGGCCCGCCAAGGACTGGCGCGCGACCGTGGTGAAACTGCCGACCGGCGCCTACGCCATCGGTAACCCGGCGGCGAAGGTGAAACTGGTCGAATATCTCAGCTACACCTGCCCGCATTGCGCGCACTTCGTCGCGGAATCGAAGGCGCCGCTGCACGACGACCTCGTCCGCCGCGGTGTCGTGCGCGTCGAATTCCGCCATGCGGTGCGAGATCCGCTCGACATGGCGGCCTCGCTGCTCGCGCGCTGTGCCGGACCGCGCAGCTTTTCCGGGGCAAGCGAGGCGATCTTCGCTGCGCAGGCGAGCTGGTACCAGCAGGGCGCGACATGGTGGCAGGCGAATGGGCCAGCGATTCAGTCTCAGCCCGAGCTGGCGCAGCTCAAGGCCGCCGCGAACGGCTCCGGCCTCACGCAATTGATGCGCGGGCGCGGCATGACCGCGGCGGCGATCAACCAGTGTTTCGCGGCGCCAGCCGACCTCAACGTCGTGACAGCGATGACCAAGGCGTCCTGGGCGGCGATCCAGGGTACGCCGAGCTTCACCGTCAACGGCAAGGCGGCCGCTGCGAGCGACTGGAGCAACCTCGAACCCCAATTGCGCGCTGCAGGTGCGCGCTGACCCTTTCGAACGGAGAGTGACCGGATGCGTGTAGCGATAGGACTGGCCGCAGCGACCCTGCTGGCGGCGTGCGGCGGCGGCGAGAGCGGCGACAACATCACCGCCGGGCCGCCCGCGGCGCCGGTATCGGGCGCGCCCGCGCCGGCCGGCACGCAATGGGTCGACAAGGTCGAGCAGACCGCCGAGGGCGGCTTTCGCATGGGCAACCCCGATGCGCCGATCAAGCTGATCGAGTACGGCTCGCGCACCTGCGGCCATTGCGCGGCCTTCGCGAATACCGGCACCGAGGGGCTGAAGAAATATGTCGCGACCGGCAAGGTCAGTTTCGAGTTCCGCGACTTCCTGCTTAACCCGATCGATCTTGGCGCGGCGCTGCTCGGCCAGTGCGCCGGTCCCGGCCCGTTCTTCGCGATCATGGACCAGATGTATGCCGAACAGGCCAACATCCTGAAGAACGCGCCCGGCCAGGACGATCCCTTCGCCAAGCAGGTCGAGGCGATGCCGCCGCAGCAGCGCACCGTCGCGATCGCCGAGCGGTTCGGCTATCTCGCCTTCGTGCAGGAGCGCGGCGTGCCCGAGGCGCAGGCGCGCGCCTGTCTCGCCGATCCGGCCAAGACCGCGGCGCTGGTCAAGAGCAACGAGGATGCGGCCAAGCAGTACAGCATCCCCGGGACCCCGACCTTCATCCTCAACGGCAAGGTACTGGAGAATACCGGCACCTGGCCGCAGGTCGAAGCGGCGCTGAAGGCCGCCGGGGCCTGATGGCATGAGCCGGGGGGCGGGCCGTTAGATGCAGATCAAGCGGCTCCGCCTCACGGGGTTCAAAAGCTTCGTCGATCCCGCCGACTTGCGCATCGAACCCGGGCTGACGGGGATCGTCGGCCCCAATGGCTGCGGCAAGTCCAACCTGCTCGAAGCGCTGCGCTGGACGATGGGCGAGAACAGCGCCAAGTCGATGCGCGGCGCGGGCATGGAAGACGTGATCTTCGCGGGCACCGCGACGCGGCCGCAGCGCGATTTCGCCGAAGTTTCGATCCTCGCCGAACAGGTCGGTGGCGAGGATGACGGCGAAGTCGAAGTCGTCCGCCGGATCGAGCGCGGCGCGGGATCGGCCTATCGCATCAACGGCCGCGACGTGCGCGCCAAGGACGTCTCGCTGCTGTTCGCCGACAGCGCAACCGGCGCGCATTCCCCCGCCTTGGTCAGCCAGGGCCGGATCGGCGCGATCATCATGGCCAAGCCCGGCGAGCGGCGGCAGATGCTGGAGGAGGCCGCCGGCATCTCCGGCCTGCATGTGCGCCGCAAGGATGCCGAGCAGAAGCTGCGCGCGACCGAGGCCAACCTGACGCGGCTCGACGAGCTGATCACCGACCAGGAGGCCCGCGCCGCGGCGCTGAAGCGGCAGGCGCGACAGGCCGAGCGCTATCGCGAGCTGTCCGACCGCATCCGCACCGCCGAGGGCCGGATGATCTTCGCGCGCTGGCGCGATGCGGCAAATGCGGCGGATCAGGCGAAGAAGGAGGCTGCGACCGCCGAGGCGGTGGTGACTGACCGGACCCAGGCGCAGGAGGCAGCGCTGGCCGCGCAGCAGGCGGCGGCGACCGTGCTGGCCGGGCTGCGCGCGGATTCGCTGACGCTGCGCGACCGCGCGAGCGAGGCGCTGCACAAGCTAGCGGCGCTGCGCGGCGAACGCGCTTCGGTCGAGCGGCGCATCGCCGAGCTGGCTGACAGCGCCGCGCGGCTGGAAGCGGACAAGGGCCGCGAGGGCGCGCTGGCGCACGACGCGGCGGAGGCGCTTGCACGACTCGGCGACGAAGCGGCGGCGCTGCAAGGCCGGATCAAGGATGCCGAGGGCGGCATGCCCGCTTTGGTCGCGGCGCTGGCGGGTGCCGAGCAGGAAGCGCGCGACGCCGAAGTGAAGCTGGCGCAGGCGCTGTCGGCTCAGGCGAGCGAGGCAGCGGAAATCCGCGTGGCTGAGGCGGCGTTCACCGCCGCGCGGGCACGGGTCGAGCGGGCCGAGCGCGAGGTCGCGCGGGTCGGCGCCGAACTGCGGTCACTGGGCGATCCAGACCCGTTAAAGGCCGAGCGCAAGCGGGCGGCCGAAGCCAAGGCGCAGGCCGAGCGGCAGGCGGAAAGCGGACGCACGGGCCTCGCCCGTGCCGATGCTGCCGAACGTTCGGGGCATGAGGCGCGGACGCGGGCGCAATCGAAGCGGGCGGAGGCACATGCCGAACTGGCGCAACTCGACAGCGAGGCGGCGGCTCTGGCCAAGGCGACGCGGCCGAGCGGCAAGGACCGGCTGCTCGACCGGCTGAAGGTCGCGCCCGGTTACGAACGCGCGCTGGCGGCGGCGCTGGGCGACGATCTCGAGGCCGGGCTGAATGCGGGCGAGGAACGCTATTGGGCGGGCGCCGAACCGCTGGCGGAGGATCCCGGCGCGGCGGCGAGCACCACGCCGCTCGCTCGCCATGTCAAGGCGCCTCCGGCCCTTGCCCGGCGGCTGGCGCAGGTGCTGGTGGCGGAGCGCGACGATGGCCAGCCGCTCGCGGTCGGACAACGGCTGGTCACCCTCGCCGGCGTGCTGCGGCGCTGGGACGGCTATGTCGCCAAGTCGGGCGGCGCAGCGGCGGCGGAGCGGTTGGAGCGCGTAAACCGGCTCCATGCGATCGAGAAGGCACGGCCTGCGGCGGTGCGCGCGGTCGATGCCGCCGACGCCGAGCTGGCGCGGATCGACGACGATATCGCCGAGGCGCGGCGGCAGGCGGCGGATTGCAAGCGCGTGCTCGACCATGCGGAGACGGCGGCGCGCGAGGCGGCACGCGCGGAGGACCGCGCAGCGGCGGCGCTCGAACGGCTCGACGCGCAGCGCGCCGATATCGAGGCGCGGCGCGCGCGGGCGGCGGCGGAACAGGACGAGGCGGCAGGCGAGCTGGCGCGGGCCGAGGCGGCGAAGGCGGCGTTGCCGGATGGCAGCGAGACGCGGGCGCGCGTCGCTTCGCTATCGAGCGAGGCCGAGCAGCGCCGTACGGCAGTGGCGTCAGCGCGGGCCGAGCGCGGCTCGCTGGAACGCGACATCGCCGTGGCACGCGAGCGGCTGGCGGCGGCGCAGACCGAGAGCCGCGGCTGGACCTCGCGCGCGGGCGAGGCGGCGCGGCGCATCGCCGAGATGGACACGCGCGCCGCCGAGCTGATCGAGGCTCGCGAGGCGCTGGCGGGCAAGCCGGCCGAGCTGGACGCGACCGTGGCGCAGGCCGAAGCGGCGAGCGAGACGCTGCGCGGCGAAAGCTCGGCGGCGCAACTGGCCGAGCAGCAGGCTGAGGCGGCGTTGCGTGGCACCGAAGGCGCTGTGCGTTCGGCGGGCGATGCGCTGGGCGAAGCGCGTGAAACCCGCGCCGGCGCAGTGGCGCGGCTCGAAAATCAGGAGATGCGCCGGGTCGAGATGGGCCGAATGTCGGGCGAACGTTTCGAATGCCCACCGCCGTTGCTGCCCGAGCGCGCCGGGTTCGATGCCGACACGGTACGCGGGCCACAGGAAGAATCCGCCAATCACGACCGGCTGATCGCCGAGCGCGAGCGGATCGGGCCGGTCAACCTCGTCGCTGAAACCGAACTCGCCGAACTGACCGCGAGCGCCGAGCATAGCGCGAAGGAGCGCGACGAGCTGATCCAGGCGGTCCACCGCCTGCGCGGCAGCATCGGCACGCTCAACCGCGAGGGCCGCCAGCGCCTGCTTGCCGCGTTCGAGGCGGTCGACCAGCATTTTCGGCGGCTGTTCACGACGCTGTTCAACGGCGGGCAAGCGCATCTCGAACTGGTCGACAGCGACGATCCGCTCGAAGCGGGGCTGGAGATCATGGCCCAGCCGCCGGGCAAGAAGCTCCAGTCGCTGACGCTGTTGTCCGGCGGCGAGCAGGCGCTGACTGCGGTTGCCCTGATCTTCGCCCTGTTCCTGACCAACCCTGCCCCGATCTGCGTGCTGGACGAGGTCGACGCGCCGCTCGACGACGCCAATATCGAGCGCTTCTGCGATCTGCTCGACGCGATGACTCGCGAGACCGCGACCCGCTATCTGATCGTCACCCACAACGCCGCGACGATGAGCCGCATGCACCGGCTGTTCGGCGTGACGATGGTCGAACGCGGGGTGAGCCGGCTGGTGAGCGTCGATCTGGGCGGGGCGGAGAGTTTGCTGGCGGCGGAGTGAGCTCCCTCACTCCCACCAATAAGCCGCCCGCTTCGTCGTCCCCGTCTCCACCTCATTCATCGTCCTCGCATCGTACAGCCGCCCGCCGAGCATCACGCGGCTGACCTTGTCGCTATTGCGGATGTCCGCCACCGGGTCGGCGTCGAGCACCACCAGATCGGCGAGCTTGCCCGGCTCGATCGAGCCGATGTCCTTTGCGAACCCCAGCGAACGCGCCGAATCGATCGTCCCCGCGCGCAATGCTTCGATCGGAGTCATGCCGCCGCGGACGAAGCTCCACAGTTCCCAGTGCGACCCGATACCGGCCTGCTGGCCGTGGGCGCCGATCGAGACCAGCTTGCCCGCTTTGGCGATCTTGATCGCCTCGCGCGCATTGTCGTCATCGACGAAATTGTCCTCGGGCGCCTTGGTCACGCGCGCGGTGTCGGCGCGCAGCCGCTCCGGCGGGGTGTGGACCAGCAGCGGGTTCTTCCACACATCGGTGGCCTGCCGCCAATAGGGGTCGCCGGCCATACCGCCATAGCTGACGACCAGCGTCGGCGTGTAGTTGGTGTCGGACTGGCCGAACATCTGCACGACATCCTTGTAGAAGATGTCGGCGGGGATGTTGTGTTCGAGCGTCGAATTGCCGTCGGCGATGATGTTCATGTCCATGCCGAACAGCGACCCGCCCTCGGCCACCACCTGCATCCCCTCGGCGCGCGCGGCGGCGACGACCATCTGGCGCTGCTCGCGGCGTGGCTGGTTGTAGTTCTTCACCGAATGCGCGCCCTGCGCCTCCAGCCGGCGGACATGCGCAAGCGCATCCTCGTAGCTGTTGATCTCGGCATAGACGTTGGCGTTCTTCGCGCCATAGACGATCTCGCCGGTCGAAAAGATGCGCGGGCCCAGCAGCTTGCCCGCGCGCTGGCGGTCCTGGGCGGGGAAGACGGTGCGCGCGGACGAGGACGGGTCGTGGATCGTCGTCGTGCCGAGCGCGAGGTTCTGGATCAGCGACCAGTTCTGCTGCGGCACCAGCTCGTCGGCGCCATAGGGTCCGTGGGCATGGGCGTCGACCAGCCCGGGGATGATCGTCTTGCCGGTGACGTCGATCGTCCTGGTGCCAGCGGGCAGCTGAATCGCGGCGGTCGGCGCGACCTGCACGATGCGGTCGCCCTCGATCAGGATCGTGGCATTGTCGATGATCCCGCCGTCCGCGCCGCTCATGGTGACGACACGCGCGCCTGTGAGTGCGATGCGGGCGGTGGGCCGGGCGGCCTGCACCTGCATCGACAGCGACGCTGTGCGCGGAGTGACCGTCGGTTTCGCGCCGCCCGGCGCGCTGGCGAAGAAGGCGCTGCGGTCAGCAGTAAACAACGTCGGCCCGGTGCTCCAGTGCAGCCGCGCGCCATCACCTGACCAGTGGATGTAGTCGGCACCGTCGCTGCTCACCTTGACCACCGGCAGCGCATCGGCCTTCGGCCCGACCGAGACCTCCTGCCCGCCCGGCATCAGCGGCATGGCATAGGCCTGATAATTCTGGCGAAAGGCGATGCTGCGGCCATCCGGCGCGACGATGAAGTCGTTGGCGAGCTCGCCCGTCGCGTGGACGCGCTTGTCGTCGCCCAAGAGATTGGTGCTGACGAGAGAGTTCTTGCCGTCGCCCTCCTCCATCATGAACACGCGGTCATTGGAGGCGGCGAATTGCGGGCGTTCGAGGCCCCGCGCCACCAGCTGCGGCACGCCGCCGGCTGCCGCGACGCGATAGACCCCGGGATTGTCGGCCCAGCCGGGTGCGGTCAGGCCGGTCTGGCCGCCCTTCTCGAACACGATCGTGCGACCATCCGGCGAGAAGCTCGGGCGGGCATAATTGCCGGGCTGGCTCGTCACGTCGCGCGCCGCGCCGCCGCTGGCGGAGACCATGCGGACACGGCCGAGCTTCGCATCGTTCCACTCGACGAACACGATCGACTTGCCGTCGCGCGACCAGGACGGGAACAGCTCGAGCCCGGCATCCTCGGCAAGGCTGGTCAGCCGCTTCGGCGCGCCGCCGGAAACCGGGCGAACCCACAATTTGCCCAGCGTCTCGAACACCACGCGCGCCCCGTCGGGCGAGACGGCGGCGAATTTGGGCATCTTGGTCGCGAAGCTTGCCGGCGCAACCTCGATCTGCGGGTGCGGGGCGGCGGCGACCGCGCGGGTGTCGGCGACGCGGAACGGGATCACGGCGGCGTTCGACCCATCGCTGTCGACGCGGCGCAGCTTGCCATCCGCCCAGAACACCACCGACTTGTCGTCGGGCGTCCACGCCATATTGGGATAGACGCCAGTGACCGCCCAGGTCTCCTGCACGTCCTGATCGAGCGCGTCGTAGATCTTGCGCTCCTCGCCGGTGGTCAGGTCCTTGACGTAGAGCTTCGAGCGCGTGGCTTCGCGGCGAACGAAGGCGATCTTCTTCCCGTCGCGCGACGGCGCGGGACGGACCGAGCCGCCAAGGCCGGAGACAGCTGTGGTCGTCTCGCCGCTCTCCATGTCGTAGCGCTCGATGTTGAACAGGTTGGTGTTCGAATCCTGCGCATATTCGAAGGTGTTTCCCGGCGTGATGTTGCGCGTGAAGAACACCGACTTGCCGTCCGGCGCATAGACCGGCTCGCCCAGCTCCTTCTGCAATTTCTCGTTGGCGCGCTTGACCAGCTTGACCCCGCTGCCGCCCGAGACGTGGTAGAGCCATACCTCCCCCGTGCCGAGCGAGCGCGCGGTGGTGAAGTGCTTCTTGGCGACGATATATTGCCCGTCCGGCGACCAGCTCGGCTGGTTGAGCAGGCGAAAATCCTCCTTGGTCAGCTGGCGCTTGTCGCTGCCATCGGCGTTCATGATCCAGATATTGTCGCCGCCCGCCCGGTCCGAGGTGAAGGCGATGCGGCGGCCGTCGGGCGAGAAGCGCGGATGTACTTCCCATGCCAGCCCCTCGGCGATGCGCACCGGCGCGCCGCCGGCGATCGGCATGGTATAGATGTCGCCGAGCAAGGTGAAGGCGACGGTGCGGCCGTCGGGCGACACGTCGACATCCATCCAGGTGCCTTCGTCGGTGTCGATCGCCGCCTGCTTGAGCACGGCCCCCTGCGGCGCGTTGACGTCCCATTTCGGCTTTTCGGCGGGCTGCGTCTGAGCTTGCGCCTGACCCATGACGAAAAGCGCGGCGAGGACGCCGGCGACCGAGTGACGCATGCCTTGAGTCTCCTGAACCTTGTTATGGCTCAAGTCGTAACGGGCGAAACCGCCCGCGTCACGCAGCTATCGCCGCAGCAGGAACACCGCGTGCTCGGCGCGGAAATTCGCCGCGGCGGCGCTGGTGAGCTGATCGCCGGAGAGGAACCACGCCTGCTCGACCGTGATCCCGCGTTCGCGGACATAGGCGCGGAAATCGTCGATGGTGACATGGTGGATGTTGGGCGTCTCGTACCACGCCACCGGCAACAGCCGCGTCACCGGCATCCGCCCGCCCCACAACAGCGACACGCGCACGCGCCAATGCGCGAAATTGGGGAAGGACACGACTGCGCGCTCGCCGATCCGCAGCAGATGATCGAGCACGACGTGCGGGCGCATCGTCGTCTGCAGCGTCTGGCTGAGGATCGCGTAATCGAAGCTGGCGTCGGGATAGTCGGCAAGATCGGTGTCGGCATCCCCCTGAATCACCGACAACCCGCGCCCGACCGCCGAGGCGACATCGACCGGATCGAGCTCCAGCCCGCGCGCGTCGCAGCCGCGCTCGTCACGCAGCGCCGCCATCAGCGCACCATCGCCACAGCCGACATCGAGCACGCGGCTGCCCGGGCGGACATTGGCGGCGATGATCGCGAGGTCGGGGCGGAGCGCTGTCATCGGCCCGCCTTGAGGAAGCCATCGACGACGCGGTTCAACTCGGGTGCTTCGAGCAGGAAGGCGTCGTGACCGTAAGGCGATGACAGCTCGACGAAGCTGACCGGTGCACCCGCAGCGTTGAGCGCGTGGACGATCGCGCGCGACTCCCGCGTCGGATAGAGCCAGTCGGTGTCGAAACTGACGAGGCAGAAGCGCGCGCGGGTCTCGCGGAAAGCGTTGGCGAGAATGCCGCCATGCTCTTCAGCCAGGTCGAAATAGTCCATCGCGCGCGTGATGTAGAGATAGGCATTGGCGTCGAACCGGTCGACGAACGACAGGCCCTGATGGCGCAGATAGCTCTCCACCTGAAAGTCCGCGTCGAAGCCGAACGTCTTGGCCTCACGCGCCTGCAGCTTCCGACCGAACTTCTCGGTCAGCCCGGCTTCGGAAAGATAGGTGATGTGCGCCGCCATGCGCGCGACGGCGAGGCCGGCGGCGGGCGGTTCGCCGCCATAATAGGCGCCGCCCTGCCATGCCGGATCGGCCATTACCGCCTGCCGCCCGACCTCATGGAAAGCGATGTTCTGCGCCGAATGCCGCGCGGTCGCTGCGATGACGACCGCCGCCTCGACCCGATCGGGAAAGGTCGCGGGCCAGCTCAGCGCCTGCATCCCGCCCATCGACCCGCCGACCACCGCCTTCAGCCGCCCGACGCCGAGATGGTCGAGCAGCATCGCCTGCGCGCGCACCATGTCGCGGATGGTGATGACCGGGAAACTCATGCCCCAAGGCTGGCCGGTCGCGGGATTGACCGTCGCCGGACCCGACGTACCCATGCAGCTGCCCAGCACATTGGCGCAGACGATGAAGTGGCGCTCGGGGTCGATCGGCTTGCCGGGTCCGACCATGCGCGTCCACCAGCCCGGCTTGCCGGTCACCGGATGCGGCGAGGCGACGTGATGGTCGCCGGTCAGCGCATGGCAGATCAGGATCGCGTTGCCGCCATCCTCCGCGAGCGTGCCATAGGTTTCATACGCGATCTCGACCGGCGACAGCAGCGCGCCGCCGTCGAGGCGCAGCGGCCCCGGCAGCGTGACATGGCGTGCGAGGCCGAACCGCTCGTCGTTTGACATGGGCGGGTTGTTAGGGCCGAGCGTTGGCGCGTTCAAGCGGCGCGGCGCCGCCTCCGCGCGGCGACGACCGCTTCCGCCGCGAGCCGCCCGGTCTGCGCGCCGCCGTTCATGAAGCCGACCCAGGCGTCCGACACATGCTCACCGGCGAAAATCACGCGGCCTGCCACCGCCTGCTGGCGCTCGGCGGGCGTGTCGGATTCGATCCAGAAGAGCGAGCCGAAACGCGTGAGCTGCCCCGGCGCGCTGTTGGTGTAGGCACCCAGCGTCAGCGCCTCGTTGCACCAGTTGGTGCGGCGGACCGTACCGCCCGCGATGGCTTGCGACAGGCCGGGCACGGCGGGTTCGGCCTGCTGCGCCAGCGCCGCGGCGAGCGCATCGGGCTTTGCGCTGGCGGCCGCGACCTGATCGCCGCCCAGGAACCAGTTCCAGATCGGCTTGCCGCCCGCTTCCACACCTTGCAGCGTGCCGTCCCAGCCGAGCGAATAGCCCGACGATGCGTCCCACAGCTCGCCGCCCGATCCCAGCACGCCCGCCCAGGGGGTGGCGTTGGCGGTGGTCTGGACCTTCTCGTTGCGGCCAAGATCGGCTTCGGCGATGAACGCCCGCCAGCGCGCCGGCAGCGACACCGCAAAGTCGATCTGGCGCAGGATCGGCGCCGGGGTGGCGACGATCACGATATCGGCCTCAGCCGCGGTGCCGTCGATGAACGACAGCGCAACGCCCCGGCCCGTCTCGCGGATCGAGCGCAGCCGCCGCCCGGTCTCGATCCGGTTGCGATATTTGTCGGCGATGACGGCGGCGAGGTGGCCGCTGCCGCCGGAAATGACGTAGCGCTCGTCGCTGCCCGCCAGCACCTCGATATGCTCGCCCTTCACGGTCGGCAGGTTGAAGATCAGCTGGAGCGCCGACGCCTCATCGGGTTCGGCGCCATATTCGGTGCGGATGCTCGCTTCGATCAGCCGCCGGATGCGCGGATCGGGCAGCAGCGCGGCATGGCGGTCGAGATATTGCTTCACTGACAGATTATCGATCACCGCCGCGGCGCGCGAACTGGCATCGACCGCCTCGGAATCGCGGGCGATCCGCGCGGCGAGCGGGGTGAGCAGCTTGACCAGCTCGGCCTGCGGCACCAGCTGGCCATCGACCAGCACCACCGAGTGGTGCGGCCCGGCCTTGCGATCGACCAGCGGCACGCCGAACGTCTTGGCGAGCGCGTGGATGTCGTCATGGTCCGAATTGACCAGCTGACCGCCCGCTTCGAAATATTGCCCCTCGGCGGTGCGCTGCGTGTACATGCGCCCGCCGAGGCGATTGCGCGCCTCGTACAGCCGCGCATCGACGCCGGCCTGGCTCAGGTGATGCAGCGCCGACAGCCCCGCAATCCCACCGCCGACGATCGCGACCCGACCTGATGCGGGCAGCGCCGCCGCGGGAAGCGCGGGCAATCCGGCCGCGGCACCGCCCGCCGCCATGCCCTGAAGCAGCGCGCGCCGGCCGATCCCGGAGGGACCGGGCCGGGCCGGCGCCTTGCCACGCGCCGCCAGATCCTGCCGCCGCGCCAGCTGCAGCGCCCGCCAAATCGTCTCGTTGCCCCGCATTGCAGTCCCCCTGTTTCGCGCATTGCTTAGCACAAGCCGCGCGGCCTCAAACCTTGCACATTATCCGCTTCCGGGGCACAGGCGCGGGCCATGAACGCACCCGTACCCAAGCCGTGGATCATGGACATCGCCCCCTATATCCCGGGCAAGTCCAGGACCGATGATGGCCGCAAAGCGGTGAAGCTGTCATCTAACGAAAATCCGCTCGGCACCTCGCCGGCCGCACGCGCGGCCTTCGCCGCCGCCGCCGGCAATCTCGAACGCTATCCCGATGCCAGCGCGGTCGAGCTGCGCGAGGCGCTGGCGTCGAAATATGATCTCGATCCGGCGCGGATCATCTATGGCAACGGATCGGACGAAGTGCTGCACCTCGCCGCCGGGGCGTTCGCCGGACCGGGCGACGAGATCATCTATGTCAATTACGGCTTCTCGGTCTATCCGATCGCGACGCGGCGGGTCGGCGCGGTGCCGGTGGTGGCGCCGGACAGCGATTACGCGACCGATGTGGACGCTATTCTCGCCTGCGTGACCGAGAAGACCAAGGTGGTCTTCATCGCCAACCCCAACAACCCGACCGGCACCTATGCCACGCGCGAGGAGATCGCACGGCTGCATGCCGGCCTCCGGTCCGACATCCTGCTGGTGCTCGACCACGCCTATGCCGAATATATCGAGGGCGAGATCGATGACGGCGGGTGGGATCTGGCGAAGAGCGCACCCAATGTGCTCGTGACGCGCACCTTCTCCAAGCTCTACGGCCTCGCCGCGGAGCGGATCGGCTGGGGCTATGCCTCGGCCGAGATCATCGAGGCGATGCACCGCATCCGCCTGCCGTTCAGCATCACCATCGCCGGCACGGCGGCCGCGATCGCGGCGCTCAACGACACCGACTTCGTCGAGCATACCCGTACCCATAATGCGGCCTGGCGCCGCTGGTTCAACGACGAGATCGCGAAACTCGGCAATGCCGGGTTGCGCGCGGTGCCTAGTCAGGCCAATTTCGTGCTGGTGCTGTTCGAGGGCGAGCTGACCGCCGAGGCCGCGTATAAGGGGCTGATGGACGCCGGTTACATCGTCCGCTGGCTGCCGGGCCAGGGTCTGCCGCACGGACTGCGCATCACGATCGGCACCGAGGACGAGACGAAGGCAGTGGTCGCGATCCTCCAGCGGCTGATCGCCGACGCGCGGACGACCGCCGCGCGATGAGGCGCTTCGGCATCATCGGCTTTGGCCGGTTCGGCCAGCTCGCCGCGCGCCATCTGCGCGAGCATTTCGACGTGATCGCCGCCGACACCGGTGACATCGCTGCCGCGGCGGACGAACTGGGCGTCCGCACCGGCACGCTGGCCGAGGCCGCGGCGTGCGACGTGATCATGCTCGCCGTACCGGTGCAGGCAATGGCGGACGTGATTGCACGGGTCGCGCCGATCGTGCAGCCCGGCGCGCTGGTGCTCGACGTGGCGTCGGTGAAGCTGCTGCCCGCGCGCTGGATGGCCGACGCGCTACCCGAAGGCGTCGATATCGTCGCCACCCACCCGCTGTTCGGGCCGCAGAGCGCGCGCAACGGGCTGGCCGGCCAGCCGCTGGTGGTGTGTCCGGTGCGCGGCGATCGGCACCTCGCCGTCGCCGCGTTCGGCCGCAGCCTGGGGCTCAAGGTCTCGGTCACAACCGCCGAGGAACATGACCGCGAAATGGCCTATGTCCAGGCGCTCACCCACCTGATCGGCCGCACGCTCGACAATATCCGCATCCCCGACGAGGATCTGAAGACCAGCAGCTACCAGCATCTACTCGAGCTGTGCGCGCTGATCCGCGACGACAGCAAGGAGCTGTTCTTCGCGATCCAGAACCTCAATCCGTTCGCGCGGGAGATCACGCAGCAGTTCATCGCCGAAGCCAATGGCCTGCTGGCAGAGAGCCTCGCCGCGGACGACGCGAGCGCGGGCGATGGCGCTAAGCTTCGGGGTTCTGCAGCGCGTTGATCGCGGCGTGGGTGTCGTCTTCGACCTGCTCGCGCGGCAGGCCGGGCGGGATCGGTGGAAAGAAACGCATCGTGACCACACCGGGCCGTTTCAGCCCCTTGCGCGGCCACACCCGGCCGCTGTCGAGCGCGACCGGCACCACCGGCAGCTTGAGCACGCGGTAGAGCCCGGCAAAGCCCGAGCGCAGCGGCGGAGTCTCGCCCACGCCCACCCGCGTGCCCTCGGGGAAGATCAGGATCGAACGCCCCTCGGCCAGCGCGCCCTGCGCTTCGGTCATCATTCGCCGCAACGCCTTGGCCGAAGCTTCGCGATTGACGATCACCGCGCCATAACCGCGCGCAGCCCAGCCCCATGCCGGGATCTGGCCCAGCTCCTGTTTCATCACCACCGCCGGCGTGCCGAGATAGTTGGCGAGCGCCATCGTCTCGAACATCGATTCATGCTTGGCGGCGTAGAGCGCGGGACCGGCCACCATCTCGCCCTCGACCCGAATGTGGATGCCCAGGATCACGCGGGCGCACCACACGCCATAGCCGGTCCAGCCCATGCAATAACGCCGCAGAAACGGCGTCCCGAACAGCGCCGCCACCGGCGCGCCCAGCACGATCGGCACCGACACCCCGTAGAATACCAGCCCGAAAACGATGTTGCGCAGCCAGTCAGCCATTGCCGATTCCCGTCAGCAGCACGACCCGCCGCACCAGATATTTGTGATATTCCCGCAGCAGCATCGCGAAACGCGGCTGAGTCGGCACACCATCGCCCATCACCTCGACCTCGCCGCCGAGCGCGTTGCTGAGTTCGAGCCGTGCGCGCGCCATATGCCAGTCGGCGGTGACCAGCCGCACCGACTTGTAGCCGCGCTGACGCACCCAGGCGGCAGTCTCGTCGGCGTTCGAGCGCGTATCGACCGCGTCATGGCCAAGGTCGATGCAGCAGCGGAACAGGCGCGGCGGCGTCTTGTACTGCACTGCCAGCTCGATCGGACGCACGGTGGGATCGGTGCCGGTGATCAGCATGCGCCTGGCCGACTTGGCGCTCAGCACCGCGATGCCGCGATCGATCCGCCCCGCGCCGCCGGTCGGCACGACGATCGCGTCGGTCTTCACGCCCGGATCGAGCGGCTTGCCGAGCGTGAGCATGAACAGCGCGAAACCGAGCGCCCAGGCCAGCGCGACGAGCGAGACGATGCGCAGGATCACAGCGTCTGTCCCAAGGCGCGCAACACCCCGGCGCGTGCGGAAATCATCGCCATCAGTGCGAAGATGAGCGGAATCGCCCCAAGCATGGACCAGTCCGATCGATCCAGCGCGACACCGCTCAACAGCTCGGACCCCAGCGTGCCGGCCTGCCGCCCCAGCAGCCATACGATCCCGAGCGCCACCGCAGTGCCCAGCGCGCCGCCGAGAAAGGTGTCGAGCGCGATACGCCGCTGGAACAGCCGCGCGACCTGCCGGTCGGTCGAGCCGAGCATGTGCAGCACGGCGATGGTATCGCGATGCATGTCCAGCCCGGCGCGCGCCGCCAGCAGCACCACCGCGGTGGTCGCCAGCGCCATCAGCAGCACGAGCGCCGCGGCGAACAGCGTGATCGTCGTCAGGAAAACGGCGACCGGCGAGAGCCATTGCGCATGGCGATCAACGCGCGCGGCGGGCGCAACCGCCTGTGCCGCGCGAGTCACTGCGGCAACCGCCGCCGGATCGCCCGAGGTGAGATCGACGTCGATCATCGCCGGCATCGGCAGCTCGGCATCGAGTCCCGCATCGCCGAGCCAGGGCTGGAGCAGTTCGGCCAGGCGTGTGCGATCAACTTCCGCGACCCGGCTCACCTGGCCCAGCGCCTTTACACGCTGGACGATGGTGCGCGCGGCGGCGTCGCGGCGGGCGGCATCGGCCTCGACCAGCTGGATCGTCAGCCGTCCCGCGAGCTGCCGGTCGAGCGCGGCGCTGGCGCTCGCCATGCTCAGGCCCAGCGCCGCCGCCAGCGTCGTCAGGAACAGCATGATCGCCATGATCCACAGCATCGACCGCGTGCTCCGGCTTTCGTCGAGCAGGCGGTGTTCGGGATTGTCGGAGGTCAGCCAGCTCATGCGGGCGCCTGGCCTTGCGGGCTTCCAGGCGGGTGGCGCAGCGCCCCGGTTGGATCGCTCAGCCGCCCGCGCTCGATCCGCATCATGCGCGCATCGGGGATGCGGTTGATCAGCTGGAAATCATGGGTCGCGACGACGACGGTGGTGCCGAGCCGGTTGAGCGAATCGAACAGATGCAGCAACCGCTCGGCCATGTCGGGATCGACGTTGCCGGTCGGCTCGTCCGCGACCAGCACTTCGGGCCGGTTGATCACCGCGCGGGCGATGGCGATACGCTGCTGCTCCCCGCCCGACAGCGTCGGCGGCTTGGCGTTGCCGCGGTCCTTTAGGTTCACCCAGGCCAGCATCTCGCGCACGGGTCCCTCGATCTCGCTTTCGGGCATCCCCGCGACACGCAGCGGCAGCGCGATATTGTCGAACGCCGACAGATGCGGGACGAGACGGAAGTCCTGGAACACCACGCCGATGCGGCGGCGGAAACCGGGCAGCCGGTTGCGCGGCAGCGCCCCGGCATCCTCGCCGAACAGCCGCACGATGCCGCGCGTCGGACGCTGGGCGAGATAGAGCAATTTGAGCAGCGAGGTCTTGCCCGCACCCGATGCGCCGGTGACGAAATAGAAGCTGCCCGCGCTCAGCGTGAAGCTGACGTCACTCAGCGTCTCCGCGCCAGTGCCGTAGCGCAGCCCCACATTCTCGAACTGGACGATATTGGCCATGTGCCGGCGCCCGGCCGCTCCTGAAAAACCCAACCCCCGAGTGCCAAGCCATCGCACAGCCATCGGGCTGGCTCAAGCGCGGCCACTCGGTGCTTGCCAAGTGGTCGCGGCAAGTGTTTAGATTCGGGATCGGCGACATCATCGTCCCGTGCCGAGTTTGCGATGATCCTCGAATGTCCTGAGTGCCGTACCCGTTACCTTGTCCCCGACGCCGCGATCGGCGCGGAGGGGCGGACGGTGCGGTGCGCGAGCTGCCGGCACAGCTGGCATCAGGAACCCGCGGGCATGATCGCAAGGCCGGCGGCCGACGTGATCCGCGCCGACGCCTATTCGCCACCACCGCCGCCGGCGCCCACCGCAGCGCCGCAGCCGCGCGATTACGACCCGTTCGCGCATGAGCCGCCGTTCAAGCCGCGCAGGAATCCTGAGCGGCGCTGGACCGCCGCCGCGATCATCGCCGGCGTGTCGATGCTGCTGGGTGCTGGCGCGATCGTCTATAGCGGCGCGCCGGGACTTGCCGCGCAGCTTGGGCTGCCGGTCGGCGACGTGCGCACGCCGCTGATTTTCACCGCGCAGTCGGTCGAGCGCAAACCAAGGCTCAATGGCGGCGAGTTGTTCGTGGTGAGCGGGCAGGTGATGAATCCGACCAAGGAACGCCAGCGCGTCCCCAACATCCTGGCCGAACTGCGCGACGGCAATAATTCGATCGTCTACAACTGGACGATCACGCCCGAGCCGCGCTCGCTACCGCCGGGCGGGAGCCTCGAGTTCAACAGCGGCAAGCTCGACGTGCCGCCGACCGGCAAGTCGATCCAGTTCAGCTTTTCGGGCGAAGCCGGCGAGTAACCCACCACAACCGCATGCCGTTGAGCAACGCTGCAGCGACCATCCCCGCCCCTGACGCCCAGACCAGCCCCATCGGCCCCCAGCCGGCATGCACCGTCCATAGTCCGAGCGCGCCGGTCAGCACGAAGAACGAGGCGATCCCGTTGACGCCCGCGATCACCTGATCGCCGAGCGAGCGCAGCGCATAGACGAACACGACCTGAAGTCCGTCGAACAGGATGAATGGCGCCCACACCGCGAGCATCATCGCCGCGATCACCGCCACTTCGGGACTGGCCGGAAAACCGCCGACCGCAAGCATCGGCGCGAAGGTCAACGGGATTGCCAGCAGCCCGAGGATCAGCGCCGCCAGTCCCGCGGCGATCGCGGTGCGCGAGCCCGCCTCGGCCGGCACCCCCTCGCCCACCGCATTGCCCGCGCGCACCCCCGCCGCCGAGCCGAGACCGAGCGCGAAGGAGAAAGTCACGTTGTGGACCGAGAAGACGATCTGGAAGGCGTGAGTCACCGTCTCGCCCAATTGCGTGGACAGTGCGATCAGGATCGAAAAGCCCGCAAGCTCGAGGCCCGACGCGATGGCCGGGACGAGGCCGAAGGTCAGCAAAGTCCACACGCCGCGCCACATCGCGGGCGTACCGAAATCGCGCCAATCGCGCACCTTACGCTCGGCGGCGCGCGGCAGGGTGAGCGCCGCGCCGATCATAGCGACCGCGCCGATCACCACCGCAACCACCGTCGCCGCCGCCGCACCCACTGCGCCCATCTGCGGCAGCCCGAACTGCCCGGTAGCAAGCACCCAGGCAAGCACCGCGTTGAGCGGCAGGATCGCGAGGTTGACCACCATCACCCGGCGCGGGCGGCTGACGCCTTCGAGGAAGAAGCTCGCCGCGACGATGATCAGCTGAAACGGATAGGCCAGCGCCATCGTGCGCACGACCTTGGCCGCATCGGGCGCGATGCCGGGGTCGACGCCGACGCCGAGCAGCATCGGCAGCGCGAAGACGAACAGTGCGCCGCCGCTGACCAGGCCGAGGATCAGGCCGAGCACCAGCCCTTGCCGCAGCACCGCGCCGGTCGCGCCCAGGTCCCCCGCCCCATCGGCGCGCGAGGCGAAGACGAGGATGCCGGTGAGCCAGCCCAGCGCCATGACGATGCCGATAAAGGTCAGCGTGCGGCTCGCGCCCAGTGCCGCCACCTCGTGCGTGCTGACCAGCCCGACCACCACCACATCGGTGACATGCAGGATCGTCCAGTTGAGGCTGGTAAGGATCACCGGCCACGCCAGCGCGAGGATGCGGCGCATCTCGGCGCGGGTATCGGCTGGCAACGTCATGGGCCGGCGGGTGTAGCGGCGGGCGATGACAGAAGAAAGCTGCGGATCGGTGTTGCCAGCCCCCTTACCCTTTGCTAGGGGCCGCTGCCTTACCAGCCGCCGGGTCACCGGCGGAGAGAAATCAGTGCGGTCGTGGCGGAACTGGTAGACGCGCAACGTTGAGGTCGTTGTGGGCGAAAGCCCGTGGAAGTTCGAGTCTTCTCGACCGCACCAATTTCTTGAATAGATCGGCTAGAAAATCCCCCCAGGGGGTGCTTCGGCGCCGCTGCACAACCCGATCGGGTTCAACTCAGACATTGCCGGCGATCAGATCGCGCAAGCCTTCGGATGCGGCCGGGCGCCCGAGCACCCGGCGACCCGATCGAGCGAGTCCTGCCCTAGTTCAGCTTGCGAACCCGTCCACCGTAACTCTGTACAGCACCTCAGCGCTGGCGGTTGCGGCGGCCTTGAGGCCGAGCGCTTCGGGGACGATCTGCGCGGTGTAGAAGGCGGCGGCGGCCTGCTTCATCGCGAGGAATGCGGGATCGCCCTCGGCGCTCGCGGCAATGCGGCCCTGCTTCTCCATCAACCAGCCGCATACCGCGACCGACAGCATCGTCAGGAACGGATAGGACGCCGCCAGCCGGTCGTCGGTTTCAGCGCTGATCAGATGCCTTGCCACCTCGTCGCACGCGTCGGTCAGCGCGATCAGGTTCGCGTCCTGCGTCTGCCCACGGATCTCGCCGGTCAGCGCGAACAGCGCCGCGCCGCCGTCGCCGGTCAGCTTGCGCCCGACCAGGTCGGCCGCCTGAATGCCATTGGTGCCCTCATAGATCGGCGTGATGCGCGCGTCGCGGAAATGCTGGGCAGCGCCCGTCTCCTCGATATAGCCCATCCCGCCATGGACCTGCACGCCAAGGCTCGCCACCTCGTTGCCAAGATCGGTGCCGTGCGCCTTGGCCAGCGGGGTCAGCAGCTCGAGCCGCGCCCTGGCCTGGGCGTCACCGGCATTGGCGCGGTCGAGCTGGCCGAACGCCAGATAGACCAGCGCCCGCGCGGCAAACGTCTGCGCCTTCATCCGCAGGAGCATGCGCCGCACATCGGGATGCTCGATGATCGCCACGCTCTCGCGGCTCGGCGATCCGGCACGCGCGCTCTGCACGCGCTCGCGGGCATAGGCGACCGCGCGCTGCGTCGCACGCTCGGCGATCTGAACGCCCTGCAGCCCGACATTGAGCCGGGCGTTGTTCATCATCGTGAACATCGCGCGCATGCCGCCATGCTCGGCGCCGATCAGCTCGCCGATACAGTCGTTGTTGTCGCCAAAGCTGAGCACGCAGGTCGGCGAGGCGTGCAGCCCCATCTTGTGCTCGATCGACACGGTGCGGACATCGTTGAACGCGCCCGGCGTGCCGTCGGCGTTGAGCCGGTATTTGGGCACCAGGAACAGCGAGATGCCGCGCGTCCCGGCTGGCGCATCGGGCGTGCGCGCGAGGACGAGATGGACGATATTATCAGCCAGGTCGTGATCGCCGAAGCTGATGAAGATCTTGGTGCCGGTGATCGACCAGCTCCCGTCGCCAAGCGGCTTCGCCATCGCCTTGAGCGCGCCGACATCCGAGCCCGCCTGCGGCTCGGTCAGGTTCATCGTGCCGGTCCATGCGCCCGACGACAGATGCGGCAGATAAGCCGCCTGCTGCTCGGGCGTACCGTGATGCACCAGCGCCTCGATCGCGCCGACGGTCAGCGTCGGGCACAGCGCGAACCCGGTATTGGCACTGCCCAGCGTCTCCAGCACCGCGGTCGCGAGGCTCACCGGCAGCCCCTGCCCGCCATAGGCCTCGGGCGAGCCGATCGTGCCCCAGCCGCCCTCGACATAGGCCTTGTAGGCCTGCGCATAACCCTGCGGCATCACCACGCCGTCGGCGGTCCACTTCGCACCGACGATATCGCCCGCCCGGTCGAGCGGCGCCCACTCCCCCGCCGCGAACGCGCCCGCGCCCTCCAGCACCGCATCGGTCAGATCGCCGTCCACGCCCAGCTCGCCAAGCCCCACCACATGATCGAGGACGAAGCGCTGCTCGGAAACTGCAGGGGTGAAACTCATCGAAGATATCCTTTGCCGGCGGCGACGCGCGCCTGGAGCGCATCTAGCGCGGTCCGATCATAATGAAAGCCCACGCGCACGACCCGCAGCAACGCCCTCAGGGGCTGACATGCCCCAGCGCAATGGCGCTGATTGCGCCCGCCGCGATGCCGATGCCATAGGGAACGGGACCGCGCGGCTTGAGCGCGACCATATGCGTGCGGAACAGCAGCGATTCCGGAATGATTCGCCGGAGCAGCATGAACAGCAGCGCGACGATACCGCCGGCGAGCGCGACCGCGCCGATCAGCCACCCCGCGCCGGCGATGTCGAACCACAAGGCCGTCGCCGCCAGCAGCTTGACGTCGCCGCCGCCCAGCCAGCGTGCGGCGAACGCCGCCATGCCGAGCGCGAACACGCCGGCAAACACCACGAGGTTCTGCCACAGCGACCAGTCGGGACCCTTGACGGCCGCATAGACCGGAAACAACAGAACGATCGCCACCGCGAAGAAATTGGCGATGCGCAATTGATAGATGTCCTGCAGCGCGGCGGCGAGCAGCAGCAGGATCAGGATGGCCAGCAGCCCGGTTGCGATCATCGCATGCCGCCTCTCGCAGCGCGCAGCGTGTCGAGCAGCGTGCTCGCCTCGCGGCCATATCGCGGGTCGACCTCCACCGCCTGAGTCAGCAGCGTGGCCGCCAGCTCGGTCCGCCCCGTCCGCAGCGCGCCCTTGGCGGCAACGGTGAGGCGCAACGCCCAGCCGCGGTCGTCGTCGACGCCGGGGCGCCGCCGCGGCGGATTGCCCAGCGCACCTTCGGCAAGGTCGATATTGCTTCCGATACGGCGGTCGCCAGGCGCGGTCCGCAACGCGAGACGCAGATCATCGAGCGCGTCGGCATAGCGGCCCTGCTCGATCCGCGCGAAGGCGCGGTTGTTGAGCGTGACGGCGTTGCCCGGATCGAGGCGCAGCGACTGGGCAAAGGCGTCCTCGCTCCCGCCCCAGTCCTTGCGCTGGGCGAGCACCACGCCGAGCAACTGGCTGCTCTGCCACGTCGCGCAACTCGCCGCCGCGCCGCGCAGCGCATCGAGCGCGCGTCCGTCACCGAGCCGCGCGGCGGCAATGCCGAAGTCGCGCTGATAGTCGCAGCGCACCGGATCGACCCCGCGCAACCGCGAGAAGATGCCCAGCGCCTGTTCGGTCGCGCCGCTGGCGAGCGCGAACTCGCCGCGCACGCCGTCCATCGCTTCGGCCTCGACCGCATCGGCCGGCATGGGCAGCCGCGACAGCATCAGCTCCGCCTGGATCAGGCGGCCCGAGCGGATCGCGGCGGTGATGATCGGTAAGTCGCCGGTGCCCGACGCTTGCGCCGGAAGCGCCAGCGCCAGCACCAGCGCGGCCAGCGGCATGCTGAGACCCGTGCCCCGCGTCACGCGCGGCGTGCGCGCCGCAGCGCCGGCAGTGCATCCTCGCCGACGAGCAACTGCACGCGGCCCGCGACCGCGCTCTCCTCGATCCGCACGGCGAACGGCAGGTTGCGCGACAATTGCTCGCCCTGCGCACGCTGGCGCTGGGGGACCAGGATACGGCTGCGCTTGAGCTTGAACGTGGCGTCGCCGACTTCGAGCCCCCCGATCCCGCGCTTCGCCAGCAGCGCCACGGTCTGACGCGCGATACCCTGACGCCCCACCGCGTTGATCACACGCACCGCGCGCGCCGCTTTGGCCACAACTGGCGCCGCTACGGGCTGGCGCGGCATCGTCAGGACGAGGCTCGAGCGGTCCGAGATTTGGATCGTGCGGACGTCCGGCTCGGCGGACGGCACGGCCTGCACGGTCTGGACCTCAGCTACCGCCGCGGTCTTGGCCGAATCCTGCACCGGCACCGCCGCGACCGCCGTCTGGACCGGTTCGCCGGGCAGCGCGATGCGCATGTCGGCCATCAGCCGGTCGGCATCGCCCTGCCGCCCCTGCGCACGCAGCGACGCCGCGAAATTCTCGTAGATGCGCGGATTGCGCGGCGCGAGCGCTAGCGCCTCCTGATAATAGCGGTCGGACAGATCGAGCCGCCCGAGCAACTCATAGCTGATTGCCAGCCCCTCGCGCGCGGCGCTGCTCGCCGGGTCCAGCCGCAGCACACGGCGATAGGCGGCGATGGCGAGGCCATATTGGCCGCGCGAGACCAGTTCGTTGCCGGCCGCCACGCTGGTCTCCCCGACCGCGAGACCACCCACCGGACGGATGCCGGAAATGCCGCCGTTCGTCGTCGCGCAACTGCTGAGTATGAACAGGCCACTCAGGCCAGCCGCGAACCGATTGATCAAGGACCGCATCATCCCCCTCCTGCCAAAGCCGGAAACATGTCACGCACCACGCGGATCGCAGCGGGCAGCATCAGTACGCCGATCATCACCGGCAACATGCACGTCACCAGCGGGATCGACAGCAGCACCGGCAGCCGGTGCGCCTTTTCCTGCGCCGCCAGCTTGCGTTGCTCGCGCATCTCCGCGGCATAGACGCGCAGCGTCTTGCCGATGCTGGAGCCGAGCCGGTCGGACTGGATCATCAGCATGACGAACGAGCGGATCTGATCGACCCGCGCGCGCTCGCCCATGCGGTGCAGCGCGTCCTCGCGGCTGCGGCCCGCACGCAATTCGAGCACCACGCCGGCGAGCAGCTTGGCGACCAGCGGGTGCGAGTGCATCATCTCGCGCCCGACGCGGTCGAACGCCGCCTCGAGCCCCAGCCCCGCTTCGACACAGACGAGCATGAGATCGAGCGTGTCGGGGAAGTCGCGCACCATCTGGTCCCGGCGACGGTCCGCGCGCGCCTGCACGATCAGCGTCGGGATATAGAGGCCGGCCAGCGCCAGCCCGGCGCCGATCAGATAAAGGTTCATCAGCGAGCCGGTGCGTCCGGTCAGCGTGGCGAACAGCACGTACAGCGTCGGCAGGCCCAGCGTCGCGACGAGCCGGACGAGCGTGTAGATGCGCGGCGCCACCGGCGAGTTAAAGCCCGCCGCCGCGAGCCGCTCGACCAGCGCCTCGCTGTTGGTGTCGGCGAGCGACAGCCCGCCGCGTTCGATCGCGTTGACCAGCTTGTGCCAGGCGGTTGATTGCTGCTCGCCGCGTAGTGAGGCGCCGCTGGCGACCGTGCCGCCGCGGCTCATCGCATCGAGCCGGGCGCGCACGCGCGTGCGGTTGCGCGTCACCGTCGCCACAGCGAGCGCGAGGCCCGTCACGAGGATGAAGACCAGCGCCAGCACCAGCGTGCGGGGCAGTTGCGGGGCGAGTTCGGCGATCATCGCATCAGACCTTCAGGTCGATCATGCGCCGGATCGTGACGAAGCCGACGATGTAGAGGAAGATGAGCCCCGTGAACCCGTACAGAAACGCCGGATCATCGGCGACATCGAGGTAGAAAGCGGGGTTGAGCAGGAACAGCCCGGAAAAGGCGAGCAGCGGCAGCGCGGTCAGGATCGCGGCGGTCATCCGCCCTTCTGAGCTGAGCGCACGCACCATCATCGCCATGCTCGCCCGCTCGCGGATCACGCGCGACAGATTATCGAGGATTTCGGCGAGGTTGCCGCCGGTTTCGTTCTGGACCGCAAGGCTGACGACGAACATGCGCATGTCGTCCAGGTCGCAGCGCTCGGCCATGTTGTGCAGCGCGTCGCGCAGTTCGGCGCCATAGGTGACCTCGTCGGTGGCAAGGCCGAACTCGCTGCCGATCGGGTCGGCCATCTCGCGCGTCAGCAGGTCGAGCGCCGCCGCCACCGGATGGCCGGCGCGCAGGCCGCGAACGAAGATATCGAGCGCGACCGGAAATTGTTCGAGCAATTTCTTGTGCCGCTTGTCGGCCTGGCGCGCGAAGAAGAACAGCGGGAGCGCGATGCCGACCACGCCGGCGAACGCCGCGATCATCACCAGCGTGCCGGCCGTGATGCCGATCCCGCCGACCACCGCACCGGCGGTCACCACCATGAAGATGCCGAATGCCGCCATCATCATCCAGGCGGCGAGCTGCATCGGCGAAAAAGGCACACCGCTGGTCCGCAGCATCTTTTCGAGCCGTTTGCCCGGCCCGCTGAACATGCCGGGCAGATCGATCGGACCGGTCAGCGAATCGCGGCGCAGCTTGGCCGCGATCGTCGCCTGATCCGCGCCATGCTCGATCATCTCGAGCCGCTTGTTGACCGCCCGCCGCTTGCCGCGCGCGTTCCGCGCCCATTGCAGCGCGGCGTCGGCGGCGAGCAGCACCGCACCGAACACCAGCAGCAGTACCAGTGCGCGGAGGGTCGTATCGCTCATCTGATCGCCAGTTCCGGCCGGAACAGCTCGGCGGGCAGAGAGATGCCACGATCACTCAGCTCGTTCATGAATTTCGGGCGGATGCCGGTCGCTTCGAACTTGCCGACCACGGTGCCGTCGGATTCGCGGCCGGTCATGCGGAAGCGGAAGATCTCCTGCATGGTGATCACCTCGCCCTCCATGCCGGTGATCTCGGACACGCTCATCAGCCGGCGGCGGCCGTCGCTCAGGCGGCCGACCTGAAGCACGACGTTGATCGCGGAGGCGATCTGCGACCGCGCCGAAGCGCCGGTGATGTCGATCCCGCTCATCCCGATCATCTGCTCGACGCGCGACAGCGCATCGCGCGCGGTGTTGGCGTGCACGGTGGTCATCGACCCGTCATGGCCGGTGTTCATCGCCTGGAGCATGTCGAACGCCTCGCCGGCGCGCACCTCGCCGACGATGATGCGGTCGGGGCGCATGCGCAGCGCGTTCTTGACCAGATCGCGCTGAGTGACCTCGCCCACGCCCTCGATGTTGGGCGGCCGCGTCTCGAGCCGCACGACATGGCGCTGCTGGAGTTGAAGTTCCGCCGAGTCCTCGATCGTGACGATGCGTTCGGTGCCGTCGATATAGGCCGACATCGCGTTGAGCAGCGTCGTCTTGCCCGATCCGGTGCCGCCCGAGATCAGCACGTTGCGCCGTGCTTGGACGATCGCCGACAGCACCTGCGCGATATCATGGGGTACGCTGCCCAGTTCGGTCAGCTTCGTCATGGTGATCGGCGTCTTGGCGAACTTGCGGATCGACATCAGCGGCCCATCGACCGCGAGCGGCGGCACGACGGCGTTGACGCGCGACCCGTCGGCCAGCCGCGCATCGACATAAGGCGCGGATTCGTCGATGCGGCGGCCCACCGCCGAGACGATCTTCTGGATGATCCGCAGCAGGTGGCGGTCATCCTTGAAGCGGACCGGCGTTTCTTCCAGCTTGCCGCCGCGCTCGACGAACACGATCTGCGGGCCGTTGATCAGGATGTCGGTGATCGTCGGATCCTTGAGCAGCGGCTCGATCGGGCCGAGTCCGAGCAACTCGTCGAGCACGTCGCTGACCAGCTGCCGCCGTTCGGTCAGGTTGAGCGCGTGCTTCTGCAGCGCGAGCTGGTCCTGCACGATGTCGCCGATTTCGGTGCGAATCTGCTCGGGCGTCATCGTTTCGAGCGCCGAGAGGTTGATCTCGTCGAGCAGGCGCTGGTGCAGCTCGACCTTGAGCTCGGTCCAGCGCGCGACGTCCGCGACCTTGCTTTCGCCGGTGACGGCGGCGGCGGTAGTGCGCTCGGGGACCGGTGCGCTGTTTTTGATCTGCCACATGCGATCAGCTCCGGCCGAGCAGTTCGTCCAGGCCGTCCATCATCGCCGACAGGTCGCGGCTGAGCCGGCTCTTGCCCTTGATGTCGCCGACCAGGATACCTTCGTTCAGTGCCGCCATCACCAAGGCGAAGTCATTGGCGAGGGTGAAGGCGACCGGCCGCTTGAGCACGCGCTCGGCGTCGCTCAGGTCGATCGACCTGAACATCTTCTTCTCGGCGCGGTTGACGACGATGCGCACCGCTTCGGGCGGAATGCCCAGCCGTTCGAGCAGGGCGAGCTGACGCTGCGCCTTGCGCAGGCTGGCGATGGTCAGGTCGACGGTGAACAGGATCGTGCTCGCCCGCGAAATGAGTGACAGCGACCAGTTGGTCCAGTCGTTGGGCAGGTCCAGGAACACCGTGTCATAGCTCGTCCGGGCGAGATCGACGAGATTGCACATCTGGTCGGTGTCGATCGCCTCGAGCGGCAGGATGTCGACCGGCGCGGCGAACACCGCCAGGCCGCCGGCATGCGTGACCGGAATCGAACGCAGCACGGTGAGGTCGAGCCGCGACCCTGCCTCGAGCAGGTCACCGACCGTCAGGTTGGCGTCGAGCCCGAGATAGGTCGCCACATTGCCGTTCTGCAGGTCGAGATCGAGCAGCGCCGTCTGCCGCTGCGCCTTCGCCTCGCGCGACGCGTAGAGCGCGGCCAACTGGGTGACGAGCGCGGTGGCGCCGACGCCGCCGACGCTCTTGATCACCGCGACCAGCTTGCCGGGCGCCGGTCGCGCCTCGACGATCCGTTCGCCGAGGCGGTCGATCACTGCCTCCAGCTCGCTGCGCAACAGCGGCAACGGCACGACGTCGCTCGCGCCAACCCGCAGCATCGCGCGCACCGACGCCAGCGACGTGTCGCGCGCCGCCGCGACCACGATCAGCCGCGGGTGCCGTTCGCGCAGCCGCTCGAGCCGCCGCAGCGAACCCGGATCGTTGGCGCGCACCTCGACCACGATCGTCTGCGCCCGCGCCGCGATATCGGTGGGGACATCGGCATCGGGTTCCAGCGCCGTGAGCTCGATGACGAACCCGTCGCGCTGGCTCGGCCCGATCTCGCTCGCGGCGATCTCGCCCTGCGACAGCACGAGCTCGACCGAGACTGCGCTGCCGCGCACTCGCCAGCCGCCCGGTCCCCATTCACTCACGTTACGAACTTCCACATCATAACTCCTAGTTCGCGACATTCCCGGCCCCGTCCTCGAGCGTCAGGGACGCGCTGAATGCCGGCAACGCGATGCTGCTGGTGCTGAAAAGGGTGTACAGCAGCGGCTTGAAGGTCACTCGGTTCGCGGTCTGGTCGGTGCGCAGCCGCACCACCACCAGCGGCGCGACATCGGCGCCATTGGGATCGCCGGCATAGCCGAGACCCGAATATTCGTAGCGGATTTCGACATTCGCCGCCGTCAGCCGCGGGAAGAAATATCGCATGCGCGCGACGATGCGGTTGAACGCCGCGACGTCGGCGGTCACCGTCCAGCCACAGGTGCCGGCGCAAGTGCAGGAAACGGCCGTGGCCGCACTGCCGGTCACCGCCGTCGACACGCACGACACACCGGGAAAGCTCGCCTGCGGCACCGCCTGACCCTGCAGCAGCCCGCCCGACGTCGCGAAGCTGTAGCTGGCGAGCCCGGAGTCCACCAGATCGGCGACGACCGCATAGCGCGCACCCATCTGAGTCGCCTTTTCGGCGCGGTTGCACTCCCACAGGAAGCGCGCCACGTCGATCGTGCCGAGCAGGAAGACCAGCAGCAGCGGCAAGATCAGCGCGAACTCGGCCGCACCCGCCCCCGAGCGGTCGGAAAAAAGGTGGCGCGCGATCATACGCCCATCACCGGCACTTCGGACTCGGCGGTCAGGTTGATCGCCGTCGTGGTGATGCCAAAATGATTGAACAGCGAGTTGTAAGGCACGATTGCCGTAACCTTGACGATCGGCACGCCGGTGGAGACATTCGTGTAGATGCCGGCATAGGTGCCCGACGTGTCGCACCGCACGGTGAGCGTGATCGTGCTGTTGCTGGTCCAGGTCGCGAGCCGCGCGGTGCCGCCGCTGATCGTCCCCGTCCGGGTAATCTCCTTGGTCGGCGTCTCGACATTGGTCGCGTCCGCCGTCGAGCAGGTGTAGTAGCTAAATCCCTGCCGCGAAGCGAAACGCGCGCCGTCGCGCACCGCCTTCACCACCACATGCTGCGACATGAAGTAATTGCCGAGATCGACCGCGCCGAACAGCAGCGTAAAGATAATCGGCGTCACCAGCACCAGCTCGATGCTCGCCGAGCCCGAGCGGCATCGCCGAAGCCGGGTCAGTAACGCCATCATTGCAGCAGATACGGCACGTCGCGCCGCACCACCTGAGCCAGATTGGACCCGTTATAGCCAACCGGGGTTTCCTCGATCACCTCGGCATAGACTTCCTTGGAATCCGTGTAGGTGACGTTGCCGCTCTTGCGGGTGAAGGCCGGCTCCACCAGGAACACGTCGAGCCATTTGGCCACCGGAATGCCGCTGGTCTTGCCGTTGAGCGAGAGCGCACGGCAATTGAGCACCGCCACCGAGATGCGCCGTCGATCGCCCTCTGCCCCCGGTGTCAGTCCCGCGCGGCCGGTCGCGGGGACGCCGAAACCCGTCGGCTGGGACCCGTTACCGTTACCATTCCCATTTCCGTTGCCATTGCCATTCCCGTTGCCATTTCCGCCGCCGGTGCCGAGCGGCTGTGCGACGCCGATGCCATAGGACTGGCCGCTCACCGTGATCGCGGTGTGGGTCATTTCCCATTTATAGACCTGATAGCGCGTCGCGGCTGCCGACAAGCCGGTCGCGCCGGTCCAGGCGGTCGATCCGCTGAGCTTGTAGTTCACCCGGAAATAGGCGTCGCGGTCCCACGTCCCGCTACCCTTTGTGCCGCACGTCTGGCTGGCCGGCGCCACGGCATGGCAGAGGTCGCGCGGGTAACCCATGATGTCCGGGTCAGTGGCGCCGCCGCTCGAGGGCAGCGCGGCGACACTGGTCGGCCGATACGGCGTGGTCGATTCCGACCAGGTATCGTTCGAGCAGCTCGTGCCGTTGTTCGACGTGCACACCAAATCCTTGCGGACATTGCTCGACGGCGAGCAGGTTCCGCCGCCCTGCGACGGACAGGTCTGGTTGCCGTTGGCGAACACGTCAAAGCGCGTATTGAGCGCCGACAGCACCGACGCGCTCATGCCGGTCTTGGTGGTGACGCCGTTGATCGGCGAGCAGTTACCCGGCGGCTTGTTATAGCCGAGCGCGGCGGCGAGTTCGCTCGCCCCGTTCCCGCTGCCGGATTCGAGCCAGCCGAAATTGCCCGGCGCATCGGCGTTGCCCGCGATCAGCTTGAGCCCCACGCCCGCCGCCGCGCTGAATGCAAGAAGTTCGTTGATATTGCCGACCGGCTCGTCGGGATTGCACACCATGATCGGCGGCACGTTGCAGATCGCCGAGCCCATGCCGGCCACCGCGCTGCCATTGATCGACCCCGAATTGAGCACGCCCGTAATCGGTGTCAGCGCATATTTCGCGGTGCGCCCGTCGGTGGTGACCTTGACGAACTTCGCATCCACGGGATCGGTCGTCACCGTCTGCGCGCTGTCGCTGTATGCCGAGTAGAAGACGAATTGCGTGTCGAGCGTGATCGCGATGTTGCGGTTGACGCCGTCATTGGCGAACAGCGCGCGGTTGGTGATCAGGCTCCTGCCCGCCGCCCGCGCCCGCGTGATCGCGGTCGAGGTGCCATCGAGCTGCGACGCCGCGGCCAGCGCCGCCTGGTCGGCCGCGCTCTGCAATTCGGTGTCCATGCTCGCCAGCCGCGAATAATCGAAGGCGAGTCCCGCCGCCCCCACCAGCGCGAACAGCGCGACCGCCACCATCGGGGCGACCGCGCCATCGTCGTTCCGCAGAAGGTTACTGGGGGTACGCATCACCTTTCCCGCTATTTCGGCGGGCCGCCGGACCCGCCCCCGGCGGCCGTGGCGGTGGTGGACACCACGGCCGGGGGCTTGACCTGGCCCTTGCGATAGCGTTCCGCGGCGGCCGCCGCGCGCGCGCCCGATGCGGCGGGCGGCGTGTCGTCCGCGACCGGATCGGGGTTGATCACCTGCAGCGCCTGATTGGCGCGCGAGACGTCGCCGAGCCCCATATCGATCGGCGTGCAGCCCGACAACACCGCCAGCGAAACCAGCGCGGAGACGGACACACGCGAGCGGATCAGCGTCGTGCCCATCGTCACTTCCTCATCTCGTAGCCGGATGGATCATCCTGCGGCAGCGCGCGCGCCGGGGGCTTGGCCTTCTTCGTTTCGGGCGGTGGCGCATAGGGGTCGAGCGGATTGATCCCGACCGCGCGGTCGGTGCGGCCAAAGCCGAACAGGTCGCCCTCGCTCGGCGGCATCACGCGGTCGGTCGGCACCGACAGCGTCCCGGCGCTCACCGGCTTCACCAGCCGCGGCGTCACGATGATGACCAGCTCGGTCTCCTGCTTCTGGAAGCCGGTCGAGCGGAACAGCGCACCCAGGATCGGGATCGAGCCGAGCACGGGGAATTGCCGCACCGTGTCCTGGAAATCGTTGCGCAGCAGCCCGGCGATCGCGAACGACTGGCCGTCGCGCAGCTCGAGCGTGGTCTTGGCGCGCCGCGTCTGCAGCCCGGGCACCGTCAGCCCGTTGATCTGCACCGACGCCGAAGGGTCGATCGAACTCACCTCGGGCGCGACCTCGAGGTTGATCACGCCGTCGTCGAGCACGGTCGGGGTGAAAGCGAGGCTGACGCCGAACGGCTTGAACTCGACGGTGATCGTCGTTGCGCCATTGCCGCTGCCGGTCCCGCCCTGCGCCACCGGCACCGGAAACTCGCCGCCGGCAAGGAACGAGGCGGACTCGCCCGACAGCGCGATCAGCGTCGGCTCGGCGAGCGTCGTCACGATGCCCTTGCGCTCGAGCGCGTCCATCGCGGTGACGATACTCAGCGGCCCGAGGCCGTAGCGCGCTACGCCGACACCGAAGGAGTCGATGATGCCCTGGAGATTGACGATCGGCCGCCCGTTCTGATCGGTCAGCAGCGTCGTCTGCGGCGCGTTCGAGCCGGTGCCGCCGCGCACGTCCTTGCCCAAAAAGGCGTTGTTGAAGCCGAGCTGCTTGGCCGCGGTGCGGTTCATCTCGGAGAAGCGCACTTCCAGCATCACCTGCTGCGTCGCGCCGACGCTGAGCAAATTGACGACCTTGTCGCCCGCAAAGGTCGCCGCGATCTGTTTCGCGCGGTCCACGGCCGGGCCGGACGAAACCACGCCCGACAGCACCACGGAATCGCCCGACGCGCGCACCGAGATCGGCTCGTTCGGCATCAGCTCAGAAAGCTGCCGCCGCAACGAGACGACATCGGGGCCGACGGCCACGTCCATCACTGCGATCAGCGTGTTGTTGCGGTCATAGAGTGTGAGGCTGGTCGTGCCCTGTTTCTTGCCGAGCACATAGACCGAGCGGTTGGTCAGCGGCACGACATCGGCAATGTCGGCATTGCCGATCAGCACCTTGGCGAAGGGCCGGTCGGCGACCACCACCTGACTCTTGTTGACCGGGACCGAGACCTCGCCGGTGGATGCGGCAGGCGCAGCGGTGATCGCCTGCGCGGCGGCCGGTACGGTCAGCGCCAGCTGCGCGACGCACGCCGCGGCGGCGAGCGTTCCGCTGAGGCGGAGCATGCGATCAGAACCCGGCATAACGCCCCACCTCGTAGCTCTTGTTCTCGGTGCCGCGCACGACCTGGATCTCGCTGCCCAGGGGCGCCGCCGCGCGTTGACGCGGCGCGGCGGCGCGGGGGGGTGGCGGTGAAGCCGGACCCGAGGGACGGAATGCGACCGGACGCGGCGCACTATAGCCGCCGACGAACGCGCCATCGCGCAGATCTTCGACGCTCACCGTCTCGACGGACGGATTGGTGTCGCCGGCGACCGTGCCCAGCACCAGGCTCAGCGTTCCCACCTGCTGGGCGAGGGCGAGCTTCTGGGAATCGAGCTGAGTCACTTCGAGCGTCGCGGTCTTGCCGATCACCGGCTTGTCGGTGTTGTCGTTGGCGTCCTGATCGATCGCGATCACGCGGACCTTCTGCAGCAGCACGTCGGTGATCTGGCCGCCGCCGCCGCTCATATCGGCGGGGCTGCGCGTGACCAGCACATCGACGACATCGCCCGGCAGCACGAAGCCGGCCACGCCCGCGACATCGTTCACGCGCACCGCGGCGGCGCGCATGCCGGGTTTCAGGACGGCGGAAATGGTTGCACGGCCGCCCTCGCCCGCCAGCTTGGGGCGCAGGATCGGCTCGTCGGTGAGCATCGGGCGCAGCGCCACGCGGGCCTTGCCCATCGGCAGCAGCTGCTCGATCGAATGGAAGGCGCCGGCCGGGATCGATTCCGCCGGCCAGTCGATCAGCTTGACCTTGTCGGGCGTGATCTGCGCGCCGAAATCGATGGGCACGCGCGCAACGGCGACCTTACGGGTGCCCTGCGCGGTTTGCGCCTGTGTCTGCTCGACCCGGCCGAGATAGCTGTTGGCCAGAAAAACCGCGGCCAACCCAATGACCACGGCGATCGCCAGGATAATGATCGACTGACTACGCATTACGCCCCCCAACGCATGGTTAAATGGAGGTGCCCCGTATGGGGCACCCCCAGATAATCAGGCGCAGGTGACCGCGCCCGGCGCCGCGATGCAGTTCTTGGCGTCGTTCATCGAGTTGCTGATTGCGCCGCCAAGCGCGATCGCCGCCAGCGCAATGCCGGTGCCCACGATCGCCAGGATCAGCGCATATTCGGCGGCCGAAGCGCCGCTTTCGTCATTCCAAAGAGCTTTGAACATTTCATAATCTCCCCAACGGGCAAACTGCCCGATCTTCAAACGGCTGGATCGCTGCGGTTCAGTCGGAACCGCGATGTCAGGTCAGCTTCCCCCGCCGACCAGCACGCCATCACATCCGCTGAGACGACTACCTGCCTGTTGGGATACCAAGTCAATAATTAAAAATTAACGAGTTTTAACAAGCACTTATCGCGAAGTTTTGTTAACCAATTTCATTTTATTGTGTTTTTACAATAGGTTAAATCGTTTCACGGCCGTTATAAGGGGACACTCGTTACAAGCGTTTCTTGGTTAAAACTGTACCTCGGCACAACAATCCGTCGCGCGTTATAACGAACGATATATATCTTTACTCCAGTCGATAGACGTATCGTTACCCGGAACATTCGGTTAACTTCACCCTGAACTATCGTTGTTCCAGTTTTCGACTGATTCGCATGGGGGAGAATCGGGGTTGGGCGGTACGGAACGGCCCGAGTCGCGCGCCGTCTCAGGCGACCTTCTGCTCCTCATTCTGGCGCCGCTGACCGTCTTCGCCTTTGCCTTGTTCATGCCCAAGGCGCTGGGCGACGGCGACACCGGCTGGCACATCGGCGCGGGCGCGTGGATCGTCGAGCATCTCCAGGTCCCGCGCACCGACCCCTTTTCGTTCAGCGCCGCCGGGCGCGAATGGATGGCGCATGAGTGGCTGAGCGAGATCGCGATGTTCGCCGCGTGGCAGTTCGCCGGATGGCGCGGCGTGATGCTGCTGTTCGCGAGCGCCGCCGGCCTGCTCTACTTCATGCTCGCCGCGCATCTGCGCAAATGGATGCCGCCCGCCGCGGCGGCGCTGGTGCTGGTCTATGTCACCATCGCCGTGCTGCCATCCTATCTCGCCCGGCCACACATGTTCGCGCTGCCGATGCTGGCGGGCTGGATGCTGCTGATGATCCGCGCGCGCGAGCGCGGCGCCGCGCCCTCACCCTGGCTGGGGCTGCTGATGCTGGTGTGGGTCAACGCCCATGCCAGCTTCATCGTCGGTATCGCGATCGCCGGTGCGTTCGGGCTGGAGTCGCTGATCGAGGCGGAGCGCGAGCGGCGATGGCAGGTCGTGCGCGGCTGGGGGCTGTTCGGCGCGATCCTGCTGGTGGCCGGGCTGTGCAATCCGGCGGGCTTCCACGCCTATGAATATCCCTTCTACGTCAGCCGGCTCGAGCTGCTGAAATATATCAACGAGTGGAATCCCGCCTCGTTCGGCGAGATTGGCGGGTTCGAGGTGATCCTGCTCTCTTCACTGTTCTTCCTGCTCTATCGCCCGACCCGCGTGCCCGTCGTCCGGCTGCTGATGCTGCTCGGCTTCCTGCATCTCGCACTCGATCATATCCGCCAGCTGCCAGTGCTGGTCGTGCTCGGCGCGATCCTGCTCGCCGAGCCGGTCGGCCGGGCGTGGAGCGACGGCGCGCCGCGGCCCCGTCCGCCGGTCGAGGCGCGGCATGCGGAGCTGAGGCCGCTGCTCGCGGTGGCGCTGCTGCTGCTCGCCGGCCTGGCCGTGGCGCGGCTGGCGCTGCCCTTCGAGCGGCCCGACAGCCGCGGCGTGCCGCAGGCGGCGTTGCGCGCGGTGCCGGCCGAACTGCGCGGGCAGCCGGTGTTCAACGAATACAGCTTCGGCGGCTTGCTGGTGCTGGAGGGCATCCGTCCGTTCATCGACGGCCGCTCCGACATGTATGGCGATGCCTTCACCGCCGATTATTTCGAGATCTCACGGGGCGACATGACGCGCTGGCGCCGCGCCGATGCGCGCTGGAACTTCGGATGGACGATCATGCGACCCGACGATCTGCTCGTCGCGAAGCTCGACCGCGAACCCGGCTGGCGCCGCCTCTATGCCGACAAATGGGCGGTGGTGCATGTCGCCGACAAGCGGCGCGATCCGCTCAATCCGGCACGCGGCAGCGGTAAGTGAGGTTTACCCGCCTCGACAGGATCAGATAGGGCAGCCAGATCGCCATGCTGATCAGCACCTTCTTCAGATTGCCCTCCAGCAGCCCGCTCAGCGACCCGGCGACGGCCGGCGGCAGATCGCCCAGCGCGCCCATGCTGCGCGCAATGCCGATCTGCAGCAGCAGGTCGATGCCCCATGCCGCAAGCAGGAAGCGCGGGAAGCTCGGCACATGACGCAGCGCGAGCACCGCCGCGAACGCGTACATGCTGGTCATCAGCACGACGTCGAGCAGCATCAGCTGCCGCAGCACCGCGAACCACAGCGGCGCATCGGCGGGAAGCGCCGGAATCGCGGTCATGAACTCCATGGTCCGCAGCGGGATGTTGAGCAGGATGCCGATCACCAGCGAGGCCATGAAGCCGCTCGCGCCGAACAGCGGCAGCGCGCGCGCCGCCACGGCGTCGACATCGCGCCAGCGCCCGAACCGGCTCAGCCTCAGCTCGGGCTGCGCGTGCAGCACGCCCTTGGGAAACCAGCGCACGCCGAGGAACACGGTCACCACCGGCGCCATGATCAGCAGCGTGTAGGACAAAAGGTTCGGCACCACAGCAGCGGGATCGTGCCCGCCGAACGCGATGCGCAACCCGCTGGCGAACGCCGCCGCCGCGACCCACCACAGGCCCAGCATGCGAAGGTCCACTTCGAGCCGGCAGATCAGCGCCACGCTGCGTGCATTCAGGCGGTGGCGCAGCTGTTTCATGTTCGACACCATGTCATGTTCGCCCGTCATTTCGCAACCGGTCTAGACGAGCGATCTTCCCGGATGGTTAACTTGTCCCTGTCGGGGACGTTTCGAGGTCAAAGTCATGAGCGCGCGTGAAGTTCCGGACGAGGCGCAGGCGGACGTCGGCGCGCGCGTCGGTCCACCGGCCGGCCGGAGCAGCATCCGGCGCGTGTTCGACCGCGCGTTCGACGGTGCCGACGGCGGCCGCGCGATCGTCGTGCTCACGCGCCTGCTGCTCGTCCTGATCGCGCTGCCGCTCGCCTGGCGCTTTCACGAAGGCGCCGACCGGTGGCAGCTGATCACCGAAGCCGCGCTGACCGTCTATGGGTCGATCGCACTGGCGTTCGTGCTGGCGCATCTCTTCATGTGGCTGGTCGATCAGCGGCTGCGCATGCTCGCGGCGACGCTCGACGTGCTGATGTGCGGCGCGATGCTGGTGCTCTGCGCGACATCGCCGACCCTGTATCTTCCATTCGTCTGGTTCGCGCTCGCCTCTGCGCCGTCGCGCCGTTCGCTGCTGGTCCGGCTGCTCCTGCTCGACCTGCTGATCCTGCTGGCCAGCCTGAGCGCGTTGACCGGCCTGCCGGGCGCGACCGGCGACGCAGTCTGGCTCCAGTTCGGGCTGGTCAATCTCGCCGCGATGATGCTGCTCGGCCGCTGGACCGCCGCCGCGCGGGCGGACGAGGAACCGGCCGAGGACGAGAGCTGGTCGGCCGATGTCGACGATCCGCGGCTGGTGCCGCTCGATCTGCTGGCGGCAGAGCTGACGCGCCACGTCGATGCGCCGCAGGTGCTGTTCGTCTGGCGGACGGCGGATGACGGCCCGGCGCATGTGATCCGCGCCGATCAGGACCGTCTCGTCCGGGTCGAGCTCACCGCCGCGCAGACCGAAACGCTGATCCCGTCCGGCTGGAGCGAGCAGGCGTTTCTGTTCGATCCGGCCGAAGGCGCGGCGTTGCTGCGCGACTGGCGCGGCTTCGTTCGGCGCGCAAAGGGTCCGATGCCCCAGCTGCCGGCGGAACTCCCGTTCGCAGGCGAACCGATGTGCGGGGTGCCGATCCAGGCGGGCGAGATGCAGGGCCATGCGATCCTGCTCGGCGTCGGCCGGCCGTCGGGGACATTGCTCGAGGCGGCGGCGCGCACCGGCGACGCGATGAACGCCGCGCTCGCCCGCCAGCAGGTGCTGGGGCGCTGGTTCGAGCGCGCGCAATCCTCGGCGCGCGCCGCGATGAGTCGCGACCTGCACGATGGCATCACCCAGACGCTCGCCGGGCTGCGCCTCAAGCTCAGCGCGCTGCGAGGCCGGCTCGACGGCGACGGCGGCGAGATCGGCGCCGAGCTGGAAGAGATCGTGTCGATCATCGCCGCCGAGCAGGTCAATCTGCGCGCGCTGATGGTCGCGCGGCAGACCGGCGGCAAGGACAGCGTCGATCTGGTCGCGCTGATCGCCCGGCGGCTGGAACTGTTGTCGCGCCAGTGGCAGGTGACCTGCCGGCTCGATCCGCAAGGCGCGACCGAGCTGCCGGTGTCGGTCAATCTCTCGATGGAGCTCGAGCTGCTGATCCGCGAGGCGATCTCGAACGCGGTCCGCTATGCCGGTGCCGGGCGCTTCGTCGTCAGCATGGCGACGCGGGACGACCGGCTGTTCCTCAGCATCAAGACCGACGGGCGGCCGCCCGATCCGGCCGCCGCCGCCGATGGCGACGAGCGTATCGCCTCGCGCTCGCTCGAGCGCCGCATCGTCATGCTCGGCGGCACCGCCTATGAGGAAGCGATCAGCGCGGGCACGCTGCTCGCGATCCGTCTGCCGATCGAAAAGCGCGCATTGCCCGAGGCCTGACCGGCCGATCACCGCGAAGAAAAATGCACAGTTCGGCCGCAACCGGAGCGGCGAGCTTGCGAACAGTATCGGCTAAAGCATTGCCCAGCCGCGATTGTCGGGTTTTCGCACGTTTCAGAAGTAAATCCGGCATTTACCAGCCAGAGAAACCAATACTGAAAACGTCTCACCTAGTGTCGACCCTGCAATTAATTCGGAGTCGAACATGGTTCGGGCGATCAAGACCGGCGCGCTGGCCGCAGCCGCACTAAGCAGTTTCGTTGCCGTCAACGCTTCGGCGAACAGCCCCGTGCTGAACGTCGGGTCGGGCCGGTTCACGCTGACGATCACGGGCTTCGTGCCCGTCATCTGCCGCGCGAATGTCGGTGCCACGTCGGTTCCGGCAGCGGCGGGCGAAGTCTCGCTCGGTACGCTGGAAGAGTTCTGTAACAATCCCAACGGCTACGAAATCTACGCGGATCACTCCGCCGCGCTGGCCGAGGGCAGCCTGATCGTCGCCGGCCAGAAGGTCGAGCTGTCGGACAGCGGATCGACCCTCATCCGCAAGACGGACCGCGCCGGCATCGCCAATAGCGGCGTCACGCTGGAAGTGCCGCAGGGCGTCAGCTCGGCGCAGATCTCGTTCCGGATCGTCCCGCTCTGATCCTACAGCGCCGGTAAGGCGATGGCCGGACAGTCCTGGGGTCCCACCGCGTTCGCTGTCAGCAGCGGCGTGACGGTGACCACCAGGACTTCGCCGTAATTTGGCGATGTCAGCTTGGCCTGGCCGCCTTCCAGCAAGGTCGCGGCGATCGGCAGATTGTCGGATCCGATCGCAAGGCCGGCCCGCTGGCAGATCACCGGCGTGAAGACCGGGCTCGCCGTGGTCTTCGTCTGGCCGAGGAAGCGGACCTTATATTGCAGCGACTGGTTCGCGACCGCGAAATTGCCCCCCGGATAGGTCAGTCGATAGCTCTGCGGCGAGGCCAGCTCGACCTTGTACGGCCCGGAACTCTCGACGCGGATATAATTGGTGAGCGGGGTCGTGTAAGTCCCCGGAGCGCCCAGCACGTCGGGCGTGCTCTTGTCGCCGACGTCGCCGAAGTTGAGCGCGGTTCCGGCATAGGATGCGCGCAGCCCGCTCAGCACGGTGACGTTCACCGTGATCGCGTTGCTATAGGTGCCGGTCTCGGTGAACGGGCCGCCATTGCCGGTGCCTGAGCAGGAATAGGCGATGTCGAACGGCAGGGTGGCGCCGGCGCTGAGGTCGAGCTGAGCCGGCAGCTCGAGCCGGACGTTCAGCGTGAACAGATCCGAGGCGGCATTGTTGCCGGTGAACGTCCAGCGAAACAGCCCCGCCGGGGGCGAACCCGAACCCGGTGGGTTCAGGGCCGGCGGCGTCTCGTCGCTGCCAAAGAAAATGTCCTGGTTGAAGCCGGAGCCGCTGCCCGATCCGACCGCCGAAAGCGGCGTGATATGCGTCCCGTTCAGCGCGGTGTTGTTGCTCTTGATGTAAAAGTCGATCACCGCCGACTTGGAGCCGTTGGGACCGTTGATGCGCGACAGCTGAAGGTTCGAGACGATCGCGTTGAACGAGGTGGGGCTGAACGGATCATATTGCACCGTCGCGACGCCGCCTGAAACGGTGGTGAGGCCGCAGCGCTGCTGCGCCATCGCCTGTCCGCCCGTAAGCACGCCCGCCAGCGCGGCGAGGATGAGTCCAAATTTACCGAAGCGCATGGTCACTGGTCCTTCCCCGACTGGATTTCCGGCAGGCGCACAAGGCCCTTCGTGTCGGCCGGGATGGTGATGATAAAGGTCGATTTCTTGGCGTCGAGCATCTCGATCCGCCAGCGGCCCGGTGCGAGGCCAGCGGCGGCGAAGCGGCCGTCGCGGGTGGTGAACACGGTCACCGGCGTCCGCTCGGGCTTCGACAGCTCGGTGGCGGTGCCCGTCACGAGGCTCACCGGCTCGCCATCGACATCGAGCAGGCGCCCGATCGCGGTGACGAAATAATCCGATCCGACTTCAAGCTTGTAGCCGCTGCGATAGGGCGGCAGCAGGCGGAACGAGCCCTGGCCGAGATCGGCGCCCGCCGGTGCGTTCGGCGCATCGACGGTGATCGTGCGCTCGGCATAGGAGCTGATGCTGGGATGCGTGCCGGCCTTCAGCGCGCCGCTGTTGGCGGTGAAGCCGAACGGCGTCGGCTCGACGACCACATCGGCGCCGGCCAGCGTGCGGTGCGGTTTCACGATCGCGAAGCTGTCATAGATCGGACGGCCGACCGAGAAGGCGCCATCGGCGATCGCCAGCGACGTCCCGACCCGCATCGACGTGCGCTGGCTGGTGCGCGTGCCGAACGTGTCGAGGAACGTGCCGAAGTGGCTGATGCCCAGCTCGGCGCGGTTCGCGTAATAGTTGCCGTTGAAATTGAAGCCCGAGCCGCGGTCGCTGCGCTCGACATCGGCGGTGATGTTGTACGACCCGACGCCCTGCCCGTGCAGCGTCTGGAACGACGCCCGCATGCGGTTGTCGCGCGTGTCGTAATCGCCGCGAACACTGGAATAACGGCCGAGCCGCACGACCAGCGAGGCGAGCGCGCCGAAACGCGATCCGCCGCTGTCACGCTCCCAGCGCCCGTCCACCGTCAGGCTGGCGAGGTCCGAGATGCGCCAGCCGGTCGTCACGCGATAGCTGTGGACGTCGGGCTGTGCGCCGCGCCCGATCGAATAACGGCCGTCGAACCCGGCATAGACGCGCTCGTTGAACGCATGCGAATAGCCACCGCCAATCTCCGCCGAGAACTGGTTGTCGGGATCGATCACGCCGACCGGGCCAAAACGGCGGCTGCGCGTCTCGGCGAACAGCGTCAGCGAATCCGCCTGGCCGTCGCGGCGCTGGATCAGCCGCTGGAAGGTCAGCCGGGCGGCGTGCCCACTGCCGTAATTGCGGATGTCGGAGATCGAGAAATTGCCTGCGAAGGCGCCGATCGGCGTCGCGATGACGAATTCCGCGCCGCCCATCTTGGTGCGCTCGTCGGCCTGGAAATTGACGCCCGCGGTCAGCTGGTCGGTGAAGCCGCGGCGATAGAAGCCGGTCACCGCCCAGTCGTCGCTGTAGCGCGGGCCGTGCGGCCCGATCGGGTTGAGCACGCCGGCATAGAGACCGAACTCGCTCAGCCCCTTGGCCAGCTGCGACTGGTCGAGGAACAGGTTGAAGCGCAGCAGCTCGGTGCGCCCGGCATCGTCGAGCACCGACAGGCGGATGTCGTTCGCGCCCTGGGTGAACGGGAAGTCGCGCAGGTCGTAATTGCCCGGCGCGAGCTGAAGCCGCCGCACGATCTGGCCGTTGACCTCGACATCGACCGTCGACGGGCGGTCGAGCCGGAAGCTGCGGTCACCGCGCGGGCGGATGATCTGCTGCGGCTGGAGCACGCTGTACGAGCGGAAGATCGAGATGCCGGCGATGTCCGGCGCCGACTGGAAGCCGCGGCTGGTGGTCTGCAGGTCGCCGGCGGTCCAGCGCATCACATTGGATTCGTCATCGAACACCAGGCGCGAGCCGAGCCGCTGGAAGTCGACGCCGATCGCGCCGGGCTGCCAGATCGCCTCGCCCTCGGCGACGATCCTGCCGATGCGCGTCGCGCCGTCGAGCGAGAAGATCGGCGAGGCGAAGCCGACATCGCCGCCGGCATGCAGATAGTCGAGCGCGCCGCGGATGTTGAGATAGGCGCTATATTCGGCCGGCTGCACGAAGTTGCCGACGCGGTCGCGGTCCAGCGGGCTGACCGACACCGAACGCGTACCGCGCCGTTCGGCGGAGATCACTAGGTTGAGCTCGAGCGTCTGCGGATTATAGCGCAGATCGATGCCGGACGACGCGAAGTCTGCCGGCGACAGCGAGGCGCTCGACGTCGATGCCGCCTGCAACGCCTTGAGCGTGTCCGGATTGACGACATTGGCGAGCAGGTCGATCAGCCGCTGCGCCGGCACCTCGATGCGGTCGTCGGGCATGATCGTCAGCTGGATGTCGCCGAGATAGGTCGTGCCGTCCTTGACCGGCACGGTCAGCGCGATCGGCCGCCCGGTCGGGTTGAGCCGCATCTGCTGCCCGGCCACCACCTGCGGCGGGGCCTGGATGGTGACGCGCCGCTCCTGCACCTGCGTCGTCGCGCCGGCCTGTTCGGCGGCCGTCGCGGGCAGCGCCAGCAGCGCGACCATGACGAATGCACAGCCGCCCAGCAGGTGTGCGCGGTCAGCCCTCGGGCGTGAAGGTTGCATCGATCTTGCCCCCATCGACCGGCAGTTCAATCGGCAGCGTCATCTTGCGGACCTGATTGGCACCCACCAGACCGAAGCCGATCGTCTGCTGCACTTCCGGGCCGGAGAGGATCTTGCGGAAGACCTCCTTGCCCGACGCGTCCCACTGAATGATCCGCAGGCGGCCGTTCGACAGATAGCCATGCGCCGCGGAGCTGTTCGACAGGGCGATCACCGGCACCGGCTTGCCCTGCGCGTTCTTGCCGATCTCCGACGACTGGATCGCCAGCGCCGGCTTGGCACCTGCGGGCGAAACGCTCACCAGCACCTGGAAATTATAGAGGATCTGGATCGCCGACTGGCCTTCCGGCAGCTTCACCGGCAGCTGCGCCACCGTCACATAATAATGCTTGCTGGCCTTGAGGTCCGGATCGCCGACATATTGGATGCGGAAGGTCTGTGTCTGGCCCGGCTGGATCAGCGCCTGGGGCGGGAAAATCAGCAGGTCCTCGCTCTCCTTGCCCGTCGCTTTCACGCCGGTCTCGTCAAAGCCGAGCTCCTGCACGCGCAGTTCGACCGGCAGCGGTGTGGCGAAGGTGTTCTCGACTGTGATCACCTGGCTCATGCCGCGGCCGGACACGGACAGGTCGATCACCACGGGCTGGACGGTCATGCTCCAGGCCGGCGACGCGAACACCGCCGCCACCGCTGCAAGCGTCGTGACGACGGTCCGAACTAGGCCCCTGAACAACTTCATACGCATCCACTCCCCACAGCCGACCCCTGATCAGCTGGATACATTCAACTCGATCACCACGGTATCCGAATAGCGCCCGGCGACCAGCGGTCCCCCGCCCGCCGGGATCGACAGCCGCAGCGACAGGTCGCCGGCGGTGCCGTCGGGCACGTCGAGCGTCGCCACCGATGCCGTTCCGGCATTGAGCGTCAGCACGCGGCTGCCCCAGTTGGCGTCGAGCTGATAGCCGAGCAGTTCGCCGAACGCGCCCTGCGCCTGGCGATTGCGCGCGTTGCCGCCATCGCGCAGCAGGCCGCCATTGGCGCTGGTCAGCGTCAGCCGGTGCGCGGCGTTGCACACCACCGGCAGCTCGATCACGATTTCCGCCGCGCGCGGCTGCGCGGTCTGCGGATCGACCAGCTCGGCGATGCGGACCTCGCCGCTCCGCTCGCCGGTCGAGGTGAAGCTGGCATTCTGCGCGCTACCCGCGCGCGCAGTCTTGATCAGGCACACCGCCGGTGTCTGCCCGGCGAGCTCGAGGCGGCCGCGCGCAACATCGGGACTCTGCGCTGCGGCGGGCAGGGCGGCGGCGAGCGCCAGCGTGCCGATCAGGAGTCGCGCAACCATCATCGTGGCTCCAGCACAAGGCGCAGCGTGTCAGCATACCAGCCCGCGATGACGGGCGCGTTGGCCCGCACGTTCGACGCGCCCTGCTGGATCACGATGCGCAGATTCAGGATGCCGGCGCTGGGTTCGTCGACGAGGATCCCCTGCTCGGCGACGCGGCGCGAGAGCGCGTCGGTGTCGAGCGTGGTGTTGTTGCCGGCCCAGGATACTTCGGCGCTGTACGGCACCGCATAGGTGAAGCCCGGCGAAGCCGGCGCGCCCGCGGTCTGCGACGTGCGCCACAGCCCGTTATTCTGCGATTCGACGCGCAGCCGGTGCGGGAAGGTGCAGACCGCTTCGAACTGAACCTCCGCACGAGCGGCGTTGGTCGCCAGCGTCGTCGAATCGACCATCTGGTCGATCTGCAGCGTCTCGCCACTGAGCCCGCGGAAGTTGGTCAGCGCGCCGGCCAGCCGCGGCGGCTGCAGCGTGCAGATCTGCGGCGCCGAGCCGACGACCGGCATGTTGGTGGTGGCGACGCGGGTCTGCGCGGCGACCGGCGAAGCGCCCGACGCCAGCGCGATCGCAGCGATTGCCGCGACCCGCGTCATCTCAGTTCACCGCCGTGAGCGTGACGGTGACCGCGCCCACATAATTGGTGTCGGCGACCAGCCGCAGCGTGTTGCCGCCGCTCGTCCCGAACGTGCCGATGCCGACCGTGATGTCGCCCGAAAAGGCGGTCCCGCGCGACTGCACCGACGCCGGGTTCGTCGCCGACCCGGTGGCGAAGCTCGCCGCGGTCGTCGTCCAGCCGCTCGCCGTGGCGGTGTAGTTCACCGCGCGCGAGAAGCCCGCCGGCGGCGTCGCCGTGAAGTTCTGCGCCGTGAGCGGCGTCGCGGAGACGGTGATCGTGCTCTGCCCGCTGCAAAAGGCGCCGGTCAGCGTCTTGTTCGGCGCGGCGAGATCGGTGCGCAGCAACCCGGTGGTGACGTCGATCAGCACGCCCAGGTTGAAGGTCGAGTTGCCGCCGGCGATCGTGCCGCCCGAGCACAGCGCCGGGACATTGCCGGTCACGGTAAACTGTTTGGTGTCGGTCGCGCTCTGCGCTGCGGCCGAGCCGGCCGACAGCGCGGCGATCGCGCCGGCTGCCAGGATCAGGGAACGGGTCATTTCAATTTCTCCCCTTAAGCCGGACCGAGCGTCACGACGACGACGCCGTTATAGGTGCCCGCCGTCAGCAATGCGTCCGACGGCGCGGTGAAGTCCGACAGCGTCACATTGACGTCGGCGATCTTCGGTGTGGGCTGCGTCGCCCCGGTGCTGGTCGCCGTCGGCGTCCCGCCCGCGGCGGTCGCGGCCGACGTCGCCGCGGTCGAGGTGACCGCCCAGTTCGTCGCGGTCGCGGTATAGTTGACCGCCTTGGAAAAGCCCGGCTGGACCGGTGCCGCATTGTTCAGGACCAGCGCGGTGACGGCCACCGTCAGCGCCGAGCCGGCGAAGTTGCAGAACGATCCGGGCAGCGTCACGCTCTGGCTGCCGATCACCGCGATCCGCCCGACCCGCGCGCCCGACGTGACGGCCATCTGGCCGACGTCGACATTGGCGCGCGACGGGGTGCCAAGGATGCACAGCCGCGCCACGGTGCCGCCGACGGTGACCGTGCCGGTCGAGGTGTCGGTGGCCTGCTGGGCCGATGCGGTTCCCGGGATCATCGCTGCCGTTGCGGCCGCCATTCCCAAGATCAGAACCCTCATGACTGTGCTCCCTGGACCAGCCGGATCAATTCGCGCCCGAGAGCGTGATGACCGTTTCGCCGAGATAGGTGCCGGCGACCAGCAAGCCGCCGGTCGGCGTGGACGAGCCCGACAGCGTCACGACAACGTCGCCGGTGAACACCGCCACCGTGGCGGAAGCGCCGACCGCCGGATCAACCGAGCCATCCGACGCGCTGACACCGTTTGCCACGGCCGTCGCGGTGTAGTTGACGACGCGGTCGAACCCGGTCGGTGCGGTCAGCACGGTGGTGTTAACCACCGGCTTCGCTTCGACCTTCACCGACGACGCGGTGCCGTTGCACCAGCCGACCAGCGTACGGGCCTGGCCATCGAGCTTGCTCGTATCGAGCCGGCCCGCGGTCGTCCCGGTCCCCGGCAAGGCCAGTTCGCCGGCGTTCACCACCGCATCGGTGGTGGTGAACAGACAGCGCGGGGCCACTGCACCATTGATGGTGACCTTGCCGGTGCTGGTCTGAGCCAGCGCGGGGGTGGCGGTGGCGGCCGCGAGGACCGCCGAAGCCAGGATCAACTTACGCATCGTCAAATACCCTTTCGGATCGACTGGGATTAGATGCCGGGACCTACGACGACAGTGATCTTGCCGGCATAGCTCGGGCTGGCGACCAGCAGGTCGGTAGGCGCGTTGGTCTGGAACGCGCTTGCAGTCACCAGAATGTTATCGCCGGAATTCGCAAGGCGGCTGGCCAAGGTCGCCGTGCTGGCAACGCCGGTCGAGCTGTCGTTCGTGACGGTCGTGTCGCCGCCAACCCGGGTGAATTTCACACTCGCGAGATAGTCGATGCTGTTGTCGTAACCGGTGCTGGCCGGCGCTGCGGTCGCGATGGGATCGGCCTTGACGCTGACCTCGGGAGCTGCACTCGTGCAGACGACCTTGGCGCTCACCGAACCAAAAGTGGTTGCGATGGTGCCGGTGGGCTTGAGCCGGCCATCGGTGTCTGCCAGTTCGCCGAGCGCGACAGTGGCGCCGGCGACGGTGAACATATTGCTGGCGTCAGTCGCAACGATGCACTTGGGCGCCACCGAACCGGTGATGTTCACGGTGCCGGTAACGGTCTGCGCCATCGCCGGCGCGGCGATCATCGCGGTGCCAACTGCAAGAATGCTAAGAACGGTCTTCATCACTTCATCTCCTGATCAAGCCGGCACGCAACCGGGCTGAACTTCCCCAACGAACCGCGGCGAATTTGCCGCAAAACGCAATTTACGGGTGAGCGCCGGCGAGCGCGGGAGTTCCCCCCCCCTCACGGCGCGACGCTCACGGTAACAGTCAAAGTGTCTGCATATTCACCTGAAACCAGATAGTTGCCGCCATTGGCCGCAGGATTGTAGATCGGCGCGACGGCGCGCAGATATGAGGTCTGGGCCGCCGTCGCGGGCAGCGCGAGCCGCAGGCCCACCGTCGTCGAGGCCGGACCGCGGAACGTGCAGGGCGAAGCCGCCGACGCCGAAAGATCGGCGACCGCGCAGGTCTGGGTGGCGTCGGGGTTCGAGCCGCCGACGCCGTCGAGATCGAGCGTCACATTGTACGGCGCCAGCGTCGCATAGCCCGCCGGCACCGTGCCGCCGGTCTTCAGGCCGCCATTGGTCGAGACCACGGCGACGCGCGACGGACCCGTGCAGTCGAGCTTGAACGCGACATTGTGGGTGAAGCCGGTGACGTCGAAGTTGCGCTGGTCATAGGTGCCGCTCGGAACGCCGCCCGCGTCGAACCCGCAACGCCCGCCAACCGAAGCGCTCACCTGGACGTTCAGGATGGCCGAGCCGTTAATGTATCCGGGATCGGCGTAATAGACACCGGGGGTGCCCTGGGCGAATGCCGAGGCGCTGCAGAGCATCAGCCCCGCTGCCGCCATCACCCCCAAAGTCCGTGCCGAAATCCGCACCATTGCCTCCCCGTAAGGCTATCGGGCCAAGTCGCCTCACGGGTGTCGCCGTGAAAAAACTCGTGGAATGCGAATGCACCCCGACTCGATGTTCATGGATTCTTAAGCAGGTCGTAACCTGCGATCCATTCAACCTTATGGAAAAACTAAGGACATCTTAAGGATTATACGGATGTAACTTTAGTTATACATCCCGCTGACGTGAGATTAGGGCGATACCAAATTAAGTCATCATCGCGTGGAATCTTAGTCATCAACCCGCAGAATCTTCGTCATCATCGCGTGGAATCTTCGATGTCAGCGCGCGAGCGTCGGCGGCGCGGCGCTTTCCTTCTGCATCAGCATCGCCAGCTCGACTCGATTCGCGACTTCCAGCTTGGCGAAGATGCGGTGCAGCGTCAGCTTCACCGTGCCCTCGGTCACGCCGAGCTCGACGCCGATGTCGCGGTTGCGCAGGCCGCGCGTGATCAGCTGCGCGATCGACCGCTCGCGCAGCGTCAGCAGGCTCATCTTGGTGTCGCTCTTGCTGCCCTGCATCGCCAGGGACAGCGCGCGCTGCATGATCGAGCGCTCGATCCACTGACCGCCCGCCGAAATCTCGCGCAGGCACGCGACCAGCAGCGTCTCGGCGCCTTCCTTGGGCAGGATTCCCTGCACCTTGAGGTCGAGCGCCTCGATCAGGTCGGCGTCGCTGATATGCGCAGTGAGCAGCACGATCGCGCGCTTGTCGTGCCGTGCGCGCAGCGTTCGGACGACGTCCATGCCGGTGCGGACCGGCATCGCAATGTCGAGGATCAGCACGTCGGGGCGCGCCGCGGGGATCATGTCCAGCGCCTGCGCGCCGTCGCGCGCGGTGCCGACCACCTCGAATTCCGAGTCGCGCAGCACCGCCTCGATGCCGGAGAGCATCAGCGGGTGGTCGTCGGCGACAAGGATTCTAGGTTTCGTCATCCTGCTCCTCGAATGGAATGTTCATTACCATGCGAGTCCCGCCGCTTGACTGTAATGTCAAGGTCCCGCCGAGCGCATGGATACGATCGTTGATCGACCAGGGTCGCGCCGAAGCGTCCGGCGCGGTGGGAAAACCGCTGCCATTGTCCTCGATGATGAGTTCGATTTCATCCTGCCGCAGCGCCAGCCGAACGGTGACCTCGCTGGCGCCGCCATGCCGCGCCGCATTCGACGCCGCCTCGCCGACCAGCATGGCGAGCTCGCGGCCGAACCAGGCCGGGCCGGGCACCGGCGCGCGCGGTCCCAAAGCGAGACAGGCGATGCCCCAGGTCCGGCTCGACCGGTCCGCCGCCGCCCGGATCTCCCCAAGCAGGTCGCACGGCGCGCCCGAGTCGCCATCCGTGCGCAGCCGGCCGATATAGTCGCGGACATTGCTTTGCGCGCTGCGCACGTCGCCGATCAGCCGGTCGATCTCGCCCGCCGGCTCGCGCCCCGCCCCGATCCAGGATTTGAGCGCCTCCAGCCGGAATATGGTGCCCGCCAGTGCTTGCACGACCGTGTCATGGACATCCTGCGCCGCGCGCAACCGCGCCTCCATCAGGCTTTCGCGGCGGTCGGAACGAAAGCGCAGATCGTCGAGCAACGCCGCCGTGACCTGCGCGGCGATCCAGGACGTGAGGTCGAGCAGGTCGAGGCCCATGGTACGGATACGCGAGATCAGCACCACCCCCTGCACCCCCTGCGCGCGAATCGGCACCGCCAGCCCGCGTTCCGCGTTCAGGCTCGCCAGCACCTCATAGGCGCCGAGGCGGCGGCTCAGCGACGCGCGGCCGAACAGCCAGCCGCGGTCGATGACCTTGCGCGGCGGATCGAGCTGGAACAGGAACCGCCGCGACATCGCCAGCAATTGCTCCGGCGCAAAGCGCGGCGCGATGCCGTCCACGGCGGGATCGGTCGAGCGAATCGAGACCGCGCGCCGGTCATGAACGGTCGCCAGCGTGACCGCGTCGGCGCCGACCAGCCGGCAGAGCTCGACCAGCAGCGTGTGCGTGCGGTCGCGGTCGCCGGCGACGATGCGCAGGCCGCGCAGCACGACGGCGCGGCGCCGCCTGCCCAGCCAGGCCGCCACCGCGACCAGCACCGTGAAGCCGCCGACACGCGCCAGCAGCCGGACATGGTCGATATCCGCGCCGCGTTGCTGCGAGCCGATCCAGATGCTGGCGACATAGACCGCCACGAACGCGGCCGCGACGATCACCGCCTCGCGCCAGCCCCAGCGCAGCAGCGCGCTCATGAACAGCGGCACGCCGAAGATGAAGAACGGGCTGAGCAGGACGTCGGTCGCATAGAGCGCGACCGACACAACCAGCAGGTCGCCCAGCGTCTCGGCCGGGGCGATCCGCGGGTCCAGCCACCACCATCGCCGCACGATCAGCGCCGCCGCGATCGCCCACAGGAAATGGCACAGCAGCAGCACCCCCACCGGGTCGGCGACCGACCCCGCGCTCGTCTGCGCATAGGTGCCCATCATCACCGCGCTGCACGCGACTCGGGCGATGCGGATCACCTGTCCGGTCTGGCCGACCGCGCCGATGCCGGCCGGTCTTCCCGTCAACACGGCCCCTGTTGCGTTCTGCAGCACCTGTTTCCCGCCGAATACTCGCACGCCTCGGAGCCGCGCAGCCTATCGACTGGCCGAGCGCCTGTCGATCAGCAGGCGCATGGCGGAACGAGTCCACCGCGCCACGGATTTCAGCGCGATGCGGATCGCGACCTACAATGTGAACGGCGTCAATGGCCGCCTTCCCGTGCTGCTGCGCTGGCTCGCCGAGACCGCGCCCGACATCGTCTGCCTGCAGGAGTTGAAGGCTCCGGACGAGCGATTCCCCGAAGCCGCGCTCCGCGAGGCGGGCTATGACGCGGTCTGGCACGGTCAGAAAAGCTGGAACGGCGTCGCGATCCTCAGCCGCGCCGGTACGATCCACGAAACGCGGCGCGGCCTGCCCGGCGATCCCGACGACACCCACAGCCGCTATGTCGAGGCGGCGGTCAACGGCATCCTGATCGGCGGCCTCTATCTGCCCAACGGCAACCCCCGCCCCGGCCCCAAATTCGATTACAAGCTCAACTGGTTCGACCGGCTGATCGATCACGCCGCGGGGCTGATCGAATCCGGCCTGCCGGTGATCCTCGCCGGCGATTTCAACGTGATGCCGACCGAACGCGACGTCTACAAACCCGAACGCTGGCTCGACGACGCGCTGTTCGCGCCGGAGGTGCGCGCGGCGTATTTCCGCCTGCTCGACCAGGGCTGGACCGACGCGCTGCGCACGCTGCATCCCGACGAGACGATCTACACCTTCTGGGATTATTTCCGGAACGCCTATGCCCGCAACGCCGGGCTGCGCATCGACCATCTGCTGCTCAGCCCGGCACTGACCAAGCGGCTCGTCCGGGCCGAAGTGGACTCGTTCGTGCGCGGCTGGGAAAAGACCAGCGACCATGCGCCGGTCTGGATCGAGCTGTCCGACAAGCCGGTGCGCCGCCCCCGCAAGAAGGCGGCGGCTGATTGTTCAGTTCAGCGAGGCTGAACTGGTTGCGGCACAGGCCGGCTCCCCCACCCGGCCACCCAACGGTAGTATCATATGGGTGGCCGGGTGGGGGAGCGGGCCGGCGCCGCGATCCAGCGAAGCTGGATCAAAAAGCGCTCAGTACATATGCTGCCCGCCGTTGATCGACAGCGTCGATCCGGTGACGAACCCGCCTTCCTCCGAACACAGGAACGCCACGCCGCGCGCGATCTCGCTCGCCTGACCGAGCCGCCCGACCGGGATCTTCGCGACGATCTTCTCCAGCACGTCGGCCGGCACGGCGGCGACCATGTCGGTGTCGATATAGCCCGGCGCGATCGCGTTCACCGTCACCCCGGCGCGCGCGCCTTCCTGCGCGAGTGCCTTGGTGAAGCCGTGGATGCCGCTCTTGGCCGCGGCATAATTGACCTGGCCATATTGGCCCGCCTGCCCGTTGATCGAGCCGATATTGACGATGCGACCCCATTTGCGGTCGCGCATGCCGGGGAAGGTGCCCTTGGCCATGTTGAAGCAGCCGCCGAGATTGGTGTCCATGACCTCCTTCCACATCTGGTAGGTCATCTTCAGGATCGTGCCGTCGCGCGTGATGCCGGCATTGTTGACCACCACATCGACCGGCCCCAGCGCCGCCTCGACCTCGGCAATGCCGGCCTGGCACGCGTCATAGTCGCCGACGTCCCATTTGAACGCCTTGATCCCGGTGCGTTCGGTGAATTCGGCCGCGCGCTGGTCGTTGCCGGCATAATTGGCCGCGACGGTCATCCCCATGTCCTTGAGCGCGACGCTGATCGCCTCACCGATACCGCGCGTGCCGCCCGTTACGATCGCTACCCGTGCCATGGACCTCTCCCGTTTGATTCCCGGAAAGGCTAGGCAGTCCGCGCCCATCCGGCAAGTTCACTTCCGATGATGTTGCGCAACATTTCCGTGCCGGGCGCACTATCGTTCAGGCATGACAAATATGCGAAACGCTCCCCGCCCCCCGCGAGGAATGTTTCGCGCCCGCGGATCGCCAGCTCCTCCAGCGTTTCAAGACAGTCGGCCGAGAACCCCGGCGCCACCAGCGCGACGCGCTTCACGCCCTTGCCCGGCAGCGCGGCCAGCGTGGTGTCGGTCGCCGGCTCGAGCCATTTCGCCCGCCCGAAGCGCGACTGGAAGGCAACGACCAGCTCCCGGCCAAGCGCTTCGCCCAGCAGCCGCGCTGTCTTGCGGCAATGGCAATGATAGGGGTCGCCCAGCTCCAGCGTCCGCAGCGGCATGCCGTGAAAGCTCGCAACGATCGCGTCCGGCGCGAAATCGAGCGCGGCGAGCTGTGCCTCGACCGACTCCTTCAGTGCGCCGATATAGGCGGACTCGTCATGATAGGGCGGCAGCGTCCGCACCGCCGGTTGCCAGCGCATCTTCGCCAGCGCCGCGAACGCCGCATCATTGGCGGTCGCGGTCGTCGCTGCGCAATATTGCGGATAGAGCGGCGCGATCAGGATTCGCTCGCATCCCGCATCCTTCATCGCCTGCAAGCGCTCGCCGATCGCCGGATTGCCATAGCGCATCGCCCAATCGACGGTCAGATCGGGCCACGCCGCCTGCAGCGCCGCCGCCTGGCGCGCGGTGATCGCGGCGAGCGGCGAGCCTTCGTTGGTCCACACCAGCCCATAGGCATGCGCCGATTTCTTCGGCCGCGTGCGCAGGATCACGCCGCGCAGAATCGGCTGCCAGATCAGCTGCGGAATCTCGACCACGCGCCGGTCCGACAGGAACTCGGCGAGATAACGCCGCACCGATGCCGCATCGGGCGCGTCGGGCGTGCCCAGATTGACCAGCAGCACGCCGACGCGCGGCGCGGGGATTGGGGGATGGGCAGCCGGCGTCATTCGCCGCCCGGGATCAGCGGCAGCTGCCGCAGCCGCATGCCGGTGGCGGCATAGAGCGCATTGGCGATTGCGGGCGCGACCGGCGGCACCGCCAGCTCGCTCACCCCGCCCGGATCGGCCTCGCTGGCGATCAGCTCGACCATGATCTCGGGCGTGTTCGCCAGCCGCGGCAGGTCGAGATCGCGAAAGCTGCGCGCATCGGCGATCCCGCCGGTAAAGCCGGTGGTCACGCCCAATGCAGCGGCTATGCCGAAGATCAACCCGCCCTCGATCTGCTGCTCGACCACGCTCGGATTGACGATCCGCCCGCAATCGACCGCTGCCACCAGCCGGTCGACCTGCACGCGCTGGTCGCCGCCGACCGACGCCTCGGCCATCACCGCGATATAGGACCCGCAAAAGGCGTGGCAGGCGATTCCCTGCCCACTCCCCGGCAGCCCGCCTTGCCAGCCGCCGAGCGAGGCGACCGTCGACAGGCAGCGCGCCAACCGCGGCTCGCCGCCCAGCATCGCGATGCGGAAGCTGAACGCCTCGATGTCCGCGACATGCGCCAGCTCGTCGATGAAGCTCTCGTTGAAGAACGCGGTGTAGCTGTGCGCCCCTGACCGCCAATAGCCGGTCGGTACGCCGATCGAGGCCGGGTGATGATCGACCGCGAAATTGGCGATGCGATAGATCGGCCGCGCGCCCGCCACCGCCGCCCGGTCGCCATCCCCGCGCACCAGCCGCTTCGTTCCGGCCAGCGCGTCGCCGCCGATCAGGCGGTCGGCCAGCTCATGCCCGGTCGCGGGCGCCGCGATCTTGGCGAGCCAGCCCATCACCGCGCCGTTCGCGCCCAGCCGCGCGGTCATCCGCGCCGCCGCGGGCGGGCGGAAGCGGTCGTGCGAACAGGTCTCACCGCGCGACCAGGTCAATTGCACCGGCTTCTTGATCTCGCGCGCGATCAGCGCTGCCTGCTGCGCGACGAGATGCTCCAGATTCTGCCCGAACGATCCGCCCGCGAGCATCGGGTGGATCACCACATCCGCCACGGCGAGGCCCAGCACGCTCGCCACCGCGTCGCGCGCCAGCCCGGGCGCCTGCGTCGGTAGCCACAGCCGGACGCGGCCATCCTCCCACACTGCGGTCGCCGTCACCGGCTCGATCGCCGCATGCAGCGCCAACCCCGCACGGTATTCGGCGGTCACCACGCGCGCGCCCTTGAACGTCGCCGACAAATTGCCGGCCGAGGCCATGCGCTCGCCATGGCCGTTGAGCGCTTCGTCGAGCGCGGCCTGGATCGTCTCGCTGTGAACCTTGCCCGCCATCTCGAAGCGCGGGTTGATCGCCTCGAGCGCCTGCGTGGCCGCCCACCAGTTGTTCGCCGCGACCGCGACCCAGCGCTCGTTCTTGACGATGTGCAGCGTGCCCGGCACCGCGCGCGCCGCCGCCTCGTCGATCGACGCGAGCTTGACCGTGCCCACCGGTCCCTGCCGGATCGCCGCGAAGACCATATTCGGCAGGCGGATGTCGCCCGCGAAATTGGCGCTGCCATCGACCTTGCCGGGCGCGTCGAGCCGTGGCGCGGGTTCACCCGCCAGCCGCCCTGTTTCGCCCTCGCGGAACGTCAGGTCGACCGGCACGTCCTCGCCCGCCGCCTCGGCCGCCAGCTCGCCGAAGCGCAACCGCTGCTGGCCATGCACGACGAAGCCGTTGCCGGTCTCGCATTCCTGCCAGTCGACGCCCCAGCGCCGCGCCGCCGCCTTGCACAGCATCGCCCGCGCCGCAGCGCCCGCCTGCCGCAACGGCCCCTCGAAGCTGCGCATCGAGGTCGATCCGCCGGTGAGCACCAGCGCCTTGCGCACGGCATGGGTGCGCCGCAGCCGCTCGGGCACCAGGCCCGGAAACAGCTCGGCCGATGCCAGCTCATTGGCATAGAGCGGGTTGAGCGGCGCCTGTTCCACCCCGACCATCCGCCAGTCCGCGCCCAGTTCGTCGGCCAGCACTTGCGGCAGCGTGGTGAACACGCCCTGCCCATATTCGCATTGCGGAATCGCGACCGTCACCCGGCCATCGGTGGCGATCTTGAGCCACGCGCCGAACGCGGTTTCCTTGTCGCGTACCGGCAGGTTTGAGAGATAGGACCGCGGCCACACCGCCCAGGCGACCAGCAGCCCGATCCCGGCCCCGCCGCCGATCAGCAGCGTGCGCCGATCGATCCCATTCCCGCCAGCCATGCCCCTCGTGCGCCTCATCGCGCTGCTCTAGCGGCGGTTCAGCCCAAGCGCCAAGCGTTGATTGGGCGTTACAATCCTCCCCCGCCAGGGGGAGGTGGCGCCGAAGGCGACGGAGGGGGAGGACTCCGCAACGCCGGTTCTGGCGTCCGCCCCCTCCGTCATCGCTGCGCGATGCCACCTCCCCCTGGCGGGGGAGGATCGAGCCGAGAGCGCCAATCCACACTTGGGTTTGCCGTCATATCCGGATAGGACAGCCGCCTTACCCCCGGGAGGCCCAATCCGTGATCCTGACCGCCGCCGCAGCCGCCGCGACTCATCTCAAGTTCAGCGAGCTCGGCCTCGATCCGGTCGCGCTCGACCTCGGCTTCTTCCAGCTCAAATGGTACAGCCTGGCGTATATCGCCGGCATCCTGATCGGCTGGTGGTATCTGCTCAAGCTGCTCGCCCAGCCCGGCGCGCCAATGGCTCGCCGCCACGCCGACGACATGGTGTTCTACGCCACGATCGGCATCATCCTCGGCGGGCGGCTCGGTTACGCGATCTTCTACCAGCCCGGCCTGTTCCTCGAACCGCTCAGCCTGCTGCGCCTGTGGGAAGGCGGCATGTCGTTCCACGGCGGCGTGATCGGCACCAGCCTCGGCATCCTGTGGCTGTGCCGCAAGGAGAAGCTCAACTGGCTGCGCGTCCATGATTATGTCGCCTGCTGCGTCCCTTTCGGCCTGTTCTTCGGCCGCCTCGCCAATTTCGTGAACGGCGAGCTTTGGGGGCATCCGACCAATGTCGCATGGGGCATCGTTTTCGACCGCACCGGCGAGGACGTCGCGCGCCACCCGAGCCAGCTCTATGAAGCCGGGCTCGAAGGGCTGCTGCTGTTCGCCGTGCTGTGGTTCCTGTTCTGGAAGACCGACGCCCGCTACCAGCCCGGCAAGCTCGTCGGCACCTTCATTCTCGGCTATGGCCTGTCGCGCTATTTCGTCGAGTTCTTCCGCGAGTATGACGCGCAGTTTCAGGGCACGATCTTTGCCACGCCCGGCCTGCACATGGGCCAGCTGCTCACCATCCCGATGATCCTCGGCGGCATCTACCTGATCGCGACCGCCAAGCGCCGCCGCGAGCGCGTCGAGCCGTTCGCCGGCGGCCCCAGCATCGCCTGAAGCCATGTCGGAAGAAGGCTCGCTCCCCGACCGGATCGCCCGCGCCATCACCATGGCCGGGCCTATCCCGCTGTCGCAATTCATGGGCGCGGCGAACACGCATTATTACGCGACGCGCGATCCGCTCGGCACCCGCGGCGACTTCACCACCGCGCCCGAGATCAGCCAGATGTTCGGCGAACTGGTCGGCCTCGCGCTCGCCGACCTGTGGGACCGCGCCGGCCGCCCGCACGCCCATTATGTCGAGCTCGGCCCCGGCCGCGGCACGCTCGCCGCCGATGCGCTGCGCGCGATGGCCAGCGCCGGCCTGACACCCCCCGCCCATTTCGTCGAGAACAGCCCGGTCCTGCGCACCGAGCAGGCCAAGGCTGTGCCGCAAGCCGAATGGTCGCTCGATCTGGTCGGCCTGCCCGACGACGCGCCGCTGCTGGTCGTCGCCAACGAATTCTTCGACGCGCTCCCGATCCGCCAGCTGATCAAGACCCAGCAGGGCTGGCGCGAGCGGCTCGTCGCCTGTCAGGACACATTGTTCCTGCCGGTGATCGGCAACACCATCTTCGACCCGATCATCCCGCACCAGTTCCGCGATGCCTCCGACGGCTCGATCCTCGAAACCTCGCCGCCCAGCGTCGCGATCCTGCGCGCGCTCGCCGCCAAGTTGCTGGCGCAGGGCGGCGCGGCGCTGGTCATCGACTATGGCTATGCCGGCCCGGCGCTCGGCGACACGCTGCAGGCGGTGCGCGGCCACGAATACGCCAACCCGTTCGAGGATCCGGGCGAAGCCGACCTCACCGCGCATGTCGATTTCGGCACGCTGATCGAGGCGGCCCGCGTGGAAGGCCTCGAAGCGCACGGCCCGGTGACGCAGGGCGCCTTCCTCACCACGCTCGGCATCGGCCCGCGCGCGCAGGCGCTCGCCGCCAAATCGCCCGATCGCGCTGACGAGATCGAAACCGCCCGCCACCGCCTCGTCCATGACGAAGCGATGGGCGATCTGTTCAAGGTCGTCGCGCTCACCGCCCCCGGCTGGCCGGTGCCCGCAGGCTTCGAATGATCACCTACGACACGCCGACCGCGCACGACGCCGAGGCGCTCGACGCGATGGCGCGCGAGACCTGGCTGCGCACCTTCGGCCATGGCTACACCGCCGCCGATCTCGACGCCTATCTGACCCACGCCTACGGCCCCGCCGGCCAGCTCCGTACCGACCTCGCCAACCCGGCGATCACATGGCGCGTCGCCCGCTCGGACGGGCAGATCATCGGCTATGCCAAGCTCGGCCCGCCCTGGCTGGAGCAGGCCGATCTCGACGATCTCCAGCTCAGCCAGCTCTATGTCGCCTATGGCTGGCACGGTCAGGGCGTCGCGCAGGCGCTGATGGAGTGGACGCTCACCACCGCGCGCGCCGCCCAAGCCCATGCGCTCCTCCTCACGGTCTTCGAGGAAAATCACCGCGCGATGGCCTTCTATGCCAAATACGGCTTCGTCCATATCGGTGACTATGCCTTCCCGGTCGGCCAGAAGATCGACCGCGACCTCATCATGCGGCTCGAACTGTGAGCGGCGTCGAAGCCGTCCGCGCTCGCTCGCTCGAAGGCGTCGCCCACGGATTTCTCGGCCGCAGCGGCGGCGTCTCGACCGGCTCCACCGCCGGACTCGACATGGGCCGCCGCGGCCAGCCGCCTACCCCCGAACTCATCGAGAACCAGCGCCGCGCGATCGCCGCAGTCGCCCCCGGCACCCGCCTCGTCACCCTCTACCAGATCCATTCCGCCGACGCGGTGACGGTGCTCGAACCCTGGGACGACGAGCTCCGCCCGCACGCCGACGCGCTCGTCACCAACCGCCCCGGCCTCACACTCGGCATCCTCACCGCCGACTGCGCCCCCGTGCTGTTCGCCGACCGCGAGGCCGGGGTGATCGCCGCCGCCCATGCCGGGTGGAAGGGCGCGCTCGGCGGCGTCACCGACTCGGCCATCGCCGCGATGGAAGCGCTTGGCGCCCGCCGCGAGCACATCGCCGCCGCGATCGGCCCCTGCATCGCGCGCGCCAGCTATGAGGTCGACCAAGGCTTCCACACCCGCTTCGCCGAGCACGACCCCGCCAACGCCCGCTTCTTCACCCCCGGCCGCGAGGGTCACCGCCAGTTCGACCTCGAAGCCTATGTCGCGCACCGCCTGACCGCCGCCGGCGTCGGCACCGTCGAACCGCTCGGCGAGGATACCTATGCCCAGCCCAACCGCTTCTACAGCTTTCGCCGCGCCACCCATCGCAGCGAACCCGATTACGGCCGCCAGATTTCCCTGATTGCTCTGAAATGATCGCATTGACGGGCTGAAGCGTTGATGCGAGTGCGGGATCAAAGACGTTTCAATTGATACGATCCGCGAGAGGCACTGACATGGCAAACACCCCCGACAAGCCCACTGAGGCCGACCTCACCGGCACCGAGCCGCGCCGCCGCCCCAAACCTTCAGCGGACACGATCGGCAACCGCAAGCTCAACCCCGCGACGATGATGATGGGTCACGGCTATGACCCGATGCTCTCGGAAGGCTCGCTCAAGCCACCGATCTTCGCCACCTCGACCTTCGTCTTCCCCAACGCCGCGGCCGGCAAGCGCCATTTCGAGGGCGTCACCGGCAAGCGCCCCGGCGGCGCCGAAGGGCTGGTCTACTCCCGCTTCAACGGCCCCAATCAGGAAATCCTCGAGGATCGCCTCGGCATCTGGGAAGAGGCCGAGGACGCGCTCGCCTTCTCCTCCGGCATGTCCGCCATCGCCACCTTGTTCCTCGCGATGGTCAAGCCCGGCGACACGATCGTCCATTCGGGGCCGCTCTACGCCGCGACCGAGACACTGATCGCACGCATCCTCGGCAAGTTCGGCGTGCACTGGCTCGACTTCCCCGCCGGCGCGACGCGCGAAGAGATCGACGCGGTGCTGCACAAGGCCGCCTCGGGCAATGTCGCGCTGATCTATCTCGAAAGCCCCGCCAACCCGACCAACGCTTTGGTCGATGTCGAGGCGGTCGCGGCCAGCCGCGACGCGATCTTCACCGGCGCCAGCAAGCCGCCGATCGCGATCGACAACACCTTTCTCGGCCCGCTCTGGGCCAAGCCGCTCAAGCAAGGCGCCGACCTCGTCGTCTATTCGCTGACCAAATATGCCGGCGGGCATAGCGACCTCGTCGCAGGCGGCGTGCTGGGGAGCAAGGCGCACATCAACACGCTGCGCATGATGCGCAACACGATCGGCACGATCTGCGACCCCAACACCGCCTGGATGCTGCTGCGGTCGCTGGAGACGCTCGAACTTCGCATGAGCCGCGCGGGCGAGAATGCGGTCAAGGTCTGCGAATATCTGCGCACCCATCCGAAGGTGGAGAGCGTCGGCTATCTCGGCTTCCTCGAAGAGGGCAGCCGCCAGCGGGACATCTACAACCGCCACTGCACCGGCGCCGGCTCGACCTTCTCGCTCTACCTCAAGGGCGGCGAAAAGGAGGCGTTCGCGTTCCTCGACAGCCTTCGGATCGCGAAGCTCGCGGTCTCGCTCGGCGGCACCGAAACCCTCGCCTCCGCTCCCGCGGCGATGACGCATCTGTCGGTCCCCGACGCGCGCAAACAGGCGCTCGGCATCACCGACAACCTCGTCCGCATCTCGATCGGCGTCGAAGACGCCGACGACCTGATCGCCGACTTCGAGGAGGCACTGAAGGCGGTCTGACCGCCCAAACCACCTCGTCATCCCGGCCTTGTGCCGGGATCCACCGGGCGGCACGCACCGCCATGACCGGGTGAGCGCATCGCTCGCGGCGCAGTGGACCCCGGCACAAGGCCGGGGTGACGGTTGTTTGTGGCCGAACGGTATCCTAACCCACCCCCGTGCCCGACGAATTCGCCTTCCTAACCGCCCTCCGCGCCATCGCCACGCATCCGGCGGCGGCGGGGCTGGCCGACGACACTGCCCAGCTCGACGTCGCCGCAGGCCGCCTGATCCTCACCAGCGACACGATGGTCGAGCGCGTGCATTTCCGCCCGCACGACCCGGCGGACTCGATCGGCTGGAAGCTCGCCGCGGTGAACCTCTCCGATCTTGCCGCCAAGGGCGCGGTGCCGCTCGGCTGCCTGCTCAACTATGCCCTGTCGGGCGATGCGGCATGGGACGACGCCTTCCTTGCCGGGCTGAACGAAGCGCTGACCCGCTTCGCCATGCCGCTGCTCGGCGGGGACACCGTCGCCATCCCTGCCGGGAGTGCGCGCAGCTTCACGCTCACCGCGATCGGTCGGGCACAGGACCGCACGCCGCTGCGCGGCGGCGCGCAACCGGGCGAGGCGCTGTGGGTCACCGGCCAGATCGGCGGCGCGGGCTTCGGTCCGGACGGCGAGCCGCGCGATCTCGCCCGCTACCTCCGCCCGACACCGCGCCTCGCCGAGGGGCAGGCGCTTGCCCCTTTCGCCACCGCGATGATGGACGTGTCCGACGGCCTGCTCATCGACGCCCGCCGCATGGCAGAGGCCAGCAGCGTCGCGCTGACGATCGCGCTCGATGCGGTCCCGCTCGCCCTGCCCGGCCTCGATCCGATCGAGTGCGTCACCGCCGGCGACGATTACGAGCTACTCTTTACGCTCCCCGCAGGCATCACACCGCCCGCCCCCGCGACACGGATCGGTACGACAAGCGCAGGATCGGGCCTGACCCTCATTTCAAACGGCGCCCCCGTCCCGCTCCCGGATCGCCTCGGTTACCAGCACGGCGGCTAACCCCACTAACCACCCGTCATCCCGGCCTTGTGCCGGGATCCACCGGGCGGCAAGCGGTGCATAAGAAGCTCAATCTCATCGCTCGCGGCGATGTGGATCCCGGCACAAGGCCGGGATGACAGACTGGTTCGGTACGATAGCTGACCCATAACCCCCTTCAAATGTTGGATTTCATCTGATCTATCCTGATCGATGGAAGCGACTCCGATCCTGCCGCGCCCCCGCCAGCCTCGAACCGGCGCGGCACTGTTGCGCGACAGTCGCCTCGCGGTCCGCACCCGTCGCGTCGCTGTCGCGCGAACGTCGCCTCACCGTCGCGCGACTGTCGCGAGAGTGTCGCGTTACCGTCGCCAACCCGTCGCGTCGCAGTCGCCAACCCGCCGCTTCCCCGTCGCATCCCGCACAAACCCCCTCATAACTGTCAACTTCGTCAACCGCCCGAGTCTGCTTGACAGCCCCCTTCCCCTCTCTACGCTCCTCCTCCGGCTGCTGGACGCACGGGGCAAAGACCCTGGCGACCCGCGGGGTTCACAGGGGAAGGATACCGAATGACGATAGTCTATATCGCCATCGCGTGCGGCATATTGGCCGTGCTCTATGGCCTGGTGACATCGCAGCAGGTGCTTCGCGCACCGGCGGGCGATCAGAAGATGCAGGATATCGCCGCCGCCATTCAGGAAGGCGCGAAGGCCTATCTCGGCCGTCAATATACCACCATCGCCATCGTCGGCGCCGTCGTCGCGATCGTGATGTTCCTCACGCTCGGCACGCTCTCGACCGTGGCGTTTCTGCTCGGCGCGGTGCTCTCGGGCGTCGCGGGCTTTGTCGGCATGCACATTTCGGTGCGCGCCAATGTCCGCACCGCCGAAGCCGCGCGGACCAGCCTTCAGGGCGGCCTGACGCTCGCCTTCCGCTCGGGCGCGATCACCGGCATGCTCGTCGCCGGCCTCGGCCTGCTCTCGATCTCGCTGATCTTCTGGTATCTAACCGGACCCGGTGGCCAGGAGCCCAATGGCGAGAAGATCATCCACGCGCTGACCGCGCTCGCCTTCGGCGCCTCGCTGATCTCAATCTTCGCGCGTCTCGGCGGCGGCATCTTCACCAAGGCCGCCGACGTCGGCGCCGATCTGGTCGGCAAGGTCGAGGCCGGCATCCCTGAAGACGACCCCCGCAACCCCGCGGTGATCGCCGACAATGTCGGCGACAATGTCGGCGACTGCGCCGGCATGGCCGCCGATCTGTTCGAGACTTATGTCGTCACCATCGGCCTCACCATGGTTTCGATCGCGCTGCTGGTCAGCGGCACGACCGAACAGCTGATGGGCCTGATGGCGCTGCCGCTGCTGGTCGGCGGCGTGTGTATCATCACCTCGATCATCGGCACCTATATGGTCCGGCTCGGCAAGGGCCAGTCGATCATGGGCGCGTTGTACAAGGGCTTCTGGACCACCGTGATCCTGTCGATCCCGGCCATCTACTTCGCGACGCAATATGTGCTCGGCGATCTCAACGCGGTCATCGGCGGCCCCGCCGACGCCACCAATGTCGATGTCGCGGCCTCGGTCGCGGCGCAGGCGGTGGGTGACGGCTTTACCGGCATGGACCTGTTCTGGTGCATGATGATCGGCCTTGGCGTCACCGGGCTGCTGGTGTGGATCACCGAATATTACACCGGCACCAACTATCGTCCGGTCCGCTCGATCGCCAAGGCATCGGAAACCGGTCACGGCACCAACGTCATTCAGGGTCTCGCGATCAGCCTCGAATCGACCGCGATGCCGACGATCGTGATCGTGGTCGCGGTGATCGCCTCCTACCAGCTTGCCGGAATCATCGGCGTGGCGTTCGCCGCCACCTCGCTGCTCGCGCTGGCCGGCATGGTCGTCGCGCTCGACGCCTATGGACCGGTCACCGACAATGCCGGCGGCATCGCCGAGATGGCTGGGCTACCGGATGACGTGCGCACCCGCACCGATGCGCTCGATGCGGTGGGCAACACCACCAAGGCGGTGACCAAGGGCTATGCCATCGGTTCGGCCGCGCTGGCGGCTTTGGTGCTGTTCGGGGCGTATACGGAGGATCTCAAGCGCTACTTCGGCGACGTCACCGTCGACTTCAGCCTGAGCAATCCGTTCGTCATCGTCGGGCTGCTGCTCGGCGCGCTGCTGCCCTATCTGTTCGGCGCGTTCGGCATGACCGCCGTCGGCCGCGCGGCGGGGCATGTGGTCGAGGACGTGCGCGCGCAGTTCCGCGACAATCCGGGGATCATGGCGGGGACCAGCCGTCCCAACTATGGCCGCACGGTCGACATCGTCACCCGCGCGGCGATCAAGGAGATGATCATCCCGTCGCTCCTGCCGGTGCTGTCGCCGATCGTGCTCTACTTCGTCATCCTCACCGTCGACAGCCAGGCCAACGCCTTCGCCTCGGTCGGTGCGATGCTGCTCGGCGTGATCGTCTCGGGTCTGTTCGTCGCGATCTCGATGACCTCGGGCGGCGGCGCGTGGGACAATGCCAAGAAGTATATCGAGGACGGCAATCACGGCGGCAAGGGCAGCGAGGCCCACAAGGCCGCGGTGACCGGCGACACGGTCGGCGATCCCTACAAGGACACCGCCGGCCCGGCCGTCAATCCGATGATCAAGATCACCAACATTGTCGCACTGCTGCTGCTCGCGGCGCTGGCTGGCGGCGGCGGCTGAGCGGCTACCGCAAACCTCGCTTCATTCCCGTCCGGCACCCGCCGGGCGGGGATTTTCTTTGCCCGAACCAATCGCCCGCCGAGCAAATCGGTGTTGCACCCCGCCAACGCTGTCACCTATGCCGGGGCTTTCGGGGAGGCACATGGCGCGCAGGCCGACGATCAAGGAAGTGTCCAAGCTGGCGGGCGTGTCGTTCAAGACCGTCTCCCGCGTGCTCAACAACGAGAAGAATGTCAGCGAAGAGACTCGCCGCCGCGTCGAGCAGGTCGTCGCCGAACTCAACTTCCGCCCCAGCCTCGCCGCACGCACGCTCGCCGGGCGCAAGTCGTTCCAGGTCGGGCTGCTCTACGACAATCCCAGCCCGCATTACGTCTATCATCTGCTCGCCGGCGCGCAGGCGGCCTGCGCGGAACTCGGCTACCGCCTGCTGACCCAGCCGGTCGATGCCGTCTCTTCGGCGCTCGTCCAAGACGTCACCGCGCTGATCGACGAGACGCGCCTCGACGGGCTCATTCTCTCCCCACCAGTCACCGAATCCGCCGCATTGCTCGACGAGCTCGACCGCCGCGGCCTGCCCTATGTCCGCGTCGAACCGGGCATCCGCCGCAGCGAGGGGCGCAGCGTCACGATCGACGATGTCGCCGCAGCACGCGAACTGACCACGCACCTCGTCTCGCTCGGCCACCGCGCCATCGCCTTCATCACCGGCCCGGACGTCCACATCTCGTCGGTCGAGCGTCTTCAGGGCTATCGCGACGCGCTCGCCGCCGCCGGCATCGCCTTCGATCCCGCGCTGGTCGTGACCGGTGACTACAGCTTCCAGTCGGGCCGCGATGCCGCACGCAAGCTGCTCGACCGGCCACAGCCGCCCGGCGCGATCTTCGCCGGCAACGACCAGATGGCCGCGGGCGTGCTCGCCGTGGCGCATGAGCGCGACATCGACGTGCCGGGCGCACTCTCGATCGTCGGCTTCGACGACGGCGACCTCGCCGCCGCGGTATGGCCGCCGCTGACCACGATCCACCAGCCGATCCTGGAACTGGGCCGCGCCGCCGCCGAACTGCTGCTCGCGCCCAAACGGCCTGCCGACCGCATCACGCTCGATTACAAGCTGGTAATCCGCGCTAGCGCCGCGCGCGCCAGCAGTTAGCGCAGCAGCGTCTCGGCGAGCCAGCGTGCGGGCTGGCGCAACGGCCGCCGCAACTGCACGCTCAGCACCAGACCCTGTTCGCTGCCGTCATTGCGCCACGCCTGCGCCTGCGTCGCGTCGAACAGCAACGTCTCCCCCTCCGCCCATCGCACGACGCGGCCGCCCAACTGCATGCGCAGGTCACCGTCGCGCGGCACTGCCAGCCCGAGATGGCAGGTCAGCAGCCCCCGGCTCGCCATCCGCCGGACCGGAAGATGAGCGCCCACCGGCAGCCGCTCGAACCGGGCAGCGTAAAGTCCGGGAATGCGCGAAAGGATCGCTGCCGTCACGTGATGATCGCGCGGCGAGACCTCGCCTTCGGCGTCCGCCGCCTCCGCCTTGATCGCCGTCCACCGCTCGCGCAGTTCGCAAGTCCAGGCAAAATCGCGGACATCGAGCAACGGCGCGGTGGAGACGAGCGACGACATGCCCATTAGCCGGTCGATCACACGTTCCAGCTGGGTGGCACCGCCGCGCGCACCATCCTCAGTCGGCACATCGTCCACCAGCCGCAGCTTCGGCGCCTCGAATGCGGGCGCAGCCTGTAGTTCGTCCTGACGGACCGCGACGCCGGTCTTCACCTCATGTCCTCGCCATTTGCCCCGCGCGCCGTCTCCCCCGAGTCGGCTCAGCGTCCACGGCTAAACCGCGCTTCGGTCCAAAACATGGCGAAACCCGCACAACCGTCTGAAACCTTGCCGCAATTGCGCCGCTGGCGGCCTTGCGCCAACGTCGCTAGACTGAGCGCGATGGTATCGTTTCCCCGCGTAAGGCCGCTCGCCCTTTCCCTTCTCGCTGCAACGCTCGCACTGTCGGGTCTCGCCCCGCTCCGCGGCCAGGACGCCGCGCCCGCTCCCGCCGTCCAGGTCGACAAGACCCCGTGGCTCTACAAGGGCAGCGACATTCCGCACGACCCGGAATGGCGTTTCGGCACGCTCCCCAACGGCCTGCGCTATGCGGTGCGCAAGAACGGCGTGCCGCCGGGTCAGGTCGCGGTGCGGCTGCGCATGGATGTCGGCTCGCTGCACGAGCGCGAGTCCGAAAAGGGCTTCGCGCATCTGCTCGAACATCTCTCGTTCCGCGGCTCGTCCAAGGTGCCCGACGGCGAATCCAAGCGCGTATGGCAGCGGCTCGGCGTCACCTTCGGCTCGGACAGCAACGCCAGCACCACGCCGGTCTCGACCACCTACAAGCTCGACCTGCCCGACGCGAACGAGACCAGTCTCGACCAGTCGATGATGATCCTCGCCGACATGATGGCGGCCCCCGGCATCACCCCGGCCGCGCTCACCGCGGAACGCCCGGTCGTGCTCGCCGAGCAGCGCGAACGGCTCAACCCGCAGGCGCGCGTATCCGATGCGCAGCGCGAACTGATGTTCGCTGGACAGCTGTTCGGCGAGCGCCCGGTGATCGGCACCACCGCGACGCTCAACGGCGCCTCGGCCGATACCGTCAAGGCGTTCCACCAGCGCTGGTACCGCCCCGAGCGCGCGACGCTGGTCGTCGTCGGCGATCTCGACCCTGCGCTGTTCGAGCGGATGATCGCCAAGCATTTCGCGAGCTGGAAGGGCGTTGGCCCTGCCCCTGCCAACCCCGATTTCGGCAAGCCCGATCCCGCCAAACCGACCAGTGCGGCGCTGGTCGAACCGACGATGCCGCCGATGGTGTCGATGGCGGTGCTGCGCCCATGGACGGTGTTCGAGGACACGATCGTCTTCAATCAGGAGCGGATGATCGATTTCGTCGCGCTGCGCATCATCAACCGCCGGCTGGAGAGCCGGGCGCGCGCCGGGTCGAGCTTCATCGGCGCGGGTGCGGACCTGTCCGACGCGGTGCGCTCGGCCAACGTCACCTCGATTCAGGTCGTGCCGATCGGCGAGGATTGGGAAAGCGCGGTCAAGGAAGTGCGTGCGGTCATCGCCGATGCCCTCGTCAATGCGCCCACTCAGGCCGAGATCGACCGCGAAGTGGCCGAGATCGATTCAGGCATGCGCAACTCGATCGCCACCGCTGCCGTGCAGGCGGGCTCGCGCCGTGCCGACAATCTGGTCGAGGCGATCGACATCAACGAGGTCACCACCAGCGAGCAGGCGAGCTACGACATCTTCACCGGCGCCAAGACCAAAGGCATGTTCACGCCGGACCGGGTGCTCGCCTCGACCAAGCGGATCCTTCAGGGCGTGGCGACGCGCGCGATCGTCACCACGCGCACCCCGGATTCCAACGTCCAGACCAAGCTCGCGGCGGTACTCGCGGCAGACGTTTCGGGTCTCGCCGGCACGCGCAAGGCGGCGCGCAGCGTCACCTTCGCCTCGCTGCCCAAGCTCGGCGCGCCGGGCAAGGTCGCCGAACGCACCGTCGCGGTGACCGAACCCAAGATCGAGCGCGTGCGCTTCGCCAATGGCAGCACCTTGCTGCTGTTCCAGAACCCCGGCGAAGTCGGCCGCGTCTATGTCAACGTCCGCTTCGGACGCGGCATGCAGGCGCTGCCAGCGGGACGGCAGACGCCGGCCTGGGCCGGCGACATGGCGCTCGTCGCCAGCGGCATCGCCGCGCCCGGCGGCGTGCTTGGTCAGGAGGAGATCGACCAGCTGACCGGCGACCGCCAGATCCAGCTCGGTTTCGGCATCGGCGACGACGCCTTCCAGCTTTCGGGCCAGACCTCGCCCGCCGATCTGGAAGACCAGCTCAAGCTCATTGCCGCCAAGCTCCAGTCGCCCGGCTGGGATCCCAAGCCGATCGCGCGGGCGCGCGCCGTCGCGGTCACCGGCTATGCCGCGACCTCGTCCTCGCCCGACGCGGTGATCGGCCGCGATCTCGAACGGCTGCTGCGCGGTGGCGATCCGCGCTGGGGCACGCCGCCGCTGGCCGAGATCGAGAAGCTCAATGCCAAGGATTTCCGCACCTTCTGGGAGCCGCTGCTCGCCAGCGGTCCGATCGAAGTGCAGATCTTCGGCGATATCGATCCCGAAAAGGCGATCGAGGCCGCGCGCAAGACGATCGGCGCGATGAAGCCCCGCAAGGACGCGCCCGCGGCCTCACCAACGGTTGCGTTCCCCACGCACAATGCAGCACCACTGGTGCTGCGCCACACCGGCCAGCCCGATCAGGCGGCAGCGGTGATCGCATGGCAGGCGGGCGGCGGCGCCGATAACATCACCGAGAGCCGCAAGCTCGAAATCCTCGCCGCGGTGATGCGCGACCGCATCCTCGACCGCATCCGCTCGGCCGAGGGCGCGAGCTACTCGCCGACGGTGATCAGCCAGTGGCCGGTCGGCCAGCCGGGCGGCGGGCGCATCATGGCGCTGACGCTGATCCCGCCCGACCGTGTCGATCTGTTCTTCCGCGTCGCGCGCGAGATCGCCGCCGACCTGATCGCCAAGCCGATCGAGACCGACGAGTTGCGCCGCGCGATGGTGCCGACCGCGCAGATGGTCGTGCGCCGGTCGAGCGGCAATCCGTTCTGGATGCAGCAGACCGAAGGCGGCACCCGCGACCCCCGCCGCCTCGCCGCGATCAACACGATCGCGCGCGACTATGGCGCGACCACGCCACTCGAGTTGCAGGCGCTGGCGGCGAAATATCTGGCGCCGCAAAAGGACTGGAGCCTGGTGGTGCTGCCCGAGGAAAAGAAGGTGGCGGAGGCGCGCTGAGCGCCTTCCGCCCTACCCCTTGTACAACCCGTCCAGCCGTTCCCCATAGACCTGCTTGAGCACATGCCGCCGGATCTTCAGGCTCGGCGTCAGCTGCTCATTCTCGATCGTGAACGGCTCGTCGGCGAGGATGAAGCGGCGGATGCGCTCGATCACCGACAGGTCCTTGTTGACCCGCTCGACCGCTGCACCCACGGCGGCGCGATAGTCATGATCCTCACGTAGCGCCTTGAAGTCACATTTCTCGCCATTCTTCGCGCACCATTCCTGGGTCCATTCCGGGTCGGGCACGATCACCGCGGTCATATAGGGCTTGCGGTCGCCGGCGATCATCGCCTGCATGATCTCGGACTGCAGCGTCAGCATGCCCTCGACCTTTTGCGGCGCGACATTGTCGCCCTTGTCGTTGACGATGATGTCCTTCTTGCGGTCGGTGATCCTGATCCGGCCGCGCTCGTCGATCAGTCCGATATCGCCAGTGTGCAGCCAGCCATCTTTCAGCACGCGCGCCGTCTCGGCCTCATTGCGCCAATAGCCATGCATCACCAGTTCGCCGCGCACGAGGATTTCGCCATCCTCGGCGATCCTCACCTCGACGCCTTCGAGCGGCGGCCCGACCGTGTCGTGCTTCAGCCCCGCACTGGGGCGGTTGCACGAGATGACCGGCGCCGCCTCGGTCTGACCATAGCCTTGCAGGAAGGTGATGCCCAGGCTCTCGAAGAACACACCGACCTCGGGGTTGAGCGGCGCGCCGCCCGACACCATCGCCTTGATCCGCCCGCCGAACTTCTTCGCCAGTTTGGGCCGCAGCGTGCGGTCGAGCAGCAGGCTCATCGGCAGGTCGAGCAGCGTGCTCTTCCCGGCGGCCTTCTTCCCGCCGATCGAAACCGCGCGGTCGAGCAGATAATTGGCGAACTTGCCCTGCTTCTCGACCTGCTTGGTAATGCGCGTCCGCAGCACCTCAAACAGCCGTGGCACGACGACCATCAGCGTCGGGCGCACCTCCTCGATGTTCGAGGCCAGCTTGTCCAACCCTTCCGAATAATAGATCTGCGCGCCCAGCCCGACCGGGAAATGCTGCCCGCCGGTATGTTCATAGGCGTGGCTGAGCGGCAGGAACGACAGGAACACCTCGTCGTCCCAGCCGAAATCCTCGCTGATCACGACGCAGCAGCCTTCGACATTCATCAGGATCGCGCCGTGATGCTGCATCACGCCGCGCGGGCTGCCCCCGGTGCCGCTGGTGTAGATGATGCAGGCAAGGTCTTCGCGCTTGAGTGCGTCGGCCTCTGCGCTCGCGACCGCCACGTCCGCGGCATTGTCGGCGATCAGCTGCTTCCAGTCGTAAAAGTCGATCGCGCCGGGCTGCCCGATGCGCATCTCCTCGATCCCGATCACCGTATGGCTGTGGCTGCCGGTGGTATGGAGGATCGCGGGCAACAGCGTCTTCGCGAGCTTCGCGTTCGACACCACCGTCATGCACGCGCCGCTATTATCCAGGATGTGCTGGTGATCGCGCTCCGTATTGGTGGTGTAGGTCGGCACCGTCACGCCGCCCGCCGCCATGATCGCAAGATCGCTGATGCACCATTCCGGCCGGTTCTCGCTCACCAGCATGACGCGGTCGCCAGGCTTCAGGCCCAGTTTCGTCAGCGCCGCCGAGAGGCTCGCCACCTGTTGCGCCGCCTCCGCCCAGCTCGTCGGATGCCATTTGCCGCCCGACTTGGCCCACAAGAACGGCGCATCGCCTTTCTCGCGTGCCCGCGTGAAGAACATCTGCACCAGATTGTCGAACCGTTCGAGCTTGCGCATGCCTGTTCCAACTCCTGTCGCGCAGGTTCGTGCCAGCGCGTTTTGGATCAGGAACGTAACGGCCCGGAAGCCACCCCGTCAAAGGGCTTTGAGGATACGCCGCACCAACCCGGGACCTTCATAGACCAGCGCAGAATAGACCTGCACCATCGCCGCGCCCGCTTCGAGCCGCGCCAGCGCCTCTTCCGGCGAGTCGATCCCGCCAACGGCGATCACCGGCAACTGTCCGCCGGTCGCAGCCAATGCCTCGGCCAGCTTGACCCGCGCCAGTGCCGCCAGCGGCCGACCCGACAGCCCGCCCGTTTCGCTCCCCAAAGCCGAGCGCAACGTCCCGGGCCGCGAGATGGTGGTGTTCCCCACGATCAGCGCATCCACCTTGTTGTCGATCGCCGCGCGCACTACGCCGTCCATCCCCGCCGTGTCGAGATCGGGCGCGACCTTGAGAAACAAGGGTGTGCGGGGCACAGCCTTGTCGGCACTCCCCTGCCGCGCCGCGTTCGACGCCGCCAGCAACTCGTCGAGCGCCGGCCGCGATTGCAGGTCGCGCAGCCCCGGCGTGTTGGGCGAGCTGACGTTGATCGTCACATAATCAGCGACCGCCGCCGCCTTGCCCACGCCCAGCGCATAGTCGGCGACGCGGTCGTCGCTGTCCTTGTTCGCGCCGACATTGATGCCCAGCACGCCGGGCCGCTTCGCGCGCGCCACCCGCGCCAGCGCCGCGTCGATCCCGCCATTGTTGAACCCCATGCGGTTCACCACCGCGCGGTCCTCGGCCAGCCGGAACAGCCGGGGCCTAGGGTTGCCGGCCTGCGGGCGCGGCGTCAGCGATCCGATCTCGACGCTGCCGAAGCCCAGCCCGAACAGCCCGTCGATCGCCTCGCCATCCTTGTCCAGCCCCGCCGCGAGCCCGACCGGATTGGGAAACTCCAGCCCCGCGATCGTCACCGGCCGTACCCGCGGCGGCTTCGATCCGCCCGACAACGCAGCCGCTCGAATCGTCAGCCGATGCGCCTTCTCGGCATCGACGGTGAAGATCAGCGGCTTGAGCAGGTCGTAGAGCATGGCCGCCCCATAAGCAGAATGACCGGGATAGGGGAACTATCTCGTGCAACAGTCCAGGCGGGTTGACGGTGATGGCGCAAACGCCCATCTGCCAATCGGAACGAATCATTCCGATTTGAGAACTATTCGCAACAGCCCGTAGCGCTGTTGCGCGGAGGTCCAACAAGAAGCGCATGCGCCTTTCGGCCCAGACAGATTACGCCGTCGTGATGCTCTCCGCTGCGGCCCGTCATTGCGGGATCAGCGGGCGATTGAACGCGACCGTACTGTCCGACGAGACCGGCCTGCCGCTTCCCACGGTGCAAAAGCTGGTCAGCCGTCTCTCGTCCGCTGGCCTGATCGAATCCGCGCGCGGTACCGGCGGCGGCTTTCGCCTCGCCCGCCCGCCCGCGACGATCACGCTCGCCGACATCGTCGAGGCGATTGAAGGCCCGATCGCGCTCACCGCCTGCGTCGATCACGGCAAGCACGATTGCTGCATCGAGCAGAGCTGCCGCGTGAAGCCGCACTGGAATCACGTCAACGAGGCCGTGCGCGGCACGCTCGCGGGCGTCACCCTCGCCTCGCTCTCACGCCAACCGGAAGTCGCCTGATGGCCACCAAGAATGCCGAGGCGCTCGCCGCCGCGAACAAGAAATATGAGTGGGGTTTCAGCTCGGACATCGAGCAGGAGTTCGCCCCCAAGGGCCTGTCCGAAGACACCGTCCGCTTCATCTCGGCCAAGAAGAATGAGCCGGAATGGATGCTGGAGTGGCGGCTCAAGGCCTATCGCCACTGGCTGACGATGACCGCGCCCGACTGGGCCAAGCTCGACGTGCCGCCGATCGATTATCAGGACGCCTATTATTACGCCGAGCCCAAGGCCAAGCCGAAGCTCGGCTCGCTGGACGAGGTCGATCCCGAGATCCTGCGCGTCTATGAGAAGCTCGGTATCCCGATCGAGGAGCAGAAGGTGCTCGCCGGGGTCGAAGGCTCGCGCCGCGTCGCCGTCGACGCCGTGTTCGACAGCGTCAGCGTCGCCACCACCTTCCGCGCCGAGCTCGAAGCGGCCGGCGTCATCTTCCGCTCGATCAGCGAGGCGATCCGCGAATATCCGGACATGGTCCGCAAGTGGCTCGGCAAGGTCGTGCCGATGCACGACAACTACTTTGCGGCATTGAACTGCGCGGTCTTCAGCGACGGCACCTTCGTTTACATTCCCGAGGGCGTGCGCTGCCCGATGGAGCTGTCGACCTATTTCCGCATCAACGCCGAGAATACCGGCCAGTTCGAACGCACGCTGATCGTCGCCGACAAGGGCAGCTACGTCTCGTACCTCGAAGGCTGCACCGCCCCGATGCGCGACGAGAACCAGCTCCACGCGGCGGTGGTCGAGCTGGTCGCGCTCGACGATGCCGAGATCAAATACTCGACCGTCCAGAACTGGTATCCGGGCGACGAGAACGGCAAGGGCGGCATCTATAATTTCGTGACCAAGCGTGCGCTGTGCCAGGGCAAGAACAGCAAGGTCAGCTGGACTCAGGTCGAGACCGGGAGCGCGATCACCTGGAAATACCCCAGCTGCGTGCTGGCGGGCGAGAACAGCGTCGGCGAATTCTATTCGGTCGCGGTGACCAACAACCGCCAGCAGGCCGATACCGGCACCAAGATGATCCATCTCGGCAAGAACAGCCGCTCGACGATCATCTCAAAGGGCATCAGCGCGGGCCGCAGCGACAACACCTATCGCGGCCTGGTCCGCGTCGGCCCAACCGCGGAGAATGTCCGCAACTTCACCCAGTGCGACAGCCTGCTGCTCGGCGACCAGTGCGGCGCGCATACCGTGCCCTATATCGAGGTGCGCAATCCCTCCGCGCAGATCGAGCATGAGGCGACCACGTCGAAGATCAGCGAGGACCAGCTATTCTACGCGATGCAGCGCGGGCTGGATCAGGAGGCTGCGGTCGCGCTGATCGTTAACGGCTTCGCCAAGGAAGTGCTGCAACAGCTGCCGATGGAGTTCGCCGTCGAGGCGCAGAAGCTGCTGGGGATCAGCCTCGAGGGCAGCGTGGGATGACCCGCCTCCCTCTCCCACTCCTCGTCACCCCGGCCTTGAGCCGGGGTCCCGCTTCTTCGACCGCCCGCAATAGCGGGACCCCGGCTCAAGGCCGGGGTGACGAAGGGGAGCGTCCGTGAGCCTCGCCCTTGCCCTGCTCCTCGCCGCCGTCCCGCAGGAAGCGCCCGCCGCCACCGCCGACGAATACGAAGAAATCGTCGTCCAGGCCAAGGTCGGCCGCGTCGCGCTGATCTTCGACAAGGCGGCGGACGGCCGCCTGATCAACTGTCGCGTGTTCGTTTCCAGCGGCACGCGGCGGATCGACGACAAGGCGTGTAACTCGCTTCCCGACTGCATCACATCGACCACAGGCAGCGAATATTGCGGCAAGGGCGGCACGGCGCTGGTCGCGGTCGAGCCCAAGTCGAAGCCGCCCGCCGTCTTCGGCCTCGGCGTCACGATCAAGCCCGAAGCGCCCAAAAAACCCGCTGTCGGCCCCGCAGTGATCGCGAAGGAAGACGACGACCCCAACCGCCTCGGCAAACTCCCGCCCCCGCCCAAGGCCGATAACGGCCCGCCCGCCATCACCTTCAGCGGCCCGCAGGTCGAAGAACCCAAGTGACAGAAAGCCCGATGCTCCAGATCACCAACCTCCACGCCGAAGTCGACGGCAAGCCGATCCTCAAGGGTCTCACCCTCACCGTGAATGCGGGCGAGGTGCATGCGATCATGGGTCCCAACGGCGCGGGCAAGTCGACGCTCGGCTATGTCCTCGGCGGCCGCCCCGGCTATGAAGTCACTGGCGGCACCGTCACCTTCGCCGGCCAGGACCTGCTCGACCTTCCCCCGCACGAACGCGCCGCGGCCGGCCTGTTCCTCGGCTTCCAATACCCGGTCGAAATCCCGGGCGTCTCCAACGTCCAGTTCCTGCGCGAGAGCCTCAACAGCCAGCGCCGCGCGCGCGACGAGGCCCCGCTCTCCGGCGCCGAGTTCCTCAAGCTCGCGCGCGCCCAGGCCGGCGCGCTCGAGATGGACGCCGAGATGCTCAAGCGCCCCGTCAATGTCGGCTTTTCCGGCGGCGAGAAGAAGCGCAACGAGATGGTGCAGATGGGCATTCTGAACCCGAAGTTCGCGGTGCTCGACGAGACCGATTCCGGCCTCGACATCGATGCGCTGCGGATCGTCGGCGACGGCATCAACCGCATCATGCGCGCACCCGACAAGGCGGTGCTGCTGATCACCCATTATCAGCGGCTGCTCGATTATGTGAAGCCGGACTTCGTGCATGTGCTCGCCGACGGCCGCATCACCCGCACCGGCGGGCCGGAGCTGGCGCATGAGCTTGAAGCTCAGGGCTATGCGCAGGTGGCTGCCTAAGCGCATGGATACGCTCACCCTCCCCTCCGCCCGTGACGAAGCATGGCGCTGGTCCGACATGGCCACGCTTGAAGCAGCGCGTGAGATCAAACGCGTCGCGGGTCATGTGGGGTCGACGGCTCGCATTGGTGACGGGCCGCGCCTGGTATTTATCGACGGCTATTATGATCCTGATTTCAGTGAACCCGGCGATCTGACGCTTGAGCGAGTCGAATTCACCTCCACGCACCCGCTTGGGCAATTCGCTGCTGGCCAAGGTTATGAGCTGAGATTCCCGCCGGCATCATTCACCGCTCCGATTGAAATCGAGCATGTCGTCGTGGGCGAGGAAAGCCACTTACCTTTGCGGTTTGTCCTCGACGATGACGCGGTGGTGTCGGTTGTGGAAACCTATAGTGGGGGTGGCTGGTCGAACCGGCTGAGCGAGTTCTCGCTCGGCAAGGGCGCGCGCCTGATGCGCGCCGTCCGCCTGTTGCAGGACGAAGGCTTCGTGTCGATCCGCGACGAGGCCAGCATCGGCGAGGCCGCCAGCTATGTCGCGACCTTCCTCGGCGCCGGAGGGATGGGCAGCCGCATCGATGGCTTCCTTCGCCTTGACGGTGTCGGCGCCTTCGCCGAAATGGGCGGCGCGCTGCTCACGCGCGGCGAGCAGAAGCAGGAAGCTGCCGTCGCCGTCCACCACGCCGCGATCGAAGGCACCAGCCGCCAGGTGTGGCGCGCGGTCGCCGCCGACGCCTCGACCGCCAGCCTCGCCGCCCGCGCCGAGGTTGCGCGCCATGCGCAGAAGACCGATGGCGAACAGTCGCTGCGCGGCCTGCTGCTCAAGCGCACCGCGACGATCAACTTGAAGCCTGAACTCGAGATCTTCGCCGACGACGTGAAGTGCGCGCACGGCGCGACGGTCGGCGAGCTCGACGCCAAGGCGCTGTTCTACATGCAGTCGCGCGGCATCCCCGAACCGCAGGCCAAGGCGCTGCTCACCCACGCCTTCGTCGCCGACGCGCTCGACCGGATCGGCGAGGAGAGCGTGCGCGATGCGTTCAAGGCCGATGCGGACGCGTGGCTGGAGGCGGCGCTGTGACCACGCTCACCGCCACCGCCCCGCTCGACGTCCTCGCCGACTTCCCCGCGATCCCCACCGGCTGGGCCTATCTCGACACCGCCGCGACCTCGCAAAAACCGCAGCCGGTGATCGACGCGATCACGCGCAGCTACGACACGACCTATGCCACCGTGCATCGCGGCGTGTACCAGCGCTCGGCCGACATGACGCTGGCGTTCGAAGCCGCGCGCCGCCGCGTCGCGAAGTTCATCGGCGGTCAGGAGAACGAGATCGTCTTCGTCCGCGGCGCGACCGAAGGGATCAACCTCGTCGCGACCTGCTGGGCGCAAACCAACCTCAAGCCCGGCGACCGCATCCTGCTCAGCCAGCTCGAGCATCACAGCAATATCGTCCCCTGGCAGATGGCTGCCGAGCGCGCCGGCGCTACGATCGATGTCGTCCCGCTGACCCACGACCACCGCATCGACCTCGACGCGATGGAGGCGATGCTGACGCCGCAGCACAAGCTGGTCGCACTCGCCCATGTCTCGAACGTCCTCGGCTCGGTGCTCGACGCCAAGCGCGCGGCCGCACTTGCCCATAATGTCGGCGCGAAGATCCTGCTCGACGGCTGTCAGGCGGTCCCGCGCCTCGCGGTGAACGTCGCCGATCTCGACTGCGACTTCTACGTCTTCTCGGGCCACAAGCTCTACGGCCCGACCGGCATCGGCGTGCTTTGGGGCCGCTACGATCTGCTCGACGCGATGCCGCCCTATCAGGGCGGTGGATCGATGATCGACCGCGTGACTTTCGCGAAAACCACCTATGCCCCGCCGCCGGGCCGATTCGAGGCGGGCACGCCGCATATCGTCGGCGTCACCGGGCTGCACGCCGCGATCGATTATGTCGACGGCATCAGCCTCGACCGCATCCACGCGCACGAGACCGCCTTGGTTACCCGCACGCGCGAAGCCCTTGCCAGCCTCAACTCAGTCCGCGTCTTCGGCCCCGCCGACAGCGCCGGGATCGTCAGTTTCGAGGTGGAGGGGGTGCATCCGCACGATGTCGCCACCATCTTGGACGAGGGTAATGTCGCGATCCGCGCCGGCCATCACTGCGCGCAGCCGCTGATGGACTCGCTGGGCGTGGCGGCAACGGCGCGGGCGAGCTTCGGGGTGTATAACGGCGCGGCCGACATCGACGCGCTGGTCAAGGGAATCGAACGAGTGACGAGGATCTTCGGGTGAACGAGCAGGGCAAGATCGAGATCGAGGAAGTTGAGGCGGTCGCGCCGCCCCCAAAGGCGCGCGTCGAAGAAGCGCGCGACACCTTCGAGCGCAAGCGCGACTATCTCGAAGGCTTCCTCTCGCAAAAGCCATCGGACGTCCCCGCCGGTGAACCCGGCGGCGCGACGCATGATGCGATCGTCGATGCGCTCAAGGAAATCTACGACCCGGAAATCCCGGTGAACATCTATGACCTCGGCCTGATCTACAATGTCGAGGTGACCAATGAAGGTCATGCCGTGGTGACGATGACGCTCACCACGCCGCACTGCCCGGTCGCCGAATCGATGCCGGGCGAAGTCGAATTGCGCGTCGGCGCCGTCCCCGGCGTCGGCCATGCCGAGGTCAATCTCGTCTGGGACCCGCCCTGGGATCCGCAGAAGATGAGCGACGAGGCCCGGCTCGAACTGGGAATGCTGTGATGACCGAAGTGAAGACCCGCGCCCGCCCGGCCGCGATCCTGCTGACCCCCGGCGCGGAAGCGCGCATCGCCGACCTGATGTCGGCCGCGCCGGCCGACGCGATCGGGGTCAAGCTCTCGACCCCGCGCCGCGGCTGCTCGGGCCTCGCCTATTCGGTCGATTACGTCACCGCGGCGAACCCGATGGACGAGCGGATCGACACGCCCGGCGGCACGCTGTTCGTCGATGGCAGCTCGGTGCTCTATCTGATCGGCTCGACGATGGACTGGGTCGAGGACGATTTCACCGCCGGCTTCGTGTTCAACAATCCGAACGCCAAGGGCGCGTGCGGCTGCGGCGAGAGCTTTACGGTCTGAGCTCGGCCGCATAGGCGTCGAACGCCGCCAGCGCATCCTGCCAGCGCTCCAGCTGGAAATCGCGCATGCGCTCGTCCGGAAATTCGCGATGGGTCAGCGTCACCTCGGTCAAACCGTCCTTCTGCGCGAGCAGTTGAACGACCAGTTGCGACACCCGGCCGCGGCCATGGTCCCAATCCACGGTCAGCGCTTCGCCGCGATGGACGCCGGTGAACTTGCCGAAATTGTCATAGCCCTGCTCGCCGGGCAGCGCGACCGCGACCCAGAACATGCCGCCGAGCCGGGCATCGACGCTCGCGTGCAGCACTTGGCCCCGGCTCCCGCCCCACCAGCGCTGGATATGCGCGGGCAGGGTCCACAGCTCGAATACCGTCTCGATCGGTAGCGCGACGCGGGTCAGCAAGGTGATCCGCGGCGCGGCAGGCATCAGTTGACGCCCTTGTCGCGATGGTCCAGCGGGGGTCGCGACGCGCGGTGCATGCTCGCAGTATTTCTTCGCAAGCGCACAATATCAAGAGGTCGTTTCGGTGAGTGACGATAAACCGGCGGCCAGACCCTCGCTCGACCCGCGCTGGAAGAATGCCGGTATCGCCGCAGCGGTGCTGCTTGCCCCCGGCGGCTTCATCCTCGGCGGGCTGCTGATCGCCCGCGCGCTCAAGAAACGGCGCGAAGCCGCCGAAGATCAGATCCAGCCTTCCAAGACCTGATCCGGCGGCCGGTGCCCGTCGGCCCAGAACCGTATGTTCGCGATCACCTTCTCGCCCGTCGCGACGCGGCCTTCCAGCGTCGCCGATCCCATATGCGGCGTCATCACGACATTGGGCAGCCCCAGCAGCCGCGGATCGATCTCGGGCTCGAACCGCCAGACGTCGAGCCCCGCGCCGGCCAGCCTTCCGGCCTCCAGCGCCTCGATCATCGCATCCTCGTCGACGATTCCGCCGCGCGATGCGTTGATCAGATAGACTTGCGGCCCCAGCAGCCCGATCCGCCGCGCGTCGATCAGGTCGCGGCTGTCGTCGTTGAGCGGCGTGTGGATCGTCAGAATGTCGATGTTCGCCAGCATCTCGTCCAGATTCGGATGCCATTCCGCCCCGAACTCGGCTTCGACCACTTTCGGCAGGCGGTGGCGGTTGTGGTAATGCACCGACAGCCCGAACGCGCGCGCGCGCCGCGCCACCGCCTGGCCGATCCGCCCCATGCCGACAATGCCGAGCCGCTTGCCGCCAATGCGGTGCCCCAGCATGCCGCCCGGCGACCAGCCCTTCCACTGGCCCGAGCGCACCAGCTTTTCACCCTCGGCCAGCCGCCGCGGGACCGAGACGATCAGCGCCATCGTCATATCGGCAGTGTCTTCGGTCAGCACGCCGGGCGTGTTGGTCACGACGATCCGCCGCGCCCTCGCCGCCTTCAAATCGATATGGTTCACGCCCGCGCCGAAATTGGCGATGAGCTTGAGCCGCTCGCCCGCCCCCGCGATCAGTTGGGCGTCGATCTGGTCGGTCACGGTCGGCACCAGCACGTCGCAATCCGCCATCGCCGCCGCCAGCGCGGCACGATCCATCGGCGCGTCTGTCGGGTTGAAGGCGGCATCGAACAGCTCGCCCATCCGCTGCTCGATGCCGTCGGGCAGATCGCGGGTGACGACGACGCGGGGACGCTGCTGTGCCATGTCAGATCGATTGGCCCCGCCGTCTGCGTCAGTCAATGGTTGATGCCACGCATCGGCCGGCACTAAACAGATCGGGCAATGAAGGGGTTCTATAATGCGCGTGCGGCTTTGGGCCATCATCAGCATCATCACGCTGGGCCTGGTGGCGACATCGCTCGGCGAGGCCTGGGCGCAGCAGCGCAAGCCGCCCTATTACGCGTCGATCGCCGCGTCGAAGGCGCGCATGCGCACCGGTCCCGGCCGCAACTACCCCGCCAGCTGGCTCTACCAGCGCGCCGACCTGCCGGTGAAGGTGGTCGAGGTCTATAATGACTGGCGCAAGATCGAGGATCCCGACGGCACCCAGGGTTGGATGCAGGTCCAGCTGATGTCGAGCCAGCGCACCGGCTATGTCGTCGGCGGCATCGTCGAGCTGCGCGACGCACCTCGCCTCAACGGCCGCGTCAACTGGCGCGCGGCACCGGGCGTGGTCGGGCGGATCAGCCGGTGCGAACGCGGCTGGTGCTGGTTCGACGTGCGTGGCCGCGCCGGCTATGTCGAGCAGAACCGCATCTGGGGCACTGAACCCGGCGAAGAGCTGCCCTGACACTACCCGCCAGACCGCTACCCATTTGTCTCGCGCCTGACCCGAATGCGCCGATTGCCGCCCGCCGCGCCTGATTCCATCCTCCCGCGCAATTGGGACATTGAGGGGAACCGGCGATGACGGAAGCTGTCGAACATTCGAGCGCGGGCACCAGGCCGGCCTGGGTCACGGTATTGAACGCGCTGGGCGTCATCGCCGCGCTGATCTGGCTCGTGGTGGCGATCACCGGCATCTTGATGACCTACAAGTTCGAGATCGACGACAGCCGCATCTCGTCCGCCACCCCGCCCAAGGATCTCGGCGCAATCGAGCGGCGCATGGACTCGTTCGCCAATGCGGGCGGTCAGGCCAAGGTCAACTTCATCTGGTCCACCGCAGGCCTCAAGGATCGCTATTATATCAGCTATTTGACCCCCACCGGCGAACACCGCGCCGCGCGCATTACCGGCGACGGCAACGTGCTGCTCGACGTGCATGGCGATCAGGCGACGGCGCTCGAATGGGCGCGCGAGATCCACCTGACGCTCGTCGCGGGCAAGACCGGCGAGTGGATACTGGCGTTCGCGAGCATCGCGCTGCTCGCGAGCATCGTCACCTTCCTCGTCCGCGCGCTTCGCGGCCGGGGTGCAGCAACCAGCGAATTCGCAGCCCCGCGTGGCCGGCTCGAGACCTGGTATCGCCGCATTGGCCTGATCGGCGCCGTGCCGACCTTCGTCGTCGTGCTCGCCGCCACGATCATCTTCTTCGAACACCAGATCGAAGGCCCGATCGGCGCGCCGCCGATCAAGCTCGCGCCGATCGCGCCCGACGGCGAGGGCGCCGGTTTCGCCGCCTCCGCACGTGCCGCCGAGGCCGCGATCCCCGGCAGCCGCTTCGTCGGCGTGGGCATGCCAAAGCCGGGCGACGCCACCTGGTATATGTGGGTCAACCAGCCCGGCGAATATTTCCGCGAGCAGGGCTATGGCGGCAGCCTCGTCGTCGTGAACGGCAATGATGCCAGCGTGCGCAGCGCGCATCCGCTGCAACAGGCCAGCGCCGCGTACAAGTTCATCGCGCTGCCCTACCCGGTCCATACCGGCGAGATCGCCGGACCGATCGGGCGCTTCCTGGTGATGCTGACCGGCTTCTGGCTGGCGACGATGGTCGTCCTCGGCCTGATCCTGTGGAACCGCCGCCGCAAGGCTGCGGCCTGAACAAGCCCGGCCGCGGTCTCCGGCAGACCGCGGCCGGCATTACCCAAGGCTACCCGGGCCCCGCCCGAACGCACTGTCATTTGACCCGACGCACGTTGCCGTGCGGTCTGCGCAACTTCATCCTCACGCCCGCATCATAGGGACTGCGGGGACGAGGGCATGACTGAATCGACGATCAATCCACAAGGGGCGGGCGGGATCGCGCGCACGGTCCTGCGCACGCTGGGCATCGTCTCGGCGCTGATCTGGCTGCTGCTCGCCGTCACCGGCATTCTGATAGCCTACAAGTTCGAACTCAACGACCGGCTCGTCTCCACCGTTACCGCGCCCAAGGATCTCGCCGCGATCGAACGGCGCATGGATGCGCTGACCAGCGCGGGCGGCCAGGCCAAGATCAACTATATTTGGGGCACTGCCGGCCTGAAGGATCGCTATTTCATCAGCTACAATGCGGCCGACGGTACGAAGCGCTCGGCACGGATCGCGGGCGACGGCACGGTGCTGCTCGACACGCCGGCGGACGATCCCCCCTTCCTCGAAACGGTGCGCGAGATCCATCTCGAGTTGATGTCGGGCAAGACCGGCGAATGGATCCTCGCCATCACCGGCATTGCCTTGCTGGCGAACCTCGTCGCGTTCGGCGTGCAGGCGCTGCGCCGCACCGGCCAGTTCGCGCCCTCGCAGGCCACGCCGGCGGACGCGAGACTGCTGGGCTGGTATCGCCGAATCGGGCTGGCCGGCGTCGTCCCCACCTTCGTCGTGGTCTTCGTCGCAGTGGTCATCTTCTTCGAACACCAGATCGAGGGGCCGATTGGCGCCCCGGCCCGCTCGCTTCCGGCGGTCGCGCCGCAGGGCAAGGGGGCAGGCTTCGCCGCCGTGGCCCGCGCCGCCGAAACCGCCATTCCCAATGGCCGCTTCGTCGGCACCGCCTTCCCGAAAAAGCCGGACGATGCGACCTGGTGGGTGTCCGTCAACGTCCCCGGCGAATATTTCCGCGACGACGGCTATGCCGGCAGCACCGTCGCGGTGAACGGCAACGATGCCAGCGTCCGCGAGGCTTACGAACTCAGCAAGCAGAGCGCATCCTACAAGGCGATCGCCCTACCCTACCCGGTTCACACCGGCGAAATCGCCGGACCGATCGGCCGCTTCCTGGTGATGCTGACCGGCTTTTGGCTCGCGACGATGGTCGTCATCGGCCTGATCCTGTGGAACCGCAGGCGCAAGGCCACCGCCTGACGTTCGATACGGCCGCCGCTGCGAGCGGCGGCCGCCAAAGGCTCAGTCGATCAATTCCACCGCCATCGCCGTCGCCTCGCCGCCGCCGATGCACAGCGACGCCAGCCCGCGCTTCTGGCCGTTATTCTGTAGCGCGGCGAGCAAGGTCGCCATGATCCGTGCGCCGCTCGCGCCGATCGGATGGCCCAGCGCGCATGCGCCGCCATTTATGTTGAGCACGTCGTGCGGCACCGACAGGTCGCGCATCGCGATCATCGAGACACAGGCGAACGCCTCGTTGACCTCGAACAGATCGACGTCGCCGGTTTTCCAGCCGGCCCGCTCCAGCGCCTTCTGCATCGCTAACACCGGCGCCGTGGTGAAGCGCGCGGGCAGGTGCGCGTGCCCGGCATGCGACACGACCTTGGCGATCGGCGTCAGTCCCAGCTTCTCCGCGACCGACAGCCGCGTCAGCACCAAAGCCGCCGCACCGTCCGAGATCGACGAGGCATTGGCCGCGGTGATCGTTCCATCCTTGGCGAAGGCGGGCCGCAAGGTCGGGATCTTCGAGGCGTCGCCCTTGGCCGGCTGCTCGTCCTTGTCGATCACGACCACGCCCTTGCGCGTCTTGACCTCGACCGGCACGATCTCGCGGTCGAACCCGTTGCCGTTCGACGCCTTCTGCGCACGCGTCAGGCTGGCGATCGCGAATTCGTCCTGCGCCTCGCGCGTGAACTGATATTCCGTCGCAATCTCCTCCGCAAAGGTCCCCATCGCGCGGCCCGGCTCGTAAGCGTCCTCGAGCCCGTCGAGGAACATATGATCGTACAGCCGGTCGTGCCCGATGCGCGCGCCGCTGCGGTGCTTGAGCGAGAGGTAGGGCGCGTTGGTCATGCTCTCCAGCCCGCCCGCGATGATCATGTCGGCCGTGCCCGCGGCCAGCGCCTCGGCAGCCATGATCGCCGCCTGCATGCCCGATCCGCACATCTTGTTGACCGTGGTCGCCTCGATATGGTCGGGAAGCCCGGCCTTGCGCGCCGCCTGCCGCGCGGGCGCCTGGCCGAGGCCCGCCGGCAGCACGCAGCCCATATAGATGCGGTCGACCGCCTCGCCCTTCAGCCCCGCACGCTCGACCGCCGCCCCGACCGCCGCCGCGCCGAGTTCCGTCGCGGTCACGTCGGAGAAGACGCCCTGCATGCTGCCCATAGGCGTGCGGGCATAGGAGACGATGACGACAGGATCGGTGGACATGTTGGCTTCCCCGCGAGTTGTGTTGACTTGGCGGCGATCTAGGCGCGTCATTTCGCAATTGCAAAACACGGAGGCGATATTTGACTTTGCACGACGCGCTCAGCTGGTTCGCCTCGATCAGCGGCATCATCGCCGCCTTCATGGTGGCGCTCGACAGCGGCCGCCGCATCACCGGCTATGGCTTCGCGCTGTTCGTGCTCTCAAGCATCGCCTGGATCGCGGGCGCATTGATGGGTGACGACGCACCGCTGCTGTCGCAGAACGTGGTGATGTTCGGCATCAACATCTTCGGCGTCTATCGCTACCTCATCCGCAAGAAGCCGCCCGCCAATGCCTGACTGGCTCTGGCCGCTCCTGCTCGGCATTCTCGGTCTGGTCTTCGGCAGCTTCACCGCCACGCTCGCACTGCGCTGGCCGGAAGGCCGCAGCGCGCTGCAGGGCCGCTCCGCGTGTGATTCGTGCAACAAGGCCCTGCGCGCGCACGAACTCGTGCCGTTGCTCAGCTACGCGCTTCAACGCGGGCGGTGCCGCGCCTGCGGCGGCAGCATCCATCCCGGGCATCCGGGCACCGAGATCGCCGGGCTCGTCATCGGCGTCGCCGCCGGACTCGTCGCGCCGGGATGGGAGGGTGTCGCGGGTGCGATCTTCGGCTGGCTGCTGCTCGCGCTCGCCGCGCTCGATCTCGCCGCCTTCTGGCTGCCCAATGCGCTGACCGCCGCGCTCGCGCTCGCCGGCCTCATCGACGGCTTCTTTTTCCCCCCGACCTGGATCGACCGCATCGCGGGCGGCGTGATCGGCTATTGCCTGCTCGCCCTGGCGCGCTTCACCTACCGTTACATACGGGGCCGCGAAGGGCTGGGCGGCGGCGATGCCAAGATGTTTGCGGGGATCGGCATCTGGCTCGGCGCCTCGATGCTCGCCCCGGTGCTGCTCGCCGCGAGCATCATCGGCCTCGCCTTCGCGCTCGCCATGCGCATCTCCGGCCGCGAAATGGGGATGACGAGCCGCCTGCCGCTCGGCACATTGCTCGCCATCGCCGCCTTTCCGGCATGGCTCTACGGGTTGGGGATTTGATGCGCGACCTTCTCGACCGCCAGCGCGCCGCGTTCATGGCCGAGCTGCCTGTCCCCATTGCCACCCGCAAGGACCGGCTCGCGCGCGCCGCCGCGATGGTCAAGGACAACGCCGCCCGCTTCTGCGACGCGCTCAGCGAGGATTTCGGCCACCGCAGCCCGCGACAGTCGATGATCACCGACATCGCCGCTTCGGTTTCCCCGCTCAGGCACGCCATCGCCAAGGTCGACCGCTGGGCAAAGCGTGAGAAGAAGCCGGTGATGTTCCCGCTCGGCCTGCTCGGCGCCAAGGCGTGGATCGAATACCAGCCCAAGGGCGTGGTCGGCATCATCTCGCCGTGGAACTTCCCGGTGAATCTCGTGATGTCCCCGCTTGCCGGCGTGTTCGCCGCGGGCAACCGCGCGATGGTCAAGACCAGCGAGTTCACACCCGCCACCGCCGCGCTGTTCGAGGACCTTGCACCCCGTTATTTCGACGAAACCGAGCTCGCCTTCGTCAGCGGCGGCCCCGATGTCGGCAAGGCGTTCGCATCGCTCCCCTTCGACCACCTCCTGTTCACCGGCGCGACCGGCATCGGCCGACACATCCTCCACGCCGCCGCGGACAACCTTACGCCAGTCACGCTGGAGCTCGGCGGCAAGTCCCCCGCCATCCTCGGCCGCTCGGCCAATCTCGCCCAAGCGACCGAACGCGTCGCGATGGGCAAGATGCTCAACGCCGGCCAGATCTGCATCGCCCCAGATTATCTGATGGTCCCCGCCGAGCAGGAAGCGCAAGCGATCGACGGCCTGATCCGCGCCGCCTCGGCCATGTACCCCACCCTGCTCGCAAACCCCGATTATACCGCGATCATCAACGACCGCCATTTCGAGCGCCTCGCCGCCGCGCTCGACGACGCCCGCGCCAAGGGCGCCGAGGTGATCGCCGTCAACCCGGCGAACGAGGATTTCACCACCTCCAACGCGCGCAAGCTCCCGCTGCACATCGTCCGCAACCCGACCGACGACATGACGGTCATGCAGGAGGAGATTTTCGGCCCGATCCTGCCCGTCCGCAGCTATGACAGCATCGATGGCGCCATCGCCGAAGTGAACCGCCGCGACCGGCCGCTCGCGCTCTATTATTTCGGCAACGACGCGGCCGAGCGCCGCCGCGTGCTCGACCGGACCATTTCGGGCGGCGTCAGCCTCGACGACACGATCTTCCACGTCTCGATGGAAGAGCTTCCCTTTGGCGGCATCGGCCCGTCGGGCATGGGCGCCTATCACGGAGAACCCGGTTTCCGCACCTTCAGCCACGCCAGGAGCGTGTTCAAACAGTCGCGGATCGACGTCGCCAAGCTCGGCGGCCTCAAGCCGCCCTATGGCAAGACCACCGACGCCGCGATCAAGCGTCAGCTGGGCTGATCGCGCCAAACGCTCAGTCTATCGTTGCTCCACCGCCAACCGGTTTGCTGCATAGGAGCATTCGTCCCGCACCTGCTACGTCTCGGCCAAAGCCCCCAAATCCGGCGGAACGCGCGGCAGCCGCGAGCGCTATCGCGTTGCCCGTGAGAACGGTGTCGCCCAACGGCGGGCGATAGAAGCGAAGGCGTCCGAGGACGCCCAGCCGCGCTTTGGGCATCCAGCAACGTCGAAGGAAATCGTGATGAAATCCTCAATTGCGGCGATCGCAATGATCGCAGCCGTGCCTGTCGCCATGGCTACCGGCAAGCCACCGGCATCCAACGCGGCCGCCAAGCTATCCCTGGCATCCGGGCCGGCATCAGAACAGGGCAAGGGTCACGGCTATGGCTATGGTCGCGACCGGGACAACGGCAATGGCTATGGCTATGGCCATGACAAGGGCCGAGGCCGCGGCCACGATATCGGCAAGGGTCGGGGCCACGACGACGACAATCCCGACAGTCCCTGAACTTCGCACGGGCCCGCGCCGCTGCGCGGGCCCGCTCATTCCACCGAGCGATCCAGCAGGTCGTCGGTCACCTCCATCAACAGCATCGGCTCACGCGGTGCTTCGGCGATCGCATCGACGAACGCCGCGCGCGTCGCCGGCTCGTCATAGACCATCTTCGCATCGAACGCCTTTTGCCAGGTCGCGCGGTCAGGCCATTCGGCGACCCCGATGAAGCGCGTCAGCCCGTCGGCCTCGGCATCGCGATGCAATCGCGAGCCCAGGCTGCCATATTTCTCGCGGATCAGCTCGGTCCCGCGCCGCCACGCCGCGCGGAACTGCTCCTCCTTGCCCGGATGCACCTTCCACCAATAAGCCGCGACGAACATCGGCCACCTCCTGCGGCATCAACGCACGACAGACCTCACAGCCCCGTCAACCACTCCGCGATCATCGCCCGCCCCGCCGCAACCGCCGCGAGCCCATGCCGGTCATGCTCCTCGCGCAACCGCGCAACGCTCATTCCGGCGCCCGCGACATAATCGTCTGCGTCGATCAGCCATTCCTCGAAGCGCGGATCCTCGCCCATCTCGGCATGGAATTGCAGCGCCAGCAGCTCCGGCCCGTGGCGGAACGCCTGATGCGCGCACCCCTCGGTCGAAGCCAGCAACTCGACCCCCTCGGGCAGCGGAAAGGTATCGCCATGCCAGTGCAGCACCGGCACTTCAGCGATGTGCCGCAGCGGCGAATCCGCCCCTGCGGCATTGAGCGTCACCGGCGCGAAACCGACCTCGCGCACTGGCCCCACGAACACCTTCGCTTCCATGGCCTGAGCGATCATCTGCGATCCCAGACACACGCCGAGCGTCGGCAGCCCCAGCGAGATGCGGCTCGCCAGCCGATCGACTTCGCAATCGATCCACGGATGCGCATCGCGTTCATACACGCCCATCGGCCCGCCCATCAGGATCAGCAGATCGGGCGAATTGAAATTCACCGTCGAGAAAGCCGGATCGGTCACGTCGATCCGGTCGAGGTCATAGCCCGCCGCTTCCACCGGCGCGCGAAAGCCCGCAATCCCCTCATAGGGGGTATGGCGGATGATCAGTCCCTTCTTCATCCGCCAAACCTAGCGTCCGCGCCGGCCACGAGAACCCCAACACTGCTTTAGCGCCGTGAAAAACAGCTGCGCCGATCCGCTTGCGATATTCGTATGTATTACATACAATATCGAACCGACACGCTTGGGAGAGGATCGGCGCAATGACCTGGATAGCCAACCGCTGGTACGTGGCCGCCTGGGATTCGGAAGTGGACCGCACGCCGCTCGCCCGCACCATCTGCGGTGAGCCGGTCATGTTCTACCGCAAGCTCGACCGTTCCGTGGTGGCGATGCGCGATGCCTGCCCCCACCGCCTGCTGCCGCTGTCGATGGGGTTGAAGGAAGGCGATTCGGTGCGCTGTCGCTATCATGGCCTGCTGGTCGGGCCGGACGGTTGCGCCACCGAGATGCCGCTCAAGAACGAGCGCGTGCCCAAGGGCGTATGTGCCCAGCTCTATCCGGTTGCCGAGAAGCATCGTTTCGTCTGGATCTGGATCGGCGATCCGGCGCGGGCGGATCCGGCGCTAATCCCCGATTTCTGGCCATGCAGCGCCCCCGGCTGGACGTTTGACGGCGGCTATTGCCGCATCGCCTGCGACTATCGGCTGGTCATCGACAACCTCATGGACCTCACGCACGAGACTTGGGTGCATCAGGGCTCGATCGGCCAGCACGAGATCGCCGAGGCGCCTATCGAGACGCTGGTCGAGGGCGATGAGGTGCGCGTGCGCCGCTGGATGCCGGGGATCGAGCCGCCGCCCTTCTGGCGCGACGCGCTGCGCTCGTCCGGGCCGGTCGACCGCTGGCAGGTGTGCCATTTCCTCCCGCCCTCCTCGGTCCTGATCGACGTCGGCGTCTCGCCGGTCGCGGCGGGCGACACGATCGATGATCACGATTCTGGCGTGCGCGGCTTTGTCGTCGACGCGATGACCCCCGAGAGCGAAACCATGACTCATTATTTCTGGGGAATGGCGCGCAACTTCGACATCGGCGACGCCGGCTTCACCGCGCGCTTCAAGGCGCAGCAAGGACAGGTCTTCCTCGAAGATGTCGAAGTACTGGAGGCGCAACAGCGGTCGATCGGCGCCAATCCCGATCTGAAATTGCGCGGCTATTCGATCGACCAGGGCGGTGTGCGTGCGCGGCAGGTCATCAAGCGTTTGGCGGAAGCGGAGACGGCCGGTGCCGCGGATTGACCGGCGCGCGCTCGACCGCAACCTCGGGCTGCGCCTGCGCCGCGCGCATGGGGCGGTGCAGCGGCATTTTCTCGATCATTTCGCCGGTCTCGGCCTGACGCAGAAGCAGGTGTCGGTGCTGTGGCTGACCGGGGATCACCCTGATCTTGCCCAGACCGATCTTGCGGGGGCGCTCGACATGGACCGCGCGACGACGATGGCGCTGGTGCATGGCCTCGAGAAACGCGGCTTGCTGGTTCGCAGCCCGTCGGCCACCGACAAGCGCCGCGTCGCCTTTCGCCTGACTCCGCCCGGCACGGCGCTGCTCGGGGAGGCGCAGGCCGCTATCGTCGAGCATGAAGCCTGGCTCAAGGATCGCTTCTCGCCGGACGAACTGACGACGCTCGAAGAACTGCTCGCACGCATCTATCGCTGAACTGGTTTTCCGATATGACAATCGTCGAACGACCAAGGCCGGAGGGGATATGACGACCGATCCGCGTGCGGTGATCGACCGCGAGCCGATGTCGCGCTTCCAATGGGGGATCGTCGCGACGATGATCGGGCTGAACGCGCTCGACGGGTTCGACGTGCTCTCGATCAGCTTCGCCTCGCCGGGCATCGCCAGAGACTGGGGGATCGATCGCGCCGCGCTCGGCCTGGTCCTGTCGATGGAGTTGATCGGCATGGCGATCGGCTCGCTGTTCCTCGGCGGCGTTGCCGACCGTATCGGGCGCCGCGCGACGATCCTCTCCTGCCTCGGGCTGATGACGGTCGGCATGCTGGGCGCGGCGAGTGCCAACAGCGTCGAGATCCTCTCCGCCTGGCGCGTGCTGACCGGCCTCGGCATCGGCGGGATGCTCGCGGCGACCAACGCCGCGGTCGCCGAGGCCGCCAATGCGAAGCAGCGCTCGCTCGCGGTCGTGCTGATGGCGGCGGGCTATCCGGTCGGCACGATCGTCGGCGGGTCGATCTCGGCGGTGCTGCTCGCCCATTACGACTGGCGCGCGGTGTTCGTGTTCGGCGCGGTCTGTTCGGTGCTGTTCATCCCGCTCGTGCTGTGGCGCGCGCCCGAATCGGTCGCCTTCCTGATGCACAAGCGCCCACCTGACGCGCTCGCGCGGATCAACGCGACGCTCGCGCGCATGGGCCATCCGCCGGTCGATGCGTTGCCCGAAGCAGCGGCTACCACGCGCAAGGCGCCGCTGGTCGACCTGTTCTCGCCCGCATTGGCGCGCGGCACGGTGCTGCTGACGCTGGCCTATCTCGCGCACATCATGACTTTTTACTTCATCCTCAAATGGATTCCCAAGATCGTGGTCGATATGGGCTTTCCCGCACCGCAGGCGGCGGGCGTGCTCGTCTGGGCCAGCATCGGCGGCGCGACCGGCTCGCTGATCCTCGGCCTGCTCACCGGCAAGATTCGCGTGCTCGCACTGACCATCGTCGCGATGCTGCTGTCGACAGCACTGGTGATCGTGTTCGGCCGCGCGCAGACCGATCTCGCCGCGCTGTCGCTGGTCGCGGGGATCGCGGGGTTCGCCACCAATGCCGGCGTGGTCGGGCTTTATGCGCTGATCGCGCAGTCCTTCCCGACCGCCGTGCGTGCTACCGCGACCGGCTTCGTCATCGGCGTCGGCCGCGGCGGATCGGCGCTGGCGCCGGCGCTGGCCGGTTTCCTATTCGCAGCGGGCTATGGCCTTCAGACGGTCGCCATCCTGATGGGGCTGGGCTCGCTGGTGGGGGCGATCGCGCTGCTGGCGATGCGCAACTGGTCGGCGCCGGCCGAGGGCGGATGAGCCGATCGCGACTCGGCTGCCGCGAGGGGGCAAATCTGTCGCCATTCCGGATGCAGCTCCGAAAATTCAGGCGACAGAGCCGTTTAGCTTCTGATAATCAGGCGCTGCCGGGCAACCGGCGCTGTGGCCCTTCCCACGGCAAAAGGGGGCGACGCCGGCGCAGCTTCGACAAGCTGCGCCGGCTCGACTTTCGCAAGCGTCAGGAACCGACGAGCGACCTGCGCCCCATATAGCTGACCAGCGCCGGATCGACGACGCAGCGATAGGACGCCGCCGCATCCTTCGGCCCCTTGCCGTCGTAGCGCGCAGCCTGCGGATAGGGGCAGAGGGTACGCGTGAACTTCGGCTGCCCGTCAACCAGCTTCGTCGCGGTGATCCGCGCCGGAGCCTGCCCCTTCTCGACCCAGCGGATCAGCGCCCACAATGTGTCGCGCGCGGGATCGCCCGGCCAGCTGATATGCCCCGAAGCGCCGAACTGGTCCGGCCCCGGCCCGCCGCGGCAGTGATACATGCCCGGCGCCATGAACAGGCGCACCGAGTCATCCAGCTTTGCCAGCCCGCCATTGGCCCGCGCCAACGCGCCATAATAATCGATCGTCGGCCCGGCATTGGTCGAGGGGTCGGCCCAACCCTGATAGATGATCGCCTTGCCCCCCACCTTCAGGAAGGGCGAGATCGCAACCTTGTCAGCGCGCAGTTCGGGCATCACGCGATTGGCGGCGTTGAGGTCGGCGGTGCGCTTGAAGCGGTCCTCGTTCCAGTCGGGGTCGTTATAGACCCCGTCCGCCCACATCGCGCGCAGCAGCGGCGAGGGCGCCCCAGGCCGTGTGCGCACGCCCGCGAACAGCCCGCCGTCCATTACCCTGCCCGCCTCGTCCTTCATCGGCGAGCGGATCAGGTTCAGCATCGTGAGCTTGGGCGCCGTCAGGCAGCCCTCGGTCTGACCCGGCTTGCACAGTAGCGCGGCGGCCTTGAAGTTGCAGGCGAGCGGGTTGGAGATGATGCCATCCCTCACCCCGTCATTCGCATCGCACGCCGCCGTCGCCTTGGCCTCGTAGAGCGACCAGTCGGCGTCGCTCAGCGCACCGGCGGGCGTCCATTTCTGTTGCAGGCCGAACCACAGCATCCGCACCGACTGAAGCGGCATATACGGACCCGGCGCGCCGGCGATCACGCCGTCATAGTCGCCGGGATAATTCTGCATCTGCTTGAGCGCCTGCCGCCCGCCGCCCGAACAGCCCGTGAAATAGCTGCGGTCGACCGCGCGGCCATAGAGCTTGCCCGCCAGCGCCTTCGCCGCGAGCGCGGTCAGATGCACCGCGCGATGCTCGTAATCGACGCGCGCCTTGGGATCGCTCATCCAGCGTGCCTGGCTCGCCTTGTGGCCACTGTCGGTGGTCACCGTCGCGAAGCCCTCGGTGATACGGCGGCTCATGTCGATATAGTTGAACACGCCCGCATCGCCGCCAACGCCTGCGCCGAGCAGCCGTCCGTTCCAGCGTTCGGGCAGCCACAGCTCGAAGCCGATATTGCCCTCGATCATCCCCTCGACGCGGCAGAACGGCACCTTCACGGGTATTCCGCGATAGCCGCCCCGGCTGTCCGGCGCCTCCCATCCGGCGGGGGCGTTCACCGCCGTTGCCTTGACGACCAAGCCGCCCGGATGCGTGCCCGTAAGGGCGGCGCAGCCGGCCAGCGCAGCGGCGAGCATCGCCGGCATCAGAACTTCACGTTCGCCGTGATCGCGAACATGCGCGGCACCGGGTTCGACGATTGCGGGTCATAGCCGGTGGCCTGATCGACGAAGGGCGGCTCCTCGTTGAACAGGTTGCGCACGTCGAACGACACGCCGATCCGGTCGGTGATGTCATAGCCGATCAGCAGGTCGAACGTGTCGTAGTTGCTGACTTCCTGCCGCGGCGTCACGGTCGTGTTGTAATAGCCGTTCAGGTGGTTCCAGGTCAGCCGCGTCTTGAGCCCGCCGAACTTCGCGCCGATATCCGCCTGGGTGCGGAATTTCTGCGTGAACCCGATCGTGTCGACGACATTGGTCAGCCCCGCGCCGGGCACCGCCTCGAACAGATAGTCGAGGATATACGTGCCCTGAATGCCGGCATCGAGTTCGACCCCGCCCCAATTCCAGCGATACGCCGCCGTGAAATCGAGTCCGCGCAGCAGCGAGGTGCCGAGATTCTGGCGGCGGCCATCGGCGATGAAGGTCACAAGGCTCTGGTTGATCGCGCTGTTGATCGGCAGCCCGGAATTGACCAGCGCGGCGATCTGCGCCGGGGTCGGGTTGAACTGACGGAAGTTCGTATAGAGCGGGCTGGTGAGCAGCCCCGGCGTGCCGCGCAACCCCTGGATCTGATCGGTATAGTCGATCCGAAAATAGTTGAGCGAGGCGACGAAGCCGTTGAACTCGGGCGGCGCGACCTCGACCCCCAGCGACCAGGTCTTGGCCTTTTCGGGCTTGAGATCCGGGTTGCCGCCGGCGATGCCGATGCCCTGTATGTTGACACCGCCAGGACCAGGCAGCGTGTCGAAATACAGGCCCGCACCGCCCGCGATCGTCGAAACTTCGGTGAAGGTCGGCGCACGGAACGAGGTGCCGTAGGTGCCCTTGATCGTCAGCCCCTGAAAGGGCTGGTAGGTCACGCCGAACTTGGGGTTCGTCGTGCTACCGAAGTCGCTGTAATGCTCATAGCGCAGCGCGAGGCTGAGGTTCAGCTTCTCGATCCCGGCCGAGGCATTGCCCGCCCCGACGATCGGCACGAACAACTCGGCAAAGGCCGCGTCGACATTGCGGCTGCCATCGTCATTGACGTTGACCGGCGCGGCGATCGGGCCGGTGATCAGGTCGGTGAAGGTATATTCGACGCGATGCTCGCCGCCGAACGCGATGCGGACATTGCCGCCCGGCATCTCGAACAGCGATCCGTCCATCTGCGCATTGACCACATCGAGCCGCGTGCGCCCGACAATCACGAACTGGTTGTCGGTAATCGTCGCGATCGTCGTCGGGTTGTTCGGCCCGCCGAACACGTTGAACGCAGTCGCCGCATTGGTGTCGTTGAGCGCCGCCTGCAGCCGCGCGGCGTTGACGCCGTTGCGGCGGCGGTCGTCAAGCTCCTCCGCCTCGCCATGCGCGTAATAGATGGTTGCGCGGAAGTCACCGAACGGCCTGAACTCGACCCCGGCGCTCGCATTCCACGCGGTCGCGCGATAGGGGCGCGAGATCGTACCGATCTGCGGGAACAGGTTATAGGCAACCGTGACGCAGCGCGCGCCGGCAGGCGCGCCGACGCTGGCGGCGCAGAGCGGCGGCGTCACGCCGACCGGAGCGACATAGAAGGGATTGGTGCTGGGCACGGTCGCGTTGACCGTCGGCAGCAGCGGGATCGTGCCCGTGCGCCGCGACCAGAAGCCGTCGGCAAAGATGCGAGCGATATCGCCGATTTCCTGGCTGGCGCTCGCGACGAGGCTGACGCGCTCCTGATCCGGGATCACCTCCAGATTGCTCTCGTAGAAGCAGCGGTTGTTGGTGCCAGCGACCAGCGCGCTGGCATTGGCGCTGGTCACGCCACCGGCCGGGATCGCATAGGTCTGGCCGCTCACCGTGATCGTGCCGGGGTTACAGGTCATCACGCGCAGGTCGCGCCCGCCGCGGCTGCGGTTGTCATTCTGGTAGAAGGGCAGCTCGCTCGCCAGCAGCGCGGTGTTCTTCGAATATTCGCCGGCAACGGTGATCCAGCCGCCATCCCATTTATGCCCGGCGAGGCCCGCGATCTGATAGTCCTTATAGTCGCCGTCGGTCATGCCGTAGCGGCCACGAACCTCCAGGCCCGAAAAATTCTTGCGCAGGATCAGGTTGACCACGCCGGCGACCGCATCCGAACCGTAGATCGCTGAAGCGCCGTCCGCGACGACCTCGACCCGGCCGAGCGCGATCGACGGGATGACCGACGGATCGGTGAACTGGCCCTGCGTGCCCATCGGCGGCAGGCGCTTGCCGTCATAGAGCAGCAGCGTGGCGTTGGTCGAAAGCCCGCGCAGGTTGATGCCCGCACCGCGCGTCGCGTTGGCCGCGCCGTTTTGCGCCGAGCCGCCAGCGCGGTTCGCGCCGAGCGACACCACCTGCGGCACGCGGCGCAGCAGGTCGTTGGTCGAGGTGACCGGCTCTTCGGCGATCTTGGCGGCGTCGATCGAGATCACCGCGGAGCCGACCGGATCGATGCCGCGGATGCGGCTGCCGGTGACGACGATGGCTTCGCCGGCGCTCTCGGCCTGGGCCGGAGCCTCATCCTGTGCGGCCGGTTCTTCGGTCTGCGCAAAGGCCGGCATGGCGATGCCGAGCGCAAGCGCCCCCAGTGCGGTGTGACGGAGCAGCGTAACGGTGTGACGGGTTTTCATGGTCTTCCCTCCTCGATTGGCGCCCGCATGTCCCTGCGGTTCCAGCTTCAGTGCGTTGTGGTCAGGTGGTCTCCGCGCGTGCCGAGCGGGCGGGCCGGTCGGCAAAGCGCGGGGCGAGCGAAAGCAACACGATGGCGGCGATCAGGATTCCGGCGCCGGTCAGTTCGGCCGGGCGCGGCATCTTCAGCCCCCACACCCAGGCGAGGATCAATGCGCCGCCAACGCCGGCGACCAGACTCGCCGCACGCTCGAGCGGGACGCAATAGGCGTTCTCGCGCGGGTCGAGCAGGATGATGATCGCGAACACCGAGACGATGGTGAGCGTCACGCCGATGCCGAACAGCGGCAGGATCACCGGATCGGTCCATACCGACAGGAAGCCCCAGCCGAGCGCGCCCGATTGCGAGCCGATGCCCGAGGCAGAGATCGCGGCGAGGATCGCCACCGACAGCGGCAGCGCGAACACCTTTTCCTCGACGAAATATTGGCGGACCGAAGCGGGGTCGCCGCTCTTCGACACCTTGGTCATCACGATCAGGCGGACGAAGTAGCCGACGGTGTAGAGCACCACGGTCAGGATCGCGAGCGGCGGCAGGTACAGCCCGCCACGGTCGGTCAGCGTGATTACCATCGCCACCAGCACCATCACCAGCGCCATCCAGCTCCACCAGCGCACCCTGCGCCCGAAGATCAGGTCGACGATCGGCGCGATGATCAGGATGTCGCCGCGCATCAGCAGCTGGATGAACGGGATGCTGACGCCTTCGAAGGTGAAGGACAGCGGCACCGTGAACAGCACCAGCGCGGTGCCGAAACCCGAATATAAGGTGTATTTGGTCGGCACCGGAATGCGGCGGCCAAGGAACATCACGCCATGCGCGTCCTTGTGCCAGCCCGACCACCAGATGAAGAGATAGGTCAGCACGGTGCTGATGATCAGCGAGGCGGGTAGCGTCTCGAGCCCGGTCAGCGGACGTCCGAGGCCGGGGTGCACGGTACTCGTGATCAGCTTGGTGATGATGACGTTGGGCAGATAGGCGATCAGGTAGAGGAAGACATAGCCTTCCAGCGGGAAGGCGGTGATCCAGTCCTTCTTGCCCTCGGGCACCGCCGCGCTCATGCTGCGGCCTCCAGCACGACCATATCGCTCTCCGCGCGGTAGCGGGCGTTGAGCCCTGCCTCTTCGGTTACTGCCGCCATGTAGTCGACGACTTCGGCGTGCCGCTCGCTGCCGCGCTCGACGAAACGGGGGACGGCGTCGCGGTCGATGTACAGCGGGAGAAATCCCGAACGGACGATCTTGCCGTTCGCGATCTCGATCCGGGCCACCATCGAAAGCCGCGACGCCTTGGGGAAATTGTACAGACTCTCGAAATCCGGTTCCCACGCCTCGGCGAGGACACGGATCTCGTTGAAGCTCTTCGACGCGGCGTGGACCGGGTCCATGCTGAGGTCGGTGGCGAAATTGCACAGCGAGTAGAAGACCGGCGCGCCGTCGATGACCTCACAGCCCTTCAGGATGTGCGCATGCCCGCCGAGGATCGCGTCTGCCCCTGCGGCGACCGCCGCCCGCGCCACGTCGCGCTGATAGTCGGCGATGCTCGCACGCACGAAATGGATGCCCCAGTGCAGCGAGACGAAGACGAGGTCCGCCTCCGCCTTGGCCGCGCGGATGTCGGCTTCCAGCGCAGCGAGGTCCTCGCGGTGCGGATAGGTGTGGATGCGCGCGGGGGTTCCGGGCTGGTCGTGTTCGATCTGCTCGTAGATCGTATGCGCGCGCATCGGCGCGCAGCCGGGACGGCGCTCGTCGGCCCAATAGCTATGCGGCAGGATGCTGGAATATGCGAGGATCGCGACCGTGGTGCCGTCGCCCAGCGTGAAACGGACGGGGCGGCGCGCTTCTTCGATATTCGCGCCTGCCCCGACCGTCTTCAGGCCCACCCGCTCCAAATTCGCTCTGGTCTCGAAAAAGGCGTCATTGCCCCAGTCGAGCACATGGTTGCCAGCCATCGAGATGACGTCAAAGCCCGCCCGCGCCAGCGCGTCCGCGCCGTCGGGCCGCGCCAGCACCGCGTGCCGCGCCTGCGGTAGCCGCACGCCCTTTGCGGCGAAGCTCGTCTCGAGCTGGGCGAAGGCGATGTCGGCCGCCTTGAGCACGTCGCGCGTCGCGTCGTAGCTCTCGTCATAATTGGCGCGGTCGGGTGCGAGATCGCCGGCAGCAACGAAGACGTGAGTCATGCCCCCACTCCTTCAGCACGCTCGAAGCTGACCGGCACGCTCAGCGCGCCGATCTCGGGGAAGCGAGTCTGCTTCGGCTCGCCGGCCAGCGCGAAACCGGGCGCACAGGCCAGCAACTCCGCCAGCGCCACTTCCAGTTCGAGCTTCGCCAGCGCCGCGCCGACGCACATATGCGGGCCACGGCCGAACGCGACCGAGTCCTTCATGTTCGGCCGATCGAGCCGGAATTCGTCCGCCGCCTCGAACACGTCCTCGTCGCGGTTGGCCGAGGCGTAGACCAGCGCGATCGGCTCGCCTGCCGGAATCGTCCGCCCGCGCACCGTCACGTCGCACACCGCGGTGCGCGCAAAGCCACGATAGGGCGTATAGAGCCGCAGGAACTCATCGACCGCCGCCGCGATCAGCGACGTGTCGCCGCGCAAGCGGGCCTGTAATTCACGGTCTCGGCCAAGATGCACCGCGATCGATCCGATCATCACGCTCGGCGCGATGATGCCGACCACCAGCACCTGGCGGATCGTGCCGACGATCATCTCCTCGGGCAGCGGCTCGCCATCGACGCGCACCGCGAGCAGCGCGCTCGTCACATCGTCCTCGACCGGCAAGGAGCTGGCCTTGCGGTCGGCGACGATGCCGCGCGCCATGTCATAGAGGACCAGGCTCGATTCCTTGGTCGCGTCCATATCGGCCGACTGCACCGCGATATTGTAACGCTGGCCGACGCGCGTCAGCTCGGCGACCGCATCGGGCGGCAGGTTCATCCAATGGGCGAACACCGCGATCGGCATGTGCGCGGAAAAGTCGGCGACGACATCACCGCCGCCCCGCGCCACCATGTTCGCCAGCAGGTCGCGGCAAATCTGGCGCATCACCGGTTCCAGCTTGGCGACCTTGCGCTCGGTCAGCAGCGGCGCGATCGCGCGGCGATATGGTGTATGCTCCGGCGGATCGAGGTGAAGCGGCGGGCGGCGGCCGGTGAACGCCACCTTGGGTATGACATTCTGCTTGGAGGTGATGTAGGTCTGCCAGTCCGCCGCCGCGCTGGCGACATCGTCATGCTTCATCAGCGCCCAGAAGCCGCCCCAGGCATCGCTGTGCGCGACCGGACACTTTGCTCGCAATTCCGCATATTCCGCGTTCGGACTGTCGAACGTCTCCGGCGTCAGCGGATTGAAGTCATGTGTCATAACAATCTTGTTAAGCTCGAATGAAAGCGCTTGCAAGAACCTTTTTGCACTTTGCGCGCCGACGCGTGTAGGAACCGCAAATGGCGGGGCGAAATCCGAGACTTGACGATGTAGCGGCGAAGGCGGGGGTGTCGGCGGCGACCGTATCACGCTATCTCAACAGCCCCGAAATCGTCGCGGCCGCCACCGGCCAGCGAATCCGCGAGGCGATCGACGCCACCGGCTATGTCCAGAATCTCGCGGCGGGCGCGCTCGCCAGCAGCCGTAGCCGCCTGATCGCCGCGCTCGTCCCCGATATCGCGCAATCGATGTTCAACGACACGGTCGAGGCGATGATCGACGAGCTGGCGATGGACGGGAACAGCGTGATGCTCTCGCTCACCGGCCCGGACAATCATCGGCTCGCGCGTGAGATCAACATGGCGCTCGCGCGCCGCGTCGATGCGATCATCCTGACCGGCATCGTGTCGGACACCGAGATGCGCCAGAAGCTTCGTCTGGCCGGGATCACGGTGATCGAGACCTGGGGCCTGCCCGAGGACCCGATCGATGTCGCCATCGGCTTTTCGCACCGCGCCGCGGGCGAGGAGATGGCGCGATTCCTGCGCCAGCGCGGCTATCGCCGCCCGCACCTCGTCGTGCCGCGCTCGACTCGCTCGGCGCGGCGCGCGAGCGGCTTCGTCACCCGCTGGCTGCACGATGGCGGCGAGGAACCGACCCGGCTCGAGGTCGGGGTGCCGAGCCATTTCGGTCAAGGCCGCCTCGCTTATCGCGGTCTCGCCGATCTGGCCGCGCAGCCCGACGTCGTCGTGTGCGGCTCCGACTGGATCGCGCAGGGGCTGATCGTCGAGGCGCAGGCCGCCGGTATCCGCGTGCCCGACCAGCTCGCCGTTACGGGCTTCGGCAACCTCCGCCTCGCCGGCGACATGCGGCCGACGATCACCTCGATGGATATCGATGGGGCGCGGATCGCGCGCGAGGTGCTGCGCGTGCTGCGCGCTCGCGCCGCCGGCGAGCCGGTCGAGACGCGCATCGATGTCGGCTTTCGAGTGATCGCGCGCGAGAGCGCATGAAAGGGCTTGCATCGCCGATCGGCGCCGTTAGTTTTATCGCATAACATTCACGGGAGAGTGGGATGCGTAACGCGATCGTCGGACTGGCTCTGGCGCTGATCACCGGCACGGCGCTGGCGCAAGTTCCGCCCGGCACACCGGGTGTCGCCGAGCAGGAAAAGCGCGACGCCGAAACCCGCGCCGCCTTCGCAAAACTGCCCGACACGCCCGGCACCGGCCCCTATCCGGCGTTCAAGCAAGTCGATCCCACGCTGCCCGATCACGTCGTCTATCGCCCGCGCGACCTGTCGAAGCTGGGCAAGACGAAGCTCGCGGTGCTTGTGTGGGGCAATGGCGGCTGCCGCGACGACGGCGCGAGCGCTCGCCACCACCTCGCGCAGATCGCCTCGCATGGCTATCTCGCCATTGCGCCGGGCAAGATCCTGAGCGGCCCGGGCGCGGTCACCGTGGCGCCCCGCCCTACCGATGGCGGGGTGGAAGCGCGTCAGGGCGTCGCGACGACCTACCGGGACGTCCTGGCCGGCATCGACTGGGCGGTCGCCGAGAATGCGCGCAAGGGCAGCCCTTATTACGGCAAAATCGACACCGCCAAGGTCGCCGTCGCCGGTCACAGCTGCGGCGGGCTGCAGGCGATCCAGGCCGGCGCCGATCCGCGCGTGAAGACCGTGATCGTCCACAATAGCGGCGTGTTCACCGATGGCAGCAATCCGATCAAGGGCATGACCGTCGACAAGTCGCTGCTGTTCAAGCTGCACACGCCAGTGCTCTATGTACTGGGCGGCAAGCTCGACGTCGCGTGGGTCAACGGCAGCGACGATTACAAGCGCATCGGCCATGTGCCGGTCGCGCTGCTCGACGCGCCGGTCGGCCATGGCGGGACGTTCCGCGAAGTGAATGGCGGCGAGGTGGCCGGCTTCGCGGTCGATTGGCTGAACTGGCAGCTGCGCGGCGACAAGCGCGCAGCGAAGCGCTTCGTCGGCGCCGGTTGCGGGCTGTGCCAAAATCCCAAGTGGAAGCTGGAGCGCAAGGGAATTTAACGCGCCACGACAACCACATACAGTCCGTCATGCTGAAACAAGTTCAGGGTGACGGCGGGTATGGCGGCCAGCGTCACCCGCACTTCCCTCCGCGCACGCACGGCCGCAACATCGGCGCGGGGACATGCGGCACGAACTGGGCGGGTGCCGGGTTCCATTTGCCCCGCGACAGCCGCTGGTCGAGATAACGGATGCTCGCCATCACCTGCCCCGTGTCGAACGCGCAATGCCCGGCGCCGCGGACATACAGGCTGCGCACATCGCCCCTCGCCGCCTCGGCATAGCCGCGCTGCAAGGCGGGCGGCGTCATGCCGTCGCCGATCGTTTGCACCGCCAGCAGCGGCACCAGCGGGCGCGCGTTCGGCGTGTAATTCGCCATCATATAGGCGACCGCCCTGGGATCGGCCGTGATCCGCTGGCCGGCGTTGAGCCGCGCGAGGTCGCCGTCCAGCTTGAGTCCGGCCTCCCGATACAGCGTCTCGACAAATCCGCGCCGCCCGGACTTCGCCAGCTGCACGCGATAGTCGATGCCGTTGTTCCAGCTGAACGCGCCGCCCGCGCGCGCTTCCTGATCGGTGCGCGGCAGATAGACACCCATCACGAAGGAGCGCGCGATCTCGTCCGCCTGCGCGCGAAAATCGCTTGCTGCTGGCTGCGGCTTGTCGCGGCTGGTCCAGCCCGGAATGCCGGCGAGCACACCGGCCAGCGCCACCCGCGCGCGGCCTTCGGGCGTCTTCACCGCCTCGGCCAGCGCATCGCCGACTCGCTTGCCGTTGACCCGATCGTCGTCGATCCCGACCAGACGAATGCCCTTGTCCGGCGCGACCAGCGTGCGGAACGCATAGGCGCCATCGAGCGCCATGTTCATCATCCCCACCGCGCCGCCGATCGACGCGCACATCGCCAGCGCGCCGTCGATCCCCGCGCCGCGCTGCTCGGCAAGCGCGGTGCTGACGAGTCCGCCCATCGAATTGCCCCACGCGATCACGCGCTTGGGCTTGCCGTATTTCATCGCGAACGCCGCGATCGTCGCGCGCTGGGCAGGCACGGCGTCGGCCAGTGCCCAGCCGCCCGCACCATAATCCGATCCGGCAATGGCATAGCCCGCATCGAGCAGCGCCTGGCGGTGCGGCTTTGGCGCCGAGTCGGGCGATCCGACATTGGGGGAATAGCCGCGGCTCCACAGCAGCAGCGTGCCGTTCCAGTTGGCCGGCACTTCGGCGACCCATTTGGCGCCGCCCGGCAGCGTCTGCGCGGCGGGCGCAATCTCCTGCCCCACCGTTGCCGTTTGCGGCCACACCACCGCCAGCATCGCCACCGCCAGAGCCGTTCTGCGCATCGCCCTCTCCTTTTCGCTTGCATGTCGAATAGGATCGATGAAAGCGTTTGCAAAGAATGTTTTGTGATAAAGCAATTTCACAGGCCGTTGCACGGCATTTCGCGGCGCTGAGCTTCGACGCGCTGCCCGCTGCAACGGTTCACGCGACTCGCCGCGCGCTGCTCGACGCGCTCGGCGTGATGCTCGGCGCGACCGGATTGGGCGAGGACGCGCGCCCTTATCGAAGCCATGCGCTCACCGCGACCGGTCCAGCCCGCCTGCTCGGCTTCCCTGAACGAAGCACGCCGTCGCTCGCCGCGCTCGCCAATGGCGCGCTCGCGCACGCGCTCGATTTCGGCGACACGTTCGATGCCGGGCCTGCGCATCCAAACGCCGCGCTCGTTCCAGCATTGCTGGCGCTCGCGGACGCAGATCCGGGCATCGACGCCGCGCGCTTTCTCACCGCGATGACGGCGGGCAGCGACCTTGCCTGCCGGCTCTCGCTGGCGCCGCCGCGACCCTATGAGGAAGGCGGCTGGTATCCGCCGCCCCTCGTCAACCTGATCGCCACGGCCGCGGCCTGCGCCAGGCTGCTGGGTCTCGACGCCGACGGCATCCGGCACGCGATGGGGCTCGCGCTGGTACAGGGCGGCTTCCCGAGTGAGATCAAATACGATGCCGTCTCGCCGATGCGCGGCGTTCGCGAAGGCTTTGTGGCGCGTGCGGCGGTCGAGTCGGCGCTGCTCGCGCAAGCCGGCGCGCGCGCCTTCGCCGAACCCCTCGAGGGCAAAGCCGGCTTCTTCGCCGTCTATGGCGGCGGCCCGCCGCGCGATGTGCTGCTCGACGGGCTCGGCACGCGGTTCCTGGGCGACGAGGTCAGCTTCAAGCCCTGGCCGGCTTGCCGCGGCACGCACCCCTATATCGAGGCGGCGCTTGCCCTGCGCGACCGCATCGACCTCGCCGAGGTCGAGCGGATCGAGGCCGAAACCGGTCCGATCCAGGAAATGCTGATCCGCCCGCAACCCGCGAAAGCCGCACCCGACCAGCCGATCCACGCGAAGTTCTCGATCCCCTATACCGTCGCCGCGGCGCTTCTCGATGGCGAGGTCACGCTCGCCACCTTCCTGCCCGCGCGCATCGCCGACACCAGCACACGCGCGCTCGCGTCGAAGGTGGTCGAGGTCCGCAATCCCGCCTGGACTCGCGCCGAGGCCGCCAGCGGCTCGCTCACCTTCGTGATGCGCGACGGCGGCCGTATCGTGCATCGCGTGATGCAGGCCGCCGGGCATCCCGATAGGCCCATTTCCGACTCGGCGCTGATCGCCAAGTTCGCCGACTGCGCCGCCTATGCCGCAACGCCGGTCGGCGCGGCCGAAGCCGAGGCGCTGGCCGGTCGAATCCTCGCTTTTCCGCCGCAAGGCAGTGCCGCCGCACTGCTCGGATGATCTTAGGAAAGCGCTTGCATCGGCACCTTTTAGGTTATATCACATAACAATAAAGGAGAGGCGTTCATGGCCACGATTGCACCGCCGGCACCCGGCACCCGCTTCACTCGTCTCAATCCCGTGACCGGCGAAGTCGCGACCGAAGCGAAGGCGTTCACCGTCGCCGACGCGAACGAGGCGGTCGAAGCTGCCGCCGCGGCGTTTCCCGCCTGGTCGGCGCTCGGGCCGAACGCCCGCCGCGCCGCGCTCAACAAGGCGGCCGATGTGCTGGCGAGCAAAGCCGAGGATTTCGTCGAGGCGATGAAAGGCGAGATTGGCGCGACCGAGGGCTGGGCGCGCTTCAACCACATGCTCGCGGTCGGCATGATCCGCGAAGCTGCGGCGCTGACGACACAGATCGGCGGCGAGGTGATCCCGTCGGACAAGCCCGGTTGCATCGCGATGGCGATCCGCGAGCCCGTCGGCGTGATGCTCGGCATCGCGCCGTGGAACGCGCCGATCATCCTCGGCGTGCGCGCCGTCGCGGTCCCGCTGGCGTGCGGCAACACCATGGTGCTCAAGGCCAGCGAGCAATGCCCGCGCACGCATTCGCTGATCGCCGAGGCGTTCGACGAGGCGCTGCCCAAGGGCGCGGTCAGCATCGTCACCAACGCCCCCGCGGACGCGCCGGAGATCGTCGGCGCGCTGATCGACCATCCGCATGTCCGCCGCATCAACTTCACGGGATCGACCGCGGTCGGCAAGATCATCGCGCAGCGCGCCGCCGGGCATTTGAAGCCGGTGCTGCTCGAGCTGGGCGGCAAGGCGCCGATGCTGGTGCTCGAGGACGCCGACCTCGACGAAGCGGTCAAGGCCGCGGCGTTCGGCGCGTTCATGAACCAGGGCCAGATCTGCATGTCGACCGAGCGGATCATCGTCGTCGAAAGCGTCGCCGATGCGTTCGTCGAGAAGTTCAAGGCCAAGGTCGGCACGATGCCGGTCGGCGATCCGCGTGAGGGCAAGACCCCGCTCGGCGCCGTGGTCGATCAGAAGACCGTGGATCATGTGCAGTCGCTGATCGACGACGCGGTCGCCGCCGGCGCGGTGCAGGTCAATGGCGGCGCATCGAACGGCGTGCTGATGCCGGCGCATGTCATCGACAAGGTCACGCCGGCGATGAAGCTGTTCCGCGACGAGAGCTTCGGTCCGGTCGTCGGCGTAATCCGCGCGCGTGACGAGGCGCATGCGATCGAGCTCGCCAACGATACCGAATATGGCCTGTCGGCAGCGGTGTTCACGCGCGACACCGCACGTGGCCTGCGCGTCGCACGCCAGATCAAGTCGGGCATCTGCCACGTCAACGGCCCGACCGTGCATGACGAGGCGCAGATGCCGTTCGGCGGCGTGAAATCCTCCGGCTATGGCCGCTTCGGCGGCAAGGCCGGGATCGACAGCTTCACCGAGCTGCGCTGGATCACCATCGAGACCGAACCCGGCCACTATCCAATCTGATTGAATTGCATTGCCGCCCGGCGTCCGCCGCGGTCGCTCAACAGGGCTGAAGGAAGAAAAATGACCGAGACCTCCTCGAACGGCGTCGTCGCCTATGACGTCGAGAACGGCATCGCCTGGGTGCGCTTCAACCGCCCCGACAAGCGCAACGCGATGAGCCCGACGCTCAACCGCGACATGATGGAAGTGCTCGACCTGCTCGAGCATGACGAGAAGGTCGGTGTGCTGGTGTTGTCGGGCGAAGGCGCGGCGTGGACCGCGGGCATGGACCTCAAGGAATATTTCCGCGAAACCGAGGCGGACGGCCTGCGCGGCACGCGCAAGGCGCAGCGTGAGAGCTATGGCTGGTGGCGCCGCCTGCGCTGGTATCAGAAGCCGACGATCGCGATGATCAATGGCTGGTGCTTCGGCGGCGGCTATGGCCCGCTGTTCGCCTGCGACCTCGCCTTTGCGGCGGAAGAAGCCAAGTTCGGGCTGAGCGAGATCAACTGGGGCATCCTGCCCGGCGGCGGCGCGACCAAGGTCGCGACCGAGCTGCTGCCGTTCCGCAAGGCGATGTACCATGCGATGATGGGCGAGAATATCGACGGCAAGACCGCCGCCGACTGGGGCCTGGTCAACGAGGCGCTGCCGCTGGCATCGCTCAAGCACCGCGTCACCGAAGTCGCCAATGTTCTGCTCGCCAAGAACCCGGTCGCGCTCAAGGCGACCAAGGACGCCGTGCGGCGCGTCGGCGTGATGACCTATGACGAAGCCGAGGATTATCTGATCCGCGCGCAGGAAGCGGCCAACAGCTACGATAATGAAGGCCGCAAGGAAGGCATCCGTCAGTTCATCGACGAGAAGAGCTACAAGCCCGGCCTCGGGGCCTACGACAAGGATCGCGTGAAGGCCTAGTTCAATCCTCCCCCGGAGGGGGAGGGGGACCGCCGCGTAGCGGTGGTGGAGGGGTAGGTCTCCACAAACGCAATGTCTCGCTCGTGGAGATTACCCCTCCACCAGCTTCGCTGGTCCCCCTCCCCCTCCGGGGGAGGGTTGGGACGACCAACGGATGGCCCCATGCCCGACCTCTCCCGCCTACTCACCCCGCGCTCGGTCGTCATCGTCGGCGCCTCGCCGACTCCGGGCTCGCTCGGCAATTCGGTGCTGCGAAACCTCGAACGGCACGGCTATGCCGGCGACATCCACCTGATCAATCCGAAGCGCGACGAGATCGATGGCCGCAAATGCCTGAAGTCGATCGACGAACTGCCGCAGGGCGTGGACGCCGCGGTGCTGGCGATCCCCGGCGGCGCGGTACTGCCCACGGTTCAGGCGCTTGCGGCGCGCGGCGTCGGCGCCGCGATCATCTTCTCGGCAGGGTTCGCAGAAGGGGGGGAGGAGGGGCTTGCCGCACAAGCCGAAGTCGCGCGCATCGCGCACGAGCATGGCATGGTGGTGGAAGGGCCGAATTGCCTCGGCATGGTCAACTATGCCGCTGGCATTCCGCTGACCTTCGTCGAGGCCCCCGTCCTCGACCTGACCGGCAAGCCGGCAGTCGGCATCGTCAGCCAGTCAGGCGCGATGGCGGTCGTGCTCGGCACGACGCTGATGGGAAAGGGTCTCGGCATCACCGTCTCGGTCTCGACCGGCAATGAAGCCGCGTCAGGCGTCGAGGATTATGTCGAGCACCTCATCGCCGATCCCGCCACTCCTGCCATCGGCATGATCGTCGAGCAGTTCCGCAAGCCCGCCCGCTTCCTCACGCTTGCCGAACAGGCGCGCGTGGCGGGCAAGCCGATCGTCCTGCTCCACCCGGGCACGTCGAGCGCCGCGCGCGAATCCGCCGCGACGCATACCGGCGCGATGGCCGGCGACTGGCAGCTGATGAAGGCCAAGGTCGAGCGCGCGGGCGTGATCCTGGTCGATAGCCTCGAATCGCTCGGCGACGTGCTCGAACTCGCCGTGCGGGCCAGGCCCGTGCGCAAGGGCGGCACCGCCGTCCTCACCGAATCGGGCGCGTTCAAGGCGCTCACACTCGATCTCGCCGAAGCGATCGGCCTCGTACTGCCGGAGATGGCTGGCGAGACCGCGGCGACGATGCGCGCCTCGATCCCCGATTTCATCCCCGTCTCCAACCCGATGGACCTGACTGCGCAGGCACTGGTCGATCCCGATCTCTACCGCCGCACGCTGATCCCTTTGCTCGCCGACGACAATTTCGCGGCGCTCGTGTTCGGCATCATCCAGACCGACGAAGCGACGTCCGCGCGCAAATTCCCGGCGATCATCGATGCGGTGAAGGCGCTGCAACCGGAAAAGCCGGTGATCTTCGCCGGCATCGATGACGGCGCCGAGGTGCCCGCAGACTACATCGCCGGGCTGCGCGCGATCGGCGTGCCGTATTTCCCTTCGGCCGATCGCGCCTACCGCGCGCTGCGGCATTTAAGCAAGCTGGCGACGCGCGATTTCGCCCGCGCCGACGCGGTGCCGGCCGCACTCGACCTGCCCTCGGGCGTCATTCCCGAGTATCGCGCGAAGCAGCTGCTCGCCCCGCTCGGCATCCCCTTTCCCGCCGGTGGCTTCGCGGCCACGGTAGACGACGCCAAGACCGTCGCCGCGCGCGTCGGTTATCCGGTCGCGATCAAGGCGCAGTCCGCCGAGCTCAGCCACAAGAGCGATGCCGGCGGCGTGCTGCTCAACATCGCCGACGACGCCGCGCTCGATACGGCGTGGGCAAAGCTCTACGGCAATGTCGCCGCCTATGACGCGGGCATCGCGCTCGACGGCGCGCAGGTCGAGGCGATGGGCAAGCGCGGCGTCGAGCTGATCGTCGGCGCGCGGAACGATCCCGATTGGGGTCCGGTGATCCTGGTCGGTTTCGGCGGGGTCACTGCGGAATTGCTCCACGACGTCCGCCTGCTCCCGGTCGATCTGACGCATGACGCGATCGTCGCCGAGCTGCGCGCGCTCAAGCAGGGCGCGCTGCTCGACGGCTATCGCGGCTCGCCCGCGCTCGACGTCGACGCGGTGGCCAGGCTGATCGCCGGGTTGGGCCGGGCTTTGTCGGGCACGCCGTCGATCCGCGAGATCGACCTTAACCCGGTCGTGGTCTATCCTAGGGGCGAAGGTGTGGTCGCGCTCGATGCGCTGATCCTCACCGAATAGGGGGGCGCAGCATGGACGCGGCGAAGCTCGACGCGATCGACATCCACGTCCATGCCGAGGTGTCGTGTCACGATCCCGAAGATCCGATCTTCGCCGAGTTCGCCGACGCCGCGACGAAGTATTTCAAGGCCGACCGCCGCCGTCCGACGATCCCCGAGACGATCGCGCACTATCGCGCCGCCAATATCGGCTTCGTCATGTTCACCGTCGACATGGAAGCCGGCACCGGCATCAAGCGCATCCGCAACGAGGAGATCGCGGAAGCCGCGGCGGCGAACAACGACATCATGATCGCTTTCGCCTCGATCGACCCGCACAAGGGCAAGCGCGGCGCGATCGAGGCGCGCGACCTGATCGAGAAGCACGACGTGAAGGGGTTCAAGTTCCACCCGCCGCTACAGAATTTCGACCCAGCCGATCCGATCGCCTGGCCGCTTTACGAAGTGATCGACCATTATGGCCTGCCCGCGATCTTCCACACGGGCCATTCGGGCATGGGCACCGGCATGCCCGGCGGCGGAGGCATCCGCCTGAAATACGGCCAGCCGATCCTGGTCGACGAGGTCGCGGTGCGCTTCCCCAATATCAGGATCATCCTGGCGCATCCCGGCTGGCCATGGACCGACGAGAGCCTGTCGATGGCGCTGCACAAGCCCAACGTCTTTATCGACCTGAGCGGCTGGAGCCCCAAATATTTCCCGCCGCAAATCGTCAAATACGCCAATAGCCAGCTCGGCCACAAATTCCTGTTCGGATCGGATTTCCCGCTGATCCCGCCCGATCGCTGGATCGCGGCCTATGACGAGGCCGGGTTCAAGCCCGAGCTGCGCGAGAAGATCCTGAAAGGCAACGCGGCCAAACTACTCGGGCTTTAGGCGGCGGCAGGGTCGCGCCGCTCGATCCGGCCGAGCAGTTCCAGCAGCATCGCCCGCTCCGCCTCGCTGAACCCGGCGAGCATGCGCTGTTCATGCGCTGCGATGCGTGCAAGGCAATCGGCGAGCATCGCGCGTCCGGCATCGGTGATGTTGAGCGAAAAGGCGCGCCGGTCGCCCGGATCGACAACGCGTGCGATCAGCCCGGCATCGACCAGCTCGTTGATCAGCGAGACCATGTTGGCGCGCTTGATGCCGAGGACGCGGCCGACCGCGCCCTGGTTGATCCCCGGACTCCCCGACACGACGGTGAGGATGCCGACCAGCACCTGGCGCATCCCCGTCCCTTCCATCGCCACCGCGAAATCGGCGGCAAAGGCGCCAAAGGCGCGGCGGAGGTGATAACCGACCAGCGGGCCGAGTTCGCCGATATTGTTCTTCGCTCGCGACATAGAGCGCAGCGACAGACACGGTTTGCCGGTCGGCGTCAATTGGCGATGGCCTGCGGGATCATTGCCGTCCAGGCGCCGTTCGATCGGCTCGACACGATCGCCGTCTCGACAAAGGCGATTCCGGCGACACCGTCGGCCACCCGTGCTCCGAACAGAGGCGCGCGCGAACGCTGCGTCCAATGCTCCGCGATGTCGCGATAGAGCTGGCCGAGCGCTTCGAAATAGGCTTCGGGATGCCCTGCGGGTAAGCGCGTCGCCGCCACCGCTGCCGGGTGCAGGCCGCCCGCGCCGCGCCGCATCAGCACGCTGTTACCGCCCACGGGCGTGAAGCGCAGCAGGTCAGGCGCCTCCTGCGCCCATTCGAGTCCGCCCTTGTCGCCATAGATGTGGAAATCGAGGCCATTCTTGGCGACCGCCGGCGCGACCTGCGTCGCCCAGATGCCCGCACGCGCGCCATTTTCAAGGCGCAGCATGATCTGCACATCGTCATCGAGCGCGCGGCCCGGCACGCTCGCCTGCAAATCGGCGGCGAGCGCGACGGCGTTGAGGCCCGTCACGCTGTGCAGCAGATTATAGCAATGCGTACCGATATCGCCGAGGCAGCCGCCCGGGCCGGCGAGCCGGGGGTCGGTTCGCCATGCCGCCTGCTTGGAGCCCCCCGCCTCCACCGGGGTCGCCAGCCAGTCCTGCACATAGCGGATCTGCGCCCCGCGAAGGGTGCCCAGCTCGCCCGCCCGGACCATCGCCGCCGCCTGCCGCACCATCGGATAGCCGGTATAGGTATAGGCGACCGCGAACAGCAGGTCCCGCTCGGACGCCAGCGCCGCCAGCTCGCGCGCCTGCTCGAGGTCGAGCGCCAGCGGCTTCTCGCACAGCACGGCGATGCCGGCCTCCAGCGCGGCCTTGGCGACCGGATAATGGAGATGGTTCGGCGTCACGATCGCGATCAGCTCGACGCCATCCTCGCGCCGCGCCTCGGCCTCGATCATCGCCCGATAGTGCGGATAGGAACGCGCGGCATCGGCGATCAGCGCGGCCCCCTCGCCCGCCGCTTCGGGCCGCGACGAGAAGGCGCCGGCGACCAGCTCGAACCGCCCGTCGAGCCGCGCCGCCGTGCGATGCACCGGACCGAAAAACGCGCCCGCGCCGCCGCCGACCATACCCAGCCGGATTGGCCTCATTGCGCGCCGTCCAGTCCCAACAGCCTGCGGTTGAACCCTGCATCCGTACCGCTGGCGGCGAAATCGTCGAAGCTGCGCGATGCGACCGGAATGACGTGATCGGCGATGAACTTCGCCCCCTCGGCGGCACCCACCGCGGAATCCTTGAGCGCGCACTCCCATTCGAGCACCGCCCAGCCCGGAAAATCATATTGGGTGAGCTTGGAGAAGATCGCTGTGAAGTCGACTTGCCCGTCGCCCAGGCTGCGGAACCGCCCGGCGCGATCCGCCCAGTTGCTGTAACCGCCATAGACGCCCTGCCGGCCGGTCGGACGGAACTCGGCGTCCTTGACGTGGAAGCACTTTATCCGGCTGTGATAGATGTCGATGAAGGCGAGATAGTCGAGCTGCTGCAGCACGAAATGGCTCGGATCATAGAGTATGTTCGCGCGCGGATGCCCGTCCACCGCGTCGAGGAATCGCTCGAACGTCACGCCATCGTGCAGGTCCTCGCCCGGATGCAGCTCATAGCTCACATCCACGCCCGCATCGTCGAACGTATCTAGGATCGGACGCCAGCGCCTGGCAAGCTCGGCGAACCCTTCCTCCACCAGTCCCGCCGGGCGCTGCGGCCAGGGATAGACATAGGGCCACAGCAACGCACCGGAGAAGGTCGCATGAGCGGTGAGCCCCAGATTGCGGCTCGCGCGCGCGGCATGGCCGAGCTGTTCGACGGCCCATTGCCGCTGCGCTTCGGGCTTGCCGCGCAACGCATCGGGCGCGAAGGCATCGAACATCGGCGCGAAACCCGGATGCACCGCAATCAACTGGCCCTGCAGATGAGTCGACAGCTCGGAGATCGCCAGCCCCTTTTCGGCGAGCTTGCCCTGCAGTTCCTGCGCATAATCGGCGCTCTCCGCCGCCAGCGCCAGATCGATGACACGCGCGTCCCAGGTCGGCAGCTGCAGCGCCTTGTAGCCCAGGCCTGCAGCCCAGTCCGCGATCGTGTCGAGCCGGTCGAACGGGGCCGAGTCGCCCAGAAACTGGGCGATGAACAGGCCCGGCCCCTTGATTTCAGTCGCCATTCCAGCCTCTCTCGATCTCAGTTTCGCGGCGGCGCGGTCGAGCCGCGCACCATCATTTCGGTCGGCAGCACCAGCATCCGCGGCTCGAACTTCGGATTGCGCAGCTGTTCGAGCAGGATGCTGACCGCCTCGAAGCCGAGCCGGTCGGTCGGCTGACGCACCGTGGTCAGCGGCGGATCGAGATATTGCGACAGCGGGATATCGTCGAACCCGACGATCGACACGTCGTTCGGCACCTTCAAACCATGGTTCCGCAGCGTCTGCATCGCACCCACCGCGGTCTCGTCGCTGGCGCAGCAGATCGCGGTGAACGGCGCGCCGCCGTCGAGCAATTCCTTCGCCGCGCGGGCGCCGGATTCAGCGGTGAAATTGCCCACCGCCATCAGCGCCGGCGACACCGGGAGGCCGAGCTGGCGCATCGTCGATCGAAAGCCCTGTTCGCGCTCGTCGCTGATCGGCTGATCCGGCCGCCCGCCGATATAGGCGATCTGGCGATGGCCCAGTTCGGCGAGGTGCCGCACCGCGAGCGCGATACCCGCCGGATTGTCGGTCCGCACCCGGCTGATCGAGGAATCCGCGACATATTCGCAGACGGTCACGATCGGGAAGCGCTGCCGGTAATAGAGCTCGGGCACATGCGGCATCATCGTCAGCAGGCCATCGACCTGACCCGACGCGATCATGCTGGCATAGCTCGCCTCGCGCGCCTCGTCGTGCTGCGTGTCGCCGAGCAGTACCGAATAGCCGGTCTCGAACGCGCCGCGTTCGATTCCCCGGATGATCTCGCCGAAGAACGGATTGGTGATGTCGGGCACCAGCGCGAGGATCACGCGGCTGCGCGACGTTCGCAGGCTGCGCGCCTGCACGTTGGGCACGTAATTGAGTTCGGCCACCGCCGCCATCACGCGGTCGCGCGTTTCCGGCGCAACCACGGAGGGGTTCTGCAACGCCCGCGAGATGGTCGCGATCGACACGTTCGCCCGCTCGGCGACTTGCTTGATGGTCGATGGGCGTTTCATCCCCGGCTCTCTCTCCTCAACCCCGTTGCGCATGCGATAGATTGGATATCGTTTACATTTCAAGCCGCATCTCTGCCAGCTCCGCCAATTTCCGCACTATTGCAGCATCGGTTTGCGCACTTTATGAAAACCATTACACCGCGATCAACGAATCGCAAGATCGAAGGGGAGAGGTCAGTGTCGGCGATGCGCATCCGGTTGAGCGTGATGATGTTCCTCCAGTTCTTCATCTGGGGAAGCTGGTTCGTGACGCTGGGCACATTCCTCGGCGGCGCGTTCGGCGCCAGCGGCGCCCAGACGGGTCTCGCCTATTCGTCGCAATCCTGGGGCGCGATCCTTGCGCCGCTGATCGTCGGGCTGATCGCCGACCGCTTCTTCAATGCCGAGCGCATCCTCGGCCTGCTGCATCTGCTCGGCGCGCTGCTGATGTATGCGATGTATCGCTCGGCGGATTTCGACAGCTTCCTGCCCTATGTCATGGGCTACATGATCGCTTACATGCCGACGCTGGCGCTGGTGAACTCCATCTCCTTCCGCCAGTTGACGGATCCCGCCCGGGAATTCGGCTGGATCCGCGTCTGGGGCACGGTCGGCTGGATCGTCGCCGGCCTCGCGATCAGCGTGCTGGCATGGGACAGCCAGCAGGCGGTGGCCACGGGCATGCTGCGCCAGACCTTCCTGCTCGGCGCGATCGCGTCGGCGGTGCTCGGACTCTACAGCTTCACCCTGCCCGCCACGCCGCCCGCAAGGGGCGAAGGCGCAAGCCTTGGCGACCGGCTGGGCCTCAGCGCCTTGTGGCTGCTCAAGGACCGCAATTTCGTAGTCTTCTTCATCGCCTCGATCCTGATCTGCATCCCGCTCGGCTTCTATTATCAGAATGCCAGCCCGTTCCTGACCGAGATCGGCATCGACAACCCCACCGCCAAGCTGTCGATCGGGCAGATGTCCGAAGTGCTGTTTATGCTGCTGCTGCCCGTGTTCCTGGCGCGCTTCGGCATCAAGAACACGCTGCTGATCGGCATGGCGGCATGGGCGCTGCGCTATCTGTTGTTCGCCCTTGGCTTCGACGGCCCCAGCGCGACGCTGATCATCCTGGGCATCGCGCTGCACGGCGCCTGCTACGACTTCTTCTTCGTCTGCGGCCAGATCTACACCGACGCCCGCGCTGGCGAAAACTGCAAGAGCGCCGCGCAGGGCCTGATCACCCTCGCCACCTATGGCGTGGGCATGCTGATCGGTTTCTGGGTGGCGGGCCAGGTCACCGATGCCTTCGCCACCGGCGCGCAGCACGACTGGTACCGCATCTGGCTGGTCCCCGCGGCCCTCGCCGCTGCGATCCTCGTCGTCTTCCAGCTGCTGTTTCGTTCTGAGCGAAAGGCCTTATGAGATCGTTGAGCGGTTTCAACGATATGGGCTTGGTGGCTGATGGGAGATCGAACGCCCGACCGCTGCCGTGACGCATCGGGCCTTGTTCGCTCGGGCTGGAATTGGCTGATGCCCTTGCTGGGCATCCTCGCTTCGGCCGAGCCCGTCGCGGCGCAACCGATCCAGACGCGCGAAACGGCATTGCTGCAGGATGCGGGCGAATATGCGCGAGCCTATGGCGTCTCGCCGACCGAGGCGTTTCGCCGCTTGCAGGTCCAGCATGACAGCGTCGCGGCGACCGACGCGATCTCGAGCCGCTATCGTGATCGCCTCGCCGGCATCTCCGTCCAGCATCGGCCGGATTATCGCTTCATTGTCTATCTCACCGGCAGCGAACCCGTCCCGGAAACACGGATCAAAGCCGGCGGAACGACCGCACCCGTCATTTTCCGGACCGGCGCCAAGGCGAGCCGTGACCGCGTGGTGTGGGCGCTCACCAATCATCAGGCCGCGATCCGAACGGCCGCGCGAAGCTATCCCTCGATGGGCGTCGATCCGCGCACCGGCGAGCTGGTGGTCATCGCCGGCAGCGCCCCCGTGGCAGCGGCCGGCGGCGCGGCGGCGCTGGATGCTGCGCTGGAGAAGCTGACCAGCGTGCCGGTCCAGGTCCGCGTACTCGACCGCGTCGACCGCAACTTGGCGCTGCGTGGCGGCGGACGGCTCGACGGGATCGATCCCGCCAGTGGCAAGCGTTTCCGGTGTACCAGCGGTTTCATGGTCAGCGACGGGCAGCGCGCGGGCATCACCACGGCCGCCCATTGCCTCGACGACCTCACCTATCTCGACCCGCAGCGCCGTCCGACCCCGCTGAGCTTCATCGGCCAATGGGGCTGGGGCTATCATGATCTGCAGATCCATGGCGGCCCAGCGCCCGACCGGCCGCTCTTCTATGCCGACACCGCGCGCACCATCGAACGGCCAGTGGAGGCGCAGCGCAGCAAGCCCGGCACGCGAGCGGGCGACTTTGTCTGCCACCGCGGCGAGAGTACCGGCTATAGCTGCGCCGAAGTGGAACTACTCGACTTCGCGCCCGCGGGCGAGCTTTGCGGCGGCTTCTGCCTGCCGACCTGGGTCGCGGTGGCGGGGCCGACGTGCAAGCAAGGCGACAGCGGCGGCCCGGTGTTCAGCGGCACGACCGCATTCGGCATCGTCAAGGGCGCGACCTTCCGGCCCGACGGCTCATGCGCCTTCTACTTCTACATGTCGCTCGACTATCTGCCCGCGCCATGGTCGCTGCTGATCGAAAAAACCAGGTCGCCGCCAACGCTCGCTAATCAGGCCCGCTCGCGCGCCACACGTGATTTTTTCAGGTGATTTTGAATGACGTGGGGCTTGGTGGAGCTGAGGGGAATCGAACCCCTGACCTCTGCAGTGCGATTGCAGCGCTCTCCCATCTGAGCTACAGCCCCGCTCCACGCTCCGGCAGCGCCGGAAGGCGGTTCCTCTAGCGTCACCCCCGCCCCCGCGCAAGCCGCCTTGGCGCGGTTTTTGACCCGCTCCGCAGCGATTGCGCCCGGCCGCGTCGCGCGATGCGGCCAATGGTGGAACCAACCGTGCCGCCGGCCTTTATTTCCGCTGTCGGGACGCGCCGCAAGCGCCGTCCCCTTCCGCAGGAATAAGGAGAATTCCCAGTGGGCTATGATCGATATCCGCGCAACGACCGTGACGACAGCTGGCGTCAGCGCGAAGACGGCGAGGTTGGCCGTGACTATGGCTACAGCGCCGAATATGGCCGCTCCAGCGCGCGCGACTATGCCGTCGCCGGCGAGTTCGGCCGGGGCCGCGACCCGTATCGCGGGCGCAGCGACTATTATGGCGTCCCCACCGGCCGCGAAGAGGGCCGCTTCGGCAACCGCAACTGGGACCGCGGCGACGATCGCGGCTTCGGCGGCGGCGACCGGGGCCTGCCCAACAGCCGTTGGGACGATCCGCGCCGCGCCGCGCCGAGCCGCGGCGGCTATGACCGCCGGCCCGAGGGTTACAGTTATCAGGACCGCGACTTCTTCAGCCGCGCCGGCGACGAGGTCCGCTCATGGTTCGGCGACGAGGAAGCCGAGCGCCGCCGCGAGCAGGATGCCCGTTACGACGCGCGCCACGGCAATCAGGACCGCGACCGCGACGACCATTATTATGGCTGGCGCAGCCGCCAGATCTCCGATCTCGACCGCGATTATGACGAATATCGCCGCGAGAATGCCGCGCGCTTCGAGAATGAGTTCAGCAACTGGCGCACCGAGCGTCAGGGCCAGCGTTCGTCACTCTCCCGCGTCACCGAGCATCAGGAAGTAATCGGCTCGGACGGTCAGCATGTCGGCACCGTCGACAAGGTGCGCGGCGACCGCATCGTGCTGACCAGGAGCGATGCCGATGCCGGCGGCCACCATCATTCGATCCCGTCACGCTGGATCGAGTCGGTCGACGACAACCGCGTGACGATCCGCAAGACCGCCGACGAGGCCAAGGCGGCGTGGAAGGACGAGGAACGAAGCGGCGCGCTGTTCGGCGAACAGGGCGACCGGAGCGGCCCCCACTATCTCAACCGGAGCTTTTCGGGCACATATTGAGGCCTCCCAAGCAGGCCACCTCACCGCGGCCGCACGAGGGTCCGGACGGCAACGTCCGGACCTTTCGTTTTACGGGATCGGCCCGGTCGCGATCACCTCGACCGCATCCTCGCGCCCGTTGAATTCGACCATCTCGCCCGGCTCCGCTCCCATCAGCGCGACGGCGAGCGGCGCGGTGAAGACGATGCGGTCGGCCGCCGGGTCGGCTTCGTCTGCACCGACGATATCGATCTGCCGCTCGCGCCCGTTCAGCCTGAAGCGCACGCGCGAGCCGAAGGCGACGCTGTCCTCGCCCGGCACCGGCGCCAGATCGGCCGTAGTCTGCCGCGTGTGCCAGTAGCGCAGGTCGCGCCGCACCGCCTCGCGCGTCTCGTCGCTCTCCGCCGCCGCCAGATCGGCCTCGAGCGCTGCGATCCGCGCCCCGATGAGCGCCAGTCCGCGCGCCGTCACCAGATTGGCGCCGGGCGGGATCGGCAGCTCGAACTTGGGTTCCTTGTGCTCCTCGTCGCTTTCCCGGCGAAACGCCACGCTCATTCAGATCGCCCCGCTGAACGTGTCGCACTGCGCCGGATCGCCGGTTTCCAGCCCGCGGCGCAGCCATTTCTGGCGTTGCGCCGAGGTGCCGTGGGTGAAGCTCTCGGGCACGATCGTCCCCTGCGCCTGTTTTTGCAGCGTATCGTCGCCGATCGCATTGGCGGCGCGCATCCCTTCCTCGATGTCGCCGGCCTCCAGCCGGTCCTTGTTCCGCGCCGCCCACACGCCGGCATAGCAGTCCGCCTGCAGCTCGACGCGCACCGACAGCGCATTGCCCTCGGCCTGACTCATCTGCCGCTGGTCCTGCCGCACGCGCTCCATCGTACCGGAGACGTTCTGGATGTGATGTCCGACCTCATGCGCGATCACATAATGCTGCGCGAAGTCGCCGACCGCGCCGAAGCGGCTCGACAACTCCTTGAAGAAGCTCGTGTCGAGATAGACGCCGCGATCCGCCGGGCAATAGAACGGCCCCGCCGCCGCCGTCGCCGAGCCGCAGCCCGACTGCACGCCGCCCTGATAGAAATTGAGGATCGGCGCCGGATATTGCTCGCCCTGCGCCTTGAACAGCGTGGTCCAGGTCTGTTCGGTGCTGGTCATCACGCGGCACGCCTGCAGTTCCTCGGGCGTGTCGCACGCCTTGCTCTGGCTGACCTGCGGCCCGCTCGACGAGGGCGCGCCGCCGCCGGTGAGCAGCCCGCCGCCGCCGCCGAACGCCATGAACGCCGCCACCGCGATGCCGATCAGCGCGATCGTGCCGCAGCCCATCCGGCTGCCGAGCAGCATCGGCAACAACCCAAGCAGGATGTTGCCCCCGCCGCCGAACCCGCCGCCGCCACTGCCGGAGCCGAGGTCGCGGACATTTTCACTGGGATCGAGATCGTCGAGGCGCATGGCCATTCCCTTTCATTCGTCATCCGCAACAATGCCCGAGACGGCCAGACGTTGCACGCCGATTCCGGTCGTCTCCCTTGGCCATTGCCCTTGGTCGCGGCGCAGGCCAATGATGCCGGCGCAATCGCGGGAGTTCGCATGTTTCTCAAGGGCAAGTCCGCCATCGTCACCGGCTCGACCTCGGGCATCGGCCTTGCCATCGCCAAGGCGCTGGCGGCGGAGGGTGCGAGCGTCATGATCAACGGCTTCGGCGACGCCGGCGCGATCGAGGCGGAACGCGCGGCGCTCGAAGCGGCGAGCGGTGCGAAGGCGCTGTACGACGGCGCCGACATGAGCAAGCCCGATGCGATCTACGCGATGGTCGATCGCTGCCATGCCGAGCTCGGCGGCCCCGACATCATCGTCAACAATGCCGGGATCCAGCATGTCTCGGCGATCGAGGACTTCCCGGTCGAGAAATGGGATGCGGTGATCGCGATCAACCTGTCCTCCGCCTGGCACATGATGCGCGCCGCGGTGCCACACATGAAGGCGGCGAAATGGGGCCGCATCATCAACACCGCGTCGGCCCACAGCCTCGTCGCCAGCCCCAACAAATCGGCCTATGTCGCCGCCAAGCACGGCGTCGCCGGGCTGACCAAGACGATCGCGCTCGAGACCGCGACGCATGGCGTCACGGTCAACTGCATCTCGCCCGGCTATGTCTGGACCCCGCTGGTCGAGAACCAGATCCCCGACACGATGAAGGCGCGCGGCCTCACGCGCGAGCAGGTGATGAACGACGTCCTCCTCGCCGCGCAGCCGACCAAGAAATTCGTGCTGCCGGAACAGGTCGCCGCGCTGGCCGTATTCCTGTGCAGGGAGGAAGCGAGTGCGATCACCGGCGCGAACTATTCGATGGATGGCGGCTGGACGGCGGCCTGAGATGAAGATCGCCCTTCCCCTCCTGCTCGCCCTCAGCCTCGCCGCCTGCGCCAGGGGCGGCGCGCTCGACACCGTCAGCCCGCCCGAGACGCGCTGGCGCGCGATCACCACCGAGCAGGACCGCGACCGGCTGCGCAACTGGCGCAAGGCGTGGGTCGAGGCACTGCCCAGGGCACGCGCCGTCGATGCCGTCGCGATCACCGCGGGCGGCGCGCTGTTCGAGCCCGATCAGGCGCTGGGCAACGCGATGCCGCCGGCCGGCGACTATAAATGCCGCACCTTCAAGCTCGGCGCCAAGCGGCCCGGCCTGCGCGATTTTACCGCCTTCCCCTGGTTCGGCTGCCGCGTCGGCCGTGCAGGCGACGTGCCCGCACTGGTCAAGCTCGACGGGTCGCAGCGGCCGATGGGACGGCTCTATGCCGAGACCGATGCGCGCGTCATCTTCCTCGGCACGCTCGAGCTGGGCGACGAGAATGTCCCGCTCGAATATGGCCTCGATGCCCAGCGCGACATGGCCGGCTATGTCGAGCGGATCGGCACGACGCGCTGGCGGCTGGTGCTGCCCTGGCCGTCGTTCGAATCGCAGCTCGACGTGATCGAGCTGGTCCCGGCCTGAACGGCGCGGTTGGTCGTTGCCGTTGGGGTAAGGGCATCATAGGCTGGCGGCCATGAAGACGACCCTGATCGCCGCCGCTGTGAGCATTCTCGCCTTGTCCACTTCCGCCCAGGCCGACCCCGTCCGCGACGCGACCGCGAAGGAGCTGCCTTCGCTGATGACGCTCTATCGCGACCTCCACGCCAATCCCGAGCTCAGCCTTGCCGAGGTCAAGACCGCGGCCAAGCTGGCGGCGGAGGCGCGCAAGGCGGGCTATACCGTGACCGAGAAGGTCGGCGGCCATGGCGTCGTCGCGGTCATGAAGAATGGCGACGGCCCGGTGATCCTGATCCGCGCCGACATGGACGGGCTGCCGGTGACCGAGGAAACCGGCCTGCCCTTCGCCTCCAAGATCCGCGGCAAAACGCCCGAGGGGGTCGAGACCGGCATCATGCACGCCTGCGCGCACGACACGCATATGGCTGCCTGGGTCGGCACACTGCGCAACCTCGCCGCGATGAAGAGCCAGTGGAAGGGCACCGTCGTCATGGTCGCCCAGCCCGCCGAGGAAAGCAGCGCGGGCGCGCTCGCGATGCTCAACGACGGGCTCTACACGCGCTTCCCCAAGCCAGACTACGCCATCGCCTTCCACAACAGCGCGGCCCTGCCCGCCGGCACGATCGGCATCCGCTCCGGCCCGACCTTCGCCAGCGTCGATTCGGTCGACATCACCGTCAAGGGCATGGGCGGGCACGGCGCCTATCCCGCGACGACGAAGGATCCGATCGTACTCGGCGCACGCATCGTCTCGGCGCTGCAGACCCTGGTCAGCCGCGAGGTCGATCCGCTCGAATCCGCGGTGGTGACGGTCGGCAGCTTCCAGGGCGGGACGCGCCACAACATCATCCCCGAACAGGCGCTGCTGCTGCTCACGGTCCGCGCCTACACGCCCGAGGTGCGCAAGCAGCTGCTCGACGGCATCGCGCGCATCGCCAAAGGCGAGGCGATCGCGGCGGGTGCGCCGGAGCCGGTGGTCAAGGTGCGCGAGCCCTTCACCCCGCCCACCGTCAGCACCGACGCTTATGCCACGCAGCTCAAGACGCTGTTCACCGCGCGCTTCGGGCCGGAGCGCGTACAGGATATCGCGCCGACCATGGCGGGCGAGGATTTCGGCCGCTACCACATCGCCGATCCGTCGGTGCAGAGCGTGATCTATTGGGTCGGCGGCGTGCCCAAGGACAAATGGGATGCGGCGCAGGCCAATGGCGGCAAGGGGCTGCCCTCGCTCCACAGCTCGAAATGGGCGCCCGATGCCGAAGCCGTGATCGGCACCGCCGCGGAGGCGATGACCGCGGCAGCGCTGGACGTGCTGAAGCGGTAGGCGTTCCAATTCCTCCCCGGACGGCGAGGAATGAAAAGGGTCCTATTTGCCCACGCCAACCCCGACCAGCGCCGGCGTCGCCGCCAGATAGGGCACCGATGGCTTGTCGATCACCGCCACGCGCCCGACATTCTGCGCCGCGATCGAGCGCGTGAACGAGCGTGGCTTCTTGATCAGCTTCTTGTCGATCGTCACGCGCAGCCCGGAGCGGCGCATCGCCTCGGCGACGAAATGCACGCAATTGCGGTTGTTGACGTTGTAGCTGTTGCCGCCCTTGGTGTTCCACTCGCTCACCAGCCGCACCACCGCATCATATTGCTCGTCGCTGATCGGCGTCGCGAAGTGCGCGAGGCTCTTGGCGACATAGCCCTTGGTGGTGAGGTCGATCTTGCCCGGCACGCTGCCGAGCAGGATCGCGGGGGTCACCGCCTTGGCGGTGAAGCCATAGCTCAGCCGCACTGGCCCGCCACCGCGGTCGGGAACCCCGTGAATCGTGAAGAAGGCGTGCGGGAAATCGCCGCCATTCTCATAGGACCAGAAGGTGATGGTGACGCGCGCCTGGGCCGGCAGGGCGGCGAAGACGAGCAGCAGAAAGGGGGCGAGGCGGGCGATCCGTCGGAGCATGCGCTTCCCCTACTGGACCGCCCGCCTCGCGAGCAAGTGTTCGAATTGCGTGCCTGATCAGGCGTCGTTCTGGCGCGCCTGTTCCTTCGCCAGCGCCTTTTCCTTCTCGGCGTCATAGCCCGAAGATTCGGGCGGCTCGTGCGAATGCACCGGCTGGGTCGTCGCGGGCGGATCGGAGGCATCCATCGATTCGTCCAGCGCGCGGTCGAGCCGCGCCTGTTTGCTCTCCGGATTTTTCTCCAGCCGTTCCTCGATCGAGGCGTCCGTGCCGGCGTCGCCGCGTTTGACTTCAGTGCTCTGGTCGTCGGACATCGGTCTAACTCTCCAATATGTCCGATGAAAACGCGCCACCACGACCGGCGTTCCGCTTCGCATGTGCAACGAAAAAGGCCCGGCGGTTTCCCGCCGGGCCTTCCCGTATTTCAGCGATCCTGCCGCGATCAGTCGCGGCTGCCGATCAGGCTCAGGATGAACTGGAACATGTTGATGAAGTCGAGATACAGGTTCAGCGCGCCCATGATCACGGCCTTGCCGACCATGTCGGTGCCCGCGACGTACTGGTACATGCTCTTGATGCGCTGCGTGTCATAGGCGGTGAGGCCCGCAAAGATCAGCACACCCGCGATGCTGATGATCAGCGACAGCACGCTCGACTGGGTGAAGATGTTGATGATCGACGCCACGATGATGCCGATCAGGCCGACGATCAGGAAGCTGCCGAAGCCCGACAAATCCTTCTTCGTGGTGTAGCCATAGAGGCTAAGGCCCACGAAACCGGCGGCCGCCGCGAAGAACGCCTGCGCGACCGAGGTGCCGGTGTAGCGCAGCAGCAGCGTCGAGAGCGACAGGCCCATCAGCACCGTGAACGCCCAGAACATGACCTGCAGCGTGCCGGTCGAGAACTTGTTCTGGCCAAAGCTCATCGCGAACACGATCGCCAGCGGCGACAGGATGATCAGCCACACCAGCGGCCCGCCGCTGGTGAACACCGAGTAAGCGACCGAAGTCTCGCCGCCCCAGCTGAACAGCAGCGCGACGATGCCGCTCAGCAGCACGCCCGAGGCCATATAGTTGTAGATCGAAAGCATGTAGGACCGCAGCCCCGCATCATACGCGGCGTCAGCGCGCGTACCTGCGGCCGTCGCGAACGGCGCGGCGGTCGTTTGGGGGTCAGACCAGTTAGCCATCACAAACTCCTTTGCCCGGCGAATTCCACCGGATGAGACCGAATATCATGGTTTGCCCGACCCATTTCAAGGAAAACCGGCATCGCGGTCTCTGACATTAACGGTTAAGAGCGCCACCATGCACCGGCTGTTCGTTGCACTCCGCCCGCCACGCGAGATCCGCGAGCATTTGCTGGCCGTCATGGGCGGCGTGCCGGGCGCGCGCTGGCAGGACGAGGACCAGCTCCACCTGACGTTGCGCTTCATCGGCGAAGTCGACCGCCGCACCGCCGAAGACGCCGCCACGGTGCACGCCGCGCCGCTCGACCTGCAACTCGCCGGCTGCGGCATGTTCGACACGCGCGGCAAGCCCAACGCGATCTGGGCCGGCGTGACTCCGCGCGAGCCGCTGGCGGCGCTCCACCGCAAGGTCGATCAGGCGCTGGTCCGCGCGGGCCTCGAACCCGAGCGGCGCGCCTATCTGCCGCACATCACGCTGGCGCGGCTGGCCGGATCGGCCGGTCCCGCCGACCGTTTCCTCGCCGACCATGCCGCGCTCACCAGCCCGGTCTTCCGCATCCAACACATGACGCTCTACGAAAGCAGCCTCGGCCATGGCGGCGCGATCTACGAGCCGGTCGAGCGCTATGCCCTGACCGGCGCGTGACCTGACTCAGCTCGCCGCGAACACCCCGCAGGCGATGCGGTCGCCGCTGTCGCCCGACGGATCGGTCTTCTGGTCGTCCGCCTTGGCATGGACCACGAACGCCGCGCCGTCATCGTCGAGCAGTTGCGCCAGCGTGCCCGACTTGAGTTTGAAGTTGAGGCTGCCGGTGCCGTCATCGGCCACGGTCAAATTGGGCATGTCACCGGCATGCGCGCCCTTGGGATTCTCCAGGCCATGCTCGGTCGAACCGGGATTCCAATGGCTGCCCGCAGTCGTGAATTTCGGCCCCTCGCACTTGCCGGTCATATGGACATGAACGCCATGCGCGCCCGCCGGAATGCCGGTAACCGACACAGTGATGGCGAGACCATCCGCCGCCGGCGTGGCGGTCGCGGTGCCCGCCGCGGTGCCGTCGGCCAGTGCCAGCGCGGCGGTTGCGCCTTCTGCACCGGCGGTCTCGTTGCCCATCGCTTCATTCTCGATCGGCAGCGCCTCATTCGTCACCGGCTCGGCAACATTCGGAAGCGGGGTCGTCGTGCCGCCGCATGCTGCGGTCGCGAGCGCCAGTCCCACAAGGACGCATCCGTTTCGAATCATGTCCGGCTCTCCTGCAAATGAACGTTCAGAATGAACGTGCCCGCGCTATCGTTCCGCCCCCGGGTGGATCAACCGCGAAAATGGTCCTTCGCCGTCCGCCGTTCGGCCAGCTGGGTGACGCTCGTGGCCCGCATGAACGGGTTTGTCGCCCGTTCCAGCGCGATCGTCGTCGGCACAGTCGGCAGGCCCTGCGCGCGCATCCGGTCGACCTCGGCCATGCGCTCGGCGAGCTCTTCATTGTCGGGCTCCGCCACCAGCGCATAGCGCCCATTGCTCTGCGTATATTCATGCGCGCAATAGACCGCGGTCTCCCCGGGAAGCGCCGCCAGCCGCTGCATATTACCGAACATCTGTTCGGCCGTCCCCTCGAACAGCCGCCCGCAGCCCATCGCGAACAGCGTGTCGCCGACGAACAGGATCGAGTCATCGGCCAGATGATAGGCGATATGCCCTGCGGTATGCGCCGGCACCTCGATCACCCGCGCCGCATGCGCGCCCAGCATCACAACGTCGCCTTCACCCACCAGCCGGTCGGCGGTCGGAATCTTCGCCGCCTCCGCCGCCGGCGCGATGACGGTCGCGCCGGTCGCCTCCTTGATCGCCGCGTTGCCGCCGGTGTGGTCCGGGTGCCAATGCGTGTTCCAGATCACCGAGATCGTCCACCCGCGCGCCTGCGCCGCCGCCAGCACCGGCTCGGCCTGCGCCGGATCGACCACGACCGTCTCGCCCGAGGCGTCGTCATGCGCGAGCCAGATATAGTTGTCGCTCAGCGCGGGAATGCGGACCACTTCGATCATGCCGTCTCCTCTAACACCCTCAACGCCGCCTCGGCCAGTTGCCGCGTCAGGTCGCGCGCCGGCATTTCCCGCGCCAGCGCCGCGCTCTGCCCCGCCCAGAGCGGCCCGAAATCGGCCCGAGACCGCGCCTGCAACGGCGCCAGCGCCGACGCCGCATGGGGAAAGGGCGGCGCGTCGGCATGAATCGGTCCCAGCGCATCGATCAGCCGGTTGCGAAAGCCGCGCGCCGGGCGCCCGGTCAGCAAATTGGTGAACACCGTCTCCGCATCGGTCCCGAGCAGCGCGCGATGCGCCGGCGGGATCAGGCTTTCGGGACAGGCGAGATAGGCGGTGCCGATCTGCACCGCGCTCGCCCCTGCGGTCAGCGCCGCGGCGATCGCCTCGCCGTCCGCGATCCCGCCCGCGGCGATCACCGGCACATTGACCGCCTGCGCAAGCTGTCGCACCAGCGCGAGCAGCCCGACCGGCCGATGCGCGTCGAGAAACCAGCCGGAATGCCCGCCCGCCTCATCGCCCTGCGCGATGATCGCGTCGCAGCCCTGCCCCGCCAGCCACTTGCCCTCCGCCAAAGTCGTGGCGTTGCCAATGATCCGCGCCCCGCTCGCCCGCACGCGATCGACCAGCGCCGCGTCGGGCAAGCCGAAATGAAAGCTGACGAAATCGGGCCGCGCCACCTCGACCGCCCCGGCCATCGCCGCGTCGAAAGGGCGCCGCAGCGGCGGCGGATCGCCCGCATCCTCGATCCCGAACTCGTCGTAAAATGGCTTGAGCAACGCCCGCCAAGCGCGCTCGTCGGGCGCCGGCGCCAGCACATGGCAGAAGAAATTGAGGTTGAGCGGCCCCTCGGCGCGCGCCCGCACCTCAGCCGCCTGCGCCACCACTTGCTCCGGCGCCAGCAGCGCGCACGGCAGCGAGCCGACCGCCCCGCCCTCGATCGCCGCCACCGCCAGCTCGATCCCGCTCGCGCCCGCCATCGGCGCCTGCACGATCGGCACGCGCGCGCCGCTCAGCTCGAGGAAGCGGCGGTCGCGCCAGTCCATTACCAGACGCCGGTGTTCGGCATCGACGCCCAGGGTTCGGCGGGTTCCAGATAGCCGTCCTGTAACAGCTCGACCGAAATCCCGTCGGGGGTCCGCACGAACGCCATATGCCCGTCGCGTGGCGGGCGGTTGATCGGATAGCCCGCATCCATCAGCCGCTGGCAGGTCGCGTAGATATCGTCGACGCGATAGGCGAGATGCCCGAAATTGCGCCCGCCGCCATAGGTCTCGCCGGGGCTGCCATCCTCGGGGGGCCAGTTATAGGTCAGCTCGACCTCGGCACTCGCACGCTCGCCATCCGCCCCGATATCGCCGGGCGCGGCGAGGAAGATCAGCGTGAACCGCCCCTTCTCGCTCTCCATCCGGCGCACCTCCTTGAGCCCCATCAGCTCGAGAAAGCGGATCGTCGCATCGGGATCGGTGACGCGGATCATCGTGTGGAGATAGTTCATCGGGGAGCCTCGCCTGGTTCGCACCACAGATAGGATGCGTTTCGCGAGAGTCTATTCCGCCGCGCCCTCGAATTGCTTGAGCGCCGCACGCGCCGCCGCTGCCGGCTCCGAACCGGGCGCCAGGCTCACCGCCTTCGCCCATGCCGCCTTGGCTCCTGCCTCGTCGCGCGCAAAGGCGGCGATGTTGCCCGCCTCCAGCTGCACCGAAGGGTCGTCGCCCGCCAGCTCGATCGCCGTCGCGATATGCCGTCTGGCCAGCGGCACATCGCCCATCCGCCGCGCCAGCGTCGCCGAGAGCAGCCACGCCATCGGGTCCGCCGCGGCCTTCACTACCGCCACGTCGAGGTCCTGCCGCGCGCCCTGCTGATCGCGCATCGCCACACGCGAGCGCGCCCGGTCGAGATGCGCCTCACCCAGTTCGAGTCCGGTCAGTACGCCGGTCGCCAGCGCGGCATCGAGCGCCGCACGCGCCTTGGCCGGATCCTTGGCGGCGAGCCAGGCATTGCCCGCCTGCGCCCAATATTTGCCCGAGCGCACGTCCTTCGCCACCTCGGCCTCGCGCGCCGCCGCCTCGAACGCGCCCGCCGCACTCTCCCAGCGTCCAACCCTGGCATAGGCCATGCCGCGGCACTGCTGCGCCAGGAAGCCGCCGCCGGCCAGCTTCCAGCGCTCGGCCTCGGCGATCGCCGCTTCGGGATCGCCCGTCGCAGCCTCGACGCAATTTTCCCAGCGCTCGCGAGCAGGCGACGGCGGCCCCGCGACTTGCGCGAGCAATAGCAACAGGATCATCCCATACTCACATCTTCGAGCGCCCGCAGGATCAACGCGATGTCCTGCGGCCGCGACAGCCGGTGGTCGCCGTCCTTGACCAGCCATGTCTGCACATCGTCTGAACGCAGCAGCCCGGCGAGCGTCACGCTGCGCTCCCACGGCACGTCGGGGTCGCGCTGGCCGTGGATCAGGCGCGCCGGGATCGGCAGATCGATCGGCCCGTGCATCAGCCGGTTCGCCTCGCCCGATGCCCAGAAGCCGCGCGTGGTCACGGTCGGCTCAGGCGAATATTGCGACTCTTCCTCCAGCCGCCCCTCGCTCAACAGCACCATCTTCTGCTCCGCCGTGAAGCCCCAGTCGGTGAAGTCGGGCGCGGCCGCGATCCCGACCATGCCCACCACTCGCTCCGGCCGCGCCAGCGCGGCGAGCAGCATGATCCACCCGCCCATCGACGATCCGGCCAATACCACCGGCCCCTCGATCACCCGGTCGATCATCGCCAGCGCATCGTCGCGCCAGCTCGCCAACGTTCCGTCCTCGAACGCGCCCTCGCTTTCGCCGCACCCGGCATAGTCGAAGCGCACGAACGCCCGCCCTGTCTCCCGCGCCCAGGCTTCGATCGCCACCGCCTTGCTGCCGCTCATGTCGCTGGCATAGCCGGGCAGGAACAGGATCGTCGGGCCGTTGCCGGGGCTGTGGTGAAAGGCGAGGCGCGCGCCGCTGCTGTCGATATGGCTCATCCACGCGCTCTTAGCCGATTCGCGACGCCGTTGAAGCGTGCTACCACCCACGCGATGGACGAGCGCCCCCTGCCCCTGCTCTTCGCCGAACATCTTGCGCGCGACCGGCGGCGCTCGGTGCATACGGTACGCGCCTATGAGGCGACGGCGGTGCGGCTGATCGCCTTTCTCAGCGGCCATTGGGGCGAGCCTGTGTCGCGCGAGGGGCTGGCCAAGGTCACCGCCGCCGACCTGCGCGCCTATCTCGCGAGCCGCCGGACGAACGGCCTCACCAACGCCTCCGCCGCACGCGAGCTGTCCGCCGTCCGCGCCTTCCTCACTTTCGCCGGCGGCGAGAACAGCGACATCCCCCGCCTGCGCGGCCCGCGCGTCAAAAAGGGCATCCCCCGCCCGGTCTCCCCCGAAGAGGCCATCGCACTCGCCGAGGAAGTCGCCGAGGACGCCAGCGAGCCGTGGATCGCCGCGCGCGATCTCGCCGTGCTGCTGCTGCTCTATGGCGCCGGGCTGCGCATCGGCGAGGCGATGGCGCTCACCGGCGCGATCCTGCCCTTGAGCGAGACGATCCGCGTCACCGGCAAGCGCGACAAGACCCGCATCGTGCCCTTGCTCCCGCAGGTGCGCGCGGCGATCGAGGACTATGTCCGCTGCTGCCCCTATGGCACCGCCCCCGGCGAAGCGCTGTTCCGTGGCGCGCGCGGCGGGCCGCTGTCACCTGCGATCATCCGCCGCTCGGTCCGCGCCGCCCGCACCCGGCTCGGCCTCCCGCCGCGCACCACCCCGCACGCGCTTCGCCACAGCTTCGCCACGCATCTGCTTGGCCGCGGCGCCGACCTGCGCGCGCTCCAGGAGCTGCTCGGCCATGCCAGCCTCAGCTCGACTCAGATCTACACCGCCGTCGACGCCGCGCATCTGCTTGATATCTATCGTTATAGTCACCCGCGTGCGTGACATTCACGTGCGAACTGCTACGCTAGCGCAATGACCGACTGGACCCGCAGCCCGTTCGAACCCGACATCGCGCGCGTCCGTCGCATACCCGGCGTCGAGGCTATGCTGCGCGAGGTCTGCGCGCTGACGGGCATGGGCTTTACCGCGGTGGCGCGAGTCACCGACACACACTGGGTCGCGTGTCAGGTGCTCGACAAGATCGGCTTCGGGCTGGAGGTGGGCGGCGAACTCGATCTCAAGACCACGATCTGCGACGAGATCCGCCAGAGCGGCTGCCACGTCATCATCGATCACGTCACCGCCGACCCCGACTGGCGCACGCACCACACGCCCGCGCTCTACGGCTTCGAAAGCTACATCTCCATCCCGATCATGCGGCTCGACGGCTTCTACGGCACGCTCTGTTCGATCGACCCCGAGCCGTGCAGCGTCAAGCTGGCGACGATCGTCCCGCGCATGCAGGAAATGGCCGCCGAAATCGCCGCCGCGCTCGACGCCGAGGAAGCTCAGGCGCGCGGTCTCCAGGTGACGACCCTGTAGAGATAGCCGATCACCAGCCCCACCGTCATCGCCACCGCCACCGGCCCGACATAGTCCTGCAATTCCTCGAACTGCGAGCCGAGCAGCAGCCCGGCATAGGCGAGCACGCCGTTCCAGATCGCGCTGCCCAGGAACGTCGCCAGCAGGAAGCGCGGCAGCCCCATCTTGGCCATGCCGGCGGGCAGCGAGATCATCGTGCGGAAGGTCGGCAGGAAGCGGAACACGAACACCACCCACAGCCCGTGCCGCACGAAGAAGCGGTGCAGCTTCTCGACATCCTCCCAGTGCACCGTCAGCCAGCGGCCATGCCGGTCGACGAACGGCTTGAGCCGCTGGTAACCGATCCAGCGCCCGACCGCGTACCAGAAGACGTTGCCGACCGTGGTCCCCGCCGTGCCGATGATCAGCAGCGGCGTCATCGCCATGTCGCCGCGCGCAACCGCCATCCCGCCAAGGCCCATGATCACCTCGGACGGGATCGGCGGAAAGACGTTCTCGATCACCATCAGCAGGAAGATGCCGACATAACCGCCCCACGCGATCAGATTGAGGATGAATTCGGTCACTGGTGATGTTGAACCCGCAAGAGGACGAAAGGATCAGCCCTTTGCGGCAACCCGCGCTTCGATCGCGTCCCAGATCATGCCCGCGGTGTCGGTCCCGTTGAACCGGTCGATCGCGACGATCCCGGTCGGCGAGGTCACGTTGATCTCGGTCAGCCACTCGCCGCCGATCACGTCGATCCCGACGAAGATCAGCCCGCGCGCCTTGAGCTCCGGCCCCAGGGCAGCACAGATCTCCGCCTCCTTCGCGGTCAGCTCGGTCTTCGCCGCGGTCCCGCCGACCGCGAGGTTCGAGCGGATTTCGCCCTCGCCCGGCACGCGGTTGACCGCGCCGGCCACCTCGCCATCGACCAGCACGATGCGCTTGTCGCCCTTCGCCACGTCGGGAAGGAAGGCCTGCACCATGTGCGGCTCGCGATAGGCGGTGTTGAACACCTCGATCAGCGACGAGAGATTGGCGCCATCGCTGTCGATCTTGAAGATCGCCTTGCCGCCATTGCCGTGCAGCGGCTTGACCACGATCGCGCCATGCTTGGCGAGAAATTCCCGCGCTTCGTCGACGCTGCGCGTGATCAAGGTCGGTGGCATGAAGCGCGCGAAATCGAGCACCCACACCTTTTCCGGCGCATTGCGCACGCTGGCCGGGTCGTTGACCACCAACGTCTTGTCCGCGATCCGCTCGAGCAGGTGCGTTGCGGTGATGTACCCCAGGTCGAAGGGCGGGTCCTGCCGCATCAGCACGACGTCCGCCGCGTCGCCCAGATCGAGGCTGACCGGATCGCCGAAGCTGAAGTGGTTGCCCTGAACCCGCTGCACCGTCACCGGATGCGCGCGCGCCCACACCCGCCCGTCGGCGTAGTTCAGGTCATCGGCGGCATAATGGAACAACCGGTGCCCGCGCGCCTGCGCCGACAGCATCAGCGCAAAGGTCGAATCGCCCGCGATGTTGATCGAATCGAGCGGGTCCATCTGCACGGCAACGGTGAGGGGCATTGGCGATCCTTCGGCGGTGACGCTGCGCAGTTAGGGACGCGCGCACCGAATGTCACCCGATCCAGGCATTCTCGATATGCCGTGGTCTGACGCCCGGCGCGAGCAGCAGCACGTCGACGCGGATATCCTCCCCGTTCGTTGCATAGCGCGGCATCAGAAATTCCGCTGCCGCCGCGACCCGCGACAATCGCCACTCGTCGATCGCGAAGTCGAGTTCGGCGGCGGTCTTGCGCGCCTTGACCTCGACGAACGCGACCAATTTGCCGCGCTTCGCCACCAGATCGACCTCCCCCGCCGGCGTCCGCACGCGCCGGTCGAGGATTCGCCAGCCGCGCAGCCGCAGATACCAGGCCGCGCGCGTCTCGCCGTCTCGGCCCGATTGTTCGGCAGCGCGGCGGTCCCTCACGATCCTAAATCCTCCCCCGCCAGGGGGAGGTGGCGCGCGCAGCGCGACGGAGGGGGAGGAAGCCCCTCGTCAGCGATCTGGAATCCGCCCCCTTCGTCAGCCTTCGGCTGCCACCTCCCCCTGGCGGGAGAGGATTGAAGCAAGGGTCCGACCGCCGCAGTCACCCCTTCAATTCCATCGCCCGCGCGTACAGCGCCTTGCGGTCCAGCCCCAGCCGTTTGGCCACCTCGCCCGCGGCCTTCGACACCGGCAGCCGCGTCAGCGCCTCGGCCAGCGCGGCGTCGGCATCCTCCGCGCTCGCCGGCGCGGCCTCGCCCGGCGGCGCCACCACGATTACGATCTCGCCCTTGGGCGGCGCATCCGCGTAGCGCGCCGCCAGCTCGGCCAGCGATCCGGTCACGCATTCCTCGAACTTCTTGGTGATCTCGCGCGCCACCGCTGCCTCGCGGTCCCCCAGGCCCTGCGCCAGCGCGCTCAGCGCGCCCGACAGCCGTGGTCCGGATTCATAGAATACCAGCGTCGCGCGAATCCCCGCGACCTCGGCGATCGTCTCGCCACGCGCCTGCTGCTTCGATGGCAGGAACCCCATGAACAAGAACCGGTCGGTCGGCAGTCCCGCCAGCGTCAGCGCCGCGATCCCCGCGCACGGCCCCGGAATGGTCACCACCGCGTGCCCGGCCGCGCGCGCGTCACGCACCAGCTTGTAGCCCGGATCGGAGATCAGCGGCGTCCCTGCGTCGGACACCAGAGCCACCGCCTCGCGCCCCATCCGCGCCACCAGCCCCGGCCGCACCGCCTCGGCATTATGGTCATGATAAGGCGTCATCGGCCGCTTGGCACCGAGATGCCGGAACAGCCCGGCTGTCACACGGCTGTCCTCGACCGCAACGATATCGGCGTTCAGGAGTATTTGAGCCGCACGCGGGGAAAGGTCGCCGAGATTGCCGATCGGCGTCGCGACGATGTAGAGGCCGGGGGCAAGAACAGAATCCATTGGGGAACGTCATGGCAGAGGCAGCAGTCACACCGCAACGGGGCATCGCGTCGCTGCTTCGAGGCATCGTCGTCGCGGGCGCGCTGGCGGTGGCCGCTTGCGTCCGCCCGTCAGCGCCCCCGCCGGAGCCGGCCCGGCCCGGCCCTGCCCCCGTTCGCCCTGCCCCCGGCCCGGTCGGCCCCGGCCTGCCCGACGACGCCCAGCGCCACCGCGTCGCATTGCTCGTGCCGCTCACCGGCGCCAATGCCGGCGTCGGCCGCAGCCTCGCCAACGCGACGCAGCTCGCGATTCTCGACACCAAAGCCGAGGAAGTCCGCATCACCACCTACGACACCGCGCTCGGCGCCGCCGCCGCCGCGCAGCGCGCGCTCGCGGACGGCAATCAGCTGATCCTCGGCCCGCTGCTCGCCGAGGATGCGCGCGCCATCGCCCCGATCGCCCGCCGCGCGGGCGTGCCGGTGCTCGCTTTCTCCAACGACACCAGCGTCGCCGGCAACGGGACGTTCCTGATGGGTTATGCCCCGGCACAGTCGATCGAGCGCGTCGTCGACTATGCCCGCCGCAGCGGCGTGACCGACTTCGCCGGCCTCATGCCGACGGGCCTTTATGGCGAGCGTGCCAGCACGGCGTTCCTGCGCGCGGTCGAGGGGGCGGGCGGCAAGGTCACCGCGCTCGAAACCTATAATCGCGGCCCAGCCGCAATGAACGCCGCGATCGGCCGCCTGGCCCGCTCGCCCTTTCAGGCGGTGCTGATCGCCGACAGCGCGAGCGGCGCCGTCGCCGCGATCCCCGGCATCCGCCGCGCCAGCCCCGGCGCGCGCGTGCTGGGGCCGGAGCTGTGGAACAGCGATACCGGGATCGGCGGGATGACCGCGCTCAATGGCGCGTGGTTCGCCAGCGTGTCGGACACGCTCTACCGCACCTACGCCGCCAAATACCGCGCCCGCTTCGGTGCCTCACCTTATCGTCTCTCGACTCTCGGCTACGACGCGGTGCTGCTGACCGTGCGCGTCGCGCGCGACTGGCGCCCGGGCGACGTCTTTCCGACCGATCGCCTGAGCGACCGCGGCGGCTTCGGCGGTCTCGACGGTGCCTTCCGCTTCGGCCGCGACGGCATCGCCGAGCGCGCGCTGGAAGTGCAGGAAATCCGCGGCGGCACCACGGTGACGGTGTCACCCGCGCCGTCGAGCTTCGGAGGGCGCTAGGGCCGCACCACCTCGCGCAGGATCGCTTCGAGCACCGGCATGCCCGAAGCGGTCACGCGCAGCCAGCCGGGCGTGCGCTCGATCAACCCGTGCGATTGCAACCGGGCGACCGCGGCATCGTCCACATATGCCGCATCGATCCACGCCAGATCGACGCCCTCGGCCAGCCGTAAGCCCATCACCAGCGCTTCGGTGGCGCGCTGCGCGGGGGTGAGCGTCGTCTCTTCCTGCAATCCGCTGCCATGGCGCTCGACCGCGCTCAGCCAATTCTCCGGCTTCTTGTGGCGCAGCGTCGCATGTCCGGTCCGCCGCCCATGCGCGCCCGGCCCGACCCCGGCATAATCGGTGTAGCGCCAGTAGCTGAGGTTATGGCGGCTCTCCGCCCCCGGCCGCGCATGGTTCGACACCTCGTACAACGGCAGCCCGGCAGCGCCCGTCAGCGTCTGAGTCACGTCCCATAAATCCGCCGCCTCGTCCTCGCCGGGGATCGTCAGCTCGCCCTTCGCCGCCAGCGTCGCGAAGCGCGTCCCCGGCTCGATCGTCAGCTGATAGAGCGACAGATGCTCGGTCCCGAACCCCAGCGCCCGGCTCAGCTCCGCCTCCCAGTCCGCCACCGTCTGCCCCGGCCGCGCATAGATCAGGTCGAAGCTCACCCGCCCGAAATGGCGCTGCGCCGTCGCCAGCGCCGCCAGCCCCTCGTCCACCCCATGCGCCCGCCCCAGAAACCGCAGCGCGTCGTCATCAAGCGCCTGCAACCCCAACGACACCCGGTTCACCCCCGCCGCCGCCAGATCGGCGAACCGCGCCGCCTCGACCGAGGACGGGTTCGCCTCCAGCGTCACCTCGAGCCCTTCGACTGGCGCCCATGCCGCGCACGCCGCCTCGATCACCGCCGCCACTGTCTCGGGCGGCATCAGCGATGGCGTGCCGCCACCGAAAAAGATCGACCCCAGCCGCCGCCCCGGCAGCACCGCCGCCTCATGCGCGAGATCGGCGAGCAGCGCCTTGCGCCACGCAGCCTGATCCACCACCTCGCGGACATGGCTGTTGAAATCGCAATAGGGGCATTTGGACACGCAGAACGGCCAGTGGACGTACAGCGCAAGCGGTTGGGAATCGTTCATCGCCCGCGCGCTATGGGCGCATCGAAAGCGATCCGAAAGATGCTGCTGCTCCCCCTCCTGCTCCTCGCCGCCTGCTCGCCCGAACAGGACTTCCCGCCGCGCGTGATCGAGCCGCGCCGGTTCGAGGAAGACGCCCCGCGCGGCGAGACTCTGATGAAGCGCGCGCTGCTGACGATGCACAACACCGCCCGCCTCTCCGCCCGCGTCCCCGAACTCGCCTGGGACGACGCGCTGGCCCGCGACGCCACTGCCTATGCCCGCGAGCTCGCCCGCCGCGGCGTGTTCGAACATTCAAAGCAGCCGCGCGGCAACCCGCCACAGGGCGAGAATCTCTGGACCGGCACGCACGGCGCCTATCGCTATGACGAAATGGCGCAGCACTGGATCGACGAGCAGCGCTTCTTCGTGAACAATCCCATCCCGAACGTCAGCCGCAGCGGCAAGTTCGGCGATGTCGGCCACTACACCCAGATCGTGTGGCGCTCGACCACGCGAGTCGGCTGCGGTTTCGCCAGCAACCGCCGCGACGACTATCTCGTCTGCCGCTACACGCCGGCAGGCAATGTGTTCGGTCAGCGCGCGCTGCCGTAATCGGGCCAATTACCTTATGACGAAGGGTAGTTACCCGCCGCGGGCCTAGCCTCACAGGCCCGGACAAGGTTCAATCGCGGCATGAGCCGCCCATCTTCGACCGATCCGCTCGGCCTCACCGCCGCTATCACTCGCCGTGACTTCTTCAACGGCACGCTCGCCGCCTCAGGCGCCGCGCTGCTCGCCGGCTGCGGCAAGACCGCCGACGGGTCTGCCTCGCTCGCCCCCTCCGGCTCGGCCTGGACCGGCTATGGCGGCGTCGGCGATTACGCCTGGTCGAACGGCAACACCCAGGCGGTAGCAGACGCCGCGCACGGCATTCGCGACCGCCGCTATCCCGACATCTCGCAGCGGCCGATCGACGAGGACGTCGACATGGTGGTGGTCGGCGGCGGCTTTTCCGGCATGACCGCGGCCTATGAATTCACCAAGCGCGCCGGCGCGGGCAAGACCTGCCTTCTCCTCGACAATCACCCGGTGATGGGCGGCGAGGCCAAGCAGAACGAGTTCGACGTCGACGGCCGCCACCTCACCGCACCGCAGGGCTCGAACGGCCAGATCATTCCCGGCCCCAATTATGTGAGAGGCAGCTTCAACGACGGCCTCTACGACGTCTATACCGATTACTACGCCGAGTTCGGCCTGCCCGGAAAATACGAGATGGAACCGCTCGCCGGCGGCGCCGAGAAATACAATCTCCCCGACTATCACTTCTCCCCGATGGCCCCGGCCTATGAGAAAGCCTATCAGACCGGCTATCACTTCGCCGGCAAGGGCTGGGTCAAGGACCCGACCAAGGACGGTTTCGCCGGCACACCCTGGCCCGCCAACGTCCAGAAGGAACTCGACGATTTCGTCCACAACCGTCGCGACGTGCTGTCCGACATGGACGGCGCCGAAGCGTGGCTCGACACCGTCACTTATTACGACCTGTGCGACAAGCTCGGTTACGGCAAGCAAGTCCGCGACTACATCGACCCCTATATGGCGGTCGCCAATTTCGGCGTCGGCGGGAGCGGCGTGTCGGCCTATGCCGCCAAGCGGCTGTGGTTGCCCGGCACCCGGAACAAGCGCGACAAGCCCCGGCCCGCGACCGATATCGGCCTCGTCTCCTTCCCCGGCGGCAACAGCGCGATCCTGCGCACGATGGTCGCAAAGGCGATCCCCGGCGCGATCAAGGGCGACGGCAAGATCGCCGATGTCGCGCAACAGCCGATCGACTTCACCAAACTCGACCGCCCCGGCGCGCCCTTGCGCATCCGCCTCGGCTCGATCGCGATCGACGTGCGTCACGACGGCGACCCGGCCAAGGCCGAAACCGTCATCGTCAGCTATGTCCGCGACGGCAACATCCGCCGCGTGCGCGCCAAATCGGTGGTCATGGCCTCGGGCGGCTGGGTCAACCGCAACATCTGTTCCGACCTCAGCGACACCCACCGCGCCGCTTATGCCGAGTTCCGGCACGGCCCGGTGATGGTCGCCAACATCGCGCTGCGGCACTGGCGCTTCTTCGACAAATTGGGCTTCACCAATGTCCGCTGGTTCCAGGGACTCGGCTGGCACGCCTGCGTCCGCCGCAACGTCGCGTTCGGCAGCACCACGCCGCTGACGCCCGACGACCCCACCGTGCTCACGCTCTACATCCCGTTCCTCCACACCCATCTGCCCGCCGCGCAGCAGGGTCCGGCGGCACGGCAGCAACTGTTCGCCACCAGCTATGCCGATTTCGAAACGCAGATCCGCACGCAGATGACCGAGATGTTCGGCGGTACCGGCTTCGACGCGAAGCGCGACATCGCCGGCATCGTGCTCAACCGCTGGGGCCATGCTTTTTGCGCGCCGCAGCCCGGCTTCTTCAAGGGCCGCGACGGCAACCCGCCGCCGCCCGAAGTGCTGCGCAAGCCGCATGGCCGCATCGTCTTCGCCCATTCCGAATTGCAGGGGCTGATGAGCGCGGCCTACGGCATGCACGAGGCGCATCGCGGCGCCGGCCAGGCGCTGGGGATGATCTGATGGACCGCCGCAACGTCCTCGCCGGCCTCGGCAGCTTGCCCCTCATCGGCGCCGCGCAACCGCAAGCCGCCCCGCCGCCCACGCTCCTCATCCGCAACGTACACCTGTTCGACGGCACCGGCAGCCCGCGCCAGCCGCGCAACGTCCGCGTCACCGGCAACAGGATCGACGCCGTCTCATCCGGCGACATCGCAATCCCCGCCGGCGCCACGGTGATCGACGGCGCCGGCAACACGCTGATTCCCGGCCTGACCGACGCGCACTGGCATATGGGCGCGGTCAAGGGCGTGCCGTGGATGGGCACCGACGACGCGGTCGGCATCGCCACCATCTTCAAGGACGCCGAATTCCAGCTAATGCGCGGCTTCACCACCGTCCGCGACACCGCCGGGGCCGTGTTCGGGATCAAGGCGGCGATCGATCGCGGCATCATGCCCGGCCCGCGCTGTTTCCCCAGCGGCGCGGCGATCTCGCAGACCTCGGGCCATGCCGATACGCATCCCGCCAGCGAGATCCCGGTGGCGCTCGGCGGCGAGCCCTCGGCGCTGGCGATGCGCGGCATGACGGCGGTGGCCGACGGCGTCCCCGCCGTGCTCGCCGCGACGCGGCTCCAGCTCAAGCGCGGCGCGAGCCAGATCAAGATCATGGCCGGCGGCGGCGTCACCACCGATTACGACCCGATCGACGTGGTCCAGTACACGCCCGAGGAATTGCGCGCGATCGTCCAGGCGGCGACCGACTGGGGCACCTATGCCTGCGCCCATGCCTATACCCCCGCCGCGATCCGCCGCTGCCTCGAAGCCGGCGTCATCTCGATCGAGCATGGCCATTCGCTCGACGACGCCACCGCCGCGCTGATGGCCGCCAAGGGCGCCTGGCTCTCGACTCAACCGTTCGAGCGCGGCGACAACATCCTGACCGAGGAACAGCGCGCCAAGGCCGAGGAATCAATCGGCGCGGGCGGCTGGCAGGCCAGCACGCGGCTCGCGAAAAAGCACGGCGTCCGCATCGCCTTCGGCACCGACCTGTTCGCCCGCACGCGCGAATCGCGCACCGAAAACGCCATGCTCCCGCGCCTCGGCGCCTTCTTCCCCAACGCCGAAGTGCTGCGCATGGCCACCTCCGGCAATTGCGAATTGTTCGCCCGCAGCGGCAAGCGCTCGACCTACCGCGCCGCGCCGCTGGGCGTCGTCAAGGAAGGCGCATGGGCCGACATGCTGCTGGTGCGCGGCAACCCGCTGGACGACCTGCGCCTGCTCGAAGACTACGCCCGCAACCTGCTGGTGATCGTCAAGGACGGCGTGGTGCACAAGAACGTGATGAGCGCGTGAAACGCCTCGCTTCCCTGTTCGCTGCCCTCGCCGCTACGGGTAGCGCCACCGCGCAACAGGCCGCACCAGCCCCACCGCGCTACGCCATGCCCGCCACGCATGTCTGGGACATGAAGTCCGACACCGGCAAGACCTACCGCATCATGGTCTCCTATCCGGAAACCGAAGCACCGGCGTCCGGCTTCCCGGTGCTCTACGTCCTCGACGGCAATGCCAGCTTCGCCGCCTTTGCCGAGACGCGGCGCGTGCAGGAATGGCAGCAGGTCGGCAAGGCGATCGTCGTCGGCGTCGGCTACCCGACCGACCAGCCCTATGCCGAAGCGCGCAACGAAGACTTCATCGTGATGGACAAGCCCCCGCCCGGCAAGCGGCTGGGCCGGACCGGCGGCAAGACCGGACGCGACGAATTTCTCGATTTCCTGACCGGCAGGCTGCGCGCCGAAATCGCCACCCGCTACAAGACCAATCCCGACCGCCAGTCGCTGTTCGGCCACTCGTTCGGCGGGCTGTTCGCGCTCCACGCGCTCTACACCCGGCCGCAAGCCTTCCATTCGCTGATCGTCGCCAGCCCCTCGCTCGAGCTCGACGAGGGCGTGCTACGCGACGAGCGCGATTTTACCGCACGCCTGACCAGTGGTAAGGTCGGCAAGACGAGCCGCCTGATGGTGATTGTAGGCGAGCGCGACGTGGACGACGATCCCGAACCGGCGCGCGCGCTTGCGGCGCGGATGGAGCAACTCTCGAGCTACGGCCTGCGCACGCGTTATCGCAGCTATGCGGTGGAAGGGCACATGTCGGTGCCGGCGCGCTCGGTAACCGACGTTCTGCGCTTCGTATTCGAACAAAGGTGAGTGAACGCGTAATGACCGACCAGCCGACCAAGCTCAGCCGCCGCGGCGCGCTTGCCGCCGCCGGCACCTGTTTCGCGATGCTGAGCCAGCGCGCGCTCGCGGCCGAGACGGTGGTGACCGCACCCCGTCCGCTCAAGCCCACCTGGACCAAGGACAGCGAGATCGAGGGCCTCAAGGAGGTCAAGGGCATCCACCAGGGCAAGGGTGCCGGCAAGATCAAGTGGTTCCGCTTCGCCAACGAACCCTGGCCCGCACATTTCATGATCTACGACCTCGAACCGGGCGCCAGCGAAGGCGTCCACACCCACTTCCTCGACGACCACAACAAGGAAGGCGCGTTCGACGAATATTATTACATCATGTCCGGATCGGGCCAGATGGAGATCGACGGCAAAGTCGTGCCGGTGAAGGCCGGCGACCACATCCACACCCCGCTCGAGGTCGCGCACGGCGTCGAGAACACCCACCCCACCGAACGCCTGCGCGTGTTCCTGACCTTCATCGCCCGCGCGGGGAAGCCCTATCCGCTGCCGGGCGAAAAGCCGAAGATGGGGTAATCCCTCACCACCCTCCCATCGTCATCCCGGCCTTGTGCCGGGATCCACCGGGAGGCAAGCGATGAGCGAGAGGTTCAAAACACAGAGCTGGGGCACAGTGGATCCCGGCACGAGGCCGGGATGACGGTTGTGAGTTAATTCGCGTCAGGCCTCAAAACACCGCCGCCACCAGCTGCCCGAACGCATCCGCCCGATGGCTCATCGCATGCTTGGCCTCGGGCGCCATCTCGCCGAACGTCTGCTCATGCCCGTTCGGCAGAAACATCGCGTCGTAGCCGAACCCGTTGCCCCCACGCGGCGGCCACACCAACGTCCCGTCGACACGCCCCTCGAACCACTCGACATGCCCATCGGGCCACGCCAGCGCCAGCGCACACACGAAATGCGCGTCGCGCGGCACGTCCGGCCCCTTTTCGGCGATATTCTTCTCGACCAGCGCCATCGCCAGCCCGAAATCCTTGGACGGCCCCGCCCAGCGCGCCGAAAAGATCCCCGGCTCGCCGCCCAGCGCCTCGACGCACAACCCCGAATCGTCCGCCAGCGCCGGCAGCCCCGACAGGTCCGCCGCCTGCAGCGCCTTCAGCTCGGCATTGGCGACGAAGGTCGTCCCCGTCTCGTCCGGCTCGGGCAGGTCGAGCGAGGCCGCCGACACCGGTTCGACGCCGAACGGCGCGAGCAGCGCCCTGATCTCGCGCACCTTGCCCTCGTTATGGCTGGCGATCACCAGCTTGCCCGGCGCGAGCTTGCGGATCGCCTGCGGGACCTCGCCCTCCCCGCTCACCGCCCGACCGCCTTCAACTGCGCCGCGAAGATGTCGTTGCACCCGATCCGCGCCAGCCGCAGCAGCCGCAGCAGCCCTTCCTCGTCGTAACACGCGCCTTCCGCGGTCGCCTGCGCCTCGGCGATCTTGCCGTCCGAGAGCAGCACGAAATTGGCGTCGGCATCGGCATCGCTGTCCTCGGGATAGTCGAGGTCGAGCACCGGCGTGCCCTTGTAGATGCCGCAGCTCACCGCCGCGACCTGCTGGATGATCGGATCGCTGGTCAGCGCGCCCGAGGCGAGTAGCTTGTCCACCGCCAGCCGCAGCGCGACCCACGCGCCACTGATCGACGCGGTGCGCGTGCCGCCATCGGCCTGGATCACGTCGCAATCGAGCGTGATCTGCCGCTCGCCGAGCGCGGTCAGGTCGGTCACAGCGCGCAGGCTGCGCCCGATCAGCCGCTGAATCTCCTGCGTCCGCCCCGACTGCTTGCCCTTGGCGGCTTCACGGCTCCCACGCGTATGCGTCGCGCGCGGCAGCATGCCATATTCCGCCGTCACCCAGCCCTGCCCCTTGCCGCGCAGGAACGGCGGCACGCGCTCTTCCACGCTGGCGGTTACCAGCACCTTGGTGTCGCCAAAGCCGATCAGCACCGATCCTTCGGCATGGACGGTGAAATTGGGTTCGATGCTGATGGGGCGCATCTGGTCGGGGGCGCGGCCGCTGGGGCGCATAATCGGAATCTCCTGAGGCTGTCGCAAGCGCACCTAGACCGCCCAAAGCCGGTGCGCCAGCCTCGCCAGCCTTGAGGTCGCCCGCAATCACGCTACATCGTGTTCCGTGACCACCCCGCCGATCACCGAACTGACCGACCGCGCGCGCGACATCTTCCGCATCGTCGTCGAATCCTATCTCGAGGCCGGCCAGCCGGTCGGCTCGCGCACCATCTCGCGAGTCTCGACGCTCAACCTTTCCCCCGCCTCGATCCGCAACGTCATGCAGGACCTCGAGGAACTCGGCCTGCTCGCCTCGCCGCACACCAGCGCCGGCCGGATGCCGACCGAGATCGGCCTGCGCCTGTTCGTCGACGGCATGATGCAGGCGTCGGAACCCTCGGCCGAGGAACGCGCCGCGATCGAATCGCGCGCCGGCCAGCACGGCCCGGTCGAGGAAGCGCTCGCCAGCACCACCGCCGCGCTCTCCGGCCTCTCCGCCTGTGCCGGTCTCGTGCTCGTACCAAAGGCAGAGCGTGTGCTGCGCCAGTTCGGTTTCGTCCCGCTCGGCCACGACCGTGCGCTCGCGGTGCTGGTCGGCGACGATGGATCGGTCGAGAACCGCGTGGTCGATCTGCCCCCCGGCATGCCCGCCGGCACGCTCGATCAGGCCGCCAACTACCTCACCGCAACGCTCGGCGGCCTGACCCTCAGCGAGGCGCGCTTGCGGCTCGAACGCCAGCTTCGCGACGAACGCGCCGCGCTCGACGCCGCCGCGCGCGCGCTGGTCGAGCGCGGCCTCGCGGTGTGGTCGCAGGATGGCGGCGACCGCCCGGTGCTGATCGTGCGCGGTCAGGCGCGGCTGATCGACACCGCCGCAGCCGACGATCTCGACCGCGTCAGCCAGTTGCTCGACGAGCTCGAGGGCAAGGAAGAGATCGCCCGCCTGCTCGACAGCGCGCGCGAGGGCGAGGCGACCCGCATCTTCATCGGATCGGAGAATAAATTGTTCGCGCTGTCGGGCTCGTCGGTGATCGCCAAGCCGGTCCGCGCGCTCGACGGCCGCGTGGTCGGCGTGGTCGGCGTGATCGGCCCGACACGGTTGAACTATGCCCGCGTCGTGCCCATGGTGGATTTCACGGCAGCTACACTCGCCAGGCTATTGACCTGAACCAGCAGAAAACAGGGACCATGATCGAAGAAGAAAAGACCGCGACGACCGAAGATCTTCGCCAGGAAACCGCCGACGAAGCCCCCGAAGTCGCCGAGCACGACCGCGTTGCCGAGCTCGAAGCCCAGCTCGCCGAAGCCCAGTCGGCGACGCTCTACGCCCGCGCCGAAGGGCAGAATCTGCTCCGCCGCGCGCAGAAGGAGGCCGAGGACGCCCGCGCCTATGCCGCGACCGGCTTCGCGCGCGACATCCTGTCCGTCGCCGACAATCTCGCCCGCGCGCTCTCGGCCATCCCCGAGGAACTGCGCGGCGACGAGAAGCTCAAGGGCCTCGTCACCGGCCTCGAAGCGACCGGCCGCGAGCTCGATTCGGTGTTCGCGCGCCACGGCATCTCGAAGATCGTCGCACTCGGCGAATCGCTCGACCCCAACCGCCACCAGGCGATGATGGAAGTGCCCTCGGCCGATGCCGAGCCCGGCACGATCGTGCAGGAGATCCAGTCGGGCTACATGATCAAGGACCGCCTGCTGCGCCCCGCGCTGGTCGGCGTCGCCAAGAAGGCGGATTGAGCCGTTCGCGCGCCACCTCCCCCGCCAGGGGGAGGTTTTCAATCGCTAGCGCCCGCCGCGCGCTTGCCCTATCTCCCGCGCCATGACCGCGCGCTTCGAGTCCATTCCCAATCGCCGCGCGATCGTCGATCGCCGTGCGCTCGCCGATGAACTGGCCGCGCTCGACGCGCCCGACACGATGCGGCTGCGTCAGGCGGCGGCGCTGCACCTCAAGAAGGCGCTGGAGGCCGGCCGCGCCGAAATCGCCCGGCGCCTGCTCGAACATCCCGCGCGCGGGCACGAAAGCGCGGCGAGCGGCGCGTTCCTGATGGACCAGCTGCTGCGCGTACTGTGGGACTTCACGCTCGCCCGGCTCTACCCCAACAATAACCCCAGCGCCGCCGAGCGCATGGTGCTGGTCGCGGTCGGCGGTTACGGCCGCGGCGAGATGGCGCCGTTCAGCGACGTCGACATCGCCTTCATCACGCCCTGGAAGCAGACCAGCTGGAGCGAGCAGGTCATCGAATCGATGCTCTATTCGCTGTGGGACATGGGGCTCAAGGTCGGCCACAGCTCGCGCACGCTCGACGAGATGGTGCGCGAGGCGAAGGCCGACGTCACCGTCCGCACCGCCTTGCTCGAGGGGCGCTACGTGTGGGGCGACACAGCGCTCTATGACGAGGCCGCGCTGCGCTTCCGCAACGAAGTGCAGAAGGACAGCGCGCGCCAGTTCATCGCGCAGAAGCTCAACGAGCGCAACGAACGCCACCGCAAGATGGGCGACAGCCGCTACGTCGTCGAGCCCAACATCAAGGAGGGCAAGGGCGGGCTGCGCGATCTCCACACGCTGTTCTGGATCGGCAAATACGCCCATAGCGTGCGCGAGCCGGCCGAGCTGGTCGATGCGGGCCTCTTGACCAAGCTCGAATACCGCCAGTTCCGCCGCGCCGAGAATTTCCTGTGGGCGGTGCGCTGCCACCTGCACACCATCGCCAACCGCGCCGAAGACCGCCTCACCTTCGACGTCCAGCGCGAGATCGCCGAGCGCATGCGCTACGCCGACCGTCCGGGCAAGTCGAAGGTCGAGCGCTTCATGCACTTCTACTTCCTGCAGGCGAAGATGGTCGGCGACCTCACCGGCGTCTTCCTCGCGCATCTCGACGAGAAGTTCGCCGCGCGTGGCAGCCGTTTCGGCCTGCCGCGCATCCGCCGCTCGCCGGCCAAGCTCAAGGGCTTCGTGCTCGACCGCGGCCGCCTCGCGCTGCCGCGCGACGACTTCTTCGCCGAAGACCCGGTACGGCTGCTCGAAATCTTCGCGCTCGCCGACCTGCACGAGCTCGAGATCCATCCGCTGGCGATGCGCAGCGCCGCGCGCGACGCCAAGCTGATCGACGACCGGCGCACCGATCCGCGCGCCAACGCGCTGTTCATGGATGTGCTGACGAGCCCACGCGATCCCGAGACGGTGTTGCGCTGGATGAACGAGGCCGGCGTGTTCGGCCGCTTCGTGCCCGATTTCGGCCGTGTCGTCGCGCAGATGCAGTTCGACATGTACCACCATTTCACGGTGGACGAGCACACCATCCGCGCGGTCGGCCTGCTCGCCGCGATCGAAAAGGGCGAGAAGCGCGAGGATCACCCGCTCGCCAGCGGCATCCTCGACCAGATCGCCTCGCGCCGCGCGCTCTATGTCTCGGTGTTGCTGCACGACATCGCCAAGGGCCGCGGCGGCGATCACAGCGTGCTCGGCGCCGAAGTCGCGCAACGGCTGTGCCCGCGGCTCGGCCTCAGCGCGGCGGAAACCGAGACCGTCGCCTGGCTGGTGCGCTGGCACCTGCTGATGTCGGCGACCGCGTTCAAGCGCGACCTCAGCGACTTCAAGACCATCCTCGATTTCGCCGAAGCGGTGCAGTCGCCGCAGCGCTTGATGATGCTGCTCGTCCTCACCATCGTCGATATCCGCGCGGTCGGCCCCGGCGTGTGGAACGGGTGGAAGCGCCAGCTGCTCGGCAATCTCTACGAGAGCGCCGAGGAAGTGCTGCGCCTCGGCCACAAGCAGAAGGGCCGCAGCGAGCGGATCGAGGCCAAGCAGGCGCTGCTCGCCCGCTCGCTCGGCCGCGACATCGCCGGCTTCGTCAAGCGCCTGCCCGAGGCCTATTGGGTCGCCGAGCCCGACGATGTGATCGAGCGCAACGCGCGGCTGATCGACCGTGTCGGCAACGCCCAGCTCAGCGTCGAGGCGACCGTCTATCCCGACCGCGGCGCGACGCTCGTCACCGTCTATGCCGCCGACCATGCCGGTCTGTTCTACCGCATCGCCGGCGCGATCCACGCTGCCGGCGGCAACATCATTGACGCGCGCATCCATACGACGCGCGACGGCATGGCGATCGACAATTTCCTGGTGCAGGACCCGCTCGGCCGCCCGTTCGACGATTCCGGCCAGCTCGCGCGGATCGAGACCGGCATCGCGGAGGCGCTCGCCAACCGCGCCAAGCTGACCGAACGCCTCGCCGCCAAGCCGCTCCCGCGCCTGCGCGCCGACGCCTTTGCGATCGAACCCGCGGTGCTGATCGACAACAAGGCCTCGAACCGCTTCACCGTGATCGAGGTCAATGCACGCGACCGCCCCGCGCTGCTCCACCACCTCGCTTACGCGCTGTTCCAGTCGAAGGTGACGATCCACTCGGCGCACGTCGCGACCTATGGCGAGCGCGCGGTCGATACCTTCTATGTGACCGACCTCACCGGCGACAAGATTACCGCCGTGCTGCGGCTGAAATCGCTCGAACGCCGCATGCTCGACGCGGCGGCGGGCATGGGCGAATTCGCCACGGCGGCGTGAGACTGGTCGCCAATCCCATCCATTTGCGCAGGAGGATTCGATGAGCATGATCGGTGTCGGCCTGATCGGCTATGGCTTGGGCGGACGCGTCTTTCACGCGCCCTTCGTCAGCGCCACGGACGGCCTCGAACTTCGCGCCGTCGTCAGCCGTGACCCGGCCAAGGTCCATGCCGACATCCCCGGCGTGCCGGTCGTTCCCGACGTCGCGACGCTGCTCGCCCGGCCGGATATCGATCTGGTCGTCGTGTCCAGCCCGGACGCATTCCACGCCGAACACGCGCTGGCCGCGATCGGCGCGGGCAAGCATGTGCTGGTCGACAAGCCGTTCGCCACCAGCCTCGCCGACGCCCGCCAGGTCGCGGCGGCGGGCGAGCGCGCTGGCGTCCAGCTGACGATCTTCCAGAACCGGCGCTGGGACGCCGATTTCCTGACCCTGCGCCGCCTGATCGCCGAAGGGCAGCTTGGCGAGATCGTCCATTTCGAAAGCCATTTCGACCGCTGGCGGCCCGATCCTGCCAAGGTCTGGAAGGAAGCCCGCGAGGGCGGCTCGTGGTTCGATCTCGGCCCGCATCTCGTCGATCAGGCACTGTGCCTGTTTGGCCGGCCCGACGCCGTCACCGCCGACATCGCGACACTGCGCGACGATGCGCCCGCGCCCGACTGGTTCCACGTCCTGCTCCATTATCCGCGCCGCCGGGTGATCCTCCATTCGAGCAAGCTCGCCGCCGATCATGGCCTGCGTTTCGCGGTGCACGGCACCGGCGGCAGCTGGATCAAGCACGGTCTCGACACCCAGGAACCGGCGATTCTCGCGGGCGCGGACCTTGCGGGTGCCGATTTCGGACTCGATCCGCGGCCCGGCATGTTGACCACCGGCGATCCGGCAGCGCCGCGGCCGGTGGACAATGCGCGTGGCGACTATGCGCAATTCTGGCGAGCATTGGCATCCGCGCTGTCCGGCGACGGTCCCAATCCGGTGCCTGCGTCCGAAGCGCTCGAGGTCATCGAAATCCTCGACGCCGCCTTGCGCAGCGCCGGGCAGGGCCGCACCGTCGCGCTTTGAAGGCACGATGGCGCGCGCCTAGCCACGCGCACCGTTCCTGCCTAGACTGAAGCCTTCAATCGCGAGGAGCGGGCGATGGGCGTAGTGGGCATGGGCGGACTGTTCTTCCGGGCGCAGGACCCGGAAGCCTTGAGCACTTGGTATCGCGAGCATCTCGGCGTCGGCGGCGGCTGCGCGGCGGAGGACGCCGCCGATCCGCCCAACGAATGGGTGTGGCAGACGCTCGGCGGCCCGATGGTGTTCTCGCCGTTCAAGGCGACCACCGACTATTTCGCCGCCGACAAGCAGTTCATGATCAACCTGCGCGTGCGCGATCTCGAAGGGCTTCTCGAACAGCTCAACGCCGCGGGCATCGCGATCATCACCAAACCCGAATGGGACGAAGGCGGGATCGGCAAGTTCGCGCGCATCCACGATCCCGAGGGCAATGCCATCGAATTGTGGGAGCCGCCGGCCGCATGAGCGCGGTCTGGATCGCCCTGCTCGCCGCCGGCATCTGCGTCGTCACCGTCATCGCCGCGTCCAACGCGCAGAAAGCGAAGGCGGACGGCGGCGGCGGGACCAGCGATTCGGGCAACGGAAGCGATTCGTCCGGTTGCAGCGCGGACGGCGGTGGCGACTGCGGCGGCGATGGCGGTGGCGGCGGCTGACGCCACAACGAAAACGGGACCGGCCACCCTGCGGCAACCGGTCCCGTCCCTAACTCACATCGCTCAGTTCTTCGGCGACAGCACCATCAGCATCTGGCGGCCTTCCATCCGGGGATAGCTCTCCACCTTCGCATCCTCCGCGCAATCCTGCTGGACGCGCTGGAGCAATGCCATGCCGAGCTGGCCGTGGCTCAGTTCGCGGCCGCGGAAGCGCAGGGTGATCTTCACCTTGTCGCCCTCGCCGATGAACTTGTGCACCGCCTTCATCTTCGTATCATAGTCATGATCGTCGATGTTCGGACGCATCTTGATCTCCTTGATCTCCTGCGTCTTCTGGCTCTTGCGGGCAAGATTGGCCTTTTTCTGGGCCTCGTACTTGTACTTGCCGACGTCGAGGAACTTGGCGACGGGCGGATCGGCATTGGGCGACACTTCGACGAGGTCGAGGCCGAGCCCCTGCGCCTGCTCCATCGCTTCGCGCGTGTACATCACGCCCAGATTCTCGCCCTCATGGTCGATCACGCGGACCTTGGGCGACTGGATGAATTCGTTGAACCGCGGGCCGGTCGGCACCGGGGGCGCGAAACCGCGCCGGGACATGGGAGGACGTATAGGAACAGCTCCTGTTATAATTTCGACGACTTACGATAACGCAGGAACGCGACCGGGGACAGCCCCGCTACGCGTTGCCTGACGAAAAAGCCACACGGTGTGGCGTGCGGGTTACGATTGTATATCGGGCGCGTGCGCCGTCATGGCAAGCGCGGCGAGCGGGCGAATCTGATTTTTACCCTGCCTCTGCCGTCAGCCGTGGATCAGCCGCATATCGCTAGATCGCCTCCGCAGGCGCCCGAATTCCGGCGGCGCAAGCAAAGGGGTCTCATGAAAAGCATCCATATCCCGAATGTGAACGCGCGCTACTGGTGCGCGATCGCCATGGCCAGCCTGTTCGGTACCAATCTCGGCGACCTGTGGGCACATAACAGCGGCCTCAACAAGCTGGTCGGACTGATCCCGCTGGCGATTCTGGCGGCCATTGTCTTTACGCTCGAGAAGCGCGACCGCGCGCCACGTGAGCTCTATTACTGGCTGGTGATCGCCATCATCCGCACCGGCGCGACCAATATCGCCGACTATTTCAAGAAGATCATCGCCTGGCCGGTATTCGGCGGCATCCTGATCGCGGTCATGATCGGCACCGCGATCTGGTCGCTGCAGAGCCTCAACAGCGGCACCGCGGAAGAGATCGAAGCCGAGCGCCACGGTATGCCGCAGGCTGGCCTCGCTTACTGGTGCGCCATGCTCAGTGCCGGCGTGTTCGGCACCTTTTTCGGCGACGTCACGCTGCACACGATCGGCATGGGACCGGCGTCGCTCGTCCTCGGCATCGTCGTGCTGGGCGCGGTCGGACTGTGGGCCGGGCTCCGCGGCCACCGTTTCTGGCTCTACTGGCTGGTCGTCGCCATCGCACGCACCTTCGGCACCGCCGCCGGTGATTTCCTGGCCGAGGATCCGACGCTCCATATCGGCCTGCCGGTCTCGACGATCATCACCGGGGCCGCCTTCATCGCGCTGCTGGCGGTGTGGCGCGGCGGCGGCGCCAGACCGCTGCGCGTCGCGACCACCTGACGCCGGGCGTTCAGCAAAGATCGGGTGGCAGCGCCTCGCCGCGCAGCCACTCGATTGCTTCGTCGAGTGGCATCACCTTCTGCCCTTCGCCGCCGAGCGACCGCACCGCGACCGTGCCCTCCTCGGCCTCGCGCTTGCCCACCACCAGCAGGTGCGGGACCTTGGCCAGCGAATGCTCGCGCACCTTGTAGTTGATCTTCTCGTTGCGCAGGTCGCTCTCGGTGCGGATGCCCGCCGCCTTCAGCTTCGCCACCGCCTCGTTCGCATAGCCGTCGGCGTCGGACACGATCGTCGCCACCACCGCCTGCACCGGCGCCAGCCACATCGGCAGCTTGCCCGCGAAATGCTCGATCAAAATGCCGATGAAGCGCTCATACGATCCGAAGATCGCACGGTGCAGCATCACCGGCCGATGCCGCTCGCCATCCTCGCCGACATAGCTCGCATCCAGACGATCGGGCAGCACGCGGTCCGACTGGATCGTGCCCACCTGCCAGGTCCGCCCGATCGCATCGGTCAGATGCCATTCCAGCTTGGGCGCATAAAATGCCCCCTCGCCGGGCAGCTCTTCCCAGCCATATTCCGGCGTGTTCAACCCGGCCTTCGCCACCGCGTCACGCAGTTCGTTCTCGGCCTTGTCCCACATTTCCTCGGTGCCGAAGCGCTTCTCGGGCCGCAGCGCCAGCTTGATCGAGTAGCTGAACCCGAAATCCTTGTAGATTCGGTCGGCCAGCGCACAGAACGCCTGCACCTCTGCGACGATCTGGTCCTCGCGGCAGAAGATATGCGCATCGTCCTGCGTGAACTGGCGCACGCGCATCAGCCCGTGCAGCGCGCCATGCGGCTCGTTGCGGTGGCAGCAGCCATTTTCGTACAGCCGCAGCGGCAGGTCGCGATACGACTTGATCCCCTGACGGAAGATCAGCACATGCGCCGGGCAGTTCATCGGCTTCAGCGCCATCCACTCGGCGTCGTTGCTGACGATCGGGCCTTCGTCCTCGACGTTCGGCACCTCGTCGGGGATCACGAACATATTCTCGCGATATTTTCCCCAATGGCCCGACTGCTCCCACTGGCGCGCGTCCATCACCTGCGGCGTCTTGACTTCGCGATAGCCCGCAGCATCGATCGCGCGGCGCATATAGGCCTCCAGCTCGCGCCAGATCATATAGCCCTTGGGGTGCCAGAAGACCGACCCGTGCGCTTCCTGCTGCAGGTGGAACAGGTCCATCTCGTTGCCAAGCTTGCGGTGGTCGCGCTTGGCCGCTTCCTCCAGCTTGAACAGATGCGCGTCGAGTTGCTTCTTGTTGAGCCAGCCCGTGCCATAGACGCGGCTCAGCATCGCGTTGTTCTGGTCGCCGCGCCAATAGGCGCCCGACACGCGCGTCAGCTTGAACGCCGCCGGATCGAGCTTGCCGGTCGAGGCCAGATGCGGCCCCCGGCACATATCGTACCAGTCGTCGCCCGACGAATAGACCGTCAGCTCCTCGCCCTCGGGCAGTTCCGCCGCCCATTGCGCCTTGAACGTCTCGCCCGCCGCCGCCCAGTCGGCGATCAGTCTGTCCCGCGCCACCACCGAACGCTTCAACGGCTTGTCGGCGGCGATGATCTTGCGCATCGCCTCCTCGATCGCCGGCAGGTCTTCCTCGGTGAAGGGGCGGTCCTTGGGCGCGAAGTCATAATAAAAGCCATCGTCGGTCGACGGCCCGAAGGTGATCTGAGTCCCCGGAAACAGCGACTGCACCGCCTCCGCCAGCACATGCGCATAGTCATGCCGAGCCAGCTCCAGCGCATCCGCCTCGTCGCGGCTCGTCACCAGCGCCAGTTGCGCGTCACCCTCGAACGCCCGCCCGATATCGCGCAGCTCGCCATCGACCCGCGCCGCAATCGCCGCCTTGGCCAGCCCCGGCCCGATCGCCGCGGCAATGTCCGCCGGGGTCGTTCCGGGCGCGACCTCACGGACGGAACCGTCGGGCAGCGTAATGCGGAACATCTCGGACACGGGTGGACTTTCGCTTGAAGTTGAACGCAGCGGCTTATGCCGCGCCGCGCGATATAGGCAAGGCGGGCTGTTCAGGCGACCCCGAACGGCACCACATGATTGAGCGCGATATGCCCGATCCCCGACCGCCCCAGATACGGCACGCCCATCTCGCGGCACCAGCGAATGATGATCTGCTCGACCGATTCGCCGAACGGCACGTCATTGTCGACCACATCGGTCACCGCGCCCAGCCGCACGCCGGCAATGCCCTGCAACTGCGTGGCATGCGCCATCTGGAACAGCATCCGGTCGATCCGGTACAGCGGCTCGCCGACCTCCTCGATATGCAGCACATGGTCGGTCAGGTCGGGCAGCCACGGCGTGCCGATCATCGACGTCAGGATGGCGAGGTTGAACGCCGCCGCCGGGCGCCCATCCAGCGTCGGCTCCAGTCCGTCGCGCCGCCCGTCGATCAGCCAGCCGAGCACCCAGCCGGCATCGACGCCCTTGTCGTCGCGGCCCATCGCGCTCGCCATCGACCCGTGCGCCTGCCGCCCGATCCGACGCGCATAGAGCGCGCCGAGCATGAACCCCATGTCGGAATAGCCGATATAGGTCTTGTGCTTCGCCGCCGGCCCCAGTTGCGGCATTACCGCGTCGAGGATGCGGTTCGACCCGTAACCGCCCCGCGCAAACCAGATCGCGTCGAACGCCGGATCGTTGGCGAATTCGAGGAACGCCGCGCCGCGGATTTCGTCCGGCCCGGCGAAATGGCCTTCGGTCAGGAAGCATTGCGGGTGGAACACGATCTCGTGCTTGGGCCAGGTCAGCGCCATGAACGCCTGCATCCGCGCCGCCGATTCTTCGCTGACTGTCCGTGCCGGTGCGACGACGCCGATCCGCATGCCTTGGCTTGCTCCGTTGGGCGGCACCGGCCCGCTCCCCCACCCGGCCACCCACGCCAGTGTATTCTATGGGTGGCCGGGTGGGGGAGCGGGCCGGTGCCGCAACCGGTTCGGCTTGCCGAACCGCAATCGAACGTCGATAGCCCGCACCCATGCATAACGGCAAATCCCATTTTTTCGTCGGCGTGGGCGGCAGCGGCATGATGCCGCTGGCGATGATCCTCGCCGGACAAGGCGCGAAGGTCTCAGGTTCGGACCGCAGTCTCGACTCCGGCCGCCTGCCCACCAAGTTCGATGCGTTGAAGGCCCTCGGCATCGGGCTGTTCCCGCAGGACGGCAGCGGCATCACTTCGCCAGACCAGACCGTGATCGCCTCCGCCGCGGTCGAGGCGACCGTCCCCGATATGGTCCGCGCGGCGGAACTCGGCTGCGCGCGCCTGACCCGCGCCGAATTGAACGCTTGGCTGTTCAACGCCGCGCAGATCTCGATCGGCATCGCCGGCACCAGCGGCAAGTCGACCGTCACCGGCATGATCGCGTGGATCCTGCACAGCCTCGGCCGCGACCCCACGGTGATGAACGGCGCAGTAATGAAGAATTTCGCCACCCCCGACGCGCCGTTCGCCAGCGCGCTGGTCGGGGGCAACGGCATCTATGTCAGTGAGGTGGACGAGAGCGACGGCTCGATCGCGCTCTATTCGCCGCATATCGCGGTGCTCAACAATGTCAGCCTCGACCATAAGAGCCTCGAGGAGCTGCGCCAGCTGTTCGGCGACTTCGCCGCCAAGGCGCGCACCACTGTGGTCAATGTCGGCGACGCCGAGAGCGCCGCGCTGGCGATGGCGCTGGACCGCAGCCGCACCACGACCTTCGCGGTCGAGGCCGACGCCGACCTGTCGGCCCGCAACCTCAAACCCGAAGCCTTCGCTTGTCGCTTCGACCTCGTCACATCAGACGTCACGCTGCCCGTCCGCCTCGCCGTTCCCGGCCGCCACAATGTCGCCAACGCCCTCGCCGCGCTCGGCGCGGTGGCCGCCACCGGCATCCCGCTCGCCGATGCCGCAAGGGCGGTCGAGGGCTTCACCGGCCTGCGCCGCCGCTTCGAGCTGGTCGGCGAAGCGAACGGCGTCGCGGTGATCGATGATTTCGGCCACAACCCCGACAAGATCGGCGCGACGCTCGACACGCTCCACGCCTTTCCCGGCCGCGTCCTCGCACTGTTCCAGCCGCACGGCTACGGTCCGCTCAAGGTCATGCGCCGCGAACTGGTCGAGATGTTCGTCGAAAAGCTCGCCCCCGACGACCTGCTCGTCCTGCCCGACCCGGTCTATCAGGGCGGCACCGTCAGCCGCGACGTCACCAGCGCCGACATCGTCGCCGACATCGCCGCCTCAGGCCGCGCCGCGCGTCACATCCCCGACCGCGCCGCCGCCGCCGCGCACCTCGTCGCTCAGGCGCGGCCCGGCGACCGCATCGTCATCATGGGCGCGCGTGATGATACGCTGAGCCTGCTCGCGACCCAGATGGTCGACGATCTCGCCGCGCGAGACTAGCCGATCTTCTGGCCGGTCTTCGCCCAGTCGGCGAGGAAGCCTTCGATGCCCTTGTCGGTCAGCGGGTGCCTGACCAGCTGACGGATCACCGAAGGCGGCGCGGTCATCACGTCGGCGCCGAGCTTGGCGCTCTCCAGCACATGGATCGGGTGGCGCACGCTTGCGACCAGGATCTCGGTCGCGAAGTCGTAATTGTCATAGATCAGCCGGATGTCGCTGATCAGCTGCATCCCGTCAAAGCCATTGTCGTCATGCCGCCCGACGAACGGCGAAACGAACGTCGCCCCCGCCTTCGCCGCCAGCAGCGCCTGATTCGCCGAGAAGCAGAGCGTGACGTTGACCATCGTCCCGTCGTCGGTCAGCGCCTTGCAGGTCTTCAGGCCATCGATCGTCAGCGGCACCTTGACCGCGACATTGTCGGCGATCTTCCGCACGATCTCCGCCTCGCGCATCATCCCGGCGTGGTCGAGCGCGACCACTTCGGCCGACACCGGTCCCGGCACGATCTTGCAGATTTCCGCCACCACTTCGAGGAAGTCGCGGCCCGCCTTGTGGATCAGCGACGGGTTGGTGGTGACGCCGTCGAGCAGCCCCGCCTCCGCCAGCTCGCGAATGTCGTTGGTGTCGGCGGTGTCGGCGAAGAACTTCATCGGCGGAAAGCCTTTCTGATTGTGACAAGTCGATGACGGGGTGCTAGGCGCCCGCCCGGACCTTAGGCCCGCCCTCTAACACCAAGGGGGCATGGCCGATAGCCTGGAAGGCCCGATGAACCATATTGCTCTCTGCGCACTCGCCGCGCTCTGCACCGCCACGCCCGCGCTCGCGCAGGATCAGGATCAGGAACTCTGGCTCACCGGCGGCTTCGGCGCGAAGCTGGGAGACCAGACCAAGTTCGAATTCGACACGGTCACCCGATTCGGCAACGACGCCGGCGGGCTGTACGAGGTCGAGATCAACACCCAGGTCGTCCAGGAACTGGGCGGCGGCCTCAACATCGCCGGCGGCTATGTCCGCAACATCAACTATTCGCGCGGCAATGTGACGAGCACCGAGGACCGGCTACGCGCACATGTCGGCTATGCCACCACGGTCGGGCCGGTGAAGCTGTCGGGCCGGGTGCGGCTCGAAGTCCGTTTCCGCTCCGATGGCGATGATACGGGCTACCGCCTGCGCCCGCAGCTCAAGGCGACGCTGCCGCTCGGCAAGAAAAGCCCGTTCAGCCTGGTCGCCAGCCATGAAAGCTTCATTCCGCTCAACGACACCGACTGGCGCCAGCGCGCCGGGCATGAGCGGATGCGCAACTTCGCCGGCGTCAACTGGAAGGCGACCAAGCTGATCGGGATCGAGGCCGGCTATATGAACCAGTATAATTTCCGCCCCGCCCCGGCGCGCGACGTGATGGACCACGCGCTTTCGCTCAGCGCGATCCTCAGCTTCTAGGGCGTTATCCAAAATAATCGTCACCCCGGCCTTGAGCCGGGGTCCCGCTTCAATTCCGCCCCTCAAGACAGCATGTCCCCCGGTCGAGTCCAGGTGACGGGAGAAACTACTCGGGCGCGACCAGCATCAGCTTCGCCGCCGGCTTCTGCAGGCCGGTGGCGTAAACGCGGTAGGTGCCCGGCTGCAGATCGAAGCGCACGATCTTGCGGATCGTCGAGCATTGCGGCCCATGGCCGTGTGCGGCCGACTTGAGCGCCGCGCCGCCCGAGGCGCCCGGCACCACGTCGATCCAGCCGGGCTGGTCGAGCGCGACGCCATAACGGCCTGCCCTGGCGACCGTGAAGCGCACGACCGCCGCCCCGCCCGGCTTCGCGCCCGCGGGCACGCCCGCCAGCTGCGCCACATCGCCGGCCGGCGCGGTCACCGCCTTGCCCGATTCCAGCGCCGTCCCCGTCGCGGTCCACCCGGCGAGCGGGGCGGGCAGCGCCACATCGGTCGAGGCACATTGCGGCGCGGCCTGAAGCAGCATGAGGGCGGCAAGAAACATCGGCATCGACTCCTTTGCCGTCGCGATACTGCTTTCCTAGCGACTCGGGAATGCCGATATGGGCGGCAATGTCCCGCGCCCGCGTCATCGTCCTCAATTCCGCACTCGGCCCGCTCGACTATCGCGTGCCGCACGGCATGGCGGTCGAACCGGGGTCGATCGTCGTCGCCCCGCTCGGCCCGCGCCAGCTGATCGGCGTGGTGTGGGAGGCCGACCGCCTCGCCACCGAGGAAGTCGGCGACAACCGGCTGCGCAACCTGATGGCCGTCGCCGACGCCCCGCCGATCCCCGCGCCGCTGCGTCGGCTTATCGAATGGACCGCGGACTATTATCTCGCGCCGCTCGCCTCGGTGCTGCGCATGGCACTGTCCTCCACCTCGGCGCTGGAGGGCGGCAAGACGATCATCGAATATCGCGCCACCGGCGAGGTGCCCGGACGGCTGACTCCCCAGCGCGAGCAGGCGCTCGACCGAATCGGCGACCGTCAGGGCCTGATCCGCGAACTGGCGGCGATCGCCGACGTCTCGGACGGCGTCATCCGCGGGCTGGTCAAGGTGGGCGCGATCGAGGGCGTGTCGGTCGATCTCGACACCCCCTACCCCGTCCCCGACCCCAATTTCGCGCCGCCCGATCTCTCCAGCGTGCAAGCCGACGTCGCCTCGATCCTGCGCCAGGCGATCGGCGCCGAGGCGTTCCAGCCCTTCCTCCTCGACGGCGTCACTGGCTCGGGCAAGACCGAAGTCTATTTCGAAGCGGTCGCCGCGGCGCTAGCGGCGGGCAAACAGTCTCTAGTGTTACTACCAGAGATCGCTCTGACCGAACCCTTCCTCAAACGCTTCCATGCTCGTTTCGGTACCGAACCGATTCCCTGGCACTCGGGCCTGCGCCAGTCCCAACGCCGCCGCGCCTGGCGCGCCATCGCCAGCGGCGAGGCGCTGGTCACCGTCGGTGCGCGATCTTCGCTATTTTTGCCCTATCCGAAGCTGGGGCTGATCGTGATCGACGAGGCGCACGAAACCAGCTTCAAGCAGGAAGAAGGCGTTCATTATCACGCGCGCGACGTCGCGGTGATGCGGGGCCGTTTCGAACGCTGCCCGGTGATTCTCGCCAGCGCGACGCCCGCGATCGAGACGCGCCAGCAAGTCGCGCTCGGCCGCTACGAGGAACTCAAGCTTCCCGCCCGCTACGGCGCCGCCGAAATGCCTGCGATCGAGGCGATCGACCTGCTCGCCGAACAACCCCCACGCGGCCGCTGGCTCGCGCCGCGACTGGTCAAGGCGATCGAGGCGACGCTTGAACGCAAGGAACAGGCGTTGCTGTTCCTCAACCGCCGCGGCTACGCCCCGCTGACGCTGTGCCGCACCTGCGGCCACCGCTTCCAATGCCCCAATTGCACCGCCTGGATGGTCGAGCACCGGCTGATTGCCCGCCTCGCCTGCCACCATTGCGGCCACACGTTGCCGACGCCGCGCGCCTGCCCCGAATGCGATAGCGAGGACAGCCTGGTCGCCTGCGGCCCCGGCGTCGAGCGCATCGCCGACGAGGTCGCAGCGCTGTTCCCCGAGGCGAAGACCGCCGTCGTCACCTCCGACACGATCTGGTCGCCGGCCAAGGCGGCCGAGTTCGTCAACCGCATGGAGGCGGGCGACATCGACATCGTCGTGGGCACGCAGCTCGTCACCAAGGGCTATCACTTCCCCAACCTGACATTGGTCGGCGTGGTCGATGCCGATCTCGGCCTCGAGGGGGGCGACCTGCGCGCGGCGGAACGCAGCTTCCAGCAGATCTGCCAGGTCGCGGGGCGTGCCGGGCGCGGCGAGAAGCCCGGCACCGTCCTCATCCAGACGCACAGCCCCAAGGCGCCGGTGATGCGCGCGCTGGTCAGCGGCGACGCCGACAGCTTCTACGCCGCCGAAACCGAAGCGCGGCGCGAAGCTGGCGCCCCACCGTTCGGCCGCTTCGCCGCGATCATCGTGTCGAGCGAGGACAAGGACGCCGCGCTCGAAACCGCCCGAGCGGTCGGCCGCGCCGCGCCGCAGGTCGAGGCGATGCAGGTGTTCGGCCCCGCCCCCGCCCCGCTCGCGATGCTGCGCGGCCGCCACCGCTTCCGCCTGCTCGTCCACGCCCGCCGCGCGCTCGACGTGCAGGATGTGATCCGCGAGTGGCTCGGCGCGCTCGAATGGCCGGCCAGGGTCAGAGTTGTTGTCGATGTGGATCCATATAACTTCCTGTGACCTTGAAAGTGCATCGCCGCTGGGGCTAGCTTCACGGCATTGAAATTTGGGGGTTTCGCATGATCGTGCGGTTTGCCGCTCTCGCGCTGGCGCTGCTGGCGCCCGCCGCCGCTCGCGCCGAGTGGCACGAGGCCAGCACTGAACATTTTGTCGTCTATGCCGACAGCAAGCCCGAAACGATCAGCAAATTCGCGGACGAACTCGAAAAGTTCAACAAGGCGATGCGCGCCTTCTACCGCAACGTGCGCAAGCCCGCCGAAGGGCCGGCCAATCGCGTCACCGTGTTTGTGGTGTCGGCATCGGACGGGATCGCCAAGCTGGCAGGCAGTGGTTTCGTGCGCGGCTTCTACATTCCCCGTGCGGGCGGCAACGTCGCCTTCGTACCGCCGGTCGCCAAGGCCGACCGTTATGAGCTGTCAGGCATCGCGGTGCTGCGCCACGAATATGCGCATCACTTCATGTACACCGCCGCTCCCGCGGTATTCCCGATGTGGTTCAGCGAGGGGTTTGCCGAATTCTGGTCGACGGTGCGGTTCGAGAAAGATGGCGGCGCGACGATCGGCATCGCCCCGTCGCACCGTGGCTGGGGGCTGATGAGCGGCAACCCGCTGCCGGTCGAGCAACTCGTGACGATGACCAGCCGTAGGCTCAATCCCGAACAACTCGAGGCAATCTATGGCCGGGGCTGGCTGCTCACGCATTACTTGATGAGCGATCCGGCGCGGCAGAAGCTGCTGGGCAAATACATCGCCGCGTTGAATGAAGGCCAGGCGCCGACAAAGGCAGCCGAAGCCTTTGGAGATCTCAAAGCTCTCGGCCGCGAGCTCGAGAAATATCTCAACCGCCGCACATTGCCGGCCACAACGCTCAGCGCTGAAACGCTCGCCACCGCGCCGGTCAAGCTGCGCAAGCTCACGCCGGGTGAAGTCGCGACGATGAAGGTGCGGATCGAATCGCGCGCTGGCGTGACACCGGATGAGGCCAAGCAGGTGCTGATCAAGGCACGCAAAGCGGCAGCGCCTTATCCGAATGATCCCGGTGCGCAGGTCGCGCTGGCCGAGGCCGAATATGATGCTGGCAACTACGCGCTCGCCGACGAAGCCTCCGGCCGTGCGATCACAGCCGCTCCGACGATGAGCGACGCGCTGGTCTATCGCGCAATGTCCAAGCTCGCGCTCGCGGAGGCGGCGGACAAGCCCGACTGGTCGAGCGTGCGCCGCGCGATCGTCGCCGCCAACCGCGCAGATCCGGAGGACCCACGCCCGCTGATCCTGTTCTATCGCAGCTTCATCGCAGCGGGGCAGGCACCGACCGAGGCCGCCAAGCTCGGCTTCGCGAAGGCGTATGACATCGCGCCGTCGGACATGGGCCTGCGGATGGATGCCGCGCGCATGTTCCTGATGGACGGCAACCGCACCGAAGCGCGCGAGGCGTTGCGGCTCATCGCGTTCAACCCGCACGGCGCGACGCGAGCCGAGTTCGCACGCACCATGGTTGCGGCGATCGACAATGGCGACACGCCGGACAAGATCCTGGCGATGCAGCCGGCGGCTGATACGAAGGATGACGGAGAGTGATCGCGCACGCGCCGCTTGAACCGGGCCCACGCTTCCGCGATTGAAGGGCGGTTTGGGTGGAGGGTTGATCGTGACGCGTTGGCTCCTGGTGCTGGTTGCGGCCGTTCTTGCCGGGCTCCTCCCCGCGCGCGCCGACGACATTTCCGCTTCGGGCCGCGGCGTCGTTCGCATCGTCACCATTGCCATCGTCGAAGGAGAAGTCGTTGGCTTCGGTCACGGCAGCGGCCTCGCGGTCGCGCCCAACCGTGTGCTCACCAACGCGCATGTCGTCGAGGCGGCGGAGCGCTATCCCGGCAACGTCGTGATCGGCATCGTGCCGTCGGAGGGCGACAAGAGCTATCAGGGCCGACTGATCGCGGTGGATGCCGACCGCGACCTCGCGCTGATCGAGTTCAGCGGCATCCGCCTGCCCGCGCTCACCTTCTACAACGGACCGGTGAGCGAGGGCGATTCGATGATCGCGCTCGGCTATCCCGGCAATGTCGATCTCGCCACCGCGCGCTCGGCCGCGGACTTCATCACCCCGCTCTCGCCGGTGCGCTCGCAGGGCGTGTTCTCGGGCGGGCGCAATCTGCAGGGGGTGAGCGTGCTGCTGCACACCGCCGGGATCGCGCGCGGCAATTCGGGCGGACCTTTGCTCGATCCGTGCGGCCGCGTGCTCGGCGTCAACTCGGCCGTCACGCGCGCCGACGACGGCGACGCCAGCTTCGGCTTTGCGATCGGCAATGACGAGGTCGCCGCCTTCCTGCGCGAGGCCAAGCAGCCGATGCCCGTCAACGGCGTGGCCTGCACCAGCATCGCCGACCGGCTGGCGCAGGACCGCAGCGAGGCCGAACAGGCGCGCACCGCCGAGGAAGCGCGTCAGCGCGAAGCCGCGGCGAAAGCGGCGTCCGAGCGCGAGAATGCGCTCGACCAGGCGCTGGTCGACAATTTCGCGATGCGCGAAAATTATCTCGGTGCGGCGGCGCTGCTGCTGGTGCTCGGCGCGCTGGGGCTGGGCGCTGGCGGGCTGTTCCATACGCGCGGGCAGAAACGCGAGACGCTGTGGGCCGCGGGCGGCGGCGGCGTTCTGATGGTCGCGGCGTTGGTCACCTTCTTCACGCGCCCCGCCTTCGACCCCGCCGCGATCGAGGGCGCGGCGCGTGTCGCCGTGCCGCCGCCTGCCGCAGAACCAGGCGGCCTTGGCAAGATGGTCTGCACGATCGACCCGGCTCACTCACGCGTCACCGTTTCCAGCACGCAGGACACGCGGATCGACGTCAGCCCCGACGGCTGCGTCAACGGCCGCACGCAATATGCCGAGACCGGCCAGAACTGGCAGCGCATCCTGGTGCCCAACGAGGAGCAGACCGTGTCGGTGCTCGAATACGCCCCGGCGACGCGGCTCTATTCGACCACGCGCTACCTGCTCTCCGCCGCGCAGATGGCCGACGCCCGCAAGCTTCGCGCCGCGGTGAAGATCAAGGCGTGCTCGACCGATCAGGCCGCGCGCGCCGACCTCGCGTCGAAGCAGCAGGCAATCCGCACCGCCCTGCCACAGGTGTTCAACGAGCGGCTGGTCTATCGCTGCAGGCCGGGGAGTTAGGGTCTGAACTCACTTGGAACGAGGATCGAGATCGTGTCTGGAAGGCCGCCGACAAGGAGCGCAGCGCAGCCGCGTAGCAGAGCTACGCGCAAGCAAGCGACGCAGCTCGGCGGCCTTCCAGACACGACCGCGCAGCGGCGGGCGGAATTTGGCGCCGGGCGTCGTCGCGCGTCGGTCACGATGCGCCGCATCGCTCCTTCCTTGCTCCTAGCCCAACACCAAATTCCGCTCCGTCCCGACCTCGTTCCAAGTGAGTTCAGACCCTAGTCCTCCACGCCCTCGCGCTTGCGCAGCACCACCTTGCGGTCGACACCATAGGCATAGCCGCCCATCGTCCCGTCGCTGCGCTGGGCGCGGTGGCAGGGGATAGCGATCGCGACCTGATTGGCGCCGCACGCCGTACCCGCCGCGCGCACCGCGCGCGGATTGCCCGCGGCGATGGCGAGCTGAGTGTAGGTCCGCGTCTCGCCCGGAGGGATCGAGCGCAGCGCCTGCCACACCGCCTCCTGAAACGCGGTGCCGCGCACGTCGAGCGGGAGGTCGGTGTGACGGCCGGGCTGCTCGACCTCGGCCACGACCTGCGCCGCCAGCTCGGCCAGCGCTGCCCCGCCGGGCACGATCTCGGCGCAGGGGAAGCGCTGGGCGAGGCTCAGACTGTCCTCGTCGAACGCGACACGGCACAGCCCCTTGTCGGTCGCCGCGATCAGCAGCGCGCCGAGGCTGGTGTCGGCCACCGTCCAGCGGATCGTCACCCCTGCCCCGCCATTGCGCCACGCGCTGGGCGTCATGCCGAGCCGGGCGTTGCTCGTCTCATAGAAGCGGCTGGGCGCTGAATAGCCCGCCTCGTAGATCGCATCGGTCACATTGCTCTCCTCGGTCAGGGCGGCTGCGGCCCGTGTGGCGCGCAGGCCGCGGGCATAGGCGGCGGGCGTCACCCCCGTGGCACGCTTGAACAGCCGCTGGAAATGATGCGGCGCATAGCCGACCTGCGCGGCCAGCTCATCGAGCGTCACAGGCGCTTCGGCCCCTTCGAGCATCGCCACGGCCTTCGCCACCGCGATCCGCTCGCGGCCGATCTCGCCGGGCTTGCAGCGCAGGCAGGCGCGCAGACCGGTCGCACGGGCGCTGTCAGCATCAGGGAAGAACACGACATTTTCGCGCTTCGGGTGCCGCGCCGGGCAGCTCGGCTTGCAATAGATGCCGGTGGTCAGCACGCCGGCGATCACGCGCCCGTCATAGGCGCGGTCGCGGCGCTCGAACGCTGCCCAGGCTTCCTCGTCTGAAATCGCATCGGTCATGGCGTGGATATAGGCGGTTCGCGCGCGTCCCGCTTCCCGGCTTTTGCGGTCAAAAGCCTTGCTGCGCTTGATGCGCGGCCCGCCGCTCTTTAGGGGACGCTACTTCCGCGGGATCGGGACAGCAAAATGGCGGACGCACCTCTGGTCGGCATCATCATGGGTAGCACCTCCGACTGGGAGACGATGCGCTGCGCCGCCGACATACTCGCCGAGCTGGGCGTAGCGCACGAGACCCGGGTCGTCTCCGCGCACCGCACGCCACAGCGTCTGTACGATTATGCCACCGGCGCGGCGGATCGCGGTCTCAAGGTCATCATCGCCGGCGCCGGCGGCGCGGCGCATCTGCCCGGGATGGCGGCGTCGATGACGCATCTGCCGGTGCTCGGCGTGCCGGTCGAGTCCAAGGCGCTCAAGGGACAGGACAGCCTGCTTTCGATCGTACAGATGCCCGGCGGTATTCCCGTCGGCACGCTGGCGATCGGCAAGGCCGGCGCGACCAATGCCGGCCTGCTCGCCGCGGCGATCCTCGCCACCTGCGACGACGCGCTGACCGGGCGGCTAAAGGCATGGCGCGCGCGGCAGACCGAAAGCGTGGCGAACGAGCCGGAATGATTCCGCCCGGCAGCACTCTCGGCATTCTTGGCAGCGGCCAGCTCGGCCGGATGCTCGCCGTCGCGGCGGCGCAACTGGGCTATCGCTGTCATATCTATGCGCCCGAGAGTGGTCCGGCATGCGACGTCGCGGCGGCGTTCACGCGCGGCGCTTATCACGATGCGGCGGCGCTGGGCGAGTTCGCCAGGGGCTGCGCGGCGGTCACCTACGAGTTCGAGAATATCGATGTCGCCGCGATCGACGCGGTAGCGGCGCATGCGCCCGTTGCACCGGGGCGGGCTTCGCTCGAAACCGCGGCACACCGCGCGAAGGAAAAGCGCCTCGCCGAGGCATGCGGCGGACGGCCGGCGCCGTGGCGGCATGTCACCACCCGCGCCGAACTCGATGCCGCGCTGGCCGGGATCGGCACGCCGGCGATCCTCAAGACTGCGACCGAAGGCTATGACGGCAAGGGGCAGGTCCGGCTGAAGTCCCCCGACGAGGCCGAAGCGGCGTGGGCAACGGTCGGCGGACGCGAGTGCGTGCTGGAGGGCATGGTGTCCTTCACGCACGAATTCTCGATCCTGCTGGTGCGCGGCGGGGACAGCACGAGCGTCGCCTATCCGCCCCCACACAACGAGCATCGCGACGGCATCCTTGCGCGGTCCAGCGTGCCGGCACCCGAAACAATTGCCGCACAGGCCGAGGCCGCCACCGCGCTCGCGACGAAGCTGGCCGACAAGCTCGGCCATGTCGGGCTGCTGACCTGCGAGTTCTTTGCCACGCCCGACGGCCCGGTGTTCAACGAGATGGCGCCGCGCGTCCACAACAGCGGGCATTGGACGATCGAGGGCGCGGCAACCTCGCAGTTCGAGAACCATGTCCGCGCCGTGCTCGGCCTGCCGCTGGGATCGACGGCGCTCACCGGCATTTCAGCCGAGATGGAAAATCTGATCGGCGACGAGGCCGATGCGTGGCGCGCGCTGCTGGCCGAGAATGGCGCGCATCTCCACCTCTATGGCAAGCACGAGGCGCGGCCGGGCCGCAAGATGGGGCATGTGACGCGCGTCCGGCGATAGGACGGGCGTTGCTTTCGCGCTCGAGAGGCGCAGATCCTTCAGCGCTACGACGCAAGTTCGTCCGATAAGTGCCTGCAAATTCGACAATCGGAGGAACTAACCTCGATCAACATGGTTCGTGCAAGAGTGTGATTTGCCGTGAATTTCTCCGGCTGAGCCAAAGGATGCGCGATGCTGAACGGCCGGACCATCCTGATCGTTGAGGACGAGCCGCTCGTCGCGTTCGACCTCGCCGCAATGGTCGAGGGACAGGGCGGCGTGGTGTGCGGGCCAGTGCCCACCGTGCAGGAAGGGCTGTCGCTGGCCGACAGCGACTCGCCCGCCGCCGCGATCCTCGACGCCAATCTCGAGGATTGTGACATCACCCAGCTGGCGCTCGCACTGATCGAGAAGGGCACGCCGTTCGTGATCTATACCGGCACCGGCCTGCCCGAGGCGCTGGCGCGGATTCATCCCGACTTGCCGGTGATCATGAAGCCGGCGCAGACACGCGTGGTGGTCGAGGCGATCGACCGGCGGCTGGAGCTGGACAACCCGGCGCGGTAGCAACGAAAAGGCCCGCTTCCGTCGCCGGACGCGGGCCTGTTCATACACCTGATGCTATGTTCAGGCGCGCTTGCCCTCCAGCGGGAAGCTGCCGAACGCGCCCGCCGTGACGGTGCCCTTGATGCTGTCGCCGTCGACAGTCGCCTCACAGGTCAGCGTCATCGGCATCGGCACGGTGATGTCGAGCGACCAGAGCAGCTTGTCGCCGTCGACCTTGCCATTCTGGATCTCGGTGGTGCCGAGCGCACCCGAATAGGTGCCGGTGAAGCTGTCGCCCGCGCTGGTCACGGTCAGCGTCGCCTGCTGGTCGCCCATCGGGGTGTGCGCGACGGTATCCCAGCTGCCATCGACATTCGCCATCTTCGTCTCTCCCGGATCAGTTCGCTGCGGTCTTCGCGGCGCCCGCGGCAGGCGCTGCCGGCACCACCTCGACAGGCAGGCCGAGACTGTCAAGCTGCGGCCGCACCTTCGACGCGTCGCCGACCACCACCCAGATGAAGCGGTTCGGGTCGATCGCCCCGCGTGCCGCAGCGTCAACCTGCCCGGTCGTCAGCGCACGATATTTTTTCGCGAGCCCGTCCTGCCAGTCGTCGGGACGGCGCATGAAGTCGTTCGACTGCATCGCGCCGAGCACCGCGCCCGCCGTCTCATACTGGCCCGACATCTTGCGGATCGCGCTGACGGTCGAGCGGTCAAACTCGGTCCGGGTCACGCCGCGGCTGGACAGATAGTCGCGCACCTGCAGCCGGATCGCCTCGATGGCGGGGCCGGTCTTGTCCGCCTGCACCGGCGCGGTGATCGTGAACGGCACCGCATGCTCCATCCGGCTGATGCCGCCGCGCACGCCATAGGACCAGCTCTTCGCCTCGCGCAGGTCCATGTTGAGCCGCGACAGGAAGTCGCCGCCGAGCACTTCGCTGGCGGTGCCGAGCGCGACCGGATCGGCGAACGGATCGACCGGGGTCATCTGCGCGGCATAGATGATCGACTGCGGCGAATCCGGGCGGTCGATCAGCAGGATCTTGGGCGCCGCCTGCGTGGCCTTTGCGGCGAACGCCTTCGTCCCGGCAGCCCCCTCACCCTTCCAGTCGCCGAAGCGGCCTTCGAACGCGGCCTTGATTTCCGCCAACGGGCGATCCGACACGACGAAGATCTTCGCCTTTTCAGGCCGGATCCACGCCTTGTAGTAAGCCGACAGGTCGTCGCGCGTCAGCCGCTTCACCGCCGCCTCGTCGCCGCCGATCGCGGCGGTCTTCGCATAGGGCGACTCCTTGCCGTAGAGCAAAGGCGGCATCGCCATCAGCGCGAGGCCGGTGGGGTTGGACTTCACCTGCGCGATCTGCGCCAGCACCTGGCCGCGCACGCGCTCCAAATCGGCCGGCGCGAAGGCCGGGTTGCGGGTGATGTCGGCCATCAGTTCGAGCGAGCCGGCGAGATTGGGGCTCGGCGTCTGCATCGAGACATAGGCGCGGTCGGCGCTGCTGCCGGTGCCGACTCCGGCGCCGAGCCGTTCCTGCGCCTCGGCGATGGCGATCGAATCGCGGGTCCTGGTCCCTTCCTCCATCAGCGATAGCGCCATGCCCTCGGTGCCGAGCGCGGTGGGCACGTCGGACGCGATGCCGGCGTCGAAGCTGATCACCGCCTGAGTCACCGGCACCGCGTCACGCTGGGCATAGACCAGTTCGATGCCGTTGCTGAGCCGCGTGCGGGTGACGGCCGGGAAGTCGATATCCTTGACCTCAGCCACGGCGGGCAACGCGCCGCGCGTGCCCTTGACCGGCGTATCCTCGGCAGCCGGCTTCTTTACGGCGGCGGCCGCCTCGGCATAAGCGGCGCGCTGGCCGGGCTCGATCGTCAGCGAATAGACCGGGCGCGACAGCCATTTGGCGGTGACGGTGAGCGCCTGGGCCGGCGTCACCGCGGCGAGGCGGGCGAGGTCCTTCTTATAGAAGCCCGGATCGTTCATGTAGAGCGCGCCCGAAGCCAGCGTCACCGCCTTGCCACCGAAGCCGCCGACCGATTCGAGCCCGCGGATACGCGAGGCTGCCGTGCGCGTCTTGTAGCGCTCCAGCTCGTCCTGCGTCGGGCCGTTCTTCAGATAATCGGCGACGATTTCGTCGAGCCGCTTGCCCGCCACCACCGGATCGACGTCGGGGCGGACATCGACGCTCAGCACCAGCATGCCGGCCTGAGCGAGGCTCTGGTTGAACGCGCCGACGCTGACCGCCAGCTTCTCCTTGCGCACCAGCGCATTGTCGAGCCGCGAGCTGGCGAGCCCGCCGAGCACACCCATCGAGGCGTCGAGCACGGTCGAGTCCGCATCGCCCATGCCGGGCACCGCCCACATGCGGTAAAGCCGCGTGACCGCCACCCGGTCCTTCATCACCTCCGCCTTCGCAGCAGCGAGCGTCGGCACCGTCACCTTGGGCGCGACGGTCTGCGGTCCCTTTTTGATCGCACCGAAATATTTCTCGACCAGCGGCCTGGCGGCTGCGGCGTCGATATCGCCGGCGAGCACCAGCACGGCATTGTTTGGGCCGTAATATTGGCGGAACCAGTTCTTGACGTCTTCGAGACTGGCGGCGTCGAGATCGGCCATCGAGCCGATCGTCGAGTGGCGATAGGGATGACCTTCCGGAAACAGCCCCTCGGTCAGCTTGTAGCGCAGCAGGCCATAGGGCTGATTGTCGCCCTGGCGCTTCTCGTTCTGGACCACGCCGCGCTGCTCGTCGAGCTTGGCTTGCGTCACCGCGCCGAGCAGATAGCCCATGCGGTCGCTCTCGAGAAACAGCGCGCGCTCCAGCGCGGCGCGCGGCACGGTCTGGAAGTAGTTGGTGCGGTCGGCATTGGTGGTGCCGTTATAGTCGGTCGCGCCAACTTCCTTGAGCGGCTCGAAAAACTCGCCGGGCGAGTTTTCGCTGCCGTTGAACATCAGATGCTCGAACAGATGCGCGAAGCCGGTCTTGCCCTTCGGCTCGTGCTTAGACCCGACGTCATACCACACGGCGACGCCGACGATTGGCGCCTTGCGGTCGGTGTGGACGATGACGCGCAGGCCGTTGGCGAGGCGGAACTCCTCATAGGGAATATCGACCCGCTTGACGAGATCGGCGACCGGCACGGGCGCCGTCTGGGCAAAGGCGGGCGCGGCGAGCGCGACCGCGAGCGCGGTCAGGCTGGCAAAGGTGAATTTCATGGGAGGGGCTGATTCCGGACTGGTTACGACCGAAACAGCATAGGTCGGATGGTCACGCATGCAACGGACTTGTCACATGACCGTCAAGCGCTAGGCTGACGGGTTCATAGGGGATTTGACCGATGCGTTTGATGATCGCCGCGGGGCTATTGCTCGCGGCTGCGACACCGCTTTCCGCCCGCGATGCCGAGCCTGACTTCTCGCCCGACCGAGTCCGCGCTGATGTCGAGTTCCTCGCCGACGATCTGCTCGAAGGGCGCGATGCGGGCACGCGCGGCTATGACCTCGCCGCACTGTATGTCGCGTCGCGTTTCGAAGGGCTCGGGCTGATCCCGGGCGGGACCAGGGGCTGGTACCAGCCGATCGGCTTCGCCCGCGCCCGGCTCAGGGACGGCGCCCCGGCGACGCTGACCGTCGGCGGCAAAGTGTTCGCCAATGGCGGGGACGTGGCAATGCTGGGCAATGCGCGCGAGCTCGACCAGATGATCGAAGCCGGTGCGGTCTTCGTCGGCTATGGGCTCGACGCGCCCGGCCATGGCTATGACGATTATTCGGGACTCGATGTGCGCGGCAAGGTGGCGGTGATGCTGTCGGGCCTGCCCGAGCGCGGCACGCCGAGCGAGATCGCCGCGCATCTGAGCGGCCAGAAGATCAAGATGGCCGAGCGGCGCGGCGCGATCGCGACGATCACAATACCCACGCGCGCCGCGCTGGCGAAGACGCCATGGTCGCGCGTGCAAGGCTATGCGAAGATGTCGCGCTATGTGTGGATCGGGCCGGACGGCAAGCCCTGGTCCTCCGCGCCCGGCGCGCGGATCGGCGCGCAGGTCAATGGCGCCGCGGCGGAAGCGCTGTTCGCCGGATCGCGCGCATCCCTGAAAACCGTGCTCGATGCCGCGTCGAAAAAGGGCGCGATGCCGCGCGGCTTCGCGCTCAAGCCGGCGGTGCGACTGGAGCGGCACAGCGTCGCCGAGCGGATGGACAGCTCCAATGTGATCGGCCTGATTCCCGGCTCCGACCCCGTCCTGAAGCACGAGGTCGTGCTGCTCACCGCGCATCTCGACCATGACGGGATCGATTCCAAGCGTGAGGGCGACAAGCTCTATAACGGCGCGATGGACAATGCCGCCGGCATTGCGACGATGCTGGAAGTCGCGCGAGCGTTTACCGAGGTCGGCAAGCGGCCGAAGCGGACCGTCGTCTTCGCGGCGGTGACGGCGGAGGAGGACGGCCTGCTCGGTTCGCAATATCTCGCCAAGCATGCACCGATGCCCAAGGGCGACCGGCTGGTCGGCGTGGTCAATCTCGACATGCCGGTGCTGACCTATGACTTCACCGACGTGATCGCGTTCGGCGGCGAGCATTCGACGCTGGGGCCGATCGCCGACCGCGCGCTGGCGAGCGCCGGGGTCAAGGTGTCGCCCGATCCGATGCCCGAGGAGGGCGTGTTCACGCGATCGGACCATTACAGCTTCGTGGTCGAGGGTGTGCCCTCGATCATGCTCGCGACCGGCTTTGCCGGCGAGGGCCGCGACAAGTTCATGAGCTTCCTCAAGAACCGCTACCACAAGCCGAGCGACGACCTCAGCCAGGACTTCGACTGGAAGGCCGGGGCGAAATTCGCGCGGATCAACTATCTGATCGCGCGCGAGATCGCCGACGCGGCGGAGGCGCCGCGCTGGTATGCGGGCAATTTCTTCGGCGAGACCTTTGCCAAGGGCGCACCCAAGGCGCCGGCGCCCGCCGCGTCCAAGCCGAAGGGCAAATAGCCTCAATCTTATGGAGGCCCTTGTGTTGCCAATATGCAACACTATCTCCCTGCCAACGAATTACAGGGACAGTCATGAACCTCGAGAAATTCACCGACCGCGCCAAGGGCTTCCTCCAGTCGGCACAGACCGTCGCGATCCGGCTGAGCCACCAGCGGATCGCGCCCGAGCATCTGCTCAAGGCCTTGCTCGAAGATGAGCAGGGCATGGCGAGCGGGCTGATTCAGGCCGCGGGCGGCGACGCCAAACGGGCGCTGGCCGAGACCGATGCCGTGCTCGCCAAGATTCCCGCCGTCTCTGGCGGCGGCGCACAGCAGGCGCCGGGGCTCGACAATGACAGCGTGCGCCTGCTCGATTCGGCCGAGCAGATCGCGACCAAATCAGGCGACAGCTTCGTCACGGTCGAGCGGCTGCTGCTGGCGCTGACGCTGGCGAGCACCAGCAATGCCGGTCGCGCGCTGGCGGCGGCGGGGGTCAAGGCCGAGGCGATCAACGCCGCAATCAATCAACTGCGCGGCGGGCGCACTGCCGACACCGCTGGCGCCGAGGACCGCTACGACGCGCTCAAGAAATTCGCGCGCGACCTGACCGAGGCGGCAAGGGCCGGCAAGCTCGATCCCGTCATTGGCCGCGACGAGGAGATCCGCCGCACGATCCAGATCCTCGCGCGGCGCACCAAGAACAACCCCGTGCTGATCGGCGACCCCGGCGTCGGCAAGACCGCCATCGCCGAGGGCCTCGCGCTGCGCATCGCCAATGGCGACGTGCCCGACACGCTCAAGGACCGCGCGCTGATGTCGCTCGACATGGGCAGCCTGATCGCAGGCGCGAAATATCGTGGTGAATTCGAAGAGCGGCTCAAAGGCGTGCTCGACGAGGTGAAGGGCGCTGAGGGCCATATCATCCTGTTCATCGACGAGATGCACACGCTGATCGGCGCGGGCAAAAGCGAAGGTGCGATGGACGCGGGCAATTTGCTGAAGCCCGCTTTGGCGCGCGGCGAGCTGCACTGCATCGGCGCGACGACGCTCGACGAATATCGCAAGCATGTCGAGAAGGACCCGGCGTTGCAGCGGCGCTTCCAGCCGGTGTTCGTCGGCGAGCCGACGGTCGAGGACACGATCTCGATCCTGCGCGGGCTCAAGGACCGGTACGAGCTGCACCATGGCGTGCGGATCACCGACGGCGCGTTGGTATCGGCGGCGACGCTGTCGAACCGTTATATTTCCGACCGCTTCCTGCCCGACAAGGCGATCGACCTGATGGACGAGGCGGCGAGCCGCATCCGCATGGAGGTGGAGAGCAAGCCTGAGGAAATCGAAAATCTCGACCGCCGCATCATGCAGCTCCAGATCGAGCGCGAGGCGCTGCGCAAGGAGACGGATCAGGCGTCGAAGGACCGGCTGGCCACGCTCGAAGCCGAACTCGCCAACCTCCAGCAGCAGTCGGCCGAGCTGACCCAGCGCTGGCAGGCCGAAAAGGACAAGATCGCGGGCGAGGCCAAGATCAAGGAACAGCTCGACCATGCCCGGCTCGAGCTCGAGCAGGCGCAGCGCGCGGGCGACCTCGCGAAGATGGCCGAACTCAATTACGGCACCATCCCTTCGCTGACCAAGCAGCTCGAGGAAGCGCAAGCCGCGTCCGGCCCGGCGATGCTGCGCGAGGAAGTCACCGCCGACGATATCGCCGGGGTGGTCAGCCGCTGGACCGGCATTCCGGTCGACCGCATGCTCGAAGGCGAGCGCGAGAAATTGCTCAACATGGAAGGCGCGATCGGCAAGCGGGTGATCGGCCAGCAGGCGGCGGTGAAGGCCGTGGCGACCGCGGTGCGGCGTTCGCGCGCGGGCTTGCAGGACCCCAACCGGCCGCTGGGCTCGTTCCTGTTCCTCGGCCCCACCGGCGTCGGCAAGACCGAGCTGACCAAGGCGCTCGCCGGATTCCTGTTCGACGACGATGCCGCGATGGTGCGGATCGACATGAGCGAGTTCATGGAGAAGCACTCGGTCGCCCGCCTGATCGGCGCGCCGCCGGGCTATGTCGGCTATGAGGAAGGCGGCGTGCTGACCGAGGCGGTGCGGCGGCGGCCCTATCAGGTCGTGCTGTTCGACGAGGTCGAAAAGGCGCATGGCGACGTCTTCAACATCCTGTTGCAGGTGCTCGACGACGGGCGGCTGACCGATGGGCAGGGCCGCACGGTGGACTTCACCAACACGATCATCGTGTTGACCTCGAACCTCGGCAGCCAGTTCCTCACCCAGCTGGAGGACGGGCAGGATGTGTCCGCCGTCGAGCCGCAGGTGATGGAGATCGTGCGAGGCCATTTCCGGCCCGAGTTCCTCAACCGGCTCGACGAGATCGTGCTGTTCCACCGGCTCGGCCGCGACGAGATGGCGCCGATCGTCGACATTCAGGTCGCGCGGCTGGGCAAGCTGCTGGCCGACCGCAAGATCCGGCTGGAACTGACGCCCGAGGCGCGCGACTGGCTGGGGCGTGTCGGCTATGATCCGGTGTACGGCGCACGGCCGTTGAAGCGCGCGGTGCAGCGCTATCTGCAGGACCCGCTGGCCGACGCGATCCTGCGCGGCGACGTGAAGGATGGCGCGGTGGTGAAGGTCGGCGAAGGCGACGGCGCGCTGACGTTGAGCGCGGGTTAAACCGTACTCAAGCCTAATTCGCGATCGGCGCCACACCCAACCGCGGAATATCGATCGCCGGGCAGCGGTCCATCACGACCGTGAGCCCGGCGGCCTCGGCGCGCGCGGCGGCCTCCGCGTTGATTACGCCAAGCTGCATCCACACCGCTTTCGCGCCGACCGCGATCGCCTCATCCACCGCCTCGCCCGCAGCCTGCGGCCGGCGGAAGATATCGACGATGTCGATCGGCTCGCCGATCTGGCTCAGGTCACGGAAGACGAACTCGCCATGGACATGCTCGCCGGTGATCTGCGGATTGACCGGGATCACGCGATAGCCATGGTCCTGAAGAAACCGCATCACGCCATAGCTCGGCCGATCCGGCCGGTCTGACGCGCCGACCAGCGCGATCGTCCGCGCGCCTTCGAGCAGCGCCTTGATATCCTCTCCGCGCGTCAGCGGCATCATCAACCTCCGTTCGCGCGCAGCCACTCGTCTACCTGGCGCCCGATCTCAATGAACGCCGCGCCCTCCGGCCCGTTCCCCGCGGCCGGCGGCGTGCCCGCGTCGGACGCGGTGCGGATCGCGATGTCGAGCGCGATCCGGCCGAGGAACGGCACGCCCAGAACGCCCGCCGCCGCCTGCGCGCCGCCCTGCCCGAACGGGTCCGACACCTCGCCGCAATGCGGGCAGGCATAGCCCGCCATATTCTCGATCACGCCGATGATCGGAATGCCGGCCTTGGTGAACAGGTCGATCGCGCGCGTCGCATCGATCAGCGCGAGGTCCTGCGGCGTCGAGACAATCACGGCACCGGCCGGGCGATGCTTCTGGATCATCGTCAGCTGCACATCGCCGGTGCCGGGCGGCAGATCGAGCACGAGCGTCTCCGCCGCGCCCCAGTTTGCATCGACCAGCTGCCCCAGCGCACCCGCCGCCATCGGCCCGCGCCAGGCGATCGCCTGCCCCGGCTCGACCAGCCCGCCCATCGACAGCAGCGGCACGCCATAAGCCGTCGCCAGCGGCACGAGCTTGCTGTCATGCGCCTCGGGGCGCTTGCCCTCGATCCCCATCAGCTTGGGCTGCGACGGGCCGTAGATGTCGGCATCGACCAGCCCGACGCGCCGCCCCGCTCGCGCCAGCGCGATGGCGAGGTTCGCCGAAACGGTCGACTTGCCCACCCCGCCCTTGCCGCTCGCCACCGCGATCAGCTTGCGCTCGATCCGCTGCGCGGTGCGCGCGATGCGGACCTCGTCGATGCCGGGAAGCGAGGCCGCGCGGATATCCGCCTCCAGCGCGTCCTGCGCGGCGGGCGGAAGGCCGGTGACGTCGAGAATGATGCTGGCACGGCTGCCGTCCACACGAACGCTGGCGCGGCCGGCGGCAATGGGGGCGAGCAGGGCTTCGATCGCAGCTTTATCGGTCATGGCGGGCCAGATAGGGCAGGTTTCGCGCCACGCCACTGTAAATCCGCCGCGCGGCCCCTATAAAGACGGATATGGCGAGACTGAATGGCTGGATCGCGCGCCTTCCCGGACTGGGGAGCGTGCTGTGGAACGAGAACAAGGGTCCTTGGGGCGGCGGCGATAAAGGCGGCAGCGACAAGGGCGGCAACGATGGCGATAAGGGCGGCAATGGCGGCCCACGTAACCCGTGGGCATTCCCGCCCGAGGGCCGCCGCGGCGGCAAGGGCTCGGTGACCAGCCTCGACGATTTCCTCAAGCGCGCCCGCAAGGGCGGCGGTGGCGGCGGGTTCGGCGGCGGTCTGCCCGGCGGGATGCCGGGCAAGCCGGTCATCATCGCCGGCCTCGCTATTCTGGCGCTGATCTGGATCGCCTTCACCAGCTTCCATGTGATCGCGCCCGAGCAGCGCGGCGTCGTCGCCTTTTTCGGCAAATATTCGAGCACGATGGAGCCCGGCGTGCGCTTCACCCTGCCCGCCCCGATCGCCAGCGTGAAGAAGATCGACGTGCAAGCGATCCGTACCGAGGAATTTCCGGCGGCGGCGGGCGAGAATCTGATGCTCACCCAGGATCAGAACATCGTCGACCTCGCTTATTCGGTGCGCTGGGACATCGCGAACCCCGAGGATTTCGTGTTCCAGATCGCCAATCCCGAGCAGACCGTCCGCGCCACGGCTGAAAGCGCGATGCGCGCCGCGGTGGCCGGCGTCACGCTCAACCAGGCGATCGGCCCGGGCCGCACGGTGATCGAGGCGCAGGTGCAGCAGGCGACTCAGGAAATCCTCGACGAATATAATTCGGGCATCCGCATCCAGAGCGTCGCGATCCGCAACGCGTCGGCGCCGAGCGCGGTGGACGAGGCGTTCAAGCAGGTCACCGCCGCGCAGCAGGGCGCGCAGGCCGCGCGCAACCAGGCGCAGGCCTATGCCCAGCAGATCATCGCGCTGGCGCAGGGCGAGGCCGCACAGTTCGACAAGATTTACGAACAGTACAAGCTCGCCCCCGACGTCACCCGCCGCCGTATCTATTACGAGACGATGGAGGCGGTGCTGGCCAAATCGAACAAGACGATCGTGGAGACGCCCGGCGTGACATCCTACCTGCCGCTGCCGGTCGCGCGCGGCAATCCGCAGGCGCCCGCTCAACCGCAGACTCAGGCCCAGCCTGCCCCGCCGCAGGGAGGCGGGCAATGAACGGCGTGATCTCCCGCCCCGTCCTGTTCGGCGGGCTCGCATTGCTGGTGCTGTTCCTGCTGCTCAACACGGTCTCGATCGTGCCCGAGACCAAGCAGGCGGTGATCCTGCAGCTCGAACAGCCGGTGAAGACGATCAACCAGTGGCAACGCGGCGAGCAGTTCGGCCGCACCACCGGCGCCGGTCTGATCGCCAAGGTGCCCTTCATCCAGCGCATCGTGTGGGTCGACAAGCGCGTGCTCGACATCGATCTGGAGAACCAGCCGGTGCTCTCGACCGACCAGTTGCGGCTCGAGGTCGACGCCTTTGCGCGCTTCCGCGTGGTCGATCCGCTCAAGATGGTGGTGACCGCGGGCACCGAGACGCGGGTCGCCGAGCAGTTGCGCCCGCTGTTCGGCTCGGCTTTGCGGGCCGAACTCGGCAAGCGCTCCTTCGCCTCGCTGCTCAGCCCCGAGCGATCTGCAGTGATGGAGAATATCCAGTCGGGTTTGCAGCGCTACGCCAGCCAATATGGCGTGCAGATTGTCGATGTTCGCATCAAGCATGCCGACCTGCCCGACGGCAGCCCGCTGCAATCGGCGCTCGACCGGATGGCGACCGCGCGTCAGCAGGAAGCGACCACGATCCGCGCCAACGGCCAGAAGGACGCGCAGATCATCCGCGCCGAAGCCGACGCCCGCGCCGCGCAAATCTATGCGACCAGCTTCAACAAGGATGCGCAATTCTACGACTTCTGGCGCGCGATGCAGTCGTACCGCACGACCTTCATCGGCGATCCCAGCCAGAAGCAGGGCGACACGTCGATCATCCTGTCGCCGGACAATGACTATCTGCGCGAATTCCGCGGAAAAAGCCGTTAGTTTTTGACTGGATACAAGCAGCCTGTCGCTTCGTTCATATTCAATCGCCGTTCAGCTACTCTAGGTGAGTAATACACTGAAACTCGATCCTCCTTCCGGCAAAGGTTCCATGACCAAAGGAAAAACCCCCGTGCGTTACGCCTATGCGATCACCTCCGCGCTGCTGGTCGGCGGTGCGAGCGCCGCACTCGTGCTGCAGAACCCCGCCGATGCACAGACCGCCCAGAACGAGCCGGGCGCGATCCAGGCCGCGGCGCCCCGCGGCGGCGCGCCGATGAGCTTTGCCGACATGGTCGCCAAGCTTCAGCCGGCGGTCGTCAACATCTCCACCACACAGCGCGTGCAGGTGTCGAGCAACCCGTTCGCGGGCACGCCGTTCGGTGACCTGTTCGGCGGGCAGCAGGGCCAGCAAGGCGGCCGCCCGGTGACACGCCAGGCCGAATCATTGGGTTCGGGCTTCATCATCTCTGCTGATGGCTATGTCGTCACCAACAATCACGTCATCTCGGCCGGCCAGCGCGGCGCGGTGGTCGAATCGATCAAGGTGATCCTGTCGGACCGCCGCGAATATACGGCGAAGCTGATCGGCCGCGACGTCGCCTCCGACCTCGCCGTGCTGAAGATCGAGGGTGCGAACCTGCCGTTCGTGCGGCTCGGCGATTCGGACCGCTCGCGCGTCGGCGACTGGGTGGTCGCGATCGGCAACCCGTTCGGCCTTGGCGGCTCGGTGACCGCCGGCATCATCTCGGCGCTGCACCGCGTGACCGGCCAGGGTGGTGCGTTCGATCGCTTCATCCAGACCGACGCCTCGATCAACCGTGGTAATTCGGGCGGCCCGCTGTTCGACCTGAACGGCAACGTCATCGGGATCAACTCGCAGATCCTCTCGCCCACCGGCGGCAATGTCGGCATCGGCCTCGCGATTCCCTCGACCGAGGCCAAGCCGATCATCGACACGCTGATGAAGGGCACCGCGGTGCAGCGCGGCTATCTCGGCGTGGGCATCCAGCCGCTGACCGACGATCTCGCGCGCTCGTTCGGCGTGCCCAAGGGCCGCGGCGAGCTGATTTCGCGCGTCGAGCCCGGCGAGGCCGCAGGCAAGGCCGGGATCAAGCAGGGCGACATCATCGTCCGCATCGACGGCAGGGATGTGACGCCGGACCAGACCTTGTCCTACCTCGCCGCCAACCTGCGCCCGGGTCAGCGTGTGCCGGTGGAGCTGATCCGCGACGGCAAGCCGCTGACGGTGCAGCTGACGATGGGCACGCGGCCGCCGGAGGATCAGATCGCCGGCTTCGATCCGGACGCCGAAGAGGGCGCGCCGGGCGGTCAGGAGCAGGGCGCGCCGGCCGCGTCGGTCGGCATCAGCGTCGCCGCGCTGACCCCGCAGATCGCCCGCACCATCGGTGTCGATCCGGCGACCAAGGGCGTGGTCGTCATCGGCGTCGATCCGTCGAGCGACGCTGCGGCCAAGCAGATCGCACGCGGCTTCGTGATCGCCTCGGTTGATCGCGTGCCGGTGACCACCCCGGCCGAATTCAACGCCGCGGTGGCGAACGCCAAGCGCTCGCGCGCGGAGCAGGTCGTGCTCTACGTGCTGCGCCGCGGCGGCGTCGGCGGCTATGTTGCGGTCGATCTGGCCCAGTAATGCCCACTGATTTTGCGCTGACATAGACGTATCGCCCGTTATGCTGCGGTCCTGAGTTGCAGGAGCGTAGCATGACGGGCGAGACGGACCTCTTCATCGGCCTTGGCGGCGGGCAGCGGCAGGCCCTGGTGCTCAAGCGCGCCAACCGCCACGGGCTGATCGCGGGCGCGACCGGCACCGGTAAGACGGTGACGCTTCAGGGTCTCGCCGAAAGCTTCAGCCGCGCGGGCGTGCCGGTGTTCGCGGCCGATGTGAAAGGCGACCTGTCAGGCCTCGGCATGCCCGGCTCGCCGACCGCCAAGATGCACGACATCTTCGCCGCCCGCGCAGCCGAGGTCGGCGACAGCGAGTGGAAATACGCAGCCGCCCCGGTGCAATTCTGGGACCTGTTCGGCGAACAGGGCCATCCGATCCGCACCACCGTCTCGGAGATGGGCCCGCTCCTCCTCGCCCGCCTGCTCGGCCTCAACGACGTGCAGGAGGGCGTGCTGGCGATCGCCTTTCAGGTCGCCGACGACGATGGCCTGCTGCTGCTCGATCTCGACGACCTTCAGGCGATGCTCGCGCATTGCAGCGAGCGCGCCGACGAACTGACCGCGCGCTACGGCAATGTCGCCAAGACCAGCGTCGGCGCGATCCAGCGGCAATTGCTCCAGCTGCGCAGCCAGGGCGGCACGCATTTCTTCGGCGAGCCCGCGCTCGACATCCACGATTTCATCCAGACCGACGAAAATGGCCGCGGCATCGTCAACGTGCTCGCCGCCGACAAGCTGATGGCCTCACCGCAGCTCTACGCGACCTTCCTGCTGTGGCTGCTGTCCGAACTGTTCGAGACGCTCCCCGAGATCGGCGACCCCGACAAGCCCAAGCTCGTCTTCTTCTTCGACGAGGCGCATCTGCTGTTCGAGGAAGCGCCCAAGGCTTTGCTCGACAAGGTCGAACAGGTCGTCCGGCTGATCCGCTCGAAGGGCGTCGGCGTCTATTTCGTGACGCAGAACCCGATCGACATTCCCGAGGATGTCGCCGGCCAGCTCGGCAACCGCGTCCAGCACGCGCTGCGCGCCTTCACCCCGCGCGAGCAGAAGGCGATCAAGTCCGCCGCAGAAACCTTCCGCGCCAATCCCGGCGTCAATGTCGAGACCGCGATCACCGAATTGAAGGTCGGTGAGGCGCTGGTGTCGATCCTGCAAGCCGACGGCTCGCCCTCGCCGGTCGAGCGTACATTGATCAAGCCGCCCTGTTCGCGCGTCGGCCCGGTCTCGCCGGAGGAGCGCAAGGTGCTGATCGAGACCGACGCGGTCGGCTCGAAATACGACACTTTGCTCGACCGCGAATCCGCCGAGGAACTGCTCAACGCCAAGGCCGGCGAAGCCGCCGCCGCCGCCGCCGAAGCCAAGGCCGCGACCGAGGCCGAGAAGGCCGCGGCGACGCAGGCCAAGGAGGAAGCCCGGCTCGCCAAGGAAGCCGAACGCCAGCGCCTCGCCGCGCAGCGCGAGTCCGACCGTCAGGCGCGGCTGGAGGCACAGGCGCAGCGCCAGGCCGAGCGCGAGGCGGCAGCCAGCCCGTGGAACCAGGCGATCAAGGGCGCGACCCGATCCGCTTCGTCAGCGGCGGGTCGTGCCGTCGCAGGCGAAGTGTCGAAGGCGATCTTCGGCAAGAAGAGCGGTGTCGGCGCGAGCATGGTCGGCGGGATCGTGCGCGGGATTTTGGGCGGATTGTTCAAGGGGTAAACGCTACCGCCCACCCCCAATCCGTCACCCCGGCCTACATCACATCCAGCAGCGACTTGATCGACACGAACGCGAACGCCACGGAGCTGTCCGCCACGCCATAGGGGATAAACACATTGTCCCCGTGCCGCAGCGCGCCGCACGAATAGACAACATTGGGGACATAGCCCTCGCGGTCCTCGCTCGCCGCGGCCAGGATCGGCTCGGGCGTGCGGCCGATCACCTTCGACGGATCGTTCTTGTCGAGCAGTGCCGCGCCGATCGAATATTTGCGCATCGCCCCGACCCCGTGCGTCAGCATCAGCCAGCCCTCGTCGAGTTCGATCGGCGGGCCGCAATTGCCCATCTGCACCAGCTCCCACGGGAATTTGGGCGTGATCAGCTTCACGCCCTCGTCCCAATGCGTCAGCGTGTCGGATTCGATCAGGAAGATGTTCTCGCCGTCCTGCCGCCCGATCATCATATACTTGCCGTTTACCTTGCGCGGGAACAGCCCCATGCCCTTGTTGCGCGCCGCGCTACCGGTCATCGGCACCAGATCGAACTCACGCCAGTCGCGCGTGCGCAGCATCTCCGACTGGATCACAGAGCCGTTATAGGCGGTGTAGGTACCGAGCCATTCCTCGCTACCGTCGTCGTGCGTGAAATGCGTGAGGCGCATGTCCTCCAGCCCGTTCGACTGCGCCTTGGTGATCGGGAACAGCAACGTTCCCGACAGCGTCGAATCACGGTGGCGATAGACGGTGACAATGCCCTCGGGCGCCTCGAGCTCGTCGCCGATCGCGTCGGCGGCGGTGCAGAAGGGCGGCTCGGGCGCCAGCGTCAGTTCCTGCTTGTCGGTGATGATGCCCTCGCGGAACGCCACCGACGAGATGTGCCCCTCGCCGACAGCGCGCAGCGACATCAGGATACGCATGCTGCCCGGCGGCATCCCGCTCTGGTCGTAATGCGGTACCGCGCTGGGGTTCATCAGCGCCGCGGCGGCATAGCTGTATTCGTGGCAGAAATAGGCGCCGATCAGCTGGCGCTTCTCGTCGCCGATCTCGCCACCGTCGAGGCCGAGCTGCGCCTCGATCTCGTCATAGCGGGTCATGAACACGCGCCGCGTCTGCCAGTGGCGCGCCTCGAAATCCTTGAGCACCAGCTCGAGCTGCGAGCGGGTTTCCGCGTTCGACAGGCCGAGCACGCCCTTGACCAGACGCTCGGTACGGCTCGGCATGCCGTTCACCGCTTGCCAGGCAATGTGGAACGGACGGACCACCACGCGCGAGGGATCGGCATGCAGCCGCAACGGGTGGTGGAACAGGTCGATCATTCGGCCCCCGGCTAGGCGTGAAATCCGGCCGTCCCACCGCTTGACGCTAAGCGACGGCCCGTTTCGGTCCTGCCACGATTTGCGCGCGCTTTGAAAGAGCGGAAATGGCGCAATTCGCCAGCTGGAGCGCCAGGATCGACTCGGCGCCCTGATTGCGGTTCAATCCGGCCGGCGTCAGTCCGTCGAAGCAACCGCCATCCTGCGCGCTGGCGAGCGGCAGGCTGAGGTCGTTCTGGCCGAGATACCAGCGATAAGCGCGCTCCGCTTCCGCCGCCCAGCGCTCGTCGCCGGTGACGTCGAAGGCGGCGACGCACGCGTCGATCGTCGCCTGCGCCTCCAGCGGCTGCTGGTCGAACTGCATCGGCTCGGCATAGGCGCGGCCGAAGCTTTCCGACCCCACCGCGCGGAACTTGCCCTCGGGCGAAGTCTGCTGCGCGACGATCCACTCCAGCGTCTTGAGCCCGCAGGCGGTGAAATCGTCGCGGCCGAGCGCGCGGCCGGCGCGCAGCAGCGCTTCGGGCAGCCGGGCATTGTCATAGGCGAGCACGATCTCGAACCATTCCCATTCGGGCCGGCGCGCCTCTTCGAGCAGGCTTACCAGTTCGGCGCCGAACCGCTCGAGGATCTGAACCGACGCGGCATGGCCGGGATGCGCCTCCAGCATCGCCGCCGCGCCGAGCATGGCGAATCCCATCGCGCGCGGGGACCCGAATTCGAAGCTGATCGCCGCGGTCTCGTCGAACAGCACGCGGCCCCAGTCGCGATATTTGCGGTCGCGCGCTTCGGATGCGGTGACGCCGAGCGCCCACAGCGCGCGGCCGTTCGAATCCTCCGAGCCGACATCCTCGCACCAGCTCCGATCGAAGCGCATGAAGTTGCGGAAGCGGCGCTGGTCGGGGTTCCAGGCGAACTGGACGAAGGCGGCATAGATGCTCGTCCATTTGTCGCGTTCGCCGGCGTCCAGCGGATCGATGCGATGCATCAGGATCAGCGCGCGGGCATTGTCGTCGATGCAATAGCCGTGGCGCCGGTCGGGCACGGCATAGATCGAATGCTGGAGCATGCCGGTGGCATCGCTCATCCGCTCGACCGCACGGAAATCGGGCGTCAGCGGTTCGAGCGCGTTCGCCCGCGTGGACACGATGCGGTGCGGGCGCACGTCGCGAACCGCGCCGAATTCGCGCATCGCCGCCTCGGCCGCGCGCTCCCACAGCATCGTGCGGCCGCGTGCATAGGCGCGCGCCGACAATTCGTCGCGCCGCGCGTCGCAGTCGAGCAACGCGTTGATCTCACGCGCGAAACCGGCGCTGTCGCCGAAGTCGACCAGCACGCCATGCCCGTCGGCGAGTATCTCGGTCGCATGGACATAGGGCGTCGAGATCACGGGCTTGCCCATCGCCACGGCGTAGGACAGCGTGCCCGAGGTGATCTGCGCCGCGCCAGGATAAGGCGTGGCATAGATGTCGGCGGCCTGGAGATAGTCGAGCAACTCGTCCTGTTCGACGAAGCTGTCGATGAACTGGACATTCTGCGCGATGCCGAGCTCGGCGGTCAGCGCGTGCAGCCGCTCGCGATAGGCTTCGCCTTCATGCGCCACCAGATTGGGATGAGTCGCACCCAGCACGACATAGAGCGCATCGGGATGCCGCGCCGCCACGGCCGGCATCGCGCGGATCACCGTCTCGATCCCCTTGCTCGGCGCGAGCAGGCCGAAGGTCAGGACCACCTGCCGCCCCTGCCAGCCGAAGCGCGGCTTGAACAGGGCGGTGTCGGCCAGCGCGCGGTCGGGCACGCCATGCGGGATCGTCACCACCTTGCGATCATCGACGCCATGCACGCGGCGCAGGATCTGGCGGCCCTTCTCGGCCATCACGATCACGCGCGACGCCCGGCGCAACAGCGCCTCCATCACCCGTCGCTCGTCGGCATTGGGGCTTTCGAGCACGGTGTGCAGCGTCGCGATCACCGGCAGCGTCGTGCGGTCGAGCAGCGCGATCAGATGTTCGCCGGCCGCGCCGCCATAGATGCCATATTCGTGCTGGACCCAGATCGCCTGCGCGCCCGACGCCTCGATCGCCCGAGCGGTGTCGAGATAGGCAGCGCGCTCGTGCTGCGGGATCGTGCCGGTGACCTCGGCGGGATAATCATAACGGCCCGGATGGTCGTCCATCGCGTACACGTCGACCCGGGCTTCGGGGAAACGCGCCTTGAGCGCATTGAACGTATCGGTGGTGAACGTCGCCAATCCGCATTTGCGCGGCAGGAAGTTCCCGATCAGCGCGAGGTGTTCGATTTGAGCCGGTATTACTTCGCGACGCGTCATTCTCGATTCCTTCGCAAAAGCAACATGGATCAAGCGGCGAGTCCGCCTTCACGTCTCCTAACGACGAGGTTTCAATATGGTTGCACTCATGCTGCAATGCAACACAAAGACTCTGCGACGAGCCGTTATTAATCCGGCGTTCAGCCGCGCCCGCGGTAGCCGGGGACGTCCTGCGCCGGAATCCACACGCTCTTCGGCGGCTCGCCCGACTGCCAGAACACGTCGATCGGGATACCGCCGCGCGGATACCAATAGCCGCCGATTCGCAGCCATTTGGGTTTCATCTCCTCGAACAGCCGCTGGCCGATGCCGACGGTGCAATCCTCGTGGAAGGCGCCGTGGTTGCGGAACGCGCCGAGGAACAGCTTGAGCGACTTGGATTCGACGATCGTCTCGCCCGGCACATAGTCGATCACGAGATGCGCGAAATCGGGCGCCCCGGTGATCGGGCAGAGCGAGGTGAACTCCGGCGCGGCGAAGCGGACCAGATAGTCGCTGCCCGGGCGCGGATTGGGGACATAGTCGAGCACCGCTGCTTCGGGGGTGGCGGGAAGCGCGCTGTGCTGGCCGAGATGCTTTGGGGTCATGCGCGTTCATTTAGGGGTTGCGGAGCGATCTGGAAACTCGACGGTTGCATGGTTGATCATTACGGAGGCGGATATGGATGCGCTGGTGACCACCGAATGGCTTGCGGGCGAACTGGGCAAGCCCGATCTGCGCATCCTCGACGCGACCTGGTTCCTGCCGGGCGAGCCGCGCGACGCGCGCGGCGAGTTCGAGGGCGGGCACATCCCCGGCGCGATGTTCTTCGACATCAACCTGATCTCGGACAAGACCTCGCCGCTGCCGACGATGCTCCCGCCGGCGGACCAGTTCGCCGCGCAGCTCGGCGCGCTGGGCGTGAGCGACGGCGACCGCGTCGTCCTCTATGACGACGCGCCGCATCACACCGCGGCGCGCGCCTGGTGGATGCTGCAGAGCTTCGGCATCGACGCGGCGCTGCTCGACGGCGGGCTCGCCAAATGGAAGGCCGAGGGCCGCCCGCTCGAACGCGGTACGCAGCCGGTGGACCCCGGCCGGATCACCGTCAGGCCGAACCACGCGCTGGTGCGCTCGCTCGATCAGGTCCGCGCCGGTCTCGGCGGCCATCAGGAGCAGCTGGTCGATGCGCGCTCGCCCGCCCGTTTCACCGGGCAGGAGACCGAGACCCGCCCCGGCCTCGCCAGCGGGCATATCCCGGGCAGCGCCAACGTGCCCTATTCCAGCTTCTTCAACCCGGACGGGACGTGGAAGCATCCGACCTCGCTCCGCCTCGTGCTGGAGGACGAAGGCGTCGAGGTCGAGCGCCCGGTGATCGCGACCTGCGGATCGGGGATCAGCGCCGCGGTGATCGTATTCGCGCTGCACCTGCTCGGGCATCCCGCCGCGCTCTATGACGGCAGCTGGGTCGAATGGGGCGCCGATCCCGATACGCGCAAGGCGACCGGCGCGGCATGAGCGGCGATGGCGACCCAAAAAAGGGGGACGGCACCCGCGTCGTCGGCGCGGGCCGGCGCAAGGAATGGACTCAGGGCATCGTCAACACGCCCGTCTGGCGCGCCTCGACCATCCTCTACGACGATATCGCGGACCTGCGCGCCAATGCCGGGCGCGACACCCACCACCGGCTGTTCTACGGCCGCCGCGGCACGCCGACGCAATGGAGCCTCGCCGAAGCGCTGACCGAGCTCGAGCCGGGCGCGGCGGCGACCTTCCTCTATCCCTCGGGTGTGGCAGCGGTGTCGGCGGCGTTGTTGTCGGTGCTCTCGCCCGGCGATGAGCTGCTGCTCGCCGACAGCGTCTATGATCCGACCCGCAGCTTCGCGCAGACCTTCCTCAAGCGCTTCGGCGTCACCACGCGCTTCTACGACCCGCTGATCGGCGGCGGCATCGCCGAGATGATCAGCGACCGGACTCGCGCGATCTTCATCGAAAGTCCCGGCAGCCTGACCTTCGAGGTGCAGGACGTCCCCGCGATCGTCGCCGTGGCCAAGGCGCGTGGCGTGACCACCCTGCTCGACAACACCTGGGCGACGCCATTGCTGTTCCCGGCGATCGAAAAGGGCATCGACCTCTCGATCCTCGCCTGCACCAAATATGTCGTCGGCCACAGCGACGCGATGCTCGGCAGCGTCACCGCCGCTCCCAGCCATTGGGAGAAGCTCCGCGCCACCAGCTTCCAGCTCGGCCAGGTCGCCAGTCCTGATGACGCCTGGCTGGGCTCGCGCGGGCTTCGCACGATGGCGCTGCGGCTCAAACATCATGGCGAGGCAGCGCTGGCGATCGCGCGCTGGCTGGAGACGCGGCCCGAAGTCGCACGCGTGCTGCATCCCGCTTTGCCCGGCTGCCCCGGCCATGCGCTGTTCGTCCGCGACTTCAAGGGACCGAGCGGCCTCTTCACCTTCATCCTGCGCGGCGGCGGCGAGGCGGCGCGCGCCGCGCTGATCGACGGACTCGACCTGTTCGGCATCGGCTATAGCTGGGGCGGGTTCGAAAGCCTCGCCATCCCCGTCGATCCCGAGCGTATCCGCACGATCACGCCGTGGCAGGTCGAAGGCCCCGCGGTACGCCTCCAGATCGGCCTCGAAGACCCCGCCGACCTGATCGCCGATCTTGCCGCCGGGCTCGACCGCTTCCGGGCGGCCAAATGATTCCGCCCGGCCTCGCCCGCTGGCTCACCGCGAACGGGGTGCATGTGCCGGGCACGCCCGAACTGTTCGAAAGCGCGGTCGCGGGCAGCCTCGCAATCGTGATGCTGATCGCGGGCCTGCTCGCGGGCCGCTATGCCGCGCCGCGCCTTGCCGACTTCTGGCACGACCATGTCGGCAATCATGGCGAGGGTCTGGCGCAGCGCATGCACGGCATCGTGCGGCACGGCGTGGCGGCGCTGCTACTGGCGATCCTCGTCAATGTCTGGCCGTGGAGCCCGTTCGCGTCGCTGCTGCTGGGCATCGCGCTGGGCGCGGCGACCGCGATGTGCGCGCTGGCCTTTCTGCGCGGGCTGCATCTGCCGCGCTGGATGGCGTGGCTCGCCGCGCTGACGGTGTTCGTCGCGATCCTCAGCGGCGCGATCGGCGGGTTCAACGTCATCACCTCGACGCTCGACCGGATCGGCATGGATGTCGGAAGGCGGCGCATCTCGCTGCTCGCCATCGTCACCTTGCTGGTCACCGCGGTCGCGCTCTACGCCGCCGCGCGGCTCGCCAACCGCGTGATCGCGCATTCGGTCGCACAGGCTCGCGGCTTCGACCCGACGCAGAAATTGCTGGTGCAGAAGCTCGCCAGCATCGCGGTCGTGGTGATCGCCTTCTTCTTCGGCATCGACCTGCTCGGCATCGACCTGACCAGCTTCGCGGTGTTCTCCGGCGCGCTCGGCCTCGCGGTCGGCTTCGGCTTGCAGAAGACCGTGGGCAATCTGATCGCCGGGATCATCCTGTTGATGGACCGTTCGATCAAGCCGGGCGACGTGATCGTCGTCGGCGACAGCTTCGGCTGGGTCAACAAGATCGGGGTGCGCGCGGTCAGCGTGATCACGCGCGACGGCAAGGAGCATCTGATTCCCAACGAGAATCTGATGACTCAGGAGGTCGAGAACTGGTCCTTCTCCGACCGCAACGTGCGCGTCCGCATCCCGGTCGGGGTCGGTTACGAGACTGATCTCAAGCTCGCGCAGCAGCTGATGCTGCAAGCCGCGATCGACAGCCCGCGCGTGCTGGTCAGCCCCAAGCCCAATGTCTGGCTGACCAGTTTCGGCGACTATGCCGTCGAGCATGAGATCCTCGCCTGGATCAGCGATCCCGAGGGCGGCGTCGGCAATGTGAAGTCCGACGTGCTCAACCGGCTGTGGGTGCTGTTTAAGGACAACGGCATCGAGATCCCGGTGCCTCGGCGCGAGATCATGGTGCGAAGCTGGCCAGCGGGCAGCACGCCGCCGGTTCAAAACGCGCCCGAGCCGCCTAAATAGACAGCGTGCCCGCCCCCGTTACCGCCCGCATCGCGCAAGGAGTCGCGTCGATCCCGGCGGCGCAGTGGGACGCCTGTGCAGGCACCGGCAATCCGTTCGTCAGCCACGCCTTCCTGTCCGCGCTCGAAGCCTCCGGCTCGGCCACGGCGGAAACCGGGTGGCAGCCGCTGCCGATCGTGATCGACGGCGCCGATGGCGCGCCCGCCGCGATCGCGCCGGCCTATGGCAAGAGCCACAGCCAGGGCGAATATGTGTTCGACCATGGCTGGGCCGATGCGTGGGAGCGCGCTGGCGGGCGCTATTACCCCAAGCTCCAGATCGCCGCGCCCTTCACCCCGGTGCCGGGTCCCCGCCTGCTGCTGCGCGACGGCGCGCTCGGCCCGGCGCTGATCGCGGGGATCGAGGCGGTCGCCGACCAGAACCGGCTCTCCTCCGCGCACGTCACCTTCATCGATGACGCACAGCTGCCGCTGTTCGAGCGGGCTGGCTGGCTGATCCGCGCGGGCACGCAATTCCACTGGCACAATCATGGCTATGCCAGCTTCGACGACTTCCTCGCCGCCTTGTCCTCGCGCAAGCGCAAGGCGATCCGCCGCGAACGTGAGCGCGCGGTCGAAGGCCTGACGATCCGCCATCTGACCGGCGCGGAGATCACCGAAGCGCATTGGGACGCCTTCTGGGCCTTCTATCAGGACACCGGCAGCCGCAAATGGGGCCACCCCTACCTCACCCGTGCGTTCTTCTCGATGATCGGTGAAAGCATGGGCGACCAAGTGCTGCTCATGCTGGCGGAACGCGACGGCCGGCCGATCGCCGGCGCGCTCAACCTGATCGGCGCCGACGCGCTCTATGGCCGCTATTGGGGCTGCGTCGAGGACGTCCCCTTCCTCCATTTCGAACTCTGCTATTATCAGGCGATCGAGGCTGCCATCGCGCGCGGGCTGTCGCGCGTCGAAGCCGGGGCACAGGGCGAACACAAGCTCGCGCGCGGCTATGTCCCGGTGACGACATGGTCGGCGCATTACCTGCCCGACCCCAATTTCCGCCGTGCGGTGGCTGAATATCTCGAACGCGAAAAGGGCGCGGTGGCGCACGAGCAGGACTATCTCGGCGAACTCACGCCGTTCAAACGCGGGTAGCTAAGCCTTTTTCTGCGCCGCTTCCCACGCTTCCATCTGCTTTTCCTTGTCGCGCTTGAGGAAGTCGCGAATCTTCTCGATCTGCTCGTGATACGGCCCCAGATCGCCCGGATTGAGCTGCACCGCCGGCACGTCATGATCGATCTTGAACAGCGCGCTGCCGGTCGTGGGGTCGCGCCACACCGGGATCAGGCCGCGTTCGAGCCGCTTGTCATAGGGCGGCGGGCTGATCACCCATAGATAGTCATAGGCATGGCGCGGGAAGCGCGCGAGGCTGACCGCCACCGGCCGCCACCATTCGCGCGGGCATTTGGTGTCGGTGACGATCTGCGACGGGTCATGGCTGAACCCGCGCGCCTGCTTGTAGCGCACCGTCAGCAACTGCCCGCCCGCCATCGACCATTGATCGTTGGTATAGGCGAAGCGCCTTACCATCGCGAGGCCCGGGACGTGCTGGAGGCGCGTCATCGTCCATTCGTTGTAGCAGGTCTCGCCGACGAAGCTCAGCAGCTTGGCGCCGACCGGGACGTGGTTCAACGCCTTCAACTCGCGGTCATAGGACTTGTCGTAGAGCGCATAGCTCCACGTCGTCGCGCCGATGCGCACCAGGAAGAAGACCAGGCCAGCCACCGCCAGCGCCCGCTCGCCCCGGATCGACAGGCCGGGCTTCGGCCTGAGGCCAATCAGCGCGATCGCGATCATGTAGGGCGCGAGCCGCATATCGGCATAGGCCGATCCGAACACCACGCGCGGCAGCAGCAGGAACACCGCGATCAGGAAGAACGCCGACAGCCCCAGATGCCGCGAATATTGGATATTCGGATCGCGCACGCCCTTGAGCAGGATCAGATAGACCACGCCCATGCAGGCGATGTCGAACAGCTGCCAGCGGTCACGCATGACCATGAGCACCCACCAGATCTTGGCGCGCCAGTTGAACCAGTCGCCGGTCGTCCCGCCGACATGCCCGCCGCTGCGCCACGCCAGCATCAGCAGCGCAGGCGGCAGCAGCACGAGGCAGTGCACCCCCGCCACGATCCACGGCACCACCCAGCGCTCGACGAAATTGGCGTGCCACGGCCCGGTGCGCGGGCCGCGCTTGTCGTGCTGGCGGATCAGCTCGGCGGCGAAGCACAGCACCCCGAGCATGCCCCAGCCAAAGGTGTGGGTGACCCAGATGACGAGGCCGATCGGCACGAACACGAGTGCGCGAAGACCCGTCTTGCCGAGCCGCGCCATGCGCAGCCACAAGGCGAAGGCGTTGAGCGCGAGCGCCATCGACAGGCCGAAATTCACGAAGCCGAAGTGGAAGGCGTAATTGTAGGCGAGCGGCAACGCGAACAGCGCAGTTGCCGGGATGCGTCCATGCACCTCGCGCGCGATCCACAGCAGGCCGGTGACGGTCAGCACGGGGATCGCGATCACCAGCAGCTTCACCGCCAGCTCGAGCCCGAAGATCGGCTCCAACGGAATGATCAGCAGGTCGAGCCCGAGATTGCCGATCAGGCTCCACTCGAACTTGTACCATTCGTTGAGCCACGGCACTTCGTGATGCGACAGCTGCACGCGGAACCGCGCCATATGCCCGGGCAGGTCGACCAGCGGCGGCACGTCGGGCCACAGCAACGGCACCGCCGCCATGAGCGCCGCGAACAGCACGAACCAGCGCGTCTGCCACCAGCGCGGCGATTCCGAATGTGCGCTGAGGCCCCCTTGCATCGCGCGCTTCTATTCGAGGGGGCGTGACTCCCGCAAGCGCGGCTTATGGTTGATTTCGAGCAGCATGCTCGATCCGTCGCGCCAGATCATCGTCATGCCCGACAGCTGACCGGGCGCGAACGGATGCGGACGAACGAGCCACAGATGCGTGAACGGCGCACGCGGGAAGGCGGCGAGCGCGGTTTTTTGCGGCAGCAGATTGGGGTCGTTGGGGCATGGCGCCGGGAGCACCACCTGCGACGGGTCCTGCGCGAAGAAGCCAGCCCCGTCGAGTTTCACGGTCAACAGCGGCGCCCCCGCCAGCAGCCACTGGTCGTTGGCGAACGCTGCCCGCCGCGCGATGGCGAGGCCGGGCAGATGCGAGATACGGCGGTGCGCCCAGGGCTGCTCGCAGGTGTCGCCAGTCAGCGCCAGCACGCGAGCCCCACGCGGAACATGATCGAGCGCGGCCAGCTCGCGCGTCCAGTCGCGGTCGTAGATCGCCAGGCTGGCGGTATTGGCGGCGATGCGGAGAAGAAAGAAGGCGAGTCCCGCCAGCGCGATCCGCTGGACGTTCGCGCTCGCGACCGGCGCGATCCCCGCCAGCGCCACCAGCATCGCATAAGGCAGCAGCCGCATATCGGCATAGGCCGACCCCATCAGCGTGAACGGCAGCAACAGGAAGGCGATGCTCGCGAGCGCCGCTGCCGCCGCCGCACGCGGTTCGATCCGTCCGATCCGTCCACGTGCGGCGGCATAGATCAGGATCAGCAGCAGCGCGACCGACGCCACGTCGAGCAGGAACCAGCGGTCGCGCAGCACGATCGACACGCCCTCGAGCTTGGTCATCAGGTCGAACCAGCGCTCGGTGATCCCCCCGCTCCCCCCGCTGCGCCAGACGAACAGCAGCAACGCCGGCGGCGCCAGCGGCAGGCTGGCAATGCCCGCCCGCAGCGCCGCCGGGATCAGCCTGTCACCCCTTGAGCGCCGCACGGCCCACTCACCGCCGAACACGAACAGGCACAGCATCGCCCAGCCGACGATATGCGCGGTCCACACCACCAGCCCGATCGCGACGAACAGCGCGAACCGCAGACGCGACGGCCCCAGCCGCAGCCACAAGGCCCAGCCGGGCAGCATCAGCGCCATCGCCAGCGCATAATTCACGAAGCCGAAATGCAACGGGTAGTTGTAGGCGAGCGGCAAGGCGAACAGCGCCCAGGGGCTCACGCGGCCATGCAACTCGCGGCTGAGCCACAGCGCCCCGCCCACGGTCAGCACCGGAATGGCGATCACCACCGCCTTCACCGCCGTTTCCAGCCCAAGCCACGGCCCGAGCGCCGCGACGAGCAGGTCCACGCCGAGATTGCCCACCGGACGCCAGCGAAACTCGAACCACTGGCCCAGCACCGCCGCCTCGTCGCCGAGCATCACGCGATAGCGCCCGATATGCCCGGGCAGGTCGATCAGCGGCGGCACCGCCGGCCACAGCAACGGCACGGCGGCCAGCAACATCGCCACCAGCGCAAACCAGCGCGTCTGCCACCAGCGCATCAGCGCGACCGCTCGATGCGGTACAGCCCGCTCGTCCCGTCGCGCCATAACGGTGTCATGCCGGCGAGCAGCCTGGGATCATATGCCGGCGGATCGACCAGCCAGAGATGGTCGAACGTCCCGCGCGGGATCGTCTTCAGCGCAACGTCCACCGGCTTCAGCTGCGATTCGATCTCGCACGGGCCGGACAGCACCATTTGCGAAGGGTCGGTGGCGAACGCGCCCATGTCCTTCGCGGTCACGCTCAGCAGCGCCGACCCGCTCAGCGGCCACTGGTCGTTGGCGAACGCCGCGCGCCGCGCCAGCGCGATGCCCGGCAGATGCACCAGCCGGCTGCGCCCCCATGGCTTGAGACACTGTTCCCCCACCAACGTCACCAGCCGCGCCCCGCGCGGAACGTGATCGAGCGCCGCCAGCTCGCGCGTCCAGCTGCGGTCATATTGCCAGAAGCTGATCGCCGTCCCCGCCGTCCGCGCGGCGAAGAAGAGCAGCCCCGCCAGCGCTAGCCGCTGCTGCCAGCGCGCGCTCATCGCCTCGCCCGGCCGCATAGCGATCAGCGCGAACAACAGCACCAGCGGCGCCAGCCGCATGTCGGCGAAGGTCGAGTCGAACAGAATGTAGGGCAGCGCCAGATAGGCCAGCGCGAACAGCGCCGCGACGCCGGTCAGCATCCCCGACCGTGCAATCCGCCGGTCACGAAAGCCGAGATAGACCAGCGCCCACAGCAGCAGCACGCTGGCGAGGTCCCACGCCATCCAGCGGTCGCGCAGGATCGTCGCCAGCCATTGCAGCTTGTGCTGAAGAAATTCGCCCGTCATCCCGCCGCCGCTGTCCACGCGCCACAGCACCAGCAGCAGCAGCGGCACCGCCAGCGGCAGGCAGCCGATCGCGGCCCGCACAGCCCCGCCGACCAACCCGCGCCCCGTCTCCCGCTGCCGCGCCAGCTCCGCCCCGAACGCCATCAGCCCCAGCGCACCCCAGCCCATCACATGCGCCAGCCACACGATGCAGGCGAGCGGCACGAACAGCGCCGCGCGCAACTTCGTTTGCCCCGCCAGCCGCAACCACAGCGCGAAGGCGTTGAACGCCAGGGCCACCGCCAGCGCATAATTCACGAACCCGAATTGCAGCGGAAAGCTGTACGCCAGCGGCAGCGCGAACCACGCGAACGGCGTGATCCGCCCATGCACCTCGCGCGTGACCCACAAGATGCCGGATGCCATCAGCGCGGCCGTCGCAATCACGGCGGCCTTGACCGCCGGCTCCAGCCCGACCAGCGGCGCCAGCGCATACACCAGCAGGTCGACGCCCAGATTACCGACCAGCCGCCACTCGAAGCGATACCATTGCGCCAGCACATCGGCATCGGTGCCCAGCATCACGCGATAGCGCCCGATATGCCCGGGCAGGTCGGTCAGCGGCGGGATCGCCGGCCACAGCAGCGGCACAATCGACAGCAGCACCGCCAACCCCACCGCCCCGCGCCGCTGCCACCAGTGAACGTCACGGTTCACGGGCGCGGCACCAGGATTATGACACCGTCAGGCCCCGCGACCGGTTTCGTCCAGCCGGGCGTCCGGCCTTGCCTGGCCAGCGCCACGATCGATCCCGGCGCCGCGACACCCGCGAGGTCGAGATCGTCAACCCAGCCCGGACAATAGGCGATGGCGCGCAGTTTCCACCACTGCGCCTCGGCCGCCGCGGTCTCGGGCTTGCCGAGGAACAGCCGGTAATGCGCCAGATTCGCCGCGCCGTTGCGGTGATAGGGCGCCGCCAGCACCGCCTGCCCCGGCGTTTCGAGCACATAGGCGCCCATGTCGAGCGGCACCGCGATCATCCCCGGCCCCAGCACGGCGATGCGCTGGAGATTGGCCGGGGTCAGGCATGGTGCGCGAGGCTGCTCGGCGGGCCGCGAAACCGGGAGCGCGCCCGCGGCCAGCGGATAGAGGATACCGGCCGAACCGGCCCATGCGGCCACCGTTGCAAGCGGCCGCCCGCGCGCTCGAACCCGCACGATCATCGCCGCGAGCACGGGCACGGCCAGCGCCGCGCCGAATGGCGCCAGCCGAAGCTGGATGCCGCTCAGCACCACCGCACCGAGCAGCAGCGCGAGCCAGCTCAGCAAGCCGGCGTCGCTTCGGTTGCGCGCCACCTGCACCACCACTGCCGCCAGCCCGGCGAGCATCAGCCCGGCATAGCCGATCACCACCGCGACCGGCGTCCCGAACAGCGGCTGCGCCTCGGCCACGTGATCGAGCCACAATGTGCGCAGCAGCGGCGGCACCGCGCCATAAGGCCCGGCAAGACAGGCGGGTGCGAGAAATGGAACCGCGGCGATCAGCATGGCCCCGGCCAGAGCCAGCGCGCCGACCCGGCGCACCCTCGTGTCCAGCCCTGGCACGACGCCAACCATGGCGAGCAGCACGCCGGCAAGAATCGCCATCCAAGCCACCGGCGGCGTGAACGCATCGCACAAGGCGGACGGCCAGATCCGCGGCGCGAGCAGCAACGCGGCCAGCGCCATACCGCCGCTCAGGCCCATGCCGGTGGCCGCCAGCATCGCGGCACGGTCCTTACCCTCTACCACCCAGCGCAGCGCGATCGCCGCCAGCACCAGCGCGCATAGCGGCGCACTTTCGAGGCCGATGGCAATGCTGGCGGCGATGGCCACCCCCGCAACTGCACCCGCCCGCGCCGAGGGCGCCGCGAGCATCGCTCGTCCCCCCGCAAGCAACAGCAGCAGCTGCAATCCATGATGGTCGATTCGGCCGGGCGTGAAGAACCCCGTGGCGGGATAAGCGAGCGCGCCGAGCAGCAGCGCGATCAGGCCCGCCCCTGCCCCGCCCGACAACCGCCGCGCCAGGCTCGCCAGCAACGCCAGTGTCGCCGCGAACAGCACCGCCGGCCATAGGATCACCGCAACCAGCTCGGCGCCATGCCGTCCGGCGAGCGGCTCCAGCAGCACGATCAGCGCCGCCGGCACCAGATCGGGCAGCCGCGACCAGTGCATCGCCAGCCCTCCGCCCAGCTGATACTGGCTCAAATCCGAAAACGCCTGTCCGCCGATCCAGTCGCGAATCTGCATGAGCCGCATCATGTCGTCGGGGTCGGGCAGGATCAGCGCCGAGAGCCGCGCCCAGTCGGCGATCGTCCAGGCGAGCGTCAGCAGCGCCGCGACCGCCATGGCAATCGCGGCGTCACGCCACCGTCCGGAGAGCGCAGCCGTCATGCGACCGCGCTAGCCGATCATGGTTAATTTTCTACAGGCAGCAATTGCAGCCCGCCGAGCAGCACTTCGAGATGCGCGCGGCCGAGCCGGCTCCACACATTGTAGGTGCAATGCTGACGGTGAATGCGGACATAAGCGAGCGAGTTTTCGCCGCGCCCCTCGGGATTGTCCGCCCGATACGGCCGTGCGCCCTCGAGCCCGAACCCGGCGAAGGACGGCCGCTCGAGCTGGTCCAGTTCCATGAAATAGGGCCATTGCCGCGCCAGCCGCCGCGTCTGGGCGTAGGGCGGGCCGCGGTCGGCGGAGAGCAGCCCCGGCCCCGCCACGCCATAGGCGCTGCGCGTCCCCGGCACGTCGAACGCCACGGCCCAGCCGCCGCTGAACGTCGCCGGACGCGGCGTGCCGCCTCCGCCGCCCTCATCGGTGAACGCGACCGGCGCGCAGCCCGCGCGGTTCTCCGCCTTGGCCCATTGCCGCCGGATCAGGTCCGCCGCGATGAAGCGCGGCGCGGCGGGCGACGGTGTCGCGATCGGCGAGGGCGCAGGCGTCGGCCGAGCTGCCACTGCGACCGGCGATGTGGATGGGCTGGCGGACGGCTGGGGTCCGGTCGATGGCTGGGAGCCGCATGCCGCAAGCATGACGGCCGGGCTCAGAAACAGGATACGCATGCCGTGACGACGCGCCGCGCCGCCGCGAGTTCCGTTTCGCTCAGTCCTCGCGCCGCCCCAGCAGCCGCAACCGCAGCGCGTTCAGCTTGATGAAGCCCGCCGCGTCACGCTGGTCATACGCGCCCTGATCGTCCTCGAACGTCACGACCTTCTCGCTGTACAGCGAATAGGGCGACTTGCGCCCGACCACGCTGGCGCTGCCCTTGTAGAGCTTGAGCCGCACGGTGCCGGCGACCTTCTGCTGCGAATGGTCGATCGCCGCCTGCATCATCTCGCGCTCGGGCGCGAACCAGAAGCCGTTATAGACCATCTCGGCATAGCGCGGCGCCCATTCGTCCTTGAGATGCGCGGCGCCGCGGTCGAGCGTGATCGATTCGATCCCGCGATGCGCGAGGTGATAGATGGTCCCGCCCGGCGTCTCGTACATGCCGCGCGACTTCATGCCGACGAAGCGGTTCTCGACCAGATCGAGCCGCCCGATGCCATGCTTGCGGCCAAGCTCGTTGAGCGCCGCCAGCAGCGTCGCGGGCGACATCGCCTCGCCATTGAGCGCGATGCCGTCGCCCTTCTCGAAATCGACCGTGATATATTCGGGCGTGTCGGGCGCGTCCTCCGGGTTCACCGTGCGCGAATAGACATAGTCGGGGGTCTCATCCCACGGATCCTCGAGCACCTTGCCCTCGGACGAGGTGTGCAGCAGGTTCGCGTCGGTCGAGAAGGGCGACTCGCCGCGCTTGTCCTTGGTCACCTGGATCTGGTGCTGCTCGGCGAATTCGATCAGCTTGGTGCGGCTGGTCAGGTCCCATTCGCGCCACGGCGCGATGACCTTGATGTCCGGGTTGAGCGCATAGGCCGAGAGCTCGAAGCGCACCTGATCGTTGCCCTTGCCGGTCGCGCCATGGCTGACTGCATCGGCGTTCACTTCCTTGGCGATTTCGATCAGCCGCTTGGAGATCAGCGGCCGCGCGATCGACGTGCCGAGCAGGTACAGCCCCTCGTACAGCGCATTGGCGCGCATCATCGGAAAGACGAAGTCGCGGACGAACTCTTCCTTGAGGTCGTCGATGAAGATGTGCTCGGGCTTGACGCCTGCGTTGAGCGCCTTCTGGCGCGCGGGCTCGAGCTCCTCGCCCTGGCCAAGGTCGGCGGTGAAGGTCACCACCTCGCACTGATATTCCTGCTGAAGCCATTTCAGGATCACGCTGGTGTCGAGGCCGCCCGAATAGGCGAGGACAACCCGGTTGATCTTGTCGGACATCGCTTCAGCTCCAGAGGAAAAGTCGCGTGGCCTCTAGGGCCGCGGGGGCGGTTCCGCAACACTGGCGAACAGCCGCGGCAGATGCGCGCCCAGCGTCACCGCGCGATAGAAATAGCTCGCGAGCAGCGCCAGCCACACCCCCGCTGCCCCCAGCGGCCGCAACAGCAAGTCGGTGCCGACATAGAGCAACGTCGCCAGGATCGCCGCGTTGCGCAGCGCCCGTCCCTGCGTCGCCCCGATGAACACGCCGTCGAGCAGCCATGCCGGCACGCCCACGGTCGCGGCCAGCGCGGCGAGCGGCAGCACTTCGCGCGCCGCCGCACGCACCGCATCGTTGGTGGTGAGCAGGTCGATCAGATGACCGCCCAGCGCGACCGACACGATCGTCGCGAGCAACCCGAACCCCAGCGAGAACTCCCCCGTCAGCCGCATCGCCCGCTTCAGGTCCGCCCGCGAGCCCGACCCCACCGCAATCCCCACGCGCGACTCGGCGGTGAAGGCGAAACCGTCGAGCACGAAGGCGAAGATGCCGACCAGCTGCATCAGCACATGGTTGGCGGCGAGCTGCACCGTCCCCAGCCGCGCGCCGGCATTGGCCAGCCACAGGAATAGCGCCAGCAGCGCCACGGTGCGGATCATGATGTCGGCATTGACCGCGAACAGCCGTTTCCACGCCGCCGCCTCGAAGAAGCCGGCGCGCTGTCCCGCCAACGCCCCCGGCCCGGCGATCCGCAGCACCGCGAACACGCCCAGCCCCAGCGCCACCCACTCGGCCAGCGCCGTGCCCAGCCCGACGCCGCGCGCCCCCATGCCGAAATGCCACACGAACAGCAGGTCGAACGCGACGTTGACGGCGTTCATCGCGACTTGCAGCCACAGCGTGTCGCGCGTCCGCCCCAGCCCATAGAGCCAGCCATTGATCGCATAGAAGCCGAGCGCCGCCGGTGCGCCCAGAAACCGAGCACTCACAAACTCGCGCGCCGCCGCGTCCAAACTGCCCCCGCCGGCCAGCGCGGCGAGCGCGACCGGCACGATCAGCAGCTGCAGCGCCACCAGCGCCGCCCCGATCGCCAGCCCCGCCACGACGCCCCGCGCGAGCAATGCATTGACCTCCGGCCGGTCGCCGCGGCCATGCGCCTGCGCGGTCAGCCCGGTCATCCCCATGCGCAGGAAGCCGAAGGCCCAGAAGATGAAGTTGATGATCGCGACGCCCAGCGCCACCCCGGCCAGCGCCGCCGCGTCGCCGGTCCAGCCGATCACCGCGGTGTCGACCAGCCCGACCAGCGGCACCGTCGTCTGGCCGAGCATGATCGGCCAGGCCTGCGCGAAGATCGACCGGCGGGTCAGAAGCAGAGGTTGCGCGGGCGGTTGCATGGCGCCTCCTTGCGCATATGCTCGGCCGAAATCCAGCGGAGCGCGCCGATGGCCGAGATCAAGACCAAACCGACGCAAGTCACGCCAGCCAGCTTCCTCGATTCGGTCGAAAGCCCCGCGCGGCGCGAGGACGGCAAGGTCGTCTGCGCGCTGCTCCAGACGATCACCGGCGAGGAACCGCGCATGTGGGGGCCGTCGATCATCGGCTTCGGCAGCTATCACTACAAATATGACAGCGGCCATGAAGGGACGATGTGCCGGCTCGGCTTCTCGCCGCGCAAGGCGCAGCTGGTGCTCTATGTGCTGACCGGCGCGGACGGGGAGGCGGAGCGGCTCGCCCGGCTCGGCAAGCACAAGATCGGCAAGTCGTGCCTCTACATCAACAAGCTCGCCGATGTGGACATGGCCGTGCTCGAGGAAATCGCCCGCCACGCGCTGGACGACATGAACGCCAGATATCCCTCCGCCTGACCGCGCGATCGGCACGCCCTGTCCACGCCCGCCATTGCTCCGGAGCGCGCGTTGGTAGATAGGGGATTATGACAGACGTAAGACAGGCGCCGCCGGCGGCGCTGGCGCGTATCCAGCAAAATTGGCTGGCAGTGGGCGAACGGCAGATCCTCAACTGGCTTTGCGCGCGCATGCCGGCATCGGTGACGCCCGACAAGCTGACCATAATCGGCATGGTCGGCGCGGTCATGATCTTCGCCGGCTATGTCGCCAGCAACCTCTCGCCCGAATGGCTGCTGCTCGCGATTGTCGGCTATGGCGTCCAGTGGTTCGGCGACTCGCTCGACGGCAGCCTTGCGCGGTTCCGCCGGATCGAGCGGCCATCCTATGGCTATTTCATCGATCACAGCTGCGACGGCCTCGCCAATCTGCTGATCGTCGCGGGCATGGGGTTGAGCCCGTTCGTGACGATGGACATCGCGATGATCGCACTGGCCGGCTATCTGCTAATGTCCATTCACGCCTTCCTCTCGGCGCGCGTCGTGGGCGAGCTGCGCCTGTCCTATCTCGCGGCGGGACCAACCGAGCTCAGGCTGGTGCTGATCGGCATGACGGTGATGATGATGGTGCTGGGGTCCGGGCGCGGCCTGTTCGGCAGCTGGTCCGGCTTCGACATTCTGGTCGGCGCGATCGGCGGGACGCTGATCCTGCTGTTTGTCGGCCAGACGCTGATCACCGGGCGCAAGCTGGCGGCGGCGGAAGCACGGCCCCCGTTCAACGGCTAGTCATCCGCACCCGGCCATAGTCCCGCGATGATCATCACACTCCTGTTCGCGGCTCAGGCCGCCGGCGTCGCTCCCGGCCCGCTGCCCAAGGCCGAGGCCGACCGCCGCGTCGCCGAACGCTTCGCCGATCTCGACCTCAACGAGGATGGCGTGATCGAGCGCGACGAGGCACGCGCGCGCTTCGATTTCGACGCCAGCACCGACGCCACCTTCACCGCCGCGCAAAAGGCGAAGAAGGCGACCGATCCGCGCGCGCCGATCGCCTCGCGCCTCCCCGCGCACGCCCGCGCCGATGCGTGGTTCTCCGGGGCGGACAAGGACAAGGACGGCAAGGTCACCCGCGCCGAACTGAGCGCCGTGATGGGCGCCGATATCGAGCAGCTACCCCCGCAATAGCGCGGGGATGGCGCTAGATCCCGCCATACCATTCATAGCCCGACACATCCTCCCACAGCCCGCCCTTGCCGCCATGGATGCCGTCGAGCGCGGCCACCGCCTCGATCCGCATGACATATTTGGCGTGCTTGTAGCCGAGCTGCCGCTCGACCCGCAGCCGCAGCGGCGCACCGTGCGCCACCGGCAGCGTGCGGTTGTTCATCGCCCAGGCGAGGATCGTCTGCGGGTGAAAGGCGTCGATCAGGTCGATCGATTCATAATAGGGCCGCCCGAGCAACGTGTCGGCGCAGTGGAAGACGAGATAGCGCGCCGCATCGCGTAATCCCGCAAGGTCGAGCAGCGTCCACAGTTGCGGCCCATGCCATTTGCCGATCGCGCTCCACCCCTCGACGCAATCGTGCCGGGTGATCTGCACGCGCTGCGGCATCGCCCGGATGTCCGCCAGCGACAGACTGAGCGGCCGCTGCACCAGCCCGTCGACACGCAGCCGCCAGTCGGCGAAATTGCCCGCCATCAGCGCGCGATAGGCTTCGCCGCCCGGCCTGCTGGTGCCGTTCGAGCGAAAGCGCGGCGACATTTCGGCGTCCGAATATTCGCGGGCGAGCGCGTTGCGGTCGGTCAGCACGCGCTGGAGGCTGCGGTTGACCGCCTCGGCCTTGAACAGGATGTCGCGGCCCGGCTGGCTCTTGCCGATCGCGTCGCACCCGGCGAGCAGCCCCCCGGCCCCGGTTACCAGCAAAGTGCGGCGCGTGATCAGCGTCATCGCGGCACCCGCCACTTGCCGGTGATCATCGACCGCACCTCGTTGACCGGCCCCGCGAGAATCACCAGCGCGAGATGCACGATGATGAACCCGGCCAGCAGCATCGCCACGATGAAGTGAATCGACCGCGCGCTCTGCCGCCCCCCGAACACATCGAGCAGCCACGGCCACGCCGCATTCATCCCCGGCGACATCGCCAGCCCCGTGAAAATCGCCAGCGGCAGCGCCACGAAGATCACGCCCGCATAGCTCATCTTCTGGAAGATGTTGTAGGCGCGCGGGTTCGCCGGATCATGGAATTCCAGCCGCGCATGCGCCTTCGCGTCGGCGATCAGATGCGCCGCCTTCAGTTCCCGCGCCCGAATCCGCAGGTCGCTCTGGAAATGCCCGCTGATCAGGCTGACGATCATGTACGCCAGCAGCGCGAACGCCAGCACCAGCGCGAAGAACAAATGCCAGCGCCGCGCCAGCGCGAGGTTGTAGGTCGAGGGTATCGTCAGCCAGCCCGGCACCCGCGCGCTGTCGAACAGCCAGATCAGCTTGAACCATGGACGATCGAAATTCGCGCCATATTCGCCCCAATAGAGCTGGCCATGCGCGTTGAGGATCATCAGGCCGCTGCCGAGCAGCACGATCACGCTGACCGCCGTGATCCAGTGCCAGATGCGCGTGGTCAGCGCATGGCGGTGGATCGCCCGGGGCGACGGCGGAGCATTCACCTTATCCATAGGCGCGCAGGAAGAAGATGATCGTCGTTCCGCCGGTGACAAGCAAGGTCCAAAGCCGCACCTGCCGGGCCGACATGCGCTTGCCGATCCACGCCCCCGCCCAGCCGCCGAGCACCGACCCGGTCAGCATCGCGAGGCACGCGACCCACGCCACCAGTGCAAAGGCGATGAAGATGATCGTCGCGGCGACATTGGCGGTGAACAGCATCAGCGTGCGGATCGCGAACAGCTCGCGCGGCTGGATATTGGCGAGCAGGCCATAGACCGCGGTGGTGATCAGCCCCACGCCGCCGCCGAAATAGCCGCCATAAATGCCGAGCAGGGACTGCGCGGCGACCAGCGCCGGCCGTCCGATCGTGACGCGCGAATGCAGCCAGTCGGCGGCACTGCGGCCGAACAGCATCACCACGAAAGCGAACAGCAGCAGCCACGGAATCATCGCGTCGAAAGTGTCGGTCGGGGTCAGCACCAGCAGCAGGCTGCCCGCCAGCCCGGCGACGAAGGTGATTCCGGCCAGCAGCGCCACCGACATCCCCGCCACCGGCCCTAGCTCGCGGCGGAACTCCCATGCGCTCGCCGCTGCCGCCGGCATCAGCGCGACGTTGGACGTGGCGTTGGCGATATTGGCGGGCAGGCCGAGCGCGATCAGCGCGGGCAGCGTCGCGAAGGAACCGCCGCCCGCCAGCCCGTTCATCGCGCCGCCGACGAACCCGGCGGCGGCGGCGAACGCCAGTTCGAGCGGCGTCACCTCATTCCGCCGCCGCGAGATGCCATTCGGGCGCGGACTCGCGCTCGCGCAGCCGCGCTTCCTCCTCATACATATAGTCGCGCGTCATCGGGATCGCGTCGCGGCGCTTGACGAACTGCACCTGCCAGTTGACCAGCCCGCCATAGCGGAACGCCGCCTCCGCCCCCGCGAGGTAGAATTGCCACATGCGGAAGAAGCGCCGGTCGTACATCGCGACGATCTCGTCCTCCGCGGCGTTGGTGCGCTTGTACCATTCGTGCAGCGTGTGCGCGTAGTGATAGCGCATCGCCTCGACATCGGTGACGATCAGGCGGTGGCGCTGGCTCTCGCTCACCAGTTCCGATAGCGCGGGGATATAGCCGCCGGGGAAGATGTATTTGCGCGTCCAGGCATCAGTCGTCCCCGGCCCGCCGGCGCGGCCGCAGCAGTGCGACACCATGATCCCGTCGGGCTTCAGCAGCCGCCGGACATGCGCGAAGAAACCCGGATAATGCGGTGTGCCGAGATGCTCGATGAGGCCCACATTGACGATCCGGTCGAACTCGCCGGTCAGGTCGCGATAGTCCATCAGCTCGAACTTGACGCGGTCGGCCACGCCCTCGGCCTCGGCGCGTTCCTTGCAGAAGGCGATCTGGTCGGGCGCCAGCGCGATCCCGACGACATCGACGTCGTACATGCGGTGCAGATACAGCGCGAGCCCGCCCCAGCCGCAGCCGATGTCGAGCACCTTCATGCCGGGTTTGAGATATAATTTGGCCGCGAGATGCGCCTTCTTGTCGAGCTGCGCCTGTTCCAGGCTGTTCGACGTGTCGCGGTAATAGGCCATGGTATATTGCCGGTCGGCGTCGAGGAACAGCTCGTACAGCCGCCGGGTGAGGTTGTAGGTATGCTCGGCATTGCGGCGCGAGCGCGCCTTCCAGTTGATCTGGTCGATCTGCCCCATGATCGTGTCGAGCGCCTTGCGCCAGGGACCCTTGGGCTGGAAATGCCCCGGCACCTCGAACGGCCCGTTCATGTGCGCGAGCAGGATCAGTTCGCGCACGTCGCCCTGCTCGACGACCATCCGCCCGTCCATATAGGCTTCGCCCAGCCCCAGCCGCGGGTCCTTGACGATGTCCGCGCCGACCTTGGCGTCGGTGAATCGGATCGTCACCGGCCCATGGCGCGAATCGGGCGCGCCATAGCTGTGTCGGGTGCCGTCATGATCGACGACGGTAAGCTCGCCCTGTTTGACGAGCTGGCGGAGCATCTTGTCCAGCAGCCACATAGGCTGGAACCATAAGGGCGCAGTATTTCAACGCAATGGCGTGATTTCAGCCCAATGCAGCCTGTTTCTCTTCAGCCAGTCGGTCCAGTTCCGCGCGCGACTTCTTTTCCGACGCCGTCTTGAGCTGGCCGCATGCCGCATCGATGTCGCGCCCACGCGGGGTGCGCGCCGGGGCCGAGATGCCCGCGCCGAACACGATCTCCTGGAACGCGCGAATCCGCTCGGGCGTCGAACATTCATAAGGCGCGCCCGGCCAGGGGTTGAACGGGATCAGATTGACCTTGGCCGGCAGCTTGTACTTCTTGATCAGCCGGACCAGCTCGCGCGCGTCGGCGTCGCTGTCGTTCTTGTCGCGCAGCATCACATATTCGAAGGTGATCCGCCGCGCATTGTTCGCACCGGGATAGTCGGCGCACGCCTGCAACAGCTCCTCGATCCCGAACTTGCGGTTCAAGGGCACGATCTCGTCGCGCACTTCCTTGGTCACCGCGTGCAGCGAGACCGCGAGGTTGACCCCGATCTCCTCGCCCGCACGCGCCATCATCGGCACCACGCCGCTGGTCGACAGCGTGATGCGGCGCTTGCTCAGCGCCAGCCCGTCGCCGTCCATCACGATCTTCAGCGCATCGCGGACATTCTCGAAATTATAGAGCGGCTCGCCCATCCCCATCATCACGATGTTGGTCAGCATCCGGCCCTCGGGCTGGCTCGGCCATTCGCCCAGCGCGTCGCGCGCCAGCATGACCTGTCCGACGATCTCGCCCGGCTCGAGGTTGCGCACCAGCCGCATCGTGCCGGTGTGGCAGAAGCGGCAGTTGAGCGTGCAGCCGACCTGGCTCGATACGCACAGGGTCCCCCGATCGGCGTCGGGGATGAACACCATCTCGTAATCCTGGCCGTCGTCCGATCGCAGCAGCCATTTGCGCGTCCCGTCGGTCGACACCTGCGCCTCGATCACCTGCGGGCGCGAGATGGTGAAGCGCTGCTCCAGCCAGGGCTGCATCGACTTGGAGATGTCGGTCATCAGCGAAAAGTCGGTGACGCCGCGATTGTAGATCCAGTGCCACAGCTGCTTGGCGCGCAACTTGGCCTGTTTCGGCTCCAGCTGCGCCGTCTCCAGCGCCATGCGCAGGTCGGCCTTGGACAGGCCGAGCAAGTCGATTCGCCCGTCGGCGCGCGGCTTGAATGCGCGCGGGACGGGCACGGGATCGATGTGCCCGGGGATGGGCATGAGCGGGGCCGAAGCTGTCTGCATGGCGCGCATATAGGCGAAATCGCGGGCCTTTTCCACTCCCCGGCCCGTCCCGCCCCCGCCACGGCATGTCGCTGCGTGGTTGCGGGCGCGGCACCCGGCTGGAAGCCTTGGCGCGGGGGCACCTGTTTTTCGTGTTCTGGAGTATGAGAATGATCAAGTTTCGCAACGTTCTGGCCATTGGCGCCGCGCTGATCGCCGCGCCCGCGCTGGCACAGGACGCCCCGGCACCTGCCGCAAAGCCAGCCGCGCCGGCTGCCGCTGCCGCGATCACCGACGCCGAGGTCAAGAGCTTCGCCAAGGCCGCGATCGCGGTCGACAAGGTCAATAAGGACGCAGGCGTTCCCGCCGCTGACAAGGGCAAGAAGCTCGCCGAGGTGGTGACCACCGCCGGGCTTAAGCCCGAGCGCTTCAACGAGATCGCCAATGCGTCGGGTGCCGACACGGCCCTGCAAAAGCGCATTCAGGACGCGATCGTCGCGGAACAGGGCACAGCCCCCGCGCCGGCCAAATAAGTATCCCCCGGGGCTGCATTCGCGTCAGCGGGTGCAGCCCCAACCCTTCATCAGCGCCGGGCACACCCCATCGCGGCGGCATCGATCGCCGTGGCCGCGCCCTTGAGCGCATAGACATCGGCGAACGCCCCGCCACCCCGCGCCAGCGATTCGACGCTCATGCTGCGGCTCGACCGCATCGCCGTGACGATCGCAAGATCGGTGCGCGCATCGGGCGCCCAGGCGTCGCTCGCCCCCGCGATCAGTTCGAAGCGCCGTTCGCCGACCGACAGCGTCACCTTCGCCCGCGGATCGCGTGCGCGGCTCAGGCGAATATACAGCTGGTTGCGCGCGCCCGATCGCGGCCAGTTGGCGACGCTGGCGAACGCTGCGCGCCCGCCCTGCACCGGCTGCCCGATCGCGAAGCAGCGCGCCGGCGCGGCATCGCGGAACGCCCCCCAGCTGTCGAACACGCCGAGCGATTCGCGGCCCTGCCCCTGAAGCATGGCGAGCAGCATCAGCGTCGCGATCATGCCGGCGCGCGTCCCGTGCCGATATGCGCCACCGATTCGGCACCACGCTCGACCTTCACCACCGATCCCTGCGGCAGGCCCGGCGCGATCGGCGCGGCGAACTCGGCATGCGCGTCCTGCCCGGTCATCACCCCGCGCAGCACGCGGCTGGAGATGCCGTGCATGATCACCAGCCGGTCGCCCGGATCGTCATCGGTGTCGGCCAGCCATGCCGACACGCGCGCGGCGATCTGCGGGTAGATCTCGCCCTCCGGCGCAGGCCGCAACAACCCGCCGGCCGCGATCACCTCGCCGAATTCGGGCACCAGCTCGGCATAATAACGTCCGCCCCAGATCCCCATGCCGATCTCGGCCAGCCGCACATCGTGCCTCGCGTCATGCCAGTCGAGTTCCAGATGCTCGGCGATCACCGCCAGCGTCTGCAACGCCCGCCCGGTGTTCGACGCCCATAGCGTCAGCTTCGGCTTCACACCCAGCAGCGCGCGCAGCGCCCGCCCCATCTCGTCCGCCTGCGCGAATCCGGCGCGCGTCAGCGGCGTGTGCGGATGCTCGCCCTGCAGCCGGCCGGCGGCGTTGAACACGGTCTCGCCATGCCGCGCGATGAAGTCCCGTCCCTTGCGCATCACGCCGCTGTCCCATTGCGGGCAGCAACAAGGCAAGTGCTTTCGTTCGCCACAAAGCCGCCACGGTGTGTTGCCCGAATACAACGGGCCGCCGCGTTTATCCGGGGTTCATGCAACCCCGCGCCAGCCCACCTATTTGAACCCTGCCCCAGCGTATCGGGGCGTGATTACAGGAGTTTTGTATGCGTAAACTGGTTCTTGCCGCGCTCGCCGCGAGCGCGTTCGCGGCCCCCGCCTTCGCGCAGGACGACAGCTTCACCGGCCTCCGCGCCGAGGGTGTGGTCGGCTATGACCGGGTCGGCGACGGCACCGGGCAGGACGCCGGCACCAGCGACGGCGTCAGCTATGGCGGCGCGATCGGCTATGACGTGCAGGCCGGCGGTGCGGTGTTCGGCGTCGAGGGCGAACTCACCGGATCGACCACCGACACGCGCGCCGACAGCCTGCTCGCCGCGGGCGACCGGCTGACCGTCGATATGGGCCGCGACCTCTATGTCGGCGGACGCATCGGCGGCGTGGTCGGCTCGGGCACGTTGCTCTACGCCAAGGGCGGCTACACCAACGCCCGCGTCGATACCGAATACCGCACCGCGACCACCACGACTCGCGTGGGCGAGAATATGGACGGCTTCCGCGTCGGCGCCGGCATCGAGAAGAAGCTCGGCGGCAACATGTATGTGAAGGGCGAGTATCGCTATTCCAACTATGGCGATCTCGGCGGTTACGACATCGATGTCGACCGGCATCAGGTCGCCGCGGGCATCGGCATCCGCTTCTGATAGCCGATTCTTCCACAACTATATTTCATGAGGGGCCGGGGCGCTTGCTCCGGCCCTTTTTCACGTTAAGGATATCTCGAACTTCGGGCGGCTAACCCATGGCCGTCAGAGCAGGGCGTCCGCCCCGGGGGTTTGGAATACACATGAAAGCGACGATCGAACGCGCAACTTTGCTCCGCGGTCTCAGCCACGTCCAATCGGTGGTCGAGCGGCGCAATACCATTCCGATCCTGTCCAACGTGCTGATCGAGGCCTCGCTGGAGGGTTCGATTCGCCTGATGGCCACGGACCTCGACCTGCAGATCGACGAGACCGTGCCCGCCGCGGTCGACCAGGCCGGCGCCACCACCGTGTCGGCGCACACGCTGTTCGACATCGCGCGCAAGCTGCCCGAGGGGTCGCAGGTCGAGCTGACCGCGGCCGAGGGCAAGATCAAGATCAACGCCGGCCGCGCCAAGTTCGAGCTCGGCACGCTCCCGCGCGACGATTTCCCGGTGATCGCCGAGGGTGAGCTGCCGACGGTATTCGAACTGCCCGCCGAAACGCTCAAGCAGATCATCGACAAGACCCGCTTCGCGATCTCGACCGAAGAGACGCGCTATTATCTCAACGGCATCTTCCTGCATGTCGCCGACGATGTGCTCAAGGCCGCGGCCACCGACGGCCACCGCCTTGCCCGCGTCACCGTCGCGCGCCCCGATGGCGCCGAGGCGATGCCCGACGTGATCGTGCCGCGCAAATGCGTCGCCGAGCTGCGCAAGCTGCTCGACGAGGTCGACGGCTCGGTCGGCGTGTCGCTGTCGGGCTCGAAGATTCGCTTCGACCTCGGCGCCGCGATTCTCACCTCGAAGCTGATCGACGGCACCTTCCCCGATTATTCGCGCGTCATCCCGCAGGGCAATGACAAGATCCTCAAGATCGATCCGCGCAGCTTCATGCAGGGCGTCGACCGCGTCTCGACGATCGCCACCGAAAAGACCCGCGCGGTCAAGATGGCGCTCGACCGCGACCGCATCACGCTGTCGGTCAGCAGCCCCGACAACGGCACCGCCGCCGAGGAAGTCCCCGGCGAATATGCCGCGCAGCCGTTCGAGATCGGCTTCAACTCGCGCTATCTGATGGACATTCTGGGTCAGGTCGAAGGCGATCTGGTCGAGGTGCATCTGGCCGACGCCGCCGCCCCGACGCTGATTCGCGAGAACGACAAGTCGCCCGCGCTTTACGTCCTGATGCCGATGCGGGTGTGATCGCTCCCTTGATTTGAACGCGACAAGCACTTATTGACATCTCTGTCAGTAAAGGCGGCAGAATATGGCGACGCGAGCGCAACCAGTCGAACAGGCCCCAATCAACTGGGTTCAGCCGCAACCCCGCGACTGGGGCACGGCGCTCCGTGCACTGATCCGCTTGTTGCGCGATGCGGACGACACCGCCCAGGTGTTCCGCATCATGCGCGCGCTGAACGGCGACATCGCCGGACGCAACTACCGCAAGCTGCTGACGGTGCCGGAGGGCGGACGGCTTGCCTATCAACGGGTCGAGCTGGCGCAGCGTTTCTCGGATCGCGCGTGGATCGATTCGCTCCCGGCTGGCACGGTCGCCGCCGCCTATCGAGAGTTTCTCGACCGGACGGGCTATTCCGCCCAAGGTCTGGTCGATCTCAGCACCGCCGAAGGAATCGCCCAGTCGGTCGAGCATCCGCACGCCTGGTTCGGCCGGCGCGAGCGCGACATCCACGACATCTGGCACATCCTCACCGGCTATCAGGCCGACGAACCGCTCGGCGAAGCGTGCCTGGTCGGCTTCTCCTATGCGCAGACCGGCGGTCTTGGCTGGGCGTTCATCGGCGCCGGCGCCGCGCTCAAGAGCCTGCGCATCACCGGCAAGCGCACCTTCCTGCGCGCGGTGATCGAGGGTTATCGCCGCGGCAAGCGCGCCGCCTGGCTGTCGGCCGAGGATTATGAGGCGCTGATGACCGAGCCGCTCGACGCCGCACGCCGCCGCCTGAACATCGCGGAGCCGGTGATCTACCGCCAGGCGCAGCGCGAGCTTGCCGACGCGGGGCTGGCGGGCATCTGACGCAATGGTGGCGGCGAGCATGGCGCGCCGCTACAGCCGGACGAATGGCCCTCACCCGCCTCGTCCTGACCGATTTCCGTAACCACGCCGACGCCGTGCTGACGCCCGGCAGCGGCTTCGTCGTGCTGACCGGCGACAATGGCGCGGGCAAGACCAACGTGCTCGAAGCCGTTTCGCTGCTCGCCCCCGGCCGCGGTCTGCGCCGCGCGCCGCTGTCGGAAATGGCGCGGCAGGGCGGCAAGGGCGGGTTCGGGGTGGCGACCACATTGGCTGAAGGCGCCGAGATCGGCACCGGCACCCAACCCGCCGCGCCCGAACGCCGCATCGTCCGCATCAACGGCGCCGCCGCGGCGGCCACGACCCTCGCGGAATGGCTCACCATATTGTGGCTGACCCCGGCAATGGACCGGCTGTTCGTCGAGCCGGCGAGCGAGCGCCGCCGCTTCCTCGACCGGCTGACCCTCGCGCTCGCCCCGGGCCACGCCCACCACACTGCGCGCTACGAAGCCGCGATGCGCGAGCGTAATCGCCTGCTCGCCGGCGACGAACCCGCCGACCCCGACTGGCTCACCGCGCTCGAGGCGCGCATGGCCGAGCATGGCGCGGCGATCGACACCGCTCGCCGCACCGCGGTCGAAGCGCTGGCCGACCGCCTCGCCGGCCAGCCCGAAGGCGCCTTCGCCCGCGCCGGCCTCCATCTCGACGGCGCGCCCGCCGCCGACCTCGCGGCGCAGCTCCGCGCCGGCCGCACGCGCGACGCCGCCGCCGGCCGCACGCTCGCCGGCCCGCACCGCGACGATCTCCACGTCACTCATCTCGGCAAGGACCAGCCCGCGCATCTCTGTTCGACCGGCGAGCAGAAGGCGCTGCTGCTCGGCATCGTCCTCGCCCATGCCGAACTCGTCGCCGACCGCACCGGCCGCGCGCCGATCCTGCTGCTCGACGAGGTCGCCGCGCACCTCGACCCCAGCCGCCGCGTCGCCCTCTTCGATCGCCTCGCCGGGCGCGGCCAGGTGTGGATGACCGGCACCGAGGCCGCCCTGTTCGCGGGGTTGGGCCAAGCCACGCGCTACGCCGTTCGCGACGGCGCGGTGGTTCCAGCCTGAACGCCGCCTGTCGTTTCGCGCCAGCACAGGTTCAAGCGCCGCCTCCTATCGCGGGTCCCAGGTCGGGGGACACACGGAGGATGACATGAAGAAGCTATTGCTCACCGCCACGCTCGGGATCGCGATGATCGCGCCCGCATCGGCACAGGATTGGGACTGGAGCGGCGGTCGCCCCGGCTCTCGCGACTATCGCCTCGCGGGCGCCGGCGTGCGCCTGCTGCACCCGCAGCTCAGCCGCACCAATCGCGGCCGCGCCTTCGTCATGCGCAATTTCGACCGCAACCGCGACGGGCTCGTCAGTCCGCGCGAGGCGGATGCGGCCAACCGCGCGTTCGAGCGTTTCGCCGGGCCGCGCCGCGACCGCTTCGACTGGGAGTCTCGCGACAGCGGCTGGCAGCGGCCAGGCCCGCGGGCCGGCGGCTGGGACCGCGGCGCGATGCGCGCTTATGGCTTCCGCCAGACCGAGCGCGGCGCGACGATGCGGATGGAGGACTCGGTCCTGTTCGCGACCGACAGTGCGGTGCTTCGTCCCGGCGCTTCGGCAAAGCTCGAGACGCTCGCCGCCTATCTGCGCGACAATCCCGGCGTTCGCGTCGCGATCGAGGGCCATACCGATTCGCGCGGCACCGATGCGCATAACGACGCGCTTTCGCTGCGCCGCGCCGATGCGGTGCGCGCCGCGTTCGACGAGATGGGCGTGACCCGCGCCCGCTTCACCGTGCGCGGCCTCGGCGAGAGCCAGCCGATCGCGAGCAACGACACGCCGCAGGGCATGCGCCAGAATCGCCGCGTCGAAGTCACGCTGCTGGGCCGCCGCGCCAGCGAGTTCTGACAACGCTGAAGAAGCGGGCCGCGTCCATGGCGCGGCCCGCTTTTCCTCGATAATCGCTGCCGAAATGCTTCAGATCTCGGCGATATCGTCGCGACATCTTCAGATCATGGACAACATCTTCGATTAACTTGATAATCATTCGAAGATAACGCCCCATTCGATCATTCTCCGGAACATCCGGCTGGCCCAATTCGTTTTGACGTCAGCTTCCCAAGGTTCAGGAGAGTATCATGCGTATCTTTACCAAACTTCCGCTGGGCGTCGCCGCCGCCGCGTTGATCGCCACTTCATCCCCGGTGTTCGCGCAGGGCAAGGCCGATCGCGCCCGCGCCGCCGTCGCCGAGGCGCGCGCCCGCGTCGATACCGCTGCCCAGCTTGCGCCGGAAGGCGAAGTCTCGCGCTATCAGGTCGAGGCCAAGGCGGCGCTGCGCTCCGCCGAGGAAAACCTCGCCCGGATGAGCAAGGATCAGGCGATCGCTACGGCCAACGAAGCCTCGCGCCTCGCTGACCTCGCCATCGCCGCCTCGCAGCGCGCCCAGGCGCGGGCGACTGACCGGGCCGCCGCGCGCGCCGATGTCGAGGCTTCGCGCCGCGCCGACGCCGAGAGCGCGGCCGCCAGCGCCCAGGCCGATGCCGCAGCGGCCAACGCCCGCGCCGAGGCCGCCGCGGACTCGGCCCGCGCGGCGCAGGCCGAAGCCGCCGCCGCGCGTGCAGCGCAGGCCGCGCCGGTGACCGTCACCACCGAAACCGTCAAGACCACCGCCGCGACCGCGCCGCGCACGGTTACGCGAACCGCCGCGCGCAAGCCGGTGGCCAAGCGCAAGGTCGTGCGCACCGTCAAGCGCTCGACACCGGTCCGCGCCGCCGCCGTGACGGAGCGCACCAAGACCACCGTCACCACCCAGCGCTGACCCGAAAATGGAGGGCCGGGGCTTGTCGTCCGGCCCTCCATTTTGCTTCCGTTTCGTGACGCCCGACCCTATAGGCTCGGCATGGCATCCGAAGACGATAAAACCCCCGAAAATATCCCCAACGCGAACGCCTATGGCGCCGACAGCATCAAGGTCCTCAAGGGCCTCGACGCGGTGCGCAAGCGCCCCGGCATGTATATCGGCGACACCGACGACGGCTCGGGTCTCCACCACATGGTGTTCGAGGTTTCGGACAACGCGATCGACGAGGCGCTGGCGGGGCATTGCGACAAGATCGTGATCCAGCTCAACGCCGACGGATCGGTCAGCGTCGAGGATAATGGCCGCGGCATCCCCACCGGCATCCATTCGGAGGAAGGCGTCAGCGCGGCCGAGGTCATCATGACCCAGCTTCACGCCGGCGGTAAGTTCGAGAACACGTCGGACGACAATGCCTACAAGGTCTCGGGCGGCCTGCACGGCGTCGGCGTCTCGGTGGTCAACGCGCTCAGCGAGTGGCTCGATCTCAACATCTGGCGCGACGGCGAGGAGCATTACATGCGCTTCGCCTATGGCGACGCCACCGCACCGCTCAAGGTCGTCGGGCCGGCGCCAGAGGGCAAGAAGGGCACGCGCGTGACCTTCCTCGCCTCGACCGAAAAGACGCCGGGCGACGGCGGCACCTTCAAGAACCAGATCGAGTATGATTTCGAAAAGCTCGAGCACCGCTATCGCGAACTGGCCTTCCTCAACTCGGGCGTGCGGCTGTTCCTGCGCGACGCGCGGCACGAGGAGATCAAGGAAGTCGAACTCTATTACGAAGGCGGCATCGCCGCGTTCGTGAAGTATCTCGACCGCAACAAGACCCCGCTGATGCCCGATCCGGTGGCGATCGCCGGCACCCGCGACGACGTCACGATCGACGTCGCGCTGGAGTGGAACGACAGCTATTACGAAAACGTCCTCTGCTTCACCAACAACATCCCGCAGCGCGACGGCGGCACCCACCTGGCTGCGTTCCGCGCCGCGCTGACGCGCACGATCAACAATTATGCCGACAAGTCGGGCGCGCTGAAGAAGGAGAAGGTCACCCTCACCGGCGACGACATGCGCGAGGGTCTCACCGCGATCGTCTCGGTCAAGCTGCCCGATCCCAAATTCTCGTCGCAGACCAAGGACAAGCTGGTCAGCTCGGAGGTGCGCCAGCCGCTCGAAAGCCTGATGGCCGACAAGATGGCCGAATGGCTCGAAGAGAACCCACAGAACGCCCGCCAGATCATCCAGAAGGTGATCGACGCCGCCGCCGCACGCGAGGCCGCCAAGAAGGCGCGCGAGCTGACCCGGCGCAAGGGCGTAATGGACATCGCCAGCCTGCCCGGCAAGCTCGCCGATTGTCAGGAGCGCGACCCCGCCAAGTCCGAACTGTTCCTGGTCGAGGGTGACTCGGCCGGCGGCTCGGCCAAGCAGGGCCGCGACCGCCATTTCCAGGCGATCCTCCCGCTGCGCGGCAAGATCCTCAATGTCGAGCGCGCGCGCTTCGACCGCATGCTTTCGTCCAAGGAAATCGGCACGCTCATTCAGGCGATGGGCACCGGCATCGGCCGCGACGATTTCAACCTCGAAAAGCTGCGCTACCACAAGATCGTCATCATGACCGACGCCGACGTCGATGGCGCGCATATCCGCACGCTGCTGCTGACCTTCTTCTACCGCCAGATGCCCGAGATCATCGATGCCGGGCACCTCTACATCGCCCAGCCGCCGCTCTACAAAGCCGCCAAGGGCCGTAGCGAGGTCTATCTCAAGGACGATGCCGCGCTCGACCAGTATCTGGTCGATGCCGGGGTCGGCGGCACCGTGCTCGACACCGCCGGCGTGCAGCGCACCGGTGAGGAATTGCGCGAGTTGGTCGAGCATGCCCGCCGCCTGCGCACGCTCGCCCGCTACGTCCCGCGCCGCTACGATCCAATGATCATCGAGGCGCTGGCGCTCGGCAACGGGCTCGATCCCAACGCCACGCGTGATCAGCGCGCGGGCAGCATCACCTCGGTCGTCACCCGCCTCGACGCGGCGGATGCCGATGCGCGCTGGTCGGCACGCGTCACCGAGGATGGCGGCTATCATTTCGAGCGCTGGTGGCGCGGCGTGACCGACCATCACATCGTCGAGGCGGCGTTCCTCGTCTCGGCCGAAGCGCGCAAGCTCCACGCGCTCGCGAGCGAGCATGCCGACAAATATCTCGTCCCGTCGAAGCTGATCTCGTCAAGGGCGACCCAGGCCGCCGAGGCCGAAGCGGAAGCCGAAGCGCCGGAAGGCGACGAGGCCGAGGCCGCCCCGGTCGTCGCGGCCAAGGGCGAAACGCTTGTCTCGCGCCCCAGCCAGTTGCTCGACGCGATCCTCGCCTTCGGCCGCAAGGGTCTGTCGATCCAGCGCTACAAGGGTCTCGGCGAAATGAACGCCGAACAGCTGTGGGAAACCACGCTCGACCCATCCAATCGCTCGATGTTGGTGGTGCAGGTCGATCAGGCCGACGTCGCCGACGAAATCTTCACGCGACTCATGGGCGACGTCGTCGAACCGCGCCGCGAATTCATCCAGCAGAATGCGCTCAGCGTCGCCAATCTCGACGTCTGATCGCGGATTCAATTCGTTACGCCGCTGACCATTTGCGGCTGAAAGCGCGCGCTGCTCCACCGTCCCCGGTCAAAGGGGACGGGGAATGCGGGGATTCATTGCCATCGCGCTGATGCTCGCCGCCGCGCCGGTCGCGGCCGACGAACTCGATGTTGGCGCTGAGATCGGCGCCGACCTCGGCCAGGGCACCGCCAGCTATTTCAGCCGCGAGATCGCCGGCAACCGCACCGCCAGCGGCGAACGCTGCGATCCCGACACGCTCACCGCCGCGCATCGCACCGCGCCGTTCGGCAGCAAGGTGCGCGTCACCAACCTGTCCACCGGCCAGAGCGTGATCGTTCGCATCAACGACCGCGGCCCGTTCCGCGCCGGCCGCGTGATCGACCTGAGCCACGCCGCCGCACGCGAGATCGGCATGCACCGCACCGGCACGGCGAAGGTCAGCCTCGCGCTGCTCGACGACTGACGCGCCCCGAAACCATTTTCCTACAGCACCGATTCCGGCTTACCCAGACGCTTCCTTCACGTCCCCGGGGACCCGCGCCGATGCCCATTCCATGCGATCAGATTTCGATGACGGCGGGCCTGCAACGGCCCGGCGCCCTCGCGCATGACAACCCCGCTTTTGTGTCAACTTTGTCAACTTCGCTCATTTTGGGTAACCCCTGCGACGCGAGCAGCCAGAGGTCGTCACATGAGTGACGATCTAATTGACGCCGCCGATATTGCAGTGCAGCAATCCGCCATGGCCAGCACCCCGATCGCCAACAACGCCGACATCCGCTTTCTGGGCAAGCTGCTCGGCGACGTCATTCGCGCTTATGGCGGCGAGGCGCTGTTCCGGCGGATCGAATATATCCGCGCCGCCTCGGTCGACCGCCATCGCGGCGTCGCCGGCGCCGACACGATCGATCCCGGCCTCGACAGCCTCAGCCTCGACGAGACGCTCGATTTCGTGCGCAGCTTCATGCTGTTCTCGATGCTCGCCAACCTCGCCGAGGACCGTCAGGGCATCGCCGCGGAACCGGGCGCCGATCTCGAACACGCCATCGCCAAGCTCAAGGAACATGGCATCGGCGCCGACAAGATCGCGCAACTGCTTGAAAACGCACTCGTCGCCCCGGTGCTCACCGCACACCCGACCGAGGTGCGCCGCAAGTCGATGATCGACCACCGCAACCGGATCGCCGAGCTGATGCGGCTGCGCGACGACGGAGTTGCGGAAACGCCTGATGGCGATCTGGTCGAGGAAGCGATCACGCGGCAGGTCGCCTTGCTGTGGCAGACTCGCGTGCTGCGGTTCGAGCGGCTGTACGTCGCCGACGAGGTCGAGACCGCTTTGTCCTATCTGCGCGACGTCTTTCTCCCCGCTTTGCCCGCGCTCTACGCCCGCTGGGACCGCGCACTCGGCGAGCGCGTGCCGCCCTTCCTCAAGCCCGGCAACTGGATCGGCGGCGACCGCGACGGCAACCCGTTCGTCACCGCCGACTCGCTGCGTCTCACCCTCGCCCGCTCGGCCGAGACGGTGCTCAGCCATTATCTCGACGCGGTCCATGCGCTCGGTGCCGAACTCTCGATCTCAACCCACCACGCCGAGATCGACGGCGGGATCGCCGCACTCGCCGAAGCCAGCGGCGACGACGCCGCCAGCCGCTCGGACGAACCCTATCGCCGCGCGCTGTCGGGAATCTACGCCCGCCTCGCCGCCACCTATCGCCACCTCACCGGCAAGCCCGCCCCGCGCCCCGGCCCGCTCAAGGGCGAAGCCTATCGCGACCCCGCAGCGTTCCGCGCCGATCTCGCCACCGTCGCGCACGGCCTCGCCGCGCATGGCGGCGCGTCGCTGGCCTCGTCCGGCGCGCTCGGGCGGCTGATCCGCTCGGTCGATATCTTCGGCTTCCACCTCGCCACGCTCGACATGCGCCAGAACAGCGCGGTGCATGAGCGCGTGATCGCCGAGCTGCTCAAGGTCGCCGGCGTCGAGGCCGATTATGCGTCACTCGACGAGGACGCCCGCATCGCCCTGCTCCGCCGCGAGCTCGCCAGCCCGCGCCCGCTCACCAGCCGCTATGCCAGCTATTCGGACGAAACCGCGTCGGAGCTCGCCATCGTCAATGCCGCGGCGGAGGCGCACCAAAGCTACGGTCGCGCCGCCATCCGTCAGTATATCGTGTCGATGGCGCAGTCGGTCTCGGACCTGCTCGAAGTCCATGTGCTGCTCAAGGAAGCGGGACTCTACATTCCCGGGGACACGCCCGAAGCGCATATCATGGCGGTGCCGCTGTTCGAGACGATCGGCGATCTCGACGCCGCGCCCGCGATCATGCGCGCGTGGTTCGCGCTGCCCGAGGTGGCGCATGTCGCCAAGGCGCGCGGCCATCAGGAAGTGATGATCGGCTATTCCGATTCGAACAAGGACGGCGGCTACCTCACCTCGACTTGGGGCCTGTCCAAGGGCTCGACCGCATTGAAGCCGGTGTTCGAGGAAGCCGGAATCGGCATGCAGCTGTTCCACGGCCGCGGCGGCGCGGTCGGGCGCGGCGGCGGCTCGTCCTTCCAGGCGATTCAGGCGCAGCCCGCCGGCACCGTGCAGGGCCGCATCCGCATCACCGAACAGGGCGAGGTGATCGCGGCGAAATACGGCACGCGCGAAAGCGCCGCGACCAATCTCGAGGCGATGGCCTCGGCGACGTTGCTCGCCAGCCTCGAGCCGCAGCGGCTCAGCGATGCCGATGCCGGGCGCTTCGAGGGCGCGATGGAGCAGCTTTCCGGCACCGCCTTCACCGCCTATCGCGGTCTCGTTTACGGTACCGATGGCTTTCGTACCTTCTTCCGCCAGCTCACCCCGATCGCCGAGATTGCGGGCTTGAAGATCGGCAGCCGCCCGGCGAGCCGCAAGAAATCCGACGCGATCGAGGATCTGCGCGCGATCCCCTGGGTGTTCAGCTGGGCGCAGGCGCGAGTCATGCTGCCGGGCTGGTACGGCGTCGGCGATGCGCTGTCGGCATTCCCCGACCGCGGCCTGCTGCGCGAAATGGCCGAGGGTTGGCCGCTCTTCGCCTCGACGCTGGCGAACCTCGAAATGGTCCTCGCCAAGTCCGACATGGCGATCGCCGAACGCTATGCCGGGCTGGTCGAGGACCGCGCGCTCGCCGATTCGATCTTCGGCCGCATTCGCGACGGCTGGCAGGTCACGCACGATCAGCTGCTCGAAATCACGCGCCAGACTCGCCTGCTCGAAAAGCACCCTGCGCTCGAAACCTCGATCCGGCTGCGCCTGCCCTATATCGAACCGCTCAACCTGCTCCAGGTCGAGCTGTTGAAGCGCCACCGCGCGGGCGAGACCGATCCCAAGATCGAACAGGGCATCCTGCTGTCGATCAACGCCATCGCGACGGCGTTGCGGAATTCGGGTTAGCTGTCGATGAACAGCGCCGCCAGCTCCGGCCGCACACGCATCGGCCGCCCGCTGGCCTTTTCGATCATTGCCCAGGTCGATACCGCCTCGACTTTCACCCTGCCGTCCGCCCCAGTGAACCTCATATGCCGGTCGAACCGCGCGCCACGCGGCGGATCGGGCACCCAGGTCTCCCCGGTCACCGTCTCCCCAGCGACGACATTGCCGCGGTAATCGATCTCATGCCGTGTCACGACCCAGAAGTAAGCGTCCTGATCCTCCGGCGGCGCGACCGCATACCAGTGTGCGACCGCAACTTGCTGAATCCACTGGACCCATACCGCATTGTTGACGTGCCCCAGCTCGTCAATGTCCTCCGGCCGGGCGGTGATCTGCTGGGTAAAGCGCGTCATGCTTGACGTTTACGTCAGGCCGGGCCCGAACGAAAGCGTCAGTAGCGCATCGCCTCGTTCCCGACGAAACCGAGCCTGCTCACCCCGGCGCGCTTGACCACGGCCAGCACCGAATTGAACCGCTCATAGCGGGCTGCCTCGTCGGTCTTGAGATGCAACACGCCGCCGGCGTCCACCGTCGACTTGAGCAGAACCGGCAGCTCGGCGTCGCCGATCGCACGGCCGTCCCACAACAAAGCCCCGGAGGCGGCGATCTCGAGCCGATGCGGCACCTCCAGCCGTGTGCCTGTCGGCGGTCCGCTCGGCAACTCCACCGGCAGTTTGTGCGAGGCGATGGGGATGGTCAGGATCATCATGATCAACAGCACCAGCAGCACGTCGATCAGCGGCGTGATGTTGATCGCGGCCAAGGGCTGCGGTTCGGCAAGGATGACGGCACGCTTCATAGGGCACCTCCTGCAATGATGATGTTACATCATCACATACAGCCACGGCCGTCAAGTCAGCATGCCTCATACTTCCAGTGCCGCTTCTTGCCCTCGCGAATCCACGCAATCGCTTCGGCCAGCCTTTTGTCACGCGTCGCCTCGCGCTTGGCGTCGGCGATCCACTCGCAATATTCGCGGCGCTGGCTGGGGGCAAAGCCATCGAAATTCGCCGCCGCGACCGGGTCGCGCGCCAGCGCTTCCGCCAACACCTCCGGCACCTCGACCTCGGGCTTGCGCACCTGGTTTTCGCGTTTGGCGAACGCACCCGAGTCGATCAGCGCTACGACCGCGCGCACCTGCGCTTCCATCGCCGTGTCGCCGGGCAGTTCGCTCAGCGAGGTGATCCGGCCGAACTGGCCCATCGCCTCGCCTTCCTTGCCCGTCGCCATCTGGTCGCGATACCAGAAGCCGAACGTCGTATGCGCCTTGAACGCAGCCATGCCCGCCAGCGGCCGGCCCTTGTAGGAGAAAGCGGGCATGCTCCACTTGATGCCCTCTTCGACATCCGGGCATCCGGCATGCACCCGCGCGCGCAGCCAGCTCAGGATCGGCCGGGCAAACTCGGCCTGCGTTGCGATATAGGCGTCGATTCGCGGATCGGTGGACATGACGCATTCCTCCCTCGGACGGATTGCTCCGTCCGAAGGCTCGCGCCGTCAAGGGCTAGGGGTTGAGCGCCACTGCGTCGCCATCGCCGAGATCGTCTTCCTCGACCGAATCCGCATCGAACTCGGCTTGAACGTCGTCCTCTTCATCATCTTCGTCATCTGTTTCGGCGGAGGTCTCGTCACCAATCTCGTCGGCCGCCATGGCGAGTTCGTCGTCCTCGTCCATCTCGTCCGGGTCCTCGCCCAGATCGGGGTTGAGGTCCGTCAGGATCGTGCCGTCGCTCGGGCCGTCGCGCGTCGCCTCGAGGATCTCGGCGCGCTGGCTCTCGTCATAGCCGTCCTCGTCATAGCCGTCGTCGCCGGGGCCGCGCCCCGTCACCTGATAGCCGCCCATCGCAGCCCTCCATGTTTCTACTCAAGCGCGAACGGCGGGCGGGGCGCGACGGTTCCGCGCGCTTGCGACGAATGGAGTCAGCTGCGGCGAAAGAGCCGTCCGCGCTCGGTGACGAAGATGATCAGCAGCGCGGTCAGTCCGAGCGTCAGGAAGCCGGTATAGAGCGGCACCGTGCTGCCGTCGAACGACTGTCCGATCACCGCCCCCAGCACCGCGGCGCCCATGGTCTGGACGAAGCCCTGCAAGCTCGACGCGGTGCCCGCGACATCGCCCATATTCTCCATCGCCATGGCCGAGAAGTTGGAGTTGCACAGCCCCATCGCTGCCATCATCGGCGCCTGCAGCGCGATGAACACCCACAGATTCTCGCCGCCCGCCAGGATCACCGCGAGGTGCAACGCCGAGATCCCTAGCGTCGCCACCAGCGCCAGGTGCGACAGGAAGCGCATGCCCAGCCGCATCACCAGCCGCGAATTCAGGAACGCCCCCGCCGCCATGAACCCCGCTATCGCGCCGAACACCAATGTCAGCAGTTCGGGCCGTTTGAACACATCATAGACGATCTGCTGAATCGAGCCGACGAACGAGAAGAAGCAGCCCCAAATCGCCGCCGACGCCAGTGTGTAACCGACCGCCCAACGGTCGCGCACCATCACGCCATAGCCATTGAACACATTGCGCAGGTGGAACGCATCGCGCGCTTCACGATCCAGCGTCTCTGGCATGCGCAGGGTGAACCAGATCAGCACGCCCGCCGATACCGCCGCCACGCCGCCGAAGATCAGCCGCCAGTCGCCGAAGATGATCACCATCGCCTGTCCAAACGCGGGCGCGAGCACCGGCACGATCATGAACGTCATGAAGGCGAGGCTCATGACACGTGCCATCGCGCGTCCGGCGAAACAGTCGCGCACCAGCGCCACCGTGACCACCCGCCCCGCGGCAACCGCCGCGCCGCTGGCCGCGCGCGCGGCCAGCAGCAGTTCGAAACTGCTCGAAAACGCCGCCCACGCATTGGTCAGCACGTAGAGCAAAAGCGCCGCCACGATCACCGGCTTGCGGCCAAACCGGTCGGCGAGCGGCCCGTGGAACAGCTGCGCGACGGCGAAGCCGAGCATGAAGGCGGTGATCACATATTGCCGATGATTGGGTTCCGCCACGCCCAGTTCGTCGCCGATCGCGGGCAGCGCCGGCAGCATCGAGTCGATACCCAGCGCAGTCAGCGCCATGATCGAGGCGATCAGCGCGACGAATTCGCCCATCGGGATCGGCGAGCGGTTGGGCGCTTCGGTCGCATGAGAGGTCGTTCGCGCATGCATGGCGCGCCCATGCCGCATCGCAGCTTCTTCGTCACCCCACGCATTGACCTTTTACATTTGCGATCTTAGTGTATTGCCCAACTAATACGGTTGGAGGTTGTCATGAAGCGAACGTTGCTGATCCTTCCCCTTGCTGCAGCGCTGGCGGCGTGCGGCAACGAAGGCGACGGCACGTCGGTTTCGATCAAGGGTGATGACGGCAACACCGTCGCGAGCGTCGGCAAGGACGGCCGCGTCGCGATCAAGGCGCCGGGCTTCGAAGGCTCGCTCAAGCTGCCCAAATTCGAATTCGGCGCCGACAATTTCGAGGTCGATGGCCTCAAGCTGTACCCCGGCTCGACCATCGCCAACCTCAATGTCGAATCCGGCAATGGCAAGGAGGGCAGCGTCAAGGTCCAGTTCGACGCTCCAGCCGCCGCGGCGCAGGTGCAGAACTGGTTCCGCGAGCAGATGCAGAGTGCGGGCTTCACCGTCGATCTCAAGGACGGCGTGCTCGCCGGCAAGACCAGCGACGGCAGTCCCTTCACGCTAAAGCTGGCCCCGGCCGGCGACGCCACGTCCCGCGGCACGCTGTCGGTTACCGGCACCTGAAATCCACTGCGTAGGTGGATGGCGGGAAGGCCGCACGGCACTCGCGCCCTTCCCGCCCCTGTTCTAGCGACTTGCGAAGGTATATCTGCGGATCAAGAATCGTATCCGGAGCTACTTTTTATGTCCGACACCCTGCTCGCAGAGGTCCCGCTGATCGACATGGCCGATCAGGCGCGCGACCCCGACGCGTTCGCCGCCGCACTGGGCGGCTCGTTCGAGCGTTTCGGCTTCGCCATGGTCAGCGGCCATGGCGTTCCTGAAGACCTGATCGCCCGCGCCTGGGCGCAGACGCGCGCGTTCTTCGAGCTGCCCGAGGACAAGAAGCGCGGCTATTTCGTCGCGGGCGGCGGCGGCGCGCGCGGGTACACGCCCTTCAAGACCGAGATCGCCAAGGGCGCCGAATATGTCGATCTCAAGGAGTTCTGGCATATCGGCCGCGAACTGCCCCAAGGCCATCGCTTCTCCGACAGCATGGCCCCTAACGTCTGGCCGTCGCGCCCGGAGGGCTTCCGTGACACGTTTCTCGAGCTGTTCGCCGCGCTCGACACCGCAGGCGACAAATTGCTCTCGGCTATCGCCCGCCATCTCGGCCTCGCGCCGAACTGGTTCGATCGGGCGGTCAAGGACGGCAACTCGGTCCTCCGCCTGCTCCACTATCCGCCGGTGACCGAGGATGCGCCCAATGTCCGCGCCGGCGCGCATGAGGACATCAACCTGATCACGTTGCTGCTCGGCGCCGAGGAAGCAGGGCTCCAGCTGCTCGACCGCGATGGCCAGTGGCTGCCGATCAAGCCGCCAGAGGGCGCGATGGTCGTCAATGTCGGCGACATGCTGCAGCGGCTGACCAACCATGTCCTGCCCTCGACCACCCACCGCGTGGTCAACCCGCCGCCCGAGCGGCGCGGCCATTCGCGCTATTCGATGCCCTTCTTCCTGCATCCCGCGCCGGATTTCCTGATCAAAGCGCTGCCGCAATGCGTCACGGCCTCCAACCCCGAGCGCGAGCCGCCGATCACTGCGCACGACTATCTCGCCGAGCGCCTCGCCGAGATCGGGCTGACGAAGAAGTAAACCGCGCCCAACTATTCCTGCGTCACCCCGGACTTGTTCCGGGGTCCACGCTGCCGCAAAGAGCCGCGCGGGCGAGTCTGTCCGCCCGGTGGACCCCGGAATGAATCCGGGGTGACGATGTGAGTGGGGAATAGCTTTGCCCGAGCCGTTGAAAGTCGCCCTTGCAGGCCTTGGCACCGTTGGCGCCGGGGTGATCCGGCTGATCGACGCCAACTCCGACCTGATCGCACGCCGCGCCGGACGGCCGATCGAGATCGTGGCGGTGTCGGCACGCGACCGCACCAAGGACCGCGGCGTCGACATCACCCGCTTCGACTGGGTCGATGACATGACCCAGCTTGCGCATCACGCAAAAGCCGATGTCGTGGTCGAGCTGATTGGCGGCTCGGACGGCCCGGCGCTTGCGCTCGCGCGCGCGACGCTCGCCGCGGGCAAGGGCCTCGTCACTGCGAACAAGGCGATGATCGCGCATCACGGGCTCGAACTCGCCATTGCCGCCGAAAAGACCGACACGCCGATGAAGTTCGAGGCGGCGGTCGCGGGCGGCGTGCCGGTGATCAAGGGGCTGCGCGAGGGCGCGGCGGCCAACCAGATCGACCGCGTCTATGGCATCCTCAACGGCACCTGCAATTTCATCCTCTCAAAGATGGAAGCCGAAGGGCGCGACTTCGCCGAGATCCTTGCCGAAGCGCAGGCCGCGGGCTTCGCCGAAGCCGATCCCAGCTTCGACATCGACGGCGTGGACGCCGCGCACAAGCTCTCGATCCTCGCCAGCATCGCCTTCGGCACTCAGCCGGCGTTCGGCGATGTCGCGATCGGCGGCATCCGCCATCTGCTCGCGGCCGATATCGCCGAAGCCGCCGCGCTCGGCTATCGCGTGCGCCTGCTCGGCATTGCCGATCTCGGCCCGAACGGGCTGTTCCAGCGCGTCCACCCGCACCTCGTCCCGCTCGCGCACCCGCTGGCGCACGTGATCGGCCCGACCAACGCCGTCGTCGCCGAGGGCAATTTCGTCGGCCGCCTGCTGTTCCAGGGCGCAGGCGCAGGCGACGGCCCGACTGCTTCAGCCGTCGTCGCCGACCTGATCGACATCGCGCGCACCGAATTCGGCCCGCCCTATGCGATGCCCGCGACCAGCCTCGCCAACGAGCCCGCCGCCTCGACCGGCGACCGCCGCAGCCGCGCCTATCTGCGCTTCACCGTGCCCGACAAGGTCGGCGTGCTGGCCGAGATCGCCGCCGCGATGCGCGATGCCGGCGTCTCGATCGAATCGCTGATCCAGCGCGGCGCGCATGCCGATGGCGAAGTGCTGCTCGCCATCGTCACGCACGAAGGGCCGGAGCGTTGCGTCGCGCAGGCGCTCGAAAAGCTGCGCGGGTCGCAGAGCCTGTCGGGCGAGCCGATGTGGATGCACATCCTCGGCGAATGACGGGCTAAGGCGCGGGCTCGCGCTTACGCACGACCTTGCCGTCGAAGCCGACGCCGACCGTCACACCGACCATTCCGTCGCATTGTGTCAGGAACGGGCCGCTGACACCGCACTGGAACATCACATCGGCCAGCACGCGCTCGGTCTGATAGGGAATGTTGTCGATCGAACGCGCAGTGACGAACGGCACGCGATATTTGATATCCGCCTCGCGCAGCGCGCAGACGACGATCTCGTCCTTCGCCGCGGTGGTCTTGCACGGGATCGCGGCTGTGGTGCGCGCGCGATAGTCGGTCAGCACCAGGTCGGCAGGCGCGGCCTGCAGCAGCAACGCGAACGCAACGACCATGGCCCGGCACCTCCGAGCCGCAACTTTCGCATGGCTTTGTGGCCGAATTGGTTCAATCGATCGGCGCGCTTACCAGCTCGGCGCCCTTGCTCGGACAGACCGGCGCGCCCTGCACACCGCACGCCATTTTGGTCTGTTTCGCGACCGCGTCCAGCTTGCCGCTGAACTTGGGCTCGATGAGCCCGGTCAGGCGATAAGGCGATTCGGCCGCGGGCAGGCATTTGCCCGTCACGCATAGTTTGGCGCTTCGCATCCGCTTCACCGGCGCCCTGCGCACGGTCCGTTTGCGCACCACGACCGCGGCGGGCCGCGCGCGTTTGGGCAATGTTACTACACGCGGCGTATCGACCGCGGCGCTCAGCGCCAGCAGCAAACTCAACATCACGAATTCCTTCGATTCCTGTTCGACTTAAGAACGCTGGCCGCCTCGTTTTTGTTTCAGTTCCCCGCGCTTTTGGCTGCACCTGACCATCGACATCGGCGCGCGCGCATCCTATCGGCGCTGGCAAAGCGAATTTTGAGAGGCTCCCCACGATCATGCAGACCGCCAGCAAGGTTCTCGACCGCGTCCTCGTGCTCGAAATGGTGCGCGTCACCGAAGCCGCCGCCATCGCCGCCTCGACGCTGGTCGGCCGCGGCGATGAAAAGGCCGCCGACGCCGCTGCGGTCGAAGCGATGCGCGCCGCGCTCAACGAACTCTACATGGACGGCACCGTCGTGATCGGCGAGGGCGAGCGCGACGAGGCGCCCATGCTCTATATCGGCGAAAAGGTCGGCTCGGCGATCGGCAAGGGCCCGAAGATCGACATCGCGCTCGACCCGCTTGAAGGCACCACGATCTGCGCCAAGGCCGGCCCCAACAGCCTCGCCGTGCTCGCCATCGCCGAGGAAGGCATGCTGCTCAACGCGCCCGACGTGTACATGGACAAGATCGCGGTCGGCCCGGGCTATACCGGCGACGTCATCGATCTCGACAAGACCCCGACCCAGAATATCGAGGCGATCGCCGCGCAGAAGGGCGTGAAGCCGAGCGAGATCATCGCCTGCGTGCTAGACCGCCCGCGCCACGAAAAGCTGATCGCCGAGTTGCGCCAGATCGGTTGCGGCGTGGTGCTGATCGGCGACGGCGACGTTGCCGGCGTGATTGCCACCACCAATCCCGACACCACGATCGACGTCTATATGGGTTCGGGCGGGGCGCCGGAGGGCGTGCTGGCGTGCGCCGCGCTGGCATGCGTCGGCGGCCAGTTCAAGGGCCGCCTGCTGTTCCGCAACGAGGACGAGCGCAGCCGTGCGCGCAAATGGGGCATCACCGACCTCGACAAGCAGTATGACCTCAAGGAGCTGGCCAAGGGCGACTGCATCTTCGCCGCGACCGGCGTGACCGACGGCTCGCTGCTCGAGGGCGTCAAGCGCCGCAAGGACCGGATGACCACCGAGAGCGTCGTGATGCGCGCCAGCTCGGGCACGGTGCGCTGGGTCAAGGGCGAGCACCGGCTCGATTGACGGGCCAGGCGGGTTGAGCACGAACCTGCTGACCTGGCTGCTGTTCGGAGCGCTGCTCGCCGCCTATTTCTGGTACGTTCGCGGCGGCGGTGTCGCGACCGGATCGGGGCGCATCGCCCGCTATCGCCGCTGGATGCGCCGCGCCCCGCTGGCCTTCGGCGCCGCGTCGTTCGCGGCGCTGCTTGCAGGCGGACGGCTCGAGGCGCTGGCCACGCTGCCCGATGAATTTGCGCAGCTTGCGGCGCATGCCCGCCATCTCGCCGGCTTCGGCGGTGACATCGCCGCACTCAAGTTTGCGGTGCTGGCAGGCTTCGGCGGCGGCGTGCTGCTCGGCCTGTTGATCGCTTGGTGGCGCAAGCATCGCGGCAAGCGCCAGCTGATGGCGGGCAACCTCACCCGCATCCTGCCGCAAACGCCCGGCGAATTTGGCTGGACGACGATATTGGCCATCGTCGCGGGGATCGTCGAGGAGCTGTTCTTCCGCCTCGCGCTCCCGCTATTCGCCACGCTGGCCAGCGGCAGCGCCGAGCTCGGCTTCGCGCTGGCGATTGCACTGTTCGCCTTTGCCCACCGCTACCAGGGCCGCACCGGCATGGCGTTTTCAGTGATCGCGGGCGGACTGCTCGCGATCCTCTACCTCGCCACCGGCTCGCTCTGGTTCACGATGCTCGTCCACGCGCTGCTCAATCTCAACGGCCTCGTCATCCGCCCCGCGCTGATTGGTCCCGCCCGCGCCTGATTGATGGTTGTGTCGCGAGGGCGGGATAGGCTCTACTCGCGCCATCATGCGAACCCAGACCCTGCGCCGCGCCGCTGCCGCCCTGCTGCTTGCCACCCTCGTTGCGCCCGCCGCCAGCCGGCAAGCCGCCCCCGCGGCTCAGACATCGCCCTTCACCTATCAGAAGCTGATGGTGCCGATGCGCGACGGGACGAAGCTCGAGACGGTGATCCTGACCCCGCGCGATGCCAGCGGCCCGCTCCCGATCCTGCTCCAGCGCACGCCCTATGGCGTGTTCGGCGCAGCGCCATCGACCATGCCGGCCAGCTGGGCCGCGCTGGCGAAGGACGGCTATATCCTCGTCTTCCAGTCGATGCGCGGCCGCTTCGGATCGGAGGGGGCGCAGTTTACCCTGTCGACCGAGCTGCGCGACGGCAGCACGGACGAGGCGAGCGACGCCTATGATACGATCGACTGGCTGCTCAAGAACGTCCCCGCCAACAACGGCCGCGTCGGCATGTGGGGCGTGTCCTATCCCGGCCTTACCGCGGCGATCGCACTCGCTCGCCCGCATCCGGCGTTGAAAGCGGTCAGTCCGCAGGCGCCGTGGACCGACTATTTCATGCATGACGACCTGCACCGCTATGGCGCGATGCGGCTGACCTATGCCTATGACTGGCTGCATTTGCTTCAGGCCGAGAAGACCAACGAGACGGCCAAATATGACGGCTATGACAGCTACGACTGGTTCCTGAACGCCGGGTCGCCCGACGAGATCGAGCGCAAGCATCTCAAGGGCCGTGTCCCGCTATTCCGGGCGATGATCGAGAACCCGGACTATAACGGCTTCTGGAAGAAGCAGGTGTGGACCGCCCGGCTCGGCAAGACCACCGTGGCGACGCTCAACGTCGCCGGGCTGTGGGATCAGGAGGACCCGTGGGGGCCGTGGGAGATCCACCGCAAGCAGCAGCAGGACGACCCGCAGAACCTCGCCGTGATCGTCGCCGGGCCGTGGAATCACGGCGGCTGGCGCGGCAAGGCGGAGTCGCTCGGCCGCATTCCGATGGGGACGGAAAGCGGCACGCAGTTCCAGCAGGAGATCGAGGCGCCGTTTTTCCGCCACTGGCTCCACGGCAAGGGCGACAAGCCGGCGTTCGAGGCGGCGCTGTTCCAGTCCGGCTCATGGACGTGGAAACGCTATGCCAGCTGGCCGCCCAAGGGTGCGGAGGCGCGCAAGCTCTACCTCACCGCCGACGGCACATTGTCCTTCACTGCGCCCACCGGCGCTGCCTGCCGCGACTATGTGTCCGACCCGGCCAATCCCGTCCCTTACCGCCAGCGCCCGATCTCCTCGACCTGGGGCTCGCCCGACTGGCCGTGGTGGGAGACCGAGGACCAGCGTTTCCTGCAGGGCCGCCCCGACGTGCTGAGCTGGACCAGCGCGCAGCTCGACGCCGACCTCACCGTCACCGGCCGCGTCGCCGCGACGCTGATGGCCGCGACCAGCGGCACCGACAGCGATTTCGTGGTCAAGCTGATCGACGTCTTCCCCGACAATTATGCCAAGCCGCCGGAGAGCCCCAAGCCGGGCGACTATGCGCGCTCCTTGAACGGCTATCAGTTGCCGGTCGCGATGGAGGTGCGCCGCGGCCGCTGGCTCGACGGGTATGAAGTGTCGAAGCCGCTGGTCCCGGGCAAGGTCCGCGCCTGGGACGTCCCGCTGCACGACCGCGACCATGTGTTCAAGAAAGGCCACCGCATCATGGTGCAGGTCCAGTCGAGCTGGTTCCCCGTGATCGACCGCAACCCGCAGAAATTCGTCCCCAACATCTACAAGGCGCAGCGGAGCGAGTATGTGAAGGCGACGCAGCGCGTCTGTACCGGATCGTTCGTCAGCCTGCCGGTGGCGGGTTAGTTCTTCAACCGCCACCCGGTACGGAAAATCCACCCCACTACGCCCAAACACACCGCCAGGAACACCGCCAGCGCGATCAGGCTGACTTCGATCGACACGTCGCCCTTGCCGAAGAAGCTCCAGCGGAACCCGCTGATGAGATACACGATCGGGTTGAACAGGCTCACCGTGCGCCATGGCTCGGGCAGCATGTTGATCGTGTAGAACGCCCCGCCGAGGAAGGTCAGCGGCGTGATGATCAGGCTCGGAATGAACGAGAGCTGCTCGAACCCCTTGGCCCAGATGCCGATGATGAAGCCGGCCAGACAAAAGGCGATCGAGGTCAGCACCAGCATCGCCAGCATCACCAGCGGATGCGCGATCGGCACATCGACGAAGATCATCGCGGTGATCAGCGTGATCAGCCCCAGCACCACCGACTTGGTCGCCGCCGCGCCGACGAACCCCACCACGATCTCCATCGCCGACACCGGCGCGGATAGCAGTTCGTAGATCGTGCCGGTGAATTTGGGAAAATAGATGCCAAGTGACGCGTTGGAGATCGACAGCTGCAACGTCCCCATCAGGATCAGCCCGGGCACGATGAAGCTGCCATAGGAGACGCCGTCGAGCGCCTGCATCCGCGACCCGATCGCGCCGCCGAACACGACGAAATAGAGCGCGGTGGTGACCACGGGTGTGACCAGACTCTGCCAGATCGTGCGCAGCGCGCGCGCCATCTCGAAGCGATAAATCGCCCAGACGCCATGATGGTTGAAGCCCTTCATGCCGCCTGCTCCTCGTCGCGCCGTTCGACAAGGTCGACGAAGATGTCCTCGAGGCTCGACTTGGAGGTATCGAGATCCTTGAACGCGATCCCCAGTTCGCCGAGCTTGCGCAGCAGCGAGGGGATGCCGGTGCGCTCGGCCTGCGCGTCGAAGGTGTAGCGCAGCCGCTCGCCCTCGTCGGTGAGCGTCAGATGCCATTCGTCGAGCTCGGCCGGGATCGTCGCCATCGGCTCGACCAGCGCGATGTCCATCTCGCGCTTGCCGAGCTTCTTCATCAGCGCCGCCTTGTCCTCGACCAGCAGCAGCTCGCCCTTGTTGATCACCCCCACCCGGTCGGCCATCTCCTCGGCCTCTTCGATATAATGGGTGGTGAGGATGATGGTGGTGCCCTTCTCGCGCAGCCGCTTGACCAGCTTCCACATGTCGCGGCGCAGCGAGACATCGACGCCCGCGGTGGGCTCGTCGAGGAACAATATGTCCGGCTCGTGCGCCAGCGCCTTGGCGATCAGCACGCGGCGTTTCATGCCGCCGGACAGCTCCATGATCTTGGAGTTGCGCTTGTCCCACAGCGACAGGTCGCGCAGCACCTCGTCGATATAGGCGTCATGCCCGGCGCGGCCGAACAGCCGGCGGCTGTAGCGTGTCGTCGCCAGCACCGTTTCGAACATGTCGACCGACAATTCCTGCGGCACCAGCCCGATCTTCATCCGAGCCGCGCGCGGCTCGGCGATCGCGTCGTGGCCATCGACGGTGATCGTGCCGCTGCTCGGCGTGACGATCCCGCAGATGATGCTGATCAGCGTCGTCTTGCCCGCGCCGTTCGGCCCGAGCAGCGCGAAGATCTCGCCCTTGGCGATTTCGAGATCGACCGTCTTGAGCGCCCGATGTCCCGAGGCATAGGTCTTGCTGACGCCACGGACGGACAGAATTGGTTGCATGAAGGCCCCTTGTCGAGCGCGGATGTAGGTATCGGCGAGCATCACGGCAACCGCGGCCGATCGGTTCGGCGGCGTCGGTTGACGAAGTTGACACAATTGCGGGGTGTATGGGCGATTGCGACGACGACGCGACGGGATGTGACCGCTTCGCGACCATCACGCAACACATACGAGACACCGACGCGACACCGACGCGACACTTGCGCGACGATCGCGCGACATCGGCGCGACGGGCACGCGCCATGTCGGCGACACGGATGCGGCAGTTACGCGCGGGTGGCGGGTGGTCGATGTGGCGGCAGCGGTCCATCGACAAGGATAGAACAGATGATTTCCAACATTGGAAGGAGCGAAAGCGGACTGGCCGCAAACGACCCCTGTGTGGACGGCTCTCCGTTGGCAAGGGGGTTTTCTGCTCTGCGCTGGCTAGTTGAGGCGCCCATGTGTCCGGCCTGTTCGCGCGGCTTTGCATGGCCGCTGGCCCTGATGCCATTCGCGCGGATCAGGTCCCTCCCAATTGCACGCACTCGAAGTGCTGGGGTCGTTCGGGTTATCCTGCTCCGGCGGTTTCAACCGGCTTGTTGCGTCAGTTCAGTCTGCCCTTTCCAACTTGCGTGGCGCCCTGGGGCGCGATCTCTCAGGCTGCCGCCAGCTCCGCGTCCCGGTAAGGCTCGCCGGTTGCCAACATGGCCCAGATGATCCGGGCGTTCTTGTTGGCCAGCGCAACAGCGGCAACCTTGGGCTTCTTACGCTCCAGCAGTTGCCCCACCCAGGGCCATTTTGCGCTGCCATGCCTTGCGCGCCGAATCACTGCCATAGCTCCGACCACGAGCAACTCGCGCAGGTAGGTGTTGCCGGCCTTGGTTATACTGCCAAGCCGCTCCTTGCCGCCACTCGAGTTCTGGCGCGGGGTCAGTCCGACCCATGCCGAGAGGCTTCG
>NZ_JAMLDX010000020.1 GCF_024211275.1 Sphingomonas tagetis
AACGTTCCGTCGAGGCAACATGGCAGCGCATCGGCATCCTGCTCGATGCCTTCCCACAACACGAATGCGCCAACTACCTCAAAAACTCCGGATATGCTTCAATCTAAGATGATCATGCTCTAGATCACTGGCGGCTTCGACCGTAGTTCAGACCGCGGTGACGGTTTGTTCGATTACGCCGAAAATCGGATGGTGGCGGTCGTCCTCCGCCCAGATGCGGACAGTATCGCCGGATTTGAGGAACGGCGTGGCCGGATTGCCGGACTGGATCGTCTCGATGGTGCGAAGCTCCGCGATGCATGAATAGCCGACCCCGCCGCGGTCCACCGGTTGGCCGGGGCCGCCATCGCCGTCGCGGTTGGAGACGGTTCCCGAGCCGATAATGGTTCCGGCGCCAAGCGCGCGCGTTTTGGCGGCGTGGGCGACGAGCGTGCCGAAGTCGAATGTCATGTCATCGCCCGCTTCCGCGCGGCCGAAGGGCTGGCCATTGAGATCGACCATCAGCTTGCGATGCAGTTTGCCGTCACGCCACCAGTCACCGAGCGCATCGGGGGTCACGAATACGGGCGAAAAAGCGCTGGCGGGCTTTGACTGGAAGAAGCCAAACCCCTTGGCGAGTTCCCCTGGGATCAGGTTGCGCAGCGATACGTCGTTGGTCAGCCCGACGAGCCTGATCGCGGCGAGTGCCTGATCGCGGCTCGCCCCCAGCGGTACGTCGCCGGTGACCACCACGACTTCCGCTTCGAGGTCGCACCCCCAGCTTTCGTCGGCGAGCGGAATCGGATCGCGCGGCCCGAGAAAGCCGTCGGATCCACCTTGATACATCAGCGGATCGTGCCAGAAGCTTTCGGGCATCTCGGCACCGCGCGCCTGACGCACCAGCGCGACATGGTTCACATAAGCGGACCCGTCGGCCCATTGATAGGCGCGCGGCAACGGCGCCGCGGCATCGCGCTCGTGGAAGCGATCACGCGGGATGACCTCATGCTCCAGATCGGTCGCAAGATTGCGTAGGTCGCCCTCGATCCGGTCCCAATCGTCCAGCGCGGCCTGCAGCGTCGGCGCAATGTGCGCGGCATCGGCATACCAGGCGAGATCGTTGGACACGACGACAAGCCGGCCGTCGCGGCCCTGCTTCAGACTGGCGAGTTTCACCCTGGCTTCTCCTGCTCCTGTCCAGCCACCTTAAGCGGCTGAATCGCTGTGTCGAGGCGAAGCTCGCGCATTGACAGCGCCTACCCCCAAGCCGCATCGCTAGACGCGATGCAATCGCACCTGCGCTTTCTCGATCATGGCGGCCTGATGGGGCCGATGATTCGAGATCACGACTGGCGCGGCAATCCGGTTGGACTCCCGGCCGACTGGCCCCAGTCGCTCCGCTTCGCGCTCGGCATCTGCATGGGATCGCGCTTCCCGACGGCGATCTATTGGGGACCGGACCTTCGGCTGTTTTACAACGACGCCTGGGCGCCAATCCCGGCGGAGCGCCACCCCTGGGCGCTGGGCCAGCGCGGACAGGACGTGTTTCCGGAAATCTGGGACGTCGTCGCGCCGCAATTCGCGCAGGTGATCGAGAGCGGCGAGGGCTTCGCCACCTTCGACCAGCGGCTCGACATGATGCGTGGTGGGCGGCTGCACGAGACCTACTGGAATTACAGCTTCACGCCGATCCGCAACGAATTGGGTGAAGTGGTCGGCGTGCTCAATCAGGGCAACGAGACGACGCGCACCATTCTGGCCGAGCGCGAACGGCTCGCCGAGATGGGACGGTTGCGCGACATCGTCGATCAGGCGCCTGGCGCGATGGCGCTGCTGCATGGGCCGGGCCACCTGATCGAACTGGCCAATTCCGCTTATGTTGAGCTGACCGGCAAGCGCGAGCTGGTCGGCAAGACCGTCGCCGAGGCGCTGCCCGAAGTGATCGACCAGGGCTTTGTCGAATTGCTCGATCAAGTCTTCGCCAGCGGCGAGACGTTCCGCGCGAGCGGGACGCCGGTCGTGCTGGAGCGGCACGGCATCACCGAAACGCGATTGCTGGATTTCGTCTATCAGCCGCTGAAGGACGCGAACGGCGTCACTACCGACATTTTCGTCGAGGCCAACGACGTTACGGAACGCGCGATGGCCGAGGCGCGGCTGCGGCAGAGCGAGGAGCGGTTGCAGCTGGCGCTGGATGCGTCGCATGGCGTGGGCACATGGGACTGGGACGTCGCCACCAACCGCGTTCGCGCCGATGCGCGTTTCGCACGGCTCTATGGCGTCGATGCCGAAGCCTCCGACCAAGGCGGCCCAATCGACTTGTTCTTTGCGCGGATCCACAGTGACGATGCCGTACGTGTACGGAGCGAGATCGAGGCTGCGATCGCCAGCGGCGACCGGTTCGAATCCGAATACCGTCTCGTTTCGGCTGCGGGCGAGACACGTTGGGTGACCGCGCAGGGCCGCTGCAGCTATGACGAGGACGGCCGGCCCCGCCGCTTTCCCGGCGTCAGCTTCGACATCACTGAGCGCCGTGCTGCCGAGGCTGCGGCCCACAAGGCGGCTCAGGAACTCAAGGCCGCGACCGAAGCGCAGGCATTCATCTATGGCCTCGCCGATCGCTTGCGCGGTCTCGATTCGCCGGAGGCGATCATGCGGCTGAGCGCGTCGGCGCTCGCCCGGCGGATGCAGCTCGACCGTGTCGGTTTTTACCGCGTCGGCGCGGAAGGGTGGGTGCAGTTCGGGCCGAGCGTCACGACCGACCGGCTGCCGCCGCTCGAAGGCACGCTGGCGGCCGAGGCGTTGGGACCCGCGCTGGCATCGTACCGCAGTGGCCGGACCGTCGTGGTCGCCGATTCCGCTACCGATCCGGCCTATGCCAATTCGCAGGTGCCGCGGCTGTCGCCATCGGGCGTCGGCGTGCCGCTGACGCGCGGCGGCGTGTGGGTCGCCGCGCTCTATGCCAACAACGCAGGCCCGCGAAACTGGAGCGGGGACGAGATCAACTTCATCGAAGCAGTGGCCGAGACGGCGTGGGATGCCGTCGAACGCGCTGCGGCCGTGACGGCGCTGCGCGACAGCGAGGAGAAATTCCGCGCAATCGCCAATTCGATCGATCCCATGATCTGGTCGACGCAGCCCGACGGCTATCATGATTATTATAACGACCGCTGGTACGAATATACCGGCGTTCCCCATGGGTCGACCGACGGTGAAGCGTGGAACGGCATGTTCCATCCCGACGATCAGGACCGGGCCTGGGCGATCTGGCGGCATTCGCTCGAGACGGGAGAACCCTATCGCATTGAATATCGCCTGCGGCATCACAGCGGTATCTATCGCTGGGTGCTGGGGCGGGCGCAGGCGGTGCGCGACGAGAGCGGGCGGATCATCCGCTGGTTCGGCACCTGCACCGACATCCAGGACATCGTCGATGCGCGCGAGGTGCTGGCGCGGTCGCGCGCCGAGTTGGAAAGCGCCATCGCCGAACGCACCAGCCAGCTGATGGCCGCCGAGGAACGGCTGCGGCAGGCGCAGAAGATGGAGGCGGTCGGCCAGCTCACCGGCGGCATCGCGCATGATTTCAACAACATGCTGGCGGTGGTGATCGGCGCGCTCGACATGCTCGAGCGCCGCATCGCGCAGGGCAGCACCGAGCTCGACCGCTATATCGTCGCCGCCAAGGATGGCGCCAGCCGCGCCGCGGCACTGACCCAGCGGCTGCTTGGTTTCGCACGGCAACAGCCGCTGGCGCCGGTGCCGCTCGACCTCAACCGCCAGGTGCGCGGCATGGTCGAACTGCTGATGCGCACGCTGGGCGAAGACATCACGATCGAGACCCGACTGACCGCGGAAGTCGATGCGGCGATGGCCGATCCCAATCAGCTCGAGAATGTCATCCTGAACCTGTGCGTCAATGCGCGCGACGCGATGCCGAATGGCGGGCTGCTGACCATCGCCACCGCCAACCGCAGCCTGGATGCAGCGGCGGCGGCGAGCGCCGGGATCCATGCGGGCGATTATGTCGAGCTGACCGTCGCGGATACCGGCCTGGGCATGTCGCAGGAAACCGTCGCGCGCGCGTTCGATCCGTTCTTCACCACCAAGGGCGTTGGCAAGGGAACCGGACTCGGCCTCAGCCAGGTGTTCGGCTTCGTCCGCCAGTCGGGCGGCCATGTCTCGATCGAGTCGGCGCTCGGGGAGGGGACGCGCGTGCATCTCTGGCTGCCGCGCCATGGCGCGCCGGTCGGGTCACCCGATGTCCTCGAGCCGCATGGCGCGCTCCCGGAGGGCTCGGCCGACGAGGTCGTGCTCGTGGTCGAGGATGAGGAGCGGGTGCGCAATTACTCGGTCGAGGCACTGCGCGAGCTCGGCTATACCGTGCTGCACGCGCCCGACGGGCGGGAGGCGTTGCGGCTGCTCAGCAGCAACCAGCCGGTGTCGCTGCTGTTCACCGACGTGGTCATGCCCGAACTCACCGGCGACGAGCTTGCGCGGCGCGCACGGATGAAGCGTCCCGAGCTCAAGGTGCTGTTCACCAGCGGCTACACGCCCGATGAAGCGGCGATCGCGCAGCGGCTGTCCGATGGCGGACGTGTGCTGCCCAAGCCTTTCGGCATCGCCACGCTCGCGGCAACGATCCGCGCCGCGCTCGACGCCTGACTCAGGGCAAATTCGCGCGTAATTCGTCGAGCCACGGCTTGGCCGTGCCGTCCGACGGCGCGCGCCAGTCGCCGCGCGGCGACAGCGCGCCGCCGGCGGACACCTTGGGACCATTGGGGATCGCGCTGCGCTTGAACTGGCTGGTCTGGAAGAAGCGCACGAGGAACTTCTCCAGCCAATGCCGGATCGTCGCGAGGTCGTATTGCGCACGCGCTTCGGCCGGGATGCCGAGCGGCCACAGCCCTGCCTCGCGGTCCTGCCAAGCCTGCAGCGCGAGGAAGGCGATCTTGGACGGCGCCATGCCGTGCCGCACGACATAATGCAGGAAAAAGTCGTTGAGCGCGTAAGGGCCGATCTTGGCCTCGGTACTCTGCAGCGCGCCGGATGCATCGGCCGGCACCAGCTCGGGCGAGATTTCCTGCGCCAGGATCGCCTCGAGCACCCGGTCGGTCTCGGGGTCGAACTGGTCGGTTCGCTCGCACCAGCGGATCAGATACTGGATCAGCGTCTTGGGCACGCCGGCATTGACGGCATAATGCGACATATGGTCGCCGACGCCATAGGTGCACCAGCCGAGCGCCAGCTCGCTCAGGTCGCCGGTGCCGATCACGAAGCCGGCGCGCTGGTTGGCGAGGCGGAAGAGATAGTCGGTGCGCAGCCCCGCCTGCACATTCTCGAACGTCACGTCATAGACCGGCTCGCCGTCGGCGAACGGATGGCCCATGTCGGTCAGCATCTGCCGCGCGGCGGGACGGATATCGATTTCCTCGCCGGTCACGCCGATCGCCTTCATCAGCGCCCAGGCATTGGCCTTGGTGCCCTCCCCGGTGGCGAAGCCGGGCATGGTGAAGCCGAGAATGTCCGCCCGCGCGAGGCCGATCCGGTCCGCCGCCTTGGCCGCGACGATCAGCGCGTGCGTCGAATCGATCCCCCCCGACACACCGATGACGAGCTTCCTGGCGCCGGTCGATTCGATGCGCTTGCGCAGGCCCTCGACCTGAATGTTGAAAGCCTCGAAGCAATCCTCGTCGAGCTTCTCGGGATTGTTGGGCACGAACGGATAGCGGCGGATGGTGCGGCGGAAGCCGATATCGTCGGCCCCCGGCTGGTGGCTGAAGGTGATGCGGCGGAAGCGGGTTTCGGGATGCCCGGCGGCGGCGGCGGTATCGTTGAACGTACCGAAGCGCATCCGCTCCTGCCGCAGCCGTCCCGCATCGACATCGGCATAGACGATCTCGGTCGCAAGATCGAAGCGGCTGGACTCCGCCAGCAATTCGCCCAGCTCGTAGATCAGGCTCTGCCCGTCCCACGCCATGTCAGTCGTGCTTTCGCCCGGTCCCGCGGCGGAAAAGACATAGGCCGATGCCGTGCGCACCGACTGTGCAGCGCACAGCAGCGCCCGCTCGCGAGCCTTGCCGATGACGATGTTCGAGGCGGAGAGGTTGCATAGGATCAGCGCGCCAGCGAGCGCGCCGTTCGTGGACGGCGGTTGCGGTCCCCAGAAATCCTCGCAGATTTCGGCGTGGAAGGTGAAGTCGGCAAGATCGTCGGCGGCGAAGATCAGGTCGGTGCCGAACGGCGCGGTCTGCCCGGCGACCTCGATCGTGCTGCTCAGGCCAATGCCCGATGCGAACCAGCGCTTCTCATAATATTCGCGGTAATTGGGGAAATAGCTTTTCGGCACCACGCCGAGCAGCTTGCCGCGCGCGATCACCACCGCGCAATTGTATAGCCGCCCGTTCCGTTCGAGCGCCGCGCCCGCGACCAGCACCGGCTTGAGCTTCGCGCTTGCTTCGATCAATGCAGCCACGCCCTCGCGCGTCGCGCGCAGCATCGCGTCCTGCAAATGCAGGTCGTCGATCGCATAGCCGGTGATGCTGAGTTCCGGGAACAGCAGCAGATCCGCGCCCGCCGTGTCGCCCTGTTTCGCCAGCTCGACATGCGACGCGGTGTTGGCGGCGACGTCGCCGACCGTGGCGATCGGGGTGCACGCGCCGACGCGCACCAGCCCGTGCGAATGGATCGAATGAAAGCGGTGCTTCGCCATCGGACGTCGGTTCCCGGTCAGTTCCCGGGGGGACTTAGCCGGTTGGCGCTCGCAGCGCTACCGATGCCGGTCAGGCGTCGGCGCGCGCGGCATAGATCATCCGCCCTTCGCCGAGCAGCGAGAACAGCTTCTCCAGCTCGTTCTCACCGACCGCGAAACAGCCCTGGCTGCGCCCGAGCTTGCCGTGCTTGGAGATCATGTCGGCGTTGGAATACCAAGCCGCATGGACCACGATCGCGCGGTCGAGCGCATTGTTGTTGGTCGCGTCGAGTCCGATCAGCCGCTGCGACAGCTGGTGCTGGCCGACATAGTAATTGGCGGCGAGGAACGCGCCCTCGCTGGTCGCTTCGGAATTCACTTCGTTCGAAAAGCGCTGGAGCATGCCGGTATGCTCGGGGTCGGAGCCGATGCCGTGCGACACGAGCATCGAACGTGTCGCGCCATTGTGCAGATCGACGAGATGAAAGCGCAGCCGCGACGAGGGCAGCGAGAAATCGGCGATCGCGATACGATCCTGCTGGCGGACGCGGTCGCCATGGCGTTCGAGCGCGGCCAGTGCGCGCTGGAACAGTTCGGGACGAATCCCACGCGGTGCCGTGGTGACCCGCGCGACCGGCTGCGCGACCGGCGTGGCGACGGGCGGCGGCACCGGGACGGGTGCGGCCGGCGCCGGACGCGCTGCCGTCGAGACCGTGCTCGAAGCACAGCCATAGAGAAATCCGGTCCCCGCGACCGCTGCCGCCGACTTCAGAAATGCGCGGCGCGACGATTCCGCTTCGATCACTTCGTTCATGCGTCCTCTTGGCCCCCGAAAATCTGGCCGAGCGCCAATATAGCGGAAGAATGGTTCGATTCGCCTGAACATGTTCCCTGTTTTGGACCGGTTCGCCGCGCCGCGTGCCCGTTCCATCGAAAGACGCCGTCAAGTCGGGACATATTTTCCGCTTGGAGAAGCTCGTTTCGGCGTGCCACCAACTTGGTCATCCTCGCGTTTACCTTCGACGCGGCGTGGAGAATCGGATGGCCGTGGCGGCGATGCGGGCATTATTGGCGGGCGGCCTTGGCGTCGCCCTTGCGTTGGCGGCACCCGCCTCGGCGCAGCAAGTGCCCGCGTCTGGCCCCGGCGAACTGCTGCTGCGCAACGGCCAATGGACCTGGCTGGAGGAAGCAGCCTATCAGCGGGCGGGCGGATCGAGCGACGTCTCGCTCATCATCAGCATCCCCGGCCAGATCGCCTATGTCTATCGCGGCGGCGTGCTGATCGCAGCGTCGACGGTGTCGACCGGTAAACCCGGCAAGTCGACGCCGGTCGGCGAATTCCCGATCCTTCAGAAGCGTGAATTTCACCGCTCCAACATCTACAGCAACGCACCGATGCCGTTCATGCAGCGGTTGACATGGACCGGTATCGCGCTGCACGCCGGCACGCTGCCCGGCTATCCCGCCTCGCACGGCTGCATCCGCTTCCCGCGCGAATTCGCGCGGCGGCTGTTCGAGGTTACGCAGCTGGGCACCAGCGTTTCGGTGGTCGGCTATGAGATCGACGATCCGCGCGTGCGCCGCGGGGTGCCCCGGCTCGCTCCCGAGCAGGTGGCGCGCGCGCCCGACCCGCCCTTCCTGCGTGCCGATGTCGCCGCGTTCCGCATGGGCGATTTCGACGTGGTCACCGCGAGCAACGACGTCATCATCCCGACCGTCGAGGTGCGCGAAGTGACGACCGATGGCGGCATCGCCTTCGCCCCGCTGCAACCCGTCGTCCAGCGGACTCCGCGTCGGCGGCGTTAGCGCTTGATCCAGCTACGCTGGATGGCGGCACCGGACCGCTCCCCCACCCGGCCACCCATATGATACTGCCGTTGGGTGGCCGGGTGGGGGAGCGGGCCGGTGCCGCGCCGGGTTCAGCGCTGCAGAACCGCATCGACGCGGCTTCACAACTTCACGCTTGACCCCGCGCTGCTTCGGGCCGAAAGGCGCCGCGCGGGTGTTTTGCTGCACCCGCGAAACGATCGCGCCGGTGCCCGAAAGGGCTCCACGGGAATGCGGTGCGGACGGGTGACCGTCCAATGCCGCGGCTGTCCCTGCAACTGTAAGCGGCGAGCGCGATGCACAGGCTCCTCCACGCGAGGGGCGGCCACTGGGGGCGACCCTGGGAAGGTGTGCATCGAGCGACGACCCGCGAGCCAGGAGACCGGCCGGCGCGGTGTCGCTCTTTGCCCTGGTCCAGGTGAGGCCGCGGCACGGTGATTCCGTCTGAGCGACGACCCATGCGGCCGGGCCGCATCGGGACGCCGCGACGGGTGCCAGCGCCCATCCCGACCGGCAGCCCGGCCGATGCAAGTCGGCAGATCCGGCCCGACGTTGCTCAATGGCGCCGGGGGATCACCCGATGAAGACTGTCGTTTCACTGATCGCGCTCGCCGCATCCGCGCCCGCGCCCGCGCTCGCCCAGACCACCCAGGCCGAGGACGACACGATCGTCGTCACCGGCGCCGGCATCGAACAGCCGCGCGACGAGGCGGGTCAGGCGATCACGGTCATCGACGCCCGGACGATCGACACGCGCCAGGCGACCGATGTCGTCGATCTGCTGATCACCACGCCGGGCGTGCGTTTCAGCCGCAGCGGCACGACCGGATCGGTCACCGGTATGTCGCTGCGCGGCGCCGAGACCACTCAGACGCTCGTCCTGATCGACGGGGTCAAGGTCAACGACCCCAGCGGCATCGGCGACGGCTATGATTTCGGCCATCTGCTCACCGGTAATATCCGCCGGATCGAGGTGCTGCGCGGCTCCAACTCGGTCGTGCATGGCAGCCAGGCCATCGGCGGCGTGGTCAGCGTCACGACTGGCGTACCTGAGGGCGGGTTCGGGGCAGACGCTTCGGCCGAATATGGCTATCGCGACACGCTCAACGCCAAGGCCAGCGTGGCGGGCACCGCCGGGCTCGCCTCGGGCAGCGCCGGCCTCGCCTATTTCCGGACCGACGGCATCTCGACCGCGGCGCCCGGCACCGAGCGTGACGCCTACAAGAACCTCGCCGCCAATGCCCGACTCAAGCTCGACTTCAGCGACACGCTGAGCCTCGACCTGCGCGGCTATTACATCAATGCCGACCTCGATTATGACAGCTTCTTCGGCGCGCCCGCCGACAGCGCCGACGTCAGCAAGATCGATCAGGTCGCCGCTTATGCCGGGCTCAACTTCGCGCCCGACAGCAGCTTCCACAACCGCGTCGCGGTCACCTGGCTGCGCAACGATCGCGACTATTTCTTCGTGCGCGGCGACATCGCTGACTACGGTTACAGCGGCACCAATCTGCGCTTCGAATATCAGGGCGTGCTGACGCCGTTCGAGCAGGCGAAGTTCATCTTCGGCTATGAGCATGAAAAGCCCGATTATGATTTCTTCGGCTTCGGTTCGACCAGCAGCGCGAAGGCCGACATCGACAGCCTCTATCTGCTCGCGATCGTCAAGCCGCTGCCCGGCCTCGCGCTGACTGGCGGCGTTCGTCACGACGACCACAGCCAGTTCGGCGGCGCTGTCACCTTCGGCGCGAACCTCAATTACTCGCCAAATGACGGTGCGACCAATTTGCGCGCCAGCTATGGCGAGGGGTTCAAGGCGCCGTCGCTCTACCAGCTTTACGACAGCTTCAGCGGCAACGCCGCGCTGCTGCCCGAGCGCTCGCAAAGCTATGACATCGGCATCGACCAGCGCTTCGACGCCAATGGCCGCGCGGTGCTTTCGCTCACCGCGTTCCAGCGCGATACCACCGACCAGATCAACTTCAGCAACGTCACCTTCACCTATGGCAATCTCGACCGCACGCGGGCGAAGGGGGTCGAGGCGACGCTGGCGCTGCAGCCGGTCGAAGCGCTGACCTTCACCGCCGCCTACAGCTATATCGACGCGCGCGACCGTTCGACCGGCACCGCCAATTTCGGCAAGCGCCTGCCGCGCCGCGCCGAGGATGCGGTCAGCGTCTCGCTCGATTACGAATGGCCGTTCGGCCTCGCGACCGGCGCGACGGTGACCGTCGTCGGCGACAGCTTCGATAATGCCGCCAATACGCGGCGGCTCGACGGCTATGCGCTGGCCGGCGTGCGCGCGTCCTTCCCGATCGGCGAGGTGCTCGAGTTGTACGGCCGCATCGACAATCTGTTCGATGCGCAATACGCCACTGCCTATGGCTATGGCACCTTTGGCCGCGCAGCCTATGGCGGCGTGCGTGTGCGCTTCTGAAGCATGTGTGGGAGAGGCGGGCGCTGCGCTCGCCCTCCCTCAATCCGCGGGCGGTGCCCCGGCGTAATTGACCGGCGCCACGGCGAATTCGAACGGCCGCAACGGCCCGCCGAGCGCCGTGACGAGCGCTTCTTCGATCCGCCGCCGGCTCTCCGCCGCGATCGCCTTGCGCCCGGGAAAGTCACGCGGATCGAACGGTTCCAGAAAGCTGATCCTCAGCGGAAAATGCGGCCTTCTCGACAGGATGCGTAGGGCATTGTTCAGTCCGCCTTCCTCGCCGACCCAGCCGATCTCCTCCGATGCTGCGCCGTAATCGAGCAGCACCGGCTGCACCATCACGCCCGGTGGCGGCGGTTCGAGCACGCGCAGCATTGGCGTCTTGAACGGCAGCAGCGACTTGCCGTCGGTGGTCGTGCCTTCGGGAAACACCGTGATCGCCCAATTTTCGGCGAGCGCATCCCTCAACTCGTTGATTTGCTGGGCAACACCCATGCGGTTTTCGCGCTTCACATAGACGGTGCGGTTGAGCCCGGCGAGCCAGCCGATGACCGGCGACGCACCGATCTCCGCCTTGGCGACGAACGCCGTCCCGCTCGCTCCGCCGAGCGCGAGAATGTCGATCCACGACAGATGGTTGGAGACGTAGAAGACATCGCGCCGCAGCGGCGTCCCCACCACCTCGACCCGCGCGCCCGCGATCCGCGCCGCCCGACCGAGGAACCAGCGCGGCCAGGGCGAGGGCAGGCGCAACAGCCGCCACAAATAATGCATCGGCACATGGGTCAGCACCGCAAGCAGCAGCAGGCCCACGCGGCGCCAGAACCGGAATGTCTCCGCCGGCGTCAGCTCGGTCTTCTCGCCGAGCGCGGCGGCGCGGCGCCGGGGATCGACGCCGTGCAAGCGTTAGTTCTTTCGCTCCAGCGCGACGCCGTAGAGCTCCATGCGGTGATCGACCAGCCGGAAGCCAAGCCGCTCGGCGATCTGCTTCTGCAATTGCTCAAGCTCGGGATCGACGAACTCGATGACCTTGCCGGACTCGACGTCGATCAGGTGATCGTGATGCGCTTCGGGCGCGGGCTCGTAGCGTGCACGGCCATCGCCGAAATCATGCCGGTCGAGGATGCCCGCCTCTTCGAACAGCCGAACGGTGCGATAGACCGTGGCGATCGAGATGCCCGGATCGATCGCCGAGGCGCGGGCATAGACCTTCTCGACATCGGGATGGTCATCGGCGTCGGACAGGACGCGCGCGATCACCTTGCGCTGCTCGGTGATGCGCAGGCCCTTTTCATGACAAAGGGCTTCGAGATCGATCTTGTGAGGCATGGCGCCGATGTAGCGGCAATATGAGCGCGGGAAAAGGACCAGAAATGTGAAACGCCGGCCCGGGCGGGTAGCCCAGACCGGTGTTCTTGTTAAGGTCGCGGTGCCAGCCCGCTCCCCCACCCGGCCACCCATTCCAGAATCTCCTGCCGACGGGTGGCCGGGTGGGGGAGCGGGCGGAGCAGCCCAAGGCTCTGGCGATGCAAAGCATCGACGGACAGGCTGCGAAGGGCGGCACCGCACGCGCCGCGAGGCGCGTCGAGATCAGCGCTTGCGGCGCTTGGTCCCCAGGCCGATCTTCTTGGCCAGGCTGCGGCGCTGCTCGGCATAATTGGGGGCGACCATCGGATAGTCGGCCGGCAGATTCCACTTGGCGCGATACTGGTCGGGGGTCATCTGATAGTGAGTCATCAGATGCCGCTTGAGCATCTTGAGCTTCTTTCCGTCTTCCAGACAGACGATATAGTCGGGCTTGATCGAAGAACGCACCGAAACCGCCGGTTCCTGCTTCTTGACTTCAGGTTCCGGCGCCTTCGCGCCAAGAATCGCCAGCGCGCCATGAACGTTGGAGATCAGCAGCGGGAGATCGGATACCGCCACGCTGTTGTTGCTGACATGCGCGGCGACAATGTCCGCGGTCAGCGTGACCAGCGTTTCATGCAGGTCGTTCTGCGGGTCCATGATGATCCTTTCGAATGAAGTCGCGGCGAAAGACTACTGGCCGCATTTTCAGCGCTATCGGACCGGCAGCAGTGAATTGCAAGATGCGCCCGATGCATTTCGGCGCAAGTTAACCAATCGATCTCGAAAAAGTGTGGGCATCAAACAGCTTGCCGTCTTTTCCACGATAGTAATCGCGCCGCTCGCCGACCTTGTCGAAACCTTCGCTGCGATATAGCCGTATCGCTTCATTGTTGGCCCGAACCTCGAGATGAAGCGTCGTCGCGCCGCGTTCGCGTGCATCGGTCATGATCGAACGCAGCAGCGCGGTGCCGACGCCGCGCCGCCGCAGCGCCGGCCGGATCGCCAGCAGCAGCAGTTCCGCCTCGTTTGCAACGGTCCGGGCGAGCGCGAAGCCGGCTGGCTTCGCACCACACCAGGCGATGCTGAACCACACGCCGGGCAGCGCCATCATGCCGAGGCACTGGCTGGGGGTCCATGCCTCGCCAAAGCGCGGATCGAACGCCTCGCCGATGATCGCGTTCACCGTGCCGAGATCGGCCGGGCCGCCATGGACGATCTCGATCAGCTGCGGCGCGCTGCTCATCAGGCCAGCGGCTTGGCGTCGGGCGCGCGACCATAGATTGGCCGCGCGGGCAGGCCGGTTCGTTCCGGCCGCAGCAATAGGGCGTCCGCGGCGCGCGGCAGCGCCTCGCGCAAGTCGAGTGACGGATCAAGCGCAGCCAGATGGCGGACGCCATTGCCGACCGCGACGCGGCCGCCCAGCGCCGCCAGCGCCGCACCTGGCTTGAGCGAGGCGAAGGCGGCGTCATCGCCGGGCTGGCGCGTGAATGCCTGCATAAAGACCTCACCATGTCCGCCTTCGAGCACGACCGCAAGATCGGCGAGCGCGGGATCGGCGGCGAACGCGGCGGCGGCGACCAGCTGGAGCGACGAGAACCCGGTTGCCTCCGCATTCCAGCCGAGCGCCAGCCCGCGCGCCGCGGCGATGCCGACGCGGATGCCGGTGAAGCTGCCCGGGCCGCAATCGACGAGGATGCGCTCGGCACGCCCCCCGCCAGGCAGCTCGGCGATCATCGGGATGAGCCGTTCGGCATGGCCGCGCTGGACCACCTCATGGCGCTCGGCGATGACCGTACCGCCCTCGATCAGTGCGACCGAACAGGCCGCTGCGGCGGTTTCGATAACCAGATTGCGCGGCACGTCAGCCAATCGTGTTGAACTGCTCGAATTCGGGCCGCGGCAGCCGGCCGAAGATGCTGGCCGGATCGCCGACGCCAAGCGTCGCGATGAAATTGGACTTCACGTTGGGCGTGTCCGCAAAGAAGGCGGCGTCCACCTTGGCGTTGTCGAACCCCGACATCGGTCCGGTGTCGAAGCCGAGTGCGCGCGCTGCGATGATGAAATAGGCGCCCTGCAGCGAGGAATTGCGGAACGCCGAGACTTCGCGGCCCGCCGGATCGGCGAACCACGGCCGTGCATCGACGTGCGGAAACAGCTGCGGCAGATGCTCGTGAAACTCGCGGTCCATGCCGATGATCACGGCTGCGGGCGCTGCGCGAATCTTGGGCGCGTTGCTCCCCGACGCCTGCTCGGCGAGTTTGTCTTTCGCCGCCTGGCTCAGGCACCAGACGAAGCGCGCGGGCTGCTGGTTGGTCGCGGTCGGCCCCATCTTGAGCAGGTCATAGATGGCGCGGATGTCCGCCTCGGTCACCGGCGCGTCGGTATAACCGTTATAGCTGCGCGCGGTGCGGAAGATCGTGTCGAGGCCGGCCTCGTCGAGCGGCTGACCCATCAGACCGCCCGCACCTCGGTGACTTCGGGGACGTAATATTTGAGCAATTGCTCGATCCCGTTCTTGAGCGTCGCGGTCGAGGAGGGGCAGCCCGAGCAGGCGCCCTGCATCTGGAGATAGACCTTGCCCTTGTCGAACCCGCGATAAATGATGTCGCCGCCGTCATTTGCGACGGCCGGGCGCACGCGCGTCTCGATCAGCTCCTTGATCTGCGCGACGATATCGGCGTCCTCGGGATCGTCGGTAAAGCCTGCGTCATCGGCCGGAACCGAGAAGGCGGCGCTGCCCTGACGGAACAGCGGCATGTTCGCGCTGAAATGATCGAGCAGGATGCCGAGCACATCGGGCTTGAGCCCGTGCCACTCGACCCCGGGGCCGGCGGTGACCGAGATGAAATCGCGCCCGAAGAACACGCCGGTCACATCGCCCAGCCCGAACAGCGCCTCGGCGAGCGGCGAGGCCTCGGCCTCTTCCGGGGTCGCGAAATCGCGCGTGCCGGTGTCCATCACGGCCTGGCCGGGCAGGAATTTGAGTGTTGCCGGATTCGGCGTGGTTTCGGTTTCGATCAGCATGGCTCCCATTTGGGGGCAAAGCCGCGCCGCATCAAGCGAGCGGCGGGAAACCAATCATTGCCGCCGCACGACTGAAACTGTCGGATGCGCGTCCGTGGCGCGTGCGGCAAGCATCGGTGATGCTCGGACTCCTCCTTGCCGCGGCCGTCGCAATGGCGGCGCCCCAGTCTGACTGGGACCGCGACCGCGACCGCGCCGATGCCGGGGCGCTCGCAGTCCTGGCGAAAGGGTGCGATCTCGATTTCGACGTCGGCGTCACGCGCGGGATCAACTATCGTCATGACATCGGCCGCTATCTGCGCGCGATGCTCAAGGACCCGCCGGCCTGTCCCGGCCTCGCGCAACGCGCCGCGCGCTTCGTGATCGACTCGGTCGGTGCGCCCGAACGCGCCGATGTCGATATCGAGATGCTGGCGCGCGCCCGCGACCTCGTTCGCGACGGGCGGCTGGTGCGTGCCGACCGGGCGCTCGACCTGCGCTATTCGCGAATCCTGTGGCTGTTCGAGGCGGTGCAGGCACGTGCCGACTGGCCCGTCGCCGAATGGCGGCGTTGGGCCGAGAGTCCCGAAGCCATCGCGCTGCTCGCCGCGCGCAACGACATGGCCAAGTTCCGCAGCGAGCGATCATTGCAGCTCGAAGCCGAACTCAGGTTGCGCCGCGACCTGCCCGCCTATGATCCGCAGCGTGCGGTGAAGCTGATCGGCGACCCGCGGCTGAGCGGTGAGCTTGCCGTCGCCGAACGAATTGCCGCCTTGTGGTCCGACGGCGTGCATCTGCCACGCGATCTCCGCGCGGCGGCGATGCCGTTCCGCTACGGTGCGACGCTCGACAGCCCCTATGGCGTCGGCCACCGCCTCGGCTTGCTGAAGATCGCGCGGCTCGCCGCCGCCGCGGCGCGAACGCCCGCCGACCGCGCGCTCGCGCTCAACCTGCTGTTCGGCGCAGCGCTGGGCGGCGACACGGAGGTCGTGGCGGAACGCGACGCGTTGCTCGCCAGGCTGGGCCGCATCCCTTCGGTTGCATTGGCGCCGGACGAAGCCGAACGGATCGGCCGCGCGATCGACAGCGATTATGCCTGGGCGCTCGGCACCAGCGGGGCGGAAAAGCCCGGCCGCGACCGCACGATCGGATTGCGTGCGCTGATCGGCCCCGATGGCCGCGTCGCGATGGTCAGGGTCGCCAGAAGCTGCGGCGTGGCCGAGCGCGATCGCCGCGTGGTCGCGATCTGGTTCCAGTACGGGCCGCGCATCGACCTGTCCGCCACCGCGCGCGGGCGCTTCGTGTGGGTCGATCTGCCGCCGATCGATCCCGAACTCACCACTTGGGACGCCTATCAGCGCTGGAACAAATGAAGCTGCGCCGCGCGCTTCCCTTTTCGCTACAGGAAGCGTAAGGCACCGCGTCAATTTTACGATACGTACCAAGAGGTTTGTTTGGCCAAGGAAGAACTGCTTGAAATGCGCGGCCGCGTGGTGGAGCTCCTCCCCAACGCGATGTTCCGCGTCCGGCTCGAGAATGAGCACGAGATTCTCGGCCACACCGCCGGCAAGATGCGCAAGAACCGCATCCGGGTGCTGGTGGGCGACGAGGTGCTCGTCGAACTCACGCCCTACGATCTGACCAAGGGCCGCATCACCTATCGCTTCAAGTAACGGCCGGGCCATGCGGCTCGTCCTTGCCTCCACTTCGCCGCGCCGCCGCGATCTGCTGGCGCGGATCGGCGTCACGCCCGATCGCATCGCCGCGCCTGAAATCGACGAGGCCCCGCGCAAAGGCGAGCTGCCGCGCGTCTATGTCCAGCGCATCGCACTCGGCAAGGCGCAGGCGGTCGAGCGCGCCGATGACGAAATCATATTGGCCGGCGACACGACGATCGCGGTTGGCCGCCGCATCCTCGGCAAGCCCGATGACGAGGCCGATCTGCGGCGGATGCTGGCGCTGCTGTCGGGACGGCGGCATCGCTGCCTGTCCGCGGTCTGTCTGATCGGCCTCGACGGCAAGGCGCGACTGCGGCTCAGCGATACCGTCGTCGCGTTCAAGCGGCTGACCGAGGCCGAGATCGACCTGCATGTCGCGAGCGGCGAAGGCATGGGCAAGGCTGGCGGCTATGCCATTCAGGGCCGCGCCGAGGCATTCGTCCGCTTCCTCTCGGGCAGTCATTCGGGCGTCGTCGGGCTGCCGGTGTTCGAGACCCGCGCGCTGCTCGAAAGCGCCGGATATCAGCTTGGCTGAGTGGCTCTACGAAGCCGGGATCGGCGAGAACCGGGCCGCTCTGGTCGCGCGCGGCACGATCCGCAAGGCGCGGATCGAGCTGCCCGGTTTGCGCACGGGCACCATCGCCAGCGCCAGGCTGATCGACAAATCGACCGGCAAGGTCCAACTCGTCAGCGGCGAGGAGGCGCTGTGCGATCCGCTCCCGCCGCGCGTGACACAGGGCGCATCCTTCATCGTGCGGATCGTCCGCGAGCCGGTCTTCGAGCGCCGCCGCGCCAAGCTCGCCAAGGCCGTGCCGGCGCTCGACGCGGCGCCAGTCCCCGGCCCGGATCTGCTGGCGCGCATCACCGCCAGCGGCTTGCCCGTGCGTCAGCTGCGCGCGCACGAGCCCGATGCGCTCGAAGATGCCGGCTGGTCCGAGGTGCTGGAGGAAGCCCGCACCGGCGAGATCGGCTTTCCCACCGGCGCATTGCGGCTGGCGCTGACCCCGGCGATGTTCCTGTTCGACGTCGACGGTCCCGCGCCACTCGGCCCGCTCGCGATCGACGCCGCGCATGCCGTCGCGGGCGCGATGGAACGGCTCGGCATCGCCGGCTCGGTCGGCATCGATTTCCCGACGCTCGCCAACAAGGCCGAGCGCAACGCCGTCGCCGAGGCGATTGACGCCGCGCTGCCGCAGCCGTTCGAGCGCACCGCGATGAATGGCTTCGGCTTCCTCCAGATCGTGCGGCGGCGCAGTCGCATGTCGCTTCCCGAGCTGTTCGCTGCCGACCCGGCGGGCGCCGCGCTGCGCGCCGAACTGCGCCGGCTCGAGCGCCTTCCCCCGCCCGCGCCCGATACCCATATGCTGCCCGGCGCGCTGCTGCGGCGGCTGGCGCGCGAGTCCGGCTGGCTAGCCGAACTGCACCGCCGCACCGGCGGGCGCACGCAATTTGTGGAGCAGATGTGAAACGCCAAGACTGCCCGATCTGCGGCGAGCCGGCCGACCCGGCGTTCAAGCCCTTTTGCAGCCGCGGCTGCAAGGACCGCGACCTGCTGCAATGGCTCGGCGAAGGCTATCGCATGCCGGGCGCGGCGATCGACCCCGATGATCTGGAAGGCGCGCGAAGCGGGCTGGACAGGGATGAAACCCGCGACTAAGAGCGCCGCTCCACTGATGCCCGGGTAGCTCAGTTGGTAGAGCATGCGACTGAAAATCGCAGTGTCGGCGGTTCGACTCCGTCCCCGGGCACCATCACCCCATCCGCCAGCATCCACCACCCCGCAAAAAGCGGCAGTTTTCTGCCGTTTTTGACGGTATCTGCACCTTCAAAATCCGGACCGATCCATTGGAAGCCGGAGCATTTGACGGTATATTGACGGTATCAAATCGCGAGAAGCGGAGCAGATACCGTCATGCTTACCGATGCGGCCGTTCGTAGAATCAAGCCCGGTGAAAAGGCCTTTAAGGTCAGCGACATGCACGGGCTCTATCTGCTCGTCCAACCGAACGGCGGCAGATACTGGCGGATGGACTACCGTCATGACGAGAAGCGCGGCACGCTGGCGTTGGGCGTCTATCCAACTGTTTCTCTCAAGGAAGCGCGTGAGAAGCGAGCAAACGCTCGCAAGCTGCTCGACAAAGGTGTGAACCCTTCAAGCTTCAAAAAGCTGACCCGGGGCGTGGGGCGAATCTCCGCCAACGATTCGTTCAAGAGCGTGGCCGATGAGTGGGTGCAAAAGATCGAGGCCGAAGGGCGCGCGTCCAAGACGCTGGAAAAGGTCCGGTGGCTGCTCGCCTTCGCCGAGCCTTTGATCGGTAGCCGACCGGTCAGCGAGATTACTGCGCCGGAAATTCTGACCGTCCTTCGAACAGTGGAGGTGCGGGGACGATACGAAACTGCGCGCCGATTGCGCAGCACCTGCGGCAGCGTGATTCGCTATGCCATCGCGACTGGCCGGGCCGACCGTGACGTGACTGCGGACCTGCAGGGGGCGCTCATTACGCCGAAGGTAAAGCACCATGCCGCGATCGTTGACCCGCGCAAGGTCGGACCGCTGCTTCGGGCCATCGACGATTATGAGGGGCAGCCGGCTGTTGCGATCGCACTGCGAATTGCGCCGCATGTGTTCGTCCGCCCTGGCGAACTGAGGTCAGCAGAATGGTGTGAGTTTGATCTGACCGAGAAGGTCTGGACGATCCCAGGGTCAAAAATGAAGATGGGACGGCCTCATCGAGTACCGCTGTCTCGGCAGGTGCTGCGCCTGATTGACGAGCTTCGGCCTCTTAGCGGTAAAACGAAGTTTCTGTTCCCTAGCGTCCGATCCGACGAGCGTTCGATCTCCGACAACACGATCAATGCGGCGTTACGCCGCCTTGGCTATGACAAGGACGAGATGACCGGTCATGGCTTCCGCGCGATGGCGAGCAGCATTTTGAATGAGACGCGGAAGTGGCATCCCGATGCTATCGAGCGGCAACTGGCGCACGTCGAGAACAACGACGTGCGGCGGGCTTACCTCCGCGGTGAACATTGGAATGAACGCGTTCGGATGATGCAGTTTTGGTCAGACCATCTCGACAAGCTCAAGCGAGCCGGGAACAGGCAATCGCGTAGTTAGCTGCTGAATAGGCCGAGCGTGGTGGAGATCGCACATTCTGCCGATGGCCCCTTTTGGGAAGAGTTTCCTATTTCCGGACTTGGGCCGACAGTTCGACTTTGGATTGCACCCAAATAAAACCGGACAGCGCCAGCTCGCGTGGACGCTCGTCTCGACACCGGACAAAGCCCACGAACCTAACTTCCCGAGATAGCTGTTTCTAGCGCCGCTGCGTCCTCGGCATATTTGTGAGCGATGAGTTCGGTGATTGTAGGGACAGGCGCCGTTCCGATATGTTTCGCGACGAACGCCCGTTGATCATCCCGGGTCGCGCCAACGAAATGCCTGGCGCGCTGCACGACCAGCTTGTTGCTGTGCTTGACGAAGTCCAGTTCCCGCACCCGCTGCAGAGTCTCGAACGTGGAATCGTGGTTGAACGCAATGAACGCCCGGCGCGGACTGACCGGCATGACGATATGGGCGTCCTTCCCCGCAAGCCCGTTGGTCGACATCACCGGGCTGTCGCTGACCAGGAAATCGATCGGTGCGTCGGCAAGCGTGAGCGTCGTCCACTTCATATTGTTGATGCGCTCGCCGACCTTGGCGTGATCGATGCTCTTTTGGAGCAGGTACATCGCTACCTTCTCGACGATGCGCGGGTCGCGAGCGATCATATGATCCTCAAAGCGCTCGGGGTCTTCGGGCTTGCGCAATTCGGCATATTTGGCGGCAATCTCCGGCGCTGTCGTGCCCCAAAGCGAGGCGATTGCTGCCTTGTAGGCCTGAACGCTCGCAGGGGTGCGTATCCACAAGGATAGGATGAAGCGACTCCAGCCGCTCCGCGTAATCGAGGTCCAGCTCCAGTCCTTATTTCCGAGCAGGATCTGATGCGCCTTGGCGGCGGATTGATCGACGCTCGACATGAACCGGCTCTCGACCTGCTGTGCCTTGTCCGGCGTTTCGCCGGGCACCTCGTACAAAAAGGGCTCGAACCCGATTGCCCCAGTCGATACCCGCTTGGCGGCAAATTTGTTCGGCACGGGCTTGGAGTAGCGCCATAACTTCCCGGCATCGACTGCCCATTCGCGCAGCATGAACTGCGGAATATAATGATGGTCGCGCGGCGGGTTCGAAGGCGCCAAGGCTATTCCACCCGAATGTGGAAATTGGGTATGACGGCCCGCACGCGGTCGAGAATGGCGGTGCGTGCGTGGTCGAGCTCTGTTCCGACATCGCCATGAAGGATGAAGGTAGGGCAGTTCGGATCGCCGCATTGGCAATGCTCGATCGATCCGTCCTGCATGCGCCGTTTGAACAATTGCCGCATATTATCGAGGCTGCGGACAATGCCCTCGAACGCCTTGCGCGTTCCGGTATCGCGAATGTCTCGAATCGACGGGATGCGGCGAATCAGCTCGCCGTCGCGTGATCTCCAGATACCCGTGCTGAGCGCGCCGATCGTATCTTCGATCGCTTGGCGGAATGCCCCCAGATTGCTCTCCGCATGGAAAGGCGTCCAGAACGCAGGCCGCTCGAACGGCATCGCCATTTGTGCCAGCACTTCGGCATCGCCTATATCGGCGAACGTGCTGAAGAAGGCTTGCAGGCCGGCCCCGTCATCGGGGAAGGGCACGCCGTCCACAAAACGGCGAAGCAGGAATTCGGCGCGAAGGCGCAAATGCTCCTCGAACTCGGCACCCGACCAGATCGTGACATGGCCAATCTTGAGTGCCTTCGCGGCCTTTGCGATCGCGTCACGACGACGCGCTGAAACCGCGCCGCGGCAGACGAATTTGAACGCTTCCGGGACTCCCGTTGGCGCGTTGGCTGCGCCCTTCATATCGCGCTTCGCTTTGGCGACCGGGAGGTCGTCGCGGTTGGCGCACTGGATCACAGTCCGGCGCCCTGACGTTTCGTCGATCGGTTCGATCCCGATGATGTCGCGGCCCATGTCGCTGCCGGTCTGGCCATACCAGGCAAGGTCACTCCAGTCGGCCCAAAGATGGTAGCCGAACACCAGCCGCTCGAACTCCTGTCCGCTAAAGTCTTCGAAATGGACCGGTCTGACCGTGACGTTGGGCAATCTTCCTCCAGAATTCGGAATTGGCCGCACGCTCTGGACACGGCGCCGGGCTTGCTCGATGTTCGCTTAATGTACACGACCCCGCCTTCCGGACAATCCAGCCAATCTGGCCTCGCACCAGGTGCGTACGGGCGGCATACTGGATGAGCCTGCGCTTCTCGCCGCAGGGACCGGCATTCCCTGAGCAGCTGGTCGATGCGCTGCTCACCGGCGATGTCGTATTCCTTTGCGGAGCGGGCGTAAGTGCGCCGCAGCTGCCGGGATTTGCCGGTTTGGTCGAACAGTGTTTTGCCGCGCTCAACCTCGAGATGACACCGTCTGAACGCCTGTCCTTCACCGAAGGCCGATTTGAGGAAGCGCTCGGCTCGCTCAGCCGGCGCATCGTCGATCCCGGTGAAATGGTGCGATCCGTGGTGGCGCTGTTGCAACCGCCTGCCGAGGTTGATCTCAGCCATCATACGACCATTCTGCGTCTTTCGCGCGATCTCGAAAACCGCCCGGCGATCGTGACCACCAATTTCGACACGCTGATCGAGCGGGCATTTCTACAGACCGAGGATGCCCCTACCGTTCGCGCGCTGAGCTTTGCCGGGCAGGATCTCCCGCCGCCGGGCGCGGCGGGGTTCGGGGGCATCATTCATATACATGGCCGCATCGCCGACCAGGCGATCGAGCTCGAGGAGACGCCGCTGGTCGTCACCAGCGCCGATTATGGCGACGCTTATATGCGTTCGGGCTGGGCATCGCGGTTCCTGTTCGATCTCTGCCGGTGTCGCACGATCGTGCTCGTCGGCTACAGCGCGGGCGACGCGCCGGTGCGCTATTTTCTCAACGTGCTCGAAGCCGACCGGCAGCGCTTTCCCGACTTGCGCCCGGTTTATGCACTCGATGCCGTCGATGCCGAGGACGGCGTCGAGGGAGCCGACATGCGCTGGGAAGCGCTGGCGGTCACGCCGATTCCCTACGCGTATGAATTCGACGCAGAGACAGAGCGCAAGACGCACGCCATCCTGTGGCGTGATCTCGATATGCTGGCGCGGCTGGTCGAGCGCCCCAAGGCGACGCGCCGCGAATGGGCGCAGGTCATCCTCGCCAAGCGCTTCGCAGATGCCGAACCGGCGGAACTCGAACATCTCGCCTGGCTGGTTTCGGGCCGTCGCGATCTCTACGACGTGGTCATCCGAACCGTCACCGATCCGGCCTGGCTGGATTTTCTCTCGGACCGCTCGCTTTGGACCGAGCGCGACGCGACCTGGATCGTCGCACGCTGGATCGGCCGGGAATTCGCGTCGGCCGCGCGATTCCGGCTGGCCCTTAAATGGCTCGAGCGGCTGGGCAAGCCTTTCGCCGACGATATCGCCCAGCAGCTCCGGCAGACCAAAGGTCTCGACGAACTATGGCTTCGTGCCTGGCGGCTGCTGGTAGTGAGCCGGCCGCATCGCGGTGCCACCTGGGAAGACCGCGCCTACACGGTCCAGCAGACGCTCGCCGGCAGCGTTGTGCTCAACGCGGATCTGCACAAGGCGATCGACCTTCTCAGCCCGGTACTCACCCTGAGCGCAAATCGCGACGATATGTATGGCGAGCCAGCACCCGATCCGCCCCGGCGGCTCGCCGACCTCACCTGGGCGCGGTTGAGCGTCGATGATCGGGGAGGAGCACCTGAGCTGCTTGCGGCGCTTGTCGCGGTGCCGCAGCCGCTCGCCATCCTCGGAACCGCTACCGCCAAACTGCAAGCAATCGCCGGCTTGTCCCTCGATGCCGGCATGATTGTAGACGACTATGACACCAGCGATTTTTCGGTGCCCTCGGTCGAACCGCACGAGCAGAATGATCATCATGACGGGCCGGTGTTTCTCGTATCGCTGCTTGCGCAAATTCTGCCGGCCGCGGCCGAAGCCGACCAGCCGCAAACCCGCCTCTTCACCGACCTGTGGTGGCAGATCCCCGGCATGCTCGGCATCCGGCTGTGGCTGCATGCGCTCCGCAGCGAGGCGCTCTACACCGCTGACGAGGCGATGGCGGGGCTGCAGACGCTGCCGCGGGACACGTTCTGGCATGTGCGTCGCGAACTGGTGCTGGTGCTGCGCGATCGCGCCGCGAAAGCGGCTCCGGCGCTGGTGCACGCAATCGAGCACCGGATCTTGAGCGAGGGCGCCGAATATTACGCGCGATACACGATCGAGGACGGCCAGCCCGACTGGCGTGCGCATGCACGAGATGCCGAAGTATGGCTGCGGCTGAACATGCTGGCGGAAGCCGGCATGCTCTCGGATGATGGCTCCGGCGAACTCGCCGCCATCGTCGCGCGCCGCGACTATCTCGACCGTGCGGTTCAAGACCAGGACTTTTTCGGCTCCTATTCGTCGGGCGTCCGCACCGTGGTGGGCGACGTTACGCCGATCATCGAAGCGGCGGACGATGAACGGCTGCAGGTCGCGCGCGACGTCTTGCGCAGTCCCGATATCGAAAAGCAGCAGGGCTGGAGCATGTTCTGCCGCACCGATCCGAGCGGCGCGTTCGATACGCTGAGCCGTGCTCCGCTGGAGGCGGCCAATGCGCCGCTATGGGCCGATCTGATTTCGGCGTTGTCCTTTCCGGAAGGCGAGCGCGATGCGACACGGCGCGACCTGGTTGTACGCGTTTTCGTTACGCTTGAGCCCGCAGAAGATCCCTTTCTCGAGCTGATCGCATATCCACTTGCCAATCTCTATTGGAGCGCTCCGCGCCGACAGGAACCGGCGATCGCGGCATGGCTGCCGCGGCTGCTCGCCAACGCGGTCGCGCACGATCAGGAGCCGCTCGAGTCGACGCGCGACCTCTATAGCGATACGATCAATTCCGCGGCGGGCCGGCTCACCGAGGCTCTGCTCCTCGACATCGAGCACTTCCGGCAAAACGAAGAGCCGGTGCCGCCTGCGCTGATCGATGCTATGACCAATGCCGCTGGCGCGGAGGGCAGGCAGGGCGCGTTCGCACGTGCCGCGCTGATTCATGCCGCGGGCTTCGTGACGACTATCGAAGGTCAGCAAGTCGAACCGATCCTCGGCGTCGCGATGGAAGGGGAAGGCGACGAGGCGCGGGCGCTGCGGGCAGTGTTGGTTAGCGACACGCGCTTGTCCGCTGCTGCATCGCGCGCCTTTCCTCGCTCCATTCTGCAAGGGGTGCACGAACTCGCGGCGCGAGGACATGACGCGACCGCGGCGGCTGCCAAAATCCTAGCGCCCCCGCTGTCGGTGTTGCGCGGTGAAGGGACCCTCGAGCATTGGGGTCTAAGCACCGCAGATGCGGCGCGCGCATTGCGCACCGGCCCGCCGGCGCTACGTGAAGGTGCCGCCGAACTGCTCGGACAGTGGATCCATCAGCTCGCGGGCAGTCCCGAAGCGGGCTGGCGCAACGGAATAGGCCCGCTCTTGGTGGCGGTATGGCCCCGCGAGCGCAGCCTGGCGGACCGTGAACTTAGCCGTCACTTTGCGGACCTGGCGGTCAGCACCGGGGACGCCTTTCCTGAGGCGCTGGCCCAGCTGTTGCCCTATCTTTCGGTTATCGAAGGTGGCGGGAGTACTTACGCGATCGAGAAATCAGCGGTGCCGGAGCGCTTTCCGCGCGAGACGCTCGTCATCCTCTGGAAGCTATTCGGGCCCGGCAGTAGCGGCGATCTCTATGGCGTCCCAAAAATCCTCGACCGCCTTGTCGCGGCACTTCCTGCAATCGAGCTGGACCGCCGCCTACAATGGCTGGAGCAACGCGCAGTACGGTACGACTGACGCGAGCCTTATTGACGATATTGAACGGCCGCTTCCGGGCAGCGCTGCCAACTCGTTGAATGACTGCCTATAAGGCGCGAGGCAGCCTATTGGCGAGCGAGGGCTCGTGATCGCGCTTTGACAGTTGGCGCGGACTTCCAAGGCCGCGTCGGCGATCTTCGTCAGTTCCGCCTATCGCTGAGCGGGCAAGGGCGCACGCCGTCACCCTCGAATCTCGCGGTCTTGATCATGCACGCCTAAGACGGTTTCGCATGACTCGATCTAACAAACATAAGGCTGAGGCCCCAGTACAGGGCGAGAAGGCCAGCAATCACGCGCGGGGGGCCGCGCCGGCGTCCGGCCTCAATTTTCAGGCGGCCGTGACCGCCATCGCCGCCGTTCATTTGCTCGACGGCAGTCCGGTCGGATGGCTCGACGAGCTCGCCCATGACGCCCCGCTGGCGATCTGGGCGGAGAGCGGCGGACCCGGCGATGATGTCCGTCTCGAGCTCGCCGCCTCCACGGTCGAGATTCAGGCAAAAAGCGGGCTGCGCGCGGACGACAAGCTCTGGGACGCGCTGCTTGATCTGGCGCGCGGCCTGAACGCGGGACAGATTGCGTTCGGTATCCTGGCGGTCTCGCCCGACAGCAGCCAGACCGTGCGGCATAGGCTCGAGCGCGACTTGCGCTTGATCGGCAGCGGCCGGACCGACCGGCTTTTTGAGGTTGGCCACAAGTGGATCGCAAGGCTCGAGGCGCAGGGTTTCGACCCCGTCGCTATCTCGCGCGCGCTCCGGATTCAGACGGTCACCGCGACCGACGGCAATGTCGATGCGGTCCGCGCCGCCAAGGCCGCGCTCGCGCGGCATTGCGGCAGCGCAGCCGCCGCCGATCAAGCCTGGCATGTGCTGCTCGAAGGCGCCCATGCGCTGATCGCGCGCAAGGGCCGCTGGGATTTGCTGGCCGTCGTCCGGCTGCTCATGGCAGCGGGCGTGCCGCTGGCGCCGGCCGGCTCGCCCGGCGGCGCGGTCGCGAAACTGATCGCCTGGGTCAACGGCGCCAATCAGGACTTCATGGTTTTCGGCGCGGACCGGCCGATCCCGCTCGACGATGCCTGGAACGCGCTCAGCGCGCGGCAGATCGATGCGACGGCGATGCCGGCCGATCCGGCGGCCGCGATTGCGCGCTATCGCGGCCTCGAACCGCAAGGCAGCGGACAGGAGCGCGAGCGGACCTATGATGCCGAGTTCGTCGGCAGGTTCAGGCGCAGGGCGGTCATCGTCGCCGGTCCGGGCCTTGGCAAATCGACGCTGCTTCGGCGGCAAGCGCAACGTTATAGCGATGATGGCTATCCGGTGCTCAAGGTCCAGCTGCGCAAGGTCGCGGCCTCGCTCGCGGCGGGCGAGACGTTCGCGGCCAGCATCGTCCGCCACGGTCTCGACGGCTCGGGGATCGACCCTGGCGACCTGCCCGATGTGGGCGGCGACGGTTGGGTCTTGCTGGCCGATGGTCTCGATGAATGCGGTGGCGGGCAGGACGATGTGGCCGACGGGCTGAGCCGCTTTGCCGCCGGCCATCCTCAATGCCGCATCATCGTGACCACCCGGCCGATCGGCTATGAGACCGTGTCGCTGGCGGCCTGGCCGCATTACGAACCGGTCCGGCCCGACAGCAGCAGCGCGACCGCGCATGTCGGCCGGCTGATCGAGGCGATCGCACCGGAGGGCAGTCCGCTCAAGGCGGACGGCGATGACGCCGCCAGGGCGGCATTCCGCCGCGACGGGCCGGCGAACGCGATCGGGACCGATCCGCAATTGCTGGGCATGGCGGCCTCGCTCATCGTGCGCGGCGAACCGCTCGGCGGGTCGCGAACCCAGCTCTTCCAGCAGCTGTTCTCATCGGTCGAGCGCAGTGCCTCCGTTCAGGCGACGCGTCATGCGGTCGATCTGGCACTGGCGCAGGCGGTGCTCGACCGGCTTGGCTGGCGGGTCACGGCCGAACCGCTCGGCGGATATGATGCCATCATCAAGCGCGTGACCGCGGACATCGCCGCGCTGCTCGGGACGACGCCGCTTGCTGCTTCACGGCAGGTGCGCGACGCCATGCAGTTCTGGGAACAGATCGGCGTGATCGAGCGGATCCATCACCGCCGCATGCCGCTCCTCGCCTTCGTGCATAAGAGTTTCGGCGAATTTGCCGCGGCGCGTCACCTGGCCGAGATGGACGATGACGCACGGGCGGGCGCGCTGCGGGAAATCGCACCCTCAGCCGAATGGGCCGAGGTGCTGAGCTTCGCCGCCGGCCTCGGTCTGGGTACCAGCGTCGTCGATGCGCTGCTTGGCGAAGGCGCGCTGGCGCGGGCGGTGACGATTGCCGCCGATCCCGCCGTCGATCTTCCAAGCGATACCGCCGAGCGCCTGGGCGAAACCGCCTTCGCCGCGCTCGAACAGGGGCAGCGCGAGCCCATGAAGATCGCCGACGCGCTGGTAACATTTGCGGCGCCATCCCGAGGTTATCGGTCCAAAAGCCGCCGAGCGGCTCGATGCTGCGGATGAGGAATTGCGGCAAATCGCCTGGGCCTGCGCGGTTGACGCCGGTCCCCGCTATCACGACCCCGACCGCGCCGCGCAGCACGCGGTGGCGATGCTCGAACGCGAAGGCTCCGGCGTTCGAACCTCGATCATGGGCGGCATCCGGCTGATGCGCTCGGACCGGTTCGACCTCGCGCGGCGCATGGCGCTGACCAATCTCAAGCTCTTGGTCACGCGCCTCAGCAAAACCGAAGTCGAGGCGCATGTCAGTCTGCTGACCGCGGACGGCAATTCGGCAACGGTCAGGTTCCTGCAGGACGTCACCGATCTCGTCGCACCCTTCGGGATCACGCCGACCTGGCCCAAGCGCCGCGCGGGCTCGCTGTCGGACATGATGCGGCGCGACAGCGAATATGGCCAGGCCGAGACCAGGGCGATGCACGGTTTGATGGACGCCATCGCGAGCGCGATCGGCATGGATATGGACGGGACGCCCGCCGAACCCCTCGACGTCAACCGACATCCCCTGCTTCAGCTCTCCGCGCTTATCCAGATCATCGGCTATTGGGAGTCCGACGGCGAGGTCTGGTCCTGGGACAAATCCTATCCGCGCGAGGCCGTGGCCGAGATCCTGCGCGTGGTCATTGTCCTCTCGGACATCGATCGCGTGCGGCTTGCGCGCGAGGTCGCAACGATCCGCCGCAAACTGAACGATGAGCGGAGATCGACCTTCTTCTGGGCGCTCTCGGACATTCATCTGGTCGATGTCGACGATCCACGGTGGGAGCGGCTTGCCGAGGCCTCGCCCGACCTCGCGCTGGTCGAGCGCGCCGTTGAACATGGGGCCGTCTGGGTCATGTCGGTCGCCACCGAAATCCTCGCCCGCGCCGGAACCGGTTCGGAGCACATTGCAGGAATGCTGGCCACCAAATCCGGCCTCGCCCTCGCATCGGCAGGCTATCTGGCGTTACAATTGGGCGAACCAGCCGGCAGCACGCTCCTGCTCGACCGCCTCGAAGGTCCGCATGTCGCCGGCATGCGGCATCTCTTTCATCATCTGGCGTCGACCGCGACGCCCTGGACCGAGCGCGTCGCCGCCGTCGCCGAGCGCCGCTTGCTCGGCGAATCCCAATGGACCGCCAATGCGGCGGCGAAGTACATCCTCGGCAGGGCAAAGGCGGGCGCCGCGGTCGATCCCGATATGCTGTGGCGGGGCTATCGGCATTGGCAGACCCATGAACCGCGCAACGATGCCGGCGGCGCCATCCCCGATACGCCGCGCACGCCCGTGTTCGATGCGTTGCTAGCCAGGGAGGCGGTCAGCGACGACCAGCTCATTGAAGCCGCCGCCGATTATCGCCACGATGTCAGCAAGTCGGCCAAGGAACAGCTGATGGCGCGCGCCGCGCAGGATCCCGCCCTCGTCCGGCAGCTCGGCGCCGGCATCGACGACGGCACGCTCGGCCCCCACCTCACCCGCGAGCTTCTGTCCGCCAGCGTGCCGCTCGACGCGGACACAATCGAAGCGATCGTGCGGCGTCTCGACGATCCCTCGGCACAATGGCGGCTTGCCGCATCTGCGATCCTGCGGTGCGATGCGCTGCCCCGGGCGCGCGTCCGTTCACTGCTCGCGCGACTTGCACGGGACGAGCGAGCCGAAATCCGCGAGGCGGCGGTCCGTATCGAACAGGATCTGCCAGCCTAGCGCCCGGCCGATACACCGCCGCCCGGCCGCACGGGCACTGGCGCGAAGCTGCTCACCGCACTCAGCTCGTCCATCCCGCACTGGCCCAGATCGCGTCATGATCGCGTATGGCCAGGCAAGTGACGTCCACGCCCTGGAGAAAGAACAGCTTGCCGGCCTCGTTCAAATTCCCGGCTTCGGGCTTGTAGACATACCATGCCGGCTGGCGACGGCGTGGGAACTTGCGGAAATAGCGCGCGCGCTCGATGAGCAGCCAGCGCAGGAACACTTCGTTCTCCTCAAGCGCGAGGCCGAGGAAGAGCAACGGCTTGTTGAAAAAGAGATGGAGCCAGGTGCGCGCGCCTGCCCAGCGCGCCGGATCCTTCGCGCGAAACAACTGGCTGCCGCCGCGGTGGAACATCTCGCGCGCGCGGTGCGCCGACCCGACATAGTCCGAAAGCCCGAGGCGGACGCTGCGCTTGTAGCGCGCCATGCCGTTGATATGCCAGATACCGAACCCGGCGCACGGGTCGAGATGCAGGTCGTGCGCGAAGCGGCACTGCCAGGGGTAATAGTCCGTGAAACCCGAGAGTCCCGTTCCGAGAAACCGGGCGCCCGCCGCTTCGCTCAGCACCTCCTCGAAATTGGTGGTCAGCACGGGCACCGCATGTCGGCTGGCCCAACCAACCACCGTGCGGTGATGGTCGAGCACCTGCCAGCCTGCCATCAACTCGCAGAATTCAGCGGCCAGATCGCTGGTCGCGCCCGCCGACCTCAACCCCAGCACATCATAGAATTCGGTATATTGGGTGCCCTGCGGCACCTTTGGCAAAGGGATGCCGCAGCGTGCAGCGATCTTCATCAGCAACGCCTCCCAGCTGTTGCTCGCCGCGCCGCCATGGCGATTGATCCCGTTCCCGATCACCAGCGCGACATGACCGGCATGGGTGGCGAGCAATGTGTCAAGATCGAGCGCCGCCGCCATCCCTGTCTCCTTCATTCCCGCCCGCGATCTGGCGCGAGCCCGCCCTCTTCGATTGGGGCGTAAGCCCCGGCTACCCGCACCGTCACTCCCTCTAGGTTCCGGCGACCTCGTCCGCCCATCGCTCGGCATAGGGATCGGGCAGGATCGCGGGATGCGGTGTCAAGGTGCAGCTGATGCTGTTTCCGTCAGGCACGATGCCGGATGCGCCGGCGCCGACCCAGAACAGCGCGAGATTGCGATCGCCGTTACAAAGCTGCGTCTGCATCTCAGGAAAATAGGCCAGACAGTAGAGCAGCAGCTCCAGCGCGTTGAGATCGGCGAGCGCGTTATAGGCGTCCGCGTCGCTATAGGCCGCATGGAATTTGAGCATCCGCCGCGCCGCGCACGCACCGGAATCGACGACCACGCTCAACGCCGCGAGCACGACCAGTGCCCCGCTCGTCACGCCGCAGTCGCGCGCGGCGGCAAGCACCTCATTCCACCGGGCGTCCCGATCGCGACGGGCGACCTGCGCGCTCAACCGCGGCGCGATTTGCCGCAAGAATTTCTGCTTGCGCGCCATGCCGGGCCGGATGTCCTCGATCAGTCCCAGTAATCCGGCCAGCGGGCCGGGGCCGGTCATTATCGTCGCCGAAGGCAGCGCGGTGCCGAGCTTACCGATCGCCTCGTCGAGCTGGCTTTGCACAAGACCCGGGTCAGGCAAGGATCGGCCATTGCCCTCCAGCGCATAGAGCATCGGGTTGATGCGGACCGTGCTCCGCTCGAACAGATCCAGGAAATCGGGTTTGCGCCCGGTCAGTTTGCCCGACGCGAACCGCCCGACGATCTGCGTGACGATATTGCGGTCGGGGAGCACCACCGCATTGCTTCGGGTTGCCGCGAGCGTGGACGGCAGCCACCCACCATGGACCAGTCCGATACCCTGGGCGCTGAGCGGGCTCACCAGTGTCGCCTTCAGATGCGCATAGTTGCTCGTGTCGACGTCCGCGATATCGGTATCGACGATCCGGCCGTTATACATGTCGAGCGGGATGGTGATGCCTTCATGGAGGCGGGCCGCGGCCAGCTCCTCATAGGGCCGTGGCCTGATATCGACCTCGGTGAACGCGATCCTGCGCGGCGTGCCGCCATCGGGATGCACTTCCTCCTGGAAGACGAACAGGTTGCCGCCTGGCGGCGGCGGTTGAATCGTATGCGGTTCGGCGGTCATGCCGCAGAGATAGTGAGCGCAAGGGCGCGGTAAATCCCGCAGCCAGTCGATGCGCCAAACCCCCTTTTGGCCCACCGCAATAGGCTGATAGGTTCCGGGCCGATGCGCATGCCCTACCTCACGCAACCGGCTGCCCCGGCAGCCACCCTGGCGCGGCGCGATCCGGAGCTCGCAGCGCCATGATCGCGCGCGACTTCGACGCGATCGAGCGGAGCGATCTCGAGGCGCTGGTCGCCAACCAGGTCGCGGAGCGCCGCACGCTCGAGTTCAAGCGCGACTTGCCGGGCACCAGCGAGAGCGCCCGCAAGGAATTCCTGGCCGATGTGAGCTCCTTCGCCAACGCCCAGGGCGGCGATCTGATCTATGGAATCGAGGAGCAGCGCGGCGTCGCCAGCGCGCTGGTTGGGCTCGAGCTCGACGATCCTGACCGCGAAATCCTGCGCTGGGAGGAAATCCTGCTATCGGGCATCGAACCGCGCATGCCGGGCGCGCGCCTGCGCTGGATCGACCTTGCCGAGGGGCGGGGCGCGTTGCTGATCCGCATCCCCGCGAGCACCATCGCACCGCATCGCGTCATTCTTGCGCGCAGCAACCGTTTCTTCGGGCGCAAGAGCAATGGCAAATATGAGCTCGATACCCAGGAACTGCGCGACGCGTTCACCGCGAGCGAGGCGTTGCCGAACCGGTTGCGCGCGCTGCATCTCGACGCTGTCGATCGCGCGTCGCGCGGTGAGCTTCCGATCTTCCTCGGCGATGAGCCAAAAGCGATCCTGTCGCTGATCCCGGTCACGGTGTTTCGCGACGCACGCGATCTCGACATCACGCCGGAAAACGCGCTCGCCCCGCACAAGCCCAGCGGATACATGGACGCGATCCGCATGATCGATGGCGTGCTCCTGCATACCAACCCCGGGGAACGCGGCGCGGTGCGCTCCTACGCCGTGACGCACCGGCAGGGCCGTACCGACATGGCATGGACGATCGGCGGCGTCGTCAACGAGCTGCGCCGCGACGAGATGCGCGTGGTGTGGCCGCAACGCTTCGAGGAGGGTGTGATCGATGCGGCGCTGTCGGGCGCGATCCGCCTCGCGCCGTTCGGCATCGAGGGCCCCTGGCTCGTTCTCGTCACGGTCACCGGCATCAGGAACCATCACCTCGTCCTGCCGGACCGGCATATGTCACAGCCGGCATGGCTGAGCGAAGTTACGCTCCCGGCACTGACCGTCGAGCGGATGAGCCGGCCCGCGCTCAATCCGATCCTGCGCGCGTTCTGGCTGGCGTTCGGCGAGCAGCGCCCGCCGGCCGAGTGATCCCGGCAAGTCGGGGAACCGCCGCATCGACGTGATCGGCGCGCCACTTGGGAAAGCGGAGCCGGGGCGACCAGAAGCCTGGCAGCCCGGGTCGCCTAGCTCGAGCCCGGCGCGATCATGGCAAGCTTCAGCGCCGGTTCGATCTTGGCGTCGAGCCGGTGCCTTGCCCATGACGCGGTGGGGCCATCCGAATTCAGCTCGGCAAGCTGCCGCAACGCCAGCGCAATCCGGTCCAGCAGCGCGGGTGAGCGCTCCTTGCATGCCTGGTCGAGCCACGCGTCGGCGTTCTCGACCTGCTGATCCAGGAAGCGCAGCAGCGAGTAGGTCACCGGTTCGATGATGCCGTGGTCCCGGCAGACAAGGCTTGCACCGTTCGGTGCCTCGTGCGTGTGCATGCCCGTACGATCGATATCGCCGGAGACACGGCGCAACGGGATCGGACTTGTCCCGATCAGCGCCAGGATCGCGGGGTGAACCAGGCCCATGATCGCTTCATCATCGTCGGGTGCGATCGTACCGATCGGGATGGCCGCGAGATGCGAGAGGATGAGCCAGGCATCGAGATCGGCATAGCTTTGCCCATCCTCGATCAGCTCGATGGCGCCAGGCGTGCCGGGCACCTTCATGACCGTCACGCCATCGTCACGGGTCACCAGGTCGAGCCGTCCGATCCCGTCGAGCCAGGCCATCGCGCGGCTGCCGGGGCGCAGCGTCCGCACGCTCGGCGCGGTATCGAGCAAGCGGTTCAGGAAATCGATCGAGATGCCGTCGCGAAACATGCCAAGATCGATCAGGGCCTGCGCCCCGATCAGATCGCCCAGGGGCAGCCGCGCGGTCGTGGCGACCAGCCAGTCGGCAATATCGGCTTGCGGTTTCTTCCGGGTCATGCGCGCGTCGAGTTCAGCCGCGATCTGCCGTGAAAGCTCGGACGCGATGAGCTCGGGAAAACGTCCGACGAACACGCCACGGTTGGCCTCGTCCAGAACCGTGCCCAGCAGCCCGGACTTTTCCATTGCGTCAATCTCGGCGCTGTCCGCATGATCCCGCATCGTTCGCTTGCGCACCATGAAATTGGTTATCGCGCGCAAGACGACGTCCGCAGGCCGGTCCTTCGCCCGATAATCGTCCAGCACTGCCCGGGCGAAGGTCGCCGCCTGTTCGATCAACGGGTCCTGCACGAACCGCTCACGGACATTGCCGAACAGGTCGAGGCTCGGCAGCGGAGGCAGGATTCGCGTGATCCCCTCCAATTTCGGCAAGCTCGCGACATGCGCTGTCATCGAACGGAGCAACCAAGGCTGGCGATATTCATCGGCCTTGTCGGCGCCGGTCATAAAGGTCACACCCGCGTCTTCCAGGACCTGGCAAGCCTGCCCGAACTCCTCATCATCAAGCAAGCCCACCGCGATGCGCTCGCCGCGACGCGCGAAGGCGGTTTCCTTGCGCCGCGATTGACCGAGCCACAGCCGGTCGGCGGCCGAGGTGTCCGCCTCGATCACGAACTTCAATCGCGAATTGACCGGCTGCGCCGAGAGCGTTTCGAGCTCGTGGCAAATCTTGTCATGCTCGAGACCGAGCCCGTCGACCGCGATGACCAGCATTGGCCCCTTCCCCGTGCCGAAGCTTTCCAGCCAGTGCCGGGCTTCGTCCGCGGTGATGCGCCAGCCCAATGCCGTGCTGAGCAGCCGGGCGACCGCTTCGACGATGCCCGCCGCGGCGGTCCCTGCCGCCTCGACGAACAGCACGGCCATGTCCTCGGCCTGCCTCGTACCCTCGACCAGTTCGCGCAGCACATGCGACTTGCCCGCGAGCGGCGCGCCCTCGATCACCACCACCCGCCGGCTGGCGCGCAGTGCCGCCTGCGCATCGCGCGACGCCGCGCGGGGAAAGTGGCAGTCGCGCGTGAAGGGCGCATGACGGTCGCTCCAGCCGCCGGTCAGATCCTCCAGCGTCTGGTCGCTGGCGAGGCGCACCGCCGCCATCCACACCGCCGAGTCCGGCCCCATCAGTGTCGAGATGGCATCGCGGGTGTCCGATGCGGCGATCTTGGCCGCCGCTTCGATCAGCTCGGCGAAGGCCTGCTCTTCCGGAACGCTGCCCAGCAGCTTTCCGTCATGAGCCGCATAGGTCCGGGTGTCCTCGCCATTGAAGACGATCACGATCGGCGGACGTGGATGCAGGACGCGCGCATAGGAGAGGCCCTGCTCGATATCATCCTGGGTGAGGGCATTGCCGGGGCGCTTCAGTTCGAGGACCGCGAGGCGTTGGCCCTTGACCTCCACCAGGATATCGAGCCGGCCCCGGTGCGAGGGCTTCGTCCCATCGACGGTTACCATGCCCTTGCCGAGCTTGAACGTGAAGTTGAGCTGGTGCTTGACGTCGGCGACGTCGATCCAGGGGGCGGCGGCGCGCAGCGCGGCATTGGCGCGGGCCTCGAAATCGGCCTCGGTCGTCCCGAGCGTCGTGATCTTCCCCTTCATGCATCTGCCCCCGGACCTGCTTGAACGGGCGTAGATAAGGATCGCCTCGCAAATTCGCCAACGCCGACCCGCAGCAAACGTAACCTAAGGTTACATCGATTTGGAGAATGTAACCTTTGTGATATACCCTTGCTGTTTGATCGAGGGATTGCAAATGACCGGGGAAGAATTGAGAGCCCGCCGCAAGGGCATGGGCTATACCCAGCAAGGCCTGGCGAATGTGCTGGGCGTCTCGCGCAAGACCGTCAACGAGATGGAAAATGGCGCGACGATCGACACCCGCACGCAAATGGCGGTGACCGCGGAAGCGCGCCGCGTGAAGGTGATCGAGAACAGCTTCTGGGTCATGCCGACCGTCCGCGACAGCTATGCCGTCGCGCAGCGCCTGATCCGCGAGATCGATCGGCCGAACGCGATGTTGCACGTGCACGGCCAGACGATGCTGTTCGGCGAGTTCAAGCGCCGCGATCATGCCTATCGCTGGTGCGCCGCGCTGCATCGCAGCGACGGGGCGCGCGGCACGCGCGACCTGATCCGCCGCCGCGCCGCCGACATCGAAGCGCTCCGGCCGGCCCTTGATCAGCACCCCGCCATGGGCATTAAATAGCGCTCAATCCGACGATGGCGGCGCTGCCGCCTTCGCCGACAGCGCGCGGGGCGGAACCATGAAGCTCACTCTCACGGTCATTGTCAGCGCCGTGACCAGCGGCCTGATCAGCATCCTCACCTTCATCATCGGCGTGCGGATGGCGAAGGATCAGGGCGATCGGGCTGCGGTGCGTCAGATCTACCAGCGCCTGTTCGAGCACTTCCGCGGCATCGATGCGGCGATCGGCGACGGGAAGCCCAAAAGCTGGGCCGATTTTCCGCTGAAGGGCAACCAGTACACGCCGCCGTGCAAACAGATGCACAGCGATGGCGAAGCGAACCTCCTGCCACCGGCACTGATGGCGCAATGCGAGACGCTGGAAACCGACGCGCTGACCGCGGGGGGCCGGTACCGCCACTGGGTCCGGGAGACCTATATCCCTGCGCTCAAGGCGCTGGTTGCCGAGCGGACCGGCGGCAAGGGCGGTTCGATCACGGGCAAAGCCTATCGCGAACTGTCCGCGTTCGAATTGGGCCTGATGTCCGGTGAGGACGTCCTTGGCCTCTCCACCGAGCTGGAGGCCGAAAACCTCGGCGTCGGCCTCCAGGTCGCGGTCGAGCGCGGCAGACACGAGATGCTCTATCTCTACCCTGAGCATCTGGACGGCGCGAATGTCGGCACGCTGCTCGAAGCGGCGCGCGCGCTGGCGTCGGCCGATCCTCAAGGCCAGGCGCTGTCGGACGGCCTGCGGGCCCTGCGCCCCCGCCTCGCGGTCCTGCTCGGGCGGTTGAAGGCGCGGATCCGGGACCCGCACCCGCTTCACGAGAGCATCCTGCGCGCGTTCAGGGATGTGTTTCGACGCGGCTGAGGCTATCCGGCCTGCGCCTCGAGCATCGCGCGGACCTTGAACAGCCGCTCTTCAAGTTCGAGCCAGCTGCGCCCGACCACGCGTGGCCCAGACAGGAATTCCTCGAGCAGATCGCGCTCGCGCGCGATATCGCCATGCTTGCGGCATAGTTGCGCGGCGACGCGCCAATTCCATGGCGCACGGTCCGACCGGGCCTTGTCGAGCAGGGGCGCCAGTTCGCCCTCCGGGACCACCCCGGTCTTGCGCGGCTTCAGCACGGACGGTCGCCGGGCTGGCCGCCGCTCGCCAGCCAGCACCGCGGCCGCCTCGGCGCGGCGCCTGAGCACCGCATGGTTGGGGGAAACGCTGTCGGGATAGTGCGTGAAATACGCATCGACGCATTCGACGAGCTCGGCGAAGCGGCCGAGCTTGCGCAACATCAGCGTCAGCCGATCGAGCGGCGAGACATCTGCATAATGCTGCTTGAGTTCGCGCCGCAGCTCGGCAACGAGGCCGGTTTCCGTTTCCATCCGGGCATAGGCATGAACCCGGTCGATCGCTTCGCGATAGCGCGCGACGGCAAGGTCGGGGTCGCTCTGCTCGAGAGGGCGGGTCTGCGATATGAAGCTGGTCGTCGCGTCGCGCAGCGCATGGAACCGCTCGAGCGCGGCATAGTCGAAGCCGCGGCCCGGATTGATCCAGTTGAGCAGTCGCACGCCATGCGCTGCAATCAGCTCAGCTTCAAGCTCGAGCGCATCGTCCTCCTCGAGACCTTCCGCGACGATAAAGACATCATAGCTGCCGCCACACCGCGTCGTGATGAAATGGTGCCAGAGTGCATCGCGATCCATCGACCATGCGCGACGGCCGATGCCTTTGCCGATATAGAACGGCGTGCCGTCGGGATGACGATGGGCGTAGACATAGTGGCGCGCGGGTGTTCGGCGCTCACCTGTCTGGCGAAGGGCGCCTGCGCCAGCCTCATTCTCCACGTTCGTCGCCTCCCCCCTCGGCCTCGCGAAAACGCGCCGATCGTTCAACAATGTCAACGCTGGCTTCACGTGAATCCGCGGACGATACCGCGCCAAGGCGCAGCGCAGCGCTTTGATTTACTCGGCCGGTGCAGATCGCCTCGCCAGCGCGCAGTTGCGGCACAGCTACGACGTATCGGAGATCGGCTGGAATAATTACCAGAATCTCATGCCGCGTATCTGACTGGGCCTGGCCGGGTTGATGGGAGCATTGCCGTGCTCGCTTCGATCTAAGGGAACTTGCCATCGCCCACTCACAATCAAACCACCCGGACCCCAAAAAGGTCTTTTGAAGCCGAGGAAAAGCGGCGGCTGTCGGGACGTCGCCGGATGGCTGGATGTCCGCTACTGGGGCGCATAACTGACATATTATCGACGAGCGCTCCGCGCCGGCGGCCCGTCCACCCTCTATTCCGCTGACGCACCGTGGGGCCGCGCAGCACCCGACGCTCACGTTCCAGGTGCAGCAGCGGCGGGCGGGCGCTGTCCAATGCACGAACACGCACCCGCTGGTGGGTCACGGCCTCAATCCGATGGCGTCCCGATCACCTCTGCGAAGTGGGCTTCCACAAGGTTTCATATCGTCCAGGGAAGCGAAGAGGGAGGCCGGAGGCAGGAGGTCGGAAGGCCAGCGGTTCCCCCTCAGTTTGCTTGTGCGCCGGTCGGTCGCGATGGCGGCCCTGCTCGCGCCTGTATCAGTGCCGGCCCAGCGGCGGATCAAGCCGCTGCACGAAGCTGCCTGACCCACCTGACCCGTCGGCGGCGAGCCAATCGCCGCCGGTTCTTTCTCATGGAGACTTTCGATGGATGATCCGGTCATCCCGCCTGTGCTGCTTCGCGCCGCTGTCGCCAAGCTCGCCCCCGACCGCCAGCGCGCCTATATCCTGATCGCGCGCGAAGGGCTGAGCGTCGTCACGGTGTCGGAGATCATGCAGCTGCCCAGCATCGAGGTCGAGCGGCTGCTCGCCCATGCCATTGTCGATCTGATCCATGAGCTCGACCGCTAACTTGCGCCAAAGCTGCGGCAATACGCTTTCGGGCGGTGCATTGCCGCGGACCTGCCGCTAAGGATCGTGCCCGATGCGTACCGACCTCGACCATCTGCCGCCCGCCAAGCAGCGCGATCTCGCGCGGGTGGTGCAGCTGTTGTTCGAGGAGTTCGACGACGCGCGCGGCAACCCCACCGGCGAGCGCAGGCTCGGGCGCATCCTCAAGGTCATCCTCTACGGCAGCTATGCGCGCGGCGGCTGGGTCGACGAACCCCACACCGCCAAGGGCTATCAGTCCGACTTCGACCTGCTGGTCATCGTCAACCAGAAGGAGCTGACCGACCGGGTGGCCTATTGGCAGCGCGCCGAGGAGCGGCTGATCCGCGAGCTGTCGATCACCAAGACCGTCCACACGCCGGTCAATTTCATCGTCCACACGCTACAGGAAGTGAACGATGGCCTTGCCCATGGCCGCTACTTCTTCATGGACATCGCCCGCGATGGCATCGCGCTCTACCAGAGCGACGACACCGAGCTCCACAAGCCCAAGCCCAAGACCCCGGAACAGGCGCTGGCGCTCGCGAAGGAGTATTTTGAGGAGTGGTTCCCAAGCGCTTCTGATTTCTATGATGGGCATTTGGATGCCCTCAAGAGGGGGCGATTGAAGAAGGCAGCCTTTGATCTACATCAGGCAACCGAGCGCCTGCTGCAGACCGTGCTTCTAACGGTCACGGCGTATGCGCCTCATGTGCACAACCTCGCGTTTCTGCGAACTCAGGCCGAGAAGCTCGACCGCCGGTTGCACGCCATCTGGCCCAGCGCCACCCGCCGCGAGCGGGCGATGTTCGAGAAGCTCAAGGACGCCTATGTGAAGGCGCGTTACTCCAAACATTACCGGATCAGCGAGGAAGAGCTGACCTGGCTCGGCGCCCGCGTCGAGGAGCTTGGCCGCGCCGTGCATGAGGTGTGTTCGGAGCGCCTCGCCGAGCTCAAGGCCGCCGCGCGGCCATAGCCGCGCGCAGACACCGCCAGACTTCATTGATTATTGGCGCGCCTATGCGCGCGCGGACGCCGCGCGTCCGCGCGACGCCCGTTTTCATGCATGTTGGGTCGTGGCCAATGCCGGCCGGTGGCGATTTGTACACCCTCTAATCAGGGGGTTACTGACTCCGGTAATGCGCTGCATCCAGCGGTGCCCGCCCGTATTCTTGATGATCCAGATGGGCGGCGCGGGGAAGCCGGCAGGGGAGTCCCCGCCAAGGCCCACATCAAAATCGGCTTCCCCGCGTCATTTCGCCTCTGCTGGCGCGGCCAGCCTCGAAGGCACAGGTTCCGATCATCGCCGCGCAAGGCAGCGCGTCCTCGGGCGAGCCGCGCAGATCGACATGGTGGCCCATCGCATACCATTTGAACCCGAGGTCGTGCGTGGCTGCCTCGAGCCGTTCCTGGAGCTGGTCACTGTCGTGAGCGGAGAGGAAGCGGTTGATTTCTTCGTGAAGGTTACTGTGCATCGGATGGCCTCGTGCCTCAGGCGGCAAACTACCTCCTCTCCAGCCCAGTCCGTTTACACTAGCACGTCCTGCAGGTTGATGGTTTTTGGGACGCGCGCGCGTGGGTTGCGGCGCGGGGGCAGGTTGGAAGGGGTTTGGCGGATGCCCGCTGCGCGGGCACCGCGGCCCTATCTACGCTGCGCTTCGACCGAGCTCCGGCTGCGCCGGATCTCGGCCCTGGCGGGTTACGGTCCGCTTCCGGAAGGGGGAAGTGCGCGGGTGCGGTTGAGCGGGCGGTGGCGCTTCAGCTGGGAGGTCAGGGCGTGCGGCACGGGTACCGCCATAGAGGAGAGAGGGATCTTTGCTTGTGTCGCTTCGGATTGGCCGAGGCGGCGGCAAGTCAAAGGAACTGAGTCATGAACATTGGTGAGTTCAAGCCGAGCAACGGCCGTCTGATGGGGTCGATCGCGACCCGCACGATCGACCTGCCGCGCCTCGGGCTGCGCGCCGTCGAGAGCAGCAACGACCGCGCGCCCGCCTTCGAGGTCCTCGCGCTCAATGTCGGCAATCGCTGGGTACAGGTCGGTGCGCTGTGGCAGGCGGTGGCAAAGCACACCACCGGCGAGGTGTTCTTCCAGGGCACGATCGACGATCCGAGCCTCGCCGAACCGCTGCCGATCGCGCTCTTCGGCACCGAGGAGGAGGGCTACCGCATCGCCTGGCGCCGGCCGCAGCGGCGCGACGATTTCGGGACGCCGGCGCAGCGTGGCCGGCCGGACGGGGCGGGCGCGCCGGTCCATGACCAGGGCGGGTTCGGCGAAAGCACCGCGGGCGGCAATGGCGAGCTGGTCGGCGCCGTTCTCGCGGACGACGTGCCGTACTGACGGCGGATCGGGCCGGGGGCGCTTGCCGTCCCCGGCCCATTTTCGTCGCTACCCATTTCGTCCCGGTCATTTACGCCCCGGTCATTTTCGCATTCTGTTCGAGGAGCTGGACCATGTCCCGCCAGATCGCCCGTGTCGGCCGCTTCGCCGACCTCAAAGACCTTTATGCGCAAGCCATTGCCACGCCGGAATTCCAGGCCGCGTTCGGCGAGCCCTTGGCACTCTCGATCGTTGAGCCGGGCGAGGCGCCCGGCGAGCATGACATGCCCGAGCCGATCGCCGCCCAGGCCGATTGTGCGGGGATCGTGGCCACCATCTTCGATCTTTTCACCGGCACGCGGCTGGAGCCGCTGGCGGCCGAGATCGCCTGGGGGTTGGTCAACTCCTTTCACTTCGTGGCGGGGAAACTCGAGCGGCGTGAGGACGCAGCCGCGATCGAGCTGCGCGACCTCGCCCGTTCGCCCGATCTCAGCGAGATCTACACGCTCGAGGTCGAGGAGAAGCAACTGCTCTGCCAGTCGCTCGCCGAACAGCGCGAGGCGATCGAGTGCATGCGCGACTATGCCGCTGAAATGTACCGCGCCTGTTCGGGCTGGCCGTGGTCGCCGGCGCGCGGCACGCGAGCGTCCTCGGCGTCGTCGGCGAGCCAGATCGCGGCGCAGGATTTCCTGCGGGCGCGTGTCCTGGCGCAGCGCGAGCGGCACGTGCCGCAAGGTCCGATCGTGGTCGTGTCGGGTCCCGCGCAATGGCATGACTGGGAAGCGCTCTGGGCGCGGCTCGACCAGATCAGGGCGCGCGTGCCGCACATGACCCTGGTCACCACCGGGCAGCGTAAGGGCGTCGATGCGATCGCGGCCGCCTGGGCGGCGCGGCCCGGGACCAGCGTGCCGGTGGTCGCCTATGGGCTCTACGGCACCGGCAAGAAGGTCGCGTTCACGCGCAACCGCAAGCTGGTGGAGCTGAAGCCGGTCGAGGCGGTTCTATGCGAGGGGTCGGGGTTGCAGGCCAATCTCTACCAGCTGTTGCGCCAGGCGGGTGTGCCGATCCATGCGTTCAGGAAGGCGGATCAGGCTGCTGAACCGGCGGCGTTGCCGCGCGCCCGCGTCCGCGCTGCGGCTTGATCGAACGATGTTGATGCAACGGGCCCTTCGCGCGAGCGAGGGGCCCGTTGTCATGGGGCGGGGAAGGAACCTTCACGGGCGTGGCGGAGATGGCTGGCGGGGGCATCGAGCCCCCGCCAGGCCAGCCATTCTTCTTCTCTCAAGAAGTCCGAGGGTGGCACGGGGACGCGGCGGCCTCAAGGACGGCGGGGCCCCACCATTTTCCCTGGCGGATCGGGCGGCGGGGTTCCTCGCGGGCGGGGTGGCCGCCAGAGAAAATCGTGACCCCCACCGCCGCTGCGCGGTCGGCTGCGCCCGATCCTTGACCCCGCCGCTCGGCGCCCGTGCCGGAAAAAGACCTCTTCAGAAAAGGAGGTTCACATGACCAAGATGATCCGTACCGTCCGCTCGTTCACCGAGATCGCCGAGCTCATTGCCGCCGAGACCGCGGCGCCTGGCGAGGGGTTTGCCGCCGCATTCACCGAGACCATTGACGGGTTCCGCATCGATGCCGGGACCGACGTGACCGACGCCGGAATGCCGGACCCGCGCGAGGTCGAGTTAGCAACCGAGATGCTGGTCCGCACGCTGTTTGACGTACTGCGCGACACGCGGCTCGAAAGCCTGGCCGACCGGTTCGCCTGGGGGATCGTTCACAGCTTCCATCGGGTCGCGGGGCAGCTGGAGGGCGAGGCCGACAAGGCGGCCGCGCGGATCAAGGAACTGGTCCGGGATGCCGATGGCAGCGAGGTTATGATGGCCGAGCTTGAGGAGGCGCAACTCCACTGCCAGTCCCTCGACGAGGCGTCCGATGCCGCAGCCTGCATGCGGGACCATGCCGCAGCAATCTACCGGGCCGAGACCGGGCGACCCTGGTCCGCGCCACGGGGGTCGCTGGTGTCCAGCATGCGCACCGCCTCCGTGGTCGCGGCGTCGGATTTTCTCGCCGCGCGTCGCCAGCGGCGGATCGACGCGCATGCGCCACAAGGGCCGGTGGTGATCTTCTCGGGCGGGCAGGCCTGGGAGGATCACCGCCAGCTGACCGAGGCACTCGACGCGGTCCGGCAGCGCATCCCCACGATGGTGCTCGCCACCACCGCGCAGGACAAGGGGTGTGATGCCATCGCGGCGTCATGGGCGGCGCGGACGGGCACGCCGTTGATCGCGTTCACGCTTAACCGCAAGCTCGGACAGCGCGCCGGGTTCGCGCGCAACGAGCAGCTGCTGGCACTCAAGCCGATTGAAGCGGTGGTGTGTGAAGGATCCGGGCTGCAGTCGCATCTCGCGCGGCTGGTGCGGGCGGCGGGGGTGCCGGCGCACTTCTTCAGGCTCGATGGGCAGCGCCGCGCGGTGGCATGAGGATATGGGGATTGGTCCGGGTCTTCCGGGCCGATCCCCCTTTTTTATGAGGGAGGAGGTCGCCCCGCTCAGGGACCCTGCGGGGTCCGTCGCGGGGCGATGCTGCATCCCCTGTGAGGGGGATGCAGGCCTCCTGCGCGCGGCTCCGCCGTGCTCGTCGCAGGGACGCCCCTACGGGGCGGATTTAGGTTTATGCGGGGGCTGGGGACAGGACCTTGAGCGCGGCGATCGAGCCGGTGCCGTCTGCCCGCCCGCGCCAATTTTTGATGGCTTTGGAGTTGCTGCATGTCGATAAGCAAAGGCCGGCTGGCGCCGACGTCAGAAAAAGATGCCCCCTGCGGGGGCGCCACGCCCTTGCCAGGTCGAGGCGGCGCAGCGCGCGAGAGCGCTGCGGAAGGGGCACGCACGCCTGAAGGCGTTTTGTAATGCACGCACGCCTGAAGGCGTTTTGTAATGCACCGTACGCACGGGTGCTGCGGACGAAATTCGCACTTGATTCAATAGTTTAAGCGCAATGACGCCGTCATCGGGCGGGGGGCAAATTCGATGACGCTGTCACCGCGATGAATCGCTAGCAGGCCCCAGCTTGCTGGTATTGCTGGATATTTCCGGCGATGACAGCGTCACCGTTTGCGTCATCGCGCGTCATCAATCGGCTGTGACAGGACATCTTTGACGGCCATCCCGGGCGAGCTCGATCCAGAACCCGTAGGTGCAATTCTGGTCGCTCCGGCATCTCAATGCCCTGACCCGTGCGCGGTCCACCCTCGGGAGCTACAGCTGTGTGCCTTGGCGGGCAGACAGGAACACGGAGTCTTGTCATGCCTATGGTGTCGGTCCGCATGGATGATGCGCTATACCACCAACTCAGGCTGTGCGCCTACCGCGCGGATCTCAGCCTCTCGCGGTTTTTGCGGCCCGCGATTGAGCGCGCCGTGTCGGCGGACGGCAAGGCGACCATCACGGTCATGGACGAGCTGCTCGGCATCCAGATCCAGACCTTCGCGCTGCTCTCGGCGCTGGCGCGCGAGCAGTCGCCGGACGTTTGCCGCAAAGGGTTCGAAGAAGCGCGCAAGTTGCTCGCCGAGCGCGGCCTGCTTGAGGAGTCGGCGGCGTGAGCATCTTCCGCAACGACACGGTCGGCTCCTGGACGCGGGGTGGTCAGGCGATCGTCCACAACATCCGCATGACCACTCAGGTCCTGATCCAGACCTTCCTCGCGGCGGGGGTCATCTGGGCCGGCTGCACCATCTGGTATGTCTACGAGCAGCTCAGAGAGTATCAGCGCTATGTGCTGGTGAAGGTCGCCGAGGCGTACCTCAAATCCGGGGTGCCGGGCACGAGCGCACCGCTCCTGTTCGAGACCCCGTCCGGCGTGAACTATTGGACCAGCGCGCAGAATCTGCTGAGCTCGGGCGTCGCGAAGAATGCGCTCAAGGCGGCCGAGAAGCATCTTGTCCACGGGGCGATATTATGCGGGCTGTTCGCGCTCCTCGTGATGGTGGGCGCGTGGTTCTACTTCACCCGCACCGGCAAGGGGCTGGGCTCCAACCAGTACCTCCGCGGCGCTAGATTCGGCACCGCGCGGGGGTTGCGCTGGCAGCTTCGCCGGAAAGCGCGGGGCAGCTTCAAGATCGGTGGCGTGCCGATGCCGGCGGCATTCGAGCCCGAGCATATCCTGGTGAGCGGCGCGCCTGGCACCGGCAAGACCAACCTCATCACCGTCATGCTGGAAGGCATCCGGCAGAATGGCAGGCGGGCGATCGTCTACGATACCGCCGGCTCGTTCGTGGAGCGCTTCTACCGCCCCGACCGCGACGTGATCCTCAACCCACTCGATGCGCGTTCGGCGCTGTGGACGCCGTGGACCGACGTCCCCGAAGAATATCATTACGACCAGATCGCCGAGTCCGTTGTCCCCGACACTGGCAAGGACCCATTCTGGGCGAAGGCGGCACGCGGCACGCTGGTCGCGGTGATGCGGGCGCTGGTCCATCAGGACCGCATGCGGGTGTCGGTGCTGATGGAGATCCTCACCCGTTCGGGGCTCAAGGCGCTCTCGGCGTTCGTCCAGAATACGGACGGCGCGGCGTTTATCTCGCAAGAGGGCGAGCGCACCTCAGCGGGCATCCAGGCCGAGCTTGCCTCGGTGATGCGCGGGTTCCGCTATCTCGACGATACCGACCGCGGGCTCTCGATCCGCGACTGGGTCACCAACGAGAATGACGACAGCTGGCTGTTCATCACGGTCAGGGCCGACCAGCTACCAACGCTGCGCCCGCTGATCACCATGTGGCTCGATATCGCAATCAGTGCGATCATGAGCATGAGCCCTGACCAGCGTCGCCGGCTCTACTGCGTGATCGACGAACTCCCCTCGCTCCAGCGGCTCCCTTCGCTCGGCGATTTCCTCGCCCGTGCCCGCAAATATGGCGGCTGCGGGATCCTCGGGTTCCAGTCCTATCCGCAGCTCGAGGCGACATATGGCGTGCAGGAAGCCGCCGCCATCACCGGCTATTGTTCGACCTGGGTCGCGCTGCGTGCCAACGACACGCCGACTGCGCGGCTCGTCTCCGAGAACTTGGGCCAGGTCGAGCAGATCGAGGCCAATGAAGGTATGTCCTACGGGGTCAGCGACATGCGCGATGGGGTCAATTTGTCGCGCCAGCAGGTCACCCGTCCGCTGGTCATGCCGACGGAGATCGTGAACCTGCCTAACCTCACCGGCTATCTCCGGTTCGGGCGCGATCTGCCGGTGATCCGGTTCCGTGACAAGTATCGGAAGGTGAGCGTCACGGCGCCGGCGTTCGTCAAGCGGACCTCGCCGCCGACACGCCATCACGATCAGTTGCAAACCGGGGAGCCGGTCGCGACCGTGAAGCCGGTGGAGGACGCGCAGTCGGAACTGCCGTTGCCGCAGCCTCAGCCCAACGCTGCGCCAGAGGTACCCGACTGGGATGACCAAAGCGCCGACACCCGGCACGTACCTCCCGTCGATTCAGCACTGGTCAGCTCGAGAAGCCCCGAGCGCAAAATCATCCAACGGCAGAGCCGTCCGAACGAACCGTGGCGGCCGGCAAACCCCGCCTGACATAACCCCAAGCGAGAGGAACGACCTATGGACTGGAAGTTACTGAGCCGGCAGATGCAACTCGACGAGGAGCGGTCGGCTACGGCGCCAGACGAGGCGATCTCGCCGATCACCGTGCGCATCCCTGTTGCGATCAAGATGACCGGGATCGGGCGATCCAAACTTTACCAGCTGATCGCGCGGGGCGAGATAGACAGGGTGAAGATCGGGACGGCGACGCTGATTACGGTGGAGAGTCTGCAACGACTGATGGAGCGCAACAGGCGGTAAGGAGCCCGGCAAGGTGCGGCAATACCAATAGCCCAACGATTAGTGCGTCTGACGGTTGATAGACGGAAGTGTAGCTTAATCCGCAAAGCCAAGAGATATATTTTGGTAATAGTACTCCTCTGTTTGGAGGCAGTTGACAGGAGTATAACCGTTCTTCGGAGTGAATCGCTAGGAGGCCGTTTGTAGCATGGCGGTCGGCCCGACGTCTAAACGATAGCTGCTAGGAGCGGGTACAATTTGGTCTGACGGCACTTGGCTAGGTCCACTGCCGCATGCTATGATCTCCACCACGCTCGTCAACATCAAATGACAATGTTCACTTCGTCGAAGGTCAACCGAGCTCCGCGAGGATAAAGTTCTTCAACGGAGCCCATTCCAAGGCAGCAGAGGAAGTTAGCGCACACGTCGGTACCGGCAAAATAGTGCCCGTTCACTAGATCGTGATTAAACCCTGACATTGGGCCGCAGTCTATTCCGAGGGCTCGGGCCGCCATGATGAGATATGCGCCTTGAAGCGAACTGTTCCGGAAGGCGGTTTCGCGTGCCTCTACCGGGTCGCTCTGAAACATCGCGATGAGCCGTCCGGCCGCATGGGGCATGAGCCGGGGAAAGTTCAGGTAGAAGTGAGGATCATAGGCGACAATGACTGTCGCGGCCGCCTGTAGTATCTTGATTTCATTCCCAGCCTTCACGAAGCCAGCCAGCCGCTCTTTTTCCTCTTTACTTCGAACCCATACAAATCGGCCCGGAGAACCATTTGCCGATGTTGGGGCAAAGGCCGCCGCTTCGTAGATTTCTCTGATCGCAGCGTCATCCAGAAAGCTGTCTTGCCAGCGATTGTAACTCCGGGCCTCGGTGAAAAGTTGGGCGATGCTCGCCGTTTGCAGTCGGCTGTTGGCGATCCGATCACGTTCGATGCTGCTCATGGGATGCGCTATGGCGCCGCGGCTTCCATAAAACTTATGAATTCGGTTTATGGTTATGAAGGCAATTGCCGGCAGTTCGCTGAACGCGGGACCTGTCAATATGCGTGTGTGACGGGTGATGCGAGCGCCTGCGGTGCGGAGGTTATGCCGATGAACGCCTTTCATTTCATCGGGCTGGCCGAAGCCGATATGGGCTCCGGTCGACGCCGTCCGGATGCAGCCCGACCAGCTACGCATTCGACGGCCTGTGATCTAGAGGAGCGACACATGCGCAGTGCCATACTGGAAGTGGCGGGTGGCCCTGAGGTGATGACGCTTGTCGAAGAGGCGCGCCCGATACCGGCACGCGGCGAAGTTCTGATCAGGACCCATGCGATGGCCGTGAGTGGTCCCGACGCGCTGATCCGCCGCGGAGTATATAAATGGGGGCCTCCGCTTCCTGCAAATCCCGGCAATGAAATGACCGGGGTGATCGTCGAACTGGGCTCCGATGTGACGACCGTCAGCGTCGGAGATCCTGTCCTGCTATCCTCGCGCGAGCTGTCCGTTCGCGGCGGATGCTATTCGGAATTTCGCGCGGTTCCGGCGGCGGCCGTTCATGTGCTTCCACCGTCCGTGGATCTCAAGCAAGCCGTCGTTTTGCCGAGCTATTTCGTTGCCCATGCGATGCTGTCCCTGACGGTTACGGCGCGCACCAGGTCGATTTTCGTCAACGGCGCCGCGGGTACGATCGGCGCCGCCCTGGTCGAGCTCGCAAAGGCGCGCGGCCTGCAGGTCATCGGAACCGTCAGTTCCGACGACAAAGCGGCATATGCGCTGTCAAAAGGGCTGGATCGCGTGATCAACTATCGTGAGGAACGAGTGTTGGACCGCGTGATGGAATTCACGGGCAATAGCGGGGTCGACGTCGCATTCGACCATATTATCGGGGACGGTTTCATCGACGTACTGAAAATGCTCGCCGACTTCGGCACCGCCGTCGCGTTCAACAGCTTCACGCCCGTACCGAAAGAAGACGTGTTTCATACAATGCGCGAGCTTTCGACCAAGAGCATCGCACTGCGTGTCTTCAGCTCGCACACGTTCGATCACGATCTGACGGTCTTGCGGGGTTTGACGGCTGAGCTGATCGCGATGCTCGCGGCCGGCACGATCAAGCCGACGATCGGAATCGAACTGCCGCTGGAAGACGTCGTTTACGCCCATCGACGGTTCGACGCGGGAGATGTCATCGGCAAGATCGTAATGACTCCCTGAGGGGGTGCCCGGATAACGCGATTCGGGCTGGCCGCATCGCGTCGGGGTGTCAGGCCGAGACTTGCGCCGCTGGCGGGTTCTCAAGGGCGCTCGCGTGATGGGTGAGCGCCGTTCGCGGGTTAAGCTTCCGCATCTGCCGGACTTCTATCTTCCAGCGCCTTGAGCTTCCTGATGAACGCGCCGACCTGGCCGAGCAGTTCTTGGAACAGCGGGTCTCCGCGATGGCGCAGCATGATTTCACCGAACAGCTTCAGGCCGACCGCGAACTCAGCGGTTTCGTCAGCCGGCAGAACCGATTTTGCCGCAATCCGGTCGATGACGCTGAAGATGTCGTCATGATTCACGGTGTCGAAGACGAGGCGCCTTTTTTCTGTATCCCCGTTGTCGGTTTCTTCCAGGCTAACGCGATATCGATACGGCATTGTCCAAGCTCCTCCGCCTGCCTTGCGATCCGGGCGAATCATAAAGCGGCGTACAAAATGCGATTTCACATACCGATCGGAATTTGAAATAACCAGCGGCTATGGGGCTAAGCATAATTCATTGTCCAAGCCTGACGGATGCGAGCATTTCAACCTCTACAAAGTCGTTTGAAGCGACTGTCCCGGGACAAGATCGGCAACCAGCCGGGTTCCGTTGGAGAGATGAGGTTGGGTCATGCCGAAGTTCGATGCAAATCTACTGCATCTCTTCACCGAAGTCCCGTTTGCAGAGCGGTTCGAGCTTGCGGCGAAAAACGGGTTCGATGCGATCGAACTCGCTTTGCCATATGATCATGACCCGAATTTTCTTGCCCGGCAACTCGATCTCCATGGGCTGACCGTCGCTGTGATGAATTCGCCTTCGGGCGAACATCTCAATGCGCGCGGACTCGCCTGTGACCCCCGCCACAAAAAGGCGTTCGAAGAAAGCATCGATGAAGCGCTGCGCTATGGCCGGCTGCTAGGTCGGCCCCTGCTCCACTGCCTGGGGGGGATGGCGCCGACAGATGTCGCCCTCGCGGAAGTCGAGGCCAACTATATCGACAATCTGCGCTACGCCGCTGGCGCTTGCGCGGCCAAGGGAGTTGCGGTCGGCATCGAAGCCATCAACCCGGTAGACAGGCCAGGCTATTTTGTTTCGAGCGCACACCAAGCGCTCGATCTTGTGGCGGAGATCGGCGAGCCGAACGTCGGCGTGATCCTGGATATCTACCACATGGCGATGACGGACGAACCGCTGATCGAGCTGATCGAGCGTGCCGGGCGGTCGCTGTTTCATGTCCAGATCGCCGATGTTCCGGGCAAGGGTGAGCCCGGCACCGGCGCCATCGACTTTCGGACGATTTTCGACGCGCTGGATGAGGGCGGATACGAGGGCTGGGTCGGTCTCGAGTACCGCCCCGCCGGAGATACGGCCGAAGGCCTCGCCTGGCGTCAGGCGTTCGAGCGCCCGCCAACGGGCGCTCAAATACACTGAATGGGTCCGTTTAGGCGGACTTGTACACGACAAACAGGGGACACGCTCAGTCGTGACCGCGATGGGAGAGGATGACATGCGGACCAACACAGCCATCAACGGCGGGGCGACCATGAGGTCGGCCGCGCTTGCCTCATCGAGCGGACTCGGGCTGCTTTTGGCGTGCCTCGCGGCAGCGCCGGCCCATGCCCAGGATGTCGAGGCGTCGGTTGCGAGCGCGGCCGGGGTAGGGCAGCCTGCCGACGCCCAGTCCGTTCAGGCGCAGGAAGCCGAACAGGTCGTCGGGGACGACATCATCGTCACCGGATCGCGAATCGCGCGTGGCGGGTTCACGGCTCCGACACCGACCACGGTCGTCGGCGCCCAGGACCTCGAGCGCGCTACGGTCACCAATCCGGCGGATCTTCTCAATCGCTTGCCCGCGTTTCGCGCTTCGACCAAACCGTCCGTGACCACGGTATCGCAGACGGTCGGCGCGAATTACCTTGACCTGCGCGGTCTCGGCGTCACGCGCACGCTGACCCTCGTCAACGGACAGCGCTATGCCCCCAGCAGCATTACGGGGCAGGTCGATCTTAACCTGATCCCCACGATCATGGTCGAGCGCATCGACGTGGTCACCGGGGGCGCCTCGGCGGCCTACGGCTCCGACGCCGTCGCGGGCGTTGTCAACCTCATCTACAAGCGCGACGTCAAAGGGCTCCAGGGTGTCGTTTCGGCCGGAGAGTCGGCCTATGGCGACAACAAGGAGCTTAATGTCGGCCTGTTGTGGGGCACGCGCTTTGCGGACGATCGCGGCAGCTTCATGATCGGTGGCCAATATGTCGACAATGACGGCGGCAAGCCGCTGGGCAGCCGTGACTGGGGCCGCCTCGACTGGAACATCATTCCCAATCCGGCAGCGACCGCGGCCAACGGATTGCCGACCCGTCTGCTTGCATCTGGCGTGCGAAACTCCAATCAGGCCTTTGGCGGTCTGATCCGGGCGCCCGCCGCACTGGCGGGAACGCAGTTCCTTGAGGGCGGCGTGCCTGCGCCGTTCGTGTTCGGGAGTGTGGTCGGCCCCACCTTCATGGTGGGCGGAAGCGGCATGAACACGCAGCGACTGGTGCTTCTCCAGGTTCCCATCGAACGTTACGCGCTTACCGCCCGTTCGACGTTCGACATCGGGTCCGACACCAAAATCGCCGCGGAATATTCCTTCGGCCATTCGACCCTGACATCGGTCAGCGGACAGGCGCAGGACAATGCGCTGATCATTCAGCGCGACAATGCCTTCCTGCCTGCGTCAACGCGCGCGGCGATGGTCGCGGCGAATGCCAACACCATTACGGTCGGGCGCCGATCGCTCGATCTGTTCCCCGACAATTCGCTGTCAGGCGCGCCTATTTCGGGTGAAACGACGCTGCACCGCGGACTTGTCAGTATCGAGGGCAGGCTCGGCGGCAGCTGGAAATACGACGCCTATTATCAGCATGGCGAATCGCGCAACGTTCAGCGCATCGGACTGCGCATCCGCGACAATTGGAGCCGCGCGATCGATGCGGTGGTGAACCCGGCCAACGGCCAGATCGTTTGCCGGGCAACGTTGAGTGCGGACGCGGCCGTCCGCAATGCTGCGGCGGGCTGCGTTCCGTTCAACATTTTCGGGCCCTATTCGCGCTCGCTCGCAGCGGCCGATTATGTGTCCGACAATGGCGTGAACACGCTCAAATATAAACAGGATGCCGCGGCCTTCACCGTGCAGGGCGAACCCTTCTCGATCTGGGGCGGGCCGGTTTCGGTCGCCTTTGGCGCCGAATATCGCCGGGAAAGCGCGCAGTCGACGGTGGATGCGATTTCGCTCGTCAAGGGCTATGATCTGCTCAACTTCCAGCCGATCAGCGGCGTGTCGACAGTGAAAGAAGTGTTCGTCGAGACGATCGCTCCGATCGCGTCCGATACATCCTGGGCCAAATCGCTCGAATTCAACGGCGCGGTCCGCTATACCGACTATAGCCTCAGCGGCGGCGTCACGAGCTGGAAGGCGGGCCTGACCTATGTCCCGTTCGAGGGGGTTCGCTTCCGCGCCACACGCTCGCGGGATATCCGCGCGCCAAATCTCAACGAACTTTTCTCGCCGTTGCAGGGCACGCTGCAAACCGTTCTCGACCCGGCTACCAACCAGTCGGTGCCCACGCAGATCAACACCGGCGGCAATGCGACGTTGAAGCCGGAATTTGCCGATACCTTGACGCTCGGCGTCGTGATTTCACCAACGTTTCTGCCCGGCTTCCAGCTATCGGTCGATTATTTCGATATCCACATCAAGGGCGCCATCACCACGCTGGCGCCGGCTGACATCATCGGCCGCTGCGTGGGTGGCGCGACCGACCTCTGTTCGCGCGTAATCCGCGACAGCACCGGCCGGCTGGTGTCGATCGACCAGCTGTTCGAGAACCTGAACGGGCTGCGCAATCGCGGTGTCGATTTCGAGCTGGCCTATCGCCGCCCACTCAGCCAGATTTCGACCTCGCTCCCCGGAACGCTGGGCCTCCGCGCGATCGGAACCTACACCGCGGAAGCCTCGCAGGACGACGGCCTCGTCAAGATCGATCTGGCGGGCGACACGGGCGGCCGGCGTCCGGGCGGGTTCCCGCGCTGGTCTGGAACCGGCATCCTGTCCTACGACAGCAACCGGCTGAGCGTCAGCGCCGAAGCGCGGTTCGTCAGCAGCGGCAAGCTCGATGCGCTCGGCACGCCGCAGAACATCAATATCAACCGGGTGGCTTCGCGAACCTATGTGAACTTGTCGGCCTCCTACAAGATCATCGAGTCCGACGGAAAGGGCCGCTCGCTCGAGCTGTTCGGAAGCGTGAACAATCTGTTCAACGTCGATCCGCCGGTCGCCGTCAGCCCGAATGCGTTCCCCACCAATGCGATACTCTTCGACACGATCGGTCAGACGTTCACGGCGGGCTTGAGGTTCAAGCTGTGACCGCCGCGCCGACCGACGGCCGCGGGTTGCCGGCGGATTTGGTCGCGGTCATCCACGGCCATGACCGCGGTCTCGAAGCGCGGGATTCCGAATTGATGCGAAGGCTGCTCCCGGAGAGCTTCCTTCAAGTCACGCCCGCCGGCACGCCGAAGGGGCGCGAGGAATGGTTCGACTGGTTCGAAAACACGACTCGCTATGATTCGATGCGGCGCGAGATCGTCGAATTCCGCAAGCTTGATGGCGTCATTGCCGTCCTGTCGCGCTGTAGTCCGATCATGCGGGTGCGTGACGGCGAGCCGTCGGAGCACCGCGCCATGATGCTCGAACTCTGGGCCTGCGACCGCGGTCAGTGGACCAAGGCGTATGAACAATATACGCGGCCGCCGCTGCCCGCTGCTTGACGCTGTAAGATAGGAAGGAGCTGGAATGCAGGATTTCTCGAAGCTCCGGTTCGTGAGCGATCTCGTCAACGAGAGCGCGATCTCGCGCCAGCAATATCTCGTCTATATCCTCTGCTTCGTGCTCGTTGCGGTTGATGGGTTCGATACCGCCGTAATCGGTTTCGTCGCTCCGGCGATCAAGGCCGAGTTCGGTCTGGGTCCGCATTCGATCGCGATCCTGATCACCGCTGGCCTGCTGGGCGCGATCACCGGAACGAGCATACTCGGGCCTGCCGCCGATATCTTCGGACGCACGCGTGTCATGCTGGTCGCCACGTTCATTTATGGCGGCCTCACGATGCTCCTGGGAACGTTGCAGAGCTTCGAGGCCATCCTCGCCGTCCGCTTCCTTGCCGGCATATGTTTTGGCGGCGTACTGCCCTGCGCGATCGCGCTGACGGCTGAATATGCGCCGCACCGAAAACGTTCGTCGCTGATCACGGCCATGTTCTGCGGGTTCACGATCGGGTCGGCGTCGGTCGGCTTTATCGCGGCCTGGATGTTGCCCGTACTGGGGTGGCGCGCCGTCTTGTTGACCGGCGGCGGCCTGGCGATCCTGGTCGGCGCGCTTTGCTGGGCGCTGCTTCCGGAATCGCTGCAATTTCTGGTGGCGCGCCGGCCGGGTCACAAGTCGATCGGCCATATTCTGGGCCGGATAGCGCCGGCGGCATTGAAGGCGGGCTGGGTTCCGCAGCCCGACGCCGTGCCTGAGGGCAGGCCGCTTCGCGCCCTTTTCGAAGCGCGCCCGATGGGCGGTACGCTGCTATTGTGGCTGAGCGCCTTTGCGGCCTTGATGTGCACCTATCTCCTCGCCAACTGGCTGCCGGTTCTGCTGACGCAGGAGGGTTATTCGGTGAGCAAGGCGGCGGTCGTCACCGCCATGTTCCAGGTCGGCGGCACCATCGGATCGCTGTCGATCGGCATGGTGATGGACCGCCGGCGCCCCAATCGCGTGCTGGGCGCTGTCTGGGCCGGTTCGACGTTTGCGCTTGGCGGCATCGCGTTGTTCACGCCGTTCCCCATCGCGGTCGCGATTGCGGTGTTCTTTGCCGGCGTCTGTATTCCGGGCGGGCAGATCGGCTCATCGGCCTATGCGGCCGCCTGGTATCCCACGCAGGTCCGCACCACGGGGATCAGCTGGATGTCGGGCATCGGGCGCGCCGGCGCGCTGGTCGGAAGTCTCGTCGCGGGGGGACTCCTGGCGCTCGGGCTCGGTATGCAGATGATTGTCGCGCTGCTTGGAATTCCCATGCTGCTGGGCGCGGGCGCGATGTTCCTTCACGAACGTTATGTCGCGCCGGAAGCCGCCGGCCCGGAAACGGGGTCGATCTGATGGAAATGCGCCGCGTCGGCAGATCGGGACTGCTGGTCAGCGCGGTCGGCCTGGGTTGCAATAATTTCGGATCGCGGATGGACGCCGCCGCCGCCGCCGCCGTGGTCGGCCAGGCGATCGAGTGCGGAATCAATTTCTTCGACACGGCCGATGTATATGGAAAATCGCAATCCGAAGTGATGCTCGGGGCAGCCTTGGGGTCCCGCCGTAAGGACGTCGTGATCGCGACCAAATTCGGGTTGCCGATCGATCAGGATCCGACGCATCGGGGCGGTTCGCGGCGCTGGATCGTCGAGGCCTGCGACCGAAGTCTCCGGCGCCTTGGCACGGACTATATCGATCTTTACCAGCAGCACGGCGCCGATCCTGCGACACCGCTCGATGAGACATTGCGAGCGCTCGACGACCTCGTGCGCGCTGGCAAGGTTCGTTATGTCGGCGCATCGAGTTATGAGCCATGGCGTCTCGTCGATGCCGATTGGACCGCGCGCGAGCTTGGCGCCAGCCGCTTCATATCCGTCATGAGCGGCCTGTCGCTGCTCGAACGCGGCGCGCGCGAGAGCTATTTCCCCGTTTGTGATCGCCTGGGCATCGGCTTTCTGCCGTATTTCCCGCTCGCCGCGGGCTTGCTGACCGGAAAATACCGCCGCAACGAGCCCCCTCCCGCATCAGGCAGGCTCACGGACTGGGGGCAGCGCGGCGCCGACGCGCTACAGGACGCCAATCTGGTCAAGGTCGAAGCGCTTCACGGCTTCGCTGCGGCGCGCGACAGGGAACTGCTCGAACTGGCGATCTCATGGCTTCTTGCCATGCCGCAGGTCGCATCGGTCCTGTCCGGCGCCACGCGACCCGAGCAAGTGGTGGCCAATGTCGAAGCGGCGGAATGGAAAATGAGCGGAGCCGATCTTCAGTCATTCGACGAGCTCGCCGCCTCGTTCGCTTGATTCAGCGCCGGGATCAGCGGCGATACCACGGGGCGAGCAGGGCTGTCCGGCGCCGCCGCGGCCCTATGGGCGACCGCGATCAGCGCCGGCTGGTGAGCTGAGCTCTCAGATGGTCACGAGATAATTGGTAAAGCCGCCGTCCCCGGACGAGACGCCGTTGATCGCTTCGTTGATGGAATCGAGCGGCCAGGACTTCGGCTCCAGAACCGAAATATCGATGGCTCCCGAAGCGATCATGTCGGCCATCTCGATGCCGTCGGCGGTGGTGAACCAGACCGAGCCGATCATTTCCATCTGCTCGTCCATCCACCATTTCACATCGACCCCAAGGTCGCCAGCCGTGCCGCCGATGTTCACGATGCGGCCGCCTCGCTTGACGCCATACATCGCGTCTTTCATCGAATCGAGCGACGCCACGGCGCCGAGCGTATCGAGCATATAGTCGGCCCCCTTGCCGCTCGTCTGCGATTTGACCCACGCCGCGACCGGGCCGTGGAGGTTCGAATGCGTGATCACGCGACCGGGGGCGAGCTGTTCCAGCCGCGAGAGTAATTTCTCCCCTCGCGCGACCGCATAGATTCGCGCGGCGCCCATCGCGAGCGCCAGGATCGTGGCGCCGACCCCCAAGGTTCCGGTTGCGCCATTGATAATGATCGACTTGCCGGCAAGGGGCCCGCACTTCTTGAGGGCGGCGTAAGATGTGCCGAGATAGCCGAACCGCGTTCCGTGACCGACCGCCAGCCCGTCAGGCAATTTGACGAGCGCGGTTTGCGGCGCGCGCATGAATTCGCAGAATCCACCCTCGGGGTAGAGTCGAAACATTTCGAGGCTGTTCTCATTATATCCGAAATAGCCGCCCAGCGTCCAATAGCCGCATTTCTGAGGCGTGCCCGATAGGCAGCTGTGGCACGCCTGGCAGGCGCGGCCGGGATTCACATAGACATAGTCGCCGGGCTGGTAGCCGACGACATTGTCGCCGACCTGATGCACCATTCCGACGGGGTCGAGCCCGAATATCGCAGGAAGCGGCGGCAGCGGCATCTGCGGATACCATGTCTGCCAGTTGGCGAGCACATTGGCGAGGTTCGGGACCATGCCGCAACCCTGCACCTGCACCACCACGTCGGTCCCGCTCGCGATCGGCTTGCGGACGACATCCAGCTTCATGGGCTGGCCGATTTCGTGAAGCCGCGCCGCGCGCATCGTTTCTGCCATCGTTCCGACACCTCTCATCATGATTTCCGTAACCCGTGGTCGCTTGCGAAGCACGGCCTTGACATACCACGTGCTATCGGAATACCATATGGTATGTCAACCGCGATCGGTGCGTGGAGGCATGAAGAGAGGAAGCCGGGATGCCGTGGATCGATGACCCTCAAATCGCTCTGCGAGTGCTTTGCGGCATCTGGTTCGTCCCCCATCTGCTCGGCAAGCTGATGCACGCCGACCTGGCCTATCTGACCTTCGAAAGGGCGGGCTTCAAACCTGGCAAGATGTTCCTCTATGCGACGGTGGCGATGGAGGCCCTTGCAATGATCGGCCTGGTCTTTGGGGTCATGCCGAAAGCCGCCGCCGGACTGGCGGCCATCGTTCTCGCCGGCGCGGCGTATGCGGTCGTCAAGATCAACGGATCCAACTGGCGGTGGCAGAAGGGCGGGCCCGAATACATCGTTTTTTGGGCCCTTTGCTGCGTCATCTCAGTCGTCTGAGCGCCGCGCGGATGACGATCGGGGCCGAATATTATAGATATCAATCGGTGTCTCAAACATGCAGCTGGAGCAGAATTGGTGGCTGATGACTCCTTGACGGGCGAAGCACTCTTCAACGACCCGTATCCGGTATACGCTCGCCTGAGGCGGGAGGCGCCGGTCGCCTTGTTCGAGGGCACGCACGAATATTTCGTGACCCGATGGCAGGATTGCCAGACGGTTGGCGCCAACGACGCCGTTTTCGGCCCGTCCGCCTCGGATAATCGGCCCGAAGCTCGCGTGTTCGGGATTCCGAACGTGCTATCCATGTCGGGTCCCGAGCATCAGGCCCTTCGCGCGGGCATCGATTACGAAGTTCAACAACAACGGGTCGACGGATACATCGAAGACTTGGCGCGTCCGATCGTCGTCAAATATATCGACGCGATCCGCTCGCAGGGCGAGGCCGATCTCACTCAACAGCTATTTGAACCGATCAGCGTCAGGATCGTGGGGGACCTGATCGGCCTGACTCAAATTCCCAACGAGACGCTTCAATCCTGGTTTCACGCAATAAACGGCGGCTTGCAGAACACCGTTGCGCAGGACCCTGCGGTCTGGGCGCGATGCGACCAGGCAATTGCCGATATCGACGAGGTGATGCGCGCCATGTACGAAAAGGTGTGCGCCGCCCCTGACGCAACGCTTTTTTCGCATGTCGTGTACGGCGGACTGCCGGATGGGCAGCGCCGCTCATTCGAAGACATCATGCCGACGATGCGCGTCATCATTCTGGGCGGATTGCAGGAACCCGGTCATGGCGCCGCCAACGCGGCGTATGGCGTCCTCGACGATAAGGAGCAATCCGGCCTGATGCGGACGGAGCCGTCGACATGGGCGCTCAAGGCTTATGACGAGGGGCTGCGATGGATCGCGCCAATCGGCGTGACGCCGCGCGTGGCCCGCCAGGACTTCGAAATCGCAGGAACTCGTGTCCCCGAAGGCGCGTCGGTGGCGATCGTACTTGCCTCCGCAAACCGTGACGAGGGCCGTTGGGAAAATGCCGAGGCCTTCGACATGCGACGGAAGAAAAAGGCGAACGCGACCTTCGGCTATCGTCCGCATTTCTGCTCGGGTCATTACCTCAGCCGGGCAGCGGGGCGAATTGCGTTGGAGGAGGCGTTTGCTCGCCTGCCGGGCCTTCGCATTGACGCAGACAAGCCCGTCAATGTGAAGGGCTGGCGGTTCCGTGGCGTTGTCAATCTGCCGGCGCGGTGGGACGCCTGATGATCATCGATTGCCATGGGCATTACACGACGGAGCCAGCCGGGCATGGCAAGTTCCGCTCCGATCAGTTGGCTCTGTTTGCGAGCGGCAGGGGCGAAGCAGCTTACCCCCGGATTTCCGATGACGAGATCGTCGAATCGATCGAGACGAACCAGCTGCGCCTGATCCGCGAACGCGGCGCCGACCTCACGATCTTCTCGCCGCGTGCCGTCGGGATGGGGCATCATGACGGGAACGAGCGGACCAGCCAAATCTGGACCCGCCACTGCAACGACCTGATCAAACGGGTCATCGACCTTTTTCCGCAGAATTTCGTCGGCGTGTGCCAACTGCCGCAATCGCCGGGCGTATCGATCGCCAATTCAATCGATGAACTGGAGCGCTGCGTCCAGGAGCTCGGGTTCGTCGGCTGCAATCTCAACCCTGACCCATCGGGCGGGCATTGGAGCGGGCCGCCATTGACCGACAGGGCGTGGTATCCCTTCTTCGAGAAAATGGTCGAACTCGACGTGCCGGCGATGATCCATGTGTCCGGCACCTGCAACCCGAATTTCCATGCAACGGGATCGCATTACCTCAATGCGGATACGACCGCATTCATGCAGTTTCTTCAAGGCGATCTGTTCGGCGATTTCCCCGAATTGCGCTTCATCATCCCGCACGGGGGTGGCGCGGTTCCCTATCATTGGGGCCGCTTCCGCGGACTTGCGGACCGGCTTGGCCGCCCGGAGCCCCGCGAGCATGTCCTGTCGAACGTCTTTTTCGATACCTGCGTTTACCACCAGCCAGGCATTGACCTATTGTTCAAGGTCATTCCGATCGAGAGTATCCTGTTCGCCTCCGAAATGCTCGGCGCCGTCCGGAGCTCGGATCCGGCAACGGGCCACCCTTATGACGACACCAAGCGCTACGTCGATGCGCTCGATTTGACCGAGCGGGAGCGCGCACTGGTATATGAGGGTAACGCCCGCCGCGTTTATCCGCGGCTCGATCGGCGAATTGCCGAACTGGGACTTTCACAACCCCATCGGCCGGCATCTTCGCCGATCTCATAGCGACTCGTTGGAAGGAGGCTTGGGCGTGATCGAATTCCAGCCAACCCTGTATCTCAGGCAATCCTGCGCTTCGTGCCTCGAACTGGCCGCCTTCCTGGCCGAAGGTGGCCTCTTCGATCATTTCATTATCCAGGATCTTTGGCCGGGAGACGAAAATGAGGGGGCAATCGACCCCGAGCCGACAACGATTATTCCGCCGCCGGACTTTCCCGCCGCGCAGGTAGCGCCGGGCGAAGTCCTGATCGGGTGCGATGCGATCATCGCTCACTATGCACAGCGCCGCGGTCTTAACCCGGACGGCATGCCATATTATCAATATGTCCAGCGCGGACCTGTGCGGCGGATGCGCGAGCAGGCGGCACGGCGCGGCGAGCCGGACGGTGCGCTCGGGACCAGTGGCAAGGAGCGGAAAACGAGGACCGACCGGCGTCGTAACGGTGGACGCCTCAGTCGGCTTCGCCATAGGCTCGCTGTAGGAGATCCAGCGTAAGCCGCACAAGATCGCGCACCGCGGGACCTTCGCCGGTGCTGAAGGAGGATGCCGCGCCATAAGTGAGTTCGAGCACAATCGCGCCCAACAGCTCGGGCTGAGGGTCTTTCCACCTTGGAGCGATCGGCAACAGCAGCTCGCCGACCCCCCGCCATTGTTCGCGAAACAGCGTCGCATGCCGCGTCGTGAACGTGGCGTCGCGCCGCGCCTTCCGGAACAGTTCCAGCGGGAGCAGCCCCCATGTGGGATCGGCGGATTTTTCAGCGGCCCAATTGCTCATGCGATCGATGATCTCGGCTGGCCTGGTTACGCCGCTCAGCAATTTCCGTATTTCGACGACATCCTGACCCGCGTGCCGTTCGAGGAGCTCGAGGAAAAACTCTTCCTTGGTGCCGAAGTTCGAATAGAAGGCGCCTTTGCTGTAGCCCGCAGCCTCGGTGATCTTGTCGATCGAGGCGCCTTCGAAGCCTTCCTTGGCGACGACCTTCGGGGCGCACTCGATGAGACGCATACGCGTTTGCGCCTGACTTTCTTCACGGGTTAGACGCGCCATCGGATCTCCAGGCCGTTTTAATGCTCACATCGCCATTCCGCATATGGCATGAGGCGCGCTCTTGCCAATCCGCCAGACGGGTTCGCTATCGAAGCGCAGCCTCCAGATACCGCGGTTCGAACACATCGGCGGCCGAATTGCGCCGTCCCTCATCCAGAAGATTTGCCCGAACCATCAAGTCGATCGTTGCGGCAAGCGCGGCCGGCGTTACCTCCATATGCGTGGGCCACATGCCGAGATCCCGCATATATACGAAGCCGCGCCGCGCGAGTTCAGGGCTGTCCTTTGTCGTAATGGCCCGAAACAGCTCGACGCACTCAGCTTCATTTTCGATATCGTTGGCGAAGTCATAGGCTTTCGCGAGGGCGGAGAGGAAGCGTGACAGCAGGTCCTCATTCCGATCGAGCCATTCCCTGCGCCCGATCAAGGCGGCGAAAACGATCTCGGGCAGATAGTCGCTGACTTCGCCGACAAGGGTATAGCCCTGGTCCTCGGCGAGGAAATTCCACGGCGCCGGTTGCGGGGCGGCGTCGATCGTCCCGTTCTGCAATGCTTCCCACCGCGTCGTGTGAATGCCTGCCAGCTCAAACCCATAGTCGTTCGGATAGCTCAGCCCGTTTTCGGCAAGCATGATCCGGGTGTAGATTGCCGTCCCCTCGGTCAGCGACGAGGTGCCGATCTTTTTCCCCCGGAGATCCGCAATCGATGCGATCTCGGGCCGCGCCACCAGCGACATGGGGAGGCGATTGGAATTTGACGCGACGATGCGGAGATTTCCGCCGCTCGCGAAATCGGTGACGGCCCCCTCGGGCGGGGTGATCGCGAGTTCCACATCGCCATCCGCAACGGCCCTGGTGGCCTTGTCGACATTGCCCAGCTTTTCGAGCACCACCTCGATGTCGGCGTCTGCGAAGTAACTTTTCTCAATGGCGACGAATATGGGAAGCCAGTTGAAGCCCTGTGCGGCGCCGCCAAGTCTAATTACATCATGTGCCATGGAAATAGGTCTCCGCATATGCAATTTGTCCGGACATCATGCTGCCGGTCTTCTGAGCAGTCGGCCCCTCACATATAGACGAGGCCCTTGCGCGCGAGACGCTCGCGCATCGAACTGACGTCGAGGCTGAGCTCTCCCGAGGCGTAGCGCTTCCGCTTTGCCGCCTCGTCCTCAGCGCGGGCCTCAGCTTTCTCGACGACCTCGGGCACGAGCGCTCGCGGCACGACGCACACGCCGTCTTCGTCGGCGACGATCGCATCGCCCGGGCTGATCCAAGCGCCGGCGCAAACGACCGGAAATTGAACTTGCCCGAGCGTTTCCTTGACCGTGCCCTGTGCGGATATGTGACGCGACCATACGGGGAAATTCATCGCGCGCAGTTCCGCAACGTCACGAACGCCCGCATCGATGATCAGGCCGACGACCCCTTTCGCAACGGCGGAGGTCGCGAGAAGATCGCCGAAATATCCGTCGGAGCAGGGTGATGTGGGCGTTACCACCAGGATGTCGCCGGGCTGCGCCTGTTCCATGGCCACATGGATCATCCAATTGTCGCCAGGGGGCACAAGACAGGTGAGCGCATTTCCCGCCACCCCCGCCGGGAACACGGGACGGATTGCCGCGTCGAGCAGCCCCTTGCGGCCCAAGGCCTCGTGAACCGTTGCGACGCCCAGCGCCTGCAATCGATCAAGATCGCGCCTGTCTGTCCGGTGTGCCTCGCGAGCCACATGGCCGTAACCAAGCATCGTAACCTCCTCTTACCCAGTCTAACGCTGAATGTTGAAACGGGATACCTATAGGTATCCGAAGTAACTCTCGGCTGCGGCCCCATTGGATCGGATTCTTCGACAAGCTGGGAACCGTTGGGTCGAGGAACTTCAGACGACGCTTCTTATCTGTGCCGACGTTGCAAACTGATCTGCCCGATCAGAGCCGTTCGAGATCGGGTTCCAGCTGAAGTTTGGCGGGCCCGGTAATTCGGGCGCTCATATTGTACCATCCGATCGTGAAGAGCAGGGCCAGTGCTTGCTGATCGCCCAGGCTCTCATGGACGGGATCCCAGATCAGGGGATCCACTTGCTCCGGCGCCCGCGTCGCATCCCTGGCCAGACGCATCGCGGCCTTTTCGAGCGCGTCGAATTTGTCGCTCTCTTCGAAGTCCCACAGGTCGAGCAGCGTTTGCCGCGTTACGCCCAGGCGCCGCGCAAGATTCCAGTGTCGACCGAACTCATAGCGATTTCCGAGCGACAGGCAGACGATCAGGATCGACAGTTCGCGCAGCCGGGGATCGAGCCCGCTCGCGCGACGCACGGCATCGGCCATGTCAAGAAACGGCCTCAGAATATCTGGGCAATTTGCCATCAACGCAAAGATATTGGCGTTTGCCGATGGACCGCGACGCTCATCGAGTAATTCAAAGAGCTCCGCGGCGTCTTCGCGTTTGACAAGGGGGAGGCGGCTGACCTGGCCCGCCATATCCGAAACTTTCACTGGCACGGTCTCCACCGATTTGACTGGCAATCCATCGCCGCCGACTTGCGGTCGCGCCAATATCATTTGGTTATGCGCATAATGGCCGATGAACCGAAGGTGGAGGAAAGCACAGCGTCCGTAAGCCGCGCCCGGAACAGGGCATGGAACGCGCCAGAGCGCCATCGCATGTTGGGAAACCGGTCGTCCGATGCTATGCGCGCATCGTGGACATTCGCCGACTGAACTATTTCGCCTGTATCATCGAGGAAGGCAGCATCACGGCGGCAGCGCAGCGCGTGCATGTATCGCAGCCGGCGCTGACGAAGGCGATGCGAACACTGGAAGAGGAGCTCGGCGTCGTTCTGTTCGAGCGGACCATCGCGGGAATCTTTCCAACGACGTTCGGTCAGGCGCTATACGGCCGCGCCCGCGCGATCATTGCCGAGATGCAAAGCGCCGAGCAGGAGATTGCCGCGCTTCGCGGGCTGGCCGGGGAGCGGTTGCGGCTGGGCGCACTGCCCACGCTCATATCTGACATTGTCCCGGCGGCGGTGAACGACGTCAGCCGTCGTTTTCCGGGGCTGCATGTGTCGGTGCAAGAGGGGCATACCCAAGGCCTCTTCCGCGCGATGCGGAGACGGGAGCTGGATCTCTGCCTCGTCTATGCGGGCAATTTGGCGGCGGATCACGGCTTTGGGGCTCAGTCGATATTCCTGGATCGCCTGGTGACCGTCGGGTCAGCCGCCCACCCCCTCGCGCAACTTGCCAATCCGACGGTCGCGGATGTGGCGGAATATCCATGGTGCGCGGCGACGGCAGGCAACTGGCCGGTTATCGAGCGCCTGCTCCGGAGCGTGGGACTCGACCCCCCGGCGCCGCAGGTGGATCCGGGCGGGTCGATCCAGTTCATCAAGCAGTTTGTCGGCCAGAGCCGGCACCTGGCTATGCTGCCCGCCCGCACGATCGCTTCGGAGATCGATCGCGGCGAATTGACGATCATCGCTGTGCCGGGCCTGTCGCTCGAGCGCGAGATCGTCGCCTTGTTCTCCAGTGGCGAACTTTCGCGGGGCGCGAGGGCGATGCTCGCGGCACTCGCGCGATACGGCAAGATTTCCGCCGACACCGGGCAATGAACTGCTCAATCGGCTGAGGCGGCCCGCCATACGGGTCAGACGGCGGAAAATGCGTCCAGCGCGCCTCAGGCAGGACAGCCGTGGAACAACACGAACCGCCATCTGCCGTCCTCGAAGCGGTTCAGGATCGTCGTTACGCTGGCGCTGGTGCGCTGCGCGCTGCCGCCCGGTTCGGTCCGTTCGTTTATCTGCGTCCCGACGATCACGGCGGTATCGCCGATCCGGCGGACCTTGATTCCGTCGCGCCAGCAAATTCGGGGGCTTCGCCCAAAGGCGGCGAGGGCGCCCGCCTTGTCGTCGATCTTGCCCGTCAAGTGCACGTGCACATAGTCTTCCGCGAGCAGTTCGCCGAGCGACTCGATATCGTTTCGCGAGATGGCCGTGCAGCGAGCCGCCTCCAGCGCGCTGAGTTGATCGAGTTCTTCATCAACGTCATCGGCGGGCGCGTTCGCGCCCATCTCGATCCATTTACCGGCCGTCGCTGCTCCCGTCGCCATCTTGATCACGCCGCCTGCGCTTGGGCAGCGAGCAAGGCGGATCGATTCCACACGCGAGCGGCGTCCGGATCCTCGACAATTTCGATGTCAAGGCGGCCAATTCCCGCGATCTCCGCCGCGATGCGGTCGCCGACTTTGAGATAGCTGCCCGTGACGTGTCCGACTCCCGCGGGCGAGCCGGTGAAGATAAGATCGCCCGCGCGCAACGTGACGTGCTGGCTGACATCGGCGATGAGTTCCGGCACGTTCCAGATCATCTCACGCGTACGCGAGTCCTGTTTGACGTCCCCATTGACGCTGAGACGGAGCGTCAGGTTCGCAGGATCGACGAACTTCGCCGGAACGATCCACGGACCGATCGGCGCGCTGTCGTCGAAGCCCTTGCCGCCGAACAGGTCGAACTGGCGGCGCTGCCGCTTGTTGAACTGCAAGTCGCGCGCGGTGAGGTCGAGTCCGATGGCGTAGCCGGCGACATGCGCCCAGGCATGATCGATCGGGATCCGGCGCCCATCCTGGCCGATCACGACGACGAGTTCGATTTCCCAATCGAACGCCGCGGACTGGCTGGGATACCGCACGGACTTCCCGGAACCGACAAGGGAGCCCGACGACTTGGCGAAATAAAGGATATCGTTGGCGTCTTTGTCGAAATCGGTGATGCCGAAATCATCCCGGAGATGGTCGTAATAATTGCTGCCTGCGCACACCACGTTGGCGGGCCGCTGGACCGGCGGAAGATAATCGACCTCGCTCGCCGCTGCGATCGCGGGCGGTAGCTTGCCGTTCGCAACGGCCGCATCGAGCGTCGCGATCGTCGAGCCCCAGTCCAACAGATAGGGAAGCAGGTCCGCAGTGGCGTGACGCCGATCGGGCAGCAGGCCGTCAAGCGGATAGAGTTGTCCCGCATATTGCAAGACGGCGCGCGGGCCGGTCTGCAACGCGACGATGCCAAGTCCGTAGCTCATTCGATTACCCTCACGCGGCGATCGGGACGTTGAGTCCGAAAATGCCGCGCACCCCGGCAAAGCCCAGCTTCGCATCCTCTTCGATGCGGAGCAGCTGATTATATTTTGCCAGTCGTTCAGTGCTGCGCACAGATCCGATCTTGATCTGCCCGGCGCCGAGGCCGACCGAAAGATCGGCGATGAACGTATCCTCGGTCTCGCCCGAACGCGCCGAAACCACGGTGGCATAACCGGCGGCGCGCGCCGCTGCGGTCGCTTCGATCGTCCCGCTCAACGTGCCGTTCTGGTTGAGCTTGATTAGCGCCGCATTGGCGGCGCCTCGCGCGATGCCGTCCTCGATCCGCCCGACATTCGTCACGAAAAGATCGTCGCCCACGATTTGCACGCGGGGCAGTTGCGCGGTGAATGTCCGCCAATTTTCCCAATCGTCCTGGTCCAGCGGATCCTCGATCGACACGACGGGATAGTGGCTGGCAAGGTCGAGAATGAACTCGATCATCTCTTCACCGGTGAGCGTCAGCCCCTCACCGTCGAGGCGGTAAACCCCGTCCTCGAACAGCTCGCTGGCCGCCACGTCGAGGGCGATGGCGACGTCTTCGCCAGGGCGCAGGCCAGCGGTCTCGAACGATCGGATCATCAGATCCATTGCATCGCGCGCCTTGCCGAAGCCGGGGCTCAATCCGCCTTCATCCGCAAGCAGCGTGCTGAGCCCGCGCTCGTCCATCAGCCGCGCCGACGAGAGTCTGATTCGCGCGATCATCTCGAGCGCTTCGCTGTACGACTTGGCGCCGACGGGTATCGCGAGGAAATCCTGGAGATCCATGCCGCGTCCGGCATGTGCGCCCCCACTCAGGATATTGGTCATCGGCATCGGCATGGACATCGCCGTGCCGGCAAGGTCGGCGAGATGCTCGTAGAGCGGAATGGACCGATGCGCGGCGGCCGCGCGCGCCGTCGCCATCGACACGGCGAGAACCGCGTTCGCACCGAGCCGCTCGAGCGCGGGGGTGCCGTCCGCTTCGCGCATCACATCATCGACACGGGCTTGCTCGACGGCCGATTGCCCGATCACGGCGTTGGCAAGTTCGGCGTTGGCATTGGCAACGGCCCGCCGCACGCTCAGCCCCTCGTAATGCGACGGGTCTCCGTCCCGCAGCTCCCATGCTTCGTGCCGGCCCCTGGATGCGCCCGAAGGGGCGCAGGCGCGACCGCGGCTGCCGTCCGCCAACTGAACGTCGGCTTCGACGGTAGGCCGTCCACGGCTATCGAGAATCTGGCGGGCGACGACGGCGGAAATCGCGGAAGAACTCATTTGGATAGCTCCGGGAGCATGAAGTCAGAGACTTGCGGGGGATGTTGCATGGCCAGCAGGTCGCTGGCCTTCGCTTCGATGCGGCCAGTATCGACGCGGTCGAGGTAATCGACCGGCGACTTGCCATGCAGACGTGCAAGCAAGAGACACGCCGTCACCTGGGCCAGGTCACGGTCAATCAGCGACGGCCCGTTCAAACTGTACGCGTGCAGAAATGCCCGGATCGCCGGGACCATGTTCAGCGGCGCATCTGCAACCGCCGACTTGAGCATCAGGTGCGCCAGGCAGAACGCAACGTCGAATCGCGGATCGCCCCAGTGCGTGACTTCGAAATCCAGAATGACGACGTCGCCGCCGTCCGCCAGAATGTTCTTGGGACTGAAGTCGCCATGCACCAGGGCCTGCCGGCGGGACAGCATCCGGTGCGCCACGTCCCGGATCAGGCCCGCGATCTCGGGTTTCTTGACGGCGACATGCTCGAAGAACGGTTCGATGCGCAACTCCAGGAAGTAACGCCGATCGTCGAACCGCGTCGCGAGATCGGTCCGCCCCGCCGAGTTGGCATGACACCGTCCAAGGATTTCCCCGGCGCGGCGCGCCGTGGCTGGATCGATCGTTCCAGCCAGGAGGTCCGACTTCCAGTTGCGCAGCCGGCTATCGACCAGGCGCATCGCGAAACTATTGTCCTCCGGCCGCACCCAGACGATTTCCGGAACGGTTTCACGGCCGCCCAGATCGCCGAAAGCCTCGATTGCCGCCACCTCGATCATCGATCTGGCGGGATCGGAGAACCAGTCCGCGGCGACCTTTAGCTTGGCCAGCGCCTTTTTGACGACAATCGGCCCGTCGGCCGTCTGAACCACCCGCACATCGCTGGCGACGCCGCCCTCGAGCGGGGTTCCCTGCTCGAGTTCAACCATGCGGCGCGTTCCGCCCGTTCTCGGGCGTGGCGCCGGACAGCACCCGCACGACTTCTTCGCACGCGCGGCGGCGCAATTCCGCCATCGAGGCGTCGGAGGCATATGCGATGTGCGGCGTCGCCGTCACAAGCGGGTGCGCGATGATCTCGGGCGAAGGCGCGGGCTCGCCATCGATCACGTCGAGGCACGCGCCCCGGATCCACCCGTTTTCCAACGCGGCGATGAGCCCTTGATTCGACACGATCGGGCCCCGGCTCACATTCACGATCAGCGGCTTCCTGCCGGTCGCCCGCAGAAAGGCTTCGTCGATCAGGCCGGTCGTCTCGGGAAGCAACGGCACGTGGATGACGATGACGTCGCATTCGGAAGCGATCGTGGCGAGGGTCGATCCGCTGGCGACACTCTCATCGGGCGAGAAATAGGGATCGTAAGCGAGCACCTGGCATCCCATCGCCTTGAACTTTCGCGCCGTCTCCCGGCCGATCCGGCCGTATCCGAGAATGCCGACGACTTGTTCGGAAAGGCGGAGCAGGCCCGACGCGTCGGAATTCCAGCCCGAAGCCTTGACGGCGTCGTTGAGGCGCGAAATGCCGCGGCACCGGTCGAGGACGAATGCCAGCGCGTGGTCGGACACCTCGGCAACGCAATAGTCGGGCACGTTGGTGACCCATGCACCGCGTTCGGTGGCGGCGGCCACGTCGATATTGTCGAGCCCGACCCCAAGCCGGGCCACGATGCGCAAGTCGGCAGGAAGCTCGATCGCCGCACGGCTGACCGGCGCCCAGCAGGTCAGAATGGCCGCGGGCGAACACTCTGCCACCAGGCGCTCCACCTCCGCCGCAGTGCCAGCAATTTCCGGCCCGGCGACAAGACGGATTCCCGCGCGCTCGAAGATCGACGTTTCGAGGCCCAGATCGGGCCATGGGTGGTCTGTCAGCAAGACGCAGCCGTCTGCTATGCTCGATTCGCGCATATCTGCTCCACGATCGCCGTGCTACCGATAGCACTAATCACGCAGCGCATGTTGTCAATGCGAATCTGATGTCCTGCTGTCCCTCGAGTCGTCGCAACATGCTGCACGGTCGTCCGGAGTACGGTCGCAGATATCATGCGGCGGCGGAGCGGGCAGGGGTGGCATCGCGTCGCGGGCGATGGCGGGTCCGTTGTTCAGCACCATCCGTCGCGTCCTGCTGGATGCCGCTTGACTTCGCGGACCAATCGCTGCAAGTTTGTGCTAACGATAGCGCATGTTGCGTAAGGAGATGAAGATGCTGCCGCCCGTCGAGCTGCGACCCGCGTTCAACATTACGCGCGCGAGCCACGTTACGATTACCGTGAGCGATCTTCAGCGCAGCCGCGAATTCTATACTGAAGTGGCCGGACTGGTCGTGTCGGACGAGGATTCGGGGACCTGCTATCTGCGCGGCTTGGCCGAGGCGTGCCACCATAGCCTGACGCTCGTGCAATCGCCCGACGCGGGCAAGATCCGTCGCATGGGGTTTCGCGTGCGCGACGAAGCCGAACTGGAGCTCGCCCACGACTGGTTCGGGCAACGCGGCCTCGATCCGATATGGGTCGAGCAACCCTTTCAAGGGCGCACGCTGCACGTATCGGATCCCGATGGCGCGAAGCTGGAGCTTTGCGCGCATATGGAGGTGCGCCCGCGCGTGTTCCTGGACGTCATGAACCACCGCGGGGCTCGCGCGCAGCGGATCGATCACTTTCAGACGATGACGACCGACATGCAGCGGATCTGCGGCTTCTACAACGAGCTTGGCTTCCGATATTCCGAATATATTGCGCATGATGAGCTGCTGCTGGCGGCGTTCATGTATCGGAAGGGAACGTGCCTCGACCTGGCGATCGTGCCCGGTCATTCGCCCCGGTTGCATCATTTCGCCTACACCGTCTCCGAATCGCACGACATCTTCACGGCATGCGATGTCGCCGGCCTGCTGGGTTACCCGATGGCCGTCGAACGCGGGCCCGGCCGCCACGGACCGGGGGGCATGTTGTTCGTCTACATCCTGGATCCGGACGGTCACCGCGTCGAATTCTTCAATAGCCATTACCAGACGATCGATCTGGAGATCGAGCCGGTGCGCTGGGATGCCGCCTCGCTGTCGACCAACCTGCGCTGGGGGCTCCCCGCGCCGGAGCGCTGGTATTTCGAGGCGAGCCCGTTCGAGGGCGTGCCGCTCGCCGCGCCGGAGCAGAAGCCAAACCCCGAGACGCTGGAGCGCTATCTCGCCAGGCTTCACCCGGCGGATGCGGGCTAGTCCATCATGGGGCAGCTGGAAGACGATGGCCACGCTCGGGCGGCGACGGCGAGTTCCGATATGCCGCTGAACATCAGGCGGCTGGTCACGCGGCACGATGCGCAAGGCGCCTCGTGCGTGGCGTCCGACGGCGCGCCGCCGGTCTGTTCGGCCTATGAGCATATTCCCGGCATGATGACTCGGCTGGTCTGGGCGACGTCGAGCGGCGAGCCGCTGCGGCCCAGCCCGGCGGATCCCACCAGTCCGAGCCTGTCGCATGTGCCGGCGGCCGGGGAAAGCCGGTTCCTCGTCGTCACCTTCCCGCCTGATCGCGTGTTCGCTGCGGCGGAATTCGATGGCGCGGCGGCGGCCGCGGAAAATGCCAGGCTGAGCCCTGGCCTGGCCGAATTGTTCGAAGAGACGGGCTTTCATCGAACCGACTCGACCGATTACGGGATCGTGCTGGACGGCCAGATCACGCTGGAGCTGAGCGACGGTTCCAAGACGCGGCTCAATCGCCATGACGTGATCGTGCAGAACGGCACGCGTCACGCGTGGCGCAACGAAACCGACCGTCCCGCGACACTCGCATTCATCCTGATCGGCGCTTCTCGCGCCGGCGAATGACCCTTCTGGAGAAAATGAAGATGACCCGATCGATGGTCGCCGCACGGCTGCATGACCTTCATACGCCGATGCGCCTCGACACGCTGCCGGTCCCGGAGCCGCGGCTCGGCGAGGTCCTCGTGCGGGTCAAGGCCTGCGGCATCGTGCCCAATATGGGCAACGTCATCAACAACTGGGCCTCGTGGTTTCCGCATCAGCCGCTGCCCGAATTCCCTGCGATATTCGGCCTCGATCCCGCAGGCGTGGTCGATGAGGTCGGCGAGGGCGTGATCGGCATCAAGCCGGGCGAGCGCGTCTATGTCAGTCCGCTGCGTTCATGCGGATCGTGCCGGCCGTGTTCGGCGGGGCGCCGTACCGAATGCCGCTATTTCACGCTGAACGGATATTTCAGCACCAGCCGCGACGGCCAGAAGATCTTCGACGTGAACCGCTATGCCGGGTTCGGCGAATATATGCTCGCGCCAGCCTATGCCATCGTCAAGCTTCCGGACGATATGAGCTTCGAGAAGGCTGGCCGCATGGGCTATCTGGGAACGGCCTATGGCGCGCTGCGCAATGCCGCCGCCGGGCCGGGGCAGGTCGCCTTCATCGACGGCATCACGGGAACGCTCGGCATCGCCTCCACGCTGCTTTGCCTCGCAATGGGCGTGACCAAGATCCTGGGGACGGCGCGAAATGCCGACCTCATGGCGCGCGTGAAGGCGTTCGCGCCGGATCGGATCGAGATCCTGACCCTTGGCGAGCGAAGCGCCGCCGAGTGGGCGATGGCGCTGACCGATGGCTATGGCGTGGACTTCGTGATCAGCGCGCTCGGCGCCCGCGCACCTGCGGCGACAATGGCGGATTCGATGCATGCCCTGAAGCGCGGCGGGCGCCTTGTCGTGATCGGCGGCGTGGCGGACGAGGTGCCGGTGAACATGAAATGGCTGATGGACGAGCAGGTCAGGATCATCGGCTCCAACTGGTTTACCACCGAACAGGGTCAGGATCTGGCGGATATGGTGGGATCGGGCGTGATCGACCTGAATTATCTGAGGGATGAGGTGTTCCCGTTGTCGCGGGTCAATGAGGCGATTTCCGGCATCCAGGAGCGCGATGGCGGGTTCAGCAACTATGTGGTCTGTCCCTGATCCGGCAGGCCGGCGATGAGATCGTAAAAGGCTGCGGCGCGCCGCAGCCTTTTTTATTTGACGGAACGCCCTGGGCCGACCGGTCGGGAGCTCGCGCGTACGATCAGTGTGGAGGCGACCACCGAACTATGCTCGACCAACGATAATCCCTTGCTCTGCCGGTCGCCGAGCTGGTCGAGAAACCACAGGGCGCAACTCGTCGCCAGATTGTCGATCGGGGGGCGGATGGTTGTCAACCCACCGCGCCACCATGCGAACCAGTCGGGGTCGCCAAAGCCGACGACCGAAGGAATATCGGTCAGCCCGCGCGCTTCGACGCACTCGATGATGCCGATCGCGACGTTGAACGCGCCGGCGACGATTGCCGTGGGGGCACGTTTGGCGGACAACAGCGTGTCGAAGGCCTCACGACCGAGCTGTCGCTCAGGCGGGCCGGTATGGATCGCGCAGTCCGCGAGATCCAGTCCGGCGGTGCGGCAGCCGCGAACGAAGCCCTCACGCCGTTCGACCCCTGTCGAAAGCGCCTCCGATCCGCCGATATAGGCGATGCGCCGGTGGCCCAGCGAAACCAGGTGTTCGACCGCTTCGGTGATCGCATCGCGATCGTCGATGCCGAACCATATCTTGTCGAGCCCCGAGACTTTTCGAAGCAGTTGCACGTGCGGAATTTGCTTGAGCAGCTGAAGGCTGGCGCGGCGGGTTGTCGGGGCCGGAACGATGATGAGACCCGCCGCTTGCGCGGCGACGAGCTCGCGGATGTTCTTGGCCTCGTTATCGCCGTCGTCTCCGGTCAGCGAAAGCACGACACGATAATTGTGCCGGCCGCAAACCTGGGACAGCGATTGGGCGATGGTCGAGTAGAAGTCGTTGCTGATCTCGGGCACCAGCAGCCCGATCAGATTGTTCGATCCGCCGCGCACGATCCGGGCGGCGGTGTTGCCGGCATAACCGACGCGATCCGCAGCCTTGCGAACCTTGGCCTTCGTGTCCTCGCTGATGCGCGGATCGTCCGACAGGGCCCGTCCGACGGTAGAGACGGAAACGCCAACCAGATCGGCAATTTCTCGAGCGGTAATCATCGGCTCACCCTAACAGGGCAGGGGTCGGAGGCAATGCACCCCTGACATTGAAATGGGTCGGCAGGCGCGGACCAAATCCCCGTCCGGTCCGCGCCTTCCTGCTTCAGAAGCTCACGCCGATCGAACCTCCGAAGGTCCTTGGCGGGTCGAACGTGCCCATGATCGGAAAGCCCAGAAATCCGCTCGACACCTGAGTCGTCGAATAAGTGCGTCGGTCCGCGATATTCTTGATCCAGGCGGAGAGGGTCAGCCCGCTCGATGCCTCATAGCTCACCGAGCCATTATATTTCGCGTAGCCGTTCTGGGAGATTTCGGGGCGGTTGTAGAACGAAAAGAAGATCTGGCTGGTATAAGCCATCTCGCCGCGCAACCGGAGCGTTCCCGAACGGACCGGCAGGCTGTATTGCGCGGCAAGGTTGGCGGTCCATTCCGGCGCCTGGGGCAGGCGGTTCCCCGAAAGGTTCAGCACCCCAAGCGTCGGGCGCGCCGAATCTTCCGACGCGAAACTGGTGAACCTGGCGTCCAGATATGCGACATTTCCGGAAAGCTCGAACCCCCGGACGGGGCGGATCGTGACTTCCGCCTCGGCGCCCCGGACCCGCGCGGTCGCGGCATTCACCACTACCGCGGCGGCGTTGAGGATGCGCTGCACCTGTAGATCGTCATAATCATAGTGGAACACCGAGCCATTGAGGCGAACCGCTCCGCTCAACAGCGTGGCCTTGATCCCCGCCTCATAATCGGTGAGCTGTTCCGGGCGGACCGCCGGCGCAAATCCCGTGAGATTGAAGCCACCGGATTTGAAGCCTTTCGCATAAGTCGCGTAGAACATCAGATTGGCCGTCGGCGACCACTGGATATTGAACCGCGGCGTTGTCGAACTAAAGCTGACATCGGCCTTCTGGAAGTTGGTGTATCCCGGCGTATATCCGGGCGTCGCAGCCATGCCGAGCTCGACAGCGCCACGCTGATCGATGAATTTCTTCTCATGCGAATAACGCAGGCCTGCTGAAAGTGTCAGTCCGTCGAGAATCTCGAAGTCGAGCTGTCCGAACGCCGCATAGGCATCGGTTTTCAGGTCTCCGTTGAAGATCAGGCCACGGCTCAGAAACGCGTTGTTGAACGCCAGAACGGGACCGAACTTCGACTGCGCGTAGATCTTCTCATTGAAGTAGAAGCCGCCGATCAGCCACTTCAACCGGCCGGTTTCGCCGTCGAGACGCAGTTCCTCGCTGAACTGCCTGGCCTGCTCAAGCGTCTGGATGGTCGAGACGTTGATGCGCGTGCCGTCATGGTCGCCGCGCACATCGGCAAGCGAATCGCGATAGCCAGTCACCGAGGTGAGCGTCGCCTGGCCGATATCGACGGTCAGCGTCGCGCCAAAGCCCCAGTTGCGACGCTCATTGGTTTGCGGAATGTCGGCAAAAGTGTCGCGCGGGTCGGCGGGGACCGTGCCGCCCAGCGTCACCGCGCGGGGTTGGGAGGCAGGATTTCCCTGTCCGATGAAGTGATAGACGAAGGCCGCGTCGTCCTGATAGCTGTAGTCGGCCGACAGCAGCAGCGTCACGCCGGCGGACGGTTCGATCTTCAGCTTGGCGCGAACGGCGAGCGAGTGTTCGTCGTCGATATCGTCGCCCGAAACCAGGTTCTGGCCGTAACCGCCACGATCGGTCTTCGTGAGCGCGAAACGCGCCGCGACGCCATCGGCGACCTGGCCGGTTACGGCGCCTTCTTCCTGGAAAAAGCCGTAATTGCCGACCGTCAGCTTGGCATAGCCGCCGAACGTGTCCTGCGGATCGTTCGTGATCACGTTGATCGCGCCGGCGGTCGCGTTGCGCCCATAGAGCGTGCCCTGCGGCCCGCGCACGACCTCGACACGACTGATGTCGAAGAAGGTCGATAGCTGCGAACTCGGCCGGCCGACGTAAATGCCGTCTGCATGATATGCGACGCGGCCCTCGTGCCCGCCGACCGAGGCGTCGAGCCCAAGGCCGCGGATCGCGATGCGCGCAAAGCCGACATTCTTGCCGAAGTTCACGCTCGGAAGTGAGGGCGCCAGCGACTCAAAGCTGGTAACCTGCCGATTGGCGAGATCCTCGCCCCCGACAGCGGTGATCGCGAGGGGGATTTTCTGGACCGATTCCGATCGCTTCTGCGCGGTGACGACAATGTCGTCGCCGAAGAGGGGGTCGGCCTGCGCCGCCGCGGACGCCGCTTCGGGCGGGGACGTCTGTTCTTGCGCCTGCGATGCTGCGATCGAAGCCGCCGATGCGCCAACGAGCGCAACGGCCTTCAAGGCCCTTGGTAACCTCATGATCTTCTCCCTCCGCCCGCGTCATCCACTTGGCATGCGCGCTTGTTCTGGTCCCGAACCTCTCTCACGCAAGAAGCCAAGTCAACAGATTTGTGCTATCGTTAGCAAAATGAGATCGCTACATTTTAAGCAAAGCAGATCTGGCGACGTGGATTAACTATCTCTTATAATTAGATAAAAACGAATAGATTTGCATAGTTTGTGCTTTGATCGGGACGCGACCGGCAGATGGGCAGACAATTGGCCACAATATTTGCTATCGTTCGCGCTTGATTCCCGCCGGAGGAAGCCGCTACCATCCGACGAACCGTCAATGCCTGTCGTAGGGCGGCGGACTGCGGAGGGGGCCTTGGAACAAGCGCAATATAAGACCGCTGGCGAACTGATCGATTCCGGGCCGATGACCGCGCTTCAGTGGCTGGTCATCTCGATCTGTTTCGTGATCGTCGCGATCGACGGCTTCGACACCGCCGTGATCGGCTTTGTCGCGCCGAAGATCGCGGCGGAGTGGTCGCTGCCGGCGGCGAACCTCGGCGCTGTGTTCGGCGGGGCGCTGTTCGGTTCGATCGTCGGGTCCGCGATCTTCGGCCCGGTGTGCGATGTCATCGGGCGAAAGCGGACGCTGGTGATCGCGACGGTCATGTTCGGGCTGCTGACGATCCTCGCCGGCTTCACCAACACGCTTTATCAGCTCATTGCCGTGCGCTTTCTGGCCGGAATCGGGCTGGGCGGCGTATTGCCGTGCGCGATCGCGCTGACGTCCGAGTTCGCGCCGGCCCGACGGCGATCTTCGCTGGTCAATGCAATGTTCTGTGGCTTCACCCTGGGTGCGGCGACGTCCGGGTTCATTGCGGCGTGGCTGATCCCAGCGCATGGCTGGCGCATGGTGTTCGTGATCGGGGGGATGCTGCCGATCGTCTTCGGGCTCATTGCCGCTTTCGCTTTGCCCGAGTCGCTGAGCTTCCTGGCGGCCAAGGGCGGCCGCGAGCCGGAGATTCGCAGGATGGTTGCCCGCATCGCGCGAGGCCGGGTTGCCGCCGATTGGCTGCCGATCGCCGAGCCCGCTGCGCACGGCGCCCCGGCAAGCGAGTTGTTTGCCGCGCGTCCGGTCGGCGGCACGCTGCTGCTGTGGCTCAGCGCATTTTGCGGCCTGCTCTCGATCTACATGCTGAACAGCTGGATGCCGCTGCTGCTCACCAATCAGGGTTATTCGATCAGCACAGCCTCGAGGATCGGCGCGATGTTCCAGGTCGGGGGCACATTGGGCGCGATCTTCCTGGGCTATCTGATGGACCGGTTTCGGCCCAACCGTGTCATCGCCGGCGCCAGCGTGCTGGCCAGCCTGTTTCTATTCGCGATCGGCTGGTTCTCGCATCAGCCCGTGCTGCTTGGCCTAGTCCTGTTCTGTGCGGGGGTTTGCATTCCGGGCGCTCAGGTCGGATCCTCCGCCTATGCCGCCAGCTGGTATCCGACGCGGGTCCGCGCGACCGGGATCAGCTGGATGAGCGGGATGGGGCGGATCGGATCGGTCATCGGCAGCATGGGCGGCGGCGCGCTCGTCGGGATCGGCCTCGGCATCGGCGGGATTTTCGGATTGCTCGCCATCCCGATGACTGTCGCCGGGCTCGCAATGGGTCTGCATGAGCGGATCAAGCTGAGACGCGAGCGCGATTGAGATCGCCAGCCGGTCTCGGGTAAGTTGACGCGGGCGTGCTCGCGGCGGTCATGCGATCCGCCATCGGCACGAGCTTTCGCTCATTGGCTGGCCGTCATCGCGCCGCCAGCGTGCGACAGATCATCCTGGTCGGTGCCCGCCCTTCATCCCCTCAGGCGACGATCTTGCAGGCCTGGGGCTCGACGAAAAAGGCGGGGTTGAGGATCGCGCTTTCCATCCGTTCGATCAGCTCGAACAGCTTTGGCACGACGGCCTGCCATTCCCTGTCGGCATAGAGCGCCGCCCGCTTCGCGGCGCGGTCGTTCGCATCGGCATATGCCCACAGGTGTACGATCTGGTTCAGCGCGCCGGTTTCGGTGGAATAATAGCCATAGGGCTGGCCCAGATGCCGGCGCTGCGGTTCCAAACCCTCCGCGCGGTACAGCGCCAGATAATCGGCAACCTTGCCGATCTTGAGCGTATAGGTGCGTGCCTCGATGATCATGTCGGTTCTCCAATTCGCTGGGCACGATGACTCGCCGGGCCGGCAAGACCGCTATTGGTCGCGCACGGTCGCGCCGCTCCTTTATCGTTCAGGGGATCTTGGCCGAAGCGACCGGAATCGTCGTATCGACCGATCGGCGGGGCGGCGGCGGGTTGAAGAGCCAGCCGAGCAGCGCCAGCGCGACAATGCCGCCGCCGGCAATCAACCATACCCGCCCGCTCGTCAGCTTATGCGGCGCGCTCGCCTCGCCATCTTCCGCGTCGGGTTGACGGATACCCGGCAACATCGAGCCCAGCACATTGTCGCGGTCGATGAAATGATGCTTCAGCGCTGCGGCGACGTGGAACAGCGCAAGGACGAGCAACCCATATGCCAGCCAGGCGTGGACGCCGCTCAGATGAAACGACAGCGCGCGCCGCAACCCGCCTTCCGCTTCGGCAATCACGGGGAAATAAGGAATGGGAACGAGGCCGAAAAAGAGCGAAGGCGCCCGGAACTCCTTGTCGAGCGATTCCGCCCATTGCGTGGAGATGTAGCTCCACCCAGACAGCGGCACGGTCACCAGAAGAATGTAAAGCGCCGCGTGCGACGCGAACGCCGTCAGTCGTTCCCAGCCAGGCATGCGACGGGGCAGTGCCGGAACCCTGCGGCGCGTGCGAAGGACAATCCGGAAGAACGCTGCCGCCAGCACGACCAGCCCGAGCGACTTGTGAAACTGGAAGATCGGGAAGGCGGCCGTCATCCGCCTGGGATCGTCGATCAGCTCCATCATCCACCAACCGGTTGCGAGCATGATTGCGATCAACAGCGCGCTGAGCCAGTGAATGACAATCAGGCCGGCCGGAAAGCGCCGGACCGCCGCTGCGTGGGACCGCGTTGCTTCGTGGTGATCCACCGTCATCCTGCGCTCCTGCCACAATTGCCGCATCACGCTGCGGCGTTCATGCTAACGATAGCACTTGACTAATGGACGGCAAGAGGCATTTCGAGCGCGGCGACAACCCGCGCGCGATTTACCGGGCGGCAGTCACATTGCGCGGCTGGCGGATGGCAGCGTTGGTGCGGGACCCGATTTCGCCAGTTCGGAGCGCGAGAAGCGGATCGGCGACCGCACGCCCGGGATGATTGTCCCCGCTTCATCGACCATCGAGAGCTGTAGTTGGCGATGGCGGATTTGCGGGTCGGCAAAAGCCTGCTCGACGCTGTTGATCGGACCCGCGGGCACGTTCGCGCGCTCGAGCGCGTCGAGCAAGGCGGCGCGCGGCCAGCGCATCGTGGCGGCGCGCACGACCGCATCCAACTCGTCGCGTGCGGCGAGCCGCTGGGCATTGGTGGCGAAGCGTTGCTCCGATGCGATCCCGGCCACGTCGCAAAAGCGCGCGAACTGGCCGTCATTGCCGACAGCGAGGATGAACCAGTCGTCCTGCGTCGGAAAGGCGGCGTAGGGCGCGATATTGGGGTGGGCGTTGCCGAGCCGGCGCGGCGATTCGCCCGAGGCGAGATAGTTCATCGCCTGATTGGCGAGGGTGCCGACCATCACATCGAACAAGGCCATATCGATCCGCTGCCCCAGATCCGTGCGTTCCCGCTCGGCGAGCGCCGCCTGAATGGCGATGACCGAGTAGAGGCCGGTCAGGATGTCGGCATAGGCGACCCCGATCTTCTGCGGCGCGCCGCTGGGCTCGCCGGTCAGGTCCATGATTCCACTCATCCCCTGGATGATGAAATCATAGCCAGGGCGCGCGGCATAGGGGCCGTCCTGGCCGAAGCCGGTAATCGAACAATAGATCAGACGCGGGTTGAGGCGGTTGAGACTTTCATAGTCGAGGCCGTATTTGGCGAGGCCGCCGACCTTGAAATTCTCGATCACCACATCGGTCCCGGCGATCAGCGCGCGGGCGCGCGCCTGCCCCTCGGCCGTGCGGAAATCCACCACTTCGCTGCGCTTGCCGCGATTGGCGGCGTGGAAATAGGCGGCCTCGCCGCCGCCGCCCGCCCGCTCGACAAAGGGCGGGCCCCAGCCGCGCGTATCGTCGCCATCGGGACCTTCGAGCTTCAGCACGTCGGCGCCCAGATCGGCGAGCACCTGCCCGGCCCAGGGGCCGGCAAGGATGCGGGCAAGTTCAACGACCTTCAGCCCGTCAAGCGGCGTTCCCATCAGAAGGCGGCGATACCGGTGATGGCCCGTCCCAGGATCAGCGCATGAACGTCATGCGCGCCCTCATAGGTGTTTGCCGTCTCCAGATTCACCATGTGGCGCATGACCTGATATTCTTCGGAGATCCCGTTGCCGCCGTGCATGTCGCGGGCAAGGCGAGCGATATCCAGCGCCTTGCCGACATTGTTGCGCTTGACCATCGACACCATTTCCGGCGCAAACCGCCCCTCGTCCATCAGCCGGCCGACGCGCAGCGACGCTTGAAAGCCCAAGGCGATGTCGCTCATCATCTCGGCGAGCTTCTTCTGGTAGAGTTGGGTCGCGGCGAGCGGACGGCCGAATTGCTTGCGGTCGAGCCCATATTGCCGCGCGGCGTGCAGGCAAAATTCCGCCGCGCCGAGCGCGCCCCAGCTGATCCCATAGCGCGCCCGGTTCAGGCAGCCGAACGGTCCCTTCAGCCCCTCGACGCCGGGCAGCAGCGCGTCGGCGCTCACGCGAACCTCGTCCATCACGATCATGCCCGTGGTCGAAGCGCGCAGCGAGAGCTTGCCTTCGATCTTCGGCGTGGACAGGCTCTTCATCCCCTTTTCCAGGATGAAGCCGCGGATCTGGCCGCCATGCGCTTCGGATTTGGCCCACACCACGAACACGTCGGCGAAGGGCGCGTTGGTGATCCACGTCTTGGAGCCGTGCAGCACATAATCGCCGCCATCCTGGCGCGCGACGGTGCGCATCGATCCCGGATCGGAGCCGGCATCGGGCTCGGTCAGGCCGAAGCAGCCGATCAGCTTGCCTGAAGCGAGGCCGGGCAGATATCGCTGCCGCTGTTCCTCCGATCCGTATGCATAGATCGGGTAGATCACCAGGCTGGACTGAACCGAGGCCATCGAGCGATAGCCCGAATCGACGCGCTCGATCTCGCGCGCGACCAGGCCATAGGCGACGTAGCTGGCGCCGGCGCCGCCATATTGTTCGGGCAACGTCACCCCCAGCAGGCCCGCCTCGCCCATCATCGCGAACAGCTCCGGGGCGTCGGTTTCCTCGCGGAAGGCATCGATGACGCGGGGCTGAAGTTCAGCCTGTGTGAAGCCGTGCGCGGCATCGCGGATCATACGCTCTTCTTCGGTCAGCTGGTCTTCGAGCTGGAACGGGTCTGCCCAATCGAAGCGGGTATGGTCGGCCATGTGCGATCTCCTTGCGCCGTCCATCCCTCAACGGAATAATGCCGCCAAGGTTGATTTTGCGCGCATATTATCGCATTTTGGAATGAAGATGCTTGACGGTGATTGTCTCGCCGCCTTTGTGGCTATTGCGGAAGCGCGCAGTTTCTCCCGCGCTGCCGACCGGTTGGGCATCGTGCAATCGGTCGCTAGCAAGCGGTTGTTGCGGCTGGAGGACCAGCTCGGTGCAAGATTGTTGGATCGCCGGCGTAAGAGCGACGTCCACCTTACCCGAACCGGGCGCATTTTCCTGGACGAAGCCCGAGCCACCTTGGCGCAGCTCGCCAAAGCCGAGCGGCTTGGCGTCAATCTGGCGCGGGGTCGAAGCGGGCCCATCAACATCGGCTATATCTTTTCGGCGGCGATGAGCGGAATGCTTACCGGGCTACTGGCCAATCTTCGAACGCTGTCGCCGGAACTGGTGCTGCATCCCCGGCTCATGGAGACGCCCGCGCAGCTGGCGGAACTGGCCGCCGGTCGGCTCGATATCGGATTGGTGCGACCCAGGCCGTCCTATCCGCCCGGCTGTCGGGCGGCGATCGTCCATAGCGAACCCCTGAAGTTGTGCGTGTCGGAAGATCACGTGCTCGCCAATTCGGCTTCGGTCCATCCGCGAGCCTTGGCGGGAGAGAAATTCGTTCTGCCACAATTCCATGAGCAGGTGGGGCTGATCGACAGTCTTGACGAGGTGTGCCGGGCGGGGGGCTTTGAGCTGTCAGCGCTCACTCGGACCGACGACTTCGTGACTGCCGCCGCACTCGCGGCCGCCGGAGAAGGCGTTGTGTTGGCGCCAGCTTCCCTCGCTACGCTTGGGATAGCGCGTCTGAGATTCCTCAATATCGTTAGTCTAAATTGTCAGATTTCCACCGCTCTCGTTTACAGAGAAGATGCGCCCGATTTTGCGCGCGCCATGCTCGAGCGTAAACGGTCACATTGCACGGGCGATTAGAGGTCGCTCTCGACGATAACCTTCTGGCACTGTGCGCATGGCAATGCCTTCCAAGGCCAAATCAATCAAAATGCGGAATCGAAATCGAGCCTCATTTTTGACGGTATTTTCGACGGTACACGTCCTTAATGACCAGCGTGTAATATACTGAAAAATAACATATTTCTCAATCTATTCGAGTCCGTCCCCGGGCACCATCAACCTATTGAAATAGAACGATTTTTTATCCGGCGCTGTAACGCCCGGAGTTGGCGTGTGTAGTTTTGGTGTAATTGGGTCACAGGGATGCACCGATTCGACGCTCAAGCTGATCCATCGCCTTGTCGATATGCGCTCCGTTTGCATGAGAGTAGCGTGCCACCATCGATAGGGTCCTATGCCCGCTAGGGTCAGGATCTGTAATTTGCAGTTGCTTGGCGGTTGTCCCTTGAGGGTCTCAAGGATCTGTCCGCACTCGCCGGCCGATGGGTCGGTGGTGCTGTATCGGGTCTCACAAGGCCGGACGT
>NZ_JAMLDX010000021.1:0-25000 GCF_024211275.1 Sphingomonas tagetis
GGTGCCGGCCCGCTCGCCCACCCCGCCACCCATCAAAGATACCCTGAAGTGGGTGGCGGGGTGGGGGAGCGGGCCGGCACCGCCAGTCGCGTGAGCGACTCAAAAAAATCAGAAAAACACCTTCCGCAAACTCAGCTTCACCGTCCGTCCGAGCGGATCGAGCAGCGCCGGCTGGTAGCTGATCGGGGTCGCGCCGCTGGCGTCGGTGACCTTCAACCGGCTGTCGAAGACATTGTCGACCGACAGCGTGATGCGCGTGCCTTGCAGCCAGCGATTGTCGCGCACGAACTTGAACTGCGGCCCCAGCGTCGCGAACAGCCGCAAATTGACGGTCGCGAAGTCGTCGAAGCGCAGCAATTCGCTGCTCGATGCGCCGCCGCGCACGGTCGTCGCGCTGTTCCAGTCGGCGTTGAGGCGCAGGCCGATTCCGTCGCGCACCACGCCCGCGCGCAGCTCGACCTGATGGCGCGGCGAGCCGCCGCGGCTGCCCGTCGCCGCGCCGTTGAGCAAATCGAGCTCGGGCAGGCCCTGGCGAATAACGAGCTTGTCGGTCAGTGCGATCGTGTGGAACAGGCCGAGCTGAAGCCGTCCGCCGCCACCCGGGCCACCGCCACCGCCGAAACCGCCGCCGCGCCCACCAAAGCCGCCGCCGGGACCACCGGGTCCGCGCTGCCCGCCCTCGCCGAAGCGGCGCTGGCCTTGACCCGGTCCGCGCTCGCCTTGTGGCGGTGCTTCGCCGCGCGCTTCGGCGGCCTCGCGGGCCGCCTGCCGCGCCGCGCGCTGCGCCTGGAACTGCTCGGCCATCTTCTTCGCCAGCGGCGAGGTGATCGATTTCGAGAAATTGAGGCCCCAGCGGATCTGCTCGCGCTCGCTGCGCAGGAAGTTTACCGGGCGGTTGTCGATGCGGATCAGCGTGCCCGAACCGTCGCGCGTGAAGCGGTCGGGGAACGCGGCCTCGATCGCTGCGGTCGCGGTCGGGAAGCTCGCGATCGGGTTGCGGATCACGCTCTTGTTGTAGTCGACATTGAGCGTGAGGTCGGTGTCCTTGAGCGGCCGCAGATTGAGGCCGAGCTTCATCACGCTGCGGTTGTCGGCGATCAGGTTCGGATTGCCGCCGTCGATCCGCGTGATGTCGACGCTGGCGCCGCGCACGAAGTCGAACACGCGCACATTGGGCGTGGTGATCGTCGGATTGCCGAGCTGCTGCGCCGACGGCGCGCCTTCCTCTTCGGTGAACGAGGCGACGAAGCGGACTTGCTCGATCGGCGACCAGTTGGCGCCATAGCCATAAGTGATCAGCGTGCCGAAGTCCGACAGCTGCTCCAGTTCGACATTGGCGTTGAGCGAGAAATTGCCGAGCGGCGAGAGGATCGCGCGGCTGCGGCTGGCGATCGGCAGGTCGATATTGGCCTGCACCGCGCCGCTGTCGCGCCCGATCGAATTGGTCGAGAACAGACCGGAGCGGAGCGATTCGCTGTCGAGATCGCTGGTGCGCGCCGATGCGCGCACGCTGGTCGAGATGTCGCCCGCAGGCAGCGCGGCAAGCGAACCGTTGACCAGTGCGTCGAGCGATCCGACGTTCGAAACCGAGACCGCACGGTCGGTCAACCCGGTCTCGCGATCGGTCAGCGTGCGATTTTCGTTGCGGTCCCAATTGCCGGTGACCGACCAGCGCCATTTGGGCGAAAGGTCGCCATTGAGCGAGAAGCCGCCATGAAGCGTGCCGCTGTCGCTGCTCCGCAGCAGCGGGTTGGTGCCACCCGTGCTCGGCAGTCCAAGCAGCGATTCGTTCCAGTTCTGCTCCAGCCGCAGGTTCGCGGTCGCCGCGACCTTGCCGATGTTGCGGCTGTACACGCCATTGACCGAGAGGCTCTGCGTATCAGGCAGCAGCGTGCGATATTGCGAATCGGTATTGGTCGTGACGACGTCGCGCTCGCGTTCCAGCAGGCTCGAATCGCGCTCATATTCGGCGGTGACGTTGACGCGTCCGTCGCGGTTGAGGCGCAGCATGTTCAGCTCGACCTCCTCGCTGTCACGTCCGCCCGCCGTCGCGATGCCACCCTCGACCTCGGCTGTGATCGCGCGGAAGCGGCGGCGCAGCACGATGTTCACGACGCGCTGGTCGGCGCGGTAGCCGAGCTTGAGCGCCGCTTCCTCGGGGAGGATGTCGATTCGCTCGATCGCCTCGGGCGGAATGTTGCGGATCTCGGAGAAGCCCGAGATGCGCCGGCCCGACAGCAGCAGCACCGGCCCGCCGCTGCCGCGTCCGCGCCCGCTGCGCGTCTGCGGTTCGAGCTCGGTCAGCAATTCGGCGAGCGAGCCGACGCCATAGGCGCGGATGTCGGCGGGATTGAGCGACAGCTCGGGTTTGACGTCGCCCGGCACCGCGCCGCGCAGCTCGCCGCTGACGACGATCTCCTCGCCGTCGACCACATCGCCGCCGCCGTCGCCGGTTTCGGGCGGCGGCGTTTCACCGCGCTGCGGCGCTGCGGCAGTCTCCTGCCCCGCAGCCATCGCCATCGGCGAGGCCGCCATCATCAACCCGCTCATCACCCACGCAACGCGACGCATTTACGAACCTCATGTCATCAACGGCTTCGCCGTTTAATCAATTTATCTGATTTGTCACACCATTAGGACGTGGCGGTCCTGTCGGTGAGCGAGGCTCTAAACGCCGTTTGTCGCAAAATTGTGCCGGTGCGCAAAAAGTGCACCGGACCCGGAGTCCGGTCAGGCCTTGGCGCCGTCCTGCATCTGCGCATGGTGCCGGATCACCTCGTCGATGATGAAGCGCAGGAACTTCTCGGAAAATTCGGGGTCGAGATCGGCTTGCGCTGCCAGCTCGCGCAGCCGCGCGATCTGACGGTCCTCGCGCCCCGGATCGGCAGGCGGCAGCCCGGTTTCCGCCTTGTGGCGTCCGACCGCCTGAGTGATCTGAAAACGCTCGGCGAGCAGGAAGACGAGCGCCGCATCGATCCGGTCGATGCTCTGGCGATAGCGTTGCAGCGTCTCGTCGCTCATTTTCCATTCCCGTTTCCGCACCGGCCCGCTCCCCCACCCGGCCACCCATGGAATACATTGCCGTTGGGTGGCCGGGTGGGGGAGCGGGCGAAGTAGCCTAAGGCTCCAGCGATGCAAAGCATCGATGGACGGGCTATGAGGGCGGTGCCGTGCCCAATTACGCGCCTTCTTGCGTCGCTTTCACCCATAGGCAACCCCCATGCACTTGCCTTTACGGGTGCCAGCGGCCAAATCGCCCGGACATGAGCGCGACCATCCATCGTATCGGCCGGGATGCCGAACCTTCGCTCGAGCCGATCATCGCTTTGGTCGCGGCCGACATGAACCTCGTCAATGCGGTGATTCTCGACCGCATGCAGTCGCAGATCCCGCTGATCCCCGAGCTGGCCGGGCATTTGATCGCGGGCGGCGGCAAGCGCATGCGGCCGATGCTGACCATCGCCAGCGCCAAGCTGCTCGATTATTCGGGCACGCGCCATCACAAGCTCGCCGCGACGGTCGAGTTCATCCACACCGCGACGCTGCTGCACGACGATGTCGTCGACGGCTCCGACCTGCGCCGCGGCAAGCGCACCGCCAATCTGATCTGGGGCAATCCGGCGAGCGTGCTGGTCGGCGACTTCCTGTTCAGCCGCAGCTTCGAGCTGATGGTCGAGGACGGCAGCCTCAAGGTGCTCAAGATCCTGTCCAACGCCAGCGCCGTGATCGCCGAGGGCGAGGTCAACCAGCTCACCGCCGCCCGCCGCATCGATCTCGGCGAAGAACGCTATCTCGAGATCATCAACGCCAAGACCGCCGCGCTGTTCGCTGCTGCCTGCCGCATCGCCGCGGTGGTGGCTGAACGGCCCGAGGGCGAGGAGGCGGCGCTCGATGCCTATGGCCGCAACCTCGGCATCGCCTTTCAGCTGGTCGATGACGCGATCGACTATGTCTCGGACGCCGGGACGATGGGCAAGGATGCGGGTGACGATTTCCGCGAGGGCAAGATGACGCTCCCGGTCATTCTCGCTTATGCCCGCGGCAATGACGAAGACCGCGCTTTCTGGAAAGAAGCGGTGTTGGGCCGCCGCGTGTCCGACGAAGACTTTGCCCATGCCGTCGAACTGGTGCGGTCTAGCCGCGCGGTCGACGACACACTCGCCCGCGCGCGCCATTACGGCCAGCGTGCGATCGATTCGCTCGGCATGTTCCCGGCGAGCGCGGCGAAGGACGCGATGATCGAGGCGGTCGAGTTCGCCGTCGCCCGCGCTTACTGAGTTTGATGCGCCTCACGGCGCCGCGTCCGCGCTAGCGGACCCTATTCAGGCCGCGCGCGCGCCTGCGGATAGGCGCCGAGCATGTGCATCGACTTGGTGTGGAAGCGCAGCTCGTCGAGCGCGCGATCGACCGCCGGGTCGCCGGGCCGCCCGACGATGTCGCAGTAAAACTCGGTCGCAGCGAACGATCCGCCGCGCTGATAGCTTTCGAGCTTGGTCATGTTGACGCCGTTGGTCGCGAAGCCGCCTAGCGCCTTGTAGAGCGCGGCGGGGACATTCTTCACCTCGAAGATGAAGGTGGTCATGAACATGCCATGTTCGCGCAGCGGCGGCGCGGTGCGCGCCAGTACGACAAAGCGGGTCATGTTGTGGTCGGCATCGGCGACGTCGTTCTCGAACACCGTCAGGCCATAGAGCGGCGCGGCGCCCGGCGGCGCGAGTGCGGCGACCGCGGGGTCGCCCTCCTCCGCCACCACGGCCGCAGCGCCGGCGGTGTCGGGATAGGTGAGCGGCGAGATGCCCTGCGCCTTCAGCCAGTGATAGCATTGGCCGAGCGCCTGCGGATGGCTCATCGCCTGGCGCACGTCGGCGCGCTTGCCGAGGCCCATCAGCGCGTAGCGGATCGGCAGGAAATGCTCGCCGGTGATGACGAGTCCCGATTGCGGCAGCAGGAAGTGGATGTCGGCGACGCGCCCGTGCAGCGAATTTTCGATCGGGATCATCGCGCAATCGGCGCGGCCCTCGCGGACGGCGTCGATCGCATCCTCGAAGCTGAAACAGGGCAAGGGGAGGCCGGTGGGGAAGGCTTCGAGCACCGCGATATGAGAATTGGCGCCCGGCGCCCCCTGGAACGCGACGGCGCGTTTGGGTTCGGCCAAAGCGGCTTCGGTCATCCGCGCCACGATCGGGCGCGCAGGCGCGGCGAAATTGTCCATTGGCGGGCGCGCTTAGCCGGGTGACGGAGGCACCGCAAGCCTATGGGCAAGTGCATCGGGCAAGTCCGGGTTGCGGTGTCGGAAAGCGCTGACTAAAGGAACCGCCAAACGTCAGGCATCAACTGGGGCAGAACGAGCGCGCAATGGACAATCGCATGAACACGATCGCAGGCTGGGTCCTGTTCGGCTGCGCGTCGGCACTGGGCCTCTCGATCGCGAGCGGCATGATCTACAAGAGCGGCCACCCTGAAAAGGAAGGCTATCCGGTCGAGAGCGCTGACGGTGCCGAGGGCGGCGGTGCCGCCGAAGCGGCCGAGCCGATCGCGGCGCGTCTCGCCAAAGCCGATCCCGCCAAGGGCGCGGCTTCCTTCGCCAAGTGCGCGGCGTGCCACACGATCACCACCGGCGGCGCCAATGGCGTCGGCCCGAATCTGTGGGCAGCGGTCGGCAAGGTCCACGGCCACGCCGCCGGCTTCGCCTATTCCGACGCGCTGAAGGGCGTGCCAGGCAACTGGACGTTCGAGGCGCTCGACGCCTGGCTGGCTTCGCCGCGCAAATACGCGCCTGGCACCAAGATGACCTTTGCCGGGCTCTCCGACCCGCAGGAACGCGCCAACGTCATCGCCTATATGAACGCGCAGGGTTCGAATCTCCCGCTCCCCGCGGCCGATGCCGCACCGGCGGCGAGCGAGGCCGAGGGCAACGTCGCCGCGGGTGGCAATGTCGTCGAGCCGTCGAACGCCGCGACCCCGGCGACGGGTGCGCCGTCGGTCGATCCGGCCGCTGCGGTCGAGGCTGAAAAGAAGAAGTAAGCGTTTCGCTTCCCGTGGGAAGCTGAGGACATCGAGCGGCAGCCGGGCACACTGGCTGCCGCCTTTTCTTTGCGCGCTACTGCCCGCTCTTGTCCTTGTAGAAATCCTGCACGATCTCCCAGCCCTCTTCCGCGGTCTCGCAGAAGTGGAACAAGTCGAGGTCGCGCGGAGAGATTACGCCTTCCTCGCACAATGCCTCGAAATTGACCACACGCTGCCAGAAGGCCTTGCCGTAGAACAGCACCGGGATCGGCGCGATCTTGCCGGTCTGGATCAGGGTGAGCAGCTCGAACGATTCGTCGAACGTGCCGAACCCGCCCGGAAACACCGCGACCGCGCGTGCGCGCAGCAGGAAGTGCATCTTGCGCAGCGCGAAATAGTGGAACTGGAACGACAGCGCGGGGGTGACATATTGGTTCGGCGCCTGCTCGTGCGGCAGCACGATGTTGAGTCCGACCGTGTCGCAGCCCTTTTCGACCGCGCCGCGATTCGCCGCCTCCATGATCGACGGCCCGCCGCCCGAGGTGACGACGAAGTGGCGCTTGCCGGTCTCGTCGGCGGGATAGCAGCTGGCGAGGCCCGCCAGCTCGCGCGCGACGTCGTAATATTTGGACTTCTCGATCAGCCGTTCGGCGATCTTGCGCGACTGGTCGTCGGTGGCAAGGTCGAGCAGCGCTTGCGCCTTTGACGGCTCGGGAATCCGCGCCGAACCATAGATCACGAACAGCGAAGCGATCTTCGCCTCGTCCATCAGCAGGCTGGGCTTCAACAATTCGAGCTGGAAGCGCACCGGGCGCAGATCCTCGCGCAGCAGGAAGTCCATGTCCTGAAAGGCGAGGCGATAGGCGGGATGCTCGGTCTGCGGCGTGCTGACTGCGGTCTGCGCGGTCTCGGCATCTTCGCGGGCGCGCGGAAAGACGCGCGAAGGCACTTTGGTGTCTGTCATCCGCAGCTTCTAATTCAAAACATCAGCGGCAGAAAGGGCGTCCGCCCATGTCGAAATGCAGATGGTTGTAGTGCGCGGCGTTGTAATCAGGGCTGAGCACGGTCGAGAAGCGCCGGCACGCAGATTTGCGCACGACCTGAAGGAATTCGCGCGCCGCTTCGTCCTGCGACCGCCAGTCGCGCTCGACGGTGATCCGCCGTCCGTCGCGCAGCACGAAGGCGGCGATATCGACCGCATTGCCGAGGCCATGCTCGGACACACGCGCCGCCGACGCCGCGCTGCCGCCGATCACGCCGCGGCACGAATAGCTGCCGAACGTCTCGACCCGCACCAGCTCACCGTCGAGAATCTCGCGCGCCGCCGGCACCGCTGCGTTGCGCACCCAGCCGATAAAGGCGCGCGCCAGCGGGCAGCGCATGCCCTTGAGGTTGGTGACCGGCAGCCCGATGTCGATCAGCTGCACCGCGCCGATGACCTGACACCCACCGCCATAATCGCGGTCGGGCAATGGGCTGAACCGCACTTCGGCTTTGGACAGGTCGGCGAAACATTGCTGAGTCTCCCGGGTGGTCGGCAGGTTGAGCGTCACCGGGCCGCGCGGATCGGGGCGGACCGGCTTGCGCGGCGGCTCGCGGTCGCCGCCGAACAGGCAGCCGGTGAGCAGCGCGGGTAGTATGAGGGCGGCAACCAGGCGGGTGAAGCGCATGTCGCACGGCCTAACCGATGACGGCGCGCGCCGCCACCGGCCGACCGGCGGCTTGCGCTCAGCCGTTCGCCGCGCCGGGCGGCGGCGACACGCTGACGATGCGCAGCCCCCGCCGACGGCCGTCGCGGTCGGGCCACAGGATCTCACGGCCTTCGCGCATGCCGATCAGCCCCGCGCCGACCGGCGTCAGGATCGAAACCTTGTTCGCCGCGATATCGGCGTCGGCGGGCATCACCAGCTGTACCGAGCGCCGAGCGCCGCTGCCCTCGTCGACAAAGTCCACGCGGGCATACAGCGATACCACCCCGTGCGGCAGATCATCCGCGGCATGCACGTCGGCGCGTTCGAGTTCGGCCATCAGGCGCCGGGACAGCTCCGGTTGGGACGGCTCGATTCGCAGCGCCAGTTCGGCGATCGCGTCATATTCGCTGTCGATCACATGGAGCGGGGGAAGCGCCGTTTCCGGCGCGACGGGATTGGGAGTCATGATTGGCCTTTCGATCACGGATGCGCCCAGGCTGGCCGCAGACGCGATACAACCGTGGCGAATTTGAACTGAGTGAGCGTCCCGGGCCTTACGGGCTGCCGCCGGATGAAAGGCCCGGGCTAGGCGCGTGCCGCCGATTGGCCCGCATGGATGCGGTGTCGCTCAAAGAGGGCCGGGCGGTTCATCGCCTGAAGATGGGCCGCGTGATCCCTCAAGTCAAACGCACCGCCGCCCGATCGCCAAAGATCGATTGACACAGTGCAGCAAATCTCTAGGGCCGCCCACGGGCCACGCGGTCCCAACGCCGCGCGTGCTCTCTGCAAGGAGAGACTGACATGACTGAGTTTGTTGCCGCCGACGCCGGTATTGCGTCCATTGCCAAGCCCGCCACCAAGCCGGCTCGCCCCCATTTCTCCTCCGGTCCCTGCGCCAAGCCTCCGGGCTGGGACGCGTCGAAACTCGCGGTCGAAGTGCTCGGACGCTCTCACCGCTCGAAGCTCGGCAAGGCACGGCTGCAATATGCCATCGACCTGATGCGCGAGATGCTCAACCTGCCCGACACGCATCGCATCGGCATCGTGCCCGGTTCCGATACCGGCGCGTTCGAGATGGCGATGTGGACGATGCTGGGCGCGCGCGGCGTGACCACGCTCGCGTGGGAGAGCTTTGGTGAAGGCTGGGTCACCGATGCCGTCAAGCAGCTCAAGCTCGACCCCACGGTGATTCGCGCCGATTACGGTCAGCTTCCCGATCTGACGCAGATCGACTGGAGCACCGACGTGCTGTTCACCTGGAACGGCACCACCAGCGGCGTGCGGGTACCGGACGGCGAGTGGATTCCGGCCGACCGCGAGGGGCTGACCTTCGCCGATTCGACCAGCGCGGTGTTCGCCTATGACCTGCCGTGGGACAAGATCGATGTCGCGACCTTCTCGTGGCAGAAGGTGCTCGGCGGCGAGGGCGGCCATGGCGTGCTGATCCTCGGCCCGCGCGCGGTCGAGCGGCTCGAAGCCTACACCCCCGCCTGGCCGCTGCCCAAGGTGTTCCGCCTGATGGCCAAGGGCAAGCTCGCCGAGGGCGTGTTCAAGGGCGAGACGATCAACACCCCGTCGATGCTGGCGGTCGAGGACGCGATCTTCGCGCTCGAATGGGCCAAGGGTCTGGGCGGTCTCGACGGGCTGATCGCGCGTTCGAACGCCAACGCCGCCGCGCTGCAGAAGCTGGTCGCGGAGCGCGACTGGCTCGGCAATCTCGCGGCCGACGAGTCGATTCGCTCGACCACCAGCGTGTGCCTCACCGTCGAGGGTGCGGACGAAGCGTTCATCAAGACCTTCGCCGCGCTCCTCGAAAAGGAGCACGCCGCCTATGATGTCGCCGGTTACCGCGATGCCCCTGCGGGCCTTCGCATCTGGTGCGGCGCGACGGTGGATACCGCGGACATCGAGGCGCTCGGGCCATGGCTCGACTGGGCCTACGTGACCGCCAAGGCCGGCTGAGCTTCCTGCATTTCTGTCGGCCGCCCGGCGCGGCCGCCACATCTCCAGATTCAATTGAAAGGCATCGACATGCCCAAGGTACTTATTTCCGACAAGATGGACCCCAAGGCCGCGCAGATCTTCCGCGAGCGCGGCGTCGAAGTGGACGAGATCACCGGCAAGACGCCGGAAGAACTCAAGGCGATCATCGGCCAGTATGACGGCCTCGCCATCCGCAGCTCGACCAAGGTGACCAGGGAAATCCTCGACGCCGCGACCAATCTCAAGGTCGTCGGCCGCGCCGGGATCGGCGTCGACAATGTCGACATCCCCTCCGCCAGCGCCAAGGGCGTGGTGGTGATGAACACCCCGTTCGGCAACTCCATCACCACTGCCGAGCACGCCATCGCGCTGATGTTCGCGCTCGCCCGCGACCTGCCCGAGGCCGACAAGTCGACTCAGGCCGGCAAGTGGGAGAAGAACCGCTTCATGGGCGTCGAGGTCACCGGCAAGACGCTCGGCCTGATCGGCGCGGGCAATATCGGCTCGATCGTCGCCGACCGTGCGCTCGGTCTCAAGATGAAAGTCGTCGCGTTCGATCCGTTCCTCTCGCCGGAGCGCGCGATGGAGCTGGGCGTCGAGAAGGTCGAGCTCGATCAGCTGCTCGCGCGTGCCGACTTCATCACGCTGCACACGCCGCTGACCGACCAGACGCGCAACATCCTCTCGGCCGAGAATCTCGCCAAGACCAAGAAGGGCGTGCGCATCATCAACTGCGCGCGTGGCGGGCTGGTCGACGAGGCGGCGCTCAAGGAAGGGCTTGATTCGGGCCATATCGGCGGCGCGGCGCTCGACGTGTTCGTGCAGGAGCCGGCCAAGGAATCGCCGCTGTTCAACACGCCGAACTTCATCTCGACCCCCCACCTCGGCGCGTCGACCAACGAAGCGCAGGTCAATGTCGCGATCCAGGTCGCCGAGCAGATGGCCGATTATCTCGTCACCGGCGGCGTCACCAACGCGCTCAACGTGCCGAGCCTGACCGCCGAGGAAGCGCCGCGCGTAAAGCCGTATATGGAGCTCGCCGAGAAGCTCGGCAGCCTCGTCGGTCAGCTCACCACCGGCGATCTGCCGCGCGTGTCGATCCACAGCGAGGGCGCGGCGACCGAGGTCAACCAGAAGCCGATCGTCAGCGCGGTGCTGGCGGGCTTCCTGCGCACCCAGACCGACACGGTCAACATGGTCAACGCGCCGTTCCTCGCCAAGGAGCGTGGTATCGAGATCCGTGAGGTGAAGACCGAGAAGGAAGGCGATTACCACACGCTGATCCGCGTTTCGGTCAAGACCGATCTGGGCGAGCGTTCGGTCGCGGGCACGCTGTTCAACCACAGCCAGCCGCGGCTGGTCGAGCTGTTCGGCATCAAGGTCGAGGCCGATCTGACCGGCCACATGCTCTATGTCGTCAACGAGGACGCGCCCGGCTTCATCGGCCGGCTCGGCACCGCGCTGGGCGAGGCGGGGGTCAATATCGGCACCTTCCACCTCGGCCGCCGCGAGGCCGGCGGCGAAGCGGTGGTGCTGCTCTCGCTCGACGAGGCAGTGACGCCTGAACTGATCGCCCATGTCCGCACGCTGCCGGGGGTGAAGACCGCGCGGGCGCTGAAGTTCTGACGGCCAACCTTTCGTGTCGAGCGAAGTCGGGACGCAGGTCCCTCGACTTCGCTCGGGACGAACGGGGTTTGTATGTCGGAGCGTCGGGATTAAGGGGGCGGAATGAACGGACTGCTGCCCGAAGGCTTTCATGATCGCCTGCCCCCGCATGCCGATGCGGCGGCGGCGCTCGAGCGGCGCGTGCTCGATGTCGCGCGGCTCTACGGTTACGAGCAGGTCGATCCGCCGCTCGCCGAATTCGAGGAATCGCTCGGGCAGCGGCTGAAGGCGGGCAGCGCCAAGGATGCGGTGCGCTTCACCGATCCGGTCTCGCGCCGCACCCTGGCGATACGGCCCGACATCACCGCGCAGATCGGCCGTATCGCCGCGACGCGCATGGCGCACCATCCACGCCCGGTGCGCCTGTCCTATGCCGGGCAGGTGCTCAAGCTGCGCGCCAGCGAGCTACGTCCCGAGCGCGCGATGCGCCAGATCGGTTGCGAGCTGATCGGCCGCGACAGCGTCGCCGCGGCGCGCGAGATCGTGACCGTCGCCGTCGAGGCGCTGGAGGCGGCGGGCGTCCCCGGCCTCGCGCTCGATTTCACGCTGCCCGATCTGGTCGAGCAGCTCGCGCCGGACATGGCGGCGGACCAGCTCCAATCGCTCCGTGCCCGGCTCGACGCCAAGGACGCGGCAGGCGTCGCGGCGATCGATCCGGCGTTCCTGCCGCTGATCGAGGCAGCAGGGCCGTTCGATGCGGCGATCGCCCGGCTGCGCGCGCACGACACGAGCGGCGTGCTTGGCAGCCGGCTCGACGGGCTGGAAGCGGTGGCGCAGGCGGTCGCGGGCAAAGTGTCGCTGACGCTCGATCCGACCGAACGGCATGGTTTCGAATATCAGAGCTGGATCGGCTTCTCGCTGTTCGCGCAGGGCGTGCGCGGCGAGATCGGACGCGGCGGCAGCTATTCGGTGATCGGCGCTGCCGGTGACGAGCCCGCGGTCGGTTTCTCGCTGTTCGCCGACCCCATCCTCGACGCGAGGATCGCGAATGGCGACCGCCGCCGGCTGTTCCTGCCGTTCGGCACCGATGGGCAGGCCGCGGCGACGCTGCGGGCGCAGGGCTGGGTCGCGGTCGCCGCGCTCGATGCCGAGGACAGCGCCGCGGCGCAGCTGTGCACGCACGAGCTGCGCGACGGGGTGCCTGCCGCGCGCTAGGCGAGCACCGCCTCCCATTCGGGATGCTTGCGGATGTACGCAGCGACGAACGGGCATTGCGCGATGACCTTGAGTCCACGCGCTTTTACGTCGGTCAGCGCGTGCAGGATCAACCGGCTGGCGATGCCGCGGCCTTCCAGCGCGGGCGGTACCACGGTGTGCGTGAAGGTGATCGTGTCGCCGTCGATCGTGTAGGCGGCGAAGGCGGTGTGCCCCTCGACCGCCAGCTCGAACCGGCTGCGTTCGGCATTGTCGATCACGCTGTCTGAATCCATCTGTCTGCCCTCGATTGCTGCCGTTCGGGCGCAATGATAGCGATCGGTGAAGGGAGGACAAATCCTTGAAATTCCGGACACTGACGCTGTGCCTGATCTTCCTGATGCTCGGCGCCTCGCGCTTGCCGGGCAAGCTCGTCCGTCCTGGCGAGACCATTCAGTGGTCGATGGGCGATGGTCTGAAACTGTACCGGCTCGGCGGGATGACCGCGGTGTTCGACCGCGTGCAATGCGCGCCGCTTGGCGAGGGGTGCGAGGACGGCGATGTCGAGCCGAAACTGACCATCCGCACCGCCGATGGCCAATCGGTCACCCTCGAAGCGTCGTCGATGTCGAACACGCTGATGCTCGGCCGCCTTTCGAAGGACGGTCCGGTTGCCGCCTTTTTCCAGAGCTATTCGGGCGGGATGCATTGCTGCCAGCAGTTGCAGGCGATCGTGCCCGGACCGGACGGGCTCAAGGTGGTCGATCTCGGCGCCTATGACGGGGCGGAGATCGGCTGGCCAAAGGATCTCGATGGCGACGGCGTCCTCGATTTCGTCGTCAGCGATGACCGTTTTCTCTACGCCTTCGAAAGCTATGCCGGCAGCGTCGCGCCGCCCCTCGTGCTCAACGTGATCGACGGGAAGAAGGTCGATGTCTCGGCCGATCCGCGCTTCCGCAAGGTCTTCGAAGCGGCTGCGGCAGAGACCCGCAAGGCGTGCATCAAGGAGGAATTTCCCAACGGCGCCTGCGCCGCTTACGCCGCCAATGCCGCGCGGCTCGGCCAGCTCGCCGCCGCCTGGCCGGCGATCCTCAAGGAACACAACAAGCTCAACCGGACCTGGCCGGATGGCTGCAAGGTGGCGCGCGACGAGGAGTATAACTGCCCGGAAGGACAGGGAATCGAATATCCCGATTATCCCGTCGCTTTGCGCGCATATCTTGCGGAACTTGGTTATATCCCCGCCGCATGAGTGACCCCCGCGAGCTTCTTCGCACCACCTTCGGTTTTCCCGATTTCCGCGGCGTCCAGCGCGACGTGATCGACCGCGTGCTGGCGGGCGAGCGCACGCTCGCCGTCATGCCGACCGGCGCGGGCAAGTCGCTGACCTATCAGCTGCCCGCGGTGATGCTGGAGGGGACGTGCCTCGTCGTCTCGCCGCTGATCGCGCTGATGCACGACCAGCTGCGCGCCGCCGAAGCGGTCGGCATCCGCGCGGCGACGCTGACCAGCGCCGACGACAATCGCGACGAGACGATCGACCGTTTCCGCCGCGGCGATCTCGACCTGCTCTATGTCGCGCCGGAGCGCGCCTCGGGCGAGGGCTTCCGCAACCTGTTGCGGCAGGCGCCGCTGTCGATGTTCGCGATCGACGAAGCGCATTGCGTGTCGGAATGGGGCCATGACTTTCGCCCCGATTACCGCCTGCTGCGCCCGCTGCTCGACGCGTTTCCGGAATTGCCCCGGCTCGCGCTCACCGCCACCGCCGACGCGCATACCCGCGCCGACATCCTCGACCAGCTCGGCATCCCGCACGATGGCCTGATCATCGCCGGATTCGATCGGCCCAACATCCGCTACGCCATCACCAACACCGCGTCGAAGGGCTCGGCGATCGCCTCGCTGGTCAAGCGCACGCCGGGCGCGGGCATCGTCTACGCCACCTCGCGCGACCGCACCGAGAAGCTCGCCGCCACGCTCGCCGGCACCGGCCGCCCGACGCGCTTCTACCATGCCGGCATGGCCCCCGATCAGCGCCGCCGCGCGCAGGCCGAGTTCGTCCGCTCGGAGGACATGGTGATGGTCGCGACGATCGCCTTCGGCATGGGCATCGACAAGCCCGATGTCCGCTTCGTCGCGCATGCCGGCCTGCCCAAGTCGATCGAAGGCTATTATCAGGAGAGCGGCCGCGCCGGGCGCGACGGCGATCCGGCGGTGGCGCACCTGTTCTGGGCGCCGGGCGATTTCACCCGCGCGCGCGAATGGCTGGCGGAAATGCCCGAGAATCGCCGCGCGTCCGAACGCGCCCGGCTCGATGCGCTTGCCGGGCTGGTCGAGACCGCGCAATGCCGCCGCGCGGTGCTGTTGCGCTATTTCGGCGAGTCTCCGCCCGAACGCTGCGGCAATTGCGACAATTGCCTCCATGCCCCCGGCGTGCAGGATGCCACCCAGATTGCGCGCAAACTGCTGTCCGCCGTGTACCGCACCGGCCAGCGCTTCGGCGTCGGCCATCTCGAGAAGGTGCTGGCCGGCGCGCGCGACGAGCGGATCGACAAATGGGGCCATGACCGCCTCTCGGTGTTCGGCGTGGCCGATGCCGAGGAGATGGTGCTGGTGAAGCCGGTCGCACGCGCGTTGCAGGCGCGCGGCGTGCTGGTGCCCAACGAACATGGCGGGCTGGCGCTTGGCGGCAATGCCCGCGAAATCCTGCGCGGCGAGGCGAAGGTCGAAGTCGTGCTGGCGGCCGAGCCCGAACGCGGCGGCCGCAAGAAGCGGGGCGAGGCCGCCGCCAGCCTCGCCGAAGCCGACACGCCGCTGTTCGAGGCGCTGCGCGCCAAGCGCCGCGAGCTGGCCGAAGCGGCGAGCGTCCCCCCTTATGTGATCTTCCACGATTCGGTGCTGCGCGAGATGGCCGTCCGCCGCCCGCAGGACCGCGCCACGCTGGCGACGCTCATCGGCGTCGGCGAGCGCAAGCTCGATGCCTATGGCGACGCGTTCCTCGCAGTGATACGCGAAGGCTGAGGAGAGACTTCATGGCCGACATCCGCCGCATCAACGACCGTATTTCGGTCGCCCCGCAGATCGATCCCGCCGATGTGACCGAACTGGCGCGGCAGGGCTTCGTCGCGGTGATCAACAACCGCCCCGACGACGAGGATGCGGGCCAGCCCGCGGGCGAGGCCGTCCGCGCCGTCGCCGAGACGCTCGGCCTCGCCTATCACGCGATCCCGGTGACGCATGCCGGCTTCTCGGCGCATCAGGTCGAGGCGATGGGCGCCGCGATGGATGCCGCCAACGGCCCGGTGCTCGCCTATTGCCGCTCGGGCACGCGCTCGACCAACCTCTGGGCGCTGGCCGAGGCGAGCAAGGGCGAGGATCCCGAGGAGCTGATCGGGCAGGCGGCCGGCGCGGGGTATAATATCGGCGGCATCCGCCCATTGCTCGACCAGCTGTCGGGCAAGTCGTGAGATGAACTGGTGGCTCGCCGCGGGCTCGCTCGCGGCGGTGCTGATGCTGGCCGGGATCGCATGGGCGCTCAGGCTCGGCGGCGAAAACCGGATCGCGACGCCCGCGGATGCGTCGCGGATCGCCGAGGACTGGATCGCCGGGTTCGAGGCGCATGACGCGGTGATCTGCTCGAACGGCAGCGGAGCGCTGGTATTCGGCACCCGGGGCAGCGTCGCTTTGATCCGGCCGAGCGGCGCACGGTTCATCGTTCGCGAAATGCGCAACCCGCGCTGGCGATCGTCCGAATCCGGACTCGAAATCGAGACGGGTGACCGCACACCGGTACGGCTGTATCTGCCGCAAGCCGAAGCAGCGGCGCTCGGGGCAAGGCTGGACGCCACTGCTGACAATGATGTAAGCAACTCGCGTGCCTGACCTGCCCAATCCCGTCGATCTCGCCGTCCCGGCCTTCGTCCTGCTGGTGCTGGCCGAGATGATCGTCGCGCGCTTCAGGGACCGCAGCCGCTATTGCCCGCGCGATACGCTGACCTCGCTGATGCTCGGCTTTGGGAGCACCATCGCGGGCGTGCTGGCGGGCGGCATGGTGTTCGCGCTGGCGAGCTGGGTCCACCAGTTCCGGCTCTTCGACATCGGCTATGCCTGGTACTGGTTCGCGATCGCCTTCGTGCTCGACGATCTGGCCTATTATGTCTTCCATCGCTCGGCGCATCGCGTGCGCTGGTTCTGGGCGAGCCATGTCATCCATCACAGCAGCCAGCACTATAATCTGTCGACTGCGCTGCGGCAGACCTGGACCGGCTTCTTCAGTCTTGGCTTCTTGTTCCGGCTGCCGCTGTTCCTGATCGGCTTTCCGCCGGCCATGGTGTTCTTCGTCGCGGGCGTGAACCTCGTCTACCAGTTCTGGATTCACACCGAAGTGATCGGGCGCATGCCGCGCTGGTTCGAGGCGGTGATGAACACGCCGTCGCACCACCGCGTCCACCACGCGACCAATGCGCGCTATCTCGACCGCAACTATGCCGGCGTGTTCATAGTCTGGGACAAGCTGTTCGGCACGTTCGAGGCGGAGCGCGACGACGACCGGCCGCGCTATGGCATCGTCCACAACCTGCCCGACTTCAATGTCTTGCGGGCGGCGTTCCACGAATGGTGGGGCATCACAAAGGACGTGTGGCGCGCGCCGAGCTTGTACGCACGCCTCGGCTATATGTTCGGCCCGCCGGGCTGGAGCCCTGACGGCAGCCGCGATACATCCGAGACGATCAAGGCCCGCTGGCAGGCGCGGCAGGAGCGGGGGCAACATTGGAAGAAGCCGATATCGTCGTCATCGGTGCCGGGTCCGGAGGCAGCGCCGCCGCGGGCCGCCTGAGCGAGGGCGGGCAGTATCGCGTCGCCGTGCTCGAAGCCGGCGGGCGCAACAGCAGCTTCCGCACGCTCATGCCCGGCGGCATCGCGATGCAGACGCCGCAGACCAATTGGGGGTTCGAGACGGTGCCGCAGCCGGGCCTCAACGGCCGCCGCGGTTACCAGCCGCGCGGGCGGGGCTTGGGCGGGTCGAGCGCGATCAACGCGATGCTCTATGTCCGCGGGCATCGCTGGGATTACGACCATTGGGCTGCGCTCGGCTGCACCGGCTGGAGCTGGGACGACGTACTGCCGGTATTCAAGCGCAGCGAGGCCAATGAACGCGGTGCGGACGAATGGCATGGCGGAGAGGGCCCGCTTCACGTCAGCGATCAGAGCTTTGCTCACCCCGGTTCGCACGCGTTCGTCGAGGCGGCGGAAGTGCTGCAAATCCCGCGCAATGACGATTTCAACGGCGCGCGGCAGGAGGGCGCCGGACTCTATCAGGTGACGCAAAAGGGCGGGCAGCGCTGGACCGCGGCGCATGGCTATCTGACGCCGCGCGACAATCTCGAGGTGATCTGCGACGCCACCGTCGAGCGCGTGCTGTTCGAGGACGGCCGGGTCTGGGGCGTCGCCTATTCGCGCGGGGGGCAGTCGAAGGTCATCCGCGCCCGCCGCGTCGTGATGGCGGGCGGCGTGTTCGGCACCGCGCAGTTGCTGATGCTGTCGGGCATCGGACCGGGTGAACATCTGCAGGACATGGGCGTGCCGTTGCGCGTCGATCGCGGCGAGGTCGGCGGCAATTTGCAGGACCATCTCGATTATGTCGCCGCGTTCGAGACCAAGGGCAGCGAGTTTCTCGGCCGGTCGCTGGTCGGATCGCTCAAGGGCCTGGCGGGAATCGCGCGCTGGATGCGCAACCGCACCGGCGTGATGACCTCGCCCTATGCCGAGGCGGGGGCATTCCTGCGCAGCGATCCGTCGCTGCCCGCACCCGACATCCAGCTCCATTTCCTGATCGCGATCGTCGAGGATCACGGGCGCGCGAAGATCAAGGCGCATGGCTATAGTTGCCATGCCTGCGTGCTGCGGCCCGAGAGCCGCGGGACGGTGCGGCTGCAATCGCTCGACCCGCGCGCCGCGCCGCTGATCGATCCGCAATTCCTCAGCGATCCGCGCGACCTCGCGGCGCTGATGCGCGGCACGCGGCTGATGTACCGCATCCTCGAGCAGGAACCGCTGGCGCGGTTCGGCGGGCGCGACCGCTATCCGATCGATCTGCACGACGATGCCGCGCTGGAGCGGCTGATCCGCGCACGGGCGGACACCATCTATCATCCGGTCGGCACCGCGCGGATGGGGTCGGACGAAGAGGCGGTGTGCGATCCGCAGCTGCGTGTGCGCGGGGTCGAGGGACTCTATGTCGCCGATGCTTCGGTCATGCCGCGGCTGATCGGCGGCAACACCAATGCGCCGAGCATCATGATCGGCGAGCGCTGCGCGGAGTTTGTTCGCGCCGATCTTTGATCGGCGAGCGGGCTGGTGCCACGTTCAGCGTAGCTGACCCCAAACAAAAAAACGGGCCGGTGGATCTCGCCACCGGCCCAGTCGTCCGCAGGAGGAACAAGGTGAGGGGCCGCGCCACCGGCGCGGCCCCAATTCGGTCAATAGTTGTAGGCGCGTTCGCCATGCTCGTTGATGTCGAGGCCTTCGGTCTCGACTTCCTTCGAGGGGCGAAGCCCGATCGTGTATTTGAGCGCCAGGAACAGCACGGCGCTGACAATGCTGGTCCACACGATGGTGGTGCCGACCGCCCAGATCTGGGTGATCACCTGACCGGCCATGTCATAGGCGCCGGCCTTGGCGACGGGCGCGGTATAGTCGATCCAGCCCTGGCCGCCGAGCGCCGGGTCGGCGACGATGCCGGTCCCGATCGCGCCGATGATGCCGCCGACCGCGTGGATGCCGAACACGTCGAGTGTGTCGTCATATTTCAGCGCGTTCTTCACCGTCGTGACGAAGAAGAAGCAGACCAGCGAGGCGACCGCGCCGAGGATGATCGCGGTGCCGGGGTGGGCGAAGCCCGCCGCCGGGGTGATCGCGACCAGGCCGGCGACGACGCCGGAGGCGGCGCCGAGCAGCGAGGGCTTCTTGTGTACGACCTGCTCGATGATCGCCCACATCGCGCCCGCGGCCGCGGTGGCGGTGAAGGTGTTGATGAACGCCAGCGCGCCGAACGCATTGGCTTCGAGACCCGAGCCCGCGTTGAAGCCGAACCAGCCGATCCACAGCAGCGAGGCGCCGATCATGGTCATCACCAGGCTGTGCGGCGGCATCGGCTCGTTCTTGTAGTTGAGCCGCGGACCGATCACGAGGCAGCCGATCAGACCGGCGACGCCCGCGTTGATGTGCACCACGGTGCCGCCCGCGAAATCGAGCGCGCCCCAGCCCCACAGCAGGCCGCTGTCATCCGGCGCGGCATGCAGGAAGTCCGGGCCAGCCCAGTACCAGACCATGTGCGCGATCGGGAAATAGGCGAGCGTCAGCCATGCGACCACGAAGATGATCAGCGGGGTGAACTTCACGCGCTCCGCGAACGCGCCGACGATCAGCGCCGGCGTGATGCAGGCGAAGGTCATCTGGAAGATCACGAAGATATATTCGGGCAGATAGACGCCGTTCGAGAAGGTCGCCGCGAAGGTCGTCGGATCGACGCCGGCCAGGAAGACCTTCGAGAAGCCGCCGACATATTTGTTGAGGTCGCCGCCATTGGTGAAGGCCATCGAATAGCCCCAGGCGAACCACACGAGCGCCGCGACGCAGACGATCGTCAGCACCTGCATCAGCACCGACAGCATGTTCTTGGTGCGCACCAGGCCGCCATAGAACAAGGCGAGCGCGGGCACCGACATCATCAGCACGAAGGCCGATGCCACCAGCATCCAGGCGACGTCGCCCTTGTTGACCATCTCGGCGGTCGGGGTGAACGCGGTCGTCGCCGCGGCGGCCGCCGGGGCCGCGGCCTCGGTCGCATTCTCGAGCACTTCGGCGACGTTGCCCGCCGCATCCTGTGCCCAGGCGGGCATCGCCGCGAACATCGCGGCTCCCGTCCCGGCGATGAGCTTCAAAGCAGTTTTCATCGATACCCCCTTGATTACAGCGCGGTCTGGTCGGTCTCGCCGGTGCGGATGCGCACGGCCTGTCCGACATCGAGGACGAAGATCTTGCCGTCGCCGATGGCGCCGGTGTTGGCCGCGGCCTGGATCGCTTCGACCACGCGGCCGGCGAGATCGCTTGCGCAGACCACCTCGATCTTGATCTTGGGCACCATATTGGTGCTGTATTCCGCGCCGCGGTAGATTTCGGTCTGGCCTTTCTGCCGCCCGAACCCCTTAACCTCGGTCACGGTCATGCCCGCGACACCCAACTCCGTGAGTGCCTCTCGGACGTCATCGAGCTTGAACGGCTTGATGATGGCGATGACGAGTTTCATTCCGCCCCCTTTCGCAATGGACCGAAATGAGTAGTCGCAAGGGACGTGCCAGAGTCGAAATCGGGAGGATTCCGCCAGAGTCGGCTGGAGCGGTCGTTACCGAAAGGTAAAAAATTGTGCAGGCGCGAATGTGCGCCTAATTTTTAGGCAGCGCCGAGTGCTGCGCGTGCAATAGGCAAATCCTTGTCATCGACCATCACGCGGACAGGAATGAGCGCGGCGATGCTGCCCTCGACGATGCTCGATCCGGCATCGAAAGCGAACGCCATGATCCCCTCGGCTTCCAGTCTGCCGATGATGATATGCGCTTCAGGCGGCGAGTAGCGGCCGAGTTCGACCAGCGCCATCACTCGGCCGCCGTTCCGCCCACCGTCAGCCCCTCGATCAGCAGTGTCGGCTGGCCGACGCCGGCCGGCACGCTCTGCCCGCCCTTGCCGCACATGCCGACGCCTTCGTCGAGCGCGAAGTCATTGCCGATGCCGGTTACCTTGGTCAGGCAGGTCGGACCGTCGCCGATCAGCGTCGCGCCCTTGATCGGCGCGCCGATCTTGCCGTCCTCGATCTTGTACGCCTCGGTGCAGGAGAAGACGAACTTGCCCGAGACGATGTCGACCTGCCCGCCGCCGAAACTCTTGGCGAAGATGCCCTTCCTGACGCGCGACAGCAGTTCGGCCGGATCGTCCTTGCCGCCCTTCATGAAGGTGTTGGTCATGCGCGGCATCGGCGCGTGCTGGAAGCTCTCGCGGCGGCCATTGCCGGTCGGCTCGACTCCCATCAGCCGCGCGTTCATGCGGTCCTGCATATAGCCTTTGAGGATGCCGTCCTCGATCAGCACGGTTTCGCGCGTCGGCGTGCCCTCGTCGTCGATCGACAGCGAGCCGCGGCGGTCGAGGATCGAGCCGTCGTCGACCACGGTCACGCCGGGCGCCGCGACGCGCTCGCCGATCCGGCCGGAAAAGGCGCTGGTGCCCTTGCGGTTGAAATCGCCTTCCAGCCCGTGGCCAACCGCCTCGTGCAGCAGCACGCCGGGCCAGCCCGGGCCGAGCAGCACGGTCATCTCGCCCGCCGGGGCATCGACCGCGTCGAGATTGACCAGCGCCTGGCTGAGCGCCTCGTCGATCGCGCGGTTCCAGGTTTCCGGCTGGAACAGCCGGTCATAGAGCGCGCGGCCGCCGGTACCGTAGCTACCGGTCTCGCGCCGCCCATTGGCCTCGACCACGATCGACACGTTGAGCCGCACCAGCGGGCGGATGTCGGTGGCGACGAAGCCGTCGGGGCGGACGATCTCGACCACGCTCCACGATCCGAGCAGGCTCGCCGACACCTGCACCACGCGCGGATCGCGCGCGCGGGCGGCGGCGTCGATCGTCTGGCAGAGGTTCACCTTGTCGGCGAAGGGGACGAGGTCGAGCGGGTCGGCGTCGGTATAGAGATGCCGGTTGGTGCGTCCCGGGGCGGCCGCCAGCGGCCCCGTGGCGGGATCGATCAGCGCCATCGTCTCGCCCGCGCGGCGGATCGCGGCCTCGCTGATCTCGTTGGCATGCGCGAAGGCGGTGGTCTCGCCGCTCACCGCGCGCAGGCCGAATCCGGAATCGGTGTTGTACGACGCAGTCTTCAACCGCCCGTCGTCGAAGCCGAACGCCTCGGACTTGCGATATTGCAGATAGAGTTCGCCATCCTCGGCCTTGCCGAGGATCGCGGCGGTCAGGCGCTGCGCGGCGTCGGCATCGAAGCCGTCGCGATAGAGGAAGCCACGGGGATCGCTGTACATCCCCGGAATATAGTGGGGTTAAACGCTCGCGCCAGCCGGATGATCTGGCAATTCCGACTGATCGGCGCCATCCGCCACGCCCCCGATCAGCACGAAGCGGCGGTCGCAATAGCCGCAATCGACATAGCCATGCTCGTCGATCTGCAGGAACACGCGCGGATGACCCAGCGATGCGGCGATGCCGGCATGCGCGCCGTCGCAGGCGACGCGGGCGTGGGAGACGCGGGTGACTTCGGGCGGTGCGATCATGGTGCAGCGGTTAGCAAAGCCATGGCCCGCCCTCAAGTCACATGCCTTCCATCACCTTCCCGCCCTCGGTTGCGCAGGTTTCGGCGAGCTTGGGCAGGGCGGCCGCATCGATCAGTGCCGCGGCGGCCTCGAGCCCGGGCTTGACCGCGGCGCTACCGCTGCGGCCGACGATCTTGCCGATATAGTACATCAGCATCGCATCGACGCCGGCCTTTTGCGACGCATCCTTGAGCTGTTCGGACACGGTGATCATCGCTGCCGCGCATTTCGCGTCGGCCAGATCGGCCGCCGACGGCGCTTTCTGTGGCGCGAGCATCAGAGCAAGGACGAGCGTGACCGACATATCGTGATCCCCCAATGGTTTGTGCATGGGTGCCGCCGCGCGCGCGGCTTGGCAACCGGTTTCGCTTGCCAAGCCGCGCGCGCCGCCCCAATTCCGCAGCCATGAGCGACGCGGCGATCGAGATCGAAGGGCTTTCCAAGACCTATCAGGGCGGCAAGCAGGCGCTGAGCGACGTCAGCTTCGCCGTGCCGCGCGGGCAGATCTTCGGACTGCTGGGGCCGAACGGCGCGGGCAAGTCCACGCTGATCAACATCCTGGCGGGGCTGGTCAACAAGAGTGCGGGCCGCGCCAGCGTGTGGGGCTTCGACATCGACCAGCACCCGCGCAACGCCAAGCGCGCGATCGGCATCGTCAATCAGGAAATCCTGTTCGATCCGTTCTTCACCCCGGTCGAGACGCTCGAGATCCAGGCCGGCCTCTATGGCGTGCCCAAGGCCGAGCGGCGCTCGATGGAGCTGCTGCGCGCGGTGCATCTCGAGGACAAGGCGCACGCCTATTCGCGCACGCTGTCGGGCGGGATGAAGCGGCGGCTGATGGTTGCCAAGGCGATGGTGCACGCGCCGCCGGTGCTGGTGCTCGACGAGCCGACCGCCGGGGTCGACATCCAGCTGCGCCAGCAATTGTGGGAATATGTCCGCGGGCTCAACGCCAGGGGCGTGACGGTCGTACTGACGACGCACTATCTCGAGGAAGCCGAGCAATTGTGCGACCGTATCGCGATCATCAACCACGGCCGGCTGATCGCCAACGAGCCGACTCGCGAGCTGGTCGGCAAGACTCAGGAAAAGGCGGTCGAGGTGACCGTGGACCGCGACATCACCGCGCTGCCCGACAATCGCTGTTTCCTGCGAATCGAGCAGAAGGGCGAGCGCACGCTGGTCATCACCTATGCCAAGGACAAGGCCAATGCCGGTGAAGTGCTCGGCGCGGTGCAGGCGGCGGGGTTCGGGATCGTCGACGTCTCCACGCGCGAGGCCGATCTGGAGGACGTGTTCCTCAGCCTGACCAACAGTTGAGCGCCTGACTCCGCGTGCGCGCACGCGCGCGAGTCCTTATATATGTTGGGGCGGGTCGATGTGGCAGTTCAGCGAAGCTGAATTCAAACTAGGGCAATTTGCCTTTGCCTTGCGCGTTGGCATCGTGGCCGCTGGCGTTGCTCAGGAAAACCAGCCCCATCAGCACTCCGCCCAGCAGCACCGACAGGCCGATACCGATCGCCATCGCGATCGACGCGTGCAGCTGGAACTCGCCGAGCGACAGATAGAGCGCAGCGACCGCGATCACTGCCGCCGCCAGTGAAATGAGCCCGACCAGCTTGAACATCCGGCGGTAGCGGAGCCGGACGAGGCCGGCGGCGGTTGAATTGCGTTCCATGCCCTTTCATTTGGGTGCGAAACGTGGGAATCTCAATCGCCTCAACAGGGATAAGGAGACTCGCGATGACGATCGCAGCGATCCTGGGCGGCAAGGGGCAGGATGTCATCACGATTACCGGCGAGCGCAGCGTGCGCGACGCGGTCACATTATTGTCCGAACGGCGAATCGGTGCGGTCCCGGTGATCGAGGGCGGCGCGGTTGCCGGCATCTTCTCCGAACGCGACGTGATCCACTGCCTTGAGCGCGAGGGCGCGGCCGCGCTCGACAAGCCGGTGCGCGACGTGATGACCGCACCGGCGATCACCGTTGGCCGTGGTGAGCCGGTACTGTCTGCGATGTCGCTGATGACGCAACGGCGCATCCGCCATCTGCCGGTGGTCGAGAATGGCGCGCTGCTCGGTCTCGTCTCGATCGGCGATCTGGTCAAATACCGGATCGAGCGGATCGAATCGGAGGCCAACGACCTGCGCGCT
>NZ_JAMLDX010000021.1:30000-79035 GCF_024211275.1 Sphingomonas tagetis
GTAGAGCACTGGATGGTTGCGGGCTGCGCGAGCGGTACCAATACTAACCAAACTCCGAATACCTAGGAGTACTATCCAGGAGACAGACGGCGGGTGCTAAGGTCCGTCGTCAAAAGGGAAACAGCCCTGACCTACAGCTAAGGTCCCCAAGTCATCACTAAGTGGGAAAGCATGTGGGAATCCCAAAACAGCCAGGAGGTTGGCTTAGAAGCAGCCATCCTTTAAAGAAAGCGTAACAGCTCACTGGTCTAAATAAGGGTTCCTGCGGCGAAAATGTAACGGGGCTAAAGTGATGCACCGAAGCTTAGGGTGTGTAGTTTACTACACGCGGTAGCGGAGCGTTCCGTAAGCCTGTGAAGCGATCTGGTAATGGGTCGTGGAGGTATCGGAAGTGCGAATGCAGACATGAGTAGCGATAAAGAGGGTGAGATGCCCTCTCGCCGAAAGACCAAGGGTTCCTGCTTAAAGCTAATCTGAGCAGGGTGAGCCGGCCCCTAAGACGAGCCCGAAGGGGGTAGTCGATGGGAACCACGTTAATATTCGTGGGCCTGGTGGTAGTGACGGATCCCGTGTGTTGTATGCCCTTATCGGATTGGGTGTGCTTCGAAGGGGTTCCAGGAAATAGCTCCACCGTATAGACCGTACCCGAAACCGACACAGGTGGTCAGGTAGAGTATACCAAGGCGCTTGAGAGAAGTGTCCTGAAGGAACTCGGCAAATTGCCTCCGTACCTTCGGAAGAAGGAGGCCCCACATTTGGGCAACCATTTGTGGGGGGCACAGGCCAGGGGGTAGCGACTGTTTAGCAAAAACACAGGGCTCTGCTAAGTCGGCTTCAAGACGACGTATAGGGCCTGACGCCTGCCCGGTGCCTGAAGGTTAAGTGGAGGGGTGCAAGCTCCGAAACGAAGCCCAGGTAAACGGCGGCCGTAACTATAACGGTCCTAAGGTAGCGAAATTCCTTGTCGGGTAAGTTCCGACCTGCACGAATGGCGTAACGACTTCCCCACTGTCTCCAGGACATGCTCAGCGAAATTGAATTCTCCGTGAAGATGCGGAGTACCCGCGGTTAGACGGAAAGACCCCGTGCACCTTTACTGCAGCTTCAGAGTGGCATTAGGAATTAATTGTGTAGCATAGGTGGGAGGCTTTGAAGCATCGGCGCCAGCTGATGTGGAGCCTACGGTGAAATACCACCCTGTTGATTTCTGATGTCTAACCTCGAACCGTTATCCGGTTCAGGGACCCTCTGTGGCGGGTAGTTTGACTGGGGCGGTCGCCTCCTAAAGAGTAACGGAGGCGTGCGAAGGTTGGCTCAAGACGGTTGGAAACCGTCTGTTAGAGTGCAATGGCATAAGCCAGCCTGACTGCGAGACTGACGAGTCGAGCAGAGACGAAAGTCGGTCATAGTGATCCGGTGGTCCCTCGTGGAAGGGCCATCGCTCAACGGATAAAAGGTACGCCGGGGATAACAGGCTGATGATTCCCAAGAGCTCATATCGACGGAATCGTTTGGCACCTCGATGTCGGCTCATCACATCCTGGGGCTGGAGCAGGTCCCAAGGGTTTGGCTGTTCGCCAATTAAAGTGGTACGTGAGCTGGGTTCAGAACGTCGCGAGACAGTTTGGTCCCTATCTGCCGTGGGCGTCGAAATTTGAGAGGAGTTGACCCTAGTACGAGAGGACCGGGTTGAACATACCTCTGGTGTACCTGTCGTTCCGCCAGGAGCGCAGCAGGGTAGCTATGTATGGACGGGATAACCGCTGAAAGCATCTAAGCGGGAAGCCTCCCTCAAGATAAGATTTCTTAGGACGGTGGTAGACCACCACCTTGATAGACTGGATGTGGAAGCGTGGTAACATGTGGAGCTAACCAGTACTAATTGTCCTATTCGCGCTTGATGAGTCCCACCATCAATGACAGCTCTGCTGATCATTGAGGTTGTTACTCGAAACCTTGGTGCACGCATCGATTTGAAACCCAATTACACCTGCTTCATTGCTTGGTGACCATAGCGTCAGTGACCCACCCGATCCCATCCCGAACTCGGCCGTGAAACCTGACTGCGCCGATGGTACTATTGCTCAAGCACTGGAAGAGTAGGTCGTCGCCAGGCATTGAAGCCGGTGTAGTTGGAAAAACCCATTCACAATGTCAGATACGCAAAACGCGCGTCGCGCTTTACGGCGCGGCGCGTTTTGCTTTTTTGAGGCGTCCGGCCTTTTGGATTGGGACGCCGCGATTGGCGCGGGGTGGAGCAGCCCGGTAGCTCGTCAGGCTCATAACCTGAAGGTCGTTGGTTCAAATCCAACCCCCGCAACCAATCCTATTCGCAAGCCGTCCCAGTGGGGCGGCTTTTTTGCGTTTTGGCTCGCACGGAAACGGCGCCACAAACCCGCGGCGCCCTGTCGTCTTCCGGAACGTCAACCCTTGCGGCTGCTCTCGAACAGGAACCAGGCGCGCTCCTCTGCCTGGTCGGTCCATTCGTCGAGAATGCCGCTGGTGGCATTGTCCTTCGCCTGGTCGACGATCTCCTTGGCCTCGCGCAGCAAGGCGACGAGCTTGAGATTGTCCTCGCGCAACTCGGCCAGCATGTCGGCGGCCGAGACGAAGTCGGCGTCATTGTCCTTGATCGTCTGATGCCGCGAGATGTCGCCGACCGAGCGCAACGTGGTGTTGCCAGTCTTGCGCACGCGCTCGGCGATCACGTCGGTCGTGGCGAGGATCTGTGCGGCCTGATCGTCGAGCATCAGGTGATAATCGCGAAAATGCGGACCGGAAACGTGCCAGTGGAAGTTCTTGGTCTTGAAATATAGCGCGAAGCTGTCCGCCAGGATGCCGTTCAGCGCCTGCGCGACGGTCTTGGTGTCGTTGCGGTTGAGGTCGGTCGGCGTCTTCAGCGCCGCATTCGGATCGGCCATCTTGTTCCCCATCGGTTGGATCGCAGTTGAAACGATCCCTTGCCAGATCGGGTCCGCGCCGGCTTGCGGGAAAATCGGATCAGAATGATCGAGCGGCTAGATCAGCTGCAGCGCGCTCACGCCGAGCACTGCGCCGCCGCCGAGCGCCAGCACGCCCACGCCGACGCGAATGCGGTGCAAGGGAAGCCGCCGCCAGCTCGCCTCGCCCATCAGTGCAGCGATCAGATTGACCGCGAAGGCCGCGACTGTCGCGCCGACCACCGCCGTCCAGGGCGAGGGGCCGCGCGCCGCAAAGGCGAAGGTGAAGAATTGCGTGGTATCGCCGAGCGCGAGGATGAAGATGCCGAGGAACGCGGTCAGCCACGACCCCAGCCGCCATCGCTCGAGCCGATCAGGCGCCTTGAGCCGCCACAGGGCGCCCGATGCGGCGAAGATCAGCGCCAGTGCGATCAGCAACTGCTTGGCATTGGGCGTCAGCATGGGCGCGATCAGCGCGCCGCCGGCACCCGCGATGGCATTGCCCGCGGCATGCGCGAACAGGGCGGCGAGCGCGATCGTGAACGGTTTGCCGTAACGGTCCGCCAGAATCGCCACGAGCCAGGGCGAACGGTCGCCGATCTGCGCCAGCAATGCCGCGACGAAGGCGGGAACCAGCGCTTCCAAACGGGGTCAGCCGGCGATGCGCAGGCTGCAGGCGGCGGCCGCGAACACCGCGCCGCTGCGGGCATCGTCGCCGCATCGCACCGCGTCGCGCAGCAGCGCCAGGCCGCTGCTTACCGCAGGACCGCGCTCGCCGCGCCCAAGCGCTGCTTCGAGTGCATGGACGACCGGCGAGACCGCGCCGAAGCCGTTCGCAGCGGCCAGCCGCCGAATCGCATCGAGATCAGCCGCCAGTTGCGCCGCGTGCACGCGCGCCGCGCCCGCATCGAGCGCATCGATTCGCTGGCTCAGTTGCGCCATCACCGCTTCTTTCGTGCCGTTCGCCATCGCGACCTCCCCGAAATCCGCGTGCAGCGTGCGCCTGTCATGGTTAACGCACCCCTAATCGTGCCCGAGCCTTGACATTGGCGCCCTTGCGGGGCATGCGCCCTTCCCTGACAGCGGCCTGCCAGCGCGCGGCCGCTTTATTGTTTTACGAATTGCAGGAACCGGGCGATGGCCAAGCCGACTACCGTCAAGATCAAGCTCGTCAGCACGGCTGACACTGGCTTCTTCTATGTCACCAAGAAGAACCCGCGCACGCAGACCGAGAAGCTGAGCTTCCGCAAGTACGACCCCGTCGTGCGCAAGCATGTCGAGTTCAAGGAAGCGAAGATCAAGTAAGCTTCGCGGGAGCGAAGGTTACGCCGTTCCCGCGAAAGCGGGGACCCAAGGCCGCGAGCGATCCGCTCCGCGGCCTTTCGCATGTCTAGAGCAGCGCCTGCACCTCTTCCACGAAGCGCATCACCGAGATGGGCTTGGTGACATAGGCATTGGCGCCCGCGGCGCGGATGCGCGCCTCGTCCTCCTGCCCGGCATAGGCGGTCACCGCCATGATCGGCACCGACCGCAGCGCCGGATCGCCCTTCATCCGGCTGATGATGTCGAGACCCGAGATATGGGGCAGCTGGATGTCGGTGATCAACAGATCGGGGTTGAACGCCCGCGCCGTCGCCACCGCCTCGCGCCCGTCACGGACCGGTGAGGTTTCATAGCCATGGGCGCGCAGCAGGTCGCAGAAAAGCTTGAGGTTGAGTTCGTTGTCCTCGACAACCAGCACCCTTTTTGCCACGCGCACCTTTCGATCAACAGGACAGTGACGCTCTAGGCGATGCAGGCGGATGAGACAAATGCGACGCCGATGACCTTGGCGCTGGCTGCGCTGGGCTGGACGGTGTCCGATCCGGTGCGTGCGCGGCGGCTGCTCGACGTCACCGGGCTGGACCCGGACGATCTGCGCGCGCGGGCGAGCGATCCGGCGGTGCTGAGTGCGGTGCTGCGCTTCCTCGAATCGCACGAGCCGGACCTGATCGCGTGCGCCGAGGCGATCGGCTGCAAACCGGCGGCGCTGGTCGCGGCCCACGCTGCGCTGGAGCGCGAATGAAACCGCTGCTGATCACCGATTGCGACGAAGTGCTGCTGCACATGGTGCGGCATTTCGGCGTGTGGCTCGACGAAGCGCACGACATCGAGTTCGATCTGTCAAATCACGACTGGAGCCGCGCGATGCGGCCGCGTGATGAACGCGCCCTGACGCCAGAGGCGATGTGGGGCTATCTCGACGGCTTCTTTCCGGCGGAAATGGCGCGGCAGACGCTGGTGCCGCATGCACGTGAGGCGCTTGCCGCACTGGCCGAGGTCGCGGACATCGTCGTGCTGACCAATTTGCAGGATCATTGCCAGAGCCATCGCGTCGCGCAGCTCGCCGAGCATGGCATCGTCCACCGCGTCGAATGCAACCAGGGCGGCAAGGGGCGGCCGGTCGCCCGACTCGCGCAGGAACATGGTGCGAGCGTCGTGGTATTCGTCGATGACTTGCCGCAGCATCACGAATCGGTCGCGCGCGCCGCGCCACAGGTGCACCGGCTGCACATGGTGTCCGAACCGGCGATGGCACCGCACGTCCCGCCCGCGCCGCACGCGCATGCCCGAATCGACGACTGGCGTGATGCGCGGGCGTGGATCGAGGCGCGCTTTGCCGCCGGTCAGCCTGCCACTGAACTCGAAACCCTGGGAGACTCCTGATGTCCGACGTCCACGCCAAGCTCGCCGAACTCGGTCTGATCCTGCCAGAGGCCGCGGCACCGGTCGCCGCCTATGTTCCCACGGTCGAGGCCGGCGGGCTGCTGCACATTTCCGGGCAGCTGCCGTTCAAGGACGGCGTCGTGATGACCGGTCGCCTCGGCGAGGACCGCGACCTTGCCTACGGCCAGGAGGCGGCACAGCGTTGCGGACTGATGCTCGCCGCGCAGATCGACAAGGCGCTGGGCGGGTTCGATCGCATGGTGCGGATCGTCAAGCTGGGCGTGTTCGTCAACTCGACGCCTGACTTCACCGATCAGCCGCTGGTCGCGAACGGCGCGTCCGAGCTGATGGAGCAGCTGTTCGGCGAAGCCGGGCGCCATGCCCGCAGCGCGGTCGGCGTAACGGTGCTACCGCGCGGCGCGGCGGTCGAGATCGACGCGATCGTCGCGATCCGCTGACCGTCGCAATTGTGACAATGCTGTTGCGCCACCGCAACAGCATTTCAGCTAAAACCATGCCGCAGCGCGAAAGGTAATTGTGCAGCGCAGCGAGTTGGTGCAATTAATCCATATCGACGTGGGACCAGCCGGGCCGGGGCGTTCGCCTTAGAGCCAATCGGCATATCCGTCGCTGCAGGATGGGACCGAAATCGCACGCAAGACGAAAGGGATCCCATGCGTATCACCAAGCTCACCCTCGGCGCGCTCATGCTCGCCGGTACCGCCGCCCCCGCGTTCGCGCAGGAAGCCGAAGCGCCTGCCGATCCGATCACGATCACCGGCAGCGCCACCGTCGTCAGCGACTATCGTTTCCGCGGCTTTTCGCAGTCGAACGAGGAAGCGGCGATCCAGGGCGGCTTCACCGTCGCGCATGACAGCGGCCTGTACATTGGCACCTGGGGCTCGAGCATCGGCTTCAACAACGGCACCGAGATCGACGTGTTCGCCGGTTTCGCCAAGGAAGTCGCGTCGGGCCTGACCGCCGATGTCGGCGCGACGCTGTACCTCTATCCCGGTTCGACCGACACCTCGGTGATCGAGCCCTATTTCGCGCTGACCGGCACCGTCGGTCCGGCGACGATCAAGGGCATGGTTGCCTGGGCGCCCGGCGGCCAGGACTCTCTCGGCGACGCCAGCGCGGTGTACACCTCGGCCGACCTCGCGGTCGCGATCCCCGAGACGCCGCTCAAGCTGAAGGCGCATGTCGGCCATTCGTGGAGCGACAGCTTCCTCGGCGGCTATGACGGCAACGGCAAGGTGCTCGACTATTCGGTCGGCGCGGAAGTCACCTGGAAGGTGCTGACGCTGGGCGTGTCCTATGTGAACACCAACGAGCGCAACCCGTTCAAGGAAGCGTTCGGCGCCGACGGCGCGGTGCTGTTCTCCCTCGGCGCGGCGTTCTAAGCCGGCTGTCAGCGACAAAGACGGGCCGCGAAACTCCGGTTTCGCGGCCCTTTTCTTTGTCGTCGCGGGAAGCGGCGTCCAACTGCAAAAGCCGACGGGCGATGCGGTTCGCACGAGCCGACGGCATTTCGTCCGACCGTTATCAAAGAGCGGCGAACGATGTCCGCCGGGACGGTCAAGCAGGCGAAATCCTACATTGCAACCGCCGCGGCGTCCTTTTTAAGTCAATTCTGCGGGGTCGGCGAGGGGGCCGGCGCCGGGGCGGGGGCGCTGCCCGCGCCGGTCTGCGCGTCGCGGCCGTCGCCCTGCGGTGCGGCGACGATGTCGCGGGTGGTGCTGCCCTTGTCGACGACATTGGTATCGGGGCTGCCTGCCGAGGAGCGGATGCCGGCATCAGCCGCGCTGGCACCACCGGCCGACTGGACCGCGGCCGCTTCCGAAGCGCTGCGCGGGGCCGAGCCGCCGAACAGCGCGTCGAGCGCCTGCTGCGACGGGCCGCCCGAATCCTGCGGACGCGGCGCGCCGGGCTGGGGCGGGCGCAGCGCGAAATCGGGCGGGATCACCAGCGGCGCCTGACGCGCGACGGCGAATTCGTCGGGCCGCTTGCGGTCGAGCAGGCCGCCCTGACAGCCGGCGAGCAGGATCGCCGAGCCGCTCATGGCGGCAATCAGCACAGTCTTACGCATTTGCATTCTCCACAGGGGCAGCTTCCGGCTTTTGCTTCTCACGCACGAACAGCGCCCGGATGAGCAGGATCACGACGCCGATGGTAATCGCAGCATCGGCGACATTGAAGACCAAAAAAGGGCGCCATTCGCCGAAGTGCAGATCGGCATAGTCGACGACATAGCCAAAGCGCATGCGATCGACGATGTTGCCGAGCGCGCCGCCCAGCACGAGGCTGAGCGCGAGCATGTCGTGCCTGTTCTTCTCGCGCACCATCCACCAGGCGACGCCCGCGGCGATCACGCCGGTGAGGCCGACCAGCAGCCAGCGCATCGTCGCGGTTTCGGCGGGCAGCAGGCCCAGCGACACGCCGATATTCTGCACGAAGCGCAGGTCGAAGAACGGCAGCACTTCGCGGACCGCGCCGGGATAGGACAGGCCGAGGCCATCGACGATCCACGCCTTGATCGCCTGATCGGCGATGAAGATCAGCGCGGCGAGCGCGAAACCGAGCGAACGAGTGCGAGTCATGGAATCCATCAAGAAACAACGTCGTCGCAGCGGTGGCACAGCGCGCCGTCGGCTTCAACCTCGGGCAGCAGCCGCCAGCAGCGGCCGCATTTGGCGTGATCGGTGCGGGTGACCGCGACCTCGCCTTCCGCGAGCTTGACGTCGGCGACGATGAACACTTCGGCCAGCTCGGCGGCAGGGCGCAGCATCTCGGGCACGGTGACGTTCGCCTCGAGGCTCGAGCGGATCGTCTTTTCGCGGCGATAGGGCTCGATCGCCTCGGTCACCTTCTCGCGCAGCGCGCGGATATCGGCCCATTCGGTCGAGATCGCGTCGTCGCCGGGCAGTGCCGGCAGCTGCGGCCATTCGAGGAAATGGACCGAGCTGTCCTCGGACGGATAGCGCGCCTGCCACACTTCCTCGGCGGTGAAGGCGAGGATCGGCGCGGCGTAGCGGACCAGCGCGTGGAACAGGATGTCGAGCACCGTGCGGTAGGCGCGGCGCTTGGCGCTGTCCGGCGCGTCGCAATAGAGGCAGTCCTTGCGGATATCGAAGAAGAAGGCCGACAGGTCCTCGTTCATGAAATCGCTGAGCGCGCGGGCATAGCGGTTGAACTCGAACGCCTCCGTCGCCGCCTTCAGCTCGACGTCGAGCGCGCCGAGCTTGTGGAGGACGTACAGCTCGAGCTCGGGCATCTTGCCGACCGCGATCTTCTCGGTATCGCTGAAGCCGTCGAGCGCGCCGAGCAGGTAGCGGAAGGTATTGCGGATCTTGCGATAGGCGTCGCCGGTGCCGCCCAGCACTTCCTTGCCGATGCGGACATCGTCGAAATAGTCGGTCTGCGCGACCCACAGGCGCAGGATGTCGGCGCCGGATTCGTTGATGATCTTGAGCGGATCGACGACATTGCCGAGCGACTTGGACATCTTTCGACCCTGCCCGTCGAGCGCGAAGCCGTGGGTGAGGACGGCGTCATAGGGCGCGCGGCCGCGGGTGCCGGCGCTCTCCAGCAGCGAGGACTGGAACCAGCCGCGATGCTGGTCGGACCCTTCGAGATAGAGGTTGGCGCGCGCGCCCTCGCCATAGCGTTGCTCGACGACGAAGCTGTGCGTCGAGCCGCTGTCGAACCACACGTCGAGGATGTCGTTGACCACCTCATAGTCGGCCAGCGCATAGTCGGGACCGAGCAGCGCTTGATGGTCGGCGCCGAACCACGCATCGGCGCCGCCCTGACGGAAGGCGTCGAGGATGCGCGCATTGACGCCCGCGTCGCGCAGATAATCGCCGCTCTGGCGGTTGACATAGAGCGGGATCGGCACGCCCCAGGCGCGCTGGCGGCTGATCACCCAGTCGGGGCGGCCTTCGACCATCGAGCGGATGCGGTTGATCGACCGCTCGGGCACCCAGCGCGTGCGCTCGATCGCGTCGAGCGCGAGGCCGCGTAGCGTCGGGGCGTTGTGCGGGGCGAGCGGCATGAAGCCCGCAAAATCGGCGGCCCCGGCGGCGGATTCGTCCTCGGCCGCGGCGACGGCGCCGGCGGGGCGGTCCATCGGGATGAACCATTGCGGGGTGCAGCGGAAGATGATCTTGGCCTTGGACCGCCAGCTGTGCGGATAGCTGTGCGCGAAATCGTCCGAGGCGGCGAGCAGGCCGCCCGCTTCGCGCAGGTCCGAGCAGATCGGGCCGTCCGAAGCCACGAACTTCTTGTTGATGACCGAGCCTTGGCCGCCGAGCCACAGCCAGTCGGGGCGGTACATGCCGGCGTCATCGACCGCGAAGACCGGGTCGATGCCATGCGCCTTGCACAGCAGGAAATCGTCCTCGCCATGGTCGGGCGACATATGGACAAGGCCGGTGCCGGCGTCGGTGGTGACGAACTCGCCGGGGAGGAAGGGGCGGGGTTTCGCGAAAAAGCCGCCGAGATGGTGCATCGGGTGGCGGGCGACGGCGCCTTCAAGCGCGCTGCCCTCGTAGTGCCCGAGAATTTCGCTGCTGATCACCGTCGGCCCGGGAATAAATCCCAAGCGTTGAAGCAGCGAAGTGCGCAGAGTGCCTGCGTAGAGAATTGTTAGGGTTTTGCCCCCGACCAAGTCAAAGCGCTCTGCCTGATAAACAATGTCAGGCCCATAGCTCAGCGCTTGGTTCACCGGGATCGTCCACGGTGTGGTCGTCCAGATCACCGCATGCGCGCCGACCAGCTCGGGGGCGTTGGGCGCGTGCGTGATCTCGAACGCGACGTCGATCTGAGTCGATACGACATCCTCATATTCGACCTCGGCCTCGGCCAGAGCGGTCTTTTCGACCGGGGACCACATCACCGGCTTCGCGCCGCGATAGAGCTGGCCGCTCTCCGCGAATTTGAGCAATTCGCCCGCGATCGTCGCCTCGGCGTCGAACTTCATGGTGAGATAGGGATCGTCCCAGTCGCCCATCACGCCCAGCCGCTCGAACTGCTCGCGCTGCACGCCGACCCATTTGGCCGCATAGGCGCGGCATTCGGCGCGGAATTCGGCGGCGGGCACCTCGTCCTTGCTCTGCTTCTTGGCGCGGTAGGCTTCCTCGATCTTCCATTCGATCGGCAGGCCGTGACAGTCCCAGCCGGGCACATAGGGCGCGTCCTTGCCGAGCAGCGACTGCGACCGCACGATGATGTCCTTGAGGATCTTGTTCATCGCATGACCCATGTGAATGTCGCCATTCGCATAGGGCGGGCCGTCATGCAGGATGAAGCGCTCGCGGCCCTTCCGCTGCTCGCGTAGCCGGTCATACACGCCGATCTTCGCCCAGCGTTCGAGGATCGCCGGTTCCTTGGCGGCGAGGCCCGCCTTCATCGGGAAGTCGGTCTTCGGGAGGAAGACGGTGTCGCGGTAGTCGCGCTGGGCGTTGGTGTCGTCGGTCATTTGGCGGCGGGGATTAGCTGGTGTGGGGCGGTGGGGGAAGGTCGATTCGCGCCGGGCGTGGCGGGGACGCGGTTGACGAAGTTGACAGTCCGAGCGGGGTGCCGGGCGGAAGCGACCGCGAAGCGACGGGTTCGGGCCGGGAAAGCGACGTGTTTGCGACGGTGACGCGACACCTGCGCGACGCGGACGCGACAGTCACGCGCCACCGGCGCGACAGGTGCGCGACGGTCATGCGACGGGTTCAGGCGGCTTCGCGACGGGCGCGCGACGCCAGTGCGACAGGGTGGATTTGGGCTGGGCTCCATCGGCTCGACTGGAGCAGACGAAATCCAACATTGGAAGTACTCACGTCGTCACCCCGGCCTTGTGCCGGGGTCCACGGCGCCTCGGTCGATGCCGCGCCGGCTCCTGTTCAACGCGTGCCGCCCGGTGGACCCCGGCACAAGGCCGGGGTGACGGCAAATGGCCTAAACCCGCAACACCGCCCGCGCCGCGTCGCAATCGGCGGCGATCTGGGCCTTGAGCGCGTCGAGCGAGTCGAATTTGGCCTCGTCGCGCAGGAATTCGATCAGCTCGACCTCGATCGTGCGGCCGTAGAGATCGCCGGTGAAGTCGAAGAAATAGGGTTCGAGCAGCTCGACCGGCGGCTCGATCGTCGGGCGGATGCCGAGGCTGGCGACGCCGTCGACGGTCTGGCCCCCATAGGAATTGTTGGCGTGCAGCCGGCCGCGCACGGCATAGATGCCGTAGCGCGGGCGGAGATAATTGCCGAGGCGCAGATTGGCGGTGGGATAGCCGAGCTCGCGCCCGAGTTGCGCGCCGGGTTCGACCGTGCCCTGGATGGTGAACGGGCGGGTGAGCAAGGCGGCGGCGGCGCGCGGCTTGCCGGCCTGAAGCGCCTCGCGGATGCGGCTGGACGAGATCGGACCTTCGCCATCGCTGACCGGGGCGACGGTGTCGGCGGAAAAACCGAGCTCGCCGCCCAGCGCCGCGAGCGCCGTGACATCGCCGCCGCGATCCTTGCCGAAGGTGAAATCGGCGCCGGTGACCACGCCGGCGGCGCCGATCCGCCGGACCAGCCGTTCCGCCGCGAACTCGCGCGCGGTGAGGCTGGCGAGTGCCGAATCGAAGCCGAACACCAGCATCGCGTCGGCGCGGGCCGCTTCGAACAATCGCTGGCGCTGGTCGAGCGTGGTCAGGCGGAAGGGCGGCGTGGCCGGCTGGAAATAGCGCATCGGGTGCGGGTCGAAGGTCGCGACGATCGCAGGCCGGCCCTCGGCATGGGCGCGCGTGACGGCGCGGCTCACCACCGCCTGGTGGCCCGCGTGAAACCCGTCGAAATTACCCAGCGCCACGATCCCGCCGCGAAGTTGCGCCGGAACCTCGGCCGCCCCGTCGAGCCGCTCCATGCGGGCGCCATAGCTGGCGAACCCCTGTGTTTCAAACAGTCGCTGCACGCTTGCGAAGCCATGAGCACAGGCGCATGATCGTGCGGCGTTCCTTAGGGGAGGAAACCAATGCGTACCATCATCGCGCTCGCCGCGCTGACCCTTGCCGCCGCGCCCGCGCTGGCGGAGGACTGGGACTTCGTGCTGATCAACGGCGCGGGCAAGCCGATCAAGACGATCGAACTCGCGCCCGCCGGCAGCGGCAACTGGATCCCCAACAAGGTCGATCCCGAGATGAAGCGCGAAGGCACGACCAAGGCGGGCGGGCGCACCACGGTGCATTTCGACAAGGCCACCGGCCAGTGCCGCTATGACATCAAGGCGACGTTCGAGGACGCGACCAGCCAGATCTGGACCGCGGCGAACATCTGCGACAACAGCTTCATCACGGTGAAGCTGGCGGGCGACAAGGCGACGATCAGCGCGAGCTGAGATTGGTCCATGGTGGGCGCTGACGGGTTCGAACCGCCGACCTACTCGGTGTAAACGAGCCGCTCTACCAGCTGAGCTAAGCGCCCTTCCCTTTGGACGGGAGCTGGCCGATAGCCCGCGGAGCGTTTCGCGTGAAGCCGAAATCGGCTAGCGGGCGCGGATGACCGTCGTCACCCGCTTCGCGCCGAGCCCTACCGGGCGGCTTCATATCGGCAATATCCGCACCGCTCTGCACAACTGGATGTGGGCGAAAAAGGCGGGCGGGACCTTCCTGTTGCGGATCGACGACACCGATGCCGAACGGTCGCGCGAGGAATATGTCGAGTCGATCCGGGCGGACCTTGATTGGCTGGGGCTGACGCCCGCGGGCGAGGCGCGCCAGTCGGCGCGCTTCGGCCTTTATGAAACGCGGTTTGCCGAGCTGGTCGCGGCGGGGCGGGTTTATCCGGCCTATGAGACGCAGCAGGAGCTGGAGCTGCGGCGCAAGGTGCTGCTCGGGCGCGGGCTGCCGCCGGTCTATGACCGCGCGGCGCTGAAGCTGAGCGAGGCCGAGCGCGCGACGCTGGAAGCAGACGGCGTGCGGCCGCACTGGCGGTTCAGGCTGGATCATGCCGCGGCGATCGAATGGACCGATCTGATCCGCGGGCCGCAGAAGTTCGACCCCGGGACGATGAGCGATCCGGTGGTGCGGCGCGCGGACGGGTCGTGGCTGTATCTGCTGCCCTCGGTGATCGACGATATCGACATGGGCATCACGCATGTCGTGCGCGGCGAGGACCATGTCTCGAACACCGCGGCGCAGTTGCAGATGTTCGCGGCGCTGGGGGCCGAGCCGCCGGCATTCGCGCACGAGGCGCTGCTGACCGGGAGCGAGGGCAAATTGTCGAAGCGGCTGGGGTCGCTGGGGGCCGATCATTTCCGCGAGGCGGGGATCGAGCCGCAGGCGATCGTCGCGCTGCTGGCGCGGTTGGGGACGAGCGATCCGGTGGAGCCGCTGGCCGACGCCGCGCCGCTGATCGCGAGCTTCGACTTCGCGCGGTTCGGGCGCGCGCCGGCGCGATTCGACGAGGCCGAGCTGGCGCAGGTCAATGCGCGGATCGTGCACCAGCTTGGGTTCGAGGCGGTGGCGGAGCGGCTGCCGGCGGGAATGGACGCGGCGGGCTGGGACGCGATCCGGCCCAACCTGTCGAGCATCGCCGAGGCAGCGGACTGGTGGCAGGTGGTCGAGGGACCGGTTGTGGCTGCGGCGGATGTCGAGGATGCCGAGTTCCTGCGCGCGGCCGCTGACGTGGCTGCGACGCTCGATTGGGCGGGCGATCCCTGGCACGCGCTGACCAGCGCGCTGAAGGAAAGCACCGGGCGCAAGGGCAAGGCGCTGTTCCTGCCGCTGCGGCGCGCGCTGACCGGGCGCGACCATGGGCCAGACATGGCGGCGCTGCTGCCGCTGATCGGGCGCGAGCGGGCAATCGAGAGACTGGCGCGCGGCGGATAGCGGCGGGCGCGCTTCGCGCGCGCCCACCCCCGCCCCCTCCCTCGCACGGAGGGGAGCCATGCATCGAATCCAGCTTTTCGCGTTGAATGATATGGTGTAACATTACTCTCATCCGGCTCGAACCGGAGCGATAGGAGAGTGCCCATGTACGCCAATCGATATGACCATTCCCGCGCGTCGCGGCCGGTCAGCGCCGGCGCCGCGCTGCTCATCAACGGAGCGCTGATCGCCGGGCTGATGTTCGCCGCGCCCGAGATCATCCCCGACGACAAGCCCGACATCTTCACCGGCACCGCCGTCCCGATCGATCCGCCGCCCGATCCCGAGCCACAGCCGGAAAAAAAGCGGATCGCCAAGACGCCGACCGCCCGGCCGCTCCACCAGCCCGAGCCGCGCGTGCCAACGCCGCCGACCGGGCCGGTGTTGGGTGCGACGCGCGACCCGGTGCCGCCGAGCTATGACCCGCCGGTCGGTCCGAGCGGCGCGGGCACGGTGGTGATCGATCCGCCGCCGCCGCCGGTGCTGGTCGATGCGACGGTCGACTCGCGCTACGCCGGCAGCTTCCAGCCCGACTATCCCGGCCCGGAGCTGCGCCAGGAGAAGGAGGGGCTGGTCAAGGTCCGCGTGCTGATCGGCGTCGATGGCCGGATCAAGGCGATCGAGCAGCTGGCGAGCCCCACGCCCGGTTTCTTCGAGACGACGCGGCGGCACGCGCTGAGCAAATGGCGGTTCAGGCCGGCGACGCGCGACGGCATCCCGGTGGAGAGCTGGAAGGTGATGACCGTGCGGTTCCGGATCACCACCTGACGCCGGCTAGGCCCCTCCCTTGCCGGGAGGGGCTAAAGGTCTAGCCCCGGACGGCTTGCGCCCCTATCTGGACGCGATGAAGGTTCTGAAGTTCCTGTCCCCGCTGCGGGCGGTGCGCGATCTGCGCGGGTTCCTGAAGCTGCGCCACCGTTATGAGCTCGGGTTCATGCTCGCCGCCTTCTTCGTGACCGTGCTGATCGTCGCGGCGCTGTTCAAGGACAGCTATTTCGAGAAGCAGTACAAGCGCGAGATCATCTTCGTGCAGAACTGGCGCGCCGACCGCACGCTCAACGAGATCATCGCGCAGCAGAAGATCGACGAGGCCAAGCGGCTCAAGCGAGAGGCCGAGTTCAAGAAGAAGGCCGACGAACGTCAGCGCCAGTGGAAGAAGATCGATGACGGGTTGAAGGAGTGGGGCATCTGATCGCCTCGACTCCCGACGATCTGCGCTGGATGGCGGCGGCGCTGGCGCTCGCCGAGCGCGGGCGCGGACGCACGGCGCCCAATCCCAATGTCGGCTGCGTGATCGTGAAGGATGGCGTCGTTGCCGGACGCGGCTGGACTCAGCCGGGCGGGCGCCCGCATGCCGAGGCGATGGCCTTGGCGCAGGCCGGTGGGGCGGCGCGCGGCGCGACTGCCTATGTGACGCTGGAGCCGTGCGCGCACGGGTCGGCGCGCGGCCCGGATTGCAGCGGAGCGCTGGCGCAGGCGGGCATCGCGCGCGCGGTGGTCGCGCTGACCGACCCCGATCCGCGCACCAACGGCAAGGGCATCGCACGGCTGCGTGCCGCCGGGGTCGAGCTCGAGACCGGCGTGCTCGAGGCGGAAGCGCGGCGGTCGATGGCGGGATTCCTGACGCGACGTGCGCTCGGGCGGCCGCAAGTGACGCTCAAGCTCGGCCTGTCGCTCGACGGCTGTATCGCGCTGGCCAATGGCGAGAGCCGCTGGATCACCGGGCCACAGGCGCGCGCGCACGCGCATCTCGAACGCGCGCGGCACGAGGCGATCCTGATCGGGCGCGGCACGCTCAGGGCCGATGCGCCGACGCTCGACGTGCGGCTGGCGGGGCTCGAGGCGCGCAGCCCGCGCCGCATCCTGCTGTCGCTGCACCCCGAATCGGGCTGGACCAGCATTCCCGCGCCGGTGAACATCGCCTCGCTCGCCGGGGTCGATCACCTGCTGGTCGAGGGCGGGGCGCAGGCGGCAGCCTCGTTCCTGCGCGCCGATCTGGTCGACCGGCTGCTGCTCTACCGTGCGCCGGTGCTGCTGGGGGGCAAGCCGGGGCTCGCCGGTCTTGACCTGACGTCACTGTCAGACGCGCATGGCCGCTGGCGGCTGCTCGATTCGCGCATGCTTGGCAGCGACCGCGTCGAGGTCTACGAGCGCGCCAGAAGCTAGAGTCGGGCGGCATATGTTCACCGGAATCGTAACGGACGTCGGCAGCATCACCTCGGTCGAGGACCGGGGCGACCTGCGCGTGCGCGTCGCGACCGCCTATGACACCGCCAGCGTGGATATGGGCGCCTCGATCGCCTGTTCGGGCGTGTGCCTGACGGTGGTGGACAAGGGCCCCGGCTGGTTCGCGGTCGACGTGTCGGGCGAGACCGTTTCGCGCACCGCCGAGCAATGGGGCGCGGGCCGCAAGCTCAACCTCGAACGCGCATTGAAGCTCGGCGACGAGCTGGGCGGGCATATCGTCACCGGCCATGTCGACGGGGTCGGTACGGTGCTCGGCATCTGTCCCGAGGGCGAGTCGAAGCGGATCGGCTTTGCCGTGCCCGCCGCGCTTGCGCCGTTCATCGCGCCCAAGGGCTCGATCACGATCGACGGCGTGTCGCTGACGGTCAACGACGTCGCCGACCAGGCCGACGGCACCGCGCATTTTTCGATCAATCTCATTCCGCATACCCAGGCCGTGACCACCTTGGGCGATCTCGCCCAGGGGCAGGCCGTCAACCTCGAGATCGACGTCCTCGCGCGCTATCTCCAACGCATGGAGGCCTATCGTGGCCACGTCCAACAAAAGCCCTGACGTCGCGCGGCTGCGCCACGCTTTCCTCTCCTCGCCCGAGGAGATCATCGACGAGGCCCGCAACGGCCGCATGTTCATCCTGGTCGATGACGAGGACCGCGAGAATGAAGGCGACCTCGTCATCCCGGCGCAGATGGCGACGCCCGACGCGATCAACTTCATGGCCAAGCACGGCCGCGGACTGATCTGCCTCGCCATGACCAAGGCGCGAGTCGACCAGCTCGGGCTGCAGCCGATGACGCGGCGCAACGGGACGAGCATGGGCACGGCGTTCACCGTCTCGATCGAGGCCAAGGAAGGCGTCACCACCGGCATCTCCGCCGCCGACCGCGCGCGCACCGTCGCCGTCGCGGTCGATTCGTCGAAGGGGCCGGCGGACATCGTGTCGCCGGGCCATGTCTTTCCGCTGGTCGCGCGCGAGGGCGGCGTGCTGCTGCGCGCCGGCCATACCGAGGCAGCAGTGGACGTGTCGCGGCTGGCCGGGCTCAACCCGTCGGGCGTGATCTGCGAGATCATGAAGGACGACGGGACGATGGCGCGGCTCGACGATCTCGTCGCCTTCGCCCAGCTGCACAACCTCAAGATCGGCACGATCCGCGACCTGATCGCCTATCGCCGCCGCCACGACCATCTGGTCGAACGCCGCGCGGAGTCGAGCTTCACCAGCCGCTGGGGCGGTGAGTGGCGCGTGATGACCTTCTGGAACAAGGCGTCGGGCACCGAGCAGATCGCGATGATGAAGGGCCGCGTGGACCCCGACAAGCCGACGCTGGTGCGGATGCACGCCATGTCGCCCTTTGCCGACGTGTTCGGCGAGGACAGCGACCGCGGCCGGCTGTTGCAGCGCTCGATGGAGATCATCGGTGAAGAGGGCGCCGGCGTGATCGTCGTGGTCAACAAGCCGCGGCCCGACGGCTTCACCATGGCGGTCGAACGTCAGGCCGGCAAGCGTACCGACGCCGACATGGACGAGCTGCGCGACTATGGCAGCGGCGCGATGATCCTGACGGAACTCGGTGTCGAGGAGATGGTGCTGTTGACCAACACGCATCACACGCTGGTCGGGCTCGACGGCTATGGCCTGTCGATCGTCGGCGAGCGGCCGATCGACGGGCTGGGGGGTGCCGCCTGATGGCACGGGTGCTGATCGTCGAGGCGCGTTTCTACGAGCATCTCAATGACATGCTGCTCGCCGGCGCGCGCGCGGCGATCGAGGCGGCGGGGCATGTTCACGAGACGGTGACGGTGCCGGGCGCGCTCGAGCTGCCCGGCGCGATTTCGCTGGCGGTGGAGAGCGGGCGCTATGACGCGTTCGTCGCGATCGGCGTGGTGATCCGCGGCGAGACCTATCATTTCGAGATCGTCTCCAACGAGAGCGCGCGCGGCATCATGGCGCTGACGATGGACGGCATTGCGATCGGCAACGGCATCCTGACCACCGAGGACGAGGCGCAGGCGATTCGCCGCGCCGATCCCGCCCAGCTCGACAAGGGCGGCGGGGCTGCCGAGGCGGCGCTGGCCATGCTCGCGCTGCGGGAAAAATTTGGGTGAACGGGCCGGTTCTCTTCACCGAGCGGCTGCTGTTGCGCCGCCCGATGGCAGAGGACCTGGATGCGTGGGCGGCGTTCGACGCCGATCCGGTGGCGATGACTCATCTGGGCGGGGTGATCGAGCGCAGCGTCGCGTGGCGGCAATTGTGCGCGATGTCGGGCGCGTGGGACATTCGCGGCTTCGCGATGTTCAGTGTGATCGAGCGCGCGACCGGCAAATGGGTCGGGCGGCTGGGGCCATGGCAGCCGGAGGGCTGGCCCGGAACCGAGGTCGGCTGGGGCGTGGCGCGCGCGTTCGAGGGCACCGGCTATGCCTATGAGGCGACGGTCGCGGCGATGGACTATGCCGTCGATGTGCTGCGCTGGGAGACGGTGATCCACACGATCGCGCCCGACAATGTGCGCTCGTGGAAGCTCGCGCAACGGCTGGGGTCTTACAAGATGGGGCCGGTGACGCTGCCTGCCCCGCTCCAGCACGAGCAGGTCGATGCCTGGGGGCAGACCGCAGCCGAGTGGCGCGCGAACCGGAGTGCGCGGTGACCGACGCGCCCCCAACCCGCTATCGCGTGGTCGAACGCGGGCGGCGGCTGGTGGTGATCGATACGCTGACCGGGCAGCCGGCGACGCGCGAGCTGGCGGCGCACGAGAGCAAGGCGGTGGCGCCGGCAACGCGGCCGGTCGAGGCGAGCGCGCCGAGCGCAGTCGATGACCGCAGCGGTCATGCCGTGCTCACGACCTCGCGCTTCTACGACCTCAAGGCGCCGCGCCGGATCGTGATGACTCCGGCGTTCAACGAGCGCTTCGGCAAGGCCGCGCGCGGCTGGCTGATCGCAATCGTCGTCATCGGGACGGTGGCGACGTTGTTTTTCCCGATGCTGTGGCTGCTGGTCGCGGTGGCGCTGATCCAGCCCAAGCTGCGCGGCGGGCTCCGGTCATGGATCACCGCGCGGCTGGACGAGGCGGATCAGGCGGCCTCCTGACTGCGCAAGACCGGGTAATCGACATAGCCTTCGCGGCCCTGGCTGTACCAGCTGGCCATGTCCGAATCGTTGAGCGGCGCGCCGGTGCGCAGCCGTTCGGGCAGGTCGGGATTGGCGAGGAAGGCGCGGCCGAAGCTCACCGCATCGGCGACGCCGCTGTCGAGCGCGGCCTGCGCCGCGTCGCGGGTGAAATAATCCGAATTGACCACCAGCGCGCGGGTGAAGACCTGACGGATCGCGGGGCTGAGCCGGGGCACGTCGGTCTTGCCGAAGCTGCCGTCGGGGCCGGGTTCGCGCAGCTCGAGGAACGCGATACCGAGTTCGGACAGGCGGCGGGCGGCGGGGACGAACACGGCGTGCGGGTCGCTGTCGTCGACGCCTTGGGACTCGCCATTGGGCGAGAGGCGCACGGCGGTGCGATCGGCGCCGGCGACCGAGATCACGCGCTGCGTCACCTCGTCGAGCAGGCGAATGCGGTTCTCGACGCTACCGCCATAAAGATCGGTGCGCAGGTTGGCGCCGTCGCGCAGGAACTGGTCGATGAGGTAGCCATTGGCGGCGTGGATCTGGACGCCGTCGAACCCGGCGGCGAGCGCATTTTCGGTGGCGCGGGCGTAGCTGTCGATCACGCCGGGCAGATCGTCGAGGTCGAGCGCGCGCGCCTGTTCATAGGGCTGGCGGCCGTCATAGCTGTGCACCTTGCCGGGGCTGGTGGTCGCCGAAGACGACACCGGCTGCTCGCCGGTGACCGAGCTGTGGACCTGCCGGCCCATATGCCAGAGCTGCGCGACGATGCGGCCGCCGGCTTCGTGCACGGCCTGCGTCACCGGCTTCCAGCCCGTCACTTGCTCGGCGCTCCACAGGCCAGGGGCGAACGGCCAGCCAAGGCCCTGACGGCTGATGCCGGTGGCTTCGGTGATGATGAGGCCGGCGCTGGCACGTTGCGCATAATATTCGGCCATCACCGGCGTCGGCACCGCGTCGCGGTCCGCGCGGCCGCGGGTCAGCGGCGCCATCAGGATGCGGTTGGGCGCCGAAATCGCGCCGAGATGGATGGAATCGAACAGGTCGGGCATGGAAAATTCTTCCCCCAATCGGGTTGCATATTGCAACACATAGGTGGCTAAGGACGCGATGCACGAGGCGGCCGCCCCAACAAAAACTGCGCCTGCGCCAAGCGCGACTGCGCTGCCCTTCGCCGCGCTGATCCTCGGCAATATCGCGCTGGCGTTCGGGCCGTGGTTCGTGCGCGCGGCGGATGTCGGGCCGGTGGCGGCGGGATTCTGGCGGCTGGCGCTGGGCGTGCCGGTGCTGCTGGCGATCGTCGTGGGCCTCGAAGGCAATCCGCTCCGGCGAGCGCGCGGGCTGGGGCCGATCCTGCTGTTTGCGGGGATCGCCTTCGCGGCGGACCTGGCGGCGTGGCATCTCGGCATTCTCCAGACGACGCTGGCCAATGCGACGCTGTTCGGCAATTCGGCGACGCTGATGTTCCCGGTCTGGGGATTCCTGGTGGCGCGCGCCTGGCCGACGCGGCAGCAGGGGATCGCGCTGGCATTGGCGGCGGCGGGTGCGGGGCTGCTGCTCGGGCGGTCGTACAGCCTGTCGCCCGACCATCTGCTCGGCGACCTGCTGTGCCTGCTCGCGGGGGTGCTCTATACGGTCTATTTCATCCTGATGGCGCGTGCGCGCGAGGCGATGACGCCGCTATCGGCGCTGGCGGCGTCGAGCATCGCCGGGATCGTGCCGTTGCTGATCTTCGCCTGGGCGCTGGGCGAGCAGATCTGGCCGCAGCAATGGGGCGTGCTGATCGGGCTGGCGCTGGTCAGCCAGGTCGTCGGACAGGGGCTGATGATCTACGCGCTGGGGCACCTCTCGCCGCTGGTGGTGGGGATCGCGCTGCTGTCACAGCCGGTGATCGCGGGAACGGTCGGCTGGATCGTCTATGACGAGCGGCTGGGCGTGCCGGACTTGATCGGCGCCGCGCTGGTCGCGGTCGCGCTGGTGCTGGTGCGCCGCGAAGGCAAGCCGCCGGTTGCAAGTGCGCCGCATGAGGCTAAACCGGGAACATGACCGCCGTTGCCGACATGACGCTGGACGAGCTGCGCGAGGCGCTCAGCCCCCATCTCGCGCCCAATGCGGCGTTCGACGGGTGGGGGGCGAAGACCGTCGAAACCGCGGCGGACGCGATCGGCGCCGACCGCGACGTGGCGAAGCTCGCGGTGCCGGGCGACGCAGCCGGCATGATCGACCTGTGGTTTGCGCAGATCGACCGGCGCATGGCCGCGGCGCTGCCGCCCGAAACGCTGGCAGCCATGAAGATCCGCGAAAAGATCACCGCGCTGGTCGAGGCGCGGCTGGACGCGTTGGCGCCCGACCGCGAGGCGCTGCGGCGCGCGGTGGCGATCCTGGCGATGCCGCAAAATGCGGCGCGCGCGGCGAGGCTCGGCTGGCGCTCGACGGATGTCATGTGGCGGCTCGCCGGGGACATGGCGACGGATTACAACCACTATACCAAGCGCGCGATGCTCGCCGGCATCTATGCCGCGACGATCGCGGTGTTGCTGCAGGACCAGAGCGAGGGGCAGGCCGAGACGCGCGCCTTCCTCGCGCGGCGGATCGACAACATCATGGAATTCGAAAAGGCCAAGGCCAAGCTGGCGGGCCGCAGCGATCATCGCTTCAGCCTGTCGCGCTTCGTCGGACGGCTGCGCTATCACGCCCGATGATTCCGGGCTGGTGAGCGCGCTCCCCTACCCCGCCCTCCACGCCAGCCATGGCGGCATCTGGATCGCCACCGAAGACGGCGTGCGCAGCGTCGGGCGCGGCGAGGCGGTGCGGCTGGCGGCGGATACGCCGATGCTGCTGCTCAACGCGCCGCTGGCGGCGCAGCGGCTGGGCTATCCCGAATTGTCGGGGCTGGACCTGCTCGAGCTGTTCGCCTTCCTACATCCCGCGCGCTTCATGGTGCCGACACCGCGTGGCCTCGCCAAGACGCTGGGGCTGATCGAACCGGCGAGCGATGCGCAGGTCGCGCCGTTCCTGCGCGAGGCGGCGGCGGCGATGCTGGCGATCACGCAGCTTGATGCGCGCGAGCGCGGCGGCGACTGGCCCGAGCGCGAAGGCGCGTGGCATGCCGCGCAATCGCTCGCGAGGTTGCGCTGGAGCTGGGCGCCGGTGGTGACTCAAGCTATCGCCAAGCCCGAAAAGGCCGAGCGCTGGCTGTTTTCGCGCCTGCCCGAATGGACCGAAGGCGCGCCGCGCACCCCGCCGCGCACCGTGTCGCTCGAAGCCGAGGAAGTGCGCGAGCGGCTCGACGCACTGACCGGGCATGGCGCCGAGGCGCGCGAAGGGCAGCGGCTCTATGCCGAGGCGGCGGCGAGTGCGTTCGCGCCGCGGACGATGCGCGATTCGCCCAATCTGGTGCTGGCCGAGGCCGGGACCGGGATCGGCAAGACGCTCGGCTATTTCGCGCCGGCCTCGCTCTGGGCGGCGAAGGCGGACGGGGCGGTGTGGGTGTCGACCTTCACCAAGGCGCTGCAACGGCAATTAAGCCACGAGGGTGAGCGACTGTTCGCCGATCCCGAGCTGCGCAAGAAGCGCATCGTCACGCGCAAGGGGCGCGAGAATTATGTCTGCCTGCTCAACCTCGAGGATGCACTGCAAGGCGGGTTCGCGGGACGCGCGGCAGTGCTGGCGCAGCTGGTGGCGCGCTGGGCGGCGTATAGCGCGGATGGCGACATGGTCGGCGGCGACCTGCCCGGCTGGCTGCCGGTGCTGTTCCGCCGCAACGGCTCGACCGCGCTGACCGACCGGCGCGGCGAGTGCGTCTATGCCGGCTGTCCGCATTACCGCAAATGCTTCATCGAGCGCGCGGCGCGGGCGAGCGCGGACGCCGATCTGGTGATCGCCAACCATGCGCTGGTGATGGTCAATGCGGCGCGGGGCCGGGAGTCGCAGACGCGGCCGACGCGCTATGTGTTCGACGAGGGGCATCATCTGTTCGATGCGGCCGACGCGATGTTCGGCGTGGCACTTTCGGGGCAGGAGACGATCGAGCTGCGGCGCTGGGTGACCGGGCCGGAGAGCGGATCGCGCGGGCGGCGGCGCGGCCTCGCGGCGCGGCTGTCCGATGTCGCAAGCTATGACGAGGCTGGCGCGCAGGCGATCGCCGAGGCGGTCGATGCGGCGCGGGCGCTGCCCTCGGACGGCTGGTTGCAGCGCGTGGCGGAAGGGCAACCGTTCGGGCCGATCGAGCATCTGCTCGGTGCGGTGCGCGGGCTCGTCTATGCGCGCGATAGCGACGGCTCGGGCGAGGCGGGCTATGGGATCGAGACCGAGCTGGCCGAACCCGATCCGGCGTTGATCGACGCGACCATGCCCGCCGCGGCGGCGCTCGAACGGCTGTTGCGGCCGATGATGGCGCTCGGGCGGCGGCTGGAGGCGGTGCTCGACGAAGGCCCCGACTGGATGGACGGGCAGGCGCGGGCGCGGATCGAGGGGGCGATTGCCTCCTTGGGCTGGCGTGCCGAGACGGTGGCGGCGTGGCTGTCGCTGATCGCGCGCATCGGCGGCCCGGCGACCGAGGAGTTCGTCGACTGGCTGGCGGTCGAGCGCATCGAAGGCCGCGAGATCGATATCGGCATCCATCGCCGCTGGCTCGATCCCAGCAAGCCGTTCGCCGAGACGGTGCTCAAGCCCGCGCATGGCGCGCTGGTCACCTCGGCGACGTTACGCGCGGGCGGTGACTGGGACGTGGCCGAGGCGCGCAGCGGGGCGCAGCATCTGCTGCATCCGGCGGCACGGTTCGAGGCGGCGTCGCCATTCGACTATGCCGGGCGGTCCGAGGTGATCGTGGTCACCGACGTGAAGCGCGGCGACATGGCGGCGCTGGCGGGCGCCTATGGCCGGCTGATCGTCGCGGCGCAGGGCGGGACGCTGGGGCTGTTCACCGCGATCCGGCGGTTGCGCGCGGTGCATGCGCGGATCGCCGACCGCTTGGCGCGCGAAGGTCTGCCGCTTTACGCGCAGCATGTCGATCCGATCGATACCGGGACGTTGGTCGACATCTTCCGCGACGATCCGCGTGCCTCGCTGATCGGCACCGACGCCTTGCGGGACGGTGTCGACGTGCCCGGCCATTCGCTCCGGCTGGTGGTGATGGAAGGCGTTCCCTGGGCCAAGCCGAGCGTGCTGCACGCCGCGCGGCGGCTGGCGGGCGGGGGCAGCGCCTATGATGATCGCATCGTGCGGGCGCGGCTGGCGCAGGCGTTCGGACGGCTGATCCGGCGTGCGGACGATTCGGGCGCGTTCGTGCTGCTGTCGGCGGCGATGCCGTCGCGGCTGCTCGGCGCGTTCCCGCCGGGCACGCCGGTGTCGCGCATCACGCTCGACGAGGCGGTTTCCCGCGTGGAACGTCTTTCTTCTGTCGCGGGCTTGGGGCAGAAGGCCGCCGCGCCCGCCCCATCCTGGCCTGCCGATCCGGAGTTCCGATGAAGACGCTGACGTTGCTGCGCCACGCCAAGTCGAGCTGGGACGATCCCGTGGCGCGCGATTTCGACCGGCCGTTGAATGCGCGCGGGCAGAAGGCTGCGGTGACGGTCGGGCGGCATATGCGTGGCGAGCGGCTCGCCTTCGACCATGTCGTCGCCTCGCCCGCGGTGCGGATCGTCGAGACGGTCGAGCAGGTCGAGGCCGGTTATGGCAGCGAATTGGCGCCGGCGTGGGACCGGCGCGTCTATCTCGCCTCGGCGTCGAGCCTGCTCGATGTCGTGCACGAGCTGCCGGAGGGGGCCGAGAGCGCGCTGCTGATCGGGCATAATCCGGGGCTGGAGGATCTGATCCTGCTGCTGATCCCCGACCGCGCGGGCGACCTGCTGCGCGATTCGGTCGAAGAGAAGTTCCCGACCGCAGCGCTGGCGGTGATGACCTTTGATGTCGAGCGCTGGGACGCGGTGAAGGCCGGCGGGGGCGCGCTGGTAAGCTTCACCCGGCCGCGTGATCTCGATCCAGCGCTCGGCCCTACCGCGGACTGATAATCCGTTTCGCGGAACAACCAATCTCGGTTATCGTTTCGCCCGTGACCTCTTGCGGAGGGCGTTTTCATGACCACCAGTTTTCAGCTCAACGGCAAGCCTGCCGCGTTCGACGGCGATCCCGAGACCCCCTTGCTGTGGGTGTTGCGTGATCATCTCGGGCTCACCGGCACCAAATATGGCTGCGGCGTCGCGCAGTGCGGCGCGTGCACCGTGCATCTCGACGGCAAGAACCGGCGCTCGTGCGTGACCCCGGTGGGGATGGTCGCGGGCAAGGCCGTGACGACGATCGAGGGCGTCGCGGGCAAGACCGCCGAGGCGGTTAAGGCCGCCTGGGTCGCGATCGACGTGCCGCAATGCGGCTTCTGCCAGTCGGGGCAGGTGATGTCCGCGATCGGGCTGCTGACCGCCAAGCCCAGGCCGAGCGATACCGATATCGACAACGCCATGGCCGGCAATATCTGCCGCTGCGCGACCTATGTCCGCATTCGGCAGGCGATCAAGGACGCCGCCGGCGTGAAGGGAGCACGGGCATGACCGCCGTCGCGAACCGCCGCGCCTTTCTCGCCGGGACGGGCGGACTGACGATCGGATTGACGCTGCCGCTGGGCGGCGCGCGGGCGCAGGCGATGAGCGCGCCGCTCCAGCCCAACGCGTTCGTGCGCGTCGGCACCGACGGGCTCGTCACGGTGATCCACAAGCATGTCGAGTTCGGCCAGGGGCCGGCGACCGGGGTGACGACGATCATCGCCGACGAGATGGATGCGGCGTGGGACCAGATGCGCATCGCCTTCGCGCCGGCCAACGACCCGCTCTACAAGAACCTCGCCTTCGGTACGATGGGCGTCGGCGGATCGAGCGCGATCCGCGAGAGCTGGATGCAGATGCGCATGGCGGGCGCGGCGGCGCGTGCGATGCTGGTCGAGGCGGCGGCGAAGCGCTGGGGCGTGCCGGCGAGCGCGGTGAGCGTGGCGAACGGGGTGGTGAGCTCGGGCAAGCGCAAGGCGGGCTTTGGCGAGCTGGCGGCCGACGCGGCGGTGCTGCCGGTGCCGCAGAACCCGACGCTCAAGACGCCCGACAAGTTCGTCTATATCGGCAAGACCTTCGCCAAGGTCGACAGCAAGCCCAAGACTGACGGCTCGGCGCTGTTCACGCAGGATGTGCGGCTGCCCGGCATGGTCCATGCCGCGGTGCGCCGTCCGCCCGCGTTCGGCGCGACGGTGAAGAAGGTCGAGGCCGGGGCGGCCAAGGCGATTCCCGGCGTGATCGACGTCAAGCCGATCCCGAGCGGCGTCGCGGTCTATGCGCGCGACACCTGGGCTGCGCAGCGCGGCGCGGCGGCGCTCGAGGTCGACTGGGATCTGAGCAAGGCCGAGACACGCTCCTCGGCGCAGATGTTCGCCGAATATAGCGCGGCGGCGCGCACGCCGGGCAGGCAGGTCGAGGCATCGGGCGATGCCGCGGCGGCACTGGCGGCGGCGGCGAGGAAGATCGATGCGACCTTCTATTTCCCCTTCCTCGCCCACGGTCCGATGGAGACGATGGACTATGTCATCGCGAAAAAGGGCGAGGGGATCGCGGTGCATGCCGGGAGCCAGTTCCAGGTCGGCGAGATGCGCGCGATCTGCGGCGTGGCGGGCGTGCCGTTCGAGAAGAGCGAGCTGATCCAGCATTATGCCGGCGGCAGCTTCGGTCGCCGCGCGACGCCGGTGATGTTCGACGGGACCGAGGCGGCGGCGTGCGCGCGCGCCTATGGCTTCGCCGCGCCGGTCAAGGTGGTGGCGAGCCGCGAGAACGACCTGACCGGCGGCTATTACCGCCCGATGACGGTGCATCGCGTGCAGGCCGGGCTGGATGGCGCGGGCAGCATCGCCGGATGGGATCAGGTGATCGTCGCCAAGTCGATCATGAAGGGCACGCCGTTCGAGGCGATGGGGATCAAGGACGGCGTCGACGGCAATATGGTCGAAGGCGCCAACGACACCAGCCAGTACAAGATCGGCAATTTCCGGCTCGGCCAGCATCTGATGGATACGAAGGTGCCGGTGCTGTGGTGGCGATCGGTCGGGCACACGCACACCGCCTTCGTCAAGGAGACGGTGATCGACGAATTGCTGACGATGGCGGGCCAGGATCCGGTCGACGGGCGGCTGGCGCTGCTCAAGCACGAGCGCGCGGCAGGCGTGCTGCGCAAGGCCGCCGAGATATCCGGCTTCGGCAAGCGGGCGGTGAAGAAGGGCCGCGCGCTGGGCGTGGCGGTGCATGAGAGCTTCGACTCCTATGTCGCGCAGGTCGCCGAGGTGTCGGTCGGCGCCGATGGGCTGCCCAAGGTGCACAAGGTGTGGTGCGCGGTCGATTGCGGGATCGCGGTCAACCCCGATATCATCCGTGCGCAGATGGAGGGCGGGATCGGCTATGGCCTCGGCCATGCGCTCTATGGCGAGATCACGCTGGGCGAAGGCGGTCAGGTGCAGGAGACCAATTTCGACAAATACCGTTCGCTGCGCATCGGCGAGATGCCCGATGTCGAGGTGGCGATCATCGACAGCCAGGAAAAGCCGACCGGCGTGGGCGAGCCGGGCGTGCCGCCGATCGCGCCGGCGGTGGCCAATGCGTGGCGCAAGCTGACGGGGAAGGCGGTGCGAAGACTTCCGTTCGCGCATGGAGATAATTCATGAAGGGCCGGGGCATGAACCCGCGGAATTTGGGTTTCGCCGCGCTCGCCGTGTCGGCGGTCGCGCTGCCCGCCGCCGTCGTCGCCTCGGGGCAATCGGTGCCGCCCGCGACGTTGCAGCCCGCCAGCACATTCGCCTCGATCGCCGATCCGGGCGCGCGCTCGGCGGCGATCTTCACCGAGATGGGCAAGGTGCTGACGCATCCGCGCTGCCTCAATTGCCACCCGCGCACCGACCGTCCGACGCAAGGCGACGCAATGGCGCTGCACGAGCCGCCGGTGACGCGCGGCAACGCCAAGGGCGAGGGCGCACCGGGGCTGCAATGCTCGACCTGCCACGGCCCGCGCAACGTCGCCTTCGCCAACGGCACGGGCAGCATTCCGGGGCATCCGCTGTGGCATTTGGCGCCCGCCTCGATGGCGTGGCAGGGCAAGTCGCTGCGAGAGATTTGCGAGCAGCTCAAGGACCGGACACGCAACGGCGGCAAGACGCTGGCGCAGATCCACGAGCATAATGCGAGCGATACTTTGGTCGGCTGGGGCTGGAATCCGGGGCCGGGGCGGACGCCCGCGCCGGGGACGCAGGCGCAGTTCGGCGCGCTGACCAAGGCGTGGATCGATTCAGGGGCGAAGTGCCCGGCTTAGGCGGTGATCCACTCCACCTTCGGATCGTTGAAGTCGATCACGTCGGCGAGTTCCCACACGTTGGAATAGCCATAGCCGACGAGGTTGATGAAGGTCTGGATATTGAGCGCGAGCGCTACGGCCTTCATCGGCACAGGACGGACGCGATTCGAGAAATTGTTGTTGCAGTAAATCAGGATCGGGCGGGCCGGGTTTTTGCCGATCGTCCCGGCCAGCGACTCGGCGTTGAAATCGGGCAGCGGCAGGTTGACCGCTCCCCGGATATGCCCCTCGCGGAAGGCGGTTTCGGAGCGGGCGTCGAGCAGCAGCGTGCTGCGCGACGCGGCCTGCCGCTTGAACTGCGCGAACGGCAGCAGCCGTTTCGCGCGCAGCTGGCGGACATCGGCGGTGAGGCGGGTGAAGCCCGCATAGTCGATCTGCGGGTTGAGGCCGTCGGTCGCCTTGACCTGCGCGAGCGCGGGCGCGGCGGCGGTAACCCCGAGGGTGGCGAAGAAGGCGCGGCGGTGCATGACACTCTCCATTGCCGTGGCGTAACGAAGCTGCGCCTCGCTGGCTGAGCGCTGGATGAACCGTTGACGCGAAGGCAGCGGCGAGCGCACCACTGGCGTCTGGCAATGGGGGCGAGGATGGCCAACGGACTGTTTCGGACAAAGGCGGTGAAGACGGCGGCCGAGCATGCGCCCGAGCATCGGCTGGCGGCGACATTGAGCTGGCCGCATTTGATCGCGCTTGGCGTCGGCGCGATCGTCGGCACCGGCATCCTGACGCTGATCGGGGTCGGTGCGGGCAAGGCGGGACCGGCGGTGATCCTGTCTTTCGTCATCGCCGGGGCGATCTGCGCCGCTGCTGCTTTGGCTTATGCCGAGATGGCGACGATGATGCCCGCCTCGGGCAGCGCCTATACCTATAGCTATGCCGTGCTCGGTGAGATCGTCGCCTGGGTGGTGGGGTGGAGCCTGATCCTCGAATATTCGCTGGTGGTGAGCGCGGTCGCGGTCGGCTGGTCGGGCTATGCCGCGCCGTTGCTGCAAGCGTGGTTCGGCGTGCCGATGGAGCTGATGGCCGGGCCGCATGCCGATGGCATCGTCAATTTGCCCGCGATCTTCATCATCGCCGTGGTCGCGGCGCTGCTGTCGTTCGGCACCAAGGAGAGCGCGACGCTCAATGCGGGACTTGTGGTGGTCAAGATCATCGCGCTGGCGGTGTTCGTCGCGGTGGCGCTGCCCTCGCTCGACAGTGCCAATTTCGAGCCGTTCATGCCGTTCGGCTTCGCCAAGAGCGTGTCGCCTGACGGGGTCGAGCGCGGGGTAATGGCGGCGGCCGCGATCATCTTCTTCGCCTTTTACGGCTTCGACGCGATCTCGACCGCGGCGGAAGAGACGAAAAATCCCGGCCGAGACCTGTCGATCGGCATCGTCGGATCGATGATCGCGTGCGTCGCGATCTACATGCTGGTCGCGGTGGCGGCGGTCGGCGCGGCGCCATTCGCGAGCTTCGCCAACAGCCCCGAGCCGCTGGCGCTGATCCTGCGCGAGCTGGGACAGCCGGGTTTCTCGACCTTCCTTGCCGTCAGCGCGATCATCGCCTTGCCGACCGTGCTGCTCGGCTTTCTGTTCGGGCAGAGCCGCATCTTCTTCACGATGGCGCGAGACGGGATGCTGCCGGTGGCGCTGGCCAAGGTGTCGTCGCGCGGATCGCCGGTGCGGATCACGGTGTTCACCGCGGTGATCGTCGCGATCATCGCCGGGTTGCTGCCGATCGAAGAGATCGCGGCGCTCGCCAATGCCGGGACGCTGCTCGCCTTCGCCGCGGTGGCCGTATGCATGATGGTGCTGCGCCGCCGCGCGCCGGACGCGCCACGCGTGTTCCGAACGCCGCTCTATGCGCTGGTCGGGGCGGTCGCGGTGCTGGGCTGCGGCTATCTGTTCCTGAGCCTGCCGAGCAAGACCCAGCTCTATTTCCTGATCTGGAACGCGCTCGGCGTTGTCATCTACTTCGCCTATGCCCGGCGCCGGATTACACTTTGATTCAGCTTCGCTGAATCGCCGCACCGGCCCGCTCCCCCACCCGGCCACCCATAAGATACACTGAGTGGGTGGCCGGGTGGGGGAGCGGGCCGGCGCGGCCAACGAACGAGGATGATATGAGCGGCTGGCATATCGGGGTCATCGGCGGATCGGGACTGTACGGGGTTGAGGGGATCGAGGGCGGCGAATGGGTGAGCGTAACCTCACCCTGGGGTGAGCCGTCTGACGAAATCTTCACCGGGCGGCTTGGGGCCGCGCGCGTGTCGTTCCTGCCGCGGCACGGGCGCGGGCACCGCATCTCGCCCGAGGCGCTCAACGCCCGAGCCAATATCGACTGCCTCAAGCGGCTCGGCGTCACCGACGTGCTGGCGGTATCGTCGGTCGGCGGGCTGACCGAGGCGCGCGCGCCGGGGACGTTCAGCATGGTCGACCAGTTCATCGACCGCACAAAGGGACGCCCGTCGAGTTTCTTCGGCACCGGCATGGTCGCGCATGTCTCGATGGCCGATCCGGTATGCCCGCGCTTGTCCGCGCTCGCCGCCGATGCGGCGGAGGCGGCAGGCGCGAGCGTGCATCGCGGCGGGACCTATCTCGCGATGGAGGGGCCGCAATTCTCGACGCGCGCGGAGAGCCATCTCTATCGCAGCTGGGGTTGCGACGTGATCGGCATGACCGCGATGCCCGAGGCCAAGCTCGCGCGCGAGGCTGAGCTGCCCTATGCGCTGGTCGGCATGGTCACGGACTATGATTGCTGGCGCGAGGAGGAGGACGCGGTCGATGTCGCGCAGATCATCGCGCAATTGTCGGCCAATGCCGAAAAGGCGCGGGCGATGGTGGTGAATCTGCTGCGTGCGCTGCCCGAGACGCGCGAGGCGTCGCCGATCGACACCTGCCTCGATACCGCGCTGATCACCGCGCCGAATGTCCGCGATCCGGCGCTGCTGGCCAAGCTCGACGCAGTGGCCGGACGCGCGCTGGGTTAGCTCAGCATCTCCGCGAGCGCCCTCGCGACATTCTCGATCGTATAAGGTTTTTGCACCACCGGGCGGCCGCGGTGCTGGTCGGGGAATTGCGCCTGCTCGCCATAGCCGGTGGCGAACATGAAGGGCACGTCGCGGCCGAGCAACGCGTCGGCAATCGGGAAGCTGTTGCCGTTGCCGAGGTTGATGTCGAGGATCGCGACGGTCGGCGGCGACGCGGCGATCAGGTCGAGCGCGGCATCGACCGAGGCGGCGGTGACGACGTCGTCGGCGCCGAGCCGCGTCGCGATATCCTCGGCGTCGAGCGCGATGATCAGGCTGTCCTCGACCAGCAGCAGCCGCTGGCCGGCGAGCAGGTCGGCAGGCGGCTCCTCGCGGTGCCCGGGGCTGGTACGGGCGAAGCGGATCGCCGGTCCGTTCGGGTCGCGCGGCTCGGACACATGACGCGCGGGAATGCAGAAATCGGCCTCGAAGCCAGCCTTCTCGTAGCGCACGCGTGCTTCACCGCCGAGGTCATAAGGCACCGAGCGTTCGATGATCGTGGTGCCGAAGCCCTTGCGTGACGGCTTGCGCACGGCCGGCCCGCCGACATCGCGCCAGTGGATTTCGAGGTCGCCGCGCTCGGTGCGCGCCCAGCCTAGCCGTACCGAGCCTTCCGGCACCGACAGGCTGCCATATTTGGTCGAGTTGGTGACCAGTTCGTGCAGGATCAGCGCCATCGTCGAATAGGCCTGCGGATTGAGCAGCACCGGCTCGCCCTCGCCGACCAGCCGCTCGCCATCCTCGATGAACGCGGCCGCCTCGGCATCGATCAGCGCTTGAAGCGAGGCGGGGCCCCAATGATCCTCGGTGATCTGGTTGTGCGCGCGGGCGAGTGCATGGATGCGGCCATCGACCACCTTCACGAAGGATTTGACCGCCGCGTCGCTCGGCTGTGACTGGCGGATCAGCCCGCGGATCAGGCCGAGGATGTTGCGCACGCGATGGTTGAGCTCGGCGATGAGCAGCTCCTGCCGCGCGCTCGCCTGCTGGCGCTCGGCCGACGCTTCGTCGGAGAGTCGCAGCACCACTTCGATCAGCGTCGCGCGCAGCGTCTCGGCGACGCGCAGCTCGGATGCGGTGAAGGGCTGCGAGCGGCCGCGCACGAGCTCCTTCCATTCTTCGAAGCTCTCGCGCGGGGTCAGGCGCGGGCCGTTGGGGCCATATTCGACCGGCTTGTGCGGATCGCCGGCCCAGCGCACCGAGCGCACCAGTTCCGAGCGGAACAGCACGACATAATCGCGCGGGGATCGCGAGATCGGGATGGCGAGCAGGCCGGCGGTGCCGTCGGCGAACTTTTCCGCATCGGCGATCAGCGTTCCGATATGGTCGGTCGCATAGACCTTGCCCGCCGCGGTCGCGTTGAGCGCGCGCACGATGCGGCGGAAATCCTCGGTCGGCGGGGTGATGCCCGAAAAGGCGTAATTGCCGGCCAGCCACACGCCGACGCCATCGGCCGGAATCGCGTGGGTCAGGATGTCGGCGAGCCAGTCGGGATCGCGCAGCAGCGTCTCGTCCGATGCCACCGCGCCCAATAGCTGGTCGGAGATATCGCGCGCGCGGCGTTCGAACTCGACGGTCTGCTGGCGCTCACGGCTTTCGAGCCGCATCGAGAACATCTGGCTGAACAATTCGGTGACCGATCGCCGCTCGAAGCTCGGGCAGCGCGGCGAATAATGGTGGCAGGCGAACAGGCCCCACAGCTTGCCGTCGACGAGGATCGAGATCGACATCGATGCGCCGACGCCCATGTTCTTCAAATATTCGATGTGAATCGGCGAGACCGAGCGCAGCAGCGAGAGCGACAGGTCGAGCGGCTCGCCCGCAGCGTCGAGCTGCGGTTCGATCGGCACCGGCACGGCGTCCACATCGGCGATCACGCGCAGCAGGTTGCGCGTGTAGAGGATGCGCGCCTGCGCCGGGATGTCGCTCGCCGGATAGTGCAGACCGAGGAAGCGGCCAATTCCGGGCTTGCACGCTTCGGCCACGACCTCGCCGGAGCCGTCGGTCGCGAAGCGATAGACCATCACCCGGTCGAACCCGACCAGCGCGCGGACCTGACGCGCGCCCTCGCGGAAGAAAGTGGCGAGATCGCCGCACTGGTCGAGCCGCGCGATCATCGAGCGCACCATGCCGGTGACGTCGCCATGCTCGCCGCTCGTCGGCTCGGCCTCGATCACGACGTTGCCGCCGGACAGATGGACGGCGATGTCGAACCGGGTGTCCGCCTCGGTCAGCCGGATCCCGAACAGCCGCTCGACCGAATCCGGCCCGCGCAGCAGTGCGGTGCGGTTGCGCAATTCGTGGATCGCGCCGGGCAGCAACACCTCGTGGATCGGCTTGCCGATGACGTCGGCCGGCGCCTGACCCAGATATTGGTCGAGATTGGCGGATGCGCGCGCCACCATCCAGTCGGCGGTCAGCGCGAGCAGGAACCCGACGGGCTGGATCGAACCCAGAATGTGAATCGGCTCACGGTCGCAATTGGTGAGGTCGACGGTTCGGCTATCGGCCAAGCTGGGTCCCTTCCTGCCGGGCGCCCGCTTCGAACAGGGCGAACACGCTGCGGGCGCCATCGCTGGCAGCCGTCCGTTGCTCGTCCGAAATCAACAACTTGTCCAGTATCTCGATCAACGTCCGCCACATTCCCGCATCGCTGGAGCCGATGAAGGCGCGGGGAAAATCGGCAGGAACCGATCGCGCGAGCATCCTGCCGCCCAGGCGTGATCCCTCCAGAACGTAGATCGCGCCCAAAATTTCCTCACGGCTGCGAAATAAAGGGCGGCTGGCCGTGTCCGGCGGGGTCACGCCGAGCGCGTCGAGGTCGGCGAGCAGCGATTGCGAGCGGCGGCGCGCGGGCCAGTCGGGGACGATGTCATGCGGCCCGGCACCGTCGATCGCGGCTTCGACCGGCAGGAAGCCATGGGCCTGAGCGCGCAGAAAGCCCGAATAGCCTTCGCGCGTCGTCAGATCGAAGGCGGAGAAGGCGCGATCGACTCGCTCGTGGTCGGCGGCGGTGGCGGCGCGCAGGGCGTGGCGGGCGTCGGGGGAATCGGTCATCGCATCGGCTGTCGGCGCGGTATCAAGTCAGCGCAAGGGGGCAGCGGCCCAGTGCCCGATCCGCGCGAGGATTTCGCGCCGTCGCTCGTCGCTTGCGAGCGACCATTCGGCGATCTCGCCCAGCGTGCGGCCACAGCCTTCGCACAGCCCGTCACGGCGCATGCGGCAGATGCTGACGCAGGGGCTGGCGACGGCGGGCAACGGGGTGAAGTCGAGGAAATCCTCGTCTTCAGGCGCTGGACTCACGCCGGAATCGTGAACTGCAGGAAGTCGGGAACGGGGCCGTTCCAGCCCTCGTCGGGACCCCCATCCTCGTTGGCGCCACGCTGGTCGCGGCTGCGGTCGCGGCGGGGGCGTTCCTCGGCGCGTGGCGTGCGCGGGTCGGCGGGCCGCGGCTCACGGCGAGGCTCCTCGCGGGCTTCGCGCGGCGCTTCGGGCTTCGCTTCCGCCTTGGACTCGGGCTTCGGCTTTTCGGCCTTGGGCTTTTCGTTCCTGGCCTTGCGGCCGCGCGGCTTCTTCGCTTCCTCCGGCTCGCCGGCCGGCAGCTCGCCGAAGCGCTCGATCTTGGTGCCCTGCAGCTTCTCGATATTCTCGATCGCCTCAGCGTCCGCGCTCGAAACCAAGGTATAGGCGGTGCCGGTCGCGCCAGCGCGGCCGGTGCGGCCGATGCGGTGGACATAATCGTCCGGGTGCCACGGCGCGTCGAAGTTGAAGACGTGGCTCACGCCCTTGATGTCGAGCCCACGGGCCGCGACGTCGGACGCCACCAGGATGTTGACGTCGCCCGCCTTGAACCGGTCGAGCTCGGCGATGCGCGACGACTGGTCCATGTCGCCATGGATCTCGGCCGAGCGGTAACCGTGCTGCTTGAGGCTCTTGTTGAGTTCGCGCACCGTCGTCTTGCGGTTGCAGAAGATGATCGCGGTGCGCACATCCTCGCGCTCGAGCAGCTTGCGCAGCGTTTCGCGCTTGGCGGCGGCGCTGTTCCCGACTGGCACGAGCCGCTGGGTGATGTTGGTGTTGGTCGAGGCGGGGCGCGCGACCTCGATCGTCTTGGGGTTCGACAGGAACTTGTCGGCCAGCTTCTTGATCGGCGGCGGCATCGTCGCCGAGAACAGCAACGTCTGGCGGTTCGCGGGCAGCTTGGTGCAGATATTCTCGATATCGGGAATGAACCCCATGTCGAGCATGCGGTCGGCCTCGTCGATCACCAGCAGATTGCAGCCGGTCAGCAGGATCTTGCCGCGCTCGAACAGGTCCATCAGCCGGCCGGGCGTCGCGATGAGGACGTCGACGCCCTTCTCCAGCGCCTTGACCTGATCGCCCATCTGCACGCCGCCGATGAGGAGGGCCATGCTGAGCTTGTGGTTCTTGCCGTATTTCTCGAAATTCTCGGCGACCTGCGCGGCCAGCTCGCGCGTCGGCTCGAGGATCAGGCTGCGCGGCATCCGCGCGCGGCTGCGGCCTTCGGACAGGATGTCGATCATCGGCAGCACGAAGCTGGCCGTCTTGCCGGTGCCGGTCTGGGCAATGCCGATCAGGTCGCGCATCATCAGCACCGACGGGATCGCCTGGCGCTGAATCGCCGTCGGTTCCGAATAGCCGGACGCTTCGACCGTCTTCAGCAATTCGTCGGAGAGGCCGAGATCGGCAAAGCTCATCAAGTTGTCCGGAATAAGCGGGCGCAAGCCCGGCCACAGTTAGCGCGGCGCATTGAGGAAATAGCGCGCAAAGTCAAGGAAAGTTGGTGTTCTTACCGCTCGGGGATGAGCGTGCGGAACGACTTGATCTGGCATTCGCCGCCGGCGCGCGAGCGGAAGGTGTCGCGCTTGGCGCAGACCATGCCGTCCTTGGTCGGCTTGACATAGAAGCCCGAATAGAAATCGAGCGCGGGGCATTCCTTGCCCAGCTTGGCGCGGATGCGCTTGCCGCCCGCCATCACCAGATCGACGCTGTCGGAACGCGTGATCGCGGCGCCGGCCAGCCGGTTCATCTGCACACACTTGTCCGAGTCCTTTTCGACCCAGGCGATCGGCGGGAGCGGCGCAGCGGGGGCGGAGATGCGGCGGATCGCATCGGGGCGGGGGACGCGGATGACGATATGCTGCTGGATCCGCACCTGCGCGACTCGCATGCCATTGAGCGACGCCGGCGCGCTCGTCCGGCCCGGATCGGGCAGGGCAGCGGGCGGCAGCAGCAACGCGGCAGCGACGACGAGCAGGTTCACCATGTCATGTTGCCAATAGCGGCGACGCTTGAACAGTGCATGAATTGTAGGCGGTGCCGCGTCATGATAGCCCGCGCCGCATGAGCGATGCACAGCGGCAACTGGTCGAGGCGGTGACCGCGCGGTTCGGGCCGAAGGCGGCGGTGACCGACCGCGACGCCATCGCGCCCTGGCTGGGCGACTGGCGCGGGCGCTATCATGGCGAGGCGGCGGCGATCCTGCAGCCGGGTTCGACGGACGAGGTCGCTGCGATCGTGACCCTGGCGGCTAAGCTCGGCGTGGCGCTGGTGCCGCAGGGCGGCAATACGTCGATGGTCGGCGGCGCGACGCCGCCTGCCGACGGATCGGCGCTGATCCTGTCGCTGCGGCGGATGAACCGCGTGCGGCGGCTGGCCGCGGCGGAAAATCTGGCTGAGGTCGAGGCTGGGGTGATCCTCGCCGACCTGCACGACGCGGCGCTGGCGCAGGGGCGCCGCTTTCCGCTGACGCTCGGCGCCAAGGGCAGCGCAACGGTGGGCGGGCTGGTCTCGACCAATGCCGGAGGGACGCAGGTGCTGCGCTTCGGCACGATGCGCGGGCTGGTGCTGGGGCTGGAGGCGGTGCTGCCCGACGGATCGGTCCATGACGGGCTGGCCGCGCTCAAGAAGGACAATCGCGGCTACGACCTCAATCAGCTGCTGATCGGCGCGGAGGGGACGCTCGGCGTGGTGACCGCCGCGAGTTTGCGGCTCGTCCCTGCGGTGATGGCGCGCGCGGTGGCGTGGGCCGGGGTCGAGTCGCCGCATGCCGCGCTCGAACTGTTGCGCTCGATGGAGGGCGCGGCGGAGGCGATCGAGAGCTTCGAGATCGTCCCGGCGCATTCGCTTGCCCTGGTGTTGCAGCATATTCCGGGCACGCGTGCGCCATTGGCCGGTGCGCATCCCTGGCATGTGCTGATCGAAGCCGTCGCCACCGGTGCGGACGCCGAGCCACCCGCCGCCTTGCTCGAGCGGCTGCTCGCGGCGGCATTCGAACGCGCACTGGCGCGTGACGCGGCGATCGCGGCGAGCGAGGCGCAAGCCGAGGCGTTCTGGCGGATTCGCGACTCGATCTCCGAAGCCGAGCGCGCCAGCGGCCCGGCGTTGCAGCACGACATTTCGGTGCCCGTGGCGGGCATGCCGGATTTCATGATCGACGGCGCGAAGGCGGTCGAAGCGGCGTTCCCGGGCACGAGCGCCGGCGCATTCGGGCATCTCGGCGACGGCAATGTGCATTTCCACGTCCGCGCGCCCGCGGACAGTCCGGTGGACTGGGCGGCGCGCCATTCCGGCGTGATCAGCCCGTTCGTGCATGACCTCGTCGTCGCGGCGGGCGGCTCGATCTCGGCGGAACATGGCATCGGTCAGATGAAGCGTGACGAACTGGCGCGTTTGTCTTCGCCCGCGCGAATGCATGCGCTAAAGGCGATCAAGCGCGCCTTCGATCCGGGCAATCTGTTCAATCCGGGCAAGCTCGTTTCCCTTGCGCCGGACGGTGCGGATCAATAGACGGCGCCAATTCGAATTCAGGAGATTTCCATGGCCAGCGCGCCGCAAGCTCAGGGGCTTCCGCTCTTCTACAACGACCTGCAGCCGCTTTCGAGCGATCTGCACGCCAATTACAAGATTCGCCGCGCCGAGACGGCGCCGTTCCTCGCCAAGCAGCATGCGGTGCCGCTGACGGTCGAGGAATTTCCGCTGGTGCAGCGTTACCTGCCGATCGTGTTCTCGATGGGCGACGAACCGGTGCCGCTCGGGCTGATGGGCCTCAACGAGGGCATCAACGTCTTTTTCGACGCCGACGGCAAGTTCCGCGAGAACGAGCCCTTCTACATCCCGGCCTATATCCGCCGCTATCCCTACATGCTGGCGCGGCTGCGCCCGGATGCGGAAGAACTGTCGCTGTGCTTCGACCCGACCTCCGACTCGATCGGTGATTTCGAGGAAGGCGAGGCGCTGTTCGAGGACGGCAAGCCGAGCGAGCTGGTCCAGCAGGTGCTCAAGTTCAACGAGGACTTCGAGATCGCCGGGCAGAAGACCAACGCGTTCATGAAGGAGCTCAAGGAGCTCGGCCTGCTGATGGACGGCGAAGTCTCGATCCAGCCCGATGGCGCGGCGCAGCCGTACATCTATCGCGGCTTCCAGATGATCGACGAGAACAAGCTCAACGAAATGCGCGGCGACCAGCTGCGCAAGATCGTCCAGAACGGCATGCTGCCGCTGATCTATGCGCACCTCTTCTCGCTCAACCTGATGCGCGAAATTTTCGGGCGTCAGATGCAGCAGGGTGCGGTCGCGCAGCAGGAACAGCCTGCGGCCTGATTCTTTTCGAGCGATTGCGAACCGCCGGTACGCGCCCCACATGGGTCGCGTGCCGGCGGTTTTGCATTTTACGCCTGCGAATGAAGGTCTTGCCGGTCATTTCCACTCGACTCGTCGCATTTCGAGATGTGGCCTTGAAGACACGGTCAAGCTTTCCTATATGTTGTTTAGTACGGTTTCGTGTCCCCCCTTTCGCGGGACCGTGCGGCACGCCCTCGGGCGTGTCTCCTCCCTGAACCTTGGCCGCCCGGTGGTAACACCGGGCGGTTTTTTCTTGGGCGCTTTTGAAGGTTGCGGCACCGGCCCGCTCCCCCACCCGGCCACCCAACGCCAGTATCCTATGGGTGGCCGGGTGGGGGAGCGGGCCGGTGCCGCTTCCGCATTAGCGGAAAACGATTCTATTCCGCCGCCGCGGCCAGCGGCAGCGCTTCGTCCGCGACCGCATCGATGATCCGCCGCAGCAGCGCGGCGGCGGCGTCGAAGCCCGGGCCGGGCTGGTCGCGCTTGCGGTCGAGGTAGAGCGTGCGGTCGACCTCGATCTGCAGCGCATGGATGTTGCGGCCGAGATCGGCGTGGCGGTCGAGCACATGGCCGCCGGCATAGGGCGTGTTGACCGCAGTGCGGATCCGCGCGGCATGGGCGACGCCCTCGATCCGGCTGACGAACCGGCTCGCCGCCGAGCGCCCGAACCGGTCGCCGATCACGATGCGCGCGCCGCCGCTGGCGAGCGGGGGCATCGAATGGATGTCGAGCAGCACCGCGACCCCGAACCGCGCCTGCGCCGCGGCGAGCGCGTCGGCGATCAGGGCGTGAAACGGGCGGTGATCGCGCACGATGCGCTCGCGCACTTCCTCGTCGGCGAAGCGCCGCCGCCACAGCTCCGCCCCGCCCGCGCGACGCGGCACGAGGCCGAGTCCGCTGCGCAGCTTGAGCGACTGCGCGCCCTCCGGCACCGGCTCGGCGCCGTCGTCGACGCGCGAATCGCGCTCATGCTCGGCGCGGTTGAGGTCGATCCACGCCCGCGCGCGATTCGCCACGATCAGCGTCTCCCCGCCATGCGCGGCGAGCGCGAGCGTATCGGCGTGGCGGTCCTCGAGCGGGAGCAGCGTGGGCAGCGGCACGCGCAGCGCGGCGCGCAGCGGCAGCGGATAGTCGCGCCCGGCATGCGGCACGGAAAGGACCACCGGCGACACCGGCTCGGCCGGACCGTGACGGGTGAAGGGCGGGGCGCCGGAACTCACGCCGCGACCCTATGCGGCGGACTGCGCGCGCGCAACGCACGCGTGGCTGGAAAATCTTAAGCCCTTGGCGCATAGAATAGCGGCTGGACGACGGGGTGGCGATGATCAGGATTCTTCTGGCCGAGGACGACCGGGTGATGCGCGAGTATCTGACGCGTGCGCTCGAGCGCTCGGGCTATGCCGTGTCCGCGGTCGACCGCGGCACCGCGGCGCTGCCGCTGATCCAGACCGAACGCTTCGACCTGCTGCTGACCGACATCGTCATGCCCGAGATGGATGGGATCGAACTGGCGCAGAAGGCCGGCGAGATCGCGCCCGACATGCGCGTGATGTTCATCACCGGCTTTGCCGCGGTGACGCTGCGCGCCGGCAAGCAGGTGCCCGACGCGCGCGTGCTGTCCAAACCGTTCCACCTGCGTGACCTGGTGCTGGAGGTCGACCGGCTGTTCGAGATGGAGCGGGTGCCGAGCCGCAACTAAGTTTTTAGGCGCGGCTTGCATGGGGGACGGCCCCCCGCTAAAGCGCCGCTTCCCGAGATTCGCCGCAAGGCGCAGTGGGCGTGTAGCTCAGTGGTAGAGCACTGTGTTGACATCGCAGGGGTCGCAAGTTCAATCCTTGCCACGCCCACCATCATAAAAGCCCGCTAGCCCAATGGGTTAGCGGGCTTTTCAAATGCTCGGAGGTAGGATTGCTTTCGAAAGCGGTCCGGTGTGACTCCGGTGTATCGGTCGAACATAGCTGGAACGAAATAGGTTCGTGGCGAATGTTGAAGCCCGGCGGTCAGTATGCCAAGCGGTCATTGTCCCCTACCGCAATGGGCGTTTGGGCGGTTACCAGCTCAAGGTCGATCCAGTCGCCTGTCTGCGCGACTTTCGTGATGACCGATTGTGCAGGTATGAACCTATGCTCGACCAGCTGACCCAAGCGCTTGCCCGGGAGTGAGCCGATGACAGTTTGGGGGATGCCTTCGACATTCAGCGAAAGGCTGCTGTCTTGGAAACTCCAGTCTTGCACACCGTCATTGATCCACGCTTTGAGGACTCCATTATCCCAATATAGTCCGGCAAATGCTCCCCCGACGTCCGAGCTGCTGAGACTGATGTGATGATCATCGTCATCGCGTATCAGCGCCAGCGCCTCATTGAGCGAGAGATCAGAAACTTCCAAGATTTTGGCCGCGGTGGCATCGATCCATGCGTCGCCCCCAGAAGCGTTCGCTCGGAATAATACGGCTTCCCGGCGAGCATGCCGTTCGGCCAGCTTGGCAACTTGGTCCTGCAAGTCTTCAAGGCTAGCGCTCTCGACCTGATCAACACCCCATTTCAGATCATCACCAAGCATCTTCACGTCGGCGATGAAGCTGAACCCAACGTTCCAACGCAACTTCGCGAGTCCGATCGCGACCAACCTAGCCGGATGCACAGATCCTGAGACGGAATGAATGCCAGCATCGGCAGCGGTCCGCACCGCGGCGCCTGCCGCATTCAGATCTTCGATCGAGCAGAACTCGTCGGCTGCCTGCAAGATTTCGCTGATCAAACCGGAGGAGAGTGGCTCGCATTTGTCTCGCACATTGATCACATACCGGAAATCAACGCCCGTCTCGATCAGTGCGGCCGCGCGGATGTGCACGTCATATGCATGCGTGCGGGCATCCGCGATCTCGAAAGGAGCCAGTTGATCAAGGTTTTGCCTGGTCGCGTTGGCCTGCACAACGAGGCCCTCGAGGGCACTAAAAACCTCGGAGACCGCCCCCGATCCGACATTGGTATCGCGTGGTCGAATGGAAGAAGTCGCATTCGCAAGTTCCATGGTCCTGAACCCCTCTCTGATGGTCGGCTTATCGCTACCGGCGATCTGCTAAGCATGCGTTGTTGATAAATTGGGACTGGTCGCTTAGCCGAAGCCTAAGGTGTCCGGCCCGTCGTGCCCGCTGCTGCGGCCTCAAATTTCCTCCGAACCCAGAGGACGACCTTCAAGGCCCTGGAGCCGCTCGTTGTTCATTCAGGGGTGAAAAGTCAGCGAAGATGATGTCCTCCGCAAGTTCATTGAGAACGCGTTGTGGCGAGATGACGCTGCCAGCGCTCTGATAAAAAGGCATCTGTGTCAGTGCTCGACGGCGCGATTGACCAAGCCCTCTCGGGAGATTCCTCTGCGTCGAGAGGAGGCCAATCAACGCAGTGTTCGGCACTGCTGAGTTGCCGGTCCAAGATGCCGCGTCGATCTATCGAACGGTTACGATCAGAGCCTGATCTGCCCGTCTGATACGAGCCCCTACTCGGCCGCTTTTTCGCTGTCAGCAGTCGTAGGCGTCACTGTCATGAGCGTTCCGCGATCCAGAACGCGGCCAATTTGCTAGTCTCAAGAGACTGTTGTGGGTTCGGTTTTCGAGACGGGACAACCGGCTCGACCACAGTGCCACCTGAAGTGCGTTCGGTTGGATGCGCTGGCTTCAGCTCACCATCCATGAGGAGGATGCCGATCTCGGTCGCGGTAGCTCGGCCGTCGAAACCGGCCCGATAGGCTGCATCGATCATCTCCTGGACAGTCATCGTCCCTGCTTCGGCCAGATCTCGTACGAGCCGCTGCAATATCGGATCGTGCTCGAACTTGAATGCCTTCATCTCGTATACCGTTGTCACCGCCGTGCTCCATCAGAGTTGCCGCCTCCATGCCGGCCTCAGCTTAGAATGCGGCGCGACGCCTGAAGCTATTGCCGAGCGGGGAACCCACTCGGCAATGCCAGCATTCAGGCGGCCCTTGCCAATTCAGGCAGTCGAAACTCATCGCCGCGTTGCCGTTGTTCGGCCTGGATCTCGAGCAACCGGTCGTAGGCTCGGATCATGGCCGGTCGTGCTGCCTTGAAGTTGCGCGCGGGTGCTTTTTGCAGGCGACGCAGACGCAACTCATCGTCAAACTGGTAGGCGCCGAGTTTGAAGCTGTCAGGAACCAGGCGAGCACGACTGTCACGCTTGGATAGCCAGAGCATGCAGTTCTCCATGATGTGGACCTGACCCCCGGCCGCGGCGACAAGCCCGATCTGTGGCACGTTGGGCTCCTCATGCATGAAGTGGATCCAGATGACGGGACGTTGGGTTGTGCGGACGCGGTTGGTGAACTGCATCAATCGGAGCGCATTTGGCTCGCTGCCGGCAATCAGAAGATCGACCTTGTCGATGAATTCGTCGTGCCGTCCTGGTTGACCGGATAGGAGTTGCGCGAAGGCACCCATGTATTGCGCGACCGCCTCCTGTTGGCGTTGCAGTTCTTCGATCATATAACTTCCTTCCTGTTCGAGCCTATTTTCCCCACGCACGGCGGGGCACTGCACTGGATCGGAAAACGGCTTCTCACGCATTGCGCAGACGCGCAGAGGGCGTCCTTGGGGCAGTTGCTACCCAAGGATTGAAGTCAGTTCCGGAAAGAATGGAGGAACGGAAAATTGCCGCTTCCAAGCGGATGGCGTTTACGAACTATTAGTGTCCGAGCCGGTAGGCTCCGCCGGGGCGAGCTTGAAGCTGCATACCTTTTCCCTTCAACCTATTCTCTCAACAACAACGTTGTTGAAGAGCGCGCGAGCGCGTTGCGCTGCGCCCGCAGGCGGCAGCGCCCGGGGGACCATGCCGATCAGGCAGGGTGGCTTCCTTGGCCGTGCGCGTCCGCTAGCTGCCGGTCAACAAAGAGGTCATCGCAGACATTTGCACCGTATTGGCCATTCCGAAAGTGCCGCGGGCTTGGGGGAACCGTGCATCGATCGCGTTCCGGTCAGTGCCCGGCTCACAAGACAAGGCGTTCGGGTTGGACAAGGCGAGCCTGTTCTGATCGACATGACGCCGCCTTTGCGGGTACAGCGCCGTGTAGTAGCTGCCTCCCGATGCATACCGGAGCCGAACTCGACATCCGCCTGCAGCGCGCCGCCTTCAATCGGGCACTGGCAGCCGGCGACCTTCCTGCGATCGGGCCGATCCTTGCATCGACCGCGATACTGGTCGCCGGCACTGACAGCGCGGCGCTGTCAGGCCGTGCCGCCCAGCTCGCGGCTTGGAAACGCGAGTTCGCGGCGCCCAGCCGCTCGATCTATGTCCGCACACCGCATACGATCACGGTCTCCCCGGTAAAGCCGATCGCCTTCGAGCAGGGAGACTGGACCGGAACGACGCTGGGCGGCGTTCATCAAGCTGGCGGCATCTATACGGCCAAGTGGCGGAAGCGGGATGCCGTATGGCGCATCGAGGCCGAGCTGTTCCTGACGCTTTCGTGAAATCAAGCTGCGGCTTCGCGCCTCCCGCACATCGCCGCGGATCGCGTCATGCGGCTGTGGCGCTTTCATAAGCTCGCGCCTCGGCCGTGATCAGTATGTCGGCGAGCATCCAATAGGCCTCACCCCACGCGGCCAGCACCTCGTCTGTAGCTACGTCGTCGCCCAGCACCTCGCGGATCGCGGGCAGCAGCGCGGCGGCGACATGCGGATAGTGCTCGGCCTTCACACCCGTCTGGACGTGGCGCAGCACCATGCGCTCGACCGTCGACCCGAGGTTTTGCAGCCTGTCGATGTTTTTCGCATAAGCGAGGATCGCGCCAGCAAGGCGGCGGGGCTGCTCGCCGCTGACCTGCGCGGCGCGGTCGAACAACGCCTCGATCTCAGAATTTCCGAACAGGCGCCGGTACATGGCCGTGGTTATGGCGACACCGTGCTTTTCCAGCGCGGGAGCGGTAGCTTTGACGATGGCCAGGGCGTCGAGCGAGAGCGTGCGCATTGAATTCTACTCCGGCAAACGGATGGGGCGCGGTTGACCGCGCCCCGGGAGCGGTCAGGCCGCCTTCTTCCAGATCGGCTCGAGCGCGACGTGCGGCGGGCAATCGGCGACCGGGCCGCTCGGCAGGCCGGAGAGCTCGTTGGCGAAGCCGTGGTTGACGTCGCGGTGGTGCGCCTCGTCGGCGCGGACCACCAGCACGACATCGCGCAGCGTCGCGTCGTCGGGCAGGTTCCAGTAATCCTTGGCGGTCTGCGGCGCGGGCACGTTCGGGCTGCGGCCCTCGTCGATCTCGGCTAGGTAGTGCGTGTAGCTGATGACCGCTTCTTCCTCGAAATAGCCGACGACGCGGTGCGCGGTCTTCGAGCTGACGAGGTAGAGGCCGAAGAAGAACAGGTAGAACACCCACTGCACGCCGATGATCACCGCGCGCTCGAACCAGGTCGGCTTCGAGATTTCGATGAACGTCATCAGGTGCATGCGCTCGTTCTCGGCCTCGTCCATCAGCGTCCTGATCCAGCCCTTGTCGTCACAGATGCGGCGCAGGCAGGACAAATGCGTGATTGTCGCGCCGACCATGCCCGGGACCGCCGCGACCGTTTCCAGCACCACGGCGCGGTGGCCATAGCGCTCGGCAAAGAAGGTGTCGGCGGTCCAGCGCAACAGCTTGGTGAAGCCGAATGCGATGCGGTCGGACAGCCCCTTGGGCTGATGATGGACGCCAAGGTCGATATAGGGTGGGATCATCGGTCGTCTCCGGTTCGGTCTGCGTTTCGTGTGACGCCGGACTAGGGCGATGGCGGACGCGCCGAAATTCGGATCATGTCCCTACGTAGTTTTCCGGAGGTGGCGTTCGGCGCGGCGAACCGGCATGAGAGGGGCGTGAACCCGCCGCGCCTGCCCCTGCGCCATACGATCATTCCGTCGCCGCCGCTGCTGGTGACGCTGGCGCTGGCGGCGCTCGCCGTCGCGCTGGGCGCGGGGGTGCGGATCGCCTTCGCGGCCGAGCTGGGGCAGCGCGCGACCTATATCTTCTTCGTACCCGCTGTCGTGCTGGCCAGTGCCTTGAGCGGCTTGCGCGCGGGCGTGGTGGCGAGCATCGCGGGCGCCGCTGTCGGCCTGTGGTGCGACCGCATGATCGGGCCGGTTGCGGCGGGCAGCTGGATCGCGTCCGGCGCGTTCGTCGCGATCGGCTGCGCGATTGCGCTCGGCGGCGAGTGGTTTCAGCGCGCCCGCGCCGAGGCCGAGCGCGTGACCGAGGGGCTGGCGCGGCGCGAGGCACATCTGCGCTCGCTGCTCGACACCGTGCCCGACGCGATCGTGGTGATCGACGAGGGCGGGCTGATCCGCGACTTCAGCCCTGCGGCGACGCGCATGTTCGGCTGGGAGGCGGACGAGGTGCATGGGCGCAACGTCAGCCTGTTGATGCCCGACCCCTATCGCAGCGCGCATGACGGCTATCTCGCGCGCTATTACGATACCGGCGAAAAGCGCATCATCGGCAAGGGCCGCGTCGTGGTCGGCGCGCGCAGGGACGGCTCGACCTTTCCACTGGAGTTGGCGGTGGGCGAGATGCGCGTCGGCGGCCAGCGCCATTTCACCGGCTTCATACGCGACCTGACCGAGCGCCAGCAGGCCGAGGCGCGGCTGCAGGAATTGCAGGCCGAACTGGTGCACGTCTCGCGCCTCACCGCGCTGGGCGAGATGGCATCGGCGCTAGCGCATGAGCTTAACCAGCCGCTGTCGGCCATCGCCAACTATCTGAAGGGCAGTCGCATGCTGCTCGCGCGCGACAACGTGCCGCTAGATCGGATCGGCGACGCAATCGAGCGCGCCGGCGAACAGGCGTTGCGCGCGGGCGATATCATCCGCCGGCTGCGCGAATTCGTCGCGCGTGGCGAGACCGAGCGCGCGGTCGAAAGCCTGCCCAAGCTGGTCGAGGAAGCGAGCGCGCTCGCGCTGGTCGGGGTCAAGGAACATGGCATTCGCGTGCGCTATGATTTCAGCCCGGAGGTCGATCTGGTGCTGGCGGACAAGGTGCAGATTCAGCAGGTGCTGCTCAACCTGGTGCGCAACGCGGTCGATGCGATGACGGCGGCAACAAGTCCGCTGCGGGAACTCACCATCACGATCGCGCCAGCGGAGGACGACATGGCGGAGGTTATCGTCGCCGATACCGGGCCAGGGATCGATCCGGAAGTAGCCGACCGCCTGTTCCAGCCCTTTGTCACCACCAAGCGCACCGGCATGGGCGTCGGCCTGTCGATCTCTCGCACGATCGTCGAGGCGCATGGCGGACGCATCTGCGCGCGCGCGCGCGAGGGTGGCGGGGCGGTATTCGAACTGACGCTCCGCCGCGTGGGGCAAGAGGAGCTATATGATGACGAGTGACCCGATCGTCTATGTGATCGACGACGACGAGGCGGCGCGGCATTCGCTCGAATTCCTGCTCGACTGCGCTGAGATCCGCGTGCGCGCTTTCCCTTCCGCAGACGCGTTTCTGGCAGCTTCTCCGCCGCTCGCTGGCGCATGCATCGTCACTGACGTGCGCATGCCCGGACGCAGCGGGATCGAGCTGGTCGAGGAGATGAAGCGGCGCTGCGCCAGCGTGCCGGTGATCGTCATCACCGGCCATGCCGATGTCCCGCTGGCGATCCAGGCGATGCATGCCGGGGTCGCCGACTTCATCGAAAAACCGTTCGATGACGAAATCATGCTGGCCGCGATCCGCAAGGCGCTGGCGGCGCAGGCCGGCGACGACGCGGCGCGCGGCGAACGCCAGGCGGTCCTCGAGCGCATCGCCGCACTGAGCGGCCGCGAGCGCGAGGTGATGGAGGGGCTGGCGCGCGGCGATGCGAACAAGGCGATTGCCTTCGACCTCGGGATCAGCGCACGCACGGTCGAGGTCTATCGCGCCAACGTCATGCTCAAGATGCAGGCGAGGACGTTGTCCGATCTGGTGCGAATGGTCACAGTCGCTCGCTTGCCCTAGCAAGGGCGCGCTTACCCATGGCGGCTAAGCGCCCCATTGCACGAACCCGCTTCGCGGGAGAGTCGCGTTGGGCGAGGTAGCGCGATACTCATAAGCTTTGGGCGGATGGCATAGCGGTCAGACCATGGATGTTCCTTCAGGAAGAGGAACTTGTCATGGC
>NZ_JAMLDX010000022.1 GCF_024211275.1 Sphingomonas tagetis
ACGCCGCCAACGGCCCATGGCAGGACCGTAAAACTATGCCGAGCCGACTACCTCAAAGCCCCACGAAAACCGCGTGATCCTGCGCCCGCTCGGCATAGTTGCGCGCTCGGCATAAACGCCTCACGTGCACAATCTTACATTTCTGCGCTCGCAGGCAGAAAAACTAGACCGAAGACTTTACATGGTATGGCCTGCGACCACCCGTCGCGAACGAGCGTTATTCGAGAAGCTTAAAGATGCCTATGTGAAGGCACGCTACTCGAAGCACTATCGCATTAATGCTGAAGAACTGAAATGGCTTTTAGGCCGGATCGAGGAGTTGGGCCGCGTCGTCCACACGGTATGCAGCGAGCGGATCGCCGAACTCGAAGCCGCAACTCATGCACCCCAGTAATTATAGGTCGGGGCTCGTCTCGCCCCCTAATCTGATCGGAGATCGCGGCATGGAACCCAGTTCCGACCTCGACCCGGCTATCGAAGCAGAAACTGCTGCCACGACACCGCCATTGCGGATTGGCGATTACCTCTGGCACCCGTGGTACGCCAAGGCGTGGTGGATCGCGATCCCGCTGTACTGGCTGCCCGCAGGCACTGCTATGGAGCCTGCGATGCAGCGCTTCTACACAAGCGGATTCGGCATCGCCACCAACATCATTTTGATGCCGATCACTGCCGGCCTCGTACTTGGATTCGGCTATCTACGCCGTCTGCTAGCGGAAGGCGAACCTGCCGACACTTGGTTTGACTACGATGTTGGAGAATATCGCAAGCCGGGTATGTCTCATCCGACCATGGACGAGACGGATCCGCGATCCGGTCCGCAATGGATCGGCTACTCGTTCCGGGAGCGCGGCCCTCATTAGTCCTTACGAATGCGATATTGGGGGTCGCCGTCTCGTCGGCTGCGGTCCAAGTCCGTCGTATGCCGACCGGTTTCCAAAATCGAGGATTGCTCCATTGACGTAAAGGGCGAGGAGAGGTCCCGCGTTCCCCGGCCAGAGGCCGCATTTTCAAGATAGCGATTTCGCAGACCATCTGGTCCGAGAACCTGACGCGATAGCTCGCGCGAGAAGGCGGCGGCAGGCTCGCTCGACCTAGCAGCAACAGCTTCAGCAGCAGCGATCGAACTACGGACGTCGTAGTTGACGATGTCGAGGGAAGACCTCGCCGACGATCCGCTCATCCCACTATCGCGGCTCTCAAATCCTAGTTGACCACCAGCGCGTCCAAGCCCGCCTTGCTTTTGTTGAGCGGCAGGGCCACGACCGCGGGCCGTATCATTGCCCCCTTCGCGTGCGGCCACACCCGCACCCAAACTAACGCCGAAATTACTCGTCATAGTCGATTGCTTATCGGCACTACGCGTGAGGGAGCGCTGCCATCCAGTTTGCGCAATAATCGCGCTGACGTCGCGCTGTAGCGTGTCGGCTACCTGCGGGGTGAGGCGCCATTCGCCCTTTCGGTCCATTTCGAACCCGCCCTTGAGCCAGCTGGCCATGGCTTGCTGCCCTGCTTCGCCGCCGCCCATGAAATGCTCGATCGTGTCCGGGCCGGCCTGCTTACCGGATTCGAACCTCGTGCTGGTGTCGTTGCGGGCAGCTTGCTGGAAGCTGGTCGAACTGGACACCAGCAAATCGTTGTGGGCGAAGCTGAAACGCGCCTGTCCGCCTTGGGCAATGGCCCCATATTGGCTGTCGTTGATAAGCCCGGCGCGGTGAAGCTGCTCGGCGACCTGTGGCGAGACATTGAGCGCAAGGTCGCCATTCTGGGCGAGCGCGAGGTCTCGCTTGGTCATGGTGATGCCGTTCGCGCGCAGCAGGCCCTGCATGCGGCTGAGGCGCTCGTTCTCGACCATGCGAGTGGTGCGCTCGTTGCGCGCGCGATCGGCGATGCCCGCCGCGCCGCCTGAGGCCATATCGACCTGGTTGCCGGCGGTCTGGCTCAGCGTCCTGATGAAACTGTCGAGCCGCGCCGCTTCGCGGACCGACGTGCCGGCGGCAGCCGCGCCTTCTGCAAACCCGAAATTGTCGGCCTGGCGGCGCTGCTCGCCGATCCTGGCTGCAGCGCGAGTGCCGACCGTCCCGACCTCGCGCTGGGCATCGACCTTGCCCGAGCGCTCGGCGAAGTCGTAGCCGGCCGCCTCTTTGGTTCGCGAATACACGCTGGTCCCTTCGCGCGCAGCCTCGGCGGTGGCGCCGTCCGCGGTGCCGAGGTTGGTCGAAGCGTTATAGGTCTCGATGGCTCTGAGGACCTGCGCCTCATTTCGGCCGGTGGCGTGACTGAGCTGCGAGATGGCGCTGGATCGGGCCTCGCCGGAAAGCGCGTTGATGAAGCCGATCCGGCGGGACATTTCCTGGGGGGCGATGCCGAGCATGGCTGCGGCTTCGCGCTGGCCCTGGTTGGTGCCGGTCCGCGTCGCTTGCTCGGTTGCGACATTGCTGCGCTCGATCTGCGCAACCTGGTCGCCGGCGAAGTCGCGGCGACCTTGCATCGCGCCTGCAGTGACCTGAGCCTGGGTCAGGTCGTTCTTGAGCATCTTCTCCTGATCGTAGCTGTTGGCGATGAGCTTGGCGAAAGTGGGATCGCTCTGCGCTTCGCCGATCACTCCCGAGGCCTTGAGCGATGCGTCCTTGGCGCTGTAGCCCTGCCGCTCGAAATGCCGCTGCGCGCCTTGCAACATCATGTCATAGGCGCGCTGGTCGCCGAACGCGCGCCATTGCACGAGGTTCTGGGCAAAGGCGGCGAAAGCCCGCTCGCCAGACTGTCCCTCGCCGAAATAGCCGGTGCCGAGCTTTCTGAGCGCGTCCTTCTCGGCGAACTGGTGGATCGCGGTGGTGGCGGCATTGGCTTGGACGTCACGCGCGACCTGCGGATCGGCGAGATCCTTGCCCCTGAGCGCCGGCGCCAGCGCACCCATCTGCCGCGCGCCCTCGATCCCGCCAAGCGCGAACGCCGTGCCACCATTCGCGCCAGGCCGTTCACCGATGATGTGCCCGGCCTCGCCATAGCTGCGATTGGCGCCGAAGCTGCTGCGCTCGCCAAAGTCGCCGAAGCTCGACGCGGCGGCGGCACGGCTGCGCGTGCCCGCCGCCGAGGCCTGGCGCTCGAGCGCCGACGCATAGCCTTCGCTGGTGGCGAGCGGCGCCGCGGCGGCGCTCGCCTGGCCGGTGACGCCGAGCGCGCTGCCAGTGAACGAGCTGAACACATTGCCGCTGAACCGGAAAACGGTGAACACGAAGGCGCCGGCGATGCCCGCTGCGGCGGTGCGGAAGCTGCCGAACACGGCAAGCGCCTTGGTCGCCGCCGATGGCGCGAGCAGCCAGCTGTTCGCGGCGAGCGCGGTCGACTGAAGCTCCGCCATCACCGCCGAGGCGCGTCCCAGCGTCAGCTGATAGATACCGGCATCGATTACGCCCCACAACGCGACGAACACGAAGAGGCCCAGCGTGAAGCTCGCAACGCGCAGGTTGATCGGGGTGAGGATAAACAGCAGCGCCACCGGCACCATGAACAGCATGATGCCAAACACGGTGGCGCGGATCGTCGGCATCCATTCATTGGCGACCGACATTGTCGAAAGGCCGTTGGTCACCACGGCGCGGTTGGCCATGGCGCGCGCGGCGCTTGCCGGGCTGTCCTCGAACAAGACGTCACCGACCGTCTGGCCGAGCATGACATGCGTCATCAGCGCCTGCTGGGTCAGCGGGCGGCCAAGCATGGTCTGGCCGAGCGAACCGAGCTGTTCCTTGCAGCGGGCGAGCTGGGCTGGCTGGTCGATCTGGAAGCCGCTGCGGCGGCAGACCTGACGGCTATAGTCCTCGAACAAATTGGGGTCGGTCAGCCGCGCGGCGATATGCGTCCAGGCCTCCTCGCAGCTGACGGTCGAGCCACCCTTGTCGTCTTCGGTGAACACGGTCGAGAAAGTCGCCGGCCCGGCCATGGCGGCGTATGCAGCTGGCAAGTCGGTCGCCGTCCGGAACAGCTTGTCGTCGTCAACGCCATAGGCGGCCGACACGCGCGCGACCGGATAGCATTGCCGGACATAATCCTTGATCGTCGCGTCGAGGAACGTGTCGGTCATCGGACCCCGCGGGCTCGTCGCGTTGAGGAACAGGTCGAACGCCTGTCCGCCGCCGCCGAACGTGTATTTGGTCGTCGGATCGGGCGTGTTGTCGTCGATCGTCTCCACCATCGCGCGCTCGATCATGTTGGTCGTGCCGGCGACCAGCACGATCAGGATAGGGACGCCCCCGACCGGCTGATGCGCGTTCTTGACTCGGTCATAGACATGGACGGTGCCAGTGTTGGCGACGAGACCGACAAACAGACCGACCCCGACCAGGATCTGGAAGCCGAAGGCGACGAGGCCGATGCCCGAGCCGCGTGCGCTTGCGAGCAACGCGCCGAGCGCAATGCCGACCGTCGCCATGATCAGCACCAGCGTCTCGTAACGCGGATCGGCGAAGATCAGCGAGACGGTGCGGAACGCGTCCACCGTCTCCTGGAAGCCGTTATAGGTGTGGAAGCTCGTGTCGAATGCCGCTGCCGGCGAGGCGATCAGCAAGCCGGGGAGGGCGAGGCTTTTGGCTGCGCGCATATCCGGTCACCCTGCTACTGGTTGCGGGCAGCGGCGGTGCCGGCGGCGTCGCGCGCGTCGCGATCGCGCTCACGCAGCAGACCGGCATAGCTGGTCGAGAGGTTGGCGGTGCCGAGCGCCGCCATATAGGATTGGCGCATTTGCGCGCGCTGGCGCAGTACTTCTTCGCGCAGGTCGCGCAGCTGCTCCATGCCCTTGGCGAGGATGCGAGTCTGGCAGACATTCTTGCTTGCCGCATCCGCGGCGCCGGCGGCGCTCGCACCGCGCTCTGCATTACCGACCGCGAAGTCGATCGTCCGCGTGAGGTCGTTCAGCATCTGATAGGCGAGGCTCAGCGCGACGAGCTCGTCCGTGTCGCCGATCACCGAGTCGACCATGCCCTGCCGCACGCCCCATTCGAGCAGGCGATAGACGGGGAGGGTGCGGACATTGGCGACGAACTGACGCTCCTCGGGGCTAAGCGCCGTGCGCGTCCGGATCTTCGTGGCGATCGACTGCATGCGCTCGCGCGCCATGACGAGCGCGCCGCGGCCGCCGCCATCGGGGCTGCAATCGGCTGCGCTTGGCGGGATGCCGAGGCCGCGCTTCTGCACCCGGCCGGTGAGGAAGTCCTGCGGGCTCTCGCTATCCTGCGCCGCGCACGCCGGGATCGCCGAGAAGAGCGGCACCTTGTCGGCCGCGTTCCAGCGCATGTAGACGTCGCCGACCCGGGCGCGCATCACCGAGGCCCAGCTTGCCGCGCCGACCCGCGCGGCGGCATTGGCGAGCAGCGACCCAGTGCGGAAGATTTCGGTCACCTCGGGCGGGCAGTTCTCAAGTGCCTCCTTCAAGTCCTCGGTCGGGTTGTTGTTGTTCGCCTCGATCTTCTCGCGCGACTGCTGATAGCTCTTGGCGAAACCCTGCTTGACCGAGCGATATCCGGTCATCTCTTCGATGATGCCCGACATGTTGTCGTCGCCCTTGGCGATCTGGACCATGCGGTTGGCGAGGCGGCAGTCGTTGACCTGGATCGAGTTCAGGAAGTTAGTGGCGGCTTCCATCTTCGAGATGATGTTGCCCATCTTCTCGTCGAGCGTTTCGAGCAGATACTGGAATGCAACTGCGGGTGCCGCCTGGAGAATGCTCTCGAGCTTCTGGACGAGATAGTCGGGGTCGAGAAACGACATGCCGCCCAGGAACATGTCGATGCCGCCGCAGCCGGCACGGACCTTGGGCAAGGTCACCGACATCAGATAGTCATTATGGACATCGACGCGGCCCGACATGCCGCCGGCGGTCACATAGCCACGCGTCTGGTCCTCGAAGCTGCCCGAACTCGAATAGGTGACATTGTCGAACCAGCTTTCGACCCAGCTCTGCGCTGCGGCCGGCGTCGCGCTCAGCAGGGTGGCTGCAGCGATGCCGAGTGCGAGGCTCGAGCGGATGCGGGCAAGTCGGCGCATGGCGAGGTCCTTGGGTCGGAGAGGGAATGGAATGCCGAGCCCGCCATGCTCAGCGCCGTGTCTTGGTGGTCGGCCGTGCCGGTGCGCCGACGATCCCTGTGAATTTGGACATGGCGCGCACCGCGACTGCGGGTCGCACGCCAGTCAGCATCTTCGCCGAGAGATAGAGGTTACGCGCAAGGTTCGGCGCATGATCGGTGCCGATCGCTATCGGGATCATCCGCGACGGGTCATTCTGCGGCCGGACCCAAGCGACAGGATGTCCGACCCAGGGAAGGCCGAGCCGACCCGAGCGCAGCAACGCCTCCTCGCCGGAAACGGTGCGGATGCGCCAGCCATATCGGCTGCGCAACTCATTCAGCCGTGACCAGAGGTCGGCACAGGGCAGGCAACCGGGCGCGGTGCTCATCTCGATCACGTACAGCGAAGAATGCGCGCGCAAGGTCGCCGTGAGGTCGGGCGGAAATTCTCGTGTGACGGGTACGCGCGCGAGCCAGCGGCGCATGGAGACGGGATCGGTCACCGGGTGAACGGCAGCCGCCTGCGCTCGCTCGCGCGTCATTCTTTGTGTTGCTGATGCCGCCGGAATAATGTTGGCGGCGGGCAAGCCGGGAAGCGATCTATGAATGAGCGCCAAGTCAATCGCTTGCCTGAAAGGAAGGCAATTTACTTTTGCGGCGCAATGAGGTGAGGCGATGAACGCGATTACGATAAGCGCCAATGGCCATGTGACGTTCAGCAAGGCGCTTCTCCGGCATTTGCGCGTCCGGCCAGGTGACAAGATCAGCCTGGACCGTTTTCCGAATGGCGAACTGCGAGTTCGGACCGTGCGGCCGGTGGGAAAGATCGATGGCTTTTTCGGGTCTTTGAAGCGTGAAGGGCAGCGGCCGAACTCGATCGAGGAAATGGACGAAGCGATAGCCAAGGGCTGGGTTGACGAACCCTGAAAGTCGTTGCCCATAGCCATGTGCTGGTCCGGGCCGCGACGCAGCATGACCCGGTTCAAGGTCTGTTGGCTCGAAAGCTCCTGTCCCGCGCCGAACCGGTCGTCGTCACCTTGCCTGCGCTGTGCGAGTTCTGCTGGGTGCTCGGCCGTCTTTATCGGTACGAACCGCAGCAGATCGCTGCTTCGCTTCGCCTTCTGCTCGACGCCGGGAACGTCGAAATGGACCGAAATGCGGTCGAATCTGGCCTTGCCGCCTTCGAAGCAGGCGGTGACTTCGCCGGTGGCGTGATCGCCCACGATGGCCGTTGGCTCGGCGGCGAGACGTTCGTCAGCTTCGACAAAACGGCGGTGCGGCTGCTGGCCGAGCGCGGCGAGCAGGCGCGCATATTGGCCTGATCTTCCCGGTGGTGGGAGATTGCCTGCAGGCGGCGATATAGCCTTCATTTCTGCGGCTCTGGCTGCAGGCCGACGAGATCGCCGCCGAGCGCGCGCGGATCGCTCGCGGAGACGGGGCCGTTGCCGAGCGCATCGAAAAAGCCGTCGTCCTCGCCAGGGCCGGTCATGAATTGCTCTGGGCGGATGTCGTCGCTCAGCAGTCGCGTCGCCTGGTAGGTCATCTGGGCCAAATTTGGGTAGGTCTCGACACCGCTGGCGACGGTCATGCGCTGGGTGCTGTTTCGCCGGATCAGCATGGTCGTGGGCGTGATCTCGACGCCGTAGCGTGCCGCCAGATCAGGGCGGCGATCGAGGTCCATCAGCGTGACCTGCCAGCCCATTTCCTCCTGGAAACGCTGCACGATCGGCCACTGCACGCGGCAATAGCCACAGGTCGAACGCGAGAACATGACGAGCGCGAACTCGTTCGCCTTGCCGCGCAGATAGCCGCGTCGGATGGCGTCCTTCTGCGCGGTCAAATCGGCGCGCGCATCGCCGACCATCGGGTTGGCGGATTTCGAGTTGAGTTCGGGATGCTGCAACATGGCAAGCTGGGTAACGCCGGCGAAGGCACGCGCCTTGCGGCGCGCGAAATCCTGCAGGCGCCAGAAGTCGGCGACCGCATCGACGGTGAGCACGGTCGCGGCATAGTCGCGCTGCTGCTCGATCAGTTTGCGAATGCGCGGCGGCGTCCAGGTCGCGAGCTGCGCCATCGGCGGGATCTCGGGCTTGACGAGGTCGTCAGGTGTCTCGGGTGGCCTTGGCGGCGGCGGCGCCTGATACCACCAATAGCCCTGCCTCGGTGTGGCGGCCGGTGCCTCGGTGCGGGCCTGACCTGTAGCAGAGACTTGCAGGACCATGAGCGGCAATATGCCGGCCGTGATCAGGGCGCGTCCGGTCGCGCGATCCCACGGACGGTGGGGCTGGCGAGCAACGGGGCGCGACGAAGGGAGGGCGGGGGTCGGTTGCACGGCCCCGGTGTTCAGCAGATGACGGACCGCGACAATGTCGAGGGCATTGAGATGCCGAAGGGGGCCTCAGCCTGCCGGCTTTTGCGCGTCCCACCGCTCGAAATGTGGCAGGAGTTCCGCTGGCAGCGTGTCCCGGAAATCTGCGTCAAGCTTGTAGTGCGGCATCGTCAGCCAGACGGCGTTGAGCAAGGCCACACCTTGCTTGGCGTCCTTGGGTTTCTTCTGCGGATTTCGCTCCGGTTTCTCGGCCATCCAGAGCTTGTGGAGCGCGAACCAGCGCGGGTCGGGCACCACGAGCCGGGCGGCCTCGCCATCCTGAACGCCAACCACCCGATCGATCGGCCTGCCTTCGAGAAGCCATTCCTGTTCGGGCAGCGGGACTGGTCGCGGTCGGTCCCGCGTTGCCTGGCCGCCGACGCGGCTGGGTGCCGCCAGGATTTCGACTTCATAGGCCTTGGCGTTACGCGCCTGAAAAGGCCGTTCTGAATTGACCGTATAGGTCATGTCGACTTCCTTCAGGACCTTCCACAATGTCGGCCAGTCGTCGTCGGTCTCGACCGCGGTCAGCGCGAGATCGAAATCGAGCGTTGCATCGGGGGCGTCGCGGATGAAGGCGTTGGCCTCGAGCGCATAGGCGACGAGGGCGTTGGTGCCGACGACCATCGCCTGTTGGCCGAGAAACCGCATTCGGTCCGCCTCGCGCAGGATCTTGCCGGCTTCGGTCGGCAACATCGGCAGGCGAAGCGCGCGGTAGAGGCTCGCCTGTTCCTTCAGTGTCGCCTTGCTTTGCGCCAGGCGTTCCTTGAGCGCTGCTTTCTCCGCCTTGTACTCGTCGAATTCGGCAAGCTTCTGCTCGTTCACCGGGCCCTTGCTCTTCATCGTTCCGAGACGATCGGTCACCTCGTAAAGATATTCCCGGCCCGAGACCTCCTTGATCCGCATATTGTAGGGGAGCCCGTTCAGCGTGCGCAGCGCTTCCATCCAGACTTGATAGGCCTGCTCGAGATTGACGATGACGCGCGATTGTTCGCTCGAGAAAGACTGCAGCGACACGGATTTACCCCGCAATTGATCACTATGCCGGATTTGCGGGGTAAATGGCCAAAAATCAAGCTTTGCCCCGCAGATAGGGAATCTCTGCAAATTGTGGGGTAAATAGCGCGCTCCTGAGCCGGCGTGCGTCCGTGTGGAGGGCCGATCGCGCGCTCGAGTGTCAGCGAGCACATCAAGAGCGAGGCGCGATGCCGCCCCAAGCGATCTCGGCGCACCGCCGGCCGTTCGCAAACACGCGGCCTCGTAACTGACTGCCGCGACTTCGCGCGCGGATCAGTTTCTTCTCCTGCCGAGCGGCGCGCGCCGGCTCGACTCCATTTGGGGGTGCCGTCGCCAGCCCTGCTTCGGGACCGATGCTGTTTGGCCAGGCGCGTGGTCAGCTCGTCACATCGACTGCATCAGCGAAGGTGACCGTCGCCAGCACCTTTCCCTCCGCATCGTTGATTTCGATGCGATGCTGAAGGTCCAGTCGCCCTTGGCGAACCGAGGCGGAAGCGAGGTCGCGCGCATAGTCGATCGCTCGCAGATGCGCGGCCGCCAGATTGTCGAAATCCTCGCCTTCCTCATCCGGCACGCCGATGTCGTTGATCACGTGAAAGAAAAAGCGTCCCATGCTGCGCAAAATGTCCCACAGGCCTTGCCGCTCCGCATCTTGATGGAGGTTGTGCAGCTTGTTTCGAGGCATCTGAAATTGCGGAAACTGAGCCACGTTATGGCGGACCGCTTCGCAAGCCCTATGAAACGCGCATCATCGGCATTCGCCAGGCAGGCGTCGATGACTGAGAGTGGTCCTAAGCTCCCGCTTGCAATCTAGGGGGAGCATCGGATGACCGCTTCGTCCACGGCCGCGCTGCAGCTTTTCGTAGACCGCCTGACCGCCCGCTCCATCCTGACGGACGAGGAGCAAGGCGCTATCCTCGCTTTACCATCGCATCGGGTGGAATTTCGGCGCAAGCAGGACTTTGTCCACATCGACGAGGTGACGTCCTACGCCTGCCTTATCGCGTCCGGCGTCGTGGGGAGGTTCGGGCAGACAGCCACCGGTGCGCGCCAGACGACCGCATTCCACATCGCCGGGGACATGGTCGACTTGCACTCGACGGTGCGGCCAGTCGGTATCGGTGGGCTAAATGCGCTCTGCGAGGCGACCATCCTGCGGGTGCCACATGCCGCGATCCGCGAGGTGGCGGCCCGCTACCCGGCCATCGCCGAAGCATTCTGGCGCGATTGCATGCTCGATGCGGCAGTCCTGATGCAATGGGTCGTGAATGTCGGCCGGCGCGACGCGCGCACGCGGATCGCCCATGTGTTGTGCGAGATGGCCATCCGCATCGGGGAGGATCGTCAAATCCTGGTCGAATATGATCTGCCCATTACGCAGGAGCAGCTTGGCGATGCGGCTGCGCTGACCTCGGTTCATGTCAACCGGTCGCTCAAGACGCTGACCGACCTCGTGACGATCAGGCACGGGCGCGTCAGGATTCGGGACTGGCATGCGCTTGCTGATGTCGGCGAGTTCGAAGGCTCCTATCTGACCGCCGACACCGCGCCGGATCGACAGCGACGCTATCTCGAACGCCCTTGAGCAGAGCCGACCTGCAGGCGATGTCGGGCGATTTGAATCGAGCCGCGCTAGGCGGTTGCCGAGGTCGCCGGATCGTATCGCATAGCATTCCGACCCGGACAGCATCGTTGAAATGCACGTGTCCGCATCTGCGTCCGCCAGCGCAAGCAACGCTTCGACATATTAGCAGGCGCGGGCAGCTCGCGCCCGGCTACGCAAGGTATCTTTTGGCAGATCGCTCTACACGCGAGCATCTTTACGCTGCCGAGGTTTCTTGAGACCTCAGGATGGAATGTTCATCTGCGCGTAGGCGACGCTCGCCGCGTTTTGAGCTGCATCGGGAATCAGCCCGATCTTGATTCTGCCAATATGCGCAACCCGGGACGATCACGGCTGCAGCATTTGGCAGCGTTAGCGTGGGCACGGGCGTCGTACGCAAGATGTGGAACGGGAAGCTGGACGCATCAGATGACGTCCGCCGACGGGAATTTCTCGATCCGCCCGTCTCGATCCGCAAGGTCCATGGCTAATAGCGGTCCCCATATCTCGACCGGCAAGGCATTCGGACTGGCTTAGAGCCATTTCGGATCGACGGGCCAGGTGAACGCGAATTGCTGAGTGCGACCAGATGCCAACCAATGTAAGATCGGGCGTTGCCTCGCATTTGATGCTGCGCGCTGCCTACCATCTACGCGTTACCATCGCGCGCACGTCCTGCATCATCGCTGCGAGACTGGCCTCAATCGTATAGGGCATATGCCCGCCCTGATAGTTGTAGCTGCGCACGCGGGCGCGAGGCCATCCCGACTGCGTCACGAGGTAATTCTGTGCGCCGATCGTCGTTTGTGTGTCATAATAGCCGTTGGCGACAAGCAGGCGGAAATCAGGCTGAGCTGCAAACAGGTCGGTGATCGGCTCACCATAGGGCCAATCACCGAACGGCGTCTTGTTGGGGCCGAAGTCCCATCCGTTCAGGCCGCTGGTCGGGACTTCCCGCACGTAACTGCCAACCTTGGCTGTAACGCCGAGATCGCTGGCCAGATACGCGAGCAGCGCATCGATATAGCTGTTGGACACCGCGCTGAACGGACTGGATTGTCCTACCGGACTGACATAACGCGCGTCATAGGTGTCGAGGAGCTTGCCGGGAAAAAGGGCGCGTTGGTAGTCCGTCTTCGTCATGCGCAACGCGTTTTTTAGCCAGAAATCGGCTGGGATGCCGGTGAATTCCTGCAAGCGCCGCGCAACTGCCTGGCGCTCGTCAAGCGGCGCGGTGGCCCCGGCAAACAGCGCCGTCAGATAGGCTTTTGCGGCGAAATCGTGCGCATCCTGCATGTAGCGGTCAAAGCTGCGACCCCTGCGTTCGGCGCGATAATGGTGCCAGGCGATCGCCGCCAGCGTCGGCAGCGAAACCGCATAGCTGACGATGTTTCCGCGCCGCTGCACATATTCGACGATGTTGACGGCTTGCCCGATAAGGACAAGCCCCGCTGGCGGCCGGCCTGATTCAGCAAGCTGCCGTGCCGCTTCGGACGCCCGGATCGTGCCATAGCTTTCCCCGACGAGATAATATGGCGAGCCTTCGCGCCGATGCGCCCTGGTCCAGGCGAGGACGAGCTGCTGGAGTTGGCGCGCGTCCGCGACATTCGAAAACTGGGTCCGGATATCGATGCCCTTCGCGGTGCGGCTGAAACCGGTGCCGGCCGGATCGAAGAACACGACATCCGCAACGTCCAGGATCGAATAGCGATTGTCCACGCTCTTAAAGGTGGCCGGATCAGCGGCGATGTCGTCAGGAATTGCTACCCGCTTGGGCCCGAACGCGCCCATATGGAGAAAGGCTGAATGAACAATGGGTCCGCCATTGAACACGAACAACACCGGCCGGTCGAGAGTGGCGTTGCGCGCGACATAGGAGATGGAGACGAGCTTGGCGGCCGGTGCACCGTCGAGGCCCGCCGCATCGAACTGCTCGACAAACGCACGATAGGCGACTTTCTTGCCGTTGAAGGTGCCGCGATGTTCAGTGACGATCGGTGCCGACAGCGAGACAGGCGTGGCCGCCGCCGGGGCAGGGGGCGCCTGCCGGGCTTGCACCGGTGCGCTCAGCAGTAACGTCAGGGCGACCCACTTCAAGAAGCCCCGCGTTCCATTCGGGCCTGGTCCCATGCGCCATTGCGGCACTTCGTACAGCAACTCGCGCAAATCGTGTAGCTTGCCCATTTTCGAGCGATCCCTCGCGATGCTGTTGCGATGCATGGTCGGAGCGTGTTGCCGCGCAAGCCTTGTGGCGACATCCGTCGACGGCACTGCTATCGGCCTTGGGGTGGCAACTGGTCGAGCACGAAGGCGCGAACGTCGTCGGCAAATAGCCTGGCAGTGCCGCCCAGATAGAGCATGTGCCCGGATTCATAGTTGCGGAAGAACACGCGATCAGGCGCTGCCCCGGACCCACGCAGATCCTTCTCTGCCTGGTTCGGCGTGGTCACCATGTCGTAATAGCCGGATGCCGACAGCACGCGCAGTCGCGGATTGCGTCGCATCGCGATCGCCAGATCGCCTGCGAAATTCTGCCCGGCCGGGACGCCGGCGCGTACCCAGTTCCATTTGGGGTTGAGACCCTCCCATACGATCGAGCCATAGGGGACTGGCATGTCCACCTTCAGTTCCTTGAGCATGTCATGGAACGATGCCACGAAGCCTGGCACGTATCGCCCCATCGCGGGGTCGTCCGAAACCGGATCGCCGCCGCTCAGCGCGAGCGGCAGCGTATAGCGGCTGTCATACATGCCGACTTCCTGGTTCGACGGCGCCAGCAGCTGCTTGCCATAGGCCTGAACGCTCATGCGCAGCCCTGCCTTGAGCCACGCCTCGGCCGGCAAGCCGGTCAGGTCCGAAAGCCGCTGCGCGATTGCCAACTTTTCGGCTTCTGGCAGCGTGCCCGCGCCCAGTCGCGCGAGTGCGTCGGCATAATCGCGCTTCGCGAACGCCGTCGCCTCGGCATAGATTGCGCCGGCATCGCGGCCACCGCGCGCGATCCTGTTGTGATACCAGGCGGTGACGGCGAGACTGGGCAAACTGGTGACCGCACTAGGGTCAGGGCCGTTGGGCCGCGGCGCATCGGGCGGCGCGACCACACCTGCGTTCAAGGCGACGCCCAGCAGGATGACCCCGTCGAGCGTGATGCCGCGCATGACCCCGGTATAGGTCACCCCGCCCATCAGCGCGCGCGAAAGCACTGCCGCCCGGATCGAGCCATAGCTTTCACCGACCAGATATTTGGGTGAGTTCCAGCGCCCGTTCTTGGTCAACCAGAGTTCGATGAAGCGAGCGATCGACTCGGCGTCCTCGTCGACGCCGTAAAAATCCTCGTTACGCGCGTTGCCGACCGCATGGCTGTAGCCGGTCCCAACCGGATCGATAAACACCAAATCGGCGATATCCAGCAGGCTGTAGGGGTTGTCCTGCAGGCCGAACGGCGGCGTGTTGGAGGGGTTCACCTCGGAGTCGAGGACCAGCCGGCGGGGCCCGAAAATGCCCATGTGAAGCCAGATCGACGACGAGCCGGGCCCTCCGTTGAAGATGAAGAGCACGGGCCGCTTGGCGTTGCCGGGGTTGCTGCGAACATAGGCGAACGAGAAGATGCTGGCGATCGGCTCGTTCGCCAGATTGGAGACGATCGTCTCGCCTGCCGTCGCGGTATATTCGACGGGTTTGCCACGAATGCTGACGCGGCGCTTGGTGACGAACTGCCTCGGGGTCGGCATATCCGCGAACGTCAGCGGCTGTGGCGATGTACGCGTAACGACCTTTGGCGAGGTCGGGGCGACTACCTGGCCGGCAGCCGAGATCGGAAGGGCGGCAAGCAGCAGGCAAAGCACGGCCGCACGCGCACTGCGTCCTGCAAACGACTGGACCGTGGAGCGACGCCACGTCATTGAGACTTGCCCCCCGCATGTGCCGCGACATCGATGACGCCTTGCTCGCCACGGATATCGACGTTGGTGCCGAATAGCCTGGAGTTCGCCGCCACCCGGCTCAGAATGCGCGCCGCGTCACCGCCCTTGGCCGGACGCGGCATGCCGCGATCGGGTCCGTCGCGCCCGTCCATCATCATGGGATGCAGCACGATGCGCGCGACGCGGCCGCCGCGATATTCGTTGATGGCGATGACGCTTTCGAACCAGGTGTCGGGCAGCGTGATCACGGTCGGCTCCGGATCGGCGCTCGCGATCTTGAGCGTTTTCGGCAAGTCGGTGAAGAGGTGCCCGACCCCATAGAAAATCGGCTTCCCGCGATAGATTTCGATGCCCTGGACCGCATGTGGGCCGTGGCGCACGACCATGTCCGCGCCCGCGTCGATCACCGAATGGAAAAGCGGCGGCAGGAAATCAGCGGGCACTGGATCCTCATACCCACCGGAGCGGGTCTCATGCGCGTGGATCGAGAACAGGACCAGCTGCGATTTCTCGCGCGCAGCTGCGACCGAGGCGAGCAGTGCCGCTCGATCACCGGCATTTACGTCATAGGCAATGCCGGGCGTCTTGCTGACACGATAGCTGGTCTCCCCGACATTGAATGCAAGGCTCTTTGCTGTCGGCAGATCATAGCCCTGCCAACCCTGCCGTACCGCCATGCCGCGCAGGATCTTCGCCTCGCGCTCGCTTACCATTATGGTCGGTTTGACGTGGAGCGGGTTGAGGCCCGGCCGGGCATTGACGCCGCGCGCCGCATCCCCTGCTGCAAAGCTCGCCGGGAAGGTTGATGCGGTGGCGATCAGCGCCACGGTCGTCTCGCCGCTATTATAGTAGGCCGGTGCACGCGCATCGGAGAGGCTCCGTCCCGTGCCGGCATGCGCCAGCCCGATCGCATCGAACGCGCGGTCCGACGTCAACAGGCCTTCGGTCCCATAATCCATGGCATGGTTGTTAGCACGTGACACCAGGTCGATCCCGATCGACTTGAACGCGCGCGTGACCGCAAGGCTGTGGCGCGGATAACCGCCGCCATTGTCCGCTGACAGCCAGCCTGGGAAGGTGGCTGGATCTAGCGTCGTGCCTTCCTGATTAGCGAAAGCGACGTCGGCCGATCCGATCAGCGCTTTCACCGCAGTGAAGTCGGTCGAGGCTTCCGGAAAGCTTTCAGTGTAGGGGCCAAGCATGTCACCCGAAATGGCAACGGTGAAGCCATCGGGTGCCTCGGTCTTTTGTTGCGGAGCGGCCCATGCGGGCGGTGAGCACAGCGTGAGCAGCAACGCCGAGGTGAGCGTGGATCGAGTCTTAGTCAATGTCATTCCCAAGCTCCGCTTGATGCTTCTCTCCGCCCATTGTCGGATGCCGCGTCGGTATCGTACTCCGCCAATCGATGGATGGCGCATGGTGCTCGTGTTGGCAATACATGTCTGCATCGTTCGTGGAAGGAGCTCGGGGAGGCGGCGCGCTGCGATCCGAGCGCGGCCGCCATGCCCTTATTTGTCGACGAGCATGGATGGCGCAAGTCGCCTGGATCTGACCGACATGGCGCTTCACGCCAGACGCCCGAATGGCTGGTGGCGAAACCGTCGGGAGCAATGATGGAGCGAGGCGGTTGCCGGTGCTGCGACCGACGCGTTGGCAAGCGTGAAGACCGCAGAACGAGCGCTGCATCCTTTGCGAGCATGGAGTTGAAGTTCGCAAAGGATCCGCGCGCTGCGGCCGCTCGGAATGAGGGCTGGCAGTAGCGAGATCGCATGTCTGCCTCGTCACGAGATGGTCCACGCCGATCAAACGGCGTGGGGCGCTCGCACCACGGATGCTATATTCATGCTCCGATCACGTCGCACCACTGGCCCTTGTCGCCCGGCCCGGTCAACTTGACTCGCGTATTCCGGATCACAGCTCACGCCGGGCTTGGCGCCCGCGCGCATGGCCGCAACCTCGACGCGGTGCAGGGTTGCGACAAAAGCCGCCACGTTTGTTTCGGGAAGTGATCCAAACAGCAGCTCCCGCGCATGATCGATTGCGGGCATGGTGCGATCGAGCCGCTCTAGCCCTTGCCGGGTCACCCGCAGCCGGCGCAAGCGAGCGTCTTCGCATGGCGATGCGGCTTCGATCAGTGATTGCCGCATCAGCTCCTTGCAGGCACGATACACCGCGACCTTGTCGAGACCGACCTGCCGTACCACCTCCCGCTGGGGCGCTGCTCCAAGCTCGCGCAGGACATAGAGCGTCACCCACTCGCGAAAGCAAAGGTCGTGCGGCCGCAGCGCCTTGTTATAGACTCGCTCCGGCGGGCCAGCCGGGAAGGTGAGCCGCAGGAACATGGCATCGTTAGCGCGGTCGTCGCTCATGCCGTCATTACCCATTCATCGTGGACCTTGACGGGCCATGGCTTGAGCCGCTGGCCGGTGCAGGGGCCGCCGACGCATTCGCCGTCCTCGACTTTGAACAGCGCGCCATGCCACCCGCACGCGATCAGGCCGCCATCGGGCGTCAGATAGTCGTCAAGCCGTTGCGCGAGCGGGAGCCCAGCATGCGGACACCGATCGACATAGCCTCGCACCGACCCGGCGCTGCGAACGACGAAGCCGTGGAAGCGGCCGGCGCGCATCTGCAGGACGAAACCTCGCGCGCGCGCGTCGCCGATGTCCGCCAAAGCGCAAAGTCGTACCCCGCCGGGCGTCGTATCCACCCGACGCGCGGCCAGCGCGGTCGTGTCCTCGTCGTCACTCATCGAGCAGGGGTCACTTGTGCGCGGCAGCTTCCAAGGCCGATCGCAACCGCGCCGGGGGCTGACGCGCTTGCCGTCAGGATGATCTCATCGCCATCCTCGACAAAGGCGCGCACTTCGCCGCTGGGCAACTTGACCGCGGTCTGACCCCCGCCGCTGATCTCCAGCAGGCTCCCGAACCCACCTCGCGTCGGTGCCGAGATCGTGCCGGTACCGAGCAAATCACCAGGCGTCAGATTGCATCCATTCGAACTGTGATGGGTGAGCATTTGATGGACAGTCCAGTACATGCTGGAAGCCGGTCCGGTGCTGAGGCGATATGGTGCCAAGCCTGCCTCGCGCATTTTCGCGGTGAGCAGATGAACTTCCAGCGTGAGCGCGAAGGCGCCATGCGCCTGATCGGCAGCGTCATGAAGATAGGGCAGGGGCCGCGGATCGTCCTCGGGCCGCGCTGGCTGAGCGATACGGAATGGCGCCAGCGCCTCGGCCGTGACAACCCAGGGCGAAATCGTCGAATGGAAATTCTTCGCCAGGAACGGGCCGAGCGGCTGATATTCCCACGCTTGAAGATCGCGCGCCGACCAGTCGTTCAGCAGGCACAGACCTGCAAAATGCTCGGCGGCATCGGTGATGGCGATCGGTTCGCCCAGCTCGTTGCCGGAACTGACCCAGATGCCCAGTTCAAGCTCGTAATCGAGCCGTTCAGTCGGCCCGAACACGGGCGTGTCGCTGCCCGCTGGCTTGCGCTGACCCGATGGGCGACGAACCGCCACGTCGGACGGCCGGATCGAGGAGGCACGGCCATGATAGCCGATGGGCACATATTTGTAGTTGGGCAGCAACGGATTGTCGGGCCGGAATTGGCGACCGACATTGTTGGCGTGGTGAATGCCGACATAGAAGTCGGTATAGTCCCCGATCCGAACCGGCAGGTGCAGCTCGCAATCGCTCGCAGTAAATATGTGGCTCGTGAGCTGATCGCGATAAACAGGGTCCGAGAGCAAGTGGCTGATGCGCTGCCGCAGCGACTTGCGCTGAACGGACGGCAAGCCGAACAGGCGGTTGAGCGAAGGCTCGATGCAGGCTGCCGCCAAGGCCGGCTCGAACAATCCTGCTGCGGCGCAAGCGCGAAGGTCGAGGATCGCCTCGCCGATCGCGGCCCCGATCCGTGCGTCGCCGGTGGGCGGGGAGAACACGCCAAGCGGCAGATTCTGGACCGGAAACACGCCATGGCCATTGGCGCTCTCGACCCAGCTGGTGCGCGCCGGGTCATGGGTTTCATCGCTCGCCCACCAGCTCATGCGTCGGTGCTCGCGCTCGAGGCTGGCAGCTGCGCCTTGCGGAACCCGGTCCAGCAGCCATCATGGTCAGGCTGGAGCAAATCGGTTTCGGGGGCCCTTTCGGTCGTGACGAACGGGTGCCGGCTTTCGAACATGAATGCCATGGTGTCCTCGATCTTGTGCGGTGCGAGCGTGGCGATGGTCGCGGCATGATGGGTCGCGACATCGGGACCATGCGCTGACATGCAGTTGTGCAGGCTTGCTCCGCCCGGCGCGAAGCCACCTGCCTTGGCGTCATAGGCGCCGGTGATCAGCCCCATGAATTCGCTCGCAGTCGATTGGGTGACGCAGCCGCATGCTCGCCAGTACCGGGCTGTGACAAAGCGCCTCCTTCAATTGGACGATATCGCGCATGGCCCGCAGATGGCCGCATCCGGGAAAGCCAACTGTGGCGGTTCTCATGCCGTGGCGCGGTGAACGCAGGCGCTGAAAATTGCTCGGTATAAAGGCCGAACGGCACTCGCTGAGGCGAGTTCCTGCCGATCGGCAACGCACCGGACACTGCTTGAGTGGCCGCATGATTGCCAAAACCGGATCGATACAAGGAGACATCCATGGCTGCGTGACCGTTCATGCCGATAGGTTTTCAGGGATTGGCACCTGTCCTCGCAGGGGCCTCGATCTGCTTTTCGCGGGTTGTGCGGGCCGCGAGGCTAGGGACCTCGCGACCCGACCCGTCCACCCCTCCATGGCGCGCGTATGCGCCCGGAGAAGTCCCCTGGACGGGATGTCAGGCGTCAACGGTGATCACGCCGCGGCGGATCTGATCGAGCTCGATGCTCTCGAACAGCGCCTGGAAATTGCCGTTGCCGAAGCCTTCATTGCCCTTGCGCTGGATGATCTCGAAAAAGATCGGACCGACCATGTTTTCGGTAAAGATCTGGAGCAGAATGCCCTCGTCGCCGACATTGCCGTCGATCAGGATGCGGTTCCTGCGCAGCCGCTCGAGGTTCTCGCCATGGCCGGGCACGCGCTTGTCGACCAGCTCGTAATAGGTCTCGATCGTGTCCTGCAGCCGCACGCCGCGGTCGCGCAGCTTCTCGACCGTTTCGTAGATGTTGGCGGTGGTGAGCGCGAGGTGCTGGATGCCTTCGCCCTGATATTCGCGGATGAACTCCTCGATTTGCGAATTCTCATCCTGGCTCTCATTGAGCGGAATGCGGATCGCGCCGTCGGGAGCGATCATCGCCTGGCTGAACAGCCCGGTCGCCTTGCCCTTGATGTCGAAATATTTCTGCTCCTCGAACCCGAACAGCCGGCCGTAGAAGCTCGACCAGGTCCGCATTTCGCCGCGGCGGACATTGTGGGTGAGGTGGTCGAGCAGGTCGAGCCCGACATTGTTCGCCGCCTCCGCCTCGCGCCAGCCGGGCACTTCGTCCCAGCGGGCATAAAGATCCTGTCCGGCCTGGACGAGGTAAAGGTAGGATCCGCCGATCCCGGCGATCGCGAACGAGCCTTCGCCGAGCGTGCCGGCCGCCGCATCGACCGCCTCCGCGCCCTGCTCGAGCGCATGCGCGTAAGCCGAAGCCGGATCGGCGACGCGGAACGCCATGCCGCTGGCCGAAGGGCCGTGCGCCGCACGGAAGTCGGCTGCCTGACCGTTCGGCTCGCGGTTGAGCAGCAGGTTGATTCGGCCCTGCTTGTAGCGCGTCACCGCCCTGGTCGGGTGGCGATGCGCCGCGACGAAGCCCAATGCCTCGAACTGCGCCGCCAGTGCATCGGGATCGGGCGAGGTGAACTCGCAGAACTCGAAGCCGTCGAGGCCCAGCGGATTTGTCGTGTCGGTCATCGAAACGGCCTTTCAGGCAAGGGGAAGGTGGGGCGCGAGTGCGTCGATGAACGGCGCCACCGTTTCGTGGCGCAGCCCTGCGATATTGATCCGACCTGAGTCGGGCATGTAGATCGCGTGCCGCTCACGCAATTGCCGCACCGCGCCGCGGTCGATCGGCAACAGCGCGAAAAGCCCTTGCTGACGGGCGATTGGCGCGAGCGCTGGATGGGCTTGGCCGAGCGCAAGCCGCAGTGCGTTGATCCGTTCACACATGCCGGTCAGTTCGGCCTGCCAGTCGGCGCTCAGGGCAGCGTCCGAAAGGATTTCGCGCACCGCTGCCGCCCCGTGATCCGGCGGCATCGACCAGAGACTGCGCGCGAGCACCAGCAGCGTTTCGCGTACGGGCACGGCGACGGCAGGCGAGGGGGCCTGTACCCACAGCGCACCGACGCGTTCGCGATACAAGGCGAAGTTCTTGTCGCAGCTATACGCGACAAGGGCCTCGGGCGCTGCTGTCAGCAGGGCGCGCATCCCGGCCGCGTCTTCAGCCAGGCCGCGGCCGAGACCTTGATAGGCAAGATCGACCAACGGGACGAGGCCTCGCGCCACCACCATCGTCGCCAGTTGTTGCCACTGCGCTGCATCGAAAGCAGTGCCGGTGGGATTGTGACAGCAACCGTGGAGCAGCACGACATCCCCCGGCTGAGCGCCGGTCAGGCCATCGACGAACAAGTTGAAATCGAGGTCGCCGCGCGCCGCGTCGAAATAGCCATGGCTCGCGACCCTCAAGCCCGCTTCGCCGAAGATCGGCGCATGGTTGGGCCAGGTCGGCGCTCCGACCCACACGGTCGGGCGCCGTTCGGTGCGTGCGAGCAGCTCGGCGGCGAGCCGCAAGGCGCCCGTCCCACCGGGCGTCTGGATCCCCGTGATCCGTGAATCCGCCGCGAGCGCCTCGCCAAGTGCGACATGCGCCAGGCTATCGGTAAAGGTCTGGTCGCCTTCGGCACCCAGATAGCTTTTGCTGACTTGCTCGGACAGCAACCGTGCCTCGGCTGCCTTGACCGCGCCCATCACAGGCGTGGTGCCTGTTTCATCGCGGTACACGCCAACACCGACATCGATCTTATCGGGACGCGGATCGGCGCGATGCATGCCGATCACGGCCAGCAGTGCGTCAGGCGGTTGCCGATCGAGGGTGTCGAACAGCGCGGCCGGCGTCGTGCGTTCAAGTGTCAGCGTCATGCCGCGACCTTTCCATGAGCGTAGGCCTGCGTGCCGCGCGTGTAGACCCCGTCCTCAGACAGGATCGTGTCGATCTCGATATCCGGGAGTTGAGCGACGCGGTCGTAGAGCGGGCCGAAATCGGTGTTCAGCGTGCGTTCGAGCAGGTCTTCGAAGCTTTCGATGACGAAGTAATTCTGTTGGAAATCATCGATACGATATTTTGTGCGCATCACACGTTCGAGGTCGAAGCCGATACGATGCGGCGAGGGATCGTCGAGCGCGAAGACCGACTCTCCATAGGAAGAGACGATGCCCGCGCCATAGAGCTTGAGGCCATCACCGGACCGGATCAGGCCAAACTCGACGGTGTACCAGTAGAGGCGCGCGAGCCGGTCGATCATGCCTAGGGCAGTCGCCCGCTGCCCGCCCTTGCCGTAGGCCTGCATATAGTCGGCGAACACAGGGTGCGCGAGCAGCGGGACATGGCCGAAGACGTCATGAAAGACATCAGGCTCCTGGAGATAGTCCAGCTGATCGGGCCGTCGAATGAAATTGCCCGCCACGAACCGGCGATTGGCGAGGTGATCGAAGAACACGTCGTCAGGGACTAGGCCGGGCACAGCGACGACCTGCCATCCGGTCAGCGTCATCAGGCGATCGGACAGCTCCGCGAAATCCGGGATGCCAGGCTTGGACATTCGCAGCACGTCGAGACCGGCCATGAATTCAGGCGTCACGCGATGCGGGAGCATCCCCAATTGGCGAGCGAACAGCTTGTCCCATGTCGCGTGATCTTGCGCCGAATATTCGTGCCAGCATTGCGGCACCGTCCAGTCCTCGGCGGCTTCTGGGGGTCGGGAGCGTGTCGCGTCTGCCATATGGGCAGAATCTCAGATTGCAGCCGCGATTACCTTTCAATATCGACAATACAGACATGCATTTTGAACTGAAATTCGCGAGGGTCCTTATTTTATGAGCCAACCGTTTCTCATGGATCCGATCGACCGTAGAATCGTCGCCGCGTTGCAGGCGGATGCGAATATGAGTCATGCTGCGCTGGCGGAGCAAGTCGGTTCCTCGCCGGCGTCCTGCTGGCGCCGCGTTCGCGCGCTCGAAGCGGCCGGTGTCTTCGTGAGGACAGTCCGGCTCGTGGATCAGACGGCGATCGGCTTGGGCGTCAACGTCATGTGCAATGTTCGCATGCGCAGTCATGAAAGCAATGCGCGGCGGAACTTCGAGACCTTTATCGACGATTGCCCCGAGGTGATCGAATGTTATTCCATGTCGGGCGACTGGGATTATCTGCTCCGTATCGTCGCGATCGATGTCGCGGATTATAACGCGTTCTTAATGGGTCGCTTGCTCAACCATCCCTCGGTGGATGGCGGTTCATCACATTTCGCATTGTCGATGACCAAATATACGACGGCGCTGCCGGTCTGAACGCTCGACGCATCGATGCGTGACCAGCGCCTTCGCGGCATCTGCGCCCATCAAGCTGCGAGTTTTGCTCTGCCATCGGTAGGCTTCATCCGAGCGTGCCGGCCAGCCGCCCCTCGATCAGCTCGGCAGCCTGGAGCGTGTTCTCGAGCAAGCATGATATCGTCATAGGGCCGACGCCGCCTGGGACCGGTGTGATCGCGCCGGCATGGCCTACCGCTTCCTCGAACGCGACATCGCCGACGATCCGCGTTGCGCCGGTGCCTGATCGTGGATCGGGCACTCGGTTGATCCCCACGTCAATGACGATGGCGCCCGGCCGGATCCAGTCGCCCCTCACCAACGCCGGAATGCCAACAGCGGACACGACGATGTCGGCGGCGCGGCACAAGGCGGCAAGGTCGGTCGTGTGACGGTGTGCAATGGTAACCGTGCAGTCGGCGATCAACAGCAGCTGCGCCATCGGACGGCCTACGATCGTCGAGCGCCCAATGACAACAGCGTGCTTTCCGCGCAGCTCAGTGCCCAGTTCGCGTAACAGGAGCATGCACCCAAGAGGCGTGCACGGCGCTAGGCGAGGCTTGCCGAGCGCCAGCTGCCCGGCGTTCGTGACGTGGAACCCGTCGACATCCTTGTCGGGGTCGATCGCCGCGAGGACCTTGTCGGCACCGATATGCGCCGGCAATGGCAATTGCACCAGCATGCCATGGACACCGGCATCCCGGTTGAGCTGTGCTATGAGGTAAAGCAGCGAAGCTTCGGTCGTGTCGTGCGGCAGCCGATGCTGAATCGATTCGATGCCGACTGCTTGGCATTGCTCGCCTTTCCGCCGGACGTAAATTGCGCTGGCGGGGTCGCTGCCGACGAGCACGACTGCGAGTGCAGGCGGGGCGCCGTTGACGGCGACGAACTTGGTGACTCGCTTGCGCAGGACGTTCGCTCGCTCGGACGCGATCCGCTTACCGTCGATTATCTGCGCGGATGGACCGATTTGCGAGGGCTCGACCATCACGCTAGGACCACGGTCTGGCTACCGTTCAGGAGAACGCGATGCTCCGCATGCCAGCGCACTGCTCGCGACAGCACCGAAGCTTCGACCTCGCGCCCGATCGCGACCATTTCATCGGCCGATGTAGCATGGGTGACGCGACGTACATCCTGTTCAATGATTGGTCCCTCATCGAGCTCGGACGTCACATAATGCGCCGTCGCCCCGATGAGCTTGACCCCTCGCGCCTTCGCCTGATGGTAGGGCTTGGCGCCTTTGAAGCTCGGCAGGAAGCTATGGTGGATGTTGATGCAGCGCCCGGCCAACCGGTCCGCAAAATTGTCCGAAAGGATCTGCATGTACCGAGCGAGCACGGTGAGTTCGGCGCCGCTCGCCTCGATGATGTCGAGGAATCGCGCCTCCTGCGCGGCTTTCGCGGCGCGATCGACCGGAAGGTGATGAAATGGCAAGCCGTGCCATTCGACGAGAGCACGAGCGGTGTCGTGATTGGAGACGACGCCCACGATGCGGATCGGCAATTGCCCGATTTCGGTCTTGTGGATCAGGTCGATCAGGCAGTGGTGAAACTTTGAGACCGCAAGGAGCACGGGCAAAGGCCGGCCCAGATCGTGGATTTCCCAGTCGAGCTGCAGGACGGCGGCGAGCTGCGGCAGGCCGGTCTCCAGCTGAGCGATGGTGGCCGTCTCGCTGGCAAGCTCCATGCGCACGAAGAAAGCGACGCTGTCCCGGTCGCCATAGATCGCTGCTTCGCGGATATCCCACCCACCTTCGACCAGAAAGGGCGACACCAGCGCCAGGATGCCAGGGCGATCGGGACACCGGAAGCGCAACACGCAGGATGCGGGTGAGTTGGCCATATCTTCTCCGTGGACAATTAGCGCGTCGGCGCACCATGGTCGAGCAGCCGATCGATATAGGGCGCGTGACTTTGATCCCCGATCAGCCAGTAGCTGTCGCCGTCGGCGAGCCGCGCCAGCGTCACCGAGACATCGCCGAATCGAGTCCTTGTCGCATGATCGATGCCAAATGCGGTCGGGTCGAGGTCGAGGTCACAATAGGCGGCGAGCCGCTCGACCGCACGCGCGCCCACCAGGTTTGTGACGACGGCGCCGTCGCTCATGTCGACCGCGAGGCAGACATCGTCGCTGAACCGCTCGGCGACGCGATCCAGCGCTGCGCAGACAAGGTCTTGCTCGCCTACCAGCAGCCATTCCGCCGGACCCTGGCGAATGCACGACAGCGCGCCGTTCGAGGTGCGCCGTCCAGCTGCGGGCACCTGCAAACCCAGTGCTGCCCCGAGCCGTGTCTCGACATCGTCGGCGAGCAGGCGCACCTTGCCTATCCCAACGCCTATTTCGCTCGTGCGCGGCGCCACGATCTCAGCCATTGAGCCGACTCCCGTCCGGATCGTAGCGGCAAGGCGGGACGATCCGGCCTTTGCGCCAAGTGCCCAGATCCCAGATCTTGACGGTCTCCCCCATTCGCGCTGCGCCCCCATTAACCATCGCGAGCGCGACCGGCGCACCGATCGTCGGCGACCAGGCGCTCGAAGTGATCCACCCCTCGCTGCCGATCGCATCTTCGCGACCCGGGGTGACGACATGAGCGCCGGGCTCGACGGGCAGTGGGCCATCGACTGCGACGCCCACGAGTTGTCGCCGATCGCCACGCAGCGAGTCCGGGCGGCGCGTCGAGCGGCGGCCGACAAAGTCGCTTTTCTTGTTGGCGAGCACCGCGGCAAAGCCGACGTCCTGCGGCTGGGTCGTGCCGTCAGTCTCGGACCCGACATGCAGGAACCCCTTTTCGATACGCATGGTCATCAGCGCCTCGATCCCGAACGGGGTGAGGCCGTGCACAGCGCCTGCAGCGGTCAAGCGTTCGCCTAGCCGATCGGCCTGACGCCAAGGGACGCTAACTTCATAAGACAATTCGCCCGAAAAGCTTACGCGCGCCACCCGGGCGTTCATCCCGGCGATCAATCCCGCGCGATGTTGCATATGCGGGAAGGCGGAAGCGCTCCAGTCAATCGTTCCTTCAAGCGTTTGCAGCACATCGCGCGCCTTGGGGCCCGCGACGGTCAGCACCGCCCAGCATGTTGTGACGTCCTGCACCAGAACGCGCAGATCGACCCATTCGCACTGCAGCCACTCCTCCAGGATCTCGGCGATCGCCGAGGCATGGCCGCTGGTCGTACCGACCAGGAAATGGTCATCCGCCAGCCGCGTAACCACGCCATCATCGAAGATCGTGCCGTTTTCGTCGAGCATCACGCCATAGCGGCAGCGGCCGTCCTTCAACGTACTGATCGTGTTGACATAGATGCGATCGAGGAAGCGCGCAGCATCCGGGCCCTTGACTTCGATCTTGCCGAGTGGTGAGGCTTCGAACAACCCGACCCTGGTGCGCACCGCAATTACCTCGCGCGCGACCGCCTGCGCCTCTGTCTCGCCTTCCTGGAGATAGGCAACTGGTCGCATCCAGCCGCCATATTCCTCGAGCTTGGCACCCGCCGCGACATGCCATGCGTCGAGTGCAAGGCGGCGGCGAGGAGCAAGGCCATCGCCGATACGGTGCCCGGCGAAGACGCCAATCGTGGTCGGGTCATAAGGCGGGCGGAAACGCGTCGTGCCGATCGCTTCCATCGGCCGCCCCAGAAACTGCGACAAGATGCCGATGCCGTTGACGTTGGACGTCTTCCCCTGGTCGGACGCCATGCCCAGCGTCGTATAGCGCTTGAGATGCTCGACAGACCTGAAATTCTCGCGCGCGGCCAGGGCCACGTCAGCAGCGGTGACGTCGTTCTGGAAATCGACCCAGGCAAGCGGGTCGGGTTCGGCAGTCCGCGCCAGCGACCATAGCGGACGAATGGGCGTGCTGACCGGTACGAATTCCGTGCCGCGCGCCGCCGCGAGACTGGTTTTAATAGCAAAATCGCCTGCGGCAGCACCGATGCTGGGCGAACCGGGCAGGGCGGCGGGCATGAAACTATGCTGTGCGGGATCGAGGCGCAGCGCGCCGCCGGCTTGTGAATGAAGGTGGACGGCGGGGTTCCAGCCACCCGACATCAGCAGCGTATCGCACACCAGGCGCTCGGTGCGGCCGGTGAGCCGACTCGCCGCATCGAGCCGAGCGACGTCGACTGCGCGCACTTGCTTGCCGCCGACCGCCTTTTCGGGGGCGGTGCCACAACGAACTGTAATGTCCAGCGCTTCGGCTGCGGCAAGGAGGCTTGTCGCCGGTGAAGGTCGGGCATCGACAATCGCCGCGATGCGGGCGCCCCCCTGTGCGAGCGACATCGCCGCATGCCAACCGCTGTCATTATTGGTTGCAACGACGATATTCTGACCGACCAGCACACCGTAACGGTGAAGATAGGCCGTCGCGGCGCCTGCCAGCATCACCCCGGGGAGATCATTATTGGCGAAAACCAGCGGGCGCTCGAAGGCGCCGGTCGCAAGGATGACTTGGCCCGCCCGCACATGCCACAGCCGCTGGCGTGGACCGATGCGCGCATCGATTGGCAGATGATCGGTCATGCGCTCACACAGCGCGACCAGCCCTTGATCGTAATGGCCCGTCGCCAGCATGCGATTGCGACGCAGGACGTTCGGCAAAGTATCGAGTTCGGCCAGCGTATGCGCGATCCAGTCAGTTGCCGGCTGGCCCTCGACCAGTTGGTCGCTTCCCGCCAGGCGTCCGCCCCACAGCGCGCCCCCGGTCGCCAGGATCACGCGCTCGCCCCGACGCCCCGCCGCCAGAGCCGCAGCCAAACCGGCAATGCCACCGCCGACGACCAGAACGTCACAATGCGCCGATGTCTGCGAATAGAGATCGGGATCGCGCTCTTGCGGCGCGCGGCCCAGCCCGGCGGCCTTGCGGATCAGGGGCTCGAACAGCAGCCAGTTCGGCCACATGAACGTCTTGTAGTAGAACGCGGCTGGGATGAACCGCTTGAACAGGCCGTTGACTGCCATCAGGTCGAATCCGAGGCTGGGCCAGGCATTCACCGGCTGCGCATCGAGCTGATCGTAAAGCTCGATATAGGGTGCCTTGAGGTTAGGGATGGTAGCCGCGCCACGCTCGATCTGGACGATTGCATTCGGCTCGTCGAGGCCGGCGGCAATAAGCCCGCGCGGGCGGTGATATTTGAAACTGCGCCCGAACAGTCGCACCCCATCGGCGAGCAGTGCCGATGCAAGCGTATCGCCGGCAAAGCCGCGATATTGCTTGCCAGCCCATCTGAAGTCGAGCCTATGCGACCGGTCGATGGCGACGCCGCCCGCCACGCGCGTACCGCTCATCGACCGTCCTCCAGTTCAGGACGCGGATCGGTCATGCCATACACCGCCGCGAGCCGGTGATCGGTCGTCGCGCGGGCAACGTTGAACCAGCGACCACAGCCGAACCGATGGAGCCAGCGTTCAAAGCTGACGCCCTTGGTATTGTGACGATAAAAGAGATAGTCGGCCCAAGCCGCGTCATCGACCGCATCCGGCGTCTCCGGGCGGACGATATGGCTTTCCCCACCGCAGCGGAATTCCCGCTCGGAACGCGGCCCGCACCAAGGGCAATCGATCAACAGCATGGTTGGCCCCTCAATGCGCGATGCCCGAAGCCGCGGCTTCGTCGATGAGCGCGCCGGTGCGAAAGCGATCGAGCGTGAAGGCGGCAGCCAAGGGGTGCGTCTTACCCGTCGCCATCACGTGCGCAAGGCAGTGGCCGCCGGCCGGTATCGCCTTGAACCCACCAGTGCCCCAGCCGCAATTGAGGTACAGGCCGTCGATCGGGCTTTGACCGAGAATCGGCGTCGAATCCTGCACAACATCGACGATCCCTGCCCATTGTCGCAACAGGCGCACACGAGAGAATTGCGGGAACATGTCGATCAGCCCGCCGGCCACCTGTTCCAGCGCTGGCAAACTGCCGCGCTGCGCATAGGACGGAAAGAGATCAAGCGCGCCGCCGAGTACCAGTTCGCCCTTGTCCGACTGGCTGACATAAACGCCTGTCGCCGGAGCCAACACGACGGTGTCGAGCACCGGCTTCATCGGCTCCGACACAAAGGCCTGGAGGGCGTAGGATACGATCGGCAGGCGAAACCCTGCGAGCTTGGCCATCGCCGAGCTATGTCCGGCCACGGCCATGCCGACGCGATCGCTCGCGATATCGCCACGAGAGGTGCGCACGCCGCGTATCGCACCGCCCCGGATGTCGAAGCCGAGCACCTCGCAATTCTGGATGATGTCGACGCCCAGCCCGTCGGCGGCGCGCGCATAGCCCCAGGCAACGGCGTCATGGCGAGCAGTGCCACCGCGTGGTTGAAGCAGGCCCGCCAGCACCGGAAAGCGGGTAGGGCAAAGTCCAGGGATGCGGCGCAATACTTCCTCGCCGCCAACCAGTTCGACTTCGGCGCCATTGCGCAGCATCGCGTTGACCGACCGCCGCAGCACTTCGAGGCCATGACGATCATGCGCCAGCGTCCACATCCCGCGGCGCGAGAACATGATATTGTAGTTCAGCTCGCGCGAAAGCCCTTCGTAAAGGGTCAATGCGTGATCGTAGAAGCGGGTACTTTCCGGGAAGAAATAGTTCGAGCGGATGACCGTGGTGTTCCTGCCGGTGTTGCCGCCGCCGATCCACCCTCGCTCGAGCAGTGCTACGTTGCGGATGCCATGCACCTTCGCAAGATAGTAAGCCGTCGCGAGGCCATGGCCGCCGCCGCCGATGACGATCGCGTCATATGCCTTTTTCGGTTCGGCATCGCGCCAGGCAGGCTGCCAGTTGCGCTGACGTTCGAGGCCCGCGCGAAACAACGACCAGGCGGAGTACCGGTTCATTGGAGTCGCCGTGGCGATAGCTTGATGATGCTGGGCACCGGGCAATGCTACATACAGTCCTGTATCCATACAAGAGTGTATTGAAGCGCCGCCTTCGCGGCCGTCAGGTCGCTTGCGCCACCGGCCTGCGCCGGGCAGTCGTGACCGTGCGTTTTCCCTTGGCTGGCGACAGCTGTCGCTCCAGCGTGTCGACAAGGTCAGCCGGAGGCTCACGGCCGGTCAGAATTCGATAGTAGAGCGGGACCAGGCGCAGCCGCATCGCGGGATCCTCGTCGAGGTCGAGTGCCCAATAGCCGATCTGGTGAAAATAGGTGATCCGCGCGCGCACCAGTGCTTCATCCTCCGAGCCGCCTTCCCGGACGAAGCTTTCCTGCAACAGTACAATCCAGCCGGCATCGATACGCTTTACCGAGTCAGCGACGGCTGCGTCGCGACGTGCCCAGGCGCGGACCGCGAAATCGAACGAGAGTACGTTGGCATCCTCGCTCAGCCAGATCCCGATCACTTCGGCCATGTCGGGCACGGTACGCGCCCAGCGTGCGCGAACTTGCGCCATCTCGAAATAGTTGCGCGCTTCCCAGTCGGTAAGCAGCGCGTCGGTCAAGTCGCGCCGATGTTTGAAGTGCCAGTAAAAGCTGCCGCGCGTGACGCGCATCTGCCGCGCGAGGCGGTCAATCTTCACGTCGTCGATGCCGCGGTTTACCAGCGCCTTGCGGGCGGCGGCAATCCAGTCTTCGCGCGTAAAGCGACGAGCAGTAGGCGACTTTGCGACCAGGTTCATGCGACACCCGTGGCCCATATGCCCGGCGCGAGTCCAGCGTCGCCGGACATGGCTGCATCTCATGAACCCACTTGCGGCGCGAGTGCGCCAAGTGCCGCAGCAAAGTCACAACCCTTCAGAATCGGGCCAGGCGATACATATCTGTCTTGACAAGACATTGATGTATCGTAGCGTGCAATATCCGAGCTGGCGAAGATCAAGCCAAAAGGGGGCGGCGGCGCAACTCGGAGGATGAGGGAGACAATCGATGGCCAGCGCCTTTAAGAAGTCACTGATGTTGCCGGCAATGCCGGCGTTGTTCGTAACCGTCAGCGGGGCCTGGGCGCAGGACGCCGGTCCGGTCTCACCCGCTGCCTCGGCGGATGACGAGATCGTGGTGACTGCGCAGAAGCGCGAGCAGCGTCTCATCGATGTACCGATGGCTGTCACGGCCGTGACAGCGGACAGCTTGGTCGATCAGAATTTGGTGACCTTGCGAGATTTCGCGACTCGCATTCCCGGCCTCCAGATCTCCGCAGGTGGCGTCCAATCCATCGCGTTGCGCGGCGTCACCACCGGCGGCAACACCAACCCGACGGTCGCCATCCTGATCGATGACGTTCAGTTCGGCTCGTCGACCTATCTCGGCCAGCCGCCGATCCCTGACCTTGACCCCGGCACGCTCCAGCGTGTCGAAGTGCTGCGCGGCCCGCAGGGCACGCTATATGGCGCTTCGAGCCTGGGCGGGTTGATTAAATATGTGACGCGCGATCCGGACGCTACGGCCTGGTCCGGTCGGGCCGAAGCCGGCATCGCTTCGGTTGCCGATGGCGGCACAGGCTGGTCAGCACGCGGCTCTTTGAACGCGCCGATTATCGCGGATCGCGTCGCGTTGAGCATCAGCGGCTTCTATCGTGACGATCCCCGCTATATCGACAGCACGCTCGGCACCGTGACTGTCAAGGACGCGAATAAGGTGCAAGTGTGGGGCGGACGCGCCGCCCTGATGGTCAAGCCTTTTGACGCGCTCACGATCGTCGGTTCCGCGTTGATCCAGCGACGCGATTCGGCCGGCGATACCTTGATCCCCGTGTGTACCAGCTGCGTCGCCCCATCGACGAGCCCAGTGGTGTTCAATCCGCGCGGGGTAGCTGACCTGCGCACGGCAGCGGCAGCTGTCGTTCCATCGGACGCTGATCTGGAATTGTACACCGCGCGGGCGACCCTTGATCTGGACAAGGTGCAGCTGGTCTCGATCAGTGCCTGGGGGCGCAGCGCCTTGAACACCGCGCAAGATGTGAGCGCCGTGTTCGCTGCCCCGCTCAACAGCGTTTACGGTGCTGGCGGCGTCTACCTTCTTTCTGCACCCACGATCACGCACAAGTTCAGCCAGGAACTGCGTTTGTCAGGGGCTGGTAGTGATGCTGAGTGGTTGATTGGCGGATTTTACACGAATGAGCGCTCCACCCTCGCGCAGCTAGTCAATCGGACCGGGGCGGCGCCGAGCGTAACGGCGTACAACGGATCGAATATCTCGACCTACGAGGAAAAGGCTGTTTTCGGCGATGTCACGTTTCACGCAGGATCACAGTTCGATTTCCAGATCGGCGCACGCTACGCCACCAACAAGCAGACTTACAACGTTGTAAGCACCATTGACCCGGCCGCTGTGCCGATCTTTGGGCCAAGCTCGAGCCGGGTGTTCAACTCGGACGAGGATTCCTTCACCTGGGTGGTTACGCCGACCTACCGCTTCTCGCGCGACGCGATGGTGTTCGCGCGGATCGCGTCCGGCTATCGGCCGGGTGGGCCGAATACGCAGTTGAGCGGCGTAGCGCCGACCTTCGGTCCCGACACCGTGTTGAATTACGAGCTCGGCTTCAAGGGCCAGTTCGCGGATCGCCGCATCACGATCGACACGTCGATCTTCCAGATCGACTGGCGCGACATCCAGCTGCAGAACACCGCATTGCCGTCGAACTTTGTTTTCTTCGAGAACGGCAAGAAGGCGCGCAGCCGCGGCATCGAGTTCGCAACCAGCATCCGTCCATGGACGGGGATGGTGATCGACGGCAATGCGACGCTGCTCGATGCCGTGCTGACTCAATCGTTCGATCGATCGACATCGACCACGCAACGGCTGCGCGGCGTGGCCGGCGATCGCCTTCCCTATTCTGCTAAGTTCAGTGGCAATATCGGCGCGCAGCAGACGGTGCCGCTTGGAGGCGATCTCGAAGGAACGTTCGGCTTCAATGTGAGCCATGTCGGCAGCCGGCTGGCCTTCTTCAACACGGACGCCGCGGCTGCCCGCATTCCACGTGTCCGTGTCCCGGCCTACACCCTGGTCGATCTCAATGCCAACATCACCATTGGCAGGATGTGGAAGCTCAACGCCTATGTCCGCAACCTTTTCGACGAGATGGGCGTGACCAATGTGGACACCCGCAACGGCGTCAACTTGCCCCGCGCGACATTTACCCAGCCACGGACCATCGGTCTGACCGCCAGCGTCAACTTCTGACGAGCACGTTCAGGACGCATCGGCGTCCCATTGGCGAGCAGGGCGCACCGCGCCCTGCTCGCTTTTTTGTGCGATCGTGGCGGATGGCGATCGGGTAGGGGCATGTGCGTTGCGCGCATAGCAAAGGACGCACTGCCGATAGGCAGCGCGTCCTGAAGCGTCCGGCGATTGCCCGGCTCGGCTAGGCGCGAGCGCGTGCGCCGCTTGGGTCATAGGCCGGTGCGTCGAGCAGCCGTGCCGGCCGGCGTTCGCCCAGGATCGACACCTCGAACCCATCCGCGTGCGCGAGCGCGTCACGCGCGACGTAGCCCATCGCGATACTGTGCCCGACACGATGACCATAGCCGCCGGAGGTCACGAAACCGACCATCTCGGTGCCCCGCCAGATCGGCTCATAACCTGCCGCGTCGGCGTCGCTCGCATCAACCGCAAAGGTCGCCAGCCGCCGCGCGCTAGGCGTGTCGCGTTCGCACAGCGCCGCGTCCCTGCCAACGAAACTGTCCTTTGCGAACTGGACGAATTGATCCAGTCCGGATGACCCGGCCGTATAGTCGCGGCTGAATTCACGCGACCAAATCCCGATGCCTTTTTCCAGCCGCATCGAATTGAGCGCATGCACTCCGAAATCGGTGATCCTGAACGCCTCGCCAGCCTTGAGGATTGCGTCGTACAGGACGCGGCCCTGGTTCGCCGCGACATAGATCTCGTATGTCAGTTCGCCAGTGAGCGACAGGCGGGCAACCGTCGCCGGCACCAGACCGATGTCGATGCGGCGGACGGTGAAGGGGGTGAAGCCTGCCGCCGAAACATCGGCACGTGTCAGCGATTGGAGCAGTTCGCGCGCCTTGGGTCCGACCAGATGGATGCCCGCCAGCTCGTCGGTCAGGTTGCGAAATGCAGCGCCGTCCGCTGGAAGGTGCTGGTCGAACCAGCGGCCGTGCCAGGTCTGGAGATAGCCCGATCCGAACAGCAGAAACCGGGTTTCGTCGGTCCGCATGACGGTAAGATCGCCCATCAGGCGGCCGCTTTCCGACAGCAGCGGCGCCAGCCGAACCCGGCCGATCGACGGCATTCTGCAGGCTAGGATGCGGTCGAGCGCCCCGGCGGCATCCGGGCCGCTGACTTCGTATTTCGCGAACGAGCAGGCGTCGAGCACGCCGACACCGTCACGCACCGCTGCGACTTCGGCAGCGACCGCCTCGAACGCATTCGAGCGCTTGAGCGAGGGAATCTCCACGGCTTCTTCGCCCTCGCGCGCGAAATAGAGCGGCATCTCCAGCCCATAGCTGACCCCGAACACCGCGCGGCGCGATTTGAGCGCATCGTACAGGACATCGGTCTTGGCTGGCCGACCGGCGGGCCAATATTCGTTCGGATAGGCGAGCACGAAGCGCTTGGAATAGAATTCGCTGGCGCGTTCGATGACATAGGCTTCGCTTGCATAGGGGCCGAAGCGCGCGACATCCATTGCGAAGATGTCGGTCGAGGGCTCGCCGTTGATGATCCATTCGGCGATCGAAAGGCCGACACCGCCGCCTTGGGCGAAGCCGGCCATGACGCCGCATGCCGACCAATAGTTCGGCACGCCGCGCACAGGCCCGATCAACGGGTTGCCGTCCGGGGCGAAGGTGAAAGGGCCGTTGACGATGCGCCGGATGCCCGCCGCGGCCACCGCCGGGAAGCGGGCATAGCCTTTCACCAGTGCGTCGCCGATCCGTTCGAGCTGCGGCGGCAGCAATTCGGTGTCGCCATAGTCCCACGGTGTACCCGCAACCGCCCACGGCGTGGCATCCTTTTCGTACACGCCGACCAGCATGCCGCCGCGCTCCTGGCGCATGTAGATTTCGGCGTCGAGGTCGAGGATCAGCGGGAGCTCGTCCTTGCCCAGCGCCATCACCTCAGGGATGTCGTCGGTCAGCAGATAGTGATGCTCCATGGGGATCAACGGCAGATCGATCCCGACCATCGCGCCCATCTCGCGCGCCCACAAGCCGGCGGCGTTGACGACATGCTCGGCCTCGATCGTACCCTGATCAGTTACGACGTGCCAGCTGCCGCGACCGGTGGGTTTGAGGTCAACGACGCGGGTGTGGCGATAGATTTCCGCGCCCGCCATGCGCGCAGCCTTCGCATAGGCATGGGTTGCGCCGGACGGATCGACATGGCCTTCGTTGCGATCGTACAGCGCGCCCAGCACATCGGTCGTGTCGACCAGTGGGCAGAGCGCCTTGATCTCGGCTGCCCCGAGCAGCTCGGTCTCCAATCCGAGCACACGATGGCGCGCATGATCGGCGCGGAGAAAATCCCATCGGGCCTGCGTCGCGGCGATGTTGAGGCCGCCGGTCATGTGCATCCCGACATCCTGCCCGGACAACGCCTCGATTTCCTTGTACAGCCTGATCGTATAGGATTGCAGTGCCGCAATGCCGGGATCGCTGTTCAACGCGTGGAAGCCGCCTGCAGCATGCCAGCTCGAACCGGCCGTCAATTCCTTACGCTCGATGAGGGCGACATCGGTCCAGCCGAGTTTCGTCAGGTGATACAGGATGCTGCACCCGACCACGCCGCCGCCGATCACTGCCACCCGAACATGTGATTTCACGCCATCTCTCCAATCTGGCCGCGCGCCGCAAAATGCGCTTGAACAGGTACAATGCACATGTGTATCGTGTTTGCAATCAGCGAATTGCTGGCCACTCGCCGACCTGGTGAGGCTGTCAGCACGACAGGAGGATCGCCAATGTTGTGCCCCACCTACGACGCTTCCACGGTGCGTGAGCTTCTCGATTATGACGGATGTATCGCGGCAGTGAGAGAAGCGATGGCAGAATTTACCGCCGCCGGGACCGTCCAGCCGCTCCGCCAGATCATGCAGCTTTCACCGGGTCGACTGTTCGCGCTGATGCCTGGCACGCTGCCTGAGCCGCAAGGCTTCGGCGCGAAGGTGATCACCGCCTTTGCCGATCCGGACGCCCCTGGGCGCACGCCGCATCAGGGGATCGTCGTTCTGTTCGACGCGAGCTCCGGCGCGCCGGTCTGCATCGCCGATGCCGGCGAGGTGACGCATATCCGGACCGCAGCGGCAACCGCTGTCGCGACGGATGCGCTGGCACGTGCCAACGCTACCTCGCTTACGATCTTCGGTTGCGGGGCTCAGGCCAGGACTCATTTGCGCGCGATTGCGCGCGTAAGGTCGCTTGAACGCGTGACGGTTTGGGGACGGGACGCGGCGCGCGCGTCGGCCTTTGCATCGAGCATGGCGGCGGAGAGCGGGCTCGATGTCCGCGCCGAGCCGGACGGGGCAACGGCGGCGCAGGCGGACATCATCTGCACGGTCACCGGCTCGCCGACGCCAGTGCTGCTGGGCGAGTGGGTCGCGCCCGGCACGCATGTCAACGCGGTGGGATCAAGCCACGCCGGTCCGGTCGAGGTCGACACCGAGCTCGTCCTGGCCAGCCGGTACATCGCCGATAGCCGCGCATCGGCGAGGGCGGCAGCAGCGGAGCTTATCGTCGCGCGCGAGGCGGGCGCGCTGACGGACGACCATATCGTCGCGGAAATCGGCCAAGTGCTGCTGGGTCAGGTTGCGGGCCGCACCGGCGATCTCGACATCACCTTCTACAAATCACTGGGCCATATCGTGCAGGATCTGGCGGCAGTGCGCTACCTTCACGCGCGCGCGGTCACGCGAAACGATTAAGGCGATCGATCGCGAGCACAGGAGAGGTACATGCTGACCAAACAGGAATGGACCGCCGATCGTCGTGCCGGCTTTGCCGCGTTGCTCGGGCGGCAACGGCCTGGCTGGTCGCTCGAGCAGCCCTTCTATCTCGATCCGACAATCTATGCGCTTGAGCGCGAATTGTGGTTTCCGCGCCAATGGATAGTGATGGCGCATGTGTCCGAGCTGCCGCGACGCGGCGATCGCATCGTTCGCGACCTGTTTGGTGAAGAGATCATCATCGTCAATGCCGGCACGGATGGCTTTCACGCCTTTTACAATGTCTGCACGCATCGCGGTTCACGTATCTGTCGCGACGAGACGCGCACGCCAAACCTCGTCTGCCCCTATCATGCGTGGGGCTTTCGCCTGACTGGCGAGCTGCTGAGCGGCCGGGACTTGCCCGAGGGTGCCGACAAGGCTGAACTCGGCCTGCACCGGATCGGCGTGCGGGAGGCCGGCGGGTTGATCTTCTGCGGGCTGGACGAGGAAAGTCTGCCTGACCTTGCGCCAGCGCTAGACACGCTGCTCCCTGCGCTGCGCCATCACGGGTTCCATAACGCGCGCATTGCCGAACGCCGTTCCTATCCGACATCGGCCAACTGGAAGCTGGTGCTCGAGAATTTCTTTGAGTGCTATCATTGCCGGCCATCGCACCCCGAATATTTCCGGATGAACGGACATGTTGCGGCGACCGCGGTCAGCGACGAGGTGGCGGCCGCGGAGTGGGAAGGGGGCGTTAGCGCATGGCGCGAGCAGGCTGTTGCACCGGCGCTCGATCGCGTCGTGCGCCATGCCGGCGATATCGACGAGGTCAAATACTCGCTGTACCGCCAGCCGATCGGGCTTGGCCGTGACACCCAGTCGCACGATGGCAAGCCAATCGCGCCATTGATGGGCGATTTCACGCACTACGACGGCGGGGAAACCGCCATGCATCTCGGACGGCTAAGCTTTGCCGGCTGCTACAACGACCATGCCGTCATCTTCCAGTTCATGCCGCGCGGCGTGGAGGAAACGAATGTCGTCGCGACTTGGCTGGTCGATGCCGATGCGGACCCCGGCACCTTGGACATCGGCTCGCTAACCTTCATGTGGGACGTGACGACCAAGCAGGACAAGCGGATCATCGAAGACAATGCCGCTGGCGTGCGCTCGCGTGCCTATCGGCCGGGGCCCTACACTGCACTGGAATCGCAGTCCGCCTCCTTCGTGGCATCCTACCTTGAAATAATGGGCCGGCTGGTTGGTTAGTCTCGATACATTACTGTCTTGACAACCCAGGACCGCGACATGAAGCTGCCGAAATGACGGATCTCGAGCAGAAAGCAGGGCGTAACCTGACCGGTGGAAGGACACCGGCTTTCGAGATGCGCGGTACGCTCGCCGTCCTCACACTATTTGTATTTTTAAACTATCTCGATCGGTACGCGCTCTCGATCCTGCTTGAACCAATCAAGACGGACCTGCGCCTGTCGGACACGCAGATCGGCTTGCTGACTGGCGCGGCGTTCGCGCTGCTCTATTCAACCATGGCGCTGCCGGTGGCGCGGCTCGCGGAGCATGGGAACCGCATCTATGTGCTTGTCGGTGCTGTTCTGATCTGGAGTTCCGGTACGGCGTTGTGCGGTGTTGCCGGCGGCTTTGTCGGCTTGTTCCTCGCGCGGATGCTGGTGGGGCTGGGCGAGTCCGGCGCCATCGCGCCGGCGCAATCGATCATCGGTGATGGCGTGCCGTTGGCTCGACGCGGCAGCGCGCTCGCCATCCTAAGCACAGGAGGTGCGCTGGGCACCGCCTTGGCTCCGGCGATCGGCGGCGCGCTGGAGACGAAGTTCGGCTGGCGCGGGGCGTTTCTGGCGCTCGGCGCGATCGGGTTGCCGGTGGCTGTACTCGTGCTAGCGATGGCCAAGGATCCGCCGCGCGGGCATAGCGACGGGCTGAGTGGGTCGGCGAGCAGGCCGCCGCCGTTCATGGTCGCAATCAAGCGGCTGTTCGCGCGGCCATCCTTCGCCTTGCTCGTACCTGCCATGGTGGCAACCGGGCTTGCCGAATACAGCTTCTTTCTGTGGCTGCCTTCCTATTTTGCCCGGGCCTTCGGCGAAACGACCATTGCCATCGGGACTCAGCTGACCCTGTTTCAGGGCGTGCCGCTGCTTGCGGGCACGATGCTAGGTGGCGTGCTGTGCGATCGACTGATTCGGCGCGACATGCGCTGGATGGCGTGGCTGCCCGCGCTTGGCACGCTGGTCGCGGCGGCGTCCATGTGTTTGCTGTTTCTGCTGCGCAGCAAGGAGTTGGCACTGGCGATGCTGATCATACCGTCGATTGCATGCGGCCTCTACCTCGCCCCTGCTTACGCGATGATTCAGACATTGGCCGGCGCGCGGTCGCGCGCGACCGCGACGGCAGTTCTGACCTTTCTGGTCAATATCATCGGCCTCGGGCTGGGGCCCGTACTGATCGGTGGCATCAGCGACCTGTTGCATGCCCGCTTTGGCGATGATTCGCTGCGCTATGCCTTGTTCGTCGTGCCACCGCTCTACGTCATTTCAGGCCTCGCCTATCTTGCGGTGTCGCTCCGCTTTCGCGCGGGCCTGGCGAGTGTCGCACAGGAAAACGTCACACTTTCTGATGTGTCCGACACGTGAGAACGCGTTCAGCCACGACCGGCAAGCGCTCCGTGCCGAACATCGCAAATCACCAACTGAGGGTTGCTACGTCATTTGTAGCTGATCACTGTCGGTCCTCCGACCAGATAGCGATGCACGACGGGAGATCCGGCCCGCTTCACGACCCACGTTACCTGCGGATCGACGAGGACATTCGGTGCGCTGTGCGCGACGTGTGCGGTTACCGCTTGGAAGGACGAGGATCGAGTCACCCTCGACCCGGCCGCTCGCTGCGGCGCGTGATGCCGGAAGGAGTCCAGTGACCTTGTAGGTGCAACCAGAAACGAATTTTCCGACATGCCGCGTTCCGGCCGAGCGCGCTTGTCCGGCTGGCGCGTGAAGCACGGGCCAAAGGCGCTCTCGCGCGGCACCGTCAGCTTCCCGGCAGGCATATCATTCAATCCAGTTGTGCCACCCGCACCCAGTTCGGCAGCCAACAGCGCGCGCCAGCTCGTCTGGTGATAGCGCTGGCCGCCACGGCGGCGGGCAAGCATGGCGAGCACCAGATCGTCGAGCGAGCGCTTATCCCGCGACCGCGCCCGCACTGCGGCATCAAGCGTCTTGATGTAAACGAAGCCCTGACTTTAAGGCACTGACTGGGCCGCGCCACCCGCCCAGCTTTGTTCGTTGCTCTGTTTATACGGAACGTTGATCAAGGGACTAACATTTTAGGCATCGGTCATGATCCCGATTTCACGTGCGGCATCCACGACATCGATCAGACCCGCGCGAAGCGGCAACCGGATTTTGTAGAATGCGACCAAGCCCTCTCAGAAGAACGCGGTGGCGCCATTATCACCATCCAGCCCACCGAAGAAATGACGAACCATTTCATGCGTAGACATGATGCGCCGCGAGGCGTCGCTCATCGCGCCTAGCCATATTCGAGCATGACGCCACCATTCGAGGCGCCACCGCCATCCCGCGGGCGTGCATAAGGACGCACGAGCAGCGTATAGGGTCGCCTCGAAGGATCCGCGAAGAACTGCCGGAAGACATCGAAGGATCGGACCGACCAGGCACTTGCGCGCCCGGCGTCCAAGGGCGGCGAACCGATCCAATATGCGTTGAATGCCCATGCCGGATCATCGATGCCGTTGAGCTTGCCCGCCAGGAAGAAGGTCGGGTAGGCCTCCATCGGGGCGAAATCGCCGTCGAAGCCCGCCTCGCCACGCGTCGATAACGCGCGTGCACCCAGCATCGCGCGGTCAAGCCCCTACTCGAGTTGAGTCGTACCTTCGGCGCTTCGAGCGGGAGAAGCAGGAAGGAGAAATAGGCGCCGCCCGCGCCGCCCTCCGCGCCGCGCAGGTCAAAAGATGAAGCTTGGCTTGCGCGGAGCAAGCGCCGGCGTGACGAGGTCTTCATAAGCGCGCCTGGTCGGGCCGCGCGTCCGGCGCAGCTGCGTGAAGCTGCGCAGTTGCAAGGGCATACCGGGCGCCGGCGTATCAACTGCCAATCGCATTGGCAGGCTGCCCGCATCATTGCGAAACACGACATCGCTTTCGCGATAGGCTTGTCCCAACGTCAATGCGACACGCGCCGGAACTGAAACCAGAACTCGCCCAGGCTCGCCATCGAGTCCGACAAAGGTCTGCGATCCGAATGCGCGCGACCGCGCCACCTTCGATGACTGGCCCGAGCAGCGCCGTGACGCGCGGCGGTGCGCTTGCCGCCGCAGCGGCCGCAACCTTGGACACCGCTGCATCGGTGCCGGCGGTCATGGAGGTCAGGAGAGCAATTACGGCCCGGAGTTTCATGGCTGTTTCAGCAAATCCTCCGACAATTGACGCTACGCGTCGGCGAGTTCACAGTACACAGCTGTATTGCTAATTGTCTCTGCCCGAGAGGGTACGGTTACGAGGCAATGCGCGTTGTGGGGAGCAGGACGTGAACAGGCAGTCGAGCAGTTTCACTTTCACGTTGGCGCTGTGCTTTGCGCTCGCTGTGATCGAGGGCTTCGATTTGCAGTCGGCAGGCGTGGCTGCGCCGTTGATGGGACCAGCCTTCGGTCTGACGCCTCCGCAAATGGGATGGGTGTTCAGCGCTGCAATCATCGGGTTGACGCTGGGCGCGGTGACCGGCGGGCGGCTGTCCGACCAGTTCGGCCGAAAACCCTTACTGATTGGCTCGCTTCTGCTGTTCGGTACCTTCTCGTTGCTGACGGCTGCGTCGGTCGACGTGCCGATGCTGGTAGCGATGCGATTTCTCACCGGGCTGGGCCTCGGTGGCGCGTTTCCGATCCTCATCGCGATCGTGGCAGATGCCAGCCCGCCCTCGCGCTTGTCTGCTTCGGTCGCCACAGTCTATGCCGGGATGCCGACTGGCGGCGCGGCTGCGGCGGCACTGTCTTGGTCTGGACTCCACGCCGGGTGGGCGACCGTCTTCATTGTGGGCGGGATCGTGCCGTTACTCATGCTCGTGCCGGCGTTGATGTGGCGACCGGATCATCAGCCTCGGCCAGCGAGACGTTCGGGGACGAGCTTGAGCCGGGCGCTGTTCGCAAATGGCAGGGTCACGCGCACGCTGTTGCTATGGGCTGGGTCGTTCAGCGCATTGATCGTCCTGTACCTGCTGCTCAACTGGTTGCCATCGCTGCTGGTCGAGCGCGGGATCGGGCGGCAACAGGCGATGGCGATACAAATCATCTTCAATTTATGCGGTGCCGCCACAGCCTATCTTTGCGGCGTTGCGCTCGATCGGGTCGATCCACGTCGAGTCGCCTTGCTTGCCGGTGCCGCGACGATCGTCGCGTTGGGGATGCTGGCAGTCGCGCCGCCGTTCGGCCTGTATGCTGCTGCGGCGATCGCCGGCGGCGGGGTGATGGCGATCCAGTCGATTGTCTACGCTACCGCGCCCGTCTGCTATCCGCCCGATATACGCGGCCTGGGCGTCGGCGCGGTCGTCTCGGTCGGCCGCATGGGATCGATCCTGGGTCCTTTGCTTGCGGCCGGGCTCGTCGCGATCGGTGTCAGCGGCGCGATGGTGCTTGGGGCGCTGGTACCGATCGCCATTGTCAGCACGGTGGCACTGCATGCGCTATCCGCGCGTCGCCCATCCACTTAGCGCGCCGCGTCGGCAGCTGTACTGACTGGGCCGGATATCAACTGTGTTCGAGACGAGGGGGTAACATGCAGAGCCGGCAGATAGACGTAGCAGTGGCGCCCCAGGACGATGCGCATATGAGCCCGCAAGCGGCCTACTGGGCTCTGTTCGTGCTGACGGCAGTCTATGCGCTCAACATTGCCGACCGGTACATCCTCTCGACGCTGATCGAACCGATACGGCATGAGTTCCAGTTGTCCGACAGCGCCCTGGGGCTCGTAACCGGGGTGGGACTGGCCATCTTCTACGTCACGGCCGGAATCCCGCTGGGGGTGCTGGCTGACAAGGTCAATCGCCGTCGGATGATCCTGGCAGCGCTTACGGCCTGGTCGGTCATGACGGCACTCTGCGGAATGGCGCAGAATTTCTGGCATCTCTTGATCGCCCGCACCGGCGTCGGCGTCGGCGAAGCGGGCGGCACGCCGCCTTCGCAATCGCTGATGGCGGACTATTTTCCGCCCGAACGTCGCGCACTGGCCGCCTCGCTGTTCTCGCTGGGCGTGCCTATCGGATCGGCGGTAGGCGGCATTGTCGCAGCCAGCGTGGCTGAGGTTCATGGCTGGCGGTCAGCGTTGCTTGTCGCAGCTGCCATGAGCATCCCGGTGGTGCTGCTGGTTCTTACACTCAAGGAGCCGCGTCGCGGCCGATTCGATCCGCAGCCGACGACGGGAGACGCGCCGACTGGGGTGGGGCTCCGGACGACATTGCGGTTCATCCTGGGCAACAACGCTGTGTTTCATGTCATCGCCGGGGCGACCGTGGCGACATTTTCCGGCATGGGATTGGTCTGGTGGAGTCCGGCCTTCCTCGCGCGCTCTCACGGGATGAGCGTAGGGGACGCGGGCGTTCAGATCGGCCTGATGAACGGCATCGGCGGAACCATCGCCATGCTGGCGAGCGCGGCCTTTATGATCGTGCTGGCTCGACGTCCCACTGCGGCGCTCGCGACCTTCCTGGCAGTCATCACCGGTATGATCACGATCCCCGCCGTGACGGCGCATGCCGTGTCGGACAGGCAGATCGCGCTGATTAATCTCTGGCTGCTGATCGCACTTGCAAACATCTATATCGGGCCGACGCTCGCGCTGTTGAACAATCTGTTCCCGCCGACGATGCGCGCGACCGCGGTAGCGATCGTATTGTTCACCGCCAACATCGCCAATCTTGTGATCGCGCCGCAAGGCATAGGCTTTCTCTCCGATCGCTTGCGTCCACTGCTAGCCGATCCCGAGTCCTCGCTGCGATACGCGCTCTTGGCATGTGCGTTCACCGGAATATGGGGAGCAATTCATTTCATGTTGGCTGCACGCGCGCTTCGAGAGCGGGGCTAAGTCGCGCGGTGCAGGCGCGGTTATCGACAAATTTCGAGTATTGCAATACATATCTGTCTTGACAATACAGTAGTGTATCGTAGCGTTGCTCATCTGAGGGCGCGATGCTCGTCATTCCAGGCAGCATTGCTTCCTCGGGGAGGGAGCGAGACATGCAGAGCATTTTCAAGGTTGCGGTGATGGCGTCCACGGCGCCAATCATGACCCTGTCGTCGGGCGCGTTCGCGCAGGAAAGCGCGCCAAGCCGCATTCCGGCCGATGAGGAGATCGTCGTGACCGCGCAAAAACGCGAGCAGCGGCTGCTCGACGTGCCGGTCGCCGTCAGTGCCGTTGCCGCAGAAGATCTGATCGACCAGAACCTCGTGTCGATCCGCGATTTTTACACGCGCGTCCCGGGCATCCAGTTGTCAGGCAATACCACTCAGGACATTTCGCTGCGCGGGATCAACGCGGGTGGGGGCACCAATCCGACCGTTGCGATCCTGATCGACGACGTGCAGTTCGGGTCGTCCACCTACCTTGGGCGCCCGCCAATTCCGGACCTGGACCCAGCAACCCTCCAGCGGGTCGAAGTGCTTCGAGGTCCGCAGGGAACCTTGTACGGCGCCTCGAGCCTCGGCGGCCTGATCAAATATGTGACGCGCGATCCAAGCTCGACCGAATGGTCGGGCCGTGCGGAGATCGGCGTTAGTTCGGTCGCCGATGGCGGTGAGGGTTGGTCGGCGCGGGGCGCGCTGAACGTCCCGATCCTCGCTGATCGCATTGGCGCCAGCATCAGTGCCTACTATCGCGACGACCCACGCTATATCGACAGCATCACGCCGGCGGGTACGACTGTGCCCGACGCCAATCGTAACGTCGTTTGGGGCGGCCGTGCCGCAGTGACTATCAGCCCCGTGGAATCGCTGACGCTGACGGGGTCGGCGCTGATCCAGCGCCGTGAATATGCTGGCTCGGCAGCGGTGGCGGTCTGCGCCGGATGCAGCGTCGCGGTCGGCAGCAGCACACCCGTCGTGTTCGACCCACGCACGGTGCCCAACGTTCGCACGGTGCGTTCCGCGGTCGTTCCGGGCACGGACAAGCAGGAACTTTACACCGCGCGCGCCACGCTCGACCTCGGCGATATCGACCTGGTTTCAATCAGTGCCTGGGGTCACAGCGAGCAGTTGAACACGACTGACTCGACATCGCGATTTGGACCGCCCCTGCTGGAAAATCCAGCGTTCGGCTCGCCCTATCCGGCGGGCGGCACGTATCTGTTCGGTCAGCCAATCGTCACTTACAAGTTCACGCAGGAACTGCGGCTTCAAGGCGTGAGCGCATTTGCCGATTATCTGGTTGGTGCCTTCTACACCAACGAGCGTTCGCTGATCCAGCAGACGATCGATCGCACGGGTGCAGCACCCAATGTGCGCATCTATGACGGCAACAACGCTTCGACCTATGGGGAGAAGGCGGTATTCGGCGATGTCACGCTACATCTTGGCGAGAAATTCGACCTGCAATTGGGGGGACGTTACGCTGCGAACGAGCAGACCTATCGTGTGAGCAGCACCATCGCAGCACCGGCGCAGCCAATTTTCGGTCCTGGCGAGGACCGGCTCTTCACTTCAAAGGAGGATGCAATCACCTGGCTGGTCACGCCGACCTTCCGTCTGGCACCTGACATGATGCTGTTCGCGCGCGTCGCATCAGGCTATCGTCCAGGCGGGCCGAACACGCAAACGCCGGGCGCATTGCCGACATTCGGCGCCGATACAGTGATCAACTATGAACTCGGGTTCAAAGGGCAGTTCGCCGACCACCGCGTGACAATCGACGCATCGGTGTTCCAGATCGACTGGAAGGACATTCAGCTCCAGAACACGGCCTTGCCCTCACAGTTCGTGTTCTTCGTAAACGGCAAGAAGGCGCGCAGTCGTGGCATCGAGTTCACTGGCAGCGTTCGGCCGTGGGAAGGCATGACGATTGATGCCAACGCGACGTTGCTGGATGCCGCGCTCACACAGACGCTGGATCGAACCACGACGACGGCACCGATTGTCCAGCGCCTGAGGGGCACGGACGGCGATCGGCTGCCCTATTCGGCAAAGTTCACCGGCAATATCGGTGCCCAACAGAGTTTCGCAATCGGTGCGGACGCCGAGGGGTCGCTGGGCTTCAACGTCAACCATGTCGGGGACCGCTACGCCTTGTTCAATCAGGACGCTGCCACGGCCCGCATCCCACGTGTGCGCATCCCCGCCTACACGACGGTCGATCTTCGAGCGAGCCTGACCTTGAGCAAGATGTGGAAGCTGAATGCCTTTGTTCAGAACCTGTTCGATCAAGCCGGGATTACCAGCGTCGATACGCGCAACGGGACTCAGCTGCCGCTGGCGGTGTTCAGCCGCCCGCGCACGATCGGCCTGAATGCGAGCGTTACGTTCTGAACGAAGCTGATCGAAGAGACGCACCCTGAGGTCCGTTCTCCAGGCGCCTGATTCGAACGCAAACGGCCACGATCTACCGATCGTGGCCGTTCTTTTGGGGCGGCGTCATGCTATCGCTCGCTGTGCGCCGCTTTCATGCGCGCCGATGGCTGTTCAGTGCCGCGCCGGATGAAGGTCAGGAACACGCGCAGATGCTCGGTCGCATGCGTGTTCTCGATGCCATGCGAGACCTCAAGCGGCGTGTGGACATGATCGCCCTTAACAACCGGCACTTGCTCACCGTCGATCTCCATACGGCCCTGACCGCTGATGATGTAATAATATTCGTCGAACGAGCCTTCCTTGTTGCGGTCGTCGAGATAATGCGTGTGCGTGCCCTCGCTGGCCCCGGGCGGCAAGTCGTAGATGATGAAATGGGCAGGCGCTGGCGCGCCGTCGAAGCCAAAGAACCTGATCTTGCTTGTGCCAGAGCCATCGTGCAGGCCCACGATCTCGCGCATGCCGTCCGCTTCCGACATCTTGGCATAGGTCGGCTTTCTGGACACGGTCGGCACTCCCTTGTCGAGCAGGCGCTGAGCAGCCGACGCCTGCTGGCTCGCCATCGCGAAGCACGTGCCGGCGGCAACGAGCGCGCTCCGCCGGGTAAGCGGCGCCAACGCGCCTGGCTGATCGGTCATCAATATCGGACTCCGTCGCGAATTGTCGGTGTCGCCATCGCGTTCAGCAGCAAAGGAGGCGCGGCGCATCCACCGGAATGGCGGTGCTGGATGGCGCGCGGCCGGCCACGAACGACCGTACGTCGTTCGCGAAAGCCTTCAGTCCGGCAGGCGATGAATACAGAGCATGCCCGCCGGGATAATAGGTAAGGACGACCTGCTCGCGAGGTGCATCCATCTGCGCGAAGAGAGATTGCGCGCTTCCGACGGAACTCGTCGTGTCGTATACGCCCATGGGCACCATGACGCGCAGCTTCGGTTGCGCACGCAGCTGCTGCGACAAGACGAGGTCAAGCCCCGGCGCCGGCGGCTGGATGTAGGTCCAGGTATCTTCATAGCCATAGGGATCAGGCACGATGGTACGATAGCTGGGCAGCCCTGTCGCGCGCAGTTCGCCGGTGGCGTAACGCTCCATCGTGGCGGTAAGGCCTGCCAGTATCGCGTCCCAGTCTCGCTCACGATCGATCCGCTTCTCGTTTGCGGGCTCGGTGTCCCGGCCGTCGAACTGGTCAAGCGCCTTGCCCTCTGCGCGGAGCAACTCGGCGCGGACATTCGGCGCACGTAGGCCGTTGCCAAGATAGTAGCTGGCCGGGATGCCCGTCAATTCGGCCAGTCGCGAGGCGATTCGCTGGCGGGCGAGATCGTCCAGCCTGTTGCCCAGCAGCATCGCCTCGGCATATTCGGTACGAGTGAATTTCGCGGCGCGTTCGATTGCCTGCGCCAGCGTCTGGGACTTGTTGTCGATCTTGCCATGATACCAGGCGAGCCCGGCGGCATCCTGGATCCGGCCATGATTGCGCAGCGGGTCGGGGAGGCGGGGGATGACCCCGGCCCCGGATGGACCGTTATAGTTGAGCGCTTGGGAGATCAGGATCAGGCCGGCGAGGTTGACCGGCGTGTCGGCCCTGGCCAAGTCGCGTGCGAGCGCAACGGCGCGATGCCCGCCATAGCTTTCGCCGGCGATATAGACCGGCGAGTTAAGCCGCCGATGCGTAGTCAACCAATGCAGGATGAATTGCCCTACGGCGTAGGAGTCGCCATCCACGGATCGGAACAGCTTGGGATCAGTGCCAGGCAGGGGTCTCCCGAACCCCGTTTCAGGCGGGTCGATGATGACTATATCGGTGGCGTCAAGCGGCGAGTCCGGATTGTCGATCAGCGGAACGCTCACATCGGCAAGCGCGGAGGTATCGAACCGGGCCATGCGCTTGGGTCCGAAAGCGCCGAACATGAGCATGTTCGACGCGCCACCCGGGCCCCCATTGAATACGAAGGTGACTGGACGTTGCGCGTCCTCTCTCGACTTGGCGATGAAGGATGTCGTGAACATCGAAGATGCCGGGACGCCACTCGGGTCCGCCAGGATCGTTTCCGCGAGAATCGCTTGGTAGCGAACGATCTCACCGTTGAACCGGCCGACCCGCTCACGAACAAAACGCCTGCCAGACTTGGCCGAATTGGTGATTGGGAGCCAGGTCGACTTGGCTGGTGCCTGTGCTGCCGGAGCAGTTTGCCCGATCGCGTCGCCAGCGGGTGCGCCAGCCAGCAATAGTATCGGCAAAATGTTTGCAAGTCGCTTCACGTGACACTCCTTGGACCTGTTGGAGGCGGGCTGGCGGCCATACCTCCGCTGCCCCGCTGCGCGGATCGGACACTTTGAATACAGCAGTGTATCTCACCTTCCAATGGGCGCAAGGGGTGCTATAACTCAATGCCGAGCGCCGGGCGGGCCGCAGACGTTGAATCGTGGGGCAGGCCATGCAAGATGGCGTCGCCGACCCAATTGATGAGGATGGGATTTGCCGAACGCCGCTGAACGAGTTGATTCCGGCAGCGATATGCTGGCCGAGCGGGATGCCGAAACGCTGTCGACCCGCGACTGGATCAATGCCGCGAAAGCATTGCTGATACGCGAAGGCATCGACGCGGTGAAAGTGGATCGCATCGCCCGGATGTGCGGTGTGACGCGCGGCGGCTTCTACTGGCGGTTCCGCAATCGAGCGGAACTGCTCGACGAACTGCTCAACGAGTGGGTGCAGACCAACACGACCCCGTTGCTGGATGCGCTGAACAGCACCGGCACGCCAGCCGAGCGGTTCGAACGCGTCGCGTCGCTGTGGCTCGAAGAAACGCAGTTCGACCCTCGCTTCGACACGGCTGTGCGGGGCTGGGCGGTACATGATGCACGCGCCGCCGATGTGGTACGCCGGATAGACCAGCAGCGCGTGGACGCGTTTGTGGCGTTGTTCCTTGATGCCGGCTACGATCCGACCATCGCTCTCGTTCGTGCACGCACGACCTATTTTTTGCAGGTCGGCTATTATGCCCTGGCACTGGACGAGACTCGCGAGGCACGTCGCAAGCTGCGGAGAGCCTATAGCTATGTGCTCACTGGCTTTGCCGAATTCGCCGATCCCGAAGGCGACTAAGAACGATCAGCGCCAGCAAGCCTGCGCCACGCGCAGGAAATTGCCGCCCAACACGCCTCGGACAACGGAATCGTCATATCCCCGGAGCAGCATCTCTTCGATCAGGTCGGCAAGCTGCGCCGGCGACACGAACTCTGGGTGGAAGTCGAAATAGCCCTGATCCGCCGGCCAGAATTGCGGATTGTTCGCCACGAGCTCGCCGAGGTCACCCGCATCGACCGGAAAGCCATAGTCGAGGCCGAGACCGACATGATCAGGGCCGGCGAGGTCGATCAGGTAATCGATGTGATCGGCGAACCGCTTGATGTCAGGTCCCTCGCTGCCAATGAACAGCGTCACCCCGACCGCGCCAATGACGCCGCCAGTTGCCGCGCACGCAAGGATCTGCTCGTCCACTATGTTGCGCTGGTGATCATGAACCGCGCGAGGATTTGAGTGGGAGAAGATCACGGGCGCGCTGCTTCGCGCCATCGCTTCCATGCTGGTACGATAACTGCAGTGGCTGACGTCGACCGTGATGCCGACGCGGTTCATCTCGTCGATCACAGCCAATCCGAACGGAGTGAGGCCAGTATCATCGGCATGGCAGCCGCCACCCGCGGCGTTGTCGCGGTTATACGCGAACAGCATTTGCCGAACGCCCAGCGCATGATAGAATTCGACCATTTCGATACGGCCGTCCAGTGCGGCCATGCCTTCGAGATCGAAGGCGACCGCCATGCGACCGGTTTCGCGCGCCAAGGCCAAGTCCTCCACGCGACCGACGAGCAGATATTCGTCCTCGTGTCGACGCAACCAGTGGCGAAACGACGCGATCGTCGCCACCGTGTCCTGCCACGGCATCAGGTCGAATCCGATATTGACAGATAGGAAATCGACACCGGCGTTGCGCCAGATCGACAGGTTGGCAAGATCGGCGCGCGGATCAGGCATGAACCCGGAATGCGTGTCCCACACGAACGACGTGCGCAGCAGTTCCGGCACGATCAGGCTGGTTTGGGCGTTCACGAATGCTCTCCTCGGTGCAGCGAGGATACACACATGTCTTGACGTGCCAACAGGAAACTTGCCTGAATGGCGGCAAGCTGGGCGTGGACGCTGACGGCACGCGCGAGGCGCCCGACACATCAACGTAATTAGCCCATTGCCCTGCTTCGGGGCTGCGTGAATGCGAGGGACGCGGACGTTTCGACGAGTAGCGATGATGGCGGCGCTTGCGTGCGTAAGCGGGCCGGGCGCGGCTTCAGGCGAATCTGATTACGGGGCGCCGCCTGCTGTCAAGTCGGTCCATTCCGGCCCAATCGCAGGACGCGAGACAAGCTATCAGGCCGAAATTGGGCGGATTGCCATTCGCGACGGGGAAAACCGGCGCGCCGCATGGCCATATGGGCTATATCGCCTATCGCATTCCCTCACGCATGCCGCGCCCGGTAATTTTCGTATGAAATGGCGGACCCGATGCAAACTCTTCGACATTGCACTTCGAAGTTGCCGGCCCTCTGCCCGGACATGGAGAGGGGCTGGTTGCCAATCGGGAGACCTGGCTCGCCTACCCTAATCTGGTATTCGTCGATCCGATCGGCACCGGCTTTAGTCGGCCCACAAGCGGGAATATGCTGCCGAATTCTGCAACACGGTTGGCGATGTCGCTTCGGTAGCGGAGTTCGTCCGCGCATGGCGCCACCTCAACGACGCGGCCGACACGCCAGTGTTCCGCGCCGGGGAGAGCTGGGGTGGGGGCCGGGCGGCGAGCGTCGGTCATCGTCTGCTTGAACAGAAGATACCGGTTGCCGGGCTTATCCTCATCTCGGGCGGGCCGGGCCTGCCCGGTCGGGCCTGCCCGGCCGGGCCTTGCCGCGTCCCCCGGCAACTGCGCTCAATGTGGCGGACTATACCGAGACTGCGGCTTATCACCGCAAATTGAGCGGCACGCCCGCGGATGAACGGCGTGCGGCGGAAGCCTAGCCGCGTACGGTCTGTCTGCTCGCGCTGGAAAGCCCTGCTAAGCTCACCGCCGCGGACCGGACACGCATCGTAGCCGGACTCGCGCGACTTACGGGGGTGCCAGCGGATGCGGTCGATCGAACGACGCTATCGATCTCGCCTCGCAAATTCCTGCAATCACTTCTGAAGTCAGAGCGCAAGACACTCAATATGTTCGACATGCGGCTTACCGCCGAGCCGCCAGTGGCGTTCAGCGCGGCGGTTGAGCGCTATTTGCGTCGCGACCTGCGTTATGTCACCGCTTTGCCTTATGTGGGCCTGTGGGACACCCGGGAATGTACCTGCCAAAATGGCAAGGCCGAGCCAAGAGTCGGCGAACGATTGAATGATGCGACTGCCTCGATGTCAGAGGCGGAAGTCGCCGAAGCGGTAAAAGCGGCGGCGGCGAGCGGTGACGGCCCGCCAAAGCTCGGGCCGCCACTGCCTGCGGTGGACGAAGCGGTTGCGATCAATCCTCGGCTGCGGGTGTTGGTCGTTGCCGGACGCTTCGATTCGCTCGCCAGTTGCGCGGGCAATGACGAGCAGCAGCGCCGCCTACCAGTCTCGCTCAGTGCCGCCATGACGTTCAGCTGTTACGATGGAGGCCATATGTTTTATCGGGACGAACATGTGCGTAGCCAATTCACCGATGCCGTCGCGTCGTTTAAAAACGGCGGGCGGTAAACCTCTGCGCACACGCGGTCGCGCGCAACGCGCCTTCGAACGTCACTTTGCAGGCATGGATGACGCAATGCCACGCTGGCGACTTTGCCGGGGCCGCCCTCCGACCAGACGCGAACGCGCCGAGCCAACGGCTTCTTGTGCGATCCCGCAAGATCGCGAGCGCAACATGCCTGGCGGGACGGTGACCTCGCTCACCGTGAAGCGTGCCGCAACGAGGTGAAAAGGTTGACTGGTTCAAGGTTCAGATCGGAACATCGGTTGTCTGCTTTATCTGCTTCATCGCGAAACTTGAGTTGATCGACCCGACGCCCGGTAGATGCAGTAGAATCCGCTTCAGATATGTCTCGTAGTCCTCGATGCTGCGGGCCATCACGCGCAGGACATAGTCGCTCTCCCCGCTCATCGTGTAGCAGGCCACGATCTCGGGATGTGCCAGCACCTCATGCTCGAACGCTTCGAGTACCTTTGACTCGTGGTTCTTGATCTTGATGAAGGCCAGCACGTTGACCGGATAGCCCAGCGCGACTGGATCCAGAATGAGCGGTCGTCGCAGGATGATGCCTGCATCCTCCAGCCGCTTGACACGTCGCCAGCATGGCGTGTGCGAAAGGCCTATCCGCTCGGCCAGCTCAGCCATGGTAAGGTGCGGCTCAGCCTGAAGCTTCCGCAACAACTTGCGATCCATCGCATCGAGCTTCGCGGGTTCCGCAGATTTGCGCGAGTCGGAGGATGAGATTTCGTCGTTAGCCATCCATCCGAAATATAGTTCGAAAGGAACTCGCGTGGCGAGGAGAAATGGCAAAATTCTTGCGGCGATGCGATGCTAGTCAAGCTGAATGAATGACGACCTGCCCGACGCGCCCCTCAGGCTTCACATTCCGGAACCCAAGGCCCGCCCAGGGGACAAGGCCAGTTTCGCACATCTTCGGCTCGCCGATGCCGGGGTGGTTTCATGTCCTGCACCGACGACGCCGGAGGACCAATTGCGGCATTTGCCCCACACCTTGGTCCGCGTGCTGGATGACGGAGGAGATGCTCGGGGCGAGTGGGATCCGCGCCTAGATGACACGGTCGTTCTGGCTGCGCTCGAAGCGATGGTCCGCACGCGGGTGTTCGATGAACGCATGTTTCGGGCGCATCGGCAGGGCAAGACCAGCTTCTACATGAAATCGACTGGCGAGGAGGCGATCGCGGTCGGACTAAGCCTGGCGTCGGGAAAGTCCGACATGTGCTTTCCGACCTATCGCATGCTCGGCTGGCTGATGGCACGCGGCTACCCGCTGACCGATCTGGTCAACCAGATTTATTCGAATGCGGCCGATCCATTGAAGGGCCGTCAGCTGCCGATCCTCTACTCGGCACGCGACTTCGGTTTCTATTCGCTATCGGGTAACCTGGGCAGCCGCATCGGTCATGCGGTGGGCTGGGCGATGGCATCGGCTTATCGCGGCGAGACTTCGCTGGCTCTCGGAATTGTTGGTGACGGCACCACGGCCGAGGGCGCGTTTCACGAAGCGATGACATTTGCCGCAGTCTATCACGCGCCTGCCATTCTGTGCGTCACGAACAATCAATGGGCGATATCGAGCTTCGCTGGCATCGCCGGCGGGGAGGAGACGACCTTTGCAGCCAAGGCGCTGGCTTATGGCATCCCCGGCTTGCGCGTCGATGGCAACGATTTGCTCGCGATTTGGGGCGCGGCTCGGTGGGCCGCCACGCGCGCCAGGGCCAATCTAGGTGCCACCCTGATCGAGTTTGTCACATATCGTGCCGAAGGTCATTCAACGAGCGACGATCCAACTCAGTACCGGCCGCATGATGAAGCGAAGGCGTGGCCGCTAGGCGATCCAGTCGAGCGGTTGAAAACCTACCTCATGCGCCGGCAGGCATGGAGCGAGGACCGGCACCAGGAGCTGATCGAGCGGCTGGGTCATGAGGTGAAGCAGGCGATGAAAGCCGGCGAAGCGGTCGGATCGCTGGGCGCGTCCAAGCCACCCGTAAGCGAGATGTTCGAAGGCGTTTTCAGCACCGCCGACTGGCGCCTGATCGAGCAACGTGCCGAGTTGGGAATTTAGCCGATGCCTTCGATGACCATGATCCAGGCGTTGAACTCGGCGCTCGCCAACAAGCTGGAGCAAGATCCCGACGTGCTGATGTTCGGCCAGGACATCGGTTATTTCGGTGGCGTCTTCCGCGTGACCGATGGATTGCAGGAGCGGTTCGGCTTGCAGCGCTGTTTCGATGCGCCGATTGCCGAAGGCGGCATCATTGCCGCGGCGATCGGCATGGGCGCCTTCGGCCTGCGCCCGGTCCCCGAAATTCAGTTCGCCGACTATATCCTGCCGGCATTCGACCAACTGGTGAGCGAGGCTGCGCGGCTGCGCTATCGCTCAGGCGGCGAGTTTTCCGCACCAATCACGGTCCGATCCCCTTATGGAGGGGGCATTTTCGGTGGGCAAACGCACAGCCAATCGCCCGAGGCGATCTTCGCTCACATCACCGGGCTCAAGACGGTGATCCCATCAACACCCTATGATGCTAAAGGCCTGCTGGTCTCGGCGATCGAGGATGACGACCCGGTCATTTTCCTCGAACCCAAACGGCTTTACAACGGCCCATTCAACGGACGGCCCGATCAGAAGGTGGCGAGCTGGCATGGGCATCCTGCCGCAGAGGTCCCCGATGGCTTGTACCGGCTTCCGCTTGGCAAGGCGGCAACGATCCGCAGCGGGGAAGCGGTGACGATCCTCGCCTATGGCACGATGGTCCATGTCGCGCTGTCAGCCATCGAGGAATGTGGGATTGACGCGGAATTGCTCGACCTACGCTCCATCGTCCCGCTGGACATCGAAGCCATCGAGGCGTCAGTCAAAAAAACCGGCCGCTGCATCATCTTTCACGAAGCGTCGCGCTTTGGCGGCTTTGGCGGCGAATTGTCCGCTCTGGTTCAAGAGCGCTGCTTTTACCATCTTGAAGCGCCTGTCGAGCGCGTCTGCGGTTGGGATACGCCCTATCCTCACGCGTTCGAGTGGGACTATTTCCCGGGGCCCGCGCGGCTGATCAAGGCAATGTCCCGCGTCATGGAGGCCCGTTGATGGCTCGTTTCACGTTCCGTTTGCCCGACATCGGCGAAGGCATCGCCGAGGCCGAGATCGTGGCCTGGCACGTCAAGATTGGCGATCGCGTCGAGGAAGACCAGCAGGTCGCCGACATGATGACCGACAAGGCGACGGTCGAAATGGAGTCGCCGGTGTCGGGCGTGGTGGTCGAGCTGGCCGGCGAGGTCGGCGACATGGTGCCGATCGGGTCGGGGCTGATGGTGGTCGAGATCGAGGGGGATGCGGCTGAGATTGAAGCTGCGCCGGTGAGCGAGCAGGTCGAGGAAACGATCGAGGCCGAGAATCCGGGCGTCGAGGAAGTCACTGCTCCCCTCCCGCCTGCGGGAGGGGCTGGGGGTAGGGCTGTTCAGGCAGCACCGTCGCCCGTCGCAGAAGAAGGCCCACCCCCGACCCCTCCCGCGAGCGGGAGGGGAGAAGAGCGACAGGTTCTTGCCTCGCCCGCGGTGCGGCAGCGGGCGAAGGACCTGGGCGTAAATCTCGCTCACGTGAAGCATGATGGCCAGCATGTCCGCCACGCCGATCTTGACGCATTCCTGCGCTATGGTTCGGGCCAGGGCTATCACGCCCCGCACGCCAGCCGGGCGCGGGAGGACGTGCCGGTCAAGGTCATCGGGATGCGCCGCCGCATTGCCGAGAATATGGCGGCGGCGAAGCGGACGATACCGCACTTCACCTATGTCGACGAGATCGACGTGACCGCGCTGGAGGAGATGCGCGCCGACCTGAACGCCAATCGTGGGCAGCGGCCCAAGCTTACCATGCTGCCGTTCATGATCGTCGCGATCTGCCGCACGCTGCCCGATTTCCCGATGCTCAACGCGCGCTATGACGACGAAGCCGGCGTGGTGACGCGGCATGGCCGGGTGCATCTCGGAATGGCGACGCAGACCGATGCCGGCCTGATGGTGCCGGTGCTGCGCGACGCGCAGGACATGAATGTGTGGCAGCTGGCGGCCGAGATCACGCGGCTCGCCGAGGCGGCGCGGACCGGCAAGGCAACCTCGCAGGAACTGTCGGGCTCGACGATCACGATCACCTCGCTCGGTCCGCTCGGCGGGATCGCGACGACGCCGGTGATCAACAAGCCCGAAGTCGCGATCATCGGCCCGAACAAGATCGTCGAGCGGCCAGTGTTTGACGGCGATGAAATTCGCCGTGCTAAGCTGATGAACCTGTCGATCAGCTGCGACCATCGCGTGGTCGATGGCTGGGACGCGGCGAGCTATGTCCAGGCGGTGAAGAAGCTGCTCGAGACGCCGGTGCTGCTGTTCGCGGATTGAGGCGCATTTCACCGCAGGTCATGGGACTTGAGCGACGCCGAGGCTTATGTCTTATGGCGCGGGGTTCGCTGGCGCGCTTCGGGATATGCTGGTCGGGCAGCTTGTAGAATGGCCGGAGGCACGCAGCGCCGCTGGCGCGCAGTCGTTGGCCCCGCCGAACTGCTCGACCTGTCCACGCATTGGCACTGCAACTGATCGATCGCGCCTTCAGGCGCATCGCGGGAGGTGGCTGAGGTCGAGCGGTTGCTCGATAAGGTGAGGCTTGAGCACCCGATCATCGAGCAAGGTTGACCGAGTCGAAGCGGACATGCGCAGGCGTCCCGCGAGCGCCGACAGCAACAACTCGATAAGCCTGGCTTTTAGCCGGCGTGGCAGGCCAATTGCGCCGTTGTCGCGCCGAGGAAGCTACGAGACCGCGCGAAGCAGCGATTGCACCGGTGTGGCCGTAAGTTGCGAAGCACCTGCGAGCCGTCACTTCTAGCCCCTGCCACCAGGTTACTCAGAAGAGCCTTTCCATGCGTTTGAGTCGCTCGATCGGCACTAGGCCGAAATAGCGGCTGTCGAAGCCGTGCGCATGCAGCGAGCCAACATAGACGAGTCCATGGGGGATAATGCCAGAGTTGCTGGCGGGGCTAAGCAAGACGCCGCCACGGCCGCGCCGCAGGCTGATTCCCAGCGGCGCGTTGTTGCAGAAGAAGCTCGCGGTCGCGTGGGTGTCGCTCGCGGGTCGCTTTGCGATCCGCAAGCGTTCCCCGGGCATGCATAGCGCATATTTGGTGACGCTGACCGGCGTGGGACCGGCGATTGGGTGCGATAGGGTGAACTGGACGAGATCGCCCTTGCGGATCGCGCCTGGCGCGGGCGCGACCGCCCAGGCATCGATCGACGGGCTCATCACCAGGGTGACCCGCCCCAGCAGCGAGGCGCTCAGCAAGCCGGCGGAAACCGCAAGCAGGATTGCCCAGAATAGGCGCTTCGTCGCGCGGGCGCGGTCGCCATCCGCTGCGAGTGCCGCAGCCGCGTCGCGCGGGAGGGCGGCAAGCCAACGTGTCGCAGAGGCCGCAAGGTTAAGGGATAGCCAGCAAAGTCTGAGCATCACGGACCTCCGCGGCGCCGCCAAGGCGCCGATATTCATCGAGCAAGCCGTCAAGCGCAGCGTCGCCATAAATGAGATGACGCGCGCGGGGACTATCCGCATCGCGCTCGCAATAAGGTTGAGTCGGATCGCCGGGGATCATCGCCAAGGCGGGCACGCGCGCGACGCCATGCTGGCGGAACACCAGCGGATCGACGATCACCTGGACGTCGCGCATCGCGCAGGTCGGGCCCTCGCACCCAGGATCGAGCCGCAGGATCTGCGCGGTAAGCTTGGCCATGGGCGCCACCTTGCGCATCCCGCCCGGCATGCCGCGAAAGGCCATCACACCGCGCGCGCGTTCGAGCTGCGCTGCATAGGCACGCAGCACCGGGAGCGGCATTGAGGACGACACGAACAACACTGGGACCCAGCCAGTTGGGGTAGGGGCGGCGGCCTTTGCGACATCGGCCACGTCGCTGGGCTCGAGTCCGAGCGATTGGCGCAGACGCTTGGCCATCGCCTCGCGTTGCGCGGCGAGTTGTGCTTCCCCGGCTGCCACGCCCGCGCGTGCTCGGGTCTCGATGTCGGGCGTGACCTTGTGCTGCTTCAACCCGTCGAACGCGCGCCGCCGCATCTCGAGCGGCAATTGCGCGGGAGGGATTGGGGAGGGGTGGGATTGCGCTTCGGGCTTGGCGCGTCCAATCGAGCCCTTGAGACGCTCCATCGCGGCGTCGCCCTCGCGCTCGATCCTCTCCTTGCCGGTTTGCTGTGCCAGGCTCGGTCCGGCGAGGAGCAGCGCGACGCTCGCGAGGGCGCTACTCGCCGATGGCCTTGAGATAGGCATCGATCTTGTCCTTCATGTCGATTTGAATTTCAGCGGCCCCGCGCGCCTGAATTTCCTCATAATATTCCGTGAGATCCATCTTCGCGAAGTCGAGCGCCTGGAACTCTTCCGGCGTGAAGCCGCGGCAGAGCGGTTGTCGGGGCGTGCCCCAGCCGACGCCATTGAAAGACTTGAGCTGCGGTCGGCCCTGTTCCTGCAGGATGCGGCCGAGCTTGGTATTGAAGCAGCAATGGCCCTTGGCCTTTTGCAGGCAGATGCCGAGGAAGCTCGAACTGCAATAGCTGCCGACCTCATGGCACATGCCCGAGGCGCGGAGCATCGCGGTTTCCATGTCCTGCTGGTCACAGCCATTGAACAGCAGTTCGATCATCACGTTCACGGCCAAGCTGATCGCCAGCGAGGTCGGGTCGAAGCCGAGCAGCAAGGCGTTCGCGCCGCTGCTGGCTGCTTGGGCGGCGGTCGCGCCGGCCCGGAACGCTGTATAGGCCGCGCGCATGCCCTTGAAGACACCCTGGACGACGGCGATCTTCGTGCCGATCGACCCGATCGAGGACCCCATGCCGTCCTTGATGATCTTGCCCTTGTCCTTGCAGCAGCTGGCAAAGGTGACGCTGAGGCCGGGCGGCCGGCAGCGCATGGCGCGGCCACTGAAGATCTCGATCCGACCCATGCAATTGCCATCCGCATCGACGCCGCCATTTGCCGGCGTGCCCGGATCGTCGATCGGCGGGACCTCCTCGAACGGCGTGGTCGCGGGATCCGCGCAGCGATGGGGCGAACAGACCGGCGTGCCGCCGTCGGCGGGAACGCCGCAGCCATGCTCGTCACCGAGCGGGCAGCGATATCGGCCTTCCGAAGAGACGACACAGGCGGTCTGCTGGAGCGGGCAATGATAACCGGCGCTGGTCGGCATGCAGGCGGCGATCTCGCCCGGATCGGCGGCGTCCCCATTGCCGTTGAGGTCCGCGGCGCAGATTTGCGACGTGCCGGGGCTGCCCGGGGGGATCTGCGGCGGGGTCGGCTGCCCCGGGTCGGGCGGCCGTGTCGGTGTCGGCGGCTCTGCGGGCCCGATCGGTGTGGGCGGCTCCGTGGGCTCGTTCGGCACTGTCGGATCGACGATCTCGGGCAGGGGCGCCGGATCGGTGGGATCGATTTCACGCGGCAGTTGCGGGAGGACCTGCCCGGTGCTCGCCAGCCAATTGCCTGAGCCCGGGTGGTCGGTGACATCGCGCGCAGCGGCGAACTGCGTCATCACGAGGAACGCCGCGATCGCGAGCAGCACCAGTGCGACCTTGCCCGGCGGGAACCAGCTGCGCGCGCTCATTGCGGCGACGTCGTGCAGAGGAGGTCGGCGCCGGCCAGTCGTACGGTCTGCATCATCACCACCGCTTCGGGAAAGTCATCGAGGCAGCCGCAGGCCGAGATCAGCTCCTCGCCTGGCCCTACCGGGCAGACATTGTCGGTGCCGCAGCTGTGATAGTAAGTGTCGAACGAGCTCGGATCGTTCTGCTGGCTGCCGATCACGCCCTGCGGCGCGGTCGCCGTGTTCACCTTGGGGGCGCGCGTCTTGCAGATCGGCTCGCACGCCGGCACCGCGCCGCGATCGGGCAGGCTGAACGGGCGTATCGTCTCGGTTGCGCCGCCGGTGGTCGTGCGCATGCGATCCGCGAGCAGAGTCTCGGTCGAGCGGTCTAGGATATAGGCGCCGCGGCTGAGATCGGGCGCGGGCAGGGCGGTGCTGTCGATCTCGCAGCGATAGCTGCGCTCGCGCAGGAAGAAGTCGCGTTTCAACTCGATCGGACAAGACGACGTCCCGAACTGCCGCGTCTGCGGCAATGGCCGTAGCCCCGTGTTCACGCCGTTGCGGAAAGTCTGCACGCCGTCGACCGTCTCGCTGTCGATGCGGCACTTCTTGTCCTGCGCGATGGCGGCGCAGTGATCGACGAGCTGCTCGCTCGACTGGCAGCTGTCGTTGACCTGGATCTGGAAGCGCGCGCGCGCCTCGCCCTTGTCGGCGACGGCGACGCGCAGCCAGATTTCGTGCTCGCCCTTGGTAAGGTATGACTTGATGTCGAGATTGGGGCTGGCGCTGAAGCGGTCGCTTCGCTCGCACTTGGCGGGTGGCAAGCCGAGCGACGACCAGCCGCCTGGACCCGATGCGATCAACTGCCCGTCGATGCGCAACTGCGCCCAGTCATCGGCATAATAGTCGAGCAGCCGCGCAGCGACGATTCGATCGGGCGCATCGACTCGCAGGGTCATTCGAAAGTCGATCAGGCCGCAATTGCCGCCGCGCAGCGAGTTCTCGCCGGGTGATCCCATGGCAAGGTCGAGCGTCTTGCCCGTGATCGTCACCGAATAGCCGCCCGAGACTCGCTCGACGATGTCCTCGATGCCGGGCTGCCGCACCTCGACCTGGCGCTCGATGGTGCAGCGGCGCTGCTGGATCGCCTTTCCCAACCCCGCGGGCGAGCCCGTCAGCGTCTCGAACAGCGAACTCGATGCGGCGGTCGCCTGCGCGTCCCCTGCGATCGTCACGGGGTTGGCACGGTAGGCGGTCTGCGGCAGCTGCGGGCTGGCGGCACAGGCCGTGGTCTGCGCGCCGGTATACCGGATCAGCGGCCCGTCGGTCACGGCCTGCGCGATGCCGAAGCGTGGATCGGCGGTGGTCAGCGCACCGATCATGCCACCGCCGAGGTCGCGCAGCACCGAGGCCAAATTGCCCCAGGCGAGGTTCGCGCCGCAGCTGTTGTTGATGCAATAGCAGCCGGCAAGCTCGTCGAGCGCCGCTTCGCTGAGTTTCAGCTGACCTGTCCCGTCGACATTCCAGCGAAAGTGCTTGCACTGCGACCAGCTGCCGGGCTGGCACGAGATCACGCCATTGGCGCAGATGCCCGATACCGGAGCGGGCAGAGTGGCGCGGCTGTCGATCTTGCCGTCGAGATCAGTGTCGCGCGCGATCTGCACGCTCATGAGGTCGCCGGTAGCGCCAGGCTGCGCCAGCACCTCGAGCAGCGTCGCGGTCTTCTGGCAAGCGAGGCTGGGATTGAAGCTTTGCCTGCCGTCGATCGTGCTGACCGGCTGACCGGCCAGGCCCGGCGTCACATAGTTGCGCTGCAGCGCCTCGCTGTCGCCGGACTTGGCGCGTGCGGCGGCCGCGGCCGACCGCGCTCGATCCTCGACGCTCTGACCCGCGGCTTGTGGTGTGGCGCCAAGAAAGACCAGCGCGGCCGCCGGAACGACACAGGCCTGGGAGAGGAACCTGCATCGCCAGACGAGAGGGGCGCCCGCGCTGGCCAAGGGTGGAGCGGCGCCAAGGGGGCTTGGTGGCGCCGCTCCCGCCACGCGTGCCAGCCGGCGGCCATCCAGGCCTTGGCGGGCAGACCGTAGGATACCGGCCGGACACGCGGGACGTCGGGGAAGCGATCGGCTCATGGCACCGGGATCCCGGCGCAGCAGATCACCTTTTCGAATAGCATGAACTGGGCATTGTCCTCGCCCGGGGCGTGCTTGCCGCTCGTCCAGAGCGCGCCGGGCCGCCCGATATTGACGCACTTGCCGCCCTTGACCGGCTCCATCAGCTGCAGCTTGTAACGCGACTTGGTCCAGATCGGGCTCGGCTTGAACGAGCAGCCATCGGACGAGCTGATGGTGAGCGCGCCCAAGCGCCCCATCATGAAAGTGCCGCGCGCCGCCAGCCCCGCCCACGCCTCGACGCTGTCGCCGAAATGGATGTCGCCCGCGATCGGATAGGTCGATCCCCAGCTCCCCATGCACCAGAAGAGCGGATCGATGACCTTGCCGGCTGCCGCCGCCGCGCTGTCGGCCATGCAGGCAAGCCCGGCGGCGGGATTGCCGAACAGGATCGCCTCGGGCTGGATGATCGCGCCCAAGGTACCCGACTGCCAGGTCGGCAGCACTTCGGTGATCAGGGCGACGTCGAAGCCGTCATCCTCGATGCACGGCAGGTCGGTGAACATGTCGAGCATCTTCCAGACCGGCGAGATGTAATAATGCATTTGCGCGAACATCTTGTGCGTGTTTGTTCCGTCCGAGATCGAACTCTGGCTGCCCTGCAGCTTGCCGCCCGTCGCCATGATGTCGGCGCCGAGCGCCATCATGCAGCCGGGCTCGGTCACGACATCGATCATGCGATTGGGCGACCAGAAGGAAACCTTCACGCCGAACCAGAATTGCGCACCCTTCCGGCAGGCGCAGAGCGGCTTGGATGCCGATTGCGCGTCGAGCGCCTTGTCGAGCTTGTCGTGGCTTCCGATCCGCACCCCGCCGATCGTGATCGGGAAGATGCAGTTCCAGCGAACCTTGGTGATCGGGTTGAAGATGGTGCCGGCCTTACACTTCGAGGCCTGCGCTTCGGAGGGGACGATCAGGAGGGTGAAGATGCCAGCGATCGTCAGCGCGATGCCTTGACGAGACAGCGTCGGGGCCGCTCCCGGCATTTCATTAGTTGTCTTGTGCGTACAATCGGCGTACAGATCGTTAGAGCGAAATTGAGAAGGAAATGGGCCATGAGCGCGATCAGTGACGCTGCGGCAGCAGTCGATGAGCGTGCGAGCGAGCGCATGAACTTTCGCGTGAAGCCGCGTGTGAAGCAGGCGATTCAACGCGCGGCAGCGCTGTCTGGTGTCGATGACTCGGTGTTCGCGGTGACCGCTCTGTACAATGCTGCGTTGGCGACCATCTCGACGCACGAGCACACCGTCGTGACCGAACGAGATTTCAAGGCAGTCCTTGATGCACTGGATAATCCGCCACAGCCCAGTGACCGGATGCGGCGCGCCGTTGAAGGATACAAGCGGCGCGTCAAAAGCATTTGATGACCGATGATCGAACACGAACTGACGATCGAGCCGCTTGATACGAAGCGGCACGACAGACGACATTTTTCGTCCGGCGTTCCCCAAGTCGACAACTACTTCCAGAAGACGGCCAATAAGCTCACAAAGGCCGGTAATCTGCGCGTTTATGTCATGACGACCAGTGCGGGTGATGTTGTTGGATTCTACGCGCTGAACGCGCACAGCATCCATCACGTCGAACTGCCGGACCGGTACGCGAGATCCAGCCCGGGGCATGGCGACATCCCGGCTGCATATATCGCGATGATCGGCGTCGATGCCCGCTATCAAGGGCAAGGGTTTGGCGGATTCCTGCTGTCGGACGCGCTCCAGCGCATTCTGCGTGCGTCCGAAATGGTCGGGATTTCGGTCGCGTTGCTCGATATTCTCGACTGCGGTGATCCAGCCAAGGTGGCGCGGCGCCGCAACCTTTATCTTTCCTACAATTTCCAAGCCTTGCCGGATGCACCGTTGCGGCTTTTCATGCCGGTCGCTTCGATCGCGCTGCTCCCATTCTGAGTGACTGCCTCCAACCGAGGCACGTTTCGGGCGGATCATCGAGCCAATGCCTTTTCCATGCCGCGCTGACGCGGGCCAAATTCGGTGAGCACGAGCTTCTGCCCGGCCTGCGCGACGATCACGGGCGCAACGGTGAGGCCGAGCCGGTCCTTCATCCGTTCTTCGAGAATGTAGATCGCGCGACCGGTGCGTTCGCTGAGTTCGATCGCATCGCCGGCGGTGACAATCACGAAATCGGCGGGTCGCGCGGCGGCGAGTGCCCAGCCAAGGTCGCGCGGGTGAGCGATCACCAGGCGTTGCGGCAGCTTCACATAAGCCAGCGGATTGAAGCTGAAGCCCTTGGGATAGAGCAATTTGCCGTCGGGAAGCCGGATTTCGGTGTCGAGCGTGTAGAAGGGCACGACGTCACGCGTGCGGTCGGCAGGCGCGATGCCGAGCGCAGCGGCGCGGAGCGCAGACCAGTTGCTGCGCGGACCGAACTGCGCCGCCATGTCCTTGGGCTGGCGCGCGACGCGCGCTGCGATCTCCGCCATCGCATCGGGTTCGGCGATCGGCCAGGTGCGTCCGATCGTCGCCGTCGAGCCCGGCTGCGCCGGGCTTGCCGCCGCGCCCGTGAGACCGAGCAGGGCCGCGCCGGCGAGCAGGCCGGCGACCAGCGCGCCTTGCGCGATCGCGACCCAGCGGGTGGCGGGATCACCGGCCATCGCGGCCTCCGAAATCCTCGGGCGCCGGCAGGCCGCACAGCGCGACCATGAATGCGGCCGCCGAAACGAAGGTCACGGGCCAGACGACCCAGCGCAGGTCGAGCGCCAGATCGGGCCGCAGCATCGCGAGATAGAATTCGACGAACAGCAGGACATAGCCGCCGACTGCGAGCCGCAGCGCGCCAGGCGACGGATCGGGCGAAACGAGACCGTTCATGCGTGCCTCCGCCGGCGCAGCCGCGCGCAGAAATGCGATCCGGCCACCGTCACGCCGAGCAGCAGCGTGCCGCCGGCGATGCACGAAGCGCCGACGAGCAGGGCGGCGTGCATCACGACTCCCGCTGGCTGGCCGATGGCGAGGCCCGCCGACCCGACGACCGCGGTGATCACGGCCGCTTCGATCAGGACGATGCGCAGCCGCCAGCGGATCGCTTCAGCCTTGAAGCGCTCGGTGACGCGCTGCTCGATGACGCGCTCGAGTTCGGCAGGGTCATCGAAGCGAAGCGGCAACTGCGCTGGGTGGACGAGCGATTTCTGCCTCATCGCCGAGCCTCCATGACGGCAGCGCTGCTGGTGCCGAGAATGCCTGCCGGATCGACCCCGGCGAGGCGGCACACCGCTTCGAGCGGCGACAGGCCGGCGCGGATCAGCGCATCGAATGCCGCGACCTCGTCGGGCGCCGAGGTGTTGATCCAGTAGGAGAAGGGATCGACAACGAGCCGCGCGATGCCGAGGCCAAGCGGCGAGTCGATGAAGACCTCGCTGTAATTGGGCTTGGAGTTGCGGACCGATTTCAGGAGCTCGAGGACGAACCCCGAATAGTCGAGGATCTTGTTCTCGACCGCCTTGTCATAGGTCGAGCCCTGCAGGAGGAAGCGGGTCGCGGCATTTTCGAGGATGACCTGGCCGGTGCCGCCGAACAATTGCAGATCGTTCATCGACTGCAGCACGATTCCGAACGAGCCGCGATATTTGCGAGCTCGGCGATAGCCCTGGCCGAAGGCTTCGGCGAGCCGCGAGAGATCCTGTCCCTCGGTTCGCGTCATGAACTGCGCCGCTTCGTCGCACAGCACGAAGCGCGGGCGGTCGCGCGCCGAGAGGTAGAGCTCCTGGGTGACCGCGTTCACCACCACCATGACGATGACGTTGAACAGGTCGGGCATCGATTTCAGCCGTTCGAGCTCGAGCACGACGAACTCGTCGGAACGGATGTCGAGCGTCGAGGGGCCGTTGAAATAATGGCCATAGGCACCGTCCGACCCGAAATCGCGCAGATTGAAGGCGAGCTCGCGCGCCACCGGCACGAGATGCTCCACGCGATCGAGATCGCTATGCGTGTTGGCAGGGTAGGTGCCGAGCCACTCGCGCACGGCATCGACCCCGCGATCGGCGCGTCCGGTGTCGATCGTCCACTGCACCGCGGACTTGAGCAGATTCCATTGCGAGGTGCTCACGCCCTTGCGGGTCGAGGCGTTCGCCATCTCGGCGACGATTGCGACCGCCATGGTGATCGCCGACTGTTTGTCGTCGCCGTCCAGCGCCAGCCCCATGTCGAAGGGGTTGAGGACCAGATGCTCCTCGCCGATATCGATATAGCGGCCCGAGCAGAGCGTGCAGAGCTTGCGGTAGCTGCCGCCGATATCGATGATGCGGATCAGGGCCGAGCAGGCATAATATTGCTGGCAGAGATTGTTGAGCAGGAAGCTCTTGCCTGCGCCGCTTTCGGCCGAGACGATGAAATTGTAGTTGTTGATGCGCGGATCGAACAGGTCGAGCGTGACGAGCTGGCCCTTCCGCCCGGTATAGAGCAGGGCGGGGCGTCCGCCGCCGCGAAAGTCGGTCTGGATCGGCGCCATCAGCACCGCCGCCTTGGCCGGCATGCGGAAGTCGCGCTCGAGCATGCGCAGTGTCGTGCGGTCGGGGTAAAGGCCGAACGGCAGGCTCATGACGAGCAGCGTTGGATTGAGATAGCTCTCCTCCTGCATCGAGAAGGGGAGTGGCTCGCTCTCCCACAACCGCTTGGCGCGCGCGGCGAGTTCGCGCGCATGGTGCCGGTCGCGCCCGAAGACCCAGAGGGTCGGGATCACGCGGACGAACTTCGAGTTGCCGGCCTCGTCGAGGATCCAGCCGATCTCCTCGATCTGCTTGCCGACCTCGACCGCGAACGAGCCGGCCGCCTTTTGCGCCGACAGGATCTGCGCGCGCTTGTGGATCTCGAACTGCGAGTGATCGAACAGGATGTTGAGCGTGTAGAGGAACGGCCCGCCAATCTGGTCACTGTCCTCGGCGCTCCCGCGCATGCCGCCCAGCAGCCGGTTGGCGCGCTCGGCAGTGATGCGCCGCGCCGGCGCCTTGGGCGTCAGGCAGCGCGCGACCTGGTTGCCGAGAAACACCTCAGGGCCTTCAAAGGCGAGGTCGGGGCCGGCGTCGATGATCTGCTTGGCGATCGGCGGCGCATCGATCGTCGCGCCATCGGCGAACACGCCGGGCGCGCCCTCGCTGACGCCGTTGAAGATGCGGCGATAGAAGGCGATCGTCTCTTCGGGCGCGAGCCGGCGAATGCCGAGCTTGGCGAGCTGCTCCTCGACCTGGCGGCGCAGATCCTCGTCGAGCGGGCGCCGCGTCTTGATCGAGAGGAAGGTGCGAAAGTTGCGAACAGGGATATCGTGCAGTGCCTTGAGGCCATGCCGTCCGCCGCTCAGATATTCGCGGGTCTGGCGCGCCGACGCCTGGATCAGCGGATCGTCGCGCGTCTTGAGATCGAGAAACGCGTCGAGCGTATCGTCGATGAGCGGATCCGCGAACGTATGCAGCTGCAGGACGGTGCCGTCCGGGAAGTGGATGTTGAGCAGTCCCTGCAGCGCGCCCTGGACGTGCGCGAACATATAGGCGCTCGGCACGATCTCCCAGCCATGACCCCAGCAATCGTCGACGCAGAGGAAGGCGTCCGTCTGCGGATCCCAGGCGATCAGCGGCAGGAAATCGGAGAAGCTGTCGCGCCGGACGCTGTTGCGCAGCCTGGCGTAGCTGAGAGTCGAGGCGCGCGCGCTCATTGCCGCGGTTCCGCGCTCGGGCCTGCCAGCGGCGCCGTCTCGGCCGAAGGCTCCTGCACCTGGCCCAGCATCGGTGCCTGCGCGGCGCGCGACGACGGGGAGACCAGGGTTCCGCCGACCACCCAGGCTGGCTTGTCGAGGATCGAATAGACGTAGCGCGGCATGTAAAGCCGGTCGGGGCGCTGCCGGTCGGCATAGGGCAGGATGAGCGTGCGCACGGTCCGCGCGGGCTTGAGCATCGGCGTCACCGGCGCTTCGAGCAGGCCCTTGAGCTCGGCATAGACGCTGTCGCGATAGCCACCATAGGCCGATGGCGGCGCCTTGCCGCGCCTGGTAACTGATGCGACGGTCCCCTGGTCGCGCAGGATCGAACGATCGTGCGTGACCGCCGGATCGGACTTCGAAACAATGCCGGCGACGGCGTCGGCATGGGCCTGTTCGGGATGGATGCACTGCCCGTGATCGTTGTTCTTGCAGCTGAATTTCTCGGAATAGGGCGACATGACCGAGCCGAGCGTGGCGCAGCCCGGGAGCAGGAGCGCGGTCGTGGCAATCAGCAGGGAGCGAGCGCAGCGGCGCGCGACGGGGGCGGTCATCGGCTTGGTTCCTGAGATTCGAGGGAGGCGGGGCATCAGAATTTGCTCCCGACGCTGGGCTTGATCTCGAGCGCGATCCCTTCCTGGATCACGACCACCACGTCCTTGGCGGCGCCGACTTCGACGACCGGCCCGGCCTGGCGCGCGAGATCGAGATAGAATTCGGTGAGCTTGTCGGAGGAGCGGGCGAAGCCACCCGCCACACCAGCCTTGGCCGCGTCCGCCGGATCGAGCGAGCGCACCGAGCCAAGCGCCGAGGTCGAGACGTCGCCGACGCTGCTTTCGACCGTTTGTGCGATTCCCGAGATCGTGCCAGCGATGAAGGAGCGGGCGAGCGTGGCGCCGGCGCGCGTCACGACCTTGCCGGAGAGCCCCTTCTTGCCGTCGGCATCGACGAAAAAGCCCTTGATTGGTTGATCGACCACAGCGCGCTCGTCGAAATCGATGCACGAGATCGACACGAGCTGGACCTCGACTCGCTCCTTGGCGAGGCTGCCGGTCGCGTTGCCGACGACGAAACAGCCCGAGAGGTTCGCCTTGACGTCATTCGGGAGCACGGCGGGGGCCTGCACACGCGCGATGATCGGTTCGGGGTTGCTCGTCGCATCCTTGCTGGCGAGCGCGTCGATCCCGGTCAGCAGCCGCGCCTTCATGAAACCAGGCGGCAAATAAATCGTGCGCAGCTTTTTTTTTGAGCCTTCGGCCCCGGGTGCCGCGGGCGCTGCACTCGTTGCCGCGCCGATGGCGCCGACCTGGCGCTCGACCGGCGGTGCGGGCGGGGCCTCGGGCGCAGTCGCGGCCGGCGGCATCGGTGGAATGTTGCCATCGGCGGATGCTTCCGGCGGCGCAGGCGGGAAAGCGGGGACCTCGCCCGGAATGGCCGGCGGCAGGTCGCTGCCGTCAGCCGTCGCGCTGGCCGCACTTCCGCCTGGCGCAACCTTGCCTTCCTCGATTGCGGTGACGCGATCGCCGAGCAGGGACTGGCCATCGAGGATCTTCTGCAAGTCGCCGCGCAACTTGACCTCGAGACTGTCGCCGCGCAGCCCCGCACCCATATCGAGCTTGATGGCTTCGGCGACGTTCGTCGGCTCGGGCGCCGTGCTCGAGCTCGCCGAATAGAGCCCGTAGCCCGCGATCCCGACCATCGCCGCGATCCCGAATTGCTTGGCGCGCAGCTTCTGGTCCGACGTCATGCGTTCCCATTGCGTGCGCACGTCGAACAAGGCGGGCCGGGCACCCGGAATGTGTCCGGGGCCGGTCGGCTCGGCGTCAGGCGCCGATGGTGCTGGCGCTGTGCCGCGATCATCGGGCCCGCTCACAGCCCGGCACTCCGGCGGATGACGATGAGTCGAGCAGCGTCCCCGGCAGCGAGGTTGAGGCGGTCGAGCGTGACCGCAAAGATATCGGCGCCGAGCGTCGAGTCGAGAAAGGCACGTTCATCCAATGTGACAGCAGCGGTGCTTGTCACCAGATATTCGCTTGCGGTGAGGCCTGAACCTTCGACAGCGAGACGACGCCGCTCGCGGATTTCGAGGTCGGGCAGATCCGTGATCGCCAGCGTGGCTGCGCCCGGCGCGACCTCGGTGAAGGAGCCGGGCACGCGGTCCTGCAGCAGCGCGAGCGTGATCGACACGACTCTTTCTTCCTCGACCAGCGGGCCGAGCAGCGCATCGTTGCTGCGGGCGCGCTGGCTCGCGCCAGGAACCAGGGTCACCGTCTGCGCCGGGATATCGGCGGGTTCGGCATAGAGCGGGTAGATCGCGCCGTTGCAGGCGACATAGAATTCAGCAGCCGTCGTCACGAAATTGCGCGACTTCATCCCTGCCTCATCGACTTCCTTGACGAGGAACTTGATCCACGCGTCCGACCCGCCGCGCTCGACCGCGATACCCTTTTCCGCGGAAAATTTGACGTCCTCGATCTCGCCGCCGACGCACACCACATGGTTGACGTCGCGGTTCGACAGGCGGATGCGGCTCGTCTGGTCCGGCAGCGCCGCGATCGACTGGGCAAGGACGGGGGCGGGGCAGGCAGCGCACAGCGCTGCCACGCTCAAGGCAAGCCCCGAGCGCTTACCGGGGACCGGCATTGAAGTGCTCCTCGTGAAGGGACGTCAGCCAGAAGCGGCCATTGTCGATGACGTATTTGATCCGAAGCGTGCCCTGGAACTTGCGGATCACGCCGCCGATCACGCGCACCTTCTCGACCGGCACGACGATCTCGGTGCCGGTGTAGGTGACCGGCTGATCGGTGCGGACATAGCTCGCGATCGACAGCGTCGGGTTGCGTGCCAGTTCGTCGAGCAGCGCGTTCAGGCTGTCGCGCAGACCGTTATAGGCCGACGGATGGACTAGGCTCAGCAGCTCCTGGAACTGCTGGTCCGCCGAATAGGCCGAATAGGTGCCAGACAGGCTAACGATGTTGCGGGTGATCGTGCGAAGATAGGCTTCTGACGGCTCGTTCCCGGTGACGTAGAGATCGCCCCCGGCGCCGAACGGCACGATCACCGTTCGCTGGTTGAGGGCAGAGGTGTAGAGCACCGTGCCGAGCACCGCGCTGACGCCGAACATGCCGAGAATCGCGAATTTGAGCAACCGGTTCTCTTCGAAGAGATTGGCCGAGCCGAGCAGATAGCGGTGCAGATGCCAGCTCGGCCGCGTGTCGCCGATCATGTCGGCGGGCGCCTTGCGCCGGAACGGATGTACCATTGGCCCTACTCGTAGAAGCGGGTCTGGGTCGGACCCGGATAGTGACGGAAGCGAAGCAGGCCCCAGCGCCAGGCGGCGTGCGGGATGAACCCGCGCGGCTTGGTGCGCTTCCAGGGAATGAAGAGAAGAAGAGCGCCGATGAGCGCCCACCCGACCAGCCCGCCGACGATCACGGCGACGAAGATGGTCGACATCACGACGATGAATTCCTGGCTGTCGAACCAGAGGATCTGGACCGGCCGGTGCAGGAATTGTGGAAGACGTTCATCCAACGCTCTTCTCCCTTGCTTCATCACGCGCGAGCGTGATTTCCGAGAGGTGACCATCACCCCCCAGCTCTTCGCGGCCGCCGCGGCGCGGCGGCGCGTGCCCTCAGATCACCATCCCGAAGGTCTGCAGGATGGAGTCCGCCTTGATGAGGCAGACCGCCGCGACGATCGTCGGGATGCCGATCATGATGTTCGAGAACAGGCGCGAGACGCCGAACAGGAAGGCCGCGACACCGCCGACGAAGCCGAGCGGGCCCTTGACGCCCTCGTTCACGACGATGTTATAGATGTCGTAGCCGAGGTCGCCGACCTGCGGCGCCGTGAAGGCGCTGGCCGCGCCAGCACCCGCGACGAGCGCAAGCGCCAGCAGAAGTCCGGAGTCGGCGACACGTGCGCTCCGCGACAAGGTGAGTTTGAACATCGATGGTCTCCACGAAACGGGAGCCGTCCGGGCAAATGCCTGCCGGCACGATTGAAGTCGTTTCCGGCCGGAAGCGGCACTGGACAGCTCCCTGGGGAGCGCCGCCACCGGCATACCGGTTCTCGCTTCGCTGCCCGGACGCGCGGGACGCCGGTTCGGAACGAAGGGAGACCCGCCAGAGTGATCGAGCGCCGCGTTTCCGGTCTCAGGCCGGAGGTCAGGGCCTGGCATCGCTCGCGCCCTGCTGCCGATCGAGGAACGCCTCGATCTCGGCCTGCTGGAAACCCGAGATCATCCGGCCTTCCACGAAGAGGGTCGGCGTGCCGGAAACGGCGAGCTTGCGCACGATCTGGCCATGGGCAGTGACCGTCGCTTCGCCAGTCGCGCATTTCGTGAGGGTCTTCGGCACTGCGCCCGAATAGATGGCCCGGAACGCGGCAGCGCGATCGGGCGAACACAGGATATGCTCGGCCTTGGCCGCAGCTTCAGGATGAATGCCGCTCACGAAGAAGATGAACCGCTGGACCTGCTTGCCTTCGGCTGCCTTGGCGGCCCAGAACCGGTCGAGCGCTTGGCAGTACGGGCAGTCGGGATCGGTGAACTCGATGACCTTGGGCGCACCTGGCGGACCGATCACCAGCGCCTGGCCGGTATCGATCGCGTTCAGCCGCTTGCGCGCACTGGCATCCTGGGCAAGCGCGGTGACGTTGACGCCGTTCCGGTCATAGACAGCTGCGAACAGCAGGTGGCCGCTTTCCGGTGCGAAATAGATCATTTTGCCGCCGGCATTGGCCTGATATAACGGACCCTTCACAGGCGCCGGTCCGAAGTCCTCGAACTGCAGGTTCGTGAAGGTCTGGCGTAGAGCTTGTTGCGCGTCCTTCGCGGCGGCCGCGAGCGGTTCATCCGAAGCGACAGGCGTCTCCTGCGCCAGCGCCGCGCTCGCGAGCAGCAGCGCTGCGCTCACCGCGACGCTAGCGCCGCGCTGCATGGGTCGCCTCCGTCGCTGCGGTGCCGCGCTCGAGGACGACCCGGTCGATCTTGAGGTTATCGCCGATCGACACCTTGGCCGGATGCTCAACTGACCAGCCCCCACCGAGTGGTCCGAGCGGATTGTTAGTGCATTGACGCTTCCATCTCCAGTGTTGGCCGTAGGTGGAGCGAAGCGGAACCGGAGGGCGACACTGGAGATGGGACGGCC
>NZ_JAMLDX010000023.1 GCF_024211275.1 Sphingomonas tagetis
GGAGGCCGTCCCATCTCCAGTGTCGCCCTCCGGTTCCGCTTCGCTCCACCTACGGCCAACACTGGAGATGGAAGCGTCAATGCACTAACAATCCGCTCGGACCACTCGGTGGGGGCTGGTCACCTCTTCGCCGTGCAGCACGAGCGGGTAATCGACCCCGAGCTGCGCGGTCGGGAGTCCCGCGTCCCACGCAACCACCGTCGCCAGCGTGGGCACCGCCTTGAGCTGGCTTTCATAGATGAAGTGCAGGTCGCGCTCGTCCATACGGTCGGCGCCGAAGCCGATCGCGAGCGCGTACAGCATCGCGTCGCGCTCGGTATAGCTGAAGCGTTCGCCCGCCGTCTTGAGATCAAGAATGTCGGGATAGACGAGCGGCATGATCATGAATCCTTCGCTCACGCCCAGAGTTGCGGCTTGCGGCGCTTGCCGACCTCTGTTGCAAACGCGACCGCGACCGAAAGTGTGTTTTGCGAGCGGTCTGTCATACATTCCCACGAATGCCGCCGCGAACTTCCCGACAGGTTCGGCGATTGCGCTGTAACGTCGCACCATGATCGACCAATCATTCCGAGCGGTGCAGCCCCGCCACGCGCCGGAGCTGCGCGTCGGTATCATCCCGCTGCCGAACTTCACGATGCTCGCCTTTGCCGGCTTTATCGACACGTTGCGGTTGGCAGCGGACGAGGGCGATCGGTCGCGCCAGGTCCGATGCGCCTGGACCGTTATGAGCGAGCACCGCGACGCCGTGGCGGCGAGCAACGGCGTCATGCTGCAGCCGCCGATGGCGCTGCAGCCGCCCCTAGCATTCGACTATGTCATCGTCGTCGGCGGCACGCTCCATGATGGCGAACGCGAAAGTGCCGGCCTGCTGTCCTATCTTCGCACCGTCGATGCGGCGGGCGTGCCGCTGGTCGGCCTGTGCAATGGTGTGTTCGCGCTGGCCCGCGCCGGCTTGATGGACGGGCGCTACGCGTGCCTCAGCTGGTTTCACCACCAGGATTATGTAACGGAATTCCCCGGTCATCGGATCGTTTCCGACCGCATGTTTCTTGTCGATGGGAAGCGAATCACGTGCCCTGGCGGTGTCGGCGCCATCCACCTTGCCAGTTGGCTGATCGAGCGGCACCTGGGTACTGGAGCGGCGGCCAAGGGGCTGCGAATCATGCTCGAGGATGGGGCACGCCCGGGCGAGGCGCCGCAACCTGCTCCGCTGACTGTAGGCGTCTCGAACCTTGAGGATGTTCGCGTCCGGCGCGCGGTGCTGGCGATGGAGCGTATGCTCGATCAGAATGTCCGGCTTGCCGATCTTGCGCGGATGGTCGGATCCACGCCACGCACCCTGACACGGCTGTTCGTCGCGCATCTCGGCATTACCCCCGCCGCGGTGCTGAAATCGATGCGCGTCGATCGCGCCCGCCGGCTTCTGCGCAACACGCAATGGTCAATCGCGGAGATCGCGGCGGATTGCGGATTTTGCGATGCCTCGCACCTCATCCGCCATTTTCGCGAGGTGGAGGGGGCGACCCCCGGCGCGGTTCGCGCGGCCGGCGGCCCTCATCCCGCGTCGAGCGGCTAGTCACCGAACACGACGGTCGTGGCGCCGTTCAGAAAGGCTCGGCCATTCAGGTGGAAGGACACGGCCCTGGCGAGCACGCGCCGCTCGATGTCCCTGCCCTTGCGGATAAGGTCGGCGGGCGTGTCCTGGTGGCTGACGCGCTCGACATCCTGTTCGATGATCGGTCCCTCGTCGAGGTCGGCGGTCACATAATGCGCCGTCGCGCCGATCAGCTTGACCCCTCGCGAGTGCGCCTGATGATAAGGCTTGGCTCCCTTGAAGCCAGGCAGGAAGCTGTGGTGGATATTGATGCAGCGGCCCGACAGATGTGCCGCCAGGTCATCGGACAGGATTTGCATATAGCGGGCGAGGATCACGAGATCGGCGCCGGTATCCGTCACTAGCGCCTTGATCCGCGCCTCCTGCACGGCTTTGTTGCTTTTGGTCACCGGCAAAAAGTGAAATGGAATTTCGCCGAAATCGGTGTCCGCGAACGTCTCGCGCGGATGGTTGGATAAGATTCCGACCGGCTCCATGGCCAATTCCCCGATGCGCCAGCGATACAGCAGATCCACCAGACAATGGTCGAACCTGGAAACGAGGATCAGCACCTTCTTGCGCTCGTCGGCCGGCCCGAGCGCCCACGTCATCCGGCGCGATTCGGCGAGGGGCGTGAAGTCCGCCCTCACGGTATCGAGCTCGACCGCGCGCGACAGGCTGAAGGTGATCCGGACGAACAACCTGCCGGTTTCGCTGTCGCAATAGTGATGTGCCTCTCGCACGTCCGCGCCATGGCCGAACAGCGCAGTCGTGATGCTCGCCACGATCCCCGGCTTGTTCGGGCAGGACACCGTCAGTCGGCAGATCTGGGGCTCGGGCAGCTGCGCAGCGATGTCCGGCGCGGCCGTTTCGAGTTCGCTCGCCATGTTCATTATCTCGTCTCCGACGACACGGGAAGATTGTGGACCGCGTGCGCCAGGTGCCGGGTCAGGTAATTGGTAAAGGACCGCAGCGCGCGGACCTCCCACGCGCGTTCCGAAGCCGGACGCCAAAGAACAATTTCCGCCTGACCATAGATCGTCCGCGTAGCGCGGCCCGGGGGGAAGTGAGCGTCGGACAAATCGAGCGGGCATCCGCCGGCAAGCAAGCGTGACGCATGGTCGCCCGCAATTTCCCACCCGATTTCGCGGGCCGAGATATCGACGATCGAAAACGCAATGGTTTCAGCGAGCGCATGGAGCCCGTCGGCCGCCGATGCGGAATCGGCGATCAACAGCCATTCGTCCGGCCCGAGCCGCAGCGCGTGGCGACGGCCCGTGGAGGCGCTGGCCAGCGGCGCGAGGTCGAGTCCGCCGCCCCACGCCACGGAAAGCCTTTCGACGTCCGGCGCGCGGGCGCGCAGCGACCACAAATGGCACGGGGGAAGCTGGCGGATCGTGATTCCGGGGTCCGTCGCCAGCGGCATCGCCGGCATGTGATCAGGATCAGCCATTGAGGCGATGTCCCTTCGGATCGAGGAAGACCGGGTCGCAGACGCGCCACAGCCTGGGCTCCCCCACAAGGCTCGTGACGCGGACCAGCTCGCCGATGCGCGCACGGCCGTTGCGCAGGAGCCCGAGGGCGATCGGCCCGTCCAGCGCCTCGCTCCAATAGGCGGAGGTGACATGGCCCTGCGCGCTGAACGGGGTCGGCGCTGCCTCACCGATCAGTTGCGCGCCCTCGTCGGGCACCGTCTCGTGTCCGATCGGCCGCAATCCGACGAGTTGCTTGCGACCGGGCGCAGTCAGCCCGGGCAGGCTCAGCGAGCGCTTTCCCACGAAGTCCGGCTTGGTCTTTCCGATCGCCCAGCCAAGCCCGACATCGTCCGGCGTGGTGGTGCCGTCGGTTTCCTGCCCGACGATGATGAAGCCCTTTTCGGCGCGCAGGACGTGTATCGTCTCGGTGCCATAGACGACCGCGCCATGCTTGCGGCCCTCGGCGCAGATGGCTTCCCATACCCTCATGCCTTCGCTCGACGGCACATTCACCTCGAACCCCAGTTCGCCGGTGAAGCTGACGCGGAACAGGCGAGTCGGTACGCCCGCAATACGCCCCTCGCGCACCGTCATGTGCGCGAACGCCTCGGCCGACACGTCGACATCCTCCACCAACGGCGCCAGGATGGCGCGGGCGCGGGGTCCCTGGACGGAGATCACCGCCCACTGTTCAGTCGTCGAAGTCAGCCAGACACGAAGATCGGGCCATTCGGTCTGGAGATAATCCTCCATGAGGTTGAACACGCCCGCCGCCCCGCCGCTGGTCGTGGTGACGTGGAACCGGTCCTCGGCGATCCGGCCGACAACGCCATCATCGAAGATGAAGCCGTCGTCGCGCAGCAGCACGCCGTAGCGGCAGGCGCCGACCTTCAGCTTCGTCCACGCATTGACGTACATTCGGTTCATGAACTCGGCCGCATCGGGCCCGACGACTTCGATCTTGCCGAGCGTCGAGGCGTCGAGAACCCCCGCGACCGCGCGCGTGATCCGGCACTCCCGCCGAACCGCCTCGTCCATGCTCTCACCGGACTTGGGGAAGTAGCGCGCGCGTTTCCACAGCCCGACATCCTCGAACACCGCCCCCTGCGCAGCGGCCCAGTCGTGCGTAGGCGTCCGGCGGACCGGCGCGAACAGTTCGCCGCGATTATTGCCGGCCAACGCGCCGAAACTGACAGGCGTGTAAGGCGGACGGAAGGTGGTAATGCCCACCTGCCCCATCGGTCGATGCAGGGCATCGCCGACCACCGCCATTGCGTTGAGGTTCGACGTGCGCCCCTGATCGGTCGCCATGCCAGTCGTGGTATATCGCTTGAAGTGTTCGACTGAATGGAAGCCTTCGCGGACCGCCAGCCTCAGATCCTTGGTCGTGACGTCGTTCTGATAGTCGATGAACGCCATGCCGCCGTCGGCGGCGACGCTCATCGGCACGTCGCGCATATCGACCTCGGCCTCGGTGGAGGAACAGGTTGGTGGGCCATGGATCGCGCCCGGGTCGCCCCCTGCAGCGCCCTGCCCGGCCGCAAAGCCATCCTTAAGGGCCGAGGAGAGCGCGAATTCACCACGGCACGCCCCCGCGCAACGCACCGCCTGGGTGGCCGCGTCGGGAACATAGCCTTCGACCCGCTCCTCCCAACGCAGCTTGCCGCGCGACTGAGAGAATAGATGGACCACCGGCACCCAGCCACCCGCCATCAGCACCAGATCGCAGCGGAGCGTCCGCCGCTGGCCATCGGCCTGCTCGATCTCGACCGCCGTGACTCGCCTGCCGCCTTTCGCCCGGATCGGACGGGCAGCCGCGATCACCTCGATCCCCAGTCGCTCAGCCTCCGCCGACAGCGCGGGCGCGATCGATGCACGCATGTCTAGGACCGTCGTCGCGATACGGGCGCGCGCCATATCGAACGCCGTTTGGTAACCGCTGTCCGTGCGGGTCGCGACGACGCAGCGGCTGCCCAGCCGCACCCCGTAGCGATTGACGTAGATACGCGCCGCACTGGCCAGCATGACGCCGGGCCGGTCGTTGCCACGGAACAGGACGGGCCGCTCGTGCGCCCCCGTGGCCAATACGACCTGGCAGGCGCGGACCTGGCGCCACCGTTGCCGCAAGATGCCGGGCGTTGAACCGGCGAGATGATCGCTGACTCGCTCGACCAGACCGACCATGTTCTGCGTGCCGTAGCGGAATGCGGTGGTACGCGTGAGGATCGTGACGTTGGGCCGTGACGACAGCTCGGCGACGACCTTTCCGACCCAGTCCCAGGCGGCGAGGCCGTCGATCGCCGCCGCCGGGTCGCCCAGCAACGCGCCGCCCGCTTCTGCCCCTTCGTCGCACAGGATGACCCGGCCCGGCCCCGCGCTAGCCGCCAGCGCCGCCGCCAGCCCGGCCGGCCCCGCGCCGACGACGAGGACCTCGCAGTGGTCGAACTGCGAGGCATAGCTGTCGGGGTCGCGGTCCACCGGCGGCGGTCCCAGCCCGGCCATGCGCCGGATGGCGGGCTCATAGACCGACTTCCACGCCGCGCGCGGCCACATGAATGTCTTGTAATAGAAGCCGGCGGGTATGAATGCCGAGAAGATATTGTTCACCGCGCCCAGATCGAGCGTCAGCGACGGCCATCGGTTCTGGCTGCGGGCGACGAGCCCGTCATGGATTTCAAGCGTCGTGGCCAGGATGTTGGCATCAATCCGCCCCCGACCGCGATCGACGGTGACGAGCGCATTCGGCTCTTCGACGCCGGCACCCAAGACGCTACGCGGGCGATGGTATTTGAAGGACCGGCCCATCACATGCACGCCATTGGCCAGCAGCGCGCTCGCCAGGGTGTCGCCAACATAGCCCGTCAAGGTGCGCCCGTCGAAGCTAAAGCTCACCGGGCGGCTGCGATCGACCCTTCCCTTGTCGCGCAATCGGAATGACTGGCTCATTGCCCGGCCTCACATTCAGGGCCTGGCGTGCCGGCCGGGTAGCTTCCCGAAAACAGGTCGGTCACCGTATGACGCCGGGCGTTGAAGAAGCGGCGGCAGCCGTGGACATGATGCCAGCGCTCGGCATGGTCTCCCGCCGGATTGCGGCGCCGATAGAGATAGGCCGCCCATTCTTCGTCTTCGCACTCACGCGGATCGATCGGGCGGAGGACATGGGCCTCGCCGGCGTAGCGGAACTCGATTTCGGGGCGCTGTCCGCAAAAAGGGCAATCGATCAGCAGCATCGGACAGTCCTCAATGCGCGACGGCGGCTGCAGCCGCCTCGTTGATCAGTCGCCCGGTGAGGAAGCGATCCAGCGAAAACGGCGCGGCGATCGGATGGGGATCGCCGGTGGCCAACGTGTGGGCGAAGATGTGGCCCGACCCGGGCGTCGCCTTGAACCCCCCGGTACCCCATCCGCAATTGGCGTACAGTCCGGGGACCGGAGTCTTGCCGATGATCGGCGAGCGATCCGGGGTCAGATCGACGATACCGCCCCAGTTGCGCAGCATACGCATGCGCGCGAATTGGGGGAACAGCTCGCAGACCGCCCCGATCGCCTCGGCCGCGACATGCGCGCTGCCCGCCTGGCTGTAGCTCACATATGCATCAGATCCCGCGCCGATCACCAGTTCGCCCTTGTCCGACTGGCTGACATAGCCATGCACCGTGTTCGACATGACTACGCAGTCCAGGACTGGCTTGGTCGGCTCGGACACAAGGGCCTGCAAGGGATAGCTCTCGATCGGCAACCGCACGTCCGCCATCGCCATGACCTGCGAACTCCGGCCGGCAGTCACGACACCGATCTTGCGGGCGCCAATGAAACCGCGCGATGTTTCGACGCCCGCAACCGCGCCATCGATCCTGCGCCGGATGCCGACAACTTCGCAATTCTCGATAATGTCGACGCCGCGCGCGCTCGCGGCGCGCGCAAAGCCCCAGGCAACCGCATCGTGCCGGGCAGTGCCACCCGAGCGCTGCAAAGCCGCACCGACGATCGGGTGGCGCGCCTCGGGCGACATGTTCAGCCCGGGGCAGAATGCCGCGACCTGCGCCCGCGTCAGCCACGCATTGTCGACGCCGTTCAGCCGATTGGCATGCACGTGCCGCTTGATGCTTTGCACATCGTGCACGGTATGCGCGAGCATCAGGACGCCGCGCGGGCTGAACATGACGTTATAGTTGAGTTCCTGGCTCAACCCCCGCCACAGTGTCAGCGCGTGATCGTACAGCGCCGCGCTTTCGTCGAACAGATAGTTGGACCGGATGATCGTCGTGTTGCGGCCAGTATTGCCGCCCCCGATCCAGCCCTTCTCGATCACCGCGACGTTGGTGACACCATATTCCTTCGCCAGGTAATATGCCGTCGCCAGGCCGTGCCCGCCGCCCCCTATGACGATCACGTCATAGGATGGTCTCGGGTCCGCCTTGCGCCATTGATGCGGATAACGGGACTGACCGTCGAACGCGCTTCGCAACAGAGTCAGGGCGGAAAATCTCATGCCCGTACATTCGATCGAAATTCGGCCGGGCTATAGTATCGTTCAGCCAGTCGATCGTAGGATTTGGCCAATCGTGTCACGCCGTTGAATTCGATCACGTCCATTCGAACAGCGCCCGGACCTGTTGCAAGCTCACCTTCATCGAAGCAGTACGGGGCAGTGCATCGACCTGAATGAATTCGGTCGGCACCTGATATGGCAACAGCGTCTCACGAAGGTACGATCGGAGTTCATCGGCCTGGGGCGCCTCGGCGTCCGGCTTGAGCGAGTAGGCGGCAACCGGAACCTGTCCCAATCGCCGATCCGGCATGCCCACGACAGCCGCCTCGTGGATCGCCGGGTGACGTTCGATAGCGGCAGCGACATATTCGGGCTGGATCTTGAAGCCGCCCCGGATGATTGCGGCGTCGGCCCGGCCCTTGATCCACAGGAAGCCATCTGCGTCTAGAGCGGCGAGATCGGTCGTCGTAAGCCACGTTTCGCGATCGCCGACCTGCGAGCCCCGCAGTTGCAAGATGCCCGCCTCGCCCGGTGCCAGCACCTCGCCGGTCTCGGCCGAAGCAATGCGCGCCTCCACGCCAGGATTGAGCCGTCCGACGGCGCCGCGCTTCTCCGGCCAATAGGCTTTGAAATCGTTCAGCGTCCAGCCGGCAATGCCGCCAAGCTCGGTCGCGCCGTAATTCTGAAGAACCGGGATGCCATAGGTCTGCCAGAATTCGTCGGCGAGCGCCGGATCGAGCGGGGCCGCGCCCGTACGATAGGCGGCGAGGCTCGACAGGTCTTCCTTGGGAATACCCGCGGCAAGGACCATCGCAAGCCCGGCCGGCGGGGTCTGAACGACCTTGGGACGGTGACGCTTCACCGCATCGTGGAATTCGTTGACGGTGAACTTTTCGAGCAGGCAGGCCTTGCGGCCGGCGAGGAGCGCGTTCAGCAGCGCCACCAACCCGCCGATATGGCCGAACGGCGCAAGCAGCAACTGTGTGCCGGAGCGGAGCCGCGGCGTATCGTCCTGGCTGCGTCCTGCCTCGAAATTGGCGGCGCCGAGCACCGACTGCGCGAAGCGCGAGCGCTTGAGCGGAATGCGCTTGGGCGGCCCCGTGGTGCCGCTGGTAAGCATCTCGACGGCGATATCTTCGGCGAGGGTGCGGAATCCGCCGGCGCGGTCAGGGGCGAACTGCTGCAGCACCTCCACGCCGTCGTCCAGCGCATCACTGATCGCAACGCAGAGCGCGCCGCTCGCGAGCGCAGCGGCGCGAACCTCATCACGCGCCCAATCGACGCTTGACGCAATGATCACCGGAATCTCCAGCCGCTCGATATCGGCAGCGAGCGCGGCGTCGGGCAGCGTCGGGTTGAGCGTGACGAGGCACCGCATAGTGGTGACGGTCGCCAGAACCGCGGCGACGATCTCGGGCCGGTTGCGCAGCACGACGCCCACTCGCACCTCGCCGCCGAGCCCAGCCCGCGCGATCGCTGCTTCGACTGCCAGCTTGCGCGATCTGAGGTCGTCCCAGCTCCACCACTGCCGATGGAACTCGATCGCCTGCGCCGCCGGATCGATCTCCAGCACCGCTTCCAGCGTCGCTCGCATGCGATCTGCCGCACTCATGTTCACATCATCCTCACGTCAGGGGCCGCGGTAGGGACGCGGCGCGCGCGCGCAGCTGAGTGGGCGAAGAAAGCACCATCCGGTCGTGCATCGCGCGCTTCAGCAGCAGGTGAAGGGGATATTCCCAGGTGTAACCGATCCCCCCATGCGCCTCGACCGCGGCGCGGGCGGTCTTGACGGCGACGTCCGTGGCATGCGCCTTGGCCAACGCCGCCGACCAGGGTGCTTCCGGGGCAGACACGTCCCAGGCATGCGCCGCATACCAGCAGAAGAACCGTACAGGCTCGATATCCACGGCCATGTTGGCAAGCGCGTGCTTGATGGCCTGGAACGACCCGATCGGGCGTCCGAACTGCACGCGGGTTTTTGCGTATTCGACCGACATATCCAGTGCGGCACGCCCGGCCCCGGCGGCATCGATCGCCGCCAGGATCATCAGCGCATCGTAAAGGCGCCAGGCGGCAGCCCGGCCACCCAGCGGTTTCGCGTCCGCCATCTCCAGCATAGCCCCCGCATGCGGCCGCGATGTGTCGAGCGGCGGATATTCGCTGGCATGTAGTTCGGCAGCGTCTCGCGCGACCAGACACAGCCCCTCTTCGACGCCCACGATGAACAGGTCGGCATCGGCTGCACCCTCGATACAGCGCTTGTTCGCCCGGCTGTCGCGCAGCGACGCCCTCCATTCGTCGGGGTTCCAATGGTCGGAGGTTTCACTGAACGCAAAGCCGACTTTGGCGTCGCCAGCGAGCAGCGGTTCGAGCCATCGCGCCTTGAGCGTGCTGTCACCATAGCTCGCGATCGCCCAGGCGCCGACCGCGCTACGGATCGCTGAGGTCGGCGCGGCGTGACGGCCCAGTGCTTCGCCAGCTACCGCCAGCGTCAACAACCCCATGCCAAGTCCACTCTCCGCCTCCGGCACGAGAATTGCCGGCACCGCGAGGGACTTGAGGGCCTCGTCCATGGCCGCAGCCAGGCCCGGCACCGCTTCGTCGCGCGTCAGGATGTTGCCGCTGAGCTTGTCGGTCAGCAGCCGTTCGACCGCGTCCTCGAATTGCTTCTGCTCGTCTGTAAGATCAAAATGCATGCGCGTTCTACAGAGCCTCGTCCTTTGGGAGGCCGAGGCCTCGCTCAGCAATGATGTTGCGCTGAATGTTCGACGCCCCCCCGGCGATCGACAGCGCCAGCGATCCCAGCACCTGGTTCAGCCACTGCGCTGGATTGCGCTTCCCGGCCGCGCCCTTGACAGGCAGGTCCATGCCGCGGTCCCCCAATATATCCTGAGCAACCTGCGCAACCTCCAGCGCGATGCGTGTGCCGGCGAGTTTGTTGAGCAAGGGCAGCATGCCCGCCGATCCCCCCCCGACGGTGCGCGCGAACTGATAGTAGCCGCAGAACAGCTGGGCTTGGACATAGCCCTCCAGCGTCATCATGCGATCGCGGATAACCGGGTCCTCGGCCGCCGGCCGGCCGTTGATCTCGATGCTGCGCGCCAGCCGCCAGAGCGATTCAAGCAAGCCGAGCGTACGCACGCCCCCGATATTGCTGCGTTCGTGCTTGAGCGTGGTCTTCGAGATACCCCAGCCGCCGCCACGCGCCCCGACGATCCAGTCGGCCGGAGTCCGCGCGTCCTCGAAGAATACCTCGCAAAATTCGGATTCGCCGGTGATCTGATGGATCGTGCGGATCGTGATGCCGGGCTGATCGAGTTCGAGCAGGAGGTAGGAAATTCCACCGTGCTTGCCTGCATTCGGCTCGGTCCGCACCAGCGCGAACATGTGCGTCGCGCTATAGGCCTGGCTCGTCCAGATCTTCTGACCGTTGATCACCCACTCGCCGCCGTCCAGCTTCCCGCTGGTCTTCAGCGAGGCCAGATCGCTGCCGGCGCCCGGCTCCGAATAACCCTGCGCCCAGCGATATTCGCCTAGGATTGTCTTGGGAATGAACATCCGCCGCTGCGATTCGCTGCCGTGCTCGAGCAGCGTCGGGATCAGCATGGACATCCCGGCGCCGGGGACTTCCATCGGTGCGCGCGCGCGCTCGAAACAATCGCGGATGATGCGTCCGCGCATCGGATCGGGAAGCTGTTCCGAACCGCCATAGACCTTGGGAATCGAGCGGTACAGATAGCCACGCTCGGTCGCGAGCAGGCGGAACTCGCGAACAAAGTCGGGTTCCGGCTTGCCAGATTTTGGCAAGCGCCCCGTCCATGTGCCGTCGAGAAAGGCCCGAACTTCGTCGAAGAACAGCCTGTCCTGTGGCGAATATCCTAAATCCATAAGTCACCCGGAAAGCGTGGGATTGGGTCGGACATGAGCGTGCTCACCACGATCCGACATTTGGCATTGATGCCCATGGTTCGCACGCGGCTAGGGGCGCGCCGGCCTGCAGCAACTCCACCGAAATGCCGTCGGGAGAGCGCACGAATGCCAGCTTCCCGTCACGCGGCGGCCGGCTCAACGCGACGCCGTGATCGGCAAGCCGTCGGCATGCAACGTAGATGTCATCGACCGCAAAGGCGATGTGGCCGAAATTGCGGCCCTCGGCGTAACCCTGGTCATCCCAATTGTGGGTCAGTTCGATCGTCGGCGCCCGATCGGCGCGTGCCGCGGCCCCGTCACCCGGCGCGGCCATGTAAACGAGCGTGAAGCGGCCAGCTTCAATGTCAAAGCGGTCGATTTGCTCAAGCCCGAGCGCGTCGCGGTAAAATGCCAGCGACGCTTCCAGATCCCGCACCCGCACCATCGTGTGAAGGTATTCCAACGCGTACCTCTCCAGAACGAACGGCGCCCCCCGCAATCGGAAGGCGCGTGTACCGCCAAACTGCCGTTATGACGGCAAGCCGATCCGGGCCGCCCAAGCGGCGGACGTCCGGCGCGGCCATTCTGCACGCGAATGCACACGGCAATTAATGTGAAAAATCCGGCCTCGCCGCGAAGCACGCACTTCACGGTTTGCCTTCGTTGTACGCTTATCGCGAATGTCGCATGGCGGGTGTTCCTGGCGGGACGCGGTCGTCGCGACGGCTTGGAGCCAGCGGCACCCCGCCGGTCGGCCCATCACATGCTGGAGAGGCGGATGGCCGACGATGGCCTGATCATGGGGCGGATCACAGATGAATCAGTGGGCAAGATGCGTCAGCGGATCGGCTTCCCCAATCCGACGCTGCGGCACGGCTGGCTCGACAAGCCGCACAACATCTATGCTTCCTACGACGCGTTTCGGCGGTTCGCGATCTATAACGGCAGCGACAATCCGTTGTTCATCGACGAGGACTATCCGCAGCACACGCGCTGGGGAGAGAGCATCGCACCACTCGGCTTTGAAGGGACGATGGGCCTCAAACGGCCAAAGGCAATGGAAGTGGCATTCGAGCGCGAAACCCGCGGCGCCCTGCGCGGCGTCCAGCTATTTCACTCAGGTGGCGAGAATTTCTATTTCGCGCCGATTACCTCGGGGCAGCGGCTCTACGTCTCAAGATATGTGAGCTCGGTGGAGGTCAAGGAGTCGCGCTTTGGGGGGCAGTCGGTCATCGTGGGCAATGGCAAATGCTATTGGAACGATGACGACACCGTGCTCGTGCAGGGTACGGAAACCTTCGTGCATGTCGAACGGCGGCGATCGTCCGCCGAGGAAGCGACGCCAAAGGCCAAGGCCGAGCCGATCGTCACTAGCTATAGCGACGAAGACCTCGCCGCGATCGAGGCCGCCTATGATGCCGAATACCGCCGCGGCGCCAATACCTGGTATTTGGAGGACATCGCCGTCGGCACGCGACTTCCCACCATGGTCAAGGGGCCGCTGACGATCACAGACCTCATTAATTTCTTCATGGGCGCCGGCTGGTACTCCTATGGCGCGCCCCCGTTCCGCCTGGCCTACGAGAACCGCAAGCGAATCCGCGGCTTCTATTCGAAGAATGAATATCAGGCCTGGGACACGATCCAGCGCATCCACTGGGAAGCGTCGCTGCTTAAGGATGTCGGCGTCGCCGGCATCTATGACGTCGCGGTCATCCGGCAGGCCATGCTCAACCATTATTGCAACAACATCGCCGGTGACGATGCCTGGGTCTATCGCGTGAAGTACGACCTGCGCAAATTCAACTATATCGGGGACACGACCTGGGTCAACGGCGTCGTCACCGAGGCGCGGGTCGATCAAGTGCTGGGACCGCTGGTCGAGATCGATCTGTCCGGCGTCAATCAGCGCGGCGAGGAGAATATTCGCGGCTCCGCCACGATTCTGGTCGCCTCGCGCGACACGGGTCTGGCCAAGCTGCCGCCGCCCGCTCAACCCACCGTACACCGTGCTGACGACTGGCGTATGACCTAGCCGCCGCCCTGCGCCCCGCGCCGTGAAAATCTTGAAAAGAGGTACTGGAATGATAGCAAGCACAACGGCGCCCGCCCCGTTGTTCGCCCCGGGCGCGGCGCTCGTCGTCGGCGGCAGCGGCGGCCTTGGCTCAGCGATCGCAGCGAAGCTGGCCGAACAGGGCGCACCGGTGATCGTGTCGTATCGCAAGGCCCGCGATGAGGCGCAGAACCTTGTCGAGCAGATCCGCTCCGCTTCGGGCGAGGCCGAGGCCGTGCGGTTCGACCTGCTCGACCCGGCATCGGTGGCCGACGGCATCGCGGACGCCGCAAAGCTATTCGGCGGGATCGGTGCGCTGGTCTATGCGCCTGGCGCCAAGCCGGCCTATGATTTCGTCAGCCGCGTACCTGCAGACGAATGGCGCCGGATCATCGAAGTCGATGTGATCGGCCTGGCCAATCTGATAGCCGCGGCGCTCCCGGCGCTGCGCGCATCGCAGGGCGCGATCGTCGGCATCACCACCTATCAGGCCGGCCGGCTCGAGCCGCGCGGCGGGCTTTCGGCGGTGCCCAAGGCCGCCGCGGAGCGCCTGCTCGCCGTCACTGCGCGCGAGGAAGGTCGATATCAGGTGCGCGCAAATGCGGTCCGAGCCGGCTGGTTCGACAATCGCGGCGTCAAACGAACCGACATCCAGACGACGCAGGAAAGCCTGCTGGGGCGCCGCGGCCGTCCGGAGGAGCTGGCCGAGGCGGTCGCATTTCTGTTGTCCAGGCGCGCCAGCTTCATCACCGGGGCAGTGCTGAACGTGGACGGCGGACAGAGCCTCTGACCATCCGCGAGAGGCACGGCGCTTCATTCGTGTGCCTTCGCGACGCGTGGGTCGAAAACGCACTATTCGCTCCATGGCGCCGCATATACCATCCCTGCAACGAACGTTCGCGAGATATTGAATGGCAAGCCAATCCGCCGAAAAACTGGAACATGACAAGCTTGCGATCGAGGATATCGACGTCAGCGATCCGACGATCTTCCAGAAAAACCGGCAAGGGCCGATCTTTGCGCGCCTGCGCGCCGAGGATCCGGTGCATTATTGCCGGGAAAGCCGCTACGGCCCCTATTGGTCGGTCACGCGGTATCAGGACATCATCGCGGTCGACAGCAACCATCAAGTGTTCTCGTCGGCGAACGCCACCTCGCTCGACGAGACGCGTGCGAAAGGGCGTGGCCCCAATGCCACGCCAGTCGGCGGATTTCTGGGCATGGACCCGCCCGAACACGACACCCAGCGGAAGATCGTTTCACCAGCACTCGCGCCGGCCAATCTGGCGCGCTTCGAGCACCTGATCCGCGAGCGCACCCGCAATGCGCTGGCCGGGCTGCCGATCGGCGAGGAGTTCGACTGGGCGCAGACGGTCTCGGTCGAACTGACCATGATGATGTTGGCGACCCTACTTGGCGTCCCGTTCGACGAGCGCAAGCAGCTCAAGCGCTGGTCGGACGTGATCGCCGGCGTTCCGGGCGACGGCGTGGTGGAATCTTGGGAGCAGCGCGACAGCGAACTCAAGGAAATGACCCGCGCATTCCTGACTTTGCGTGAAACTCGTCGGATGGAGGAGCCGTCGTCGGACCTGCTGTCGATGCTGGCGCATTCGCCCGTCGCGCAGAACATGAGCGACCTGGAATTTGCGTCCAACGTCTCGATCCTGGTCGTCGGTGGCAACGACACGACCCGGAACAGCATGTCGGCCGGCATCCTCGCCTTTCACGATCATCCGGATCAATGGGCGAAGCTGAAGGCCAATCCGGCGCTCGTCGACAGCGCGGTGCCCGAGATCATCCGGTGGCACACGCCGATCATGTCACAGGGGCGTCGCGCTACCCAGGATCACGAACTGGGCGGCAAGGTTATCCGCAAGGGCGACAAGGTGATGATGTGGTACGTTTCGGGCAATCGCGACGAGAGTGCGATCCCTGACGCCGGCCAGTTCATCATAGACCGCGCGCGCCCGCGCCAGCATCTCTCGTTCGGGTTCGGCATCCATCGCTGCCTGGGCAACCGGCTTGCCGAGATGCAGTTGCGGATCTTTCTGGAGGAGATCCTGGCTAATGATTGGGCGAGGATCGAGGTCACCGAGCCGGTCGGTTATGCGCTGTCGAGCAGCGTGCGCGGTATCAACCGCCTACGCGTTCGCATCCATGCCTGACAATTCGAACGCAAAGTGAAGCAGAGTAAGATGCCCAAGCTTGTTTTCATCGAGGCCAATGGCGCGGAACATGTCGTGGAGGCGCAGGCCGACCTGTCGGCAATGGAAGTCGCGGTCCGGTTCAACATTAACGGGATCGACGGCGATTGCGGCGGCCAGGCCGCGTGCGCGACATGCCACGTCTTCGTCGACCGCCCCTGGATGGAGCGGGTCGGCAAGCCGAGCGAGCATGAAGTGCAAATGCTCGAGCTCGCCGAAGGTGCGGCGGACAACAGCCGCCTCGCATGCCAGGTCATCGTGACGCCGGAGCTGGACGGGCTGGTGCTGCACATGCCCGCGGCGCAGTTTTGACGAGCCGCAAGATGAAACAAACATGACTTCGAGCGGCCGCGCGGACTGGTTCGCTGGCGCATCGAAGAAGGAGAGGTCGACGTGACGGTGCGATTTGAACCGATGGCCGAAGGCTTTGCTCTGCAGGCATTCGACATCAATCTCAGTCAGGACGTGTCCGAACAGGACCGCAAGATCATCATCGATGCCTGGACGCAATCTGGCCTGCTGCTGTTCCGCGGGGTGAATGATAGCGAAGCGGGCCACATGCGTCTGAGCCATTGTTTCGGAACGCCCGAAATATCGGTGAAGAAGGAGTTCAATTCAGGTCAGAACCCCTACCTGCTCGACCTCAAATATACGTCTGCCGACAAGGACGTGATGCGCAATGCGGTCGACTACCATGGCGAGTCACGCGCCGGCTTTATCGGCTGGCACTGGGATCAGGCCTTCGCCCCGCGCATCATTCGCGGCGCGGTGTTGCGCATGCTTGTGCCCGCAGCGACGCATGGCGAGACCGGCTTCATCGACGCGATCGCCGCCTACGACCGGCTGCCGCAGACGCTGAGGGAGCGGATCGAGGGTCTGGAGGTGGTCTATCAGTACCGCGCCAAGGCTAATCCAATCTGCTTCCCGCCCGGCGTGAGCGATCAGTCGAGCGGCCGTGACGACGCCGCGATGCGACGCGACTTTCCCCCCACGGTCCATCCGATGGTGATCACCCAGCGGGAAACAGGCCGAAAGATCCTGAAGCTTTCCCCGATGTATGCCGACCACGTCCTGGGCATGACGCGCGAGGACAGCCAGAAGCTGTTCGAGGAGATCGCGGAGTATCTGCTCGACGAGCGTCATGCCTATTTCCACCAGTGGCAGGCGCAGGACATGATCGTGTGGGACAATTGGCGGATCCTGCATTCCGCCCGCGGCCATTCGTTCGATGATTTCCGCCACCCGCAGCGCACGACGATCGGCGGGGACTATGCGCTCGGCCGATATCTCGACACCGAGATCGACAGCAATCGGGTCGGCAGGACGGCCATCGACTGATGGCGGCGGGGGATGCAGGGCCGAACCGTTCCCGCGCTTGAGCAACCCGTAGCGGAGACAGGTCTGTGGATTACGATATCGTCATCAGGAATGGATCGATCGTCGACGGCACGGGCACCCCGCCATTTGCCGGCGACGTGGCGGTCAAGGACGGCCGGATCGCGGCGGTCGGCGCGGTGGCCGGTGGGGCGGCGGAGGAGATCGACGCCGCAGGCCGGATCGTCACGCCCGGCTTCGTGGACATTCACACCCACTATGACGGCCAGGTCACCTGGGAGCATCGGTTGCGCCCCTCGTCCGGCCATGGCGTGACGACCACTATCATGGGCAATTGCGGCGTCGGCTTCGCGCCAATCCGCGAACACCAGCGCCAGCTGGCGATCAAGCTGATGGAGGGCGTCGAGGACATTCCCGAAGTCGTCATGACCAAAGGCATCCCCTGGGCGTGGGAAAGCTTTCCCGACTATCTCGACTTTCTCGACACGCGCCAGGCCGATGTCGATTTCGCGGGGTATCTGCCGCATTCGCCACTGCGCGTTTACGTGATGGGCGATCGCGGCGCCAATCTCGAGCCACCGACGCAGGACGACCTGGCCAAGATGCGCAAATTGACCACAGAGGCGCTGAAGGCGGGCGCGATGGGCGTTTCGACCTCGCGCTATCTCGGCCATCGGTTCCGCTCGGGCGAGCTGGCGCCATCGGTACCGACCGAGGCGGACGAGTTGAGCGCGCTGGCCGAGGGTCTGGCGGATGCCGGTTGCGGAGTGTTCCAGATGATCCCAAACAGCGCCGCGGAGGCCGAAGCCGAATTTTCGCTGATGGAGCGGCTGGTCGAGGTGTCGGGCCGACCGCTGACGTTCAGCCTGCTACAGAACGCGGCGCGGCCAGCCAATTTCGGGACCTATCTAGAACTGCTTGCCGAACGCGGTGCCGACAAGCAAATCAGCGGGCAATTCTATCCGCGCCCGGTGGGCCTGCTGTTCGGACTGGACCTGAGCTATCATCCCTTCTCGCTCTGCCCGAGCTATCGCGCGATTGCCGGGCTTACGCTAGCGCAAAAGGTCGAGCGGCTGCGCGACCCCGAGTTCCGCCGGAAACTGCTGTCCGAAGCGCCGGAGGACCCCAACCCATTCTTCATCCAGATCGTAAATTCGACCGATGCGCTCTTCGCGCTGGGCAATCCGCCCGACTATCACCAGTCGCCAGACCGCACCATCAACGCGCGCGCCGCCGCAATGGGAATCAACCCACGCGAGCTGATCCTGGACGAATTGCTGCGCGACGAGGGGCACGCGATCCTCTATGCGCCTTCGACGATCCAGATCGACGATTACCTCGCGCATGCACGTGAGGCGTTCGACACGCCGGGCACGCTGATCGGCCTGGGCGATGGCGGCGCGCATTACGGCATGATCTGTGATGCGGCCTACCCCACGTACCTGCTGACGCAATGGGCCGGCGAGGCCGGCAGCGCGTCGCTGGGTCTCGCGCAGGCGATACGGGCGCTAACCGATGTGCCGGCGCGGACCATCGGGCTGCACGATCGCGGCATCGTGGCGCCGGGTTACAAAGCCGACCTCAACGTCATCGATATCGACCGGCTGGAGCTGGAGATGCCCAAGGTCAGCCACGACTTGCCTGGCGGCGGGAAACGGTTGACGCAGCAGGCCACCGGCTATGACGCGACCGTGTTGTCGGGCGTGGTCACCTATCGTCGTGGCGAACCCACGGGCGCGCTGCCTGGCCGGCTGGTGCGTGGCGCGCGCGCCGCGCCGGCGCACTAGTCACGCATCAGCCACACAGAATTCGGGCAGGCGACTGCCGCAAACCGCCGTGCATCGCCGCGGCGGGATCAGGAGAGCGACATGAAAGCAGCGGTACTCAACGCCCTCGACGGCACGTTCCAGGTCGAGGCGATCGACATCAGCGAGCCGCAAGGCCGCGAGGTGCTGGTCGAGGTGAAGGCATGCGGTCTGTGCCATTCGGACCATCATTTCGCGACGACCAACTTCGGCATCCCGTTGCCCGCGGTGCTGGGCCATGAGCTGGCCGGCGTGGTCAAGGCGATCGGCCCAGACGTGCGCGACTTCGCCGTCGGCGATCATGTCGTCGGCTCGCTGCTGCAGTTTTGCGGACATTGCACCGATTGCCTGAGCGGCCGCACTTATCAATGTTCGCATCCCGAGGAGACGCGACGCGGCGCCCACGACGAGGCGCGGCTGACGCGGGAGGGGGCGCCGGTGACGCAGGGCTTTGGCATGGGCGCGTTCGCCGAGCTTTCACTGGTCCATGAAAATCAGCTGGCGAACGTGCCCAAGGAACTGCCCTTCCCGCAGGCGTCGATCCTGGGCTGCGGGACGGTGACCGGCGCGGGGGCCGCGATCAACACGGCCGGCGTGAGACCGGGCGAGACGGTGGCCGTGGTAGGCATCGGCGGGGTCGGGCTGAACGTCATCTCGGGCGCCGCGCTGGCCGGCGCGTCGCGCATCATCGCGATTGACATCCAGCCCAGCAAGGGCGAGCTGGCGGGCAAGTTCGGGGCGACCGACTTCATCGACGGATCGGACGAGGATACGGCGGCGCAAGTCCACGCGCTCGTACCCGGCGGGGTCGATCACGCGTTCGAAGTGGTCGGCATCAAGGCGACGTCGCAGCAGGTCATCAAGATGGTCCGCAGGGGCGGCACCGCGTACATGATCGGAATGCACGCGCCGGACAAGACGATCGACGTCAACGTTACGCTCGACCTGTTGCGCAACCAGATCGCGATCAAGGGCGTGGTGCTGGGATCGAGCAACATCAAGCGCGACATTCCGATGTTCGCGCAGCTGTATCTGCAGGGCAAGCTCAACCTCGACGATCTGATCTCACGCGAGATCAACATCGCCGAAATCAACGATGCCTATCAGGAACTGATGCAGGGCGAGATCGCCCGCAGCGTCATCACGTCCTTCTGAACGAATGGAGGCACATTTGACCTATCGTCTGCTGATCGACGGCAAGCTCGTCGATGGCGCGTCCACGATGGACGTGATCAATCCCGCCTCGGGCACTGTCTTTGCGACTTGCGCGCGCGCCGATCCGGGACAGCTGGAGCAAGCCGTGCAGGCCGCGAAGCGGGCTTTCCCCAGCTGGTCGTCCCTGCCCTATGCCGAGCGCGGCGCCGTCCTCGCCCGCGCTGCAGACGCGATCGAAGCGCGGGCGGGCGAGCTCGCCACCTTGCTGGTCAAGGAACAGGGCAAGCCGCTCCCCCATGCGCGGGGCGAGGTCGCCGGCGCGGTAGGCGCTTTGCGGTGGTTCGCCAACCAGAAGCTCGACATCGAGACGCTGCGCGAAACCGAGCAGGACAGGATCGTCGAACAGCGCACACCGCTTGGCGTGGTCGCGACGATCACGCCGTGGAATTTCCCGCTCGCGCTGCTGGCCATGAAAGTCGCGCCCGCGCTGATCACCGGCAACACCGTGGTCGCTAAACCGGCGCCTTCAACACCGCTGACCTCGGCGCTGCTGGGCGAGATCGTTGCCGATATCCTGCCGCCCGGCGTGCTCAACATCATCATCGATGCGAACGATCTTGGCGGCCTGCTGACCGGTCATTGCGATGTCGCGATGGTCAGTTTTACCGGGTCCACGGCGACCGGAAGGCGGGTGATGGAAAGCGCCGCGAGTAACCTCAAACGGCTGCTCCTCGAGCTTGGCGGCAACGACGCGGCAATCATCCTCGACGATGCGGATGTGAGCGAAGTTGCCCAGCGCGTGTTTAACGGGGCGATGGCGAATGCCGGGCAGGTCTGCCTTGCGGTGAAGCGGGTTTACGCGCCGCGCGGGATGTACGACGCGCTGTGCGACGAACTCACGCGGCTTGGCAGCGCCCTGGTGGTCGATGACGGGCTGAACCAGGGCGCGCAGATGGGGCCCGTGCAGAACCGGCAGCAATATGAAAAGGTCCTCCAGATCATTGAGGATGCCAGGGCTCGAGGTAACATCCTGGTCGGCGGCACGGCGATCGAGCGCGACGGTTATTTCATCGCGCCTACCGTCGTGCGCGATCTGCCCGACGACGCGCGCCTGGTGCGCGAGGAACAGTTCGGTCCGGTCCTGCCGGTGTTGGCATATGACAGCATCGACGAGGTTGTCTCGCGCGTCAACGACAGCGAATATGGCCTCAGCAGCACGATCTGGACCAAGGATGTCGATCGCGGGATGGCGCTTGCGTTGCGGATCGAAGCCGGCACCGTTTGGGTCAACAAGCATCTGGACGGCCCGATGGACATTCCTTTCGGCGGCGCCAAGCAGTCGGGCATTGGTCGAGCCAAGGGCGTCGAAGGCTTGAAGGCGTTCACCCAGGCCAAGGTCATCAATATCTCGAAGGGCTAGCCGTGCGCGTGACGCCGTGACGCGGGCGAGGCCGGCCGAGTGATGCGGGGCCGACCAGGCGCCAGCCGGATTCGCAATAGTGGCTTGTCGGCGCGCATGTGAAATGTCGAGCGGGTCGGTTGCGATCCTGGGCGGGCGTGCCGTGCATGGCGGGCCGCGCTTCCTTGCGCCTCGAATGAATTCGACGTCGGGCGCGCCATGGCTGGGGGTTTGATATGTATTCCGAATACAAGGCGTTGCGGCTCGAACAGCGTGGCGCGGTGATGATCATCACGCTGCACAACCCGCCGATGAACGCCAGTTTCCCGGCCATGCACCTCGAGCTTTCACACATCTTCACGACGATCAACCGCGACCCGGCTGTCAAGGTCGTGGTGCTGACCGGCGCGGGGGAAAAGGCATTTTCGGCCGGCGGCGACGTCAAGAACATGCTGCGCAGGCTGACGACTGCGGATCATGCCGCGTGGCTGCGCGGCATGCGCGAGGCCAAGGACATCGTCTATTCGATCCTGCGTCTGGAAAAGCCTTTGATCACGCGTATTAACGGCCACGCCATGGGCCTGGGCGCGACGCTCGCGGTGCTCGGCGACTTCTCGTACATGATCGAGACGGCACAGATCGCTGACACGCACGTCAAGGTTGGCCTGACCGCAGGTGACGGCGGGTCGATGATGTGGCCGCTGCTGATGGGGTTCACCAAGGCGCGGCAACATCTGCTAACGGGCGACCCGCTGACCGGCAAGGAAGCAGCCGAGCTCGGCCTGATCACAGGGTCTGCCGCCAATATGCACGAGCTTGACGAGTTGTGCTTCGGCATGGCCGAACGTCTCGCCAGCGGTGCGACGCTAGCGATCAACGCGACCAAGAACAGCATCAACCTGCTGCTCCGGCGGCTGCTGGAAGGTGTAATCGAAGCGCATCTCGGTGCCGAGACGCTGACCTACCTGTCCAAGGATCACCTGGAAGCGGCCAAAGCCTTCAACGAAAAGCGCGGGCCCGATTTCCGGGGTGAGTGACCGGGCAGCCGAGATGCCGACGCCTGACCGCGCGAAGATTCAGATGAGACAAGAAGGAGAGCGTCAGATGTCAGTGCGAGGCGCACTTTCCCGCGTGCCGAACATGGACATGCTGCGCCTGCCAGTGCTCGCGTCGCCAATGTTCATCGTTTCCGGGCCGGAACTGGTGATCGCGCAATGCCAAGCCGGAATCATCGGTTCGTTCCCGGCGCTCAACGCGCGGCCGAAGGAAGCACTCGACGACTGGCTGGCGCAGATCAGCGAGCGTGTCGCCTTCCCCGGCGGTCGGCGCCCGTTCGCCGTCAACCAGATCGTGCACAAGAGCAACGATCGCCTCGATCACGACGTGGAGTTGTGCATCAAATACAAAGTGCCCATCGTCATCACCTCGCTGGGATCGCGCCGCGACGTCAATGAGGCGATCACCGGCTATGGCGGCATTGTGCTGCATGACGTCATCAACGACCGGTTCGCGCACAAGGCGGTCGACAACGGCGCGTCCGGATTGATTGCCGTGGCTGCGGGCGCGGGCGGGCATGCCGGGACGCTGTCGCCGTTCGCGTTGCTGCAGGAAATTCGCGCGTGGTTCGACGGGCCGCTGATCCTGTCGGGGTCGATTTCGCACGGTGCCTCGATCCTCGCGGCGCAGGCGGCGGGTGCCGACATGGCCTATATCGGTTCGGCCTTCATCCCCACACGCGAAGCGACGGCGGCCGACGCCTATAAGCAGATGATTGTGGACGGATCATCGGCGGATATTCTCTACACCAATGCGATCACGGGCGTTCACGGCAATTATCTGATCCCATCGCTCGTACGCGCCGGCTTCGACCCGGCCAACATGCCAGTCGGCAATCCCAAGGCGATGAATTTCCAGAGCGGCGGCAACATGGAAGCCAAGGCGTGGAAGGATCTGTGGGGCTGCGGCCAGGGCCTGGGGACGAGCCGCGATGTGGTGCCGACCGCCGCGTTGGTCGAGCGGCTGGCGCAGGAATATGACGCCGCCCGCGCGGCACTTAGCGCCGTGGCGTTCCCCTGACGCTGCCGCAAGACAATTGGAGAGGTTGTGCAGGAAGATACCGTCGCAGCATTTGAGCGGTTCGGGCTAAAGCCGCCCGCTTCCCGCCCCGCCATCCCGCATGGCGCGCAGACCATCGCTGTGCTGCTGGATGAACCGCTGCGCAAGCATCGGGGCGGCGAAGCGCTGATCGACCGGCACAGCCGCTACAGCTATGCGGAGCTGGATGATGCAATCAATGCGGGCTGCCAGGCGCTGGTCGAATTGGGCGTCTGCAGGGGCGACCGGATCGCGGCGTCGTCGATCAACAGCGCGGACCTCGTCATCGCGTTTCTCGCCGCACAGCGTCTGGGCGCGGTGTGGGTCGGGATGAATCGCGTCCTGGCGCCGCGCGAGAAGCTGTACCTGCTGCAGGACAGCGAAGCCGCGCTGCTGCTGATCGACCAGGAAAGCCTAGGGCTGCTTGCCCCAGTGCTGGACGAGGCCGGCCTGAACCTGCGCGTCGCGACGCTGAACGGCCAACCCGGGCCGGACGGATGGCGCGAGTTGGTGTCCAACGCCGCAGGCGCGCGCCGCCCCCGCATCGCGATCGACCCGTTCGCACCGGCGTTGATCTCGTACACCAGCGGCACGACGGGCCGGCCCAAGGGCGCGGTCCACAGCCAGCACAACATCGCACTGCTGGCTGCGGCGTGGATCGCTCGGGGCGACTGGGACGTCGGGCTGCGCCGGGGGTGTGCGCAGGCGCTGACGATAAACAACATGATGATCCGCGCCGCCGTCCAGGCGCTCGCCGGCGGGGGCACGATGATCTGCATGGATCGCACCGACGCGGAGGGCGTGGCCGACTGGATCGAGAACGAGCGTATCGAAGTGCTGTTCGCCGTGCCGACCATGCTGCATGACCTGTTGATGAGTCCGAAGGTGAGCGATCGCAAATTCCCGTCGCTCGTCCGACCGCTCAGCGGCGCGGCCAAGCTGCCCGAAAATGTCCGCGTGGCGTTTCGGGAGCGGTTCGGCACCGAGGTGCAATTCGCCTATGGACTGACCGAAGCGCCGACCGCAGTCACGCAGACCGATCCGACCGAGCCATTCGTGCCGGGCTCCAGCGGGCGGGCATTCCCGCATCTCGAGATCGCCATCCTCGATGGGCATCGTGAAGCGGTTGCCGCCGGCGAGGAGGGCGAGGTTGCCATCCGTGCCCGGCAAAGCGGACCCTGGGCGGGCGTGTACACGCCGATGCTGGGCTATTGGCGCCGGCCCGACGCCACGGCCGAGGTGCTGCGCGATGGCTGGCTGCTGACGGGCGATGTCGGCCGGCTGGACGACGAAGGCCGGCTGTTCATTGTCGACCGGCGCAACGATGTGATCATCCGCGGCGGCGCTAACATCTATCCGGCCGAGGTCGAGCGGGCGATCGAGGAATTCGCCGGCGTCACGGCCGTCGCGGTGCTGGGGCTACCCGACGAGCGGCTGGGCCAGATCGTCGCCGCAGTGATCCAGCTGGCGGACGAGCGGATCGACCTCGAACAGCTCGACGCCTGGCTCCGGACGCAGCTGGCCGCCTATAAACTGCCCAAATTCTTCTATCGCGTCGATGCGATGCCGCGCAACGCAATGAACAAGATCGTCAAGCCCCAGCTTGCCGAGCGCATCGCCGACGGAAACCTGACGATCGCGTTCGAGGCCCGCGCAAGACACCGATCGGCAAGCCCGGCACCCTGAGCGAGCTTTGCGGCCGGAGACCAGAGATGCAGATCGTCGATGCTCATCATCACCTGTGGGACGCCGCCGACCCCCGTTACATGAATTTTCGAGGTGGCGGACGGCAGCGCTTCTGGGGCAACTTCAACGAGACCAGCGCGCGTTACCTGGTCGATGACTATCTGCGCGATTTCAGGCCTGCCGGCCTGGTCAAGTCGGTGCATGTCGAAGCCGGGTTCGACCCTTCCGATCCAATCGCCGAGACGCGACTGCTGCAGGCGATGGCTGACGATCCCACCGCCGCCGGATTTCCCCATGCGATCGTCGCACTGACCGACCTTTCGGATCCGCAAGTTGAGCGCGTGCTCGAAGCACAGGCGAGCCACGCCAATGTCCGCGGCGTCCGGCAGATGCTGAACCGTGATGAGACCTCGATGTTGTGCCTCGCCGATCGCGACCATCTGGCGGACTCGCAGTGGCAACGCAATTTCGCGCTGCTGCGCGGCTATGGCCTGTCGTTCGACCTCTCCGTCAATCCCGCGCAGATGCCGCAAGCGGCGGCCTTGGCCCGCGCCCATCCCGACATCCCGCTTGCGCTATGCCATCTGGGCTTTCCGATTGAGCGCCATGGCTGGGGGATCGAGTGCTGGCGAGCTGGGATGGCGGCATTGCGCGACTGCCCGAACGTGTGCGTCAAAATGTCGGGGATCGGGATGTTTGACCGCTATTGGACGCGCGAGAGCGTGCGGCGGATCGTCTGCGAGGCTCTGGACCTGTTCGGCCCTGACCGGATGATGTTCGGGTCGAACTTCCCGATCGACAAGCTGATGGCGTCGGCGGTCGAGCTCAAACAGGCGCTGCTCGATGTCACCGGCATGCTGTCGGACGAGGAGCAACGGCAACTGTTCTTCGGGACGGCTTCGCGCTTCTACCGCATCTGATCGCGGCACCGTCAGCTTGTCGCGGTGACGGGCCCGGTCCGGCGCGGGACCTGGAGCATGACAACCGCGATCACGGCCAGCGCCACCGCGCCACCCGCCGTGTACAACGCGCCCTCCGCACCAGCCGGCCGGACGAGGCGCGAGGTGAGCAACGGCCCGACGGCCGAACCCAACAGCGCCGCGCCCATGAACTTGCCCGCCGCGCGTCGCGATGGGTCGGCCGCGATCAATAGCGGCATCAGAAACGGCGCGGAGAGCGCGAAGGTGAAGCCGTACGCCGCCGCGGTCGCCCAGAACAACCAGCCCGGCGGCTGCAGGTGAAAGGCCATGATCGCGCCGAGCGCGATGACCGCGCCGATGGCCAGCGCCCTGGGATAGACGATCCGCTTCGCGACGGCGGCGGCGATGACGCCGCCGCCGATCTGGCCCGCCAGTAGCGCGACGAACGCCCCGTGTGCGGCCTGAGCGTCGAGCCCGGCGCCGCGCGCCAGCGGCACCAGGTAGCTCAGCAGCGACATCGTGCCGGCCCATACCAGCATCACGACCGCCAGCGCCAACCAGCCGCGCGCCGGCATCCGAGCGCTATCCCGCTGCTTTCCATCCGGCGCATCGTGCATGTCGCTGGGGATGAGGAAGGATGCGAAGAAGCCGGTGCTGACAACCGCCGCGGTGGTCACGAACGCGGCGTTGATCCCCCAACGCGGCAGCAACACGGCGGCAAGCAGGCTCGACACCGCGAGCTTGAGCAGCGTAATCGAGATTTCCGAATAGGCCATCAGTCGCGCAGGCCCCGCCGAGCGCGCGATGACGCCCATGCCGGTCCATAGCAACAGACCCTGTGGAACGCTGCAGATCGCCGACAGCAAGAGCACACCGGTGCCGCTCTGCCGGGTATAGAGGAGCTGCAGCGGCACCAGCGTCGCGACGCATAGCGCGATCAACAGCCGCTGCCGCTTCCGCTTGAGCACGGCATCCGCCGCCAGATTGACAATCCCCATCACGAGCGCCTGGATCGTCATAGCCAGTCCGATCTGGCGGAGGTCCAGACGACCTTCCTCGACCAACCCGCCATAGAGCAATGGCGCGATGCCGTACATCGTCATGGCCGAGACCATCACCACCACGCCGGCCAGAGCGCTGGCGGTATGAACGCCGCGGGGCGTCGGGCTTTCTTCGCTGATCATCGCTCGCCTTTCAGGGTGTTCGCAGGTGGCGGCTAGGCCGCGACGCGCGACGGTGTCGGGCGATCAGCCAGCGCCTTCAGGAGCGCGGCGGCATGAGTCACGATCGAGACCGGCCAGTCAGTGCCCGGCGCGGCCTGCGCATCGATATGACGGCGATCGCCAAGGACGATCAGCTCCCGCACGCCCTCGTCGAGCGCGTGGACTTCCTCGCACCATGCGCCCGGCTGCTGGATGCGAAGGTCGCCCTGACGATAGACTCGATCCCCGATCCGGTAGCTGCCCGCGATCACGATCCGCACAAGCTCCGTCCCGAACCGCGCGCGCGGCATGGCGCAGCCATTGGGCTCGACGTCGGTGCAGACAAGCACCGGACCGAGCGCCGGATCACCCATCAGCGAGATCGCGGCACGCACGCCCGGCGCGACCGCTTGCCAGTTGGCGGCATCGGCATAGGAGCCCGTCAGTTTTCCCATTCGCAACCTGGGCGCCAGCGTTGTGACAATCGCCGAGGGCCCCGCACCGTGCGCAGGATCGTCCGAGAAGATGTCGCCGCCCGCCATGCCGAAATCCGCGGCGATGTGCTTGAGCAGTTCGTTCTCGGGATTGGGATGAAACTCGACCGCCGGACGCATCTTCTGCCCGCGGCTGTCGCCCATGATGACTATTTCCCACTGGCCCTCGTCGCCATAGGTCACGTCGCCATGACCGGGATAGACGCGCCACCCCTCCTGGAAGCGGAATTCACCCGGGCCGTACACATCAGGGTCCATATGAATATGCCCCTTCAGCGCGACACGGAAACTGTCGCTGGCATGGGCATGGGCCGGAGAGACCGGCAGCGTGGAGCCCGGCGCGGCGTTCAGCAGGCTGACAATCGGACCCGCAGCCTCGTCACCGACCATGATCAGGTTGAAGACGAACGCACCGCCCTTGAATTGATACCAGCCCTCGGTCGAGCGGATGCTCATGTCGATATGCTCTTCGAACGTCTCCGGCGTCCCACGCGTACGAAACATGGTGCTCTCCTCTCGAACAGATTCAGTTGCGACCGCCGTTGGGCTCTGCCGCGTCAATCAAAGGTGATGCTGATCCGCCGAGTCACTGGGCGTGACTGGCAGCCCAAAATATAGTTCTCGGCCAGATCGTCCTCCGCCAGCACTTCGTTGTGATCCATCGCCGCCTCCCCTTCGACGACAGTGCAGACACAGGCGCCGCATTTGCCAACGAGGCAGGAAAAGGGCGGGTTCAGATCCGCCTCCTGCATGATGGCGACGAGGGTGCGATCGCTTGGCCAGGCAATGCTGTAAGTGCTGCCGCCAAGCGCGACCTCGAGTTCGGCGGAGAACACATCGGTCCGTTCGCTCAATTCAGCCACGGCTTGCTCCATGGTTGCGCTCCCTTGTCAGCGTTGAATGGCGTGCACGAGACGCATGCGCAGACTATATCAGCGCTCATCTGGCGGCGCCTTTGGCCGGCCCTGCGACTTCGGCCGCCAGGACTCGGCCTCGATTTCGCTCGATCTTAACGACGGTGTTGTGCTTGCTCGCCATGGCGGCCATGTCCTCGAGCACCGCAGCCGCCCGCTCACCTTCCAGCGCATAGGGCTGGAAGATGTCCGCGCCCGCACCGGCGATCGGCACCAGGCTCACCGAGCGAATACCGGATTTGCCAAGCTTGAGCTCGGCCAGCACCGCGTCCTGATGCTCCAGTGTCCGTTCACTGGCGACCACATCGCCGAGCGAGTAGAATATCGGCTTGCCCTTGTAGATCTCGACTGCTTGCTGGACGTGCGAATGGCCGCCGAAGATGACGTCGGCGCCGCTGTCGATGAAGTCGTGCGCGAGCGTGACCTGCCGCTGGTGGATCCTCTTGTTGCCGCCCGGGACCGGCGCGAACTGCCCCCAGTGGAGCGACAGCAAGACATGATCCACGCTTCCCCGGACGCGGGCGATATCCTCCTTGATGATGTCCGGATCGAGCGGCATGACGCCCGATCGTTCGTCCGTCACGAAGCCGATGATCCCCGAGTTCTCGATCTGGGTATAGGCCAGCACCGCGATCCGTATGCCGCCGCGCTCGATAATCAGCGGCTTTCGCGCATCGGCCAGGTTGCGCCCCGCGCCGACCTGTTGCACCCCGGCCCCGGCTAATGCGGAGAGCGTTTCCTGCAACCCGTCCCGCCCGGTATCGAGCGCGTGATTGTTCGCCATCGAAACGGCGGTGACCCCGGCCGCCTTGAGCGCGCCGGCAAATGCAGTCGGGGTGCGGAACAGTCCCGATCGCTCGGCCTTGTCGGCGAGGGGCGATTCCAGATTGGCCAAGACAATGTCCGCCTTGCGGAACACCGTCGAAATCCGTTTCAGCGGATAGGCCATCGATTCTTCGATCGAGTTGAACTCGATCTGCGGGCCAGGGCCGGTGTAGAAGGCCATGAGCCTTGGCCAGCTCTCGAAATCCTTCTGATATTGCTGATAAGCCGGATCGCCGCGCGCCTTCCATTCAGCGAGGCGCGCATCGTACACGAGCCGCGGGACCGGCGGCATGCCCGGAGCGGCGCCCTCGAGCAGATACCGGCTGCGGTTCGCGACCTGCCGGATATTGACGCCGGACCATTCGATGTCGCCCCCCAGGACGATGGTCACCTCGTCTTTCGGCGCAGCCTGCGGCCGGGCCGGGCTCGACAGGGAAAGCAGCGCGACCAACATCGCTGCATGGAGTTTACCGCGTGCGGTTGGCATAGCTGCCTCCGTTGAGATTGGGTGAAGGCCCGTCGTCACTTTCGCCGGCAGCCTCGGCCGACCGCAGCTTCGGCGCGAAGAGGATGGACAGCGAGGCGTAGATCACGACGAAGGCGACCATCCAGCGCAGACCCTCGACCGGGAGGGACTTGACCAGATAGGCGGCGACGAGCACCGCCGGCAGGCCGCCCAGCGTCAAGCCGAGCGCGGTGCGGCCATCATGCTGCCCCGTCCGGATGAAGCCGGCCCCGCCGATGAGCAGCGGGAACAGATTCGCGCCCATCATGATCGGGAACGCCGCCAGTGGACTCATCCCCAGCAGGCTGAGCAGGATCAGGCAAGGCGCGTAATAGCCGATGCCCAGCATCATCAGCCCGCCGAGCACGAAGCTGACCGCGATCGCCAGCGCCAGCTTCGCGCCCTCCAGCCCGCTGGCCTCCCCACCCGGCGGTAGCATGCCGAGATTCTTCGCGATGAACAGCGCCGCCGCGATCGCCAGCGCCGCTGCGATCACATATTGGATCGCACGCAGCGGCAATCTCCCGACGACACGCACGCCGACCATCGATCCGAGCGCAGCCGAAGCGATCATGCCGATCAGGGTCGAGGGGGCGACGGGGACGGCAGCGATGAAGATGAAGGATTGCGCGGCGCAGGGCAGCGCGTTGCCGACGTTCAGCGTGCCTGGAACGAGCCGATCGGGCACCCGCTTGAACAGCCTGAACACCGCCATCGTCGTCGCGAAGGAGCCGATGCCGAGCGTGTCGAAGAACAAGGTAACGGCACCGGTGATCAGGTCACCCGGCCGCATCAACTGCGCATCCCCCCGCCGCCGCGCGGTCAGCGCATGCCGCACCCACACCGCGACGAACCACAGCGAGGTCAGCGCGATCGCGCAAAGCAGGACCAGCTCTACGTTGCTCATGAAACAGCCTCGTCAGCTTGGGGTGCGGGGGTCATTGCTTGACGATCTCGCCGCCCTTCATGACGAACTCGACGCGTTCCATTGAGGTCATGTCGCGCAACGGGTCGCCCGAGGTCGCGATCATGTCGCCATAGCGACCGGGCTGGATGCTGCCGATCTTGTCCGCGGCGCCGATCAGCTCAGCGGAGTGGATCGTGGCCATCTGAAGCGCCGCCATCGCCGGGATGCCGGCCTTGACCAACAGCACCAGCTCATGCGTGGCCTTGCGCGGGCGGGTGTCGGTGCCGAACGCGATTTTCACGCCCATATTGTACGCGATGATCACGTTGCGACCGGTCAGCCGCCCGATGGTGGTGATCTTGGCCCGGCCGGCTTCGCTGAGCATGTCGGGACGCGCCGCCGCCATCTCGGCGAGGTCCACGCCCGCCTGCATGGTCGGCACGAACCAGCTGCCATTGGCCTTCATGATCTTGAAGGTCTCGGCGTCGGCGAACGTGCCGTGTTCGATCGAATCGACGCCGAGCCGCGCGGCATGCTCCACGGCAGTCTTGCCATGCGCATGCGCTGCCACCTTCATGCCCAGCGCATGCGCGGTATCGACGAATGCCTTGATTTCCTCGTCCCTCAGCAGGATCGCGCGCGGATCGTCACCGTCGCTCGACATGCCGCCTGAAATCGCGATCTTGACGAGATCGGCACCCTGTTTGTGCCGCAGCCGCACCAGCTCGATGGCCTGTTGCGGGCCACTGACGATATTGTCGTCCCATTCCGGCTTGTGCAGTGCCGGATCGAGGCCCGAGCTCATGTCGCCATGCCCCCCGGTCGGCGCGATCATTCCGCCGGCAACCCACAGGCGCGGACCAAGCACCTTGTTAGCGGCGATCGCCTTCTTCAGCGTCACCATGACCGGGGTGTAACCGGACACGTCGCGGGCCGAGGTGAACCCCTCCTCAATCAGCATGCCGGCGTTGACGATGCCGGTGATGACCTGATCAGTCGGCGGCTTCTTGACCAGATGATTGAGGATCGGCGCTTCGAAGTCGATCGACATGTGCACATGGCAGTCGATCAGCCCGGGCATCACCGTCTTGCCCTTGAGATCGACAACCTCATAGCCGGCCGGCGTGACATAGCCCGGCGCCACCTGCTGGATGACGCCGTCGCGGATCAGCACCGACATTTGCTCGCGCGGCTGCGGCGATACGCCGTCGATCAACCGGCCGGCATGGACGACGACATCCCTGGCCAGGCTGGCGCCCGACATGCACAGGGCGATCGCGGCCACGGCCGACCGGCCCAACATCATCAACACCGAACCGCGCATCGCTGATTCCTTCTTTCACTCTGGCTTGGTCGTGGCAGTCGCTCAGCGCGCCAGATGCTCGTCGGTGCGCGCGCCGATCGACGCGATGACGGCGGCGAATTCGGCGCTGACATCGGGTGCCGCATGCGGCGCCATGCCAGCGATATCGCCGAAGATCTCCACCGAGGTGCAGCCTTCGTCGCCGGCGGTCAGCGGACCATAGAATTCGTCGGGGCCGGAGGTCGCGACGTCGCCCGGCCGCAGCACCCGGCCATCTGGGAGGATCATCGATCCCTTGACCACGACCTCCATGCGCTGCGTGCCGTGCGCGTGGCGCTGGAGAACATGGCCTGGCGGCAGCTGGAGCAGCATGACCGCGGGCGGGCTCGCCGATTTGTCGCCGAGCACGACCACGCCCAGATCGATGCCCTGTTCGTGCGCGATCTCCCGCGAGAATTCGAAGCCCTTGGTCGTCATTTCGGCGAGTACGTCGCACTCGCCATGTTGGTAAACAGCCATGATCGCCCTTCCCTCAGGATGAAGTCGTTTGCGTCAGAAGAAGATGTCGGGGCGAGGCAGTCCCGCCTTGTCGCAGGCCGCGAGGTAATTCGCGACATACGCCTCCGGCGTGATGGTCTGCGTGACCTCCAGCGTCTGCGGATCAATCTGCTCGAGCGTGCCGTGGCTGATATAGACGGCATCGACGGGCTCGGACCCGGCGAGGAATTTGTGGATCACGCCCGGCGGCTCGAAGATGTAGGTGCCGGGGCGGTATTCGTAGCTGCGGTCATGGCCCCAACAGCCCGAATTGGTCCAGCCGAACACCGGACCCAGATGCCGGTGCAATCCGCTTTCGGCACCGGCGCGCGCGCGGATTTGCGTGACCACCACGCCATCCTCCAGCCGGGCATGAAGGATGCGCACCGATAGGCCGTCCAGGAATTCGATCCACGGAATCTCGTCGCTGTGCATGTGGAACGTGGTCAAGTCGATTGGCGCGGCGCGCCGTTCGACCTCGATGCCGCTAGCCGTCATCGCATTTCTCCCGATCGGACCAATTTGGCCGTCTGTTTTGCCTTGCCGAGCATCATCGGTGGCGACTTTGCACCGTTCTGAAATACGATCAGCACGGTGCAGCCCTCGGGTCCGACCTTGATTGGGCCGTAGCCTGTGCCCGCCGAGGCCCAGCGCACGTCACCGGCGGCAAAGTCGATCTTGCCAACCATCTGCGAGCCCTGGGTAATATATTCGATGTAGTTGCAGTCGTGCGTGTGCGGATCGACGACCTCACCCGGCGCAAACTGCGCGAGCACCATCAGCGGGCCCGCCCCGGCATCGTCGGGATCAAGCGGGAAACCGGCATAGCGGACACCGTCGCCAGCCCGCGTCCACTCGATATCCCGCGCAAAAATATCCTTGTGCCCGCGTCCGGCCATTGGTGCTCTCTCCGCCTTGGTTGCGGCTGACATGGTCTATTCCGACCACGGCAAGCCACTGCGCTGCCGGCTATTATCGGCCAGCAACGTCCATCGCCGCGCATCGCCCGACCTGCGCCATCGCGATCGGGCCTCTCATGGGGGCGGCGACGGCCTGCCGCCCGCCGCCCAGCGCACCATCCTAATAGTTGAAGGAGATGCTCGCCCCGACGATGCGCGGTTCGCTGAACTGCTTGCTCGAGAAACCGAGCGAGTTGTTCAGCGGGGTTGCCGAGGTTGCATAGATTTCCTCGAACAGATTGCGTGCGAAGATGCTGGCGGTGACGCCGTCCAACCCCATGATGTCACGCCAATCGAGGCGCACGTTGACGATGCCGAAGCCGTCCTCGCGCACCGCTTGCCGCGCACTCTCGCCATAGATCTGGATGTAGCGGTTCGCGGCCGTGAGGTAGTAAGCCTCCGACTGATAGGTGAACTGGCCGGTGATCGACACCGTGCCCTTATCCCCGGCGAGCGGGATGTCGTAAGTCGCGTTCGCATTCAGCTTGTGACGCGGGGCGTTCTGGAACGGATTGTCCTTGAGGTCGATATTCGTGCCGGCCGGGGCGGCGCCATAAGGGTCCGCACCGATCCACGAGGTATAGCGGGTACCGTTGAACGAATAGTTCAGGCCGAACGTCAGCTCGCGCGTCGGCGCTACCGTCAGCTCGACCTCGACGCCCTCCAGCTCACCCTTCGCCACGTTGGCGACATAGGACGCGACCGCATTGTTGAGGACGGAGGTGAACGACCGCTGGATATCCGAGTAGGTCGCCTTATACCCCGCCACGTTCAGCCGCCCGCGCATATCGCCGAGATTGAAGTCCCATTTGAAGCCGACTTCGACATCTTCGATATTCTCCGAGCCATATTGCAGCTGGAAGTTCGGTGCGCCGATCGCGGATGAGTTGTTGAGGCCACCCGGCACATATCCTTTGCGCGTCGAGGCATAGATCATGAGTTTGGGTGTCGGCTTGTAATCGATCGAGAAATTATAGTTGGTGCCGCTGGTCTTGAGCGCCTGGGTCGTCAGCGTAGGCGACGGCGTGTAGACGCCGGTAACCGGATTGGTGACGGCAGCGCGCGTGAGCAGCAGGAAATCATCCTTCGTGTGACGGACGCCGGCGGTCAGGTGAACGCCGTCGAGCAAGCCATCCAGCCCGAGCGTGGCCTGTCCGTACCACGCACTCTGATTGGCGCGCCCGCCAACGGTGAATGGCCGGTTGGCGCCATAGCCCAGATTGACGGTGGTCACGCCGCCCAGGCTCTTCTGCACGCCACCGACATTGACCAGATCGACCGTGCTCGGCGCGTGCTGGTAATAATAGCCGCCGACGAAGGCCAGGCGATCGCCGAACAGTGTGCCCGACAACTGCGTCTCGTTCGAATAGAATTTTTCGCCCGGACCGACCGCGATCTGCGCCGTGTTGCCGGCCTGGTTGCCGGAAAGGCCGGCGCCGACGCCGACATAAAGCGTCAGCAACTCGTCGGGCACGCCGCTGACGTTCAGGCCGGCATAGCCGCGCGTACGCTGATAGCCGAAGATGTTCTTGAGCTGCAGCTGAAGCGGGCCGAGTTCCGGCAAGGTCAATTCGGTCCGATTGATGACCGATTCATGCGTGATACGTTCGTTGAAATAGGTGGCGTTGCCAGACAGCGTGCGGCGCAGCTCGTCCCCGCCACGCGCGGTGCGCGCGGATTCAGCGGCGAGATTGGCCTTGGTCGACGCCATGATGGCTAGGCGCTGTGCCACGCAGGCGGACACGGTCGACGCCCATCCCGATGCCACAGCCGCCCCGCAGGCCGCGTCGAACGCGGTCGTATTGGCCGGCAGATTGAACAGCGGGAAATTCGGATTGTACCCGACCGCGAGATATGCGCCGGAGGCTTGGCTCGCATGGAAACGGTTGTAGATCGTCGTGTTCTTGAACCAGGACGCCGGCTGGAACAGCACCGTCAGCCGCTGCGCCTCGTTATTGGTCTCGTCCAGCTTTCGGTCGGTGCCGATGACCGTGGTATAGCCGTTGCGGTGATTGTACTGAGCCGCGGCGCGGATCGCCAGAACGCCATCGATGATCGGTACGCTGACCGCCAGCGTCCCCTGGAAATAGCCGAGATTGCCAAGCGCAAGGCCGCCAGTCGCCTTGAAGTCGTTGAGATCGGGTGCCGCCGGCGTGATCAGCACCGCGCCGGCGGTAGAGGAACGACCGAACAACGTGCCTTGCGGCCCCTTTAGCACCTGCACCGATTCAAGATCGTACATCGGCGTTCCGGCGCTGGTATCGATGCCCAGATTGTTCGTCGGCGTGGGAATTTCCGCGAAATAGGTGCCGACCGTAGGCGTGCTGGTACTTTGACCCGAGAGGCCGCGCATGCCGTAGGTGCCGCCGGTCTGGCCAAAGCGGCTGGCAATGCTGAGCGAGGGGACCTTTTGCTGAAGGTCGCTCTGGTCCGACACCTGTTCGCGCTGCAGTTGTTCGGTGGTCATCGCGGTCACGGCCTGGGGCACGTCCTGCAGGCGTTCGTCGCGGCGACGGGCGGTGACGACGATATCACCGAGCGGGCCGCCTTCATATTGGTCCGCACCTTGACGATCCTGCGCTGCAGCGGCGGGGCTGGCCTGCGCCGCAGCGCCAGCTGGGCTGGACTCATCGGCTGCGAGCGCAGGTGTAGCGCCAACGCCCGCGAGGATGGACGCGCCGATCGTTGCGAGCAGCAATGACTTCGACTTCCTGATCTTCGGCTGTGCCATCTTCAATACCCTCCCAAAGTGCCGTTGATTTTTATCCAGCATGCTCGCCGGTGTTCCTAAAGAGTGATGCAACCAAGCCGGCAGCGATAAGTGCGTTTTCCGGCTGCACCTGCAATTTTGCTCATCATTGGCCGCGGCGGGCACCCCCTTCGGCATGGTGACCCTCGCCTCGCCTCTTCAGTTTCCCTGCGTTGCTGCCCATCCGGACGCGGGGGGCGGGCTCCCGCCATCCAGTCGTGCGAAGCGCCGAACCGCGCGCTCCAATACGCAGTAGTTCCGGCGAACAACCCATGGGACAGGTCATTGCGTCAGTGCGTGCGCCGAAATCCGCTGCTTGAGCATCGCGGCGTGGGATAGCGGCACGAGATAGAAGATGGCGCGCGCCGGGAGAGACGTGAGGTGGATCTAGTGGAACTTGCCGATCTGTGCCGGCGCGCCTTAAACAACCCGCTGCAAGGGTCGGCCCGATGATGCGTCCCGGCGCAGCGCCGCCTGCGGGGCAGCGCGACCATGACCTCGTGATCGTCGGAAGCGGTGCGGGCGCGCTGATCGGGGCGCTGCGTGCCCGCGCGCTCGGCTTGTCGCCCGTCATTCTCGAGAAGCAGGACAAGATCGGCGGCTCGACCGGGCTGTCGGGCGGCGTGTTGTGGGTGCCGATGAACCCGGTGATCCAGCGCGCGGGCGTGGCGGACTCCTATGAACTGGCCTGGTCCTATCTCGAGCATCTGGTCGGCAGGGACGGCGGGCGCGGCGCCACGCCGGAACGGTGGCGCGCGTTCTTGAGTAGCGGCCCGGAAATGGTCGATTTCCTCGAGGGATGCGGCATTCCGTTCAAACATTGCACGCACCGCTCGGACTATCATGACGAACTTCCTGGCGGATTGGCGGAGGGTCGCTCGATCGAATCCACGATCGTCGACGGACATATGCTCGGCCCGTGGTTCGCGCATTTGCAAGGCACCGCCAACCCCTATCCCGTGATGGGGTCCGAGATGCGCTACATCCTGCTGGCGCAGGCCCGGCTGAAGGGCACGGTGATGGCTGCGCGGATGTTGCTGCGCATGGCGAAGCAGCGCGTGCTCGGCCGGCACTATCTCGGCATCGGTGCCGCGCTGACTGCGCGGCTGCTCAAGCTGGTGCTCGATGCCGGCATTCCAGTGGTGATCAATGCGCCCGTCAAGCGATTGCTGACGGAGGGCGAGCGCGTCGTCGGCGTCGAGTATTCCCACGGCGGCGGCGACCATCAGCTGTTCGGCCGGCGCGGCGTGCTGCTGGCGGCGGGCGGGTTTTCGCATTCGAAGCGTCTGCGCGCGCAGCATGGCCCGGCGCCGAGTTCGACCGACTGGACCGCCAGCAATCCCGGAGACACGGGCGAGATGCTGGAGCAAGCCATGCAGCTCGGCGCGGCCACCGACATGATGGATTTCGCGTGGTGGATCCCCACCACGATGCTGCCCGGCGGGCAGCGCGCCTTCGTTGCCGCCGAACTGGCCAAGCCGGGGTGTATCGGGGTCGATCAGGCGGGGAACCGGTTCGTCGACGAGGCGGGGTCCTATGTCGCGTCCGGCCTGGCGATGTACGAGCGGCAGAAGAGCCAACCGGCAGTGCCCTGCTGGGCGATCATGGACCAGCGGTACCGCAATCGCTATCCCTGGGCGGGCAAGCTGCCATTCCAGATGCCGGACAGCTGGCTCACCACCGGATATGTCAAACGCGCCAATTCAATCGAAGAGCTGGCGCGCCTGTGCGGGATCGATCCGCGCCAGCTGATCGCGACGGTCACGCGCTACAATCAGTTCGTCGATAATGGCAGGGACGACGATTACGGGCGCGGATCGCGCCAGTACGACACCTATTACGCCGACCCGTTCCACCGGCCGAGTCCGACGCTGGGGCGCGTCGATCAGGGTCCATTCTACGCTGTAAAATTCTATCCTGGCGATGTCGGTACTGCCGGCGGGCTGGTCTGCGACGACAAGGCCCGCGTGCTGCGCGAGGAAGGCTCACCGATCCAAGGGTTGTTTGCCGCCGGCAACATCACCGCGCCGACCTTTGGCCGAACCTATCCCGGGGCGGGCGCCAGCATCGCGCCCTCGGCCGTGTTCGGCTACATCGCCGCCACCACGGCGGCCGAGCAAACGCAAGCATGACACCGTCCCCCCGCGCGATGCACGCGTGGCTGACGATCGTCGTCCGCACGCGCCCGAAATCGAAAAATCCATACCGGAGAGCCGCAACGTGAATATCGCCAACCCGTCCATGCCGATCGCCGAAGCGCCCGGCCTGACCTATCAGCAGCTGCTCGATCGCGAGGACATCGATCCGCCCCCTCCGCCCGTCTCACGCTTTCACAATCCGGTCGATCTGGGTGTCGAGCCAATCAAGGCGAGCCGCTACACCAGCCGCGAATTCTTCGAGCTCGAAGTCGAGAAAATGTGGCTCAAGACCTGGCAATATACCTGCCGGGAGGAAGAAATCCCGAACGCCGGCGACACATATGTCTTCGACCTGGTCGGCCGGTCGGTGCTGATCGTCCGCCAGCAGGACGGGGCGATCAAGGCGCTGCAGAATGTGTGCCGGCATCGCGGCCGCAAACTCGCAACCCATGGCGGATGCAAGAGCCGGCTGCGCTGTCCCTATCACGGGCTGACCTGGAATATCGACGGATCGTTTCAGCATAATCCGTTCGCCTGGGATTTCCCGCAGGTCGATGAGGCCGCATTCGGGCTGCCCGAACTGCGCCTCGAGACCTGGGCGGGTTTCATCTTCATCAATTTCGACGCGGACGCCGCGCCGCTGCTCGGCCTGCTCGGCGCCTACCCCGAGCATATGGACCACTTCCAGATCGACGACAGCTACAAGGCGGTCCATCTCGGCAAGGTCGTGAACGCCAACTGGAAAGCGTGTGCCGAGGCGTTCCTCGAGTCTTCGCACGTCATCGGCACCCATCCGCAGGCGGCATCCTATGCCGGTTACGACCAGGTCCAATATGATCTGATCTCCGATCACGTCACGCGCTTCGTGGTGCCGATGGGCGTGACGAGCGAAGTGTGGACCGGGCCAGAGCTGTCCGACGAACAGAAGATTCGCGCAGCGCTGGGCAATGGCAGCCGCGGCGGCCCTCCCGGTGCGGCGCTGGCCAAGCCGTTGCGTGAAGGCCAGACGATGCGCAACTATCTGGCGGAGATCGCGCGGGAGAATCTGGAGCGCGATACCGGGTACGATTTTTCCGCAAGGTCGGATGGCGAACTGCTCGACGGCTTTTCCTACGATGTCTTTCCCAACACCCACATCTGGGGCGGGTTCACGGTCAAGATTTGCTACCGCATCCGCCCCTATGGCATGGACCATGAGCGCAGCCTGCTCGAGATTTTCCTGATGAAAATCAAGCCAAAGGGCACCAACCCGGCGCCAGCGCAATATCGCCTGCTCGGACCCGACGAGCTATTGGCCGACGCGCCGGAACTGGGCGGTTCCTATCTTGGCGGCCTGCTCGACCAGGACGTCGCCAATCTCGGCCCGCAGCAGGATGGGTTGCGCGCGCTGGGGCCGGACGGCGAGCTGACGTTCGGGCGCTATTCGGACATGCGCTGCCGCAACCTGCACCGCATGATCGACGACTATCTCGCGCGTTGAACCTTCCCGATGATCGCCGCCAGCCCGAGCGGGCGGCCCAACATGTGAGCGCTTGTCAGTGGCAGATAACGTAATCAAGGGACACGAGGCCGTCGCTGGTGCCCTGCTGGAGCATGGCGCGGACCTGATCTTCGGCGTCCTCGGCAATGCCAACATCTTCGTTCTCGACAGCTTCCGTCGGCTGGGCGGCCGGTACGTACCGGCCGCCAATGAAGGCGGCGCGGTGCTGATGGGGCTGGCCTATGGCCGGTGCGCGGGGAAGGTCGGCGTGGCGACGGTGACGCACGGGCCCGGGCTGTGCAATTCGATCACGGCGCTGGTCGAGGGCGTCAAGTCGCGCATCCCCTTCGTGCTGCTTTGTGGCGACACGGCGCACACCAATCGCGAGAGCACCCAGAATATCCCGCAGCGCGAGCTGGTCATGTCGATCGGTGCGGGGTTCGAAGAGGCAATCTCGCCCGAGACGCTGCTGGGCGACATCGCCCGCGCGTTCCGCCGCGCGGAACTGGAGCGGCGGCCGATCGCGCTCAACTTTCCGGCCGATTTCCAATGGGCCGATGTCACTTATGAAAAGGTGACGCTGCACCGGTTCGAGCGGCGCGCGATGGTGCCGGTCAGCGACGATCTCGACAATGCGGCCGGGATGATCGCCGCCGCGTCCAAGCCGATCATCGTCGCGGGCCGTGGTGCCATCTCGCCCACCGGCAAGGCCGCGCTGCTCAGGCTGGCCGAGCGGACCGGCGCGCTGCTGTCGACGACCGTGCAGGCGCGCGACCTGTTCGATGGCGAGGCCTATAATCTCGGCATCTTCGGCACCTTGTCGACGCCCGCAGCGGTCGATGAGATCGTGGCGAGCGATTGCGTGCTTTTCTTCGGCTGTTCGATGAACGCTTACACGACCAGCCGTGGCGCCTTCATCGAAGGCAAGAAGGTGATCCAGTGCGACAATGATCCGGCCGCGATCAGCCGCTTCGTCGATCCCGACGCCGGGCTGCTCGGCGAGACCGATCTGGTCGCGCAAGCGCTGATCGACCTGCTCGATATGGCCGAAATCCCGCCAAGCGGTTACCGCGATCCGGCCCTGCCCGAGCGGCTGGCTGCATCGACGCTGCCGCTACCGAACACCGCGACCGCGACGACCGTCGATTTCTACACCGCGCTGACCACGATCGGGAATGCGATCCCGCGCGATCGCGTGCTGGTGAACGATTGTGGCCGGTTCGTCGTCGAGGGGCTCAAGGTGTTTCGGATCGCAAACCCGCAGCTCTATTATTTCGGGATCATGTCCGGCTGCATCGGCCTGGGGCTTGCGTCCGCCGTGGGAGCCTCATTCGCCGCGCCACATCTACCGACCTTGCTGGTCACCGGCGATGGCGGCTTCATGAACAACGGCCTGCTCGAGTTCAACACCGCGGTCCGCCAGGGCGTCGATCTGATCTGCGTCGTCTGCAACGACAGCGCCTATGGCATGGAGGTGGCGGAATTCACCCATCGCGACATGCCGCACGACATTGCGTTGATGAACTGGCCCGAGTTCGCACCAGTCGCCAAAGCGCTGGGCGCGCAGGGCGTTACGGTGCGCAACGACGCCGATCTCGCTAACGCGGTGGAGGCGATCAAGAACCGCAAGGGTCCGCTGCTGATCGATCTTAAGATCGACACGCTGGCGATGCCCAACCCGTTCCACTGAGCGCGCGCCATGGACCTTTTACTGAGCGACGAGCAGCAGGCACTGCAGGACTCCTTCCAGCGCGGCGTCATCAAGGAGCTGCCGATGGACCGTTTCCACGGCGCCAGCCGGGCGCCGGAGGATGGCAGCGCGTCGAAGACCTTCGCTGAGCTCGGCTGGCTGCGCATCAGCCTGGCCGAGGCGCTAGGCGGGCTCGGCATGGGCCATGCCGAAGAAGTACTGCTGTTCCGGGAGTTGGGCCGGAATCTGGGGCCGGTGTCGATGATGGCGGGCGTGCTCGCCGCGCGCGTTGCCGCGACGGCGGGCGACACGGAGCGCGCCGAAGCGATCCTCGACGGCGAGACGGACGTCGGCCTGATCGTCGCGGAGCGCGACGACGCGCCGTCGGACGCGCCAGATCGATTCGCGCGGCTGTTTACGTCGGCGCCTTGCAGCACAGCGGTGATGGTACGGGCGGACCATGCGGTTCTCGTCGAGCTGCCCGATCCGGGTCCGGCTTTGCCCTGCCTCGACGAGACGCTGACGATGCACCGCGTCGATCTTCGCCGCGCGCGCGAAATCGCACGGATCGATGGGCCTGACCTGTGGCTGCACGGTCTGTTGCTGACCGCCGCCACGCTTGTCGGCCAGGCGGAGAGCGCGCGCGACATGATCCTTGAATATGCCAAGGTGCGCCACACCTTCGGACGGCCGATCGGCGCCTACCAGGCGGTCCGCCATCCCATCGCGGAGATGACGGCGCGCTGCGAGCATGCGCGATGCCTGACCTATTACGCTGCCCTGGCACTCGACATGGGGCGTGACGACGCGGCGATGCAGGTCGCCGCGGCGCGTGTCGTCGCACAGGAGGCGGCCGCCCGGAACGCCGATGGGAACATCCAGCTGCACGGCGCAGTGGGAATCACCGACGAGCTCAGGGCGCACCTGTTCATGAAGAAGAGCGTCATGTTGTCCAACCTGTTCGCCGGAAAGAAGCCCGCGCTTCGGCGCGTGCTCGACCAAGCGCTGATGGAGGTCTGACGATGGACCTCGTCTATACCTCGGAACAGGTGGAATTTCGGCACAAGGCGCGCGCCTGGCTCAAGGACAATGTGCCCGGTCCGCGCCCGTCCACCCGGGAAGATGCCGCCGCCTATGACAAGGCGTGGCAACGCAAGCTCTATGAGGGTGGCTGGGCCGGGCTGAACTGGCCCAAGGCCTATGGCGGAGCCGCGCTGACCGGAATCCAGTGTCTGATCTGGTTCGAAGAATGCGAGCGGGCCAATGCGCCCGGCTATGGTTTGATGTCGATCGCGCAGACGCATGCAGGACCGACCTTGATCGCACGCGCCAACGAGGATCTGAAAACTTACCACCTGCCGAAGATACTGCGCGGTGAAACGCTGTGGTGCCAGGGGTTTTCCGAGCCGGGCGCGGGATCTGACCTTGCCAGCCTGAAGACGCGCGGGGTGGTCGAGGGCGACCATATCGTGGTGACAGGCCAGAAGACCTGGACGACGGGCGCCAGCACGGCAGATTATCAGGAACTGCTGGTGCGCACCGATCCCGGCTCGCAGCGCCACAAGGGCCTTAGCTGGATCATCTGCGACATGCGATCGCCGGGTATTACGATCCGCCCGATCAGGACCATGATGGGCGAATCCGCGATCAACGAGGTCTTCTACGATCAGGTCCGCATCCCGATCTCGAACGTGGTGGGCGAGATCGACGGCGGATGGAGCGTGGCAATGTCGACACTGGCATTCGAGCGCGGCACGACCTTCCTGCGAGAGCAGATCAGCTTGAGCGCCAAGGTCGAGCGGGCGATCGACCTGGCGCGCCGCACCCGTCTTTCCGATGGGCGCCTCGCGATCGACGATGCGGTGATTGCCGACAAGCTCGCACAGTTGAAGGCGGAAGCACTGGGCCATCGCGCGATGGCCGTCGCCAACGTCTCCAATGTCGATCGCACCGGATCGCCGGGCCCCGAGGGATCAATGGTCAAGCTGCTGGTCGGCATGACTCACAAGGCGCTGGGCGAGGTCGTGACCGAGATCATGGGCTTGGCGATGCTCGACTATGACCACAACCGCGCGAGCAACCCCTGGGCTTATGACCACATGTTGAGTTGGATCATGACCATCGCCGGCGGAACCTCGGAGATCCAGAAAGAGATCATCGCCGATCGCGTGCTCGGCCTGCCCCGGGCGCGGTAGCGCCGCGGTCGCGCCGGCGCGGCGCGCGCCGTTCGATCTGCGTGCAGTCATTCCGCGACCGCGCCGCCGACCGCTTCTGCGACCAGCAGGGCGCCAGCCCACGCCTTGCGCACGGTCTCGCGGTCATCGTCCGCATTCTTGGCGACGATGACCTCCAGCGAGGCGTCGCAGTCGATCACGTCGGTGGCGCGCAGCGAGCTGTTGACCGCGTCCTCAAAGCCCCAGGCGATAAGCGCGATCCGGTTGGCCAGGGCGAAATGGAATGCCGCCAGCGGGCCTTCCGATACCCAGTGAGGCTTCGCACCCGCATTCAGGAAAGGCGCATAGATCGTCGCGAAGGAATAATCATTGTCGATCAGCGGAACCGCGATCTCGAGGCCGTCAATATCGGCCATCTTCAGCTGTGGCCTCTCCAGCAATGGCGACTCCTCGGGCAGCAGCAATCGCGGCCGGCTCTTGTAGATCGTCAGAAAGTCGTAACGGTCCATGTCATGCAGCCTGCCGGCGAGGCACATGTCGATTTCTCGCTCGGCGAGCTGGTTCATGAGGCCGGTCGTGTCGCTGAACACCGTTTTCAACACGATTCCGGGATTGGTTTCCGTAATCGAGTCGATCAGTGCCTTGCGGGTCGGGAGCCAGAAGGATGAGTCGGCGAGACCCAGGATCAGCTCGTTCTTGCCCGACCCGAGCGCGCGCGCGACAGAGTGAATGCGCCGCGACGCGTCGGCGATCTCCTTGACCGCGTCGTAAAAGGCCGCGCCCTCGCTGGTGAGCTTGGCATATCGTCCCTCGCTGTCGAACAGCAGGAATCCGAGGTGGGATTCAAGCTGCTTGATCTGGCGCGACAGCCAAGCCGCCTCGACCCCGAGCTTGAACGCGGCGGCCGGCAGGGACTTGGCGCGCGCAACGTGATAGAATTGCACGATCCGCGCCAGGTCTTGGTCCATCCTCATCCGTCTGATCTTCCTTTTTTGGCGCCCGCCCCAGGACCGAGGGGCGCGGCGTCACCGCATCAGATCGACGTCGTCAGCAGATTGCGCGCGGTAGCCCAAAAGGTACGAACCGAGCGCCGTTCGTCATCCTTGTTGCGCAACGCCAGCACCTCGATCATCGCGGTGCAATCGACGATTTCCCTGAGCACCAGGGAGTTGCTCATCATGCTCTCGAATCCCCAGGCAATCATACAGACCCGGCGGGAGGCGGCAATATACATGGCGGCATACGGACCCTCCGGCGCCCAATGCGGCCGCGCTCCGGCATCAAGAAACGGCTGATAGATCAGGTCGAAGGCATAGTTGTTGTAGATCATCGGACACACGATATCGAGACCAGCCATATCCGACATGGTAATCTGTTCTTTTTGCGCCAGTTCGGATTCTTTGGGAATGAACAGGAACGGCCGGTTTCTGTGTATAACGATGCTGTCGAATTCGTCATGCCCCTGCACCGCGCCGATGATGGCGATGTCGATCGTTCGCTGAATCAGCTCGTCGAACAGCTCGGTGCTGGTCTTGGCGACAGTCGAAATCGCCATGTCGGGATGACGCGTCCGGAAAGAGGCGAGCAGCGCCTGCCGCTCAGGAATCCAGAAGGTCGAGCTGCTGATCCCAACCGCGAGCTGGCGGCTCTTTTTCTGCTCCAGCGATTGCGCGAGCGCCTGGGCACGGTTCGCGGCCTCGGCCAGATGCTTCGCCGCGGTGAAGAACTGGCGCCCTTCCGGCGTCAGGGTGACCTGCCGGGTCGTGCGAGTCAGCAACTGACACCCCAGCTGCGTTTCAAGCTGCTGGATTTGTCGCGAGAGCCAAGTCGGATCGACGTGCAGTTTCTGCGCGGCCCTGATGAACGAACTGCCTTCGGCCACATAGTAGAATCGGACGGCCCGGGCGAGATCAATATCCATGGATCACACTGAAATTTCTCATATGCAACGCAGGAATGCCGCGCTGGCGGAGCCTGTCAATCCATCCCCTCGACACAGGTGCGCGATCGACGTGATGCTGCTGGGCAGGATGGTCGCACGAAACCACGTCTGCGATTGCTGTGAATCCGCCAGCCGCCTGGTCAGGAAGCACTTTTCATCGCCGACATCGCCCGGCACGCTTTGCATCAGCTTGGCCGACGAGCAACGCCCTCCCCCCGGCGCGAGAACATGAAATTGCAGCAACTGCCAGCAGCGCGCCACGAAGAATCGACTGCTCAGGCGATGAGCGCCGACGAAGCTTCAATCCGTCGCGACCTGGCAGCGTGCTATCGGCTGGTCGCGCTCAACAGCTGGGACGACCTCACCGCAACTCACATCTCAGCGCGACTTCCGGGAGCAGCGGATGAGTTCCTGATCAATCCTCACGGCCTGCTGTTCGAGGAAATCACCGCATCGAGCCTGGTCAAGGTGAATCATGCCGGCGAGACCCTCGCACCGACCCCCTATCCCATCAACCCTGCCGGCTTCGTCATCCACAGTGCGATCCATATGGCACGCGCCGATGCCGGCTGCGTCATCCATCTGCACACGCGCGACGGCATGGCGGTGTCCGCCCTGGAAGAAGGACTGTTGCCGCTGACGCAGCAGGCAATCCTGGTGATGAGCGAGCTATCGTTCCACGATTATGAAGGGGTGGCAACCGACCTGGACGAGCGCGTGCGGCTGCAGCGCGATCTGGGCCAGAAGAACCTGATGTTCCTTCGCAACCACGGCACCTTGGCCGTGGGCCGCACGGTGCGCGAAGCGTTCCGCTCGATCGCCAATCTGGAGACCGCCTGCGCGGCACAGGTCGCGGCGCTGTCGATGGGGCGCCCGTTGCACTTCCCCGATCCGCACGTCGCCGCCGAAGCGGACCGCAAGTTCTCGCGCGACATGATGGCGGCGTCCGCGGAACGCAACTGGCCGGCGCTGCTGCGCAAGCTCGACCGGGAGAGCCCCGGCTATGCGGACTGAAGGGCGACATTTTTTTGCGGCGGATGAGGGCTCGATCCAAGATCGCTGCCGACCAACGAGGAACAAGCAAGTCATGGCAACCGACACATACACGGAGCTGCGGGCGAGGCTTGACCGGTGAGCATCGACTCCCTGACGGGCCTCGCCGCGGCGCAGGGCATTCCCTCGCTTCGCCCGACCATCTCGGGCAGCAGGCAGGTCGTGACCGCGGGCCATTACCTTGCCACTCAGGCGGCACACAACATCCTTGAAGTCGGCGGCAATGCGATCGACGCCGGTGTCTGTGCGACGCTGGTTATGGCCGTGGTGCAAAGCGAGATGGTCAACGTCGCCGGCGTCGCGCCGATGGCCATCTATCTTGCCGAGCGTGACGAGGTTCTCACGATCAGCGGCCTGGGCTGGTGGCCCAAAGCGGTGACGCCCGATCTGTTCATGCGCCATCATGACGGGCGCATCCCGGAAGGCATTCTGCGCACCGTGGTCCCGGCCGCGCCGGACGCGTGCATCACTGCGCTCGCGCAGTTCGGCACGATGAGCTTTGCCGACGTAGCGCAAAGCGCGATCGGCTTCGCGCGCGACGGCTATGTCATGTATCCGTTTCAGGCCAGTCTTTTGGAGACGTTCCAGGACACGTTGGCGCAGTGGCCAAGCTCGGCCGCAATCTACCTGCCCGGCGGGCGACCGCCCAAGGCCGGCGAGCTGTTCGTCCAGGCCGATCTCGCCGCGAGCCTGCAATATATGGCCGATCGCGAGCACCGGGCGGCCGGCGCCGGACGCGTTGCCGGGTTGGACGCCGCGCGCGACGCATTCTATCGCGGTGACATCGCGCGCACGATCGTGGATTTCCACGAGCGCAACGGCGGACTGCTGACGATGCAGGATCTGGCGGATTTCCATGTCGATGTAGAGCCGCCGGTGTCCAAGCGCTTCGGTGCCGCGACCATCTATTCATGCGGGTCCTGGTGCCAGGGCCCCAGCCTGCTGCAGATCCTCGCGGTGCTCGAAGGAATCGATCTTGCCGCGATGGGTCACAACAGCACGGCCTATGTCCACTGCATCGCAGAGGCGATCAAGCTGTGCTTCGCGGACCGGCATCGCTATTTCGGCGACCCGCGGTTCCAGGATGTGCCGATCGCGCGATTGCTGGACCCGGGCTATTGCGCCGAACGCCGAGCACTGATCTCCCCGACGCAGGCGTGGCGCGAGATGCCGCCGCCCGGCGAACTGGGCGCGACGCAGGCGCGGCATCCGGCCAGCTTGCCGGGACAGCCGCCGGCGGTCCCGGCGCTCGACACCTCTTACGTCGCCGTCATCGACCGGCATGGCAACGTCTTCTCCTGCACGCCGAGCGACGTGTCGACCGATACGCCCGTCATTCCAGGCACCGGCCTGTGTCCGTCATCGCGGGGCAGCCAGTCCTGGGCCGATCCCTCCCATCCATCCAGCGTCGCCCCGGGGAAGCGTCCGCGGCTGACTCCCGCGGCATTCCTGTTTCGCACCGACGACGGCGATGTCGGCGCGTTCGGTACGCCGGGGGGTGATGTGCAGCTACAGGCGCTGGTGCAGGTGTGGCTCAACATCGAGCTGTTCGGCATGTCGCCGCAGCAGGCCGTGGAAGCGCCGCGATTCGCAAGCTACAGTTTCCCCGACTCGTTCGAGCCGCATGCCTATCATCCCGGTCGTTTGAATGTGGAGGGACGTATAGAATCGGAGCAGACCGATGAACTCGCCCGGCTTGGCCACGATGTTGTCGGCTGGCCTGATTTCGCATGGCGCGCGGGCGCAGTCTGCTATGCCCGCAAAAGATCCGACGGCATGCTCGAGGCTGCGGCGGACCCGCGCCGGCCAGCCTACGCGCTCGGCCGCTGATGCGTTGGCCCGGCGGCGCCGACCAGGCCAGGGTCAAAACGGCATGAAATATCCGCGCCTTCCGCAGGCCGAAAGTCGCGAATGGGCGGCAAGCTGGCAAATCCCGCTTGTCGGCCTGATCGGCATGGCGATGTCGGGCACGCCCTATATCATGCTTGGTACGCTTATGACGGCCATTGCCGAGGATACCGGCTGGACCAGGCTGCAAATCTCGTCCGGGACCGGCATCATGAGCGCGATCATCGTGCTGCTGGCGCCGATTATGGGAATGGCGATCGATCGCTTTGGATCGCGCCGGATCGGCCTGCCTGGGCTCGCGATGTTCTGTCTTGCGCTTGCCTCGCTCGCGCTTGCAGGGCCGAGCCAACAGGCCTGGTGGGCCGGATGGAGCTTTGTCGCAATCGCCGCGCTGTTCATCAAATCGACGGTATGGACCGCCGCGATCGTGACACGGTTCAGCGACAGCCGCGGCCTCGCGATCGCGGTGGCACTCACCGGCTCCGGCGTGGCGACGTTCAGCCTGCCCTTGATCCTGACGCTGTTGCAGCAATCCTTTGGCTGGCGCGGCGCGGTTGTAGGGTTGGCGGCGCTGTACGCGCTGCTGTCGCTCCCGCTCGCCTGGCGCTATTTCTACGATGCCGCCGATCAGCGGCGACGTGAGAAGCTCGACACCGCGCCCATTGGCCGTTCCACCCTGCCCGGCCTTTCCCCGCGCGAAATCTTCAGGTCGCGCAAATTCTTCCAGATCGGTCTTTCGGGCCTGCTCGCCGGGATCGGGGTCACCGCGCTAACCGTGCACTTCATCCCCCTGCTCAAAGATAGCGGCTTCGCCCCGCTTACCGCGGCGACGATCGCATCGGGCATCGGGCTCGCCACCATCTTCGGGCGCCTGACCACAGGGCTGCTGCTAGACCGGTTCAAGGCCTCGACAATAGGCTTCGTGACATTCTCGCTGCCGGTCCTCGCTTGCATGTTGCTGTTGCTCGCGCCGAGTATTCCGATGGCGTTCGTGGTCGCAGTGCTGATCGGCTTTGCGGCCGGCGCGGAATTCGACGTGCTCGCCTATCTGGCCGCCCGCCAGTTCGGCGTGCGCCATTATGGCCTCGTCTTCGGCACAGTCGTCGGCCTTTTGAGCTTCGGCGCAGGATTGGGGCCGATGCTGGGCGCGCACTTGTTCGACTTGTACGGCAGTTACCGGACCATGCTGCTGACGGTTGCGGGGACGTTCAGCCTGTCGGCGATCCTGATCGGCACGCTCGGACCCTACCCGGTGCATCGCACTCCCGCACGCGATCTGGAAACCCGGCCCGCCTGATGGCGTCGGCAAGCAACCTGGGCGGCCGACCCGCGCCCGCCCGCAAGTCGTGCGGACTTCGCTTCGCTGCCGCAATATTCGAAGCAATGGTGCAATGGACGCCTTCCCAACCGGGCGATAGGCGTTTTGGGACGCCACGCCGATCCCGACCGCCGCCGCATGGGCCGGAAACGGCAGCCTGAACTTCCACGACGGGGAACGCCGCTATGGGTTTCGAGAACATCATCTTCGAACAGCGTGACGGCGTCGCCCGGCTCCGCCTGAACCGGCCCGATCGGCTCAATGCCTTCACGATCCCCATGCATGCCGAGGTCGCTGCGGTGCTCGATCTGCTGGAGGCTGACGAGGAGTGGCGGGTGCTGCTGTTGACGGGCGAAGGACGCGGCTTTTCGGCCGGGCTCGACCTCAACGAATCCATGCCGGTGCCGGGGCAGCCACCGCGTGACCTCGCCGTGCCGCTGGAGCGCCGCTGGGGACCGCTGGTCCGCCGCCTGTCACGATTGCGGGCACCGGTCGTCTGCGCGGTGAACGGCGTCGCGGCGGGCGCGGGCGCCAATGTCGCGTTGGCGTGCGATGTGGTGATCGCGGCCAAAAGCGCACGCTTCATCCAGTCGTTCGTACAGATCGGGCTGGTTCCGGATGCAGGCGGCACCTGGATTCTGCCCAGACTCGTCGGTCAGGCGCGCGCAATGGGCCTGGCACTGACCGCGGAGCCCTTGCCCGCCGAGACAGCGGCGGAATGGGGACTGATCTGGCGCGCGGTGGAGGACGAGCGCTTTGCTGAAGAGGTCGAGGCGCTGGTCGCCCGCCTAGCCAGCTTGCCGCCGCTCGCCCTTGCCGCCGTCAAGCGGGCGATGCGCGCCAGCAGCGTCGCCACGTTGGAACAGCAGCTGGATCTGGAGCGCGACCTGCAACGGCAACTCGGCTTCAGCGCGGACCATCTGGAGGGCATCACCGCCTTTAACGAAAGGCGTCCCCCCGCCTTCACGGGACATTGAAAGGCATTCGAACGATGGGCGTCCTCGACGGAAAGGTCGTGCTGGTCACGGGCGGCGGCAACGGGATCGGTCGCGAATGCGCGCTGCTCGCCGGCCATGAAGGCGCCAAGGTGCTGGTGAACGACCTGGGCGCGGGCGTGAAGGGTGATGACGAGGGCTCGGCCGGCCCCGCAGAGCAAGTCGCCCGCGAGATCCGCGCCGCCGGCGGCGAGGCAGTGTCGAATTCGGAGAGCGTGGCCAGCCAGGCGGCCGTCGAGAACATGGTCCAGCAGGCGCTGGAGACGTTCGGCCGGCTCGACGCCGTAATCAATCCCGCCGGCATCCTGCGCGACGGCATGTTCCACAAGATGGCCGCCGCCGATTGGGACGCGGTGCTGGAAGTGCACCTGCGCGGCGCGTTCAACGTCTCGCGCGCGGCCGTGGGCCTATTCCGCGACCAGGGCAGTGGCGCGTTCGTGCATTTCACTTCCACCTCGGCGCTCATCGGCAATCTTGGCCAGGCGAATTACGCGGCCGCCAAGCTCGGCGTGGCAGGCCTTTCGCGCATCCTCGCCATGGAAGGCGCCGCAAAGGGCGTGCGCTCGAACGTCATCGCGCCCTTTGCCTGGACGCGCATGATCGGGACGATTCCGATCACCGACGAGGCGTCGGCACAGCGGGTGGAGCGAATGCGCACCGGCATGCGCGCGAATCAGGTCGCCCAGCTTGCCGTCGCACTCGCGGCTGATGCCGCCGCCGATGTCACCGGTCAGATCTTCGCGGTTCGCGGCAATGAGGTTGTCCTGTTCAGCCAGCCGCGCCCGATCGGGTCCGTGACGCGCACGGACGGCTGGACGCCAAAGACGCTGCTCGGTGGGGGGCTGCAGGCGCTCAAGCCGAAATTCACGGACCTTGGCGCCTCCGCCACCGTCTTTCCCTACGACCCCTTCTGATCGGACCTCCATGCGCCGCGCCGCCATCGTCAGCCCCGTCCGCACGCCTGTCGGCAGGTTCCTGGGCGGCCTGAGAGACGTTCCGGTCGAGCATCTCTGCCGTACGGTCGTTGAGGCCGTTCTGGCGCGCAGCGGGGTTGATCCCACCGCGATCGAGGACGTGGTGTTCGCGCAAAGCTATGCCAACAGCGAAACGCCCTGCGTGGGCCGTTGGGCCGCCCTAGCCGCAGGCCTGCCGATCGAGGTGCCGGGCATGCAGCTCGACCGGCGTTGCGGCGGCGGCCTCCAGGCGATCGCCACGGCGGCCATGATGGTGCAGACCGGCGCCGCCGACGTCGTGCTGGCCGGCGGTGTCGAGAGCATGAGCAATATCGAACATTACACCACGGCGATGCGCGGCGGGGCCCGCCAAGGCTCCGCGATGCTCTACGACCGGCTCGACCGCGGGCGCGAGCGATCGCAGCCGGTGGAGCGGTTTGGCGTGATTTCCGGGATGATCGAGACCGCCGAGAATCTGGCCAGCGAGTATGGCATCACGCGCGAGGAAGCGGACGCCTATGCAGCCGAAAGCCACCGCCGCGCGGCAAGCGCGTGGCTACAGGGCCTGTTCGCCGGTGAAGTGGTCCCGGTGGCCGTGCCGCAGAAGAATGGCGAACCGACGATGTTCGACACCGACGAAGGCGTCCGCGCCGACACGACCGTCGAGGCGCTGGCAAAACTGAGACCGATGATGAAGGATGGCGTATCGACTGCCGGCAACTCCAGTCAGCAGAACGATGCGGCGTCGGCGTGCCTGATCGTGGCTGAGGATCGGCTGGAAGCGCTCGGACTGACGCCAATCGGCTTCCTGGTCGGCTGGGCGGCGGTCGGCTGTCATCCGGCCACGATGGGCATCGGCCCGGTGCCCGCCGTCGCCCGCTTGTTCGCCAAGACCGGCCTTTCGTGGAAGGATATCGGCCTGGTCGAGCTGAACGAGGCGTTCGCGGCGCAGGTGCTGGCCGTGCTCAAGGGCTGGAACTGGGACGAGCGCGACAAGCTCAACGTCAACGGATCGGGCATCTCGCTCGGCCATCCGATCGGCGCGACGGGGGTGCGTGTCATGACGACCCTGTTGAACGAGATGCAGCGGCGCGGGGTCCGTTATGGGCTGGAAGCGATGTGTGTCGGCGGCGGCCAGGGTGTCGCGGCGGTGTTCGAACGAGCGTGAAGCAGCGCCTGCCGGGTGGGGCGCGAGTTCGCCCCCGAGTTCAGGCCACCGCGCTGTCGCGAATATCTGCCGCCTCGATCGGTTCGTCTTCGAAGGTCGCCTCCACCAGCACGTGATTGGGGTCGCGGTGCTGAACCTGCACCAGCGATATCCCCGGCACCGGAATGGCCATGTAATCGCAGCCCGCGGCCTTCACCTTGTCTAGATAGGCTGCTAGCCCGGTAACGCGGAACGCGATGTGATCGCGCATGCCCGCCAGCACTTCGTCGGTCTCGATCACGTGCACGATCGGATAATCGCCGCCGTCCGGATAGAGCCATGCCCCGCCGATCGAAAAAGGTGGCCGCCATCCTGGTCTGAGGCTCAGGAAATGCTCATAGAAGCGCAAGGTTGCGGAAAGATCCCTGGTCCTGATCGTTACGTGATCGAGCTTGATCATTTGCCTTGCTCCCTCGCAATTCGTGGATCACTGCGCGCGGCGCGCGCCAGCCTTGGCGCTCAGGACGCCGGCGCCGGGGCATCCACGATCGCCTCGACCTGTAATTTCTCACCCGCGGCGATGACCAGCGCAGAGACGTGACGCATGAGTTCCGGGTCGATCCCATGGCTGGTGGCATCTTCCATCCAGCGGGCCATGACCAGCCTCACGCGATCAGGCAGATGCGCGGCCAACCCAGCGCGCGCCTTAAGCGGGCCGACCTCTCGGCACAGCGTGAGCCTGCGCGCAATGAGCGCCACGATCTGTTGATCGATGCGCTCGATGTCGTTCCTGATCTGATCGAGCCGTGTCAGTTCCTGTGTGCTCATTGTGCCTCTTTGACGGACCCTGTCCGCGTTGCGTCCGCCGGTCGAACGATGATCATGGTGCTATTTGGCCAGCCAGAAATCGCGGGGGTCGCCTGCGAAGTCCGGATCGGCAACGAGGAAAACATCGTCCCACAGGTCGCCAGGCACCATTTCCCAATGTTGCACCGCGAGCCCGTTTTCGAACCGCCATCCACCCATGCCGAGAAATTCGACTGGTCGATCGTTATGGCGAGCGCCGGTGAGCACCCGGACGATTCCATAATGGTCGTCGGCGATGATTTGATCGATCTCGATCAACCGAAAGCTGTTCTTGGCGATCGCAGTGCGGCGCGCACCATAGGCCTGGACGAAATCCCCCCGTCCGGCGGCGGCAAGCCGAACGCCCCCGGTATGGATGACGAAATCCGGCGAGACCCGCGCGGCGAACGCCGATCGTTGATGCGCCAGCAGCGTCGCTTCGCGCATGTCGGGGCCGAGCGCAGGATCGTTCTGAATTCTGACCACGCCCTGATAAAGGTCCGCCAGCCACCGGGCGTTCGGGTGATCTTCGGTCATCATGACAGCTTGTCCTTTGAGATGGTCGGAGCGTCGGATCGCGCGGCGCCGGTTGATGGCGTTCCCAAAGAAATCCTCGTCATGAACTTCAGAACCACCTCCCGCAAAGGCGGCGCGCCAGCCGTGTCGAGCCAGTGATCGATCGAAGCGCGCACGATGGACAGCGTGACCTCGGCCGCGAGCTGCGGATAGGGTTCGGGGAGCGCCAGGCGTTCACTCCGCGCGGCGATCTCCGCCGACAGCGCGTCCAGCACGCCGGCGTCGGACCGATATTTCTCGGCAGCCAGCGCCGGCTCAGCCTTAAGCAGCCGCATCCGCCTGACCCATGCCCGATCAGGATCGGTCGGGTAGAGCCTGGCGCAAGCCTGGGCCAGCGCGTGCCACAGCCCCTCTTCGGCCGGGCGTTCGCGCAATGCCTCGACGAGAAGGTCGCTGTTATGGGCCAGCAACCCTACGACCGCAGCTTCCTTGTTCGGGAAATAATTGCGGAAAGTCCTCAGCGAAACGCCCGCCCGCTCTGCGATGTCTTCGATCCGAAGCTGCGCCAGCCCGTGCTTGTCAGCAATGTCGAGCGCGGCATTGGCCAGCGCCGCCCGCGTCGCGATCTTCTTGCGTTCCCGCAGAGGGATGGTGGATGACATGATGCGCGCCTCCCGCCTTACATGCCGTAATCAGGAAGCGAATCGATCTTTTTGGGATTGAGCCCGAAGGCGCGCCGCAAAAGGCCTGATCGGACCAGGCCGTTGCGAACCTTGATCCCAAGCCATGTGCGCGGCACGAACATGCCGGTAAACAGATGGCCTTGCTTTTCCAGCACCAGCGGCCGCTGGCCGATCTCGTACTTCGTGAATGCCTGCCGGTGATCGCCCGCGGCGGCAACGAGTTCACCGGCCAGCCGATACGTCCCGACCAGGGCCAGCAGCCCCCCCGCACCCGAGAATGGCGACGCACAATGCGCGGCATCCCCCGCAAGGACCACCCGCCCTTTCGACCAGCCGGGCATCACGATCTGCGCCTGCGCGTCGAGATAGAAGTGCGGATCAACGTCGGCCTGCTCCAGAAGCATCGATGTTTCCCAACCGACACCCTTTAACGCGTTGCGCAGGATCTGGCGCTGATGCTCGATATCGCGATAATGGTATTCAAGCGGTTCCTTCTGATGGAAGGCGAAATAGGTCATAGGCGCCGCGTTGCCTGCCGACTGCACCATCACCGATTTGCCGGGCTCATTGTAGATCGTGCTTCTGCGCGCTTCGGCGAGCGGCGTCCCGGCCTTGGCGACAGCGAAATAATGCTCCTTGAACCGGACGAACTGGTTCGACGGCCCAAATACGATGCGGCGGACGCCCGAGTGAAACCCATCGGCGCCGATGACGAGGTCGAACCGGCGCGGGGGACCATGTTCGAACGTTATGTCGACGCCCGTTTCATCCTGTTCGATCCCGCTGATCGCGTTTCCGAAGATATATTCGACTCGATCGAGCGTGTTTTCGTACAGCAGCTGGGCGAGCTCGCCGCGACGGATTTCGGCGGCGCCACCACCCTCTTGCTGAATGGCTTGCAGATCGAGGCTGCCGATCACGCGGTTTCTCGCATTCACGAAGTTCGCGCCGATATCGTCGACTGAACGTCCGCGTACGACGCCCATCAGCCCCATGCGCTCGACCACCTCGATCGCCTGGTCGCGAACGTCCACCCCCTGCCCGCCTTGACGCAGCGCTGGCGCCAGCTCCACCAACGTGACGGAGAAACCTCCGCGCGCGAGCCAGAAAGCAAGCGCGGTACCCGCAATGCTCCCGCCAGCAATCAGAATGTTTTTGTTGGTCATGAGCACCTCTTCACGATTCACCAGTACTCACTATTTGCCTGATATGCAATATTGCCTAATAGGCAAAAATTAGCCGGGGTGCCATTCACGGGTGCCATCAGATTGATCTGCCCCCTTCTGAGTGGTCCAAAATTGATGATATTTGGATGACGAAGGAGACGAGGAATGCCGAGCAAGAAGCATCGCCCGGAAGAGATTATCGGCAAGCTGCGTGAAGCGGAGGTG